>NZ_CAJGYP010000002.1:0-1296503 GCF_904845995.1 Psychrobacter fjordensis
CGATATATTGGTAATAATTTTAGCGAAATAGCATCTTATTTATGTGTAAACATAATAGGATGTTTTTTCGCTATTTTTTTTGACTTTTTTTTGACTTTTTAAATCATCTCAGTTTATGTAAAGGCTAGCTATAATAGTATGGATATCAAATATGGCAACTCTTGAGTTTATTCGTTATCAACATCAAAAGGTAGAGTTAGGTGTAGATTCGATAGGTTGGAATAAATCTAGAAAAAATCCTATTCCAAAGCTACCTCAGATCATATGGGAAAATAATTTGCCATGGTCTGAAGCAAACATATGGGCACTAGAACAATCTACGACATCAGCCAAAAATATAAAAACTGTTCGCTCAAGCATGTCACATATTTATGCATATGCAAAATGGCTAGAGAGTGAATCAATTTCGTGGCGACACTTTCCAGAAAGAGAAAGTGAGAGATGCCTTACCCTTTTTAGAGGAGCACTGATAAATGCAAGAAATAATGGTGACATAGCTCCTAGCACTACATCTCAGAGAATGGCAACAGTTATCAGATTCTATAAGTGGATGGATAAAATGAACCTTATAGACTCTGAAAGACCTATGTGGAAAGAACGATTTTTTAAAGTGAAAATTAAAACGTCTTTTGGTTTAGAGCATACTTTGAGAATAGTAAGTACAGATTTAGCTATACCTAACCGAAAAATTATAAGCTCTCTACAGCTTGAAGATGGCCTTTTACCTGTTTCATTAGCCGCTATCAAGAAAATAATTAATCTTGCTAATACCTCCGCTTCACAAGAATTGGAGTTAATGTTGAAGATAGGTTTCTTTACAGGTCTACGTTTGGGCTCAATCACAGATTTAAAAGTAGGTACATTGGAGAATGCTACTCATATGGTTAACACTGGGTGGAAACAGTTATCTGTTGGTCCAGGAGCTAGGCCACCTGTAGCCACGAAATTTAGTGTTACAGGAAAAGTCTTAATACCTCAAGATTTGCTCAGCAGTTTGAAAAATTACTCTACAAGTACCAGACGCCTCAAAAGGCAAGCTCTAGCAAGCTTAGAAAATCAAAACCTACTTTTCTTAACTAGATATGGTAACTCTTACAATGGCGATGACAGTCGAGCTGTTAATGTAGAAATGTCGCGTCTACGTTCTAAAGGTAAAAAAGAAGGCCTAACAGTATTCAGAGGATTTCATTTTCATAGAACGCGCGCCACATTTGCTACTGAGTTAATGAAAGTAGCATTAAATTTTATGACAGTTGACGAATCTATTCAATTTGTAAGAGAAGCTTGCCTTCATAAAAATGAAAGTACCACTATGCAATATATTAAATTTATAGAGTCGAAAGAAGCAATGTCAGACACAGCAGACGCTTTTACTAATTTGTTCATGGGTTTAGGGGGGATTGATAAAGATGACTAAGCATGATCTCACATTTCCAAAATTACTAATAGGCACGCATGGAACTCCATGGGATTTAGGAATTTTTTTATACGTGGGTGCAGCTAAAAGTCCACGAAAGTATATCAGTGAGGGTATTGATAAAGGCGATTTTGGATTGATAGATATGGAGAGGTTACCATTGATTTATGATTTTCATGAGGCTTTGACAACGTTTATTGTACAAGGTAAGTCTCAAAAAACTATCATATCCTGTCTTGAGGATTTAAGAAAAATATATGTGTGGGCAGACAAAAATTCACAGCCAATGACACATGAAAATATTCTTAGTACTTTCTATCTATGGACTGAGTACTTGCTGGAAAGAGCATATGTAAAAAAAGAAATTAAGGCATTCACTGCATATAAGCTTGCTACCAAGATTGCTAATTTAATTGCTAAGGCAACTAAAGTATGTGGTCCAAAGCCAGGAAAAAGTATTATGTGTTTGACACGTATGAAAAGACCAGGTTCTAGAATAGAGTCTTTAGGCAAACCTACCGATAAGTTAAATACAAGTCAATTATTTGAATTTGGAAATATTTTAACATCAATATGTAATACTTTGGATGTCAAAACTATTAGAGGAGAATTACCTATAAGAATAGCTGTTGATGATGAAATAAAAATCAAAATAGTAGGTCATCTACATCAACCTGATTTAGATTTGTCAACCATAACTAAAAAAGGTCTTTTGAGATCAGCGTTAAAAAATCGCCAAGCTATGCCCGATGAAGAACATTTACTAGATAAGTATAAACGATATTCTATTATAAAGTTACGGGTTGAATGTGAGTTACTAATATTTATTGCACAGACTGGAGTAAACCTATCTCAAGCTATACAGATGGAAAAAAATAGTTATAGATGGCAAACGAATGGTGAAAATCTTGATGTTTTTCGAGTATATAAAAATCGTCGTCAAGGAGATGTTGTTTTTCGATGCTTTAAAAGTTATCGCAAGCATTTTAATCGTTATTTAAAATGGCTTGATGAAGCTGGATTAAGCGACTTTAGTGACCACTTGTTCCCTTTTTTTAGTAGATCTATTGTTCCACCTAGAGGATCAGGTACAACTTTTACTACAACAAAAGTGTTGTTAAAAAAAATAAACAAACCTTTTTTTGGTCCTCGATTGTTACGTACTAATCGTATCAATTGGCTGTTAAGACGCTCTCAGGATGTAGAGCTTGTTGCGGCAGAGATGTCGCATAGTAAATATATATTATCAAAACACTATGAAAAGCCGCATTATGAGTCAATAACTCAAGAAATTATCAAATATCATACTCAAACTGAAGTGCTTCTCTCATCACCTGGCCCTGGATTATGTACGAAAGGTCATCAACCAAAACCTATTAATGATTTTTTAGTGAACTCTCCTGAGCCAGACTGTATTAGCTCTGATGGTTGCTTATTTTGCGATAAACATAGAGATGTTATGAGCTTTGACTATTGCTTAAAACTTACTTCTCATGCTTTTTTTAAAAAATTAGAAATTAGCTATTATCATACTTCTGAAAAAGAAGAGGTTCACCCCAGTTATCGAGTACTTGATCGAATTATGGAAAAACTAAAATTTATATCTGAAGAAAATGATATTCAACAAAAATGGGTTAAGGATGCTGAAAGTTCTATACGTGCTGGAAGATATCACACTCTTTGGGATGGTCACATACAATTATTAGAAGTACTGATATGAATTTAGAGCAACTACCAGGTTTGCAAGTCAAATCTACTCTTGGACAACAAAATGCTCCAAACTTTAAGCCGAATTGTTGGCCACCAAAGAAAGATTTTCCTGTAACTCTAGACTTAGAGGGTAACCCATTATCACTATACGGCGATGTTAGATGGAATCTCACAGTTTGGAATGGACATACTGCAAGTATATATTTTGGTGATGGACCTGGAAGAGGTAAAGCTGTCAGTCCAGAAAATGCGGCTATTTTGCGTCAAATTACTGCATGGTGGCTATGGGGACCCGATGCTGTGAGTACAGCAAAGTCTTTGATGAGAAAGTTCCAGTTGATAAGAGCTATTTTTTACATTTGTACAGAACATGGAATTTTAGCTACAGAGCTCTGTAATTTTCCAATAGTTATGGATGAGGTAATAACTAAATATGCAACGAGAAAAGAGGCGTTAATACCATGCTTAGTTAAATTGCTTTTAGCGAGAGAGCATTTAGGATTTGTTTTAATCAATGAAAAAGGGATCAATTTATTGAATGCAAACATAAACAGTTCAGAAAAAACGCAGACAGCTTATATTCCTCCAAGAATATGGAATTATCAAGTTCTAAGGTTACAAGAATGCTTGCAAGATTTCTTAAATCATAAACAAGAAATCATAAGTTGCTATAATTTCTGCCTAGAACTATATGCACATAATGCTGGTGGAAGCTTATCAGATGCGTTTCCTATACCTAGAGATCACCGTCCTTTTCATAAAGCCATGGCTTCAGTTAAAAATAGATCAGGTAAAATTTATTATGAAAGTTTTTCCGTGATAGCTAAACGTTACGGTATTCATGACTTAATAGAAAAATGGGTAAATGAAAAAGTTAACATGAGAAGTTTTTCAAGGTATTTTAGCTTAATGAGTGTCGTTGGTTTAGCATATGTTTTAAATTTCTCATTAATGCGAATTCAGGAAGGTAGCAGACTACGGGCTAATTGTTATGAAACGGAAAAAGATGATTTTGGTGATGAGGTACATATTCTTAGAGGTGTAACGACAAAAACTATAAAGGATGACAATGCTAGATGGATAGTGCCACCAACTGTTAAAGTTGCTATTGAAGTGATGGAGTTAATCGCACAGCTGAGGTTGAAGTCAGCCAAGGAAAATCCTCATCTAATCTTGAGTAAAGAAGATATTGATAACCCCGTTTTACAGTCTTTTGTACATGAACCTTGGAGTGATAACTCGCCTAGATCTCAACCCAATGGTAGGTATAAAAAAATGTTCTCATACAATGAAGCCATAGCAATGTGGCCTAAGCTTTTTGATACTTCTGAGTTACAAATCACTAAGAACGATTTAGAAATAGCGAATCGTTTAACATCTGGTCTCAATACCGAAAAGTTTGCCATTGGGAAGGTGTGGCCTTTAGCTTGGCATCAGCTGAGAAGAACTGGAGCTGTTAATATGCTTGCAAGTGGTCTTGTAACGGATACTTCGCTACAATATCAATTAAAGCATGCTAGTAGAGCAATGAGTCAGTACTATGGAAAAAACTATTATCGATTAAAAGAACCGCTTAACGAACATGCTCGTAATACATACCTTAGTGAGATGTATAAATTAATAGTAAGAGAATTCGAAGAATTACAGTCGGATGATCATATTTCACCTCATGGTGAAAAACGTAAAAACCAAATATTGCACAAAATAACGGAAAAAGACCACAAGCAGTTGCTCAACGCTGCCAAGAATGGGGATATAAAGTACCGGCAAACCCTTCTTGGAGGTTGTGTTAAGTCTGGTCCTTCATGCCCTTATGGAGGTATTAATAATATTAGTTCATGTATGGGACATGATAATAAACTTCCCTGTGAATCTATACTTTTAGACACAAGAAAATTATCTAGGATTAAGAGTTTCAATGAAATAGTTAGTATTCAAATTGGAAATGTAGAGCAGGGTTCACTATTGCATGAATCTTTAAATGCCCAACTGGAATCGTCTGAGAGAGCAATCAATGTCATCGAAAATATTCGAAAGCCGTAAATTAAGCAAAGCTGAAATTAAGTTTCGGAGTGCATTTGAGCGCTTAAAGAAGAATAAACCAGAGCTCTTGCCAAAAGGTACTTCTCTTAGTCAGAATAACGTGGCAAAAGAAGCAGGTGTAGATCCTTCAGCACTACGCCGCTCTCGTTATCCAGAATTAGTACATGAAATTCAAAAGTGGCTAGAAGCTCATAAGGAAGTTAAAACTGAGCGTTCACAGAGGCAAGTAATGCTTGGACAACGTTCAAATAATAGAGATTTGCGGAAACGAATTGAAACACTAACTGCTCAACGAGATAATGCTTTATCAAGAGTACTTGAGGCTGAGTATTTGATTATACAATTGAACTTGGAGAATAAAAGTCTCAAAAGTAGATTACCTCCTATAGATATATCGCGTTTTAACGATTCAAACTTCTAATTATTGTTAATTTCTTTAATGAACTTCTTCGGGATTGTCGGAGACTAAACATTCTGAAAGAATACGACAATGAAAAGACAAACTTACGCTCCTGAGATTAAAGAACGCACCGTTCGTATGCTGATAGCAGTGGCAGGCGCCTAACCATCCACATGGTCAGCCATTCAAACCATAGCGTCAAAGATTGGCTGTACGACTGAGCCCCTGCGATCATGGAATAAAAAGCATATCGAGCAAACCATTCCTGCCTCGGTACAAACTCAAAGCCAAGCTCAACGGATAAAGGAGCTCGAAAGCGAGTGCAGACAAGCCAATGAAATCATCAGGAAGGCTACCGATTTTTTCGCCCAGGCGGAGACGGGCCGTCCACTCAAGTGATGATCAGCTTCATCGACGATAACAAGTAGTTTTATAAAATCGAGCCAATCTGTAGAGTGCTAACGATTGCCCCATCAACTTATTATCGCGCTAAAGACTTAAGCGACACCCCACACAAGCGCTCACTGCGCAGACAGCATGACGATTATTACATCAGCGAAATTAAACATATTTGGCAGGATAGCAAATGCCGTTATGGTGCTCGTAAGGTTTGGCAGCAGATGAAAGCGGATGGCATTCATGTGGTTCGTTGTACGGTAGAGCGGTTAATGAGTCAGTATGAGCTGCGAGGCTGTTTGGCGTGGTAAGGGGAAAATAACAACTCACAGTCTTGATGACCAAAAGCGCGCAGATGACCTAGCTAATCGTAACTTTAATGCTCATCGTCCTAACCAGCTGTGGGTTGCGGATTTCACTTATATCAAGACAACGAGCGGCTGGGTGTATATCGCTTTTATTGTTGACGTGTTTGCTCGCGCTATCGTCGGCTGGAAAGTATCTAATCGTATGAATAACGGTATGGTGATGGCAGCGTTAAATCAAGCGATAACAGACAGAAATAACCCCAAAGATGTGATTCATCATAGCGATAGAGGGGTTCAGTATTCCATTCGCTACACTTCTAGGGTGACTGACTCTGGCGTTATTGCCTCTGTGAGCACGACTGGTGATTCATACGACAACGCATTAACTGAAACGGTCAATGGGCTTTATAAGGCTGAAGTAATTCATTACTTAAAGCAGAACTGGACTGGCGTTAATGCTGTGGAACTGGCAACCCTTGAATGGGTAGACTAGTTCAATAAGGCTCGTCTACATAGCACGATTGGTTATGTATCAACTCATGAACTTCCGCTAGTTTTACGGTAGACAATCTTTCCGTTAATCCATACCCTAAGCATTCTTTTTCATTATTATGTTGAGAGTCAGATTGCGACTAGTATGTTGATCTTTAACCTGTAAGACCTAGAGATAATTGCCATTATAGAAATATAGACAGAGTGCTTTATAGTACCTTACTGGTTTTATGTTTACCTAATAGTTTTTTATAAAAATACATATAAAACAAACTGTTAGGTAATTATTAATAAATAATAAAAAAATAACTTCGTGATTTTAATTTAAAATTTGGTTTCATTCTTAATGAAAGCAGATAGAATACCTAAAAATCGTTACTTCCCATGCGAGTCTTAAATGTTAAAAATTCATGTAATAGATGCAGCTCATGGAGATTGTATCCTTATTGATTTCGATCATTCGAAAATATTGATTGATTGTGGTCCAAAATCATTCAAGGTTCGTAGGGGTGTGCTTGCCAATATAGAGAAGCTTTTAGGTGAACATGGTACTATTGATATAGCCGTCGTCACTCATAATGATGATGATCACATTGGGGGATATAAGTTCTTACTTGATACAGATGTTAAAATTGGTACTATTATTTTCAATAGTCTTCAAGATATTCCAAATATTGTCAAAAGTGCACAGAAACAGATTTCATATAGTCAAGATCATCTTCTCAGAAAGAAACTTTTAGAAGAAAAAGGAATTCAAGTTCAATGCTTAACAAGAGATTCTGTGTCTTTTATGCATAGGGATATCAAATTAACTGCAATAACACCAACAGTTGCCACTCTAGAAAAAATGCTAAATAATTCTATTATTAAAGAAGAGAAAAAAAGGCAAAAACAAATTTCAAGTACGGGAATTGAAGAAGTAACATTAGGAGAAGCATTAAAAATAATAAAATTGGATGAAGATATTTTAAAAAATGATCCTTCAGTTACTAATAAATCAAGTATTAGTTTAATTATAGAATATAAAGGATTTACTGGAATTTTCCTAGGTGATGCCCACGCTGAAGATGTCATTGAGGGTCTGAAAATTGCAGGGTTTGAAAATCATAAATTTGATTTGGTAAAGGTTTCACACCATGGCAGTGAACGAAATACAAGTACGGAATTACTAGAGCTTATTGGAAAGTCTGAATATATTATATGTGCAAATAATGAGACAAATCATAATCATCCTAATAATATAACTTTAGCTAGAATATTAAGTTTGGATAGTAATCCAGCTATTCATTTAAGCTCTAATAGTTCTAAATTACTAGCAAAAATTGAAGAATGTAAAAACCTGAACTTCGATATTAATGAAACCTCTCCTACTGATGGTGTAAATACGATTTACTATGAATACAAATAACCTTATACAAGTTGAAACATTGCATAGTGAATCCAGTGGATACTTTTTCAAGTCTTTTGATGACCAAAAATCCTTTGTTATTACCTCTAAGCATAGTATTTGTGAGTTAAGAAACGCTTGTGATCTTATAAAGAATGAGGTTAAAGACTGTTGTAGATTCTGTCCACAAGAATTTGATACCAAAAAAATTAAATTATTAAATAATAGCGATGGGTCTACTCTTCAAATAGAAAAAATTTACTATGAGAAAGCAAAAGACTTAGTAATTATAAATGTAACTAAAAATGCTTCTGAGAAATTAATAATTAATGAAAAAAGTTATAGTGAACACTACGTAGCTTTTGGATTTAATAGTTTAGAATCAGGAGTGACAAGCTTAGTATTTGATACACCTAGAGTCATTGATACAATCATACATTATAATTTATATTCAAACCCAGCCCCAAACTTAATAGAAAAAGAGGATAATTTTCAAGGAATTTCAGGTTCAGTAGTTTTTACAAATCATGAAAATCACCCAACAGCCAAAGCACTTATCATTCATAATGAAAATCACAATGATTTTGGAGCAGAAAGTCTTGACGACTTAAATTTTAATGGAATTAATACCTTTTTTGAATGTGAAGTTTTTGATCATAGATTTTACATCCCGGAAGTACGAAGAATTAGAGACATTAGCCAACAAAAATTAGAGTTAGTTGCTAATACGATTGATGGGATTCAGTTATCTAGACCCACTTTACACATGGAATTTGAAGAAAAATTAAATTCAGGTAGATTTATACAAATTACGGGCTTATCAGGTACAGGAAAGTCAGTACTGCTAAGACAAATCATAGAGTCTAAAGTCGAAGACTCTCCATTTTTATTCATAAAATCAAATCAACTTATTGGAAGTAATAACTGGCTAGAATATGTCCATAGGAATGGACTACCTAGTTTCTCAATTTCAGAGTGGTTAATAAGTTTGGAAGCTGTTGGAGGAGTTCCAATTGTATTTATCGATGGCATCGATAGAATTAGTGAAAATAGCAAACCTATTATTGAAGAACTAATTCATACAGTTTTCAATAATAGCGCTTTGACTAATTGGAAAATTGTTACCACTTTAAGAGATACGGGACTTGAACCATTAAAAGTATGGGTTGGTACTCTCTTGAAGGATACACCCATTCAAACCCTAGACGTAGATATTTTAAATGATGATGAATGTAATGAATTAGCTCAAAAAATCCCTAGCATTAGTGGAATGATACTCAGAGATAGTAAAGTAAAAGATATTATCAGACGTCCATTTTTTGCTAAAGTTTTAACAAGTCTGAATGCGAATGGTTTTGAATCTGAATCTGAATCTGAATCTGAATTAATAGTTGAATGGTGGGAACGAGGAGGGTTTGATGCAACAGGTCAAGCTATTTATAATAGACAAGATTTATTAAAAACTATTTCTGAAATAAAGTCTAAAAATCTCAGTAATGGTGTCAAACGCAGAGATATTCGGTCAATAGACGCATTAGACAGCTTAGTAGTAGATGGAATAATTCGTGTAGATACTAAAAGCTCTACCGTTGATTTTACACATGATATATTTTTTGAATGGTCTTTACTTTATATTCTTTTGGAAGAAGGAAAAGAATGGCTAAGTAAAATAGAGGACTTTGGACAACCTCCTTTTATAGCTAGAGTTGTAGAGTTACTTGCTCAACGCGAATTTATTGATGGAAAGTGGAATGACCATTTATTACATCCAAAATTTAAAGAGCTAAGATCTCAATGGTTAAGAGCATGGGTAATTGGACCAATAGGACATCCTAAGTTCATCGAGTTGAGTAACAAGTATACAGAAGCCTTACTCGAAAATAATTTTGATCTTTTTAATAAATTATTAATATGGTTTCAAGCAGAAAAGACAAAAGCCAATCCAATATTCTTACAACAGGCTGATAAATTAGAGATGGCTATCCAATATCCTTGGCCATCTGATGTTTTACTGTGGAAAACACTCTTAGAGTATATCGTTAAAGTAATTCCAAGCACTACGCCTAAGGTTTATCCTAAAATATTAAAAAACTTTGAGGTTTGGCAATATGTAGGTATCCATATCCCATCAAATAAAGTGTCGGAAATGGTATTAGATATATCAATTCAATGGCTTTTAGAGATGTCTGAAAAAGAAAGGCCTAGTAATTGGGGGCAGATAGTTAACTTACAAGATTTTCAGTTGGAATTAATTAATTTAATTATAGTTTCAATTCAATCAGAGCCATCCTATATTGAAAGTTATCTAAATTTCTTACTTTCACAAAGTGAAGTGTCCAAGGAAATCTACGCTCACATAGTAGGCGCTTCTTCTATTATTACTCAGCATCATCCAAAATTACTTGTTGATCTTACTCTAAAATTTTTACTAGATGAACTGCCTAAAACATGTATAGAGCGTGAAGAGACGGAATATCAGAGAGCTAATCAATATTTTCAAGAGTTATTGGCTAAGCCTGAAGAAGAAAGATCCAGAAATGAACAATCAAATATTGATCGTCGTGCATTGTACTTACATCAGTCACCATATCAACAGATACAGAGTAGCGATTGGGAAAATTTATCGATCAAATATGAGTCAAGAATTTTCTATCCAAGTTCCCCTCTAAAAGAACCATTTTCCCCATTATTAAACCATTCAGAAGATGATGGATTACAGCTAATACGTAACTTATCTAACCATGCTATTCGAGCGTGGAAACAACTATGTGAAATTTCTGAACAAGTACCTCTACCCACTATCATTGAATTCCCTTGGGGAGTTCAAGAATTTTGGGGAAATGAAAAGGAATATATCTGGAAAAAACCTGTTTGGATAAATAATGCTATTTCATCAGCCTACATGGTGTTAGAAAATTGGTGTTTCGATCAACTAGAGAAGGGTCGAGATTTTGATGAACTTATTGAAAAAATTACATCAGAACATGAATCAGTAGCAATTCTAAGTGTAGTGTGTGTTTTGGCTTTAAATAAGCAAATTATTTCTAGTTCTATACTTCCAGTTGTTACTAATTTTAAAGTCTTAGAATTAGATATGTATCGATTTCAGCAAGACTCACAGGAACCGAGTTTAACTTTAACATCTTTCACAGCTCAAACAGGATATCAAAAAGACATTGAAGCAGTTAGAAATAACTATAATAGAGAAGGTCATAAATCAAGTTTAAAATTCTTATTGAGAAACTACTTTATAGATCCTAAATTTCATGAACTTACGAAAGATAAATTATCTGATTTCAAAGTAAATCTTCCTTTTAGTTTTGAAAAGGATAAGGCAGAGGATTCTAGTATTGATTTTCTGAAAGAACGTGCTGATTTTTATGCTGAATATATTAATTTTGATAATTACTCTTACCAAGAAGGCGCTGAGAATCAAATTAGCTTTAACCATCCTCATGATCGAAAGCAAGCCGAATCTAAAAAGTATAAACAACTAAATATTTTTTCAATATGCTCTCAAATTGGATTATGGTCTGAAAAATCATTAGAAGCTAATGAAATTCAGAATAACTACACTATACGATCTGTCTTTGAATTCTTAAAAAGTATAGAAGAAGAAGGCTTGTTCTTTGAATCTTGTGATGTCCATAATGATTCATATATATTTGAAAGTGCGAAGCAAAGTGCTTTTAGTGCATTAGCTACCATGGTCTTAGTCTTTAGAGTAGATAGTAACGAGGAAGACTTGGAATGGGCACGTAAAATCATTAGTCAAGTAGTCCAACTACCATACAGCTTTTATGAAATAGATTGCCCACCTGCATCCTTATCTTTTCACCCAAAGAAGTTTCTTGTAAAGGCTTTAGTGAATGAAATTATTCAGGAGTCCTTTGATGATTCAACTATCAAGGATCTTTTAGATATTGTAGCAAGTCCATCACATGAAATTTCATTAGTGGCGTTAGAAGAATGTTTTAAATTATTTGAAATACATCCTAAGCTCACTTGGGCTGCTATATACCTTTCATTTGCTCTATGTAAAAATAATTTGAAAAATCGGATACATCGATTAGATGAATATCCAGAAGCAGAACAAGAACTGAATTATATACATGAAAATATCAATAATTACTTTAAATCACAAGATGAGTGGTGTGTACTACCAATACCTGGTGCTCCTTGGGTAGAGTTAGACGAACAAACAATTCAACGTAATAAGAATAGTAAAAGAAAAATTACAGAAGCCTATAATCAACGGTGGCACGAGGATGAAAATGAGCAAAAATGGGTAAAATCAGTTAATCGTTGGGATGATAAATTCGCAGAAAAAGTTATAGAACTTCTACCTGAAGACTTACTTTATAACTACTCTCAAATCTATATTCTCGATTTTTTAGAAAGCTGTCTAAAATGGACGATAGAAAAACAAGAACCTTCTTGGTTTGAAAAAGGTCAGAGATTTGAAAGTAAAGATATTATTTATGAATGGAATCATAGTCTATCTAGCACTTTAGCTAGAGTTATTGGAATATCTTCTGATGAAAAAATACAATATCGATTCCTTGTACCAATGCTTAGTCTAAAAACTGATGCTTGTTGGGAGTTACTTTATCCTTTTATTGAAGATTATATTTATCGTTATATTTATAATGTAAAAAGCGTACCAAGTAATGCATTAGATATTTTAGACTTATGTTTGGATCGTTTTTTAAGTGCACCGTGTTTTGATAAAAAAAGCCATAGAGCTGGACATATTTCAGGGCTTTTTTTACCTAAGATTGCAAAATCATTAATGTTTGTATCAACTGATCAGAATATGCCTTTAGCAAGTAGGTTTGTGAATGGTGATTGGTCTGAAATTTCTATAATTTTACCTATAATTGATAAATATATAAGAGCTGTGGGTTGGGTCGAATATATCATTCAATTATTCTTGAAATTGTGTGAGAGGTCTGTACAAAACTATCCATCAAATGTTTATGCTGATCAAATCTTAGAACTAATATTATTAGATGAGCTATTGAACTGGAATGACCAAGTATACGAAAAAATATCTAGTCTTATAAAAGCTTTTATAGAAAAAGATCAATCTATGCCGATAGAGTTACGACAAAAGTTCTTAAAAATTATTGATTGGCTAGTTGATCATGGTGATCGAAGAAGTGCAGCACTTCAACAAAGTGAGTTTTTTCAAAATGTGAAGAGCTAATGACTTTTATCGCTTTATCTAATTGCTTATCACTTTATATATCAGTTTTCCATAGACTTAATTTACTCTAAGTACATAATGAAATTATCAATTTCATTTAGATATATAAACCTTATTTTAGGTTGACTATACTACTAAAACGCATATTAATTAGGGGCTTATAGAAATATGGAAGCATCGACTACAATCAAACAGATGTTATCAGGCAATCGAATTTTTGTACCAACATATCAAAGAGCTTATTCTTGGGAGACAGAGTTTGAAAATTCTAACCCACCGAAGCAAATAAACGTTTTTTTATCTGACCTAGAAGACTATAACCGAAGTAACACAAAATCAAAATATTATTTTGGACATTTTCTTTTCGAAGAAAAGCCAGAAAGTAAATTTGGTGTAATTGATGGTCAACAGAGACTAACAACAATTGTTATTTTTCTTTCAACTTTATTTAAAAAGCTTGAATCTCTTCGATCGCTAACTGAGGATGAAGAAATTTTGAAAGAAGATACGATTATTAGAAAGTCAACTTATCGTTTTGAAACGGTAGATTATGATAAGCAGCTTTTTAAAGATTATGTAATTGATCAAACTAAGAAAGATCACAATGGGCTTTCAACAGAATCTGCTAAACGTATAGTGGCAGCTTTTAATTTCTTTAATTCATATTTAGTAGGTAAAAACGAGACATATTTATTAAAAATGTTAAATACAGTTCAAAATGCATCTTGTACAACTCATCCCGTAAAAGATGAGTCTGAAGCAATCCAAATGTTCATCTTTCAAAATAATAGAGGCAAAAAGCCCTCTAACTTAGAAGTTATTAAAGCTCAATTTATGTTTAATATACATCTATATGGTAACGAAGAAAAGGAAAGCTTACTCGACGAAATTAAAGAGCGATTTGAAAAAATTTACAAATGCATTTCATCTATAGAGTACCGTATTAAGGAAGATGATGTATTAGCTTATACTCTTCGAGTTCACTTTAACTCTCTTTGGGAATCTAATGCTGATGATAAAATTAACAAGGTGTTAGCGGAAGAAAACTCAACTTCTTTTATCAAATCTTTTACACAATCTCTCGATACAAGCTTTGAAAGCTTAACTACTTTCTTGAAACAAGATGAAAGAGAGAATATTGAAATTCATTCGCTGATGACACTTGGCGGTACTGGTATCGCCATGCCTTTTATAATTAAAGCCTATAAATTTGGATTACCAATCAACCAAATCAACCAACTATGTAAGCAATTAGAATCAATGATTTTACGTCATAGACTTATTGGAACAAGAGCAGATTTGACTTCACGCCTAAACAAAGTTTATCAAGAATTTAAGATTGATAGTTCCAATATCAAACCTATTATTGATCGAATAGAATGGATGAAATCTGTTTCTTCAGACTCTTGGTGGTCATCATATTGGAATAATGAGGCACTAGAACGCTCAATTCAGGGTAAAATTAATTATTCAACAGCAAAATACTTGCTTTGGAAGTATGAAAACCATCTAGAAAGTATTGGAAAAAATGGTTATACAGTTACACGTTTTGACAAGATATTGAAACCTGAATTAGAACACATTGCTCCGCAAACAGAAAACCCAGAAGCTGGATATGACAATTATGATGATGATTTTAACAATCAATTTATCGATTGTTTAGGTAATTATTTATTGCTCTCAAAATCACATAATTGCTCGGTTGGAAACAGACCTTTTTGGGAAAAACGTGACAGCTATACTCATTTGGAGCAGCAACGAGAAATTCAAAGGATGACGATAGAAAAAAAGGTTTGGACAAAGTACTTAATTCAAAAGAGGAAAAATAATATTATTGAGTTTATTATGAAAGAGCTATAAAAATAAGTTTATGATCCATATCATGATCTATGGATGAATACTCATAAATGCTTTATATGTTCAGCCCTTTTTTCAGCACTCGATAAACGGTAGCAACCCCCAACACTGCACGCCTTAGCTTTCTTACCTGATAGTTTGTAACCGCTGTTAACTAATCCCTGCTTAATACGCTCTCTGCGCTTGTCGTTATCTAGTTTAGCCATCGTAGCCAGTAAATCAATCAGCATGTTGTTTACTACGTTTAGAACCTCACCAGTTATGCCAGCATTGATTGTATGAGTTGTAGGTAAGTCAACTACTACAAGACGTAAGCCTTTATCTTTGATTCTTTGTTTTAATACACCAAAGTCATCTTGGGATAATCTGCTTAACCTATCTACGTTCTCAACAAGCAATATATCGTCTTGATTAGCATCATCAAGTAACTGAGTAAGTGTTGGTCTATCTAACTTTGTACCACTGAAGTGCTCAACGTAGTCAATGTGATTATCATCATAACTTTTGCTAAAGCTAATCAAATTGCTTAAGGTTCTCTTAACGTCTTGAACTTTGGTGCTAGCTCTCACATATATTCTGACTGTTATATCATCAACCTATCATTTAAAGTTAATTATAAATGTTCAATGATAACGCTATCATTTAATGATAAAAACAACTCTAACGATAGTTAGGTTATCGTTTAATGACTTCACTGTTTGAGTATAGACTAATGATAATGGGTTGAAGTGGTTCCGTTGAGGTATAAGTTGATGAAATGGGTGGGCGCATTAAAAAAGATCCTAATTTTTTAATGCACCCTATCCGTACATACCTAAATGATTAGCTCACTTTAGTACTTTATTAATATTTTCAATGAGCATAGTCCAATTACTTATCTCGACTTCTGTAAGATTTGAAGCATCATTACTCCTAGTCCATTTAATAAAATGTTTGGCTAAGTCGTATTTTGAAAAACCGGAAACTTGTGATTGAAATATGCTTACAATATTTCTTTTTGGCTGCGAGTCTGCTATCGGCTTACAATCAATTGAATATTCAGTTTCTACAATCTTGATAAGTGTATCTCTCAACAAGTCTTCTATCTCTGGAGAAGTAACGTTTTGACAGTAGTCTTTAGTTCGAAGGATGTTTTTATTACCTAGTGTATATACCAAGCTATCTTGAGTAGCTGCTTGATCTCCAGCACTATCAGAATCAAGTAGAGCTGCAATTTTCAAATTTTGAGCATGTAATATGGTAGCGTAATAGACTACTTTTCCAGCTGTATTTGCGAAAACTAGAGAGATCTTATCGTTCAAGTCAACTATCTTGTTTACGCGTAAAAGTGCTGACGTTGCCTCTATATACCAGTAATCTGTTAGCCCTTCTAGAATTAAATTTTTCTTTTGCGTAAACAAACTTTGAGCTAAATCGTATCCCAATGCTTCTTGGAGAGGGAGCAGGGCAGCTGGATCGCTTGAATTAATTGTATTATGTATTTTAGTACCGTCACTACGATCTTTCATTTCTACAACTTTGACGATATTTAGTTCGTCAGGTCCTACTAGAAATGGAGAGTGGGTGGTATAGATAGTTTGGTTTTGTTCCGCTAGTCTTGATATTGTTGCTCTAAAATCCCGCTGCTTCAAGGCATGTAGACTCATGCCTGGTTCATCTAGAAGAAGAATGGCATTTTTGTGTTTATCCGCAGCTTCTGCAAAGAAAATTATAAAAAACGATACAAGCCATTGAAAGCCCTCTGATCGTTGATCCAACTCAATGTCGACACCCATATCATCTTCAACAACAACTTTCAAGTACTGACCATCAGCTGTTACTCTTAATTTATCTGCTTCTGGTCTATTAGGGTTTGGCATCCATACTTTTCGAATTTCTTTCGTTAGGTGAATGCTTGCAGCATTTAGTAAATAACTTCTATTATCTAATTTATCTTGGTATTCCTTCAATGCTTTCGGATCATTAGCACGTGGGACTGGAATATTACCGAAGTCAGACAGTTCTTTTACATTGAATCCTAATAGTTTTAAAAGACATAAGTTCCCATAATCATAATATTTATCATCTAATAAACCACCCTCTGACCTTTTATATAAATGCTCTAGGTTAATTAATGGCTTTACCTTTGAGTAATTATTAAAAAGAATAAAAACTGGCATTTTTTGGTCAAGGAGATTAAGGACTATATCGGACATTTCACCAATCTTTGCTTTAGCTCTTAAGTTTTCATGTCTCTTTTCTTCTTTAGTGTTGTCTTCTTGAATTAGAGCATAATAGTTATCTAAAAACTGAACTAAAGCACTGGATTTAGCTCCTGATATCTCAGTAGAGTCTTCCCATTCCTTAGTGATTACATTTAAAATATTACTTGGTTTCTTCATCTCTTCAATTGGGTCTTCGACAAAATACTGCTTATCTAAATGTGATACTAATCTTGATAAGTCATTTCTAATATCTGAAAAACAGGTGGGTGACGGTCCATTTTCTATAGAATGATAACTTTGATTATCAATACTTCTCTCTATTTTATATACACAGTTGTGGAATTCTGTTGGAATGTCAGCTTTGTCAGCTTCGTCTAGTTTAAACCAACCTGTTACTACAATAGTATCTTCAGCTAAAACTCTTCCAGAACTAATATCATTATATTTTGAGCGTGGGTAATCTCTTAATATATCAAATCCGTCCACTTCATCAGGTTTATTTAACTGTTGTAAGGCTCTTAGTACAACTGTTTTCCCTGCTTCATTTGGGCCAACCATTATAGTTTTTAGGTCTTCAATTTCAAATTCACCAGTATCAATAATACTGCGATAGTTTTGAATTCGAGCTTTACTTAACTTCATATTTTTTCCTCACAATTTTATATAAATATATTCGTATTTTTCTTTTGCTATATTACCATTCAAACTGTCAATTCCACTGCTAAGATAAGTTTCTCTAATATCTGTCCGTTTGTCACCCCTGCGTAAGAGGAAATTAACTATTCTATCTGCTTCTCTAAATATTGCTTATCATATAGGTTTAGCTTTAATCATATAACGTTTCTTATGGGAAGAAGAATGGTTTCTTAGTGAGGACCTGAACACTTGACTGTAGGCAGTTGGTATCAACGTTTTAACTCGATGAAATAGCTTCAGTGTACTTCATGGTATACCTAGCATACATATTCTATTCGTGATCGATGCGCTATACAGGTATAGAACTACTAGTTTTAGATATGGATTCAATGACTACAAAACCGTCAATGTGAATCACTATCATTAAGCTTTCTGCTTAAAATATCCCATGCTAGTTTTTACAGTCTTTTCAACAAAGTTCAGTATTGCTGGCCTTCATATTATAAAGAAAGAGTCATTAGCAGAAAATGTCCCGATATTCATAAATCTTAAGAAACTATCAAGCATTGTGACAAGAGGCTCGTGTTTCGTTGAACTGCACATGAAATCTGCTTCAAAGAGTATCAATGAAAGTGACTTAATTTGTTTGACTGAAGATACTATGGCTAAAATCAAGGTAGAAGGCTGTCATTATCTTGAGTTAATAATGAGTGAGAGTGCTGCTTTAGACCTAAGCGGTAACGTTATAAGTGGCAATGGATCAATTGAAGATCAAAGCCGCTTAATAGCAATCGACTTTAAACCGGATAACGGTTTTAGCTTTAATCGACTAGATGATAATTCACGGGTTTTCTCTAATAGTAAAAATTTCTATGTTGAAAGACAAATTGGTGAGGATGAAAGCATTTTTGCTAGTAAGGTGGCAGAAAGGTTGGATGAAGGCTATATGACTTATCTCAGACACAAGCGCATGGAGGATTAGAAATCATACCCACCTGCATGAGAAAATCGTTAGCGAGTAATAAGTATTATACTGAGGCTTTAGTAAAAGAAGAGATGTTGATTAATCATCTCCTAGCGCTACCTTAGTATAGTGGGCGTGTAGTAGCGCCTCTACGTCTTTGATAGTTGCGATTCTACCTTCCTCATAGTCTTTGAAGATGTGCTGAGTATCTGGGTTAATAGGAAGGTTGTCTACTGCGAAACTGCCCGAAGTAATAGCCATAATACGGCGTCGTTCTTCTATTTCTTGTTGGCTAACGAGAATAGGACGATCATCAGTAATTGATTCTTCAAATTTAGAGTCTTCCATACTAGCTCCTATTAGTAATAACAAATTTGCTCAGCAAATTATATAGTCTTCTATCTAGACAATCTTTCTCTTACTGATATACCTTATTTGGCTCATTTAATTGTATTAATGATTTAGACATCGGTAAATCATGATTGTTTGATATCAAGAGCTATTGTGACTGAATAATTAGTGCTTCTAGCATTTCCTAGAGCTGCATAACTGACTTGCTCTAAAGCTCTCTGAGAGCTATATGGACTAAATAGCTCATCAATAGTGTAGTGAAAACCACCGTCATCTACTCCAAATACATAATCAAAAAATATTTTAGCCATTGCAGACTGAGGGTGGCTAGCATCGCGAAAAGATTTATTGCGATTCCAACTACCACTATATATTTTACCGAATACTCTTTCTATATTACCAGAAATAGAGTTTGAAGCATGTCTTCGAGTAATACCTGGTTTTTGCACGTATGCAGCAGCATTTTCAACAGATTTCCAAATTACATAATGCATGGTTGATACAGCGCATTCAGCTAAACATGATCTGAGAATACTAATTAGCTTGTCGCCAATAGGCGGTGCTAGATAGTTCAGTCTTGACCTAGTAATCAGGTAGCTTAAACACTCTCCTAGCTGTAACTTTTCACACCAGCTCTTAAATTGACTATCCGCTACTAGAGCACTGGTATTTTTTTTAGATTTAGAGTTTATCAATATTTCAGTAAGATTCTCAATACTATAAGCAAACTCAAAAATCGCTTGATAGAAGTCTATTTCTAACTCCTGTTCTTCGTTGACGGTTACGTATTCGTAGCTATTTTCAGGAGCTAGTATGAGCAGATTTCGGTTAAAGAGATGATGTAGTATCTCTTCATCTAATTTAGAGAACGGTGATAAAGGTAATGATAAATTGTCACGTAGAGAGACTATAGTCTTTAGACTCTCTGCTCCTATACTCTCTACAGTTGCTGCAAGTAACAGCTTATCCACATCGTTAAGCTCAGTCATTGAAGGAATGCTGCTTAACTGAATGTTCCTGCACTGATTAATGTATTCTAGAGTGGCCTGCCTTCGCTCTTCTGCTAAACGGTCTTGTTTAATACAATATTCTAAATACTCTTGATCCCTTCTTTTTTGAAGCGCTTCCCGACAATCATTACACCGCCATCTAATAAGATCTAATTGAATTAGTTGTGAACGAGTGTAGCAAATCTTAGTTGTACCGCAGTCTATGCATTGGCAGTCTAGTACGGCAAGATGAGCATTTACTTTAACGATACTAGGTATATCTTGATGCTTAACATCAAACTTTTGACCTATCTCTCTACAGGTATATATAAAGCCACTTCGTTTATCGCCTTCTCTTAACCAGTACCTCTCACAGATCAGCTTATTAGTTTCTGTTATATCTGACTGATACTCTAGTTTAGTTTTCACGCTCACCTCTAAATACCGATTATATCCCGTGGATATTGTAGCTTACCGCTGTGAGTATTGCTATCTTTAGCAGTGGTTAATGAGATGACAACAGATGATCGCATGATTGCCTTTGGGAAGCGTGTCCGTGAGATGCGTAAAAGCAAAGGAATATCCCAAGAAAGATTGGCAGAAATGGCAGGTATTGACCGAAGCTATATGGGGAACATCGAGCGTGGCGAAAAAAATATTACGCTCAAGAAGGCATATGAGATATGTGATGCATTAGATATTGAGATCCAAGTTCTCATTTGAGCCGTAGACTAGACTTTATTGTATATCGCTAGAATATATCCCGAGGGAACTTGTTATTACATCCTTTAAACCTATTAACAAACTATTCAAAATAGACCAGTGTAATGGTGCCACTTAAAATAGACTATAAGAGTGGCTATATTGATCAAAACACATTTAAGACATTCAACCAAACAGCTATTAACTTAACCTTAACGTCTTAGAATATTTTGGAGCAAGTCAGTTATTCAGTATTAGGATAGATTCAAAAAATTAATTACGCTTTGACCATTAATATAATGACTTAGAGATAAATTGCGTAAAAATATGCATTAATTACTAATAACATAAAAAACAATCAAAATTATACATGGGTGTAATGTATAGTCCCATGTCAACAAATTCTGATCTATAGATGTAGTTAGTTAGTGCTTCTAGAAAAACAAATACTTTATAATATTGATAAAAATATATGCTTGATATAGATCGAAGACTGGTGACATTTATGAATTTATGTCCATATAAATATTGATTTTATATGGACATAAGTTAAATCTACTTATGGGTATATAAATAAAGGGTTGGAGCAATGTCACCAGTATTCTATGTTACGAGTACTATGGGGACTTTTCATCAATCTATTTGCTATCAGCTTATTTGGTTGGGTGATTGTACCGCTCAATCTACTGGCAGGGCTTTTTTATCTGTTGTCACCTACTATCGCTGATAGGATTTGGGCACTCGTCAGTGCCATTGTTGCGAGCTTGCATGAGCTAATGATATGGCTGACGTCATTACCATCGTTGTCAGAAGCATGGCTCTACACACCTGTGAATATGGCTATCTTATTGATGGTATTGCTGAGCATATTGCCTTGGCTGTTACCACGAGGGTTTATCAGTCGTTGGCTAGTATTGCCGCCATTGACTATGCTGATGATGACGGTCTATGCCAATCAGCAGTCACTCACGATGACGCCAACGTTATATATATTACCGACGGGTGATCAATATATAAGCGCCGCTCTGTTGCAATATCCTATTACCAATCCTGAAAATACTAATAATAAGAGTGTCAGTTGGCTGTTTTTAGCTGATCATAGACCGAAAGCCACACGAACGATGCCAAGTAACTTGACGGTAGAGAAGCTCTCGACGATGTTGGAGCAGCAATTGGGCAGTTTATCGATTAATAAGCTAGAAGGTATTACCGTACAGAGTGGTAGAGTTGGATTAACGGATACGCTGACAACGGATGATAAGCATGCTGATATTAATACTATAAGTTCTGAGCTATTACCACTGACGGTTGCCCAGTTAAATCAGCATTTACCCATCAATCAGTACTGGCAAGCAGGGCGCTTTGATCGTTGGTCTGTACTTCAGCGCTCATATAAGGTTGCCAGTCAATCTAAGAGTAAGTCAGATATTAAAGTGCAAGGTTGCGAGCAGGGTAAAACATGGCAGCTACCGAATGGCGACTTGTCCATACAAGCATTGACAGGTTGGCACACAATAGATGATGAAAGTGTTTGGGATTGCACGCTCGCTATAGACACTGGCTTACCAATACAAGTACTAAAATATAATGCCGCTGATCCACTCAGGTCATTACCTGCAGCTGTACAAACACTGCCATCGAACCTTTCATCCTTGATGCCTAACGTAGCAGCGACTACATCACGTCTAGTTTTGAATGTAGATACTCATCAGCGTGTTTGGCAGATGTGGGAGTTGTTGTGTTCAACGGAGCCACTATTTGATCAAGCAGCCACTGGTCAAACACCCATTAATCCAATAACTACTGAGCCAATAACCATTAATCAAAGAATAATGCCATCTAATATCACATGGCTGGGACACAGTACATCGCATATAACTGCCAATGTACTAGGCCTTCAAAGCATTAATGAAATTATGACTTATGATGATAAAGCGCTAGCGGTGGCACTATCTATAGATGATAACTTTCAGAGCAAATTCTCATACTAAATTATAATAATACCCTTCAAAAAATTGCTCATACTCTTAGCGTTACAATATGGTGATATTTCACAGTTATACTATTGAACCATAATGGAAATGCGACCATACTTACCAACCTATTAATATAAATGACGCTTGCATTACAAATGCGTCGAGAGTAAGAACTAGCTTCTTACTACATTTATATTCTATATCATCTCTTTTATCGTTTTAGATTGTTTCTGACTTAGGAAGTTATATGCCCAACTGGCCACCAGACCCTAACAAACGTCCTGACACTTCGGCAAATCAGCCAGCACCCATGCAGCAATCAAGCCAACCGACTGGACAAGAGTGGCGACTGCTGGAAAACACATTGCTGGCTAGTGTGGTTGAACAGCGCCGCGCTCGTCGCTGGAGTATCTTTTTTAAATTATTGACCTTTGGTTATATCTTATTGATATTTTTGACCCTTGGCCGTGGTTGCAGCAGTGCCTCAACAGGCATGGATGCAGTCGACAATAGCGAGCCACATTTGGCCGTGGTTGAGCTGCAAGGTGTCATCAGTAGCGGCGATGTGGCCAATGCCTATGATGTCAATGAAGCTCTGACCCGTGCCTTTGAAAACAGTAACTCAAAAGCTGTTGTGCTAGATATCAACTCACCTGGTGGCTCACCTGTACAGTCTGATGAAATTTGGCAGACTATGATGGAGTTGCGTCAAGAGTACCCAGACAAAAAGCTTTATGCAGTGATTGGTGATATTGGTGCTTCTGGCGCTTATTACATTGCTTCTGCAGCAGACGAGATTTATGTCAATCCATCAAGTTTGGTTGGCTCTATCGGCGTGATTATGTCGAGCTATAATATCGAAGGCTTGATGGATAAAGTCGGCGTAAAAGATCGTACTTTGACCGCTGGTGAGTATAAAGATATCTTAAGCTTATCGCGTCCATTGACTGACTATGAAGAAGGTCATGTCGAAAAAGTATTAGCAAATACGCACAAGCATTTCATCGATGCAGTGAAAGAAGGCCGCGGCGATCGTCTAAAAAATCCTGAACAGAATAAGTTGTTCTCAGGGCTATTTTGGACAGGTGAGCAGTCTATCGAACTTGGTCTAGCAGACAAGAAAGGCAGCATCGCGAGCTTAGAAAAAGAGTTAGATCTTGATACGGCGATTAACTACAGCCCAACAGATCCTTTTGAGTCATTTATGGATCGTTTTGCTATTAAGTTAGGTGCAGGCATTGGTTCTAGTGTCAATCTTGATGTCCTAACAAAAGAAGATGGCAATGTGGAGATGCGTTAAGCATTTTGTATTTTAGATTTACTGTGTATGATTGATAAGGCTGAGCGTATGATTATGCTCAGCCTTCTTATTTATATATTAGATATGTCAGATTTGATGATGATAAATGACACATAAGCTATCCATAATGATTCGATGAGAGCCTATTATGACTGATGAACGCAATTTTCAGACCTTTGCCACTTTACCTATCTCTAAAATAACAAACAAACCTGTTATTCATTTTGCGCATGCTAATGGTATGCCAAGTGCTGTTTATCAGCCATTTTTTGAGAACTTAGCAGCGTTTTTTACGATTGAATATATTGCAATGCTGGGCGATACTCCAGGTTATCCCGTAGATGATCACTGGCGTAGTCTCACAAATCAAATTATTGATAGTGTAAAAAGTGCTTGTGAGAAACATGGCGTCACACAAGTAGTGGCAGTCGGTCACTCACTTGGGGCAATGTGTACCATGCAAGCATTGTATCGCGAACCCAAGTATTTTGCGCAAGCGGTTCTCATGGATCCGCCTTGGATTTATGGCAAGGTCAGTCTGCTATGGCATTTGGCAAAGACAGCAGATAGATTGCCGTTGATGAATAACCGTTTAATGGATAAATTATCACCGGCTGGAATCTCTAAGCACCGCCGTGATGTGTGGGATAGTCGAGCGGATGCTTATGAACAGATGCGCCATAAAGGGTTTTTTAAGAATTTTGATGAGCGCAGTTTTCAAGGCTATATTGACCATGGCTTACACCAACGTGCTGACGGTAAAGTAACTTTGGCCATTCCTAAATCGAGCGAAGTTGCCGTATTTCGTACCAATCCATCTTGGTATTGGTTGGCACCAAATCGTGGTCCTAAGGCACCTGTTACCTTGATTATTGGTGAAGATAGCATATTCTTAAAACGTCACTTCCCCCAGCAAGTGCAGGCACGGTTAGGGGTGCCTTACACTACTCATGCAGGTGGTCATATGTTCCCGCTTGAACATCCTGACTCTGTATCGCTGCAAGTATTGTCATTGATTGAGCAGCAACTGTTAAAATAGTCGCCAATTATTATTGATTTTTTTTACAGACATAGGCTGAAAACAGAATTTTGAGTAACGACTTTATGATAGAAAATGCTACTGACGCACACAAGCAAGCTGCATCGCTTAACCATATACCATTGTTTTCACACTTGGGTGCATTCCTACTGACGGTAGTCATGGTGATAGTGTTTTTTATCAGTCAGTTATTAGGGATATATGTCGCTGGCAAGCTAGTGTTACCTGCCACTCAAAACGCAACAGTAGGCGATATATTCTTATTTGGCGGTAATGATGGCACGGTTGTGAGCCTCTCTATCATTATAGGTTGTGTGTTAATAACAGCGATTACTGTCTCTGTCATTCGTTTGAGGGGAGGCAGTGTGCGTCAGTATCTGGCGCTAAAGTCATTTTCATCTGCGGCAGGGTTGAAAATGGCTGGGCTGCTATTGATATTTATGATTGCCAGTCAGGCGCTGACGTATTTTCTCGATGAGACGCCATTGGTATTTGTAGATCCGCTATACCAATCTGTCAGTTCGGTATGGCTGCTGGTCTTTGCGATGGTCATCGTTGCACCATTGTATGAGGAGCTGGTCTTTCGCGGTATTTTATGGACGGCTATCGCAGAACAGTTCGCTGATTCCTCTTATTCAACAAAGTATCGAGGCGCAATCGTTGCCAGTATTGTGACCAGTTTGATATTTGCAGTGATCCATGTGCAGTATGGTATTTATGAAATCAGCACCATTGTCGTATTAGCATTGGTATTTTGCTACGCACGTGTCAAATCAGGGTCGTTATTATTGCCAATGCTATTGCACATCGCTAACAACGGTGCAGCGATGTGGCAGTATATGGCGCAAGGAGCTTAAATAAACCGCGATTTTTTCTGACTTTTTAAAGCATCTTTATGCTCGTTCTTACGATGATAAAAGCGATTACATATCAGGATTCAATAAGAAGACTTCATCTGCCGCGCGTTTGATGTCATCAATCGTTAGCTGAGGTTTGCCACTCAATGCCTGACGCCATTTACGTGCACCCATAAGTCCTTGAAATAACCCTAGATAATGACGTGTCATCGTAGGTAGCGGTTCACCTTTGGCGAGTTGATCTTCGAGATAGGGATAAAGCTGCGATAGAATTTCTGAGCGTTTAGGTGCTGGCTCGTCGCTCCATAAACTATTGGCTTCTGCTAATAAGTAAGGATTGTGATAAAACGCTCGTCCAATCATGACCCCATCGATATGTTGCAAGTGCGTTTCAATATCAGCGATGGTGTCAATCCCACCATTAATCTCAATATCGAGTGCTGGAAAGTCTTGTTTGAGGCGATACACATCTTCATAGCGGAGTGGTGGTATCTCGCGATTCTGCTTAGGACTAAGCCCTTGTAGCCACGCAGTACGTGCATGAACGATGAATCGCGTACAGCCAGCTTCGGCGATGGCCTGCACAAAATCTACCATGAACTCATAACTGTCAAAGTCGTCAATACCGATGCGATGCTTAACCGTTACTGGAATATCGACTGCTGCTTGCATATGTTTGACCAAGTCTGCAACCGTATGAGGCTCTGCCATTAGGCAAGCGCCTATCTTATTATGCTGTACGCGATCTGATGGGCAACCAACGTTGATATTGACTTCATCATAGCCATGCTGCTGTGCAAATTCAGCGCATTGAGTCATCTCGCTATTGTCAGCGCCACCCAGCTGCAACACTAACGGATGCTCTTGCGTATCAAAGCGTAGATGCCGTGCGCGATTGCCATGTATTAGGGCACCCGTACTGATCATCTCTGTATATAAATACACATGCGGGTTAAAGAGCCGTGCAAAGTACCGATAATCTGTGGTTGTCCAGTCGATCATTGGTGCGACAGAGAGTCTTTTATTGGTCATATCAACCATGATTGTTAAGCCTTAATATTCTAATCTTTGAGGGTGTGGGGTTTAGTACAAAAATGTTTATACCAAATAATGGTATAAACATTTTAATGAATATCCCGATCTAGATAATCTGGTCGATTTTTTTGGCTTCGGGCAAATTATAGAAGTAAATGCCCATTATTATTCCAATAAAACCGATGAACGCAATGTAGAGTGCTGGTGAGAAAGCCACGTAAAGAGTGGCATAGCCAAGCCCGAAAGGCACTAACACCCCGACAATGCCGTAGGCTATATTATAACAAAAAGCCATTCCTGTGAGTCTGACATTGGTTGGAAATAACTGCAAAATAATGGCCGGTATCATACCAATGATGCCAGCACAAAATCCTAACAGCGCATACATAATGAGGATGTAGTCACCGCTCGACTGTAGATGATAAAAGAATGCCAGCATCTGGACGATTAATAGAATAGAACCAATGGTCAAAATTTTACCAAAATTTTGATGGTTAGAAATTATTCCATAAAAAATACAGCCAAAAATCATGAATATAATACCTAGACTGTGTGAAAATCCGAACAGGTCGCTATCTAACGTAAAGTGCATCTCAATCAAATCAGGCAATAAGAGTACGACCACAGTCGTTACGCTAGAAACAATAAGCGTGAGAATCATACCAATAAATAGTGAATGTTTGCAGTGCTTGAAGAGTAGGCGGAATGGTTTGGCAACATAGTCGTTTGGTTGCGAGTTTTTCATTTCAAGGAAAAACGGCGACTCATCGATCCATCGCCATGCCAATAATGGCATAAGGCTCAAGGCAGCCGCGATGAAAAATGGTAAACGCCAACCGTAATCAGCCAATTGCGCCGTCGTCATGGAACTGGTCAGCCAAAGAAAAAAGGCATTAGAGAATAATACCCCTACATAGAAACTGGCGCTGACATAACTACAGACGACGGACGAGTACAGCCGTGGCACATGCTCTGCTACAAAAATCCAAGCGAGTGGTACATAAATACCAAATGCCATACCTTGTATAAATCGTAAAGTGATAAAGAGTATGGGTGCAATCAATCCCCACTGTGCGTAAGTAGGTAAGCTCGCCATTGCCAATAGGCTGAGTGCAGTGACTAATATACTGATTAGTAGTATGGGTTTGCGACCTTTTATATCACCATAACGACCAAAAACAATGCCACCAATCGGGCGTGCGAAATAGCCAATCGTAAACAGTCCAAGCCCTTGTATCTTTGTAATAGTCGGGTCGATGTTAGCAGGAAAAAAAGCGGCCGCCACAATATCTGAGATATATAAATAAATCAAAAAATCAAAAAACGCCACTGCACTACTAAAGCAGATAAACATTACTGTATTTCTGTCTCTAGAAGACATCAGTGCATATTGGGAACGGGAAGGCATAATAGATCACGCATATATAAAGGCATTCGTTAAGCCGGTTATTATCTAGATAACCGGCCATAATAAAAAACGACAAATCAGTATAAATAGATAATGATTTGTCGAAAAAATAAAGGTTTGGGAGCTAATATATGAAACAGATGTCTAAGTTACAAGGGTTCTGAGAGTAAGCGAAAATCAATCACTCAGTCATTTTAATTTACCTCTAAATAGTTATTTCGAGGATCATCAAGTATGAGCGCTACAATAGCCAGTCAATAGGTAACCATGACATGATAGTAAGCCAAACATGGTCACTGACATCGACACGCGGCTCTGAATCGTAAACCACTTTTTTACCATTTTCCATGGTTTGCCATTGCAGGTTGCCATTGTCTAATAACTTTACTTCATAAGCTTTGCTTAATAAATCGTCACCAAGTGCACCATGCAACTGTCTCGCTAGCTCATCATCATTGATAATCACACCCATTTCGGTATTGATATTGGCAGATCGAGGGTCAACATTATATGAGCCAATGAATACTTGGTGGTCATCAACCGCAAAAGTCTTTGCATGTAGGCTGGTTGAAGACTGACTGCGCGCTTTCCACAGCTTATTTTCACGTTGTTCTTCAGAAGCAGTCGATTTTAGCTCATAGATTTTGACACCGGCACTGAGCAGGCTAGGACGCCATTGGCTATAGCCAGAATGCACAGCTGTTACGTCGGTTGCATCAAACGAATTGGTTAAGATTTTGATATCAACACCAGCTTCGGACAGTCTTACTAGAGTATTGACGCCGTCTTTAGTAGGCACAAAGTAAGAGGAGATAATCGTTAGCTGCTTGGTTGGTGTACCTAATAATGTCCGTAGTTGATGCACCAAATTGGTGTCAGCAGGGACAGCTTTTGTCAGTTTGCCAACATCATCACTCAAAAACTGCATATCTGTCCAACGAAAGGGCACACGCTTATTGATCAAATCGCTGTCTATCGTTGAGTCTTCGATTGCTGTTTTATAAATCGTTAAATCGCTTTCTGACTTTTTGTCATCTAAACCAAGTTTGTCTAACGCTGATAAAAAATCAGACGGTGCGCTATCATCAGCGGTGACTAGAGTTTCGATATCAAATGATAGTGGCGATGACCAATAACTGGTAAAGCTGTTATCAATGTCTGCGACTACTCTACCAATCAGTAAAACATCCAAATCTGCAAATTGGCTGTTTTTATCATTACTTAGGTATTCATCGCCAATATTACGTCCACCAATAATAGTAATCTGCTTATCAAAGGTCATGCTCTTGTTATGCATACGGCGGTTGATACGTGGCAAACCCGTGACGTAATTCAATGTTTGAAATTTACGGTGCATAAGGGGGTTGATGATACGTACCGCAATATTAGGGTGGCTGGCAAAACGCAGTAAGTGCTGATCGAATGTCGCGTTATTATTAAAATCATCTAATAATAAACGCACAAGCACGCCACGCTCAGCAGCTTTCCATAAATCTCTTAACAGTAATTGGCCTGCTTGATCATTGTGCCAAATATAATACTGTGCATCGATGTTTCGTGTGGCCATATCCGTCAATATGCTGCGAGACGCAAATGCATTGGCACCAGTCACGATAGGGTGGTAGCCTGACAATTCTGGATGAATATCATTTTGCTCACTAACGGCTGCCACTAGATCGATGTTGCTGGTTATAGATGTTTCATTGTCTTGGCTGCTTTTAGGTTGATATAGAGCATCGACCCGCGCTGATAGTGCTTGGCTTTCAGGCAGATGTGGTTGCTTCGGTAAGCTTTGGCACCCAACAAGTCCTAAGGTAAGTCCAAGCGTTAGACTCAACGATAGATTACTTGGATCTATACTGAACATCGACATAAATGAGTTACCTTAGTAAGCCTTAATATAATAAAAATTCCGTTAAAAGTAAGCATGATATCCCTGTGTTTGCTGACAGAAAATAGTGCCAATTATGGGACAAATAATAAAGTTGCCCAAGGTGGAACTTAGATCGCCGCTAAGCTTATCAGCTGTCGGCATCTATGCCTATTATAAATACGTTATTTTTGTTAGATTTAGCAGCCCATTTATTGGTTGTTTAACTACTCTTTAATCTTCAAACCTATCTTGATATAGAGGTATATCGGTATTCAAAAATAACATTTGATAATCATCTGAAACCAGCTGTTTGGAATAAGTTGGCATGATATGATAACGCTGGTGTATTAGGGCGTGTATTCATTTCAAAAATGGTGATAAAAATGAGATGAATTGCCGTCAAACAAGAAAAATAGCGCAGATGATATCGGGATATTAACCGGCTATTTGACTATGTTTGGCAAGATTTAGCCATTTTTAGCCCATTGAGATGACTATCGAGTGAATTGAAAGCACGCCCTAGGTCAATAATTAAAAAATAAGCGGTCCCTTTTACTACAGTCAAACCTATAATTATCAAGTCTATAACTATCAAAGTAACGGAAGATTTATGAGTCAGTCGCAAACACATGATGAAAGCAGTGTAAACAAGTTGGATCCAAACTGGCGCAACGATGCCTTAGATTTAGGGCTGGATTATGGCATGCAAACCATCGCGGTACGAGCAGGGCAACATCGTACGGACGAAGGTGAACATTCAGAGCCTATTTTCACCACCAGCTCTTATGTTTACACGTCTGCCGCTGATGCCGCTGCGCATTTTGATGGCACCAAAACAGGCAATGTTTACTCACGTCATACCAACCCAAGCGTGCGTACCTTTGAGCGTCGTCTAGCAGCGCTTGAAAATGGTGAGCGTGCCGTTGCGACGGCTTCAGGGATGGGTGCGATTTTGACCATGTGCTTGGCCTATTTGAAAGCAGGCGACCACCTACTGGCGGCCAATCAATTATTCGGTTCCTCTATTGGTCTATTCAACAACTATATGGCCAAGTTTGGTGTTGAAGTCAGCTATGTTGATTGCTTTGACAATGAAGCATGGGCAAATGCCGTTCAGCCAAATACCAAGGTTATTTATTGCGAAAGCCCAAGCAATCCGTTGGCGCAGATTTGCGATATCGGTTATCTCAGTCAATTATGTAAAGCCAATGATATTTTATTAGTGGTTGATAATTGCTTTGCCACGCCAGCATTACAGCGCCCGTTAGATTTGGGTGCCGATGTGGTAATTCACTCTGCAACTAAATATTTGGATGGTCAAGGTCGAGTACTTGGCGGCGCGCTAGTCGGTAGCGACAAGCTGATGCAAGAAGCATTTACCGTGGTACGCTCAGGCGGTATTAGTATGAGCCCATTTAACGCTTGGGTATTTACCAAAGGCCTCGAAACGCTTAAATTGCGTATGCAAGCACATTGTCAAAATGCCAATCAAGTGGCTGATTTCTTAGTCAATCATCCTAATGTCAGTACCGTGCATTTCTCAGGGTTGAGCGATCATCCGGCTCATGAGCTTGCCACGCGCCAACATCATATGAAAGGTGGCTATGGTGCTATCATGGGTTTTGAAGTAAAACCAACTGCTGACCTTGACTCAAAAGCTGCCGCTTGGCATGTCATTGACTCAACACGGATGGTGTCTATCACCAATAACTTGGGCGATGCGAAAACAACCATTACCCATCCGGCGACCACCACACATTTCCGTCTGACTGCTGAGGCTCGTGCAGAAGCAGGCGTCAAAGATGGCCTTATCCGTCTGTCTGTAGGTTTAGAAGACGTAGAAGATATCATCAAAGATTTGGCGCGTGGTTTAGACAGTTTGTAAAGATAACGGTATAATCGCTATTAGCACTTTATATTAGGGCGTGTCCTCAATTCAATCTATAGTCATCTAAATGGGTTAAAAATGGCTAAATATTGCCAAACAGCGTCAAATATCTGACTAATATCTCGATATTATCTGCGCTATTTTCCTTGTTTGACTGCGATTTATCTCATTTTTATCACCATTTTTAAAATGAGGACACGCCCTAGTAAAATATCAATCATTTATTATTAAAAAACAAAAGAGGCAACTATGAATATTCAAGCATTGATGCAACAAGCACAAACGATGCAAAAGAAAGTCGAAGCAAACGTTGAAAACGCTAAGAAAGATCTTGCCAACAAAGAAGTGCATGCAGAAGCGGGCAGTGGTCTAGTAAAAGTAACCATGACTGGTCGCCATGTCGTTAAGCGTTTAACCATCGACCCAAGCTTGCTCGAAGACGAGCCAGACATGATCGAAGACTTAATTGCTGCTGCTATCAATGATGCCGTTCGTCAAGCAGATGACTTGTATGAAGAAACTATGGCTGGCGCAACATCAGGTATGGGTCTACCACCAGGTATGCAAGGCATGTTCTAATATCCATTCCAAACATAACATAACTTGTTAGGCTTACTGAGCCCACTAGGGTGGTACTAGTCTTTCTCGTTATTTAGAATTTTTGGCATGGATAGGCGGCTTGTTTTATAGTTAATTGGCGATATGTCAGCTGACTATAATGTCTAGTAAATGGGGTTGTTATCGACATGATACGACCCCATTTTTATAGCTACGGTTTATAGATAAAGGAAGTGGTTTTGCTGACAGCCAAATTTGATCAGCTGGTAAAACAGCTACGTATTTTGCCAGGCGTCGGGCAAAAAAGTGCCCAACGTATGGCGTTACATCTGCTCACCAAAAAACGCCCACAAGGCATGGCGCTTGCTCAAGCACTTGATGATGCGATGCGTGATATTGTTGAATGCCAGCGTTGTCATAGCTTCAGCGATGAGGCTATCTGTCCGTTGTGTCAAGATCCTAGACGTGATGATGGATTGTTATGTGTGGTCGAAACAGCAGCAGATGTGATGGCGATAGAGCAGACAGCAGGCTATCGTGGACGTTACTTTGTCTTAGGAGGGCACTTATCACCTATCGACGGCATCAGCGCTGATGATTTAAATATCGATCAGCTGGTCTGGCGTGTCAAACAAGAGCCTGTTGAAGAGCTGATACTGGCAACGGGTACGACTGTCGAAGGTCAGACTACTGCGCACTTTATCAGTGAAGCCGTCAGCCGTCATGTCAATAAAGTCACGCGATTGGCGCAAGGCGTACCGATGGGCGGTGAGCTTGAGTATCTAGACAGTATGACGCTTGGTCAAGCCATGCAAAACCGCTCTTTTTTATAGACTTGTTATAGTGCTTTTACCACCGTCAAGTCTTGCCCATTTGATTTTATGGTACTGTTATAATTGATGGTACTGTTATAATTGTTTTATTATTTCATTTTATTAAAACGTGGTTTAGCGTTTTATTTTCTCTTATTTATGCAGGTATCTGCCCGTGTCCAACCATGTTTCGAACGCTTCTACCCATTCAAACACTCAAGATGACGCTTGTGTTGCTAATGATGATGTATCCCGTCAATCACTTAACACCGATGTCGATTCAGCAGTGTTACCGCCACAACCAGATATCGATGCGTTACTTGATATCGCTGATGACGCTGCTGTCACGTGGGTACGAGAGCAAGGCGGTTTGGCTCAAGTCATCGATGCATTAGCTACTTGTGGTCGCGTCGCATTAGATACTGAGTTTATCAAGCGTGATACGTACTATCCACGATTGGCTTTGGTTCAACTGAATACAGGTGACCATATTTATTTGTTAGATGCGCCGCAATTGCAATTGGCTGAACTGTGGCAGGCGCTGAGTGAGGTGGATGTAGCGATTTGGCATGCATGCGGTGAAGATTTGGGGATTTTTTATCTGTTGTCTGGTTGTCCGCCATTGACCAATATATTTGACACGCAAATCGCGTTGTCTTATCTAACAGGTCAACTGCAGATGGGTTATCAGCAAGCGCTTGATGATCAGTTGGATATGAATATTGATAAAGAACAAAGCCAGTCAGATTGGCTGCAACGTCCGCTATCGGATGAGCAAGAGCAATATGCAATTGATGACGTGCGGTTTTTGCCAGCGTTGTATTTGAACCTTGAATACGAGCTAAAAAAACAAGGTCTGTACGATTATGTATGGGCAGATTGCCAGCTTTATGCCAGTGATTTGTATAATACGCAGCACGTTGAAGATGATGCGATGTATTTAACGATGGCAGATTACCGCTATAACTCGCAGCAGATGGCGATACTCAAAGGAATTGCTACGTGGCGAGAAGAGCTGGCACGTGCGACCAATCAGCCACGTACGTTTGTGATAAAAAAGCAAGCAGTTCGCGAAATTATCACCGAAAAGCCTAACAGTATGCGAGAGCTTGCGCATAAAACAACGATGCATCGCAGTATGTTGAGACTGTATGGTGAAGAGTTGCTGAAGGTCATCAAAGACGCAAAGAGTTTGCCACCTGCTGAGCATCCCGATTGTCTATTACCGCCGTATCGTTCAAAAAATAAAGTCCTATCAAAGGCGGTGCAACAAGCGATAGATAATGAAGCGCAGAAAATTGGTGTGCCTGCTAATGTGCTGATGCGTAAAAAATGGCTTGCTCAACTGTATGAAGTTGTGGCTTTCAACAAAGGCGTCAGCGAGTTGCCGCAAGGGTTAAAGGGTTGGCGCAATAATTGGATAGTGCATACTTTGATTCCAGTCATTGAGAAGCACAAAACTGAATTACAGCAAGGCATGGGTGTTCATGCTTAATAAGCGTGAATGTTTGTTGGAGTTTGAGCGTTGTTAATTGTTAATCATCAAAATTTTATAACGATTAGCGTTTAAACTGCCCATTTTGTAAAAAATATATTGCTTGTTTCGCAACGGATTTGTCGACTAGCATACCTGTATGTGAGACAGGCATCACGATATGATCGGCTGCTGCTTCAATCTTAGTCTCTGAGATATAGACCGTGCCATCATGCATCAGATGTTCTGCTGACGGTAAATTATCTGTCTTACGTAATTTTCGATTATGATAGGCTAGGATAGGTTGCCCCAAGCCTTGCGCTTTATTGCCAGCTATGACGCCAAGTTCAATACCTTTTGGCAAAGGCGCAACCGTGCCATCCAAAGCTTGCTCGTATGATTTACCGATAATCGAAGGAGCGAGTCGCCAAATATAATCGCCACTAATGCTGCCATTATGTGGCGTGCCTAGAGTCACACAGCGTCCAACTTTCCACTGAGGGTAGTGCGCTATAAAATCACGAATAATTAGCCCGCCTAAGCTATGACCAATGAGGTCAATTGGCTTGGCAGGATTGTGATTGCTCTCAAGCCAAGCGTTTAAACGTTGACTATTAGTCTTGATTCCATCACGCATACTGCGATAGCCGTATTGATGAGTATCAAAACCTGCCGTTTGTAAACGTTTGGCTAATGGTCGCATAATCCATGCAGTTTGATGTAGGCCATGAATAAGAATGACGCGATTTTTCTGTTGCATGTCTGCTCCAACATCGTAAAAGTCATTTTATTATATCGATAAATACTACCATTATTTATGCTACTTAGAATTTATTGAATGTTTAACAGATCTTACTACGACACACAAAATAAAACCTCCAAGCCAGCTACTGACTTGGAGGTTTGTTTTTTATAAAAATCTACTTACGGTTTATCAAAGACTACGATTACAAATAGTTTTCGATACTTGGGCAAGAACACATGAGGTTCTTATCGCCATAAGCGTCATCAACACGTGCTACGCTTGGCCAGAACTTATGGGCGCGGATATAAGGAAGCGGGAATGCAGCTGTGTCACGGCTGTATGGGTGCGTCCATTCGCCGCTAGTCACCATAGCAGCAGTATGCGGTGCGTTGACCAATGGGTTGTCTTCTAGCGTCCAACCATTTTCGCCAGCTTTGGCTCGTAACGCTTCAGCTTTGATAGATTTGAGCGCGCTGATAAAGCGGTCTAGCTCTTCTTTTGACTCAGACTCTGTCGGCTCAATCATCAAAGTGCCAGCAACTGGGAAGCTCATCGTTGGTGAGTGGAAACCATAATCCATCAAGCGCTTAGCGATATCGCTTTCACTGATGCCAGTATCTTCTTTTAACGGACGAATATCGATGATACATTCGTGAGCGACACGGCCGTTTTTACCTGTGTATAGCACAGGGTAGTGATCTTTTAGTTCAGCGGCCACATAGTTAGCATTTAATAGGGCCATCTCAGTCGCTTTTAGCAAGCCATCACGGCCCATCATGGCGATGTACATCCATGAGATTGGTAAGATACTCGCTGAACCATAAGGCGCTGCTGATACTGCTGAGCAGTCTTTTTGCGCGTTATGTACAGGGCTTAGCGTATGGTTGGCCATAAATGGTGCTAAATGCGCCTTCATACCGATAGGACCCATACCTGGACCACCGCCGCCATGTGGGATACAGAAGGTTTTATGCAAGTTCATGTGTAGCACATCTGCGCCGACATCTGCAGGCTGCATCATGCCTACCTGAGCATTCATGTTGGCGCCATCCATATAGACCTGACCACCATGCTTATGAATCAAATCACAGATATGACGAATGCCTTCCTCGAACACACCATGCGTTGATGGGTAAGTGATCATCAAAGCACCTAGACGCGCGCTATGCTCTTCACATTTAGCAGTCAAGTCGTCGATATCCACGTTACCATTGTCATCGGTTTTGACCACAACTACTTTCATGCCCATCATCATAGCAGTCGCTGGGTTGGTACCATGCGCTGACATTGGAATCAAGCAGACATCACGGTCAGTCTCACCCAATGACTCGTGATAGCGACGGATTGCAAGCAGACCCGCATACTCACCAGATGCGCCAGAGTTTGGCTGCATAGACACATCATCGAAACCAGTAATGGCTTTGAGTTGGTCTTGTAAGCTATCAATCATGCCGATATAGCCAGTGACTTGATCACGTGGTGCAAAAGGATGCACATTGGCGAATTCAGGCCAAGTGATTGGTAGCATTTCACTGGTCGCATTCAATTTCATGGTACAGCTACCAAGTGAAATCATGCTACGGTTCATCGCCAAATCTTTGTCTTCAAGCGACTTCAAATAACGCAGCATTTCATGTTCGGTGTGATGCGAGTTGAATACTGGATGTGTCAAGATATCATCGGTACGTAAGTGTGCACTATCAAGAGATACACTGGCTGCTTCAGGTAAGTCGTGTGTTTTGCTGACAAACAGCTGAGTTAAAACATTAAAGTCTGTTTGATCACTGATTTCACTGAATGAAACGGCTAGTTTGCTGTCGGCCAGACGCCATAAGTTATAACCGACATTGTCCGCGTTTTCAAAAATCTGAGTCGCCAGACTTTCTGAACCACAATCAACCACAACGGTATCGAAGAACTGATCATGTACCACGTTTAAGTTGCTGTCGTTAGCACCTTTAATTACATCTGCAAAGGCAGTAGCAAATGCATGGATACGAGTGGCAATGCGTTTAACACCAGTTGGACCATGATACACAGCATACATACCTGCCAAGTTGGCAAGCAATACTTGTGACGTACAGATGTTTGAGTTGGCTTTTTCGCGGCGGATATGCTGCTCACGAGTCTGTAAAGCCATACGTAGCGCAGTATTGCCTTGCGAATCTTTTGATACACCAATGATACGGCCAGGTGCTGAGCGCTTGGCTTTGTCAGAGAAAGCAAAGTAAGCCGCGTGTGGGCCACCGAAGCCCATTGGGATACCAAAGCGCTGTGTGCTACCCAAAGCCACGTCTGCACCCATATCAGCTGGTGATTTTAGTAGTACCAAGCTCATGATGTCACTAACGACACTGACGTACGTTTTGTTTTCTTTAACAGCTGCGATGACGTCTGTTAGGTCTTTTACGTCACCTTCAACACCGACGTATTGGAATAATGCACCAAAATAATCGCCAGCTTTAGCAGTTTCAAAATCCCCAACGATCACTTCCCAGCCAAAGTATTTGGCGCGAGTATTGATGACATCTAAAGTTTGTGGATAGACGCGATCATCAACAAAAAACTGCATCGATTTGCTTTTGCTCACGCGCTTTGACATCGCCATGGCTTCAGCTGCTGCAGTTGCTTCGTCAAGTAATGAGGCACCAGCCAGTTCAAGACCTGTTAGATCGATACAAACTTGTTGAAAGTTAAGCAAGGCTTCTAGACGACCTTGAGCAATTTCAGCTTGATAAGGGGTGTAAGCAGTGTACCAACCTGGATTTTCGAGAACGTTACGCTGAATGACAGCAGGCATACGCACAGGCGAGTAACCTTGACCGATATAGCTTTTCTTAACGGTGATGTCATCTGCCATCGTACGTAGTTTCGCTAATGCGGCATGCTCGCTCATCGCAACTGGCAAGTCTAATTCTTTGTGCAAACGTACTGGCTCAGGCACGGTATCATTGATAAAGCTGGCCATATCTTGATAACCAACAGCGCTTAGCAAGTCAGCTTGTTTGGTGTCATTTGAACCTAAATGACGGTAGACAAATTCAGCTTCGTTGAATAGTCCTTGAAAAGTATCAAACGTCGGGTTTTGAGAGATAGTCATGATAGTCCTTGATTAAGGGAGTAATAAAGTAGTAAAGAGATTAACTAAAAATAACGGCGTGGTGCATTAGACGTAGTGCACAAACTGATTTTGATCAAAGCGGTACTGGGTGTCGTAGACACCATTGTCAGCGCGCTCGCCAGCACCAATCATCATAATGATATGTTGATCATTGTTTAAACCTAATAGTTGTTTCATAGCAGGCTCATCAAAGCCGCCCATTGCACAGCTGTCAAAGCCATGTGCGCGTAGTGCTAGCATTAGGTTTTCCGCAGCGAGCGAGGTGTTGTTGGTTGCCCAATTTTTGGTGTCTTCAAAGGTATAGTAAGGCGATTTAATTGGACCTTTTAAGCGTCTGACCACTTGAGTCGCGCCCCATTTAGCCGCTGATACCACATTAACTGGACCCCGTAAAAAGTCCAGTGCGACGACTTTGGTGTAGTAGTCTTTGACCTTTTTTGGTACAGGCTTGTCAGGGTATTCACGTAGGATTTGCTGAGCATGACTTTGCCAGATATCAGTACGAGCAACGACCGCGATCAGGCGTGCTGATGTTTTTGCCGCGTTTTGATTCATGCAGTTCTTTACTGCACGTTTGCGATTACCAATATCATCGATGACATAGAATTCCCACGGCTGTAGATTGCTAGAATTCGGCGCCAACATGGCCAAACGCAAACAGTCTGCTAATACATCATCAGGTATGGGCGTGTCCGTAAAACGACGAACAGAACGGCGTGATTCAACCACGTCGCGAAACGCTTGTAGCTGCGGTGTATGAGTAGGCGTTGCAATGTTGTCTTTAAGGTCAGTGTTGGTGCTCATATTAGGATCCATGCTGGGGATTGAATGATCAACTTAAGTCATTATTGAGTGCACTTCTGCAATATCATCTGACAAGTGATTGATACGAATAAATCAAATAGCGGTTGGAAGTAATAAACGGTATGCAGGTTTTGAGAGTAAAGCGTACAGATACCAGCTGCTGCTAGTATCTGTCATTATTCGAGTTTTCGATGTAATAAGGTATGATGAATAGTGACCTCTAACCCTAGCGCTGCTAGTAGCTTAGAGTATCGGGCTGATATTACAGCTCGTTTTCGTACTCATCAGCAGTCAGTAATGCTTCGTAGTCAGCGATGTTGTCAGGCTTCATTCTAAAGAACCAACCTTCACCATATGGGTCAGAGTTGATGATTTCAGGATCATCTTCTAGTGCTTCGTTGATTTCCACAACTTCACCTGAGATAGGTGCATAAACGTCAGAAGCGGCTTTTACTGATTCAACCACTGAGATTTCGTCATCAACAGCAATGATGTCGCCGACGTCTGGTAATTCAACAAATACCACGTCACCCAGTAGGTCTTGAGCGTGGTCAGTGATACCAACAGTGATAGTGCCGTCGTCTTCTAAGCGTAACCATTCGTGGCTGGCAATGTATTTTAGTTCTGCTGGGATGTTGCTCATGGTCTCTCTCCTACGTGATAGAGGTTAATTAACAAGAATAGTAAAGCTAAAGCTAATAGAGGCTAATAATAGAATTTATAAAGCCTATGAGTCAAACTGCTGCTTGCCATTACGAACAAACGGTAGTTTAAGAACGCGTACATCAACGAATTTACCTTTGCCGCGCAGATCAACTTGGACGTTATCATCGTCTGATACGCTGGCAGGAATACGGGCAATCGCGATTGAGTTTTTGAGGCTAGGGGAGAATGTACCACTGGTAATGATACCAGTTTGCTCATTGTCTGTGCCTTGATTGATGGTCACTGTCATGCCTTCACGCAATACGCCGCGAGTCGTTAGTAGTAGACCCACTTGCTTCATTGCAGTGTTGTCCTCTTTTGACTGCTTGCGTTTGCTAACCATGGCAGTGCGGCCGACGAAGTCACGCTCATCTTTTAGCGCCAGTGTCCAACCCATATTACATTCATAAGGGCTGATGGAGTCGTTCATGTCATGACCATATAGGTTCATGCCGGCTTCCATACGCAAAGTATCACGTGCACCGAGGCCCGCAGGTTTGATGCCATTGGTTTTTAATTGCTCAAAGAATGCGGGTGCATCATCGCCATGCATGATGACTTCGACGCCATCTTCACCTGTGTAACCGGTACGCGCAACGAACCAATCTGTGCCTTCGATGTCTGTTAAGTCAGCACCAACGAAAGGCTTGAGTCCTGCTAAGGTATCTGCCCAGCTAGGTTTGGCCTGTGCCAGTTTTTCTACGGCGTTTGGACCTTGAACAGCAATCATCGCAAGCTCAGGGCGCTCAGTGATGGTAATGTCAAAGCTTTCGGCGACTTTGTGGAACTGTGCCATGTCTTTATCGCGAGTGGCAGCATTAGAGACGATACGGTATTCAGTGGCTTCTTCATTCATTAGATAGACGATCAAATCGTCGATGACGCCACCTTGCTCATTTAGCATGCCAGAGTAGAGGGCTTTACCGACAGTTTTTAGTTTCTCGACATCGTTGGCCAGCAGTTTCTGTAGCCATGCTTTTGCATCGCTGCCTTTGATATCAGCCACGACCATATGTGAGACGTCAAACATCCCTGCGTCAGTACGAACGGCTTCATGCTCTTCTATTTGTGAGCCATAATGAATCGGTAATTCCCAACCAGAGAAATCCACCAGTTTGCCGTCACTGTCGACGTGAGACTGATATAGAGGAGTGCGTTGAGGCGCTTGATTTTGAGCTTGGTTATCTTGAGTATCGGTCATAACAAATCCTTATGTGTACATCAGTCATACTCAAAAAGTATAGAAACGGATGCGCATTATCATAGTAGTGAGAAGCAACATTGCAAGGTGCAAGTATTACATCAAAGGGTGGCACAAAAAATAAATAGAAAACCGTAGACCAAACAGACGCTGAACGTCGGTTTAAGCAATAGCCCTATCTGTCCTGTGACCTGAGATTTTCAACACGAATCATCACTATGTGGTTTTTAATCTAAACCTGCTATTGATGATAGCGTATTTTCTCCCCTTCGGTGGGTAAAACGTCGTCCGCTTTACCGCTCTCCAGATTTGTTATGCCTAATGTTTGAGTTATGCACGCTTGATGGCGTTTAACTAAACAATAATGACATGTGTTTTTTCAGTCCTTTTACCTGAGCGATTGGCAGGGTAGATGCGCCTTCGGTGGTCGTATAGCAATTATAGACATCGTATGACCAATGCGGTTTGATACGAGGCAGATGCTTACAGACTCTCTCCTGAAAAACGCTTTTATTATGAAAGGTTAATCGTATTTTTACAAGCCATCAACCGCATTAAAGTGGATAATTTTGGCAAAAATGACTTTTTGAGAGGATTGTCAATACAAGTATCAATAAATAGACGGTTTTTATGTCTGTCAAATTGCAGTGAATATAGGGCGACTACTGACACCAAAACATAAAGCGACTACTGATAATCTCCCAAAATATGCTAACCTATGGCGATAGTTTCTGATAGGTTGTTTTTATGCATTGCGATATTTATAAATTTCCAAAACATGACGATATGTATGTCTATATTGCTCGCCCTGATTATCCAGATGATACCGATGAGATTAGGGATTGGTTGGGTGTTTTGCCCAAAGATTTCCGTGCAGGCTTAGGCCGTAGTAAGTTTGTTATGCATCTAGATTTGGCAGCCACACCAACGCTGGCCCGTGTTGATAAAGCAGAAGTATTGGCAAAGCTAGAGTCACAAGGATATTTTGTGCAGATGCCGCCGCAAGATGTCATGCGTCGCCAAGCAGAATTACGGGCCCGTGAATCGCAAGATAATATTTACGACTAGTGTCTTTATTATAAGGCGTTTGCTGCAAGGCTGTTTTAGACAAATCCTTGAGACGAGCTCCTCAGAAAGCAATCAACAAAACGTTTAGTAAACATTTGGTCACATGCATTTTGGTAGAGAGTCGTGATAAACTAGCGGCCTATCAAGTGTGCATGTCGATGATGTATTCGTTGTTACTGATTATAGTAGGGCAGTATCTAGTGTCTGCCTGCAAAAACGAAAAGACGCACAATTTATAAACGCAAATAGTGAAACGCGTATGGACTGGTTAAAAAATATCGTACATCTCTTACCGTTAGAAGCCATCAGTGATATTCTCGGTGAGGTTGCTATTTGGTGGGGGCAGATGGTTAAAGACGTGCCACCTGCGGATTTACCAATGTATGCTTACCTTGGCGGTGTCGTTATCGTATTGGTATTATGGTTGTTGGTCGCTCGTATGCTACCGAAACCACTGGGCGGTATGAGTTGGATGTTACTGTTTGCTGTTTTATTAGCACCTGGCACTGCTCTGAATGACCCTAGTGTATTAGCACCTGCTAGTATTCACGTTGTCTATTCTATTATGATGAAAGATTTTGCTGGTGCGATAGCTGGCATGGTGCCGATATTGGTGGTGTTAGTGGCGGGATTGTTTGTTGGTTTTATTTGGCAACTCATCCGTGGTGCTTTTGAATCGAGCTTAGACAAAGCACGTAGAAGCAGTGCAGAAGATACGCAGGCGACGATGCAGTTGACGACAGGCAGTTATTTGCCAGGAAGTGATACATTAACTGAACAACCTGATGTCACTCCGCAGTCTGGTAAAACGCCTTTAGCAGCTAAGGCCGACACAGAGGTTAGCTTAAAGAAAGACAGTAGCTTAACTAAAAGTTCCAAGGCAGAAAAATCTGATAAGTTATAAAGCGGTTGTTAATAGTAAGTACTTTATAAATAATTCAAAGCGCTGAAATAATAAAATAAGACTTTATAAAAAAGACACCTTGCGTGTCTTTTTTTTTTGAGATTTTTTACCCCTCCTGAGAGAGATAGTCGGTTCAATATAATTTGGATACAAGGAAGGCGAGTGAAAGCATTTAGCGTGATGAGAAGTTCATACTATGTTTATTAATCGCGAAGCTTAGCAATCGCGAACGCATGAGTATTTTGGCAATGAACAAGGCTGTGCTAATCTAAATGATAATTTATTTTCCATCGATTACTTTTAATAATTTGATGACTCCTAACAGCCTTAATGTATAACAATAACTGAGACTCGATTATGACCACGACTGACAAGACTAAGAAAAGCTTTACCGGTACCAGTAGTTATATTGCTACTGATGATTTACAGCTAGCGGTAAATGCAGCAATGACGCTACAAAAGCCACTGCTGATCAAAGGTGAGCCGGGCACCGGTAAGACGCTACTGGCAGAAGAGGTGGCAGAGAGTTTAGGTATGCCCCTAATTACTTGGCATGTCAAATCGACTACTAAAGCTGAGCAAGGTCTGTACGAGTATGATGCAGTATCACGCTTACGTGATTCACAATTGGGTGACGATAAGGTCTATGACATTGCCAACTATATCAAGCCAGGTAAGCTGTGGGATGCATTCACCAGTACAGAGCGCAGCGTGCTATTGATTGATGAGATTGATAAAGCCGATATTGAGTTCCCAAATGATTTGCTGCATGAGCTAGATAAGATGTCATTTTATGTTTATGAAACGGGCGAAACCATCACCGCCGCGCAGCGCCCAGTGGTTATTATTACCTCAAACAATGAAAAAGAGTTGCCGGATGCATTTTTGCGTCGTTGCTTCTTTCATTATATTGATTTCCCTGAAGAGCAGACCATGCGTCAAATTATTGACGTGCATTTTCCTGATATTCAAGAAAAACTGGTCAATGACGCACTCGATATCTTTTATAAGCTGCGTGGTATTCAAGGGCTCAAAAAGCCACCATCAACGTCTGAATTGGTCGATTGGTTGACCTTGTTACTCGCTGACGACATGGCACAAGCAGAATTAGAAGAAAACCTGCGTGGTGAAAAGTCTATTCCACCACTATATGGTGCGCTGCTTAAAAACGAGGCCGATGTGAGTCTATTGCAGCGCTTTGCCAATATGATGCGTCGCTAGCCTGTCAGCATTAGAAGGCGACTTAACTGCCTTGTTATCATGGTTTGAGCTTATCAATACTAGGCCCAGTCATAACCCAATCAGCCAATAAGTGATGCGTAGCTTATGTTTATCAAACTGTTTTATACCTTGCGTACTTACGGCGTACCAGTCAGTACACGTGAGCTACTTGATCTAAATGCCGCGTTAGAGCAAGGGCTGATGATGCAGCCGCACCCAGAAGACCCAACATTGACCACCTTTGCCAGTCGTGAAGACATGTATCGTTTGATTCGGCTATGCATGGTTAAAGACGAGCGCCACTTCGATAAGTTTGATCGGGCAATGGCGGATTATTTCGAAGGTGTCGATAGTCTAGATCTGGATGAGCTATTGGCCAAGCTGACGGACGTGCCCAAAGAATGGCTCGATTTAAAGCTTGATCCAAAGAATCTAACCGAAGAGCAACGTCGACTACTCAAAAAGTATGGCTCGCTAGAGGAGCTAATGAAAGCGCTGGAGGAACGTCTTGAAGAACAAAAAGAACGTCATCAAGGTGGTAGCAAATGGGTTGGCACAGGTGGTACTTCACCATTTGGTGCCTATGGCGATCATCCAGAAGGCGTTCGGGTTGGTGGCGAGTCACGTAAGCGCAGCGCTGCCAAAGTTTGGGAACAGCGTAAATATCGCAATCTAGACGACGATAGTCAGCTTGGTACGCGTCAAATTCAGATGGCACTACGTAATCTGCGCCAGTTTGCGCGGACAGGCAGTGCTGATGAGCTTGATATTAAAGAAACCATCAGGCGAACCGCAAAAAAAGGCGTGCTTGATATCCATATGCAGGCTGAACGCCGAAACCGTGTCAAAGTATTGATGCTGTTTGATGTGGGCGGTAGTATGGATGTCCATGTCGAAGCGCTTGAAAAGCTATTCTCTGCGGCAAAAAATGAGTTTAAAACCTTAGAGTTCTTTTATTTTCACAACTGTCTGTATGATTATGTGTGGAAAGACAACAATCGTCGTCATAGCGCGCCGATGCCAACCTATGAGCTGCTCAATAAATATGGGCGAGAGTATCGGGTGATATTCGTTGGCGATGCATCGATGTCGCCGTATGAGCTTATGACGGTGGGCGGCAGTGTCGAGTATATGAATAACGAAGCGGGTATCGTATGGCTGAAACGGGTACTGGATCATTTTGATAAAGTCGCTTGGCTCAATCCGGAAAATCCTACATATTGGCAATATACTCAAACCATCGTTGAAATCAAAAAACTCGTGGATAACAAGATGTATCCCATGACCTTGCATGGCGTGGAAGAGATGACCGGTTACTTAGCACGGTAGTTCTGACGTTTATGCTATAGTCAATCCTCTATAAACTGGATACAGTATCAGTCTCGCTTAGTCTACTACTTGTAGTACTTTCACTCGCCTTCCGTGTATCCAAATTATATTGAATCGACTATCACTTATAAAATCTATTAGTTCTGATTGAATTCTTATGAGAGCAGCCGTTATGACAACATAATGGCTGCTTTTTTTGTTTAAAAATAAGCAATATGACAATTCGGCATTGGTATGCTGAGTAAAACATGATAACATTCATTTTAAATGAATCTTATAAGTATTCTTATTTAAGATATTTACTTAAAGATTCTTATCTCCTGTTTTTTAATATATCAACTCGACCACACACTGAGAAACAACATGGCTTCACCAAAAACATTAGAAATCGTCACAGCAACCGTTCCTGTACTTGAAGAGCATGGCGTTGCGATTACCACCGTATTTTATAGAAACATGTTTAATGAGCATCCTGAGCTGTTAGATATTTTTAATGAGACCAATCAAAAACTAGGGCGTCAACAGACCGCTCTGGCTACAACAGTATTAGCCGCTGCTAAGCATTTGGACAAATTGGCTACGCTATTGCCGCAAGTGACTCAGATTAGCCATAAACATAGAGCGTTACAGATTTTGCCTGAGCATTATCCTATCGTCGGTAAGCATTTGATCGGTGCGATAAAAGAAGTGCTAGGAGAGGCAGCCACTGACGACATCATTACTGCTTGGACGGAAGCTTATGATGAGATCGCCTCGGTATTTATTCAGATTGAACATGGCATGTATAAAGAGGCGATGTGGCAAGGGTTTGCGCCTTTTAAAGTGACCGAAAAGGTAGCGGCCGCTACGGATATCGCAGCCTTTACAGCAGTGCCAGTGAACGATAATGGAGATAGTAATCAAGATATTGACCTGAGTAAATTGAAGTTAACCGCTGGTCAATATATTACGGTGAAAACAGATCCAGCAGACAGCGATCATATTGCGCTGCGTCATTACTCTTTATACTCTGCCAGTACCGATGCAGGTATTCAGTTTGCTGTTCGACGTGATAACCGTAATGAGCATCATGGCTTGGTCTCTAACTATATGCATGATCAATTAAAAGTCGGTGACACGGTTTTACTATCGGCACCAGCTGGTGACTTTGCGCTTAATCAAGATTTGGTACAACAGAACGAGATTCCGTTGGTATTGATGAGTGCTGGGGTCGGGGTAACACCTGTGCTGTCTATGTTAGAGGCGCAAGTATTGGCCAATCCGAAACGACCTATTGTTTGGGTTTATGCGTGCCAAAATGCCACACATCATGCTTTTTCTGATCAGGTAGAGGCATTACTCGCAAAGGCTGAAAACGTAGAAAAGCATATCTTTTACTTTGAGTCAGGACAGTTATTAGATGCTGCATGGCTTGAAACATTGCCTAAGCCTGCCGATATCTATGTATGTGGATCAATGCCATTTATGGAAAGTATGATTGATGGGTTAGTGGGATTAGATCATGGTGTCGATAGTGTCCATTATGAACCGTTTGGCCCTAAAATGAGCTTGGGTGGTTAAGTTTTTAACATATAGTCGGTGAACTACTAAACCGTTACGGCGTTACCTTCCTTAGATGTACTATTTGTACAATCTGCAGTCGGCTGTCTTGTACCCATTTTAGAGTTCTTTGCCTATAATATTAAAAATAAACGTTTATAAAAAAGCACTTAGCGTGAAATAATCATGCTAAGTGCTTTTTGTGCAATGTAATATGAGAAGAGGTAAGGAGTTGGGCATTAATATTGAAATGTAGATGCGTATTACTCTTTATTTTCAACCACACCAATCATCACACCCATCTCTTTTTTATCATGCTTATCAATGCTAGGTGCATATAATGCCGATGCAATTCCGCCATCTAAAAACAGTGCATTCGGGCAGCTTAAGTTGTCTTTAAATAGGGATGCAAATTGATAAAACGTGACGGGTTCATCGCTATTCACAAACTGTATGCTGCCATCATCACACACGCCTGCACCATTACGAATCTTAAGTGAGGTGCTATCAGGTTTGAACTGTGGATGTATCTCATTATTGATGACCAGCATAGGGCCTGATTGGGTGGCATACCAAGGCTGCGCTTTATCCTCTGTAAGTAACTCATTTAAGGCATTACTTCCTGTAATCTGTACCTTCCCAGACTTATCCCACCACATGACCCCATTGGGTAGCAGGTGAAAATTACCGCCGCCTTCGTTGAGGTTTAATGCACGAACTTCTTTACCTTCAATGATGGTGTAGCCAATCGGTGCATAGTCTTTATTGTACATACCCGCATTCATGGCAAAGCTAAGCGCTTGATTGCTTGGTAATGTCGACATCAAATTATCAAAAGTTAGCAAGGGCTGATCACTCTCAGACTGTTGCCAAAACAACTTTAATGAGTAACGGCCATCAATCAATGCTTCCGCTTTAATACGACAGGCACTATAAGAAAAAGGGGCATCCTGAGACTGGCACGACCAGTTTTCTGTGTCGCTATGAGTGGCAGTAGTATCTATCGGCTGGCAAGCGCTGATACTAAATGAGAGCAGGGCGACTGTGCATAAAGGTAAAGTATGAGAAAAACTTGGCATTAATTATGGGTCTTTTATCATAAGGAAAGAGATATCAGTGGTCATGGCTCACCGATGATGAATCGCTAATGCTTACTCACTGTTAGGTGGAAAGTCGCGAAAGGTATTATTGACATTGCCCATCATGATACCAGTAGTATTATTGTTTGCTTGATCGTTTGTTGCTTGATCGCCCGCTTTTAAAGTTGGCGCTTGCGTTTGTTTGCCTGTATCTCGCGAGTCCTTATTGTAGGCAATCAATGCGTCATTATCGGCAAGGAAGCTATCCGCTGTCGACATCACCCACATCTGATTAAACACGTCTGCACGGGCACTTTGATCAAGTAATGCACCTCTATCGGTGAAATAAAAGAACTTCGATAACAGTTTGATTTGTCCATCTTCTAAACGACGCGCAATATGGTAAGGCTGTAGCTGGCTTGGATGCTGTAAACCGACTGCGCCTACGATACTAGCAAGTGATTTTAGCGTATTCTTATGGAAGCTTGCAACGCGCTCGGCTTTACTTGGGACATCAAGCGCTTTTTGGCGATAAGGATCTTGAGTCGCTACACCGGTCGGGCAAGTGTTGGTATGACAAGAGCGCGACTGGATACAACCGACGGCAAACATAAAGCCACGTGCCGAGTTACACCAGTCTGCACCCAAGGCAATCATACGAGCAATATCAAAGCCAGAGACGATTTTGCCACTTACGCCTAGTCTAACCTTGTCACGAATACCTGCGCCAACTAAGGTGTTATGAACCAACAAAAACCCATCAACCATTGGCATACCGACATTGTCCATAAACTCGACAGGTGCCGCACCTGTACCACCCTCAGCACCATCAATGACGATAAAATCAGGATAGTTATCCATCTCAATCATGGCTTTGACAATCGCCATAAACTGCCATGGCTGACCAATACAAAGTTTGAAGCCAACAGGTTTGTCACCAGATAGTTCACGTAACTGCTGCCAAAACGCCACGAGCTCACGCGGGGTACTAAAAGCGGTATGTGAAGAGGGTGAAATGCAATCTTGACCAAGCGGTACTTGACGCGTGTCAGCAATCTCTTGGGTGATTTTCTCCGCTGGTAGCACGCCGCCTTTACCCGGCTTAGCGCCTTGCGATAGCTTTATCTCGATCATTTTGACTTGCGGATCAACGGCTTTTTCTGCAAAAGACTGTGCATCAAAATCGCCATTGGCATCGCGGCAACCGAAATAACCCGTACCCAATTCCCAAATCAAATCGCCACCGAACTTACGATGATGAGGGCTGATAGCACCTTCACCTGTGTCATGCGTAAAGCCGCCTATTTTAGCACCTTGATTGAGTGCCATAATAGCGTTGGCAGACAAGCTACCAAAGCTCATCGCTGAGATATTGAATACCGACATCTCATGCGGCTGCTGACAACGTTCACCACCAACCATGATTTTAAAGTCTTTATTCTCTAGAGGTTGGCTGACCGCTGATTGTAAAAACCACTCTTTGCCATGCGCATATAGGTCATCTAGCGTACCAAACGCATTGGTATCACTGACGTTCTTAGCACGCTGATAGACCAAAGCACGCTGCTGGCGCGAAAACGGTACTTGTTCTTTATCATCCTCGAGCAAGTATTGACGAATCTCAGGGCGAAAGTCTTCCAACACATAGCGGACATGACCTGCGATAGGGTAGTTATTTAAGATGGCATGCTTGGATTGAATGACATCGTAAATGCCCAAAGCTACCCCAAATCCACCAATGAGAATCAGCCACCAGTTCAGCAATAATAACCCTGCTAAAAACAGAAAAACGGCTGCGGCAAAGGTGCTGTAGCGCAACAGTACACCGATTAAATAGGGCGAATTACTTTTTGGTTCGGGATTTAGATTGGTACGAGATTGGGGCATAGCGAGGCTCGGTAATAAAACATGGAAATTAAAAAACGCGGTAATTATATATAACAGATAAAAAGAATATGTCTCAAGCATCAATACGTATGATGTTGAGAGCAAATAATATTTATCTTAACTTATAATTAACGCGCATATTGTACGGTTATGATATCACGGCTTAGCGATAATTGAGTAAGGTATGATTGTGCCATGACTTTCTCAACAAATCACTCGTACCAAAGTTTTCTGCTCATCAATCGCCTCAAACTTAATGTCAACGGGCAAAAACTGTTCAATTAACCATGCTTGGGTTTCGGTATGTTGGCTGATGACTCGAGCGGTAAACTCGCCACCACCAGATAATGCCAGTGGCAATAGCAACTGGTCTGTTAAGTACTCATCAACCAGCGCATTGGTTTTAAAGAGATAACGTTTAACCAAGCCTGCTAGTCGATTGCCTATTTTCTCAGCTGACGTGCGTTTTTCGCCCAGTAGCGTAAATATTTCGTGATGTAGATGATCGCCACATTCATGAGTAACCTGTGCATAGCACGTATTGCCTTCACCGATACCGTCTAGCTTATTGGCTCTAGTAGTAATAAGTGAGTCATCCACTCCGCTTTCAAGCAGTACGGATTTAGCGCTGGCAAGCTCGCGTTTGCCAATGTCATATTCCAAATTTAGGACGCTGGCTACTAATGCGATATTTGTCAGCGCTCCACGTTCGGTTAGGCGTAGTGGCTTGGCATCAGCACGGCGCATAAACGGGGTAATGGTTGCTTTAATCACGCCGCCACCGATGGGCGCAAAGCCTGCTTGCACACATTCAATATTAACGTGCATGCCTAGTTTCGCCAATGCAGGAACAAATGCCTGCTGCAAAAAGTCCGTGGTTGGTGCTAATGGATTATGCGTACCGCCTTTTATGCTCACTGTTGAGTGGGTACTTTGATCTGTACTAGAAAACAGTAGAGCAGGGAGTAGCGTTTGTAGCACCAAACTGGTACTGCCAGCCGAGCCAATATCAAAATGGTAATCACCTGATCGAATCGCACTCGGCGCAAAGCGAAACGATGTGCTGCCTAACGCTGCGCCTGATACGCTAGCGTTCGATATCTGTTGTGACGCTTGCACGCACATCAAGTGCTGCCGCATTAATCCTGATTTGGCTCGCCCAGCGCGGATATTGGTCATTTCAATGGGTATGCCTGTCAGCATCGATAATGAGAGAGCGGTACGAATGATTTGTCCGCCACCTTCGCCAGTGCTGCCATCTATTTTTAGGGTCGCACGCTTGGTGCTCGCAGTATGGGCACTGGCATTACTGGCGCTTTGGTTGGACATAAAGCTCATTGGTACACTCTCAAAGTTTAATTTTTCGTAAAGCGGGATGTGATTGTTTTATCGTGCGTGCTTAATTCACTATCAATTACTATCAATTACTATCAAATAAAAGAGCCTAAAAAATACGGTATGACGCATATTTTTTAGGCCCTGTTGATCAATCAATCTATCAACGTTTAGCTGTTGAATTTTTTCGCTAATAACTCTTTGATAAACGTCACGACGGCTGCGCTGTGCTCAGAGTTTTTGATTTCATCTAATAGCTCAGCTTTTGACATGCTTTGGTATCTTTGTATGTCTTCGCTACTGATGTTTTTTGCGCTGTCGATCAAGCCTGATAGGCCATTTTCATCGTTATCACCGCCTGTTACAGCGCCTAACATATCGTTCATGTTCATCATGGGTATTTCCTCGTATAAAAGTCATTATCAAATTTTCAATGTGAAAATCATTATAAAAATGCGCCGTGGTTACATACCACACACACTTTAGTTTACCGCATCTATATTCGTTTAGGGGTATTAAAGTCGCCCTTTTTAGATAATGATTATGCGTCGGGAAGATGGGTTTTAGCCAAAATTTTTACATGGCTTATGATCAATGGCTTTAAAAATAAGATTGAAACCGACTGTCAGTGTCTGGTGATAAGGTCTAAATAGTGCGGTGTAACAAGTGACGAGTAGGGGCATGAATAGTAAAAAAGACGTTTGCCCGCAACGTCAAGTAGCCACTGCAGTATTTGTTCAACCCCCTGTTGTGTAGTGCGGGGTCTTAACACTCGCTCAGTCGGTTCCAAAAGGGTGTTCTATAGTCACTTCACTATAAAAGTAGTCATTTAAAAGTAGTGATTTAAAAGAAACTACTCTGCTAAATCGATTTGCCAGTTATTGGCTTGAATCACAATATTGATTTGCCGCAGTTTCATGGCAATATCATCCGCTTGCTTCTGTAAACCAGCCACTGACACCATGACATTATATTTAATCTCACGATGGCTATAACGGTCTGTTTCGGTATGCGTGGCTGCTATGGCATCGATCAATAGTTTATGGCGCATCTCTAAGGTATCGCGCTCCACCAACAGCGTTAGCATCGATTGACCGTTATCCGTCTTTGCAATTGCATTGGTACGGTGAATACGTTCAATCAGGTTGGACAACTCAGCGATGATTTGGCTGGCATCAACCATCAATGCGTTTGGGTCCTCAGATGGCGTATCGCCTTCTTGCACTTTGATATTGGCGTTGATACGACCCTTAATTTGAGCTAGCTTCTTTTGCATATCGCTACGGATCAGTAGGGCTTCTGCGAGTTTCATTTTGATTCTCTCTTATTTTTTATAGTCGTAATAAATACATTCTATAAAGGCAAAGTTGTCGTTGTTATAGTTATTAATGTGAATGACTTTTTCCTCTTCTGGAGGATCGTAAGACATATATCCTTGAGCAATATGCGTATCTACCTGATAATCCTCATTCACTAAATCTTTGATAATTTGTAAAATCCATTTAGTATTGGAGACATTCATGTCATCGGGTTCTTCTTCATACCATTTTTGTAGTTGTGAAAAGCTTAAGTCTTTTGCTATTTCGTATTCAAAGGTACGGAAGAAACAACTGCAACATTCTGGATCACCTGTGGCTAAACGATATTTGTATTTATACTTTACGTTGTCTTCATTTCCATTGTCAGTAATTGATTCAAAAAATGCTGCTGAGGAGTTATAGGTTGATAGGTCATTTGGTGAGTCTGTACTAAAGCTCAGTTCATAACACATGGTGACATCCTTATTTTCAGTTGTAGCGAAGAAATAGTGAGTTAGTTTTTTCATAGCTTTCCAAATAACTGATTTTATCTCTATGACTGTCTAATACTAATAACACTAGAGAGCAATTCCTGTTTGTTCGCAATATTGTTTGATGGCTTGAAAATATTGAGATTTAGAGAATGTTAAGTTAATCGCTGGCTCAAACACAGTTTGATATTCAGTATATTCCCACGCAATAAGCTTCCACTCTACGGTTTGATCGCCAACGATTATTTCTGTAGAAAAAACCCCACAATGATCACAAGCGCAATGACAGCTATAAAGAACTAACCGAGTTGACGCTAAGCCGTTTGTAAATAATTTTTGACCTAATAGCTGCGATATATAATTGCGTTGTAAAAAATCACAGAAATTGAGGTCATTACTTATGTTTCCTAAATGGCGACAGTCTCCAAGCAGTTCTATTAATGGTTTGCCATCAATATAAAATTCAACGATTTTTTATATCATTTAATTCAGAGTCATCAGGAAAATAGTAATTGATCAAACCCATTTGAAAATGATTCATAATTTAGCCTGTATCCTTTGGCTCTGCCCAAAAAGTAATATTTGCTTCTTCTAAATCGTTTACATCTAGCCCACAGTATTTGACAGTAGTATCTAAATGCGGGAATTCAGCCTTGAGCTGGTAGACCCATAGCTTGGCTTCTCACCCTTTAACACAAACCACCTGACACAAGGTATGTACCACTTCTACCAAGTCGCTTTGCGCTTGCATCACGTCATCAATATTTTTATAAGCCGCTGGAATCTCATCAATCACATCTGCGTCCTTTCGGCATTCTACGCCCTCGGTCTGCGCAATTTGATCGGCGACCGTAAATACCTTTTTGGCCTCGGTACGTGACATGATACGACCTGCACCATGCGAGCAAGAGCAAAACGATTCTTCGTTCCCTTTACCACGCACGATAAATGACTTGGCACCCATTGATCCCGGAATGATTCCGTATTCACCAACGCGGGCACGGACAGCGCCTTTGCGGGTCACAAATACTTCCTCGCCATAATGCTGTTCTTTTTCTACATAGTTATGATGACAGTTCACTGCTTTTACGGCGGCATCAAATGGTTTAGGTATGATGTGGCGTAGCGCTTTGATGGCTTTTTCCATCATGATTTCACGGTTTTTAAAGGCAAAACGCTGCGCCCAACCAACCGCAAACCAATAATCATCAAAATGCTCTGTACCCTCGGCAAAGTAGGCCAAATCTTTATCTGGCAAATTAATAAACCACTTGCGCATGTCCTCACGTGCCAGCTCAATAAAGTAGCGACCAATGGCATTACCCACACCGCGTGAGCCTGAGTGCAGCATGATCCAAACTTGGTCAGTTTCATCAAGGCACACCTCGACGAAATGGTTACCCGTACCCAGCGTACCCAAATGATTAAGGTTATTGGTGTTTTTAAGCTTAGGGTGCTTTTGGGTTATATAGTTAAAGTCATCAACCAGCGTTCCCCAACCGTTCATTACGGTATCATCAGGGTTTGCCCATGCGCCAACATCACGGCGTGACCCGCGACCACGCGTTTTACTACGACCATGTGGAATGGCTTTTTCTAGTTCGGTACGCAGACCAAGCAAGCTATCTGGCAAATCGTCTGCGGTTAGGGTGGTTTGCACTGCCATCATTCCGCAGCCGATATCGACGCCAACGGCAGCCGGAATAATCGCTTCTTTGGTTGGCAATACCGTACCGATAGTCGCGCCAATACCGACATGGACATCGGGCATCACCGCAAGCCATTTATATACAAACGGCATTTTTGATGCTTTGATCAATTGGTCGTGTGCTTTTGGGTCAACGGGCACGCCCTTGGTCCAAAGTCTAATCGGCGTTCCACCGTCTTGAATGATGTTATGAGTGGTTGGTTGCATATTGTATTCCTTAGCGTTGCAAAGTTTGTTTATTATGAAAGATAACTCTTACTTTATATAATGCTAAGGGCGTGCCAAGTTTTTAGAATATTTGGAATTTATTTATAAGTACTTGATATATTTGAATAAATTAAAAAATAAAATTAACTATATAATGTAGGCTATAATTAAAATAATTTTTATTAATATAATATTTTATAAAAATATAGAAATTTAACTATAAAAGGTCGAGGTATATGGATAAGAGATACCAAGTATTTGTGAGTTCTACGTTTGCAGATTTAAAAGATGAGCGAAGCAATGTCATTCAAACGCTTATGGAAATGGACTGTATACCCGCTGGGATGGAGCTATTTCCTGCTCTAGATGAAGAGCAATTTGAATTCATTAAAAAAGTGATTGATGACAGTGATTATTACTTACTTATTATAGGTGGTAGATACGGTAGTCTGTCTGATGAGGGTGTTAGCTACACAGAAATGGAATACGATTATGCTATCAGTAAAGGTATTAAGGTTATCGCATTAGTCCACGGTAGTCCTGAAAAATTAGCGGTTGAAAAAGTCGAAATGGATTCTGAAGCACGACAAAAACTACAAATTTTTAGAGAGAAGGTAACGACTAATCGTTTGGTGAAATTTTGGGATGATGCGAAAGAGTTATCTGGTTTAGTTGCACTTAGTTTGCCCAAAACGATTAAAACTTATCCAGCCGTTGGTTGGGTGAGAGGTAATGAGGCAACTGACAATACTGATTTATTAAAGCAACTAAATGAGCTTAGACAAGACAAAGATAAGCTTGAAAAACAGGTTCAAGAGTTACAAAAGAATAAGAGTGAACTGTCAAATGTAGCTCAAGGTGATGATGAGGTTTTAATTTCCGTGAAATGTAAGATACTAGAAGACGATCAAGAACAAAATAAGTCTTGGGAGCAAAATGTAACCTGGAATAACTTGTTTAAATGTATTGGTCCAAGAATTTTCAAAAGAGAGTATGAAGATGTAGTTGATGATGTTTTAAGTGAATACATAGCTTCAAGGAAATATGAAAAACTCAACTCTTCACAAATAGATTCTACTGACTTTGAAAAAATAAAAATTCAATTTCTAACTTTAGGTTACACTAAATTCTCTGGTGTAGGCTCCACTAACTATTGGCAAATAACACCTGAAGGGCAAAAATATTTATTGGAAATAATGTCAATTAAGCGTGAAGCTGTGGAAGCTAACAATGAATAAAACCGCCGTCATCGGCTTCCTCGGTACTACCTTAGACAATGGCTTTAACGATAAGCGTTGGCAACGTTGGCGACCAACCGTCAGTCTAGGTTTGCATGATGGGCTGTTGGTCGATGAGCTGCATATCTTATATAGCAAGCGCGATAAGCGCCTATTTAAAATCATTGTCGATGACGTGGCACAAGTTAGTCCGAACACTACCGTTATTGGTCATCATGTGGCATTGATTAGTCCGTGGGATTTTGCAGACGTTTATGCTGAGCTGTATGACTTTGCTGCAGGGTTTGATTTTCAGGACAGTACCGATTACTTGCTGCATCTGACCACAGGTACGCACGTTGCGCAGATTTGCTGGTTTTTATTGGTAGAAGCAGGATTTATTCCTGCAGATTTGATTCAGACTTCTCCTTACCCAAGACCTGACCAAGCCGATCCGCAAGGGCGCTATCAAGTGATTGATTTGGACGTCTCGCGCTATGATGGCTTACGTGAACGCTTTGAAGCAGAAAAACAGCAACATTGGCAAACCTTACAAGCCAATTTAGTCACACAAAATGCCGCTTATCAAAAGCTCATCTCTGATATCGAAAAGGTCGCTACTCGCTCAACCGCACCCATACTATTGATGGGCGCAACAGGGGCGGGCAAGTCGCAACTGGCAGGCCAAATTTACGCGCTCAAAAAAGCCAAAGCCAGCAGCACGCAAGGCAAAAATACGCTTGATACATTCGTGGAAGTAAACTGCGCCACCCTACGTGGTGACACGGCCATGAGTGTGTTATTCGGTCATGTCAAAGGGGCATTTACGGGCGCTGCGACGAGTCGGGATGGGTTGCTAAAGTCAGCTGATGGAGGTTTATTATTTTTAGATGAAATCGGTGAATTAGGGCTTGATGAGCAAGCGATGCTATTAACCGCACTGGAGGAGCAGCGCTTTTATCCGCTCGGTAGTGATACATCGATTAGCGTGTCGTTTCAGCTAATGGCAGGCACCAATAAAGACTTGCGGCAAGCGGTCGCCAATGGCGAGTTTCGAGCGGATTTGTTTGCGCGTCTTAATACATGGACGTTTTTTCTGCCATCGCTGAAAGATAGGTTAGAGGACTTACCTGCCAATATCGACTATGAGCTAGCGCGCCTCGGTAGCGAGCAGCAGCAGCAATATCGATTCACCCCAGAATCAAGGCAGCTGTATGAAAGCTTTGCAATGAGTCAAGATGCGACATGGCAGGGGAACTTTCGTGATTTGACTGCCAGTATGATTCGCCTGGCCACGCTGGCTGAAAGTAAAGTCATTCGCAATGATGATGTACAAGCGGAGATTGAGCGCTTAACGCATCTTTGGGAATTGCCTGACAGCTTGAATGGATTGAATAGGTTAGGCAGTGATAGTAAAGGTAATAAAGCGACTAAAAATAGCCTAAGCAGTAATGGCCCCGATGCTACTTTAAATAGTGAAACCGTTGAGCATGGTAGCCATAATGTTTTGCGCCAATATCTCGATGAGCAGACTCTTGCGACTATTGATCCATTTGATGCAGTGCAACTGGCGTATGTGATTGAGATTTGTATTAACCATAAAAACCAAGCAGCAGCAGGCCGCTATCTATATGCGAATTCGCGCGATAAACTAAAAAGCCCGAATGATAGCGATAGACTGCGTAAGTATCTGCTAAAGTTTGGGCTTAGGTTTGATGAGTTAAAATGAAGTATCTTCCATAAGATAAAACCCATCAACTAAGTCAAGATACTTATACTATAGTTTTATGGTTTATTCTCTTTTAAACGCCCGAACCAATCCGCTCCGCCAACGCCTGTAATTTTGGCACTATCATCGCAGCATAGTCATCTACTTTCCAGTTGGCACTTGGCACACTGGCATTGAGCGAGTAGGTATATTGCCCAGTGGCGACATCAAACACGCCAATGGCTACTGCCAATATATCGGTAGAAAACTCCCCATCAGACACGGTATAGCCGTATTTTTCATAATGCTCTGCCGCGCTGGCTAGGGCAGTTTGCGCGTGGTTATAATCCTCGATAGATAACTGTTCTTGTAAATTACTCTGAATCACAGCCTGTCTCGCTTGCGTACTTGCCGCATAAAAAGCACGTCCAATGGCAGTACGTGCGACGGGTACAGCTGAGCCAACTTGCAAGTTAACTGACAGGCGAGCAGGGCTACGACAGCAGGCGTGATAGCGCATCTCTCCTTCGACTTCGGTTGCCAAATTCACTGATACTTCATTCTCACTAGCAAACTGTCGCAGTAAAGGTTCAGCCGCTGCGACCATATCGTGGCGACTCCACGCGGTCGCACTTAGACGTACAGCACTACTGCCCAATTGATAATGTCCGTGCTCAGTGACACGTAAAAACCCAAGCGTAGTTAAGGTATGGATAAGACGGGTAATGGTTGCTTTTGGCAGATCTGTCATCTGACACAGCTGCTGATGGGTGAGCCGCTCATGATGCTCAAAAGCCGCCAGTATGATCAGTCCCCGTGCCAATGCAGTCACAAACTGTCGGTCGTTCTCTTCTTTGCTCTGACTCATAACGCCATGCATGCGTTCTAATAGTGGCGTAACTGTCGATGATGGTTTTGTCATTTTATTCCTATCTCTTTTGATGGCGATATTTTTTGATAAAGGTTTACAGCGCAGCGAAAGTTTGCTTTAATAGTTTTAAATTATGAAACTAAGTTTTGCACAGCGGAATAACGAAGTCAATGACTTGTTAGACCAAATGATGTATCAATCACTATTCGTCAGTCAGGATGACTGATACCAAGGAGATCCACATGGCAACATCTACCAGCCCACGCTTTGATTGGGAAGATCCTTTTTTACTACGTGACCAGCTTACTGAAGAAGAACGCATGGTTACAGACAGCGCCCGTCAGTTTTTTCAAAAAGAGCTAATGCCGGGTATCGTTGAAGCCAATCGCAACGAGAATTTTGATCGTAATATCATGCGTCAAATGGGTGAAATGGGTTTGCTGGGTGTCACGATTGAAGGTTATGGCTGTGCTGGTTTATCAAGTGTGGCTTATGGTCTGATTGCCAAGGAAGTGGAAGCAGTAGACTCGGGTTATCGTTCAGCGATGAGCGTACAGTCAAGCCTAGTGATGCATCCTATTTGGGCATATGGTACAGAAGAGCAAAGAGAGCGTTATCTACCTAAGCTTGCTTCGGGTGAGTACGTAGGATGCTTCGGTTTGACTGAACCAGACTCGGGGTCAGATCCTTCATCAATGTCTACTCGTGCACGCGCAGTGGACGGTGGCTATGAGCTGACGGGTAATAAAATGTGGATTACCAACAGCCCTATCGCTGACGTGTTTGTCGTGTGGGCAAAAGATGATGCTGGCGAGATTCGTGGTTTTGTTTTAGACAAAGGCATGAAGGGCTTGTCTGCGCCGAAAATCGAAGGCAAATTCTCATTACGTGCATCAGTCACGGGTGAGATCGTCATGGACAAAGTATTCGTTCCTGAAGCCAATGCTTTCCCAGATATCCGTGGTCTAAAAGGACCATTTGGCTGCTTGAATAAAGCCCGTTATGGTATCGCTTGGGGTTCGATGGGTGCGGCTGAATTCTGCTGGAAAGCAGCTCGTCAGTACACGCTCGATCGTAAGCAGTTTGGTCGTCCGCTAGCGGCAACGCAGCTGGTACAGTTGAAGCTTGCCAATATGCAGACTGAAATCACGTTAGGTCTACAAGCGGCGCTACGCGTGGGTCGTTTGATGGATGAGGACAATGCAGCACCTGAGATGATCTCACTCATTAAACGTAATAACTGCGGTAAGGCACTGGATATCGCTCGTATCGCTCGTGATATGCATGGCGGTAATGGTATCTCTGATGAATTCCATATCATTCGTCACGTGATGAACTTGGAAGCCGTCAATACTTACGAGGGTACACATGATATTCATGCGCTTATCCTAGGCCGTGCACAGACAGGCATTCAAGCGTTCTTCTAAGCGTTTTTAGCTAATAGTTTTTGGTACAACTGTATTTTATGACGTACGTTACTGCTTGGCTTTTTATCAAAAGAGCATTAACAGTAGCGTACGTTTTTCAGTTGTTATTCATGATTTAACTACTTTGTAATTACATCCTGAATAACAATTTTCTAATCAGAAAATCGAAGAATACGCGACAGAGTAAGGGAATCTCATGACAGATATGATTGATATGATTGATATGATTGATATGGCTAATATGCCAAAGGGCGCATTGCATGGTATCAAGGTGCTCGATTTATCGAGAGTGTTGGCAGGACCTTCTTGTACGCAAGTGCTCGCCGATCTGGGTGCCGAAGTTATCAAGGTTGAACGTCCTCATATCGGTGATGAGACTCGTCATTGGGCACCGCCAACATTCAGCGATGACACCTCCGCTTATTACGCTACGATTAACCGAAATAAAAAATCGCTGACGGTAGATATCACTACGCCAACAGGGCAAACTATCATTAAGCAGCTAATCGCTGAGAGTGATATTTTGGTCGAAAATTTTAAAGTCGGCGGTCTCAAAAAATACGGCTTGGATTATGACAGCCTAAAACAGTCCAATCCACGACTGGTTTATGCGTCATTGACAGGGTTTGGTCAGACAGGGCCAGATGCCAAGCGTCCCGGTTATGACTATATTATCCAAGGGTTATCAGGACTGATGAGCATCACAGGGCCGAGTGATGGTGAACCGCATAAAGTTGGCGTGGCAGTCGTCGATTTGTTTGCAGGTTTACAGCTGACGATTGGTATTCAAGCGGCACTGCTGGCGCGCCAAAATACTGGACTTGGACAACACGTCGATGTGGCATTGCTTGATAGTGCACTCGCCATGCTGGCCAATGTCGGCATGAATCATTTGGCTTCAGATAAGATACCGCCAAGACTGGGCAATCAGCATCCTAATATCGTGCCGTATCAAGTGTTTGCTGGCGGGGGCGAGCAGCATTTTATTTTAGCCTGTGGTAATGACAGTCAGTTTGCCAAACTGTGTGACGTGCTCGCAGTCGATTGGCATATGGATGAACGTTTTACGACCAATCCTAACCGTGTTGCTAATCGCGAGCTACTGTGCAGCGATCTGACTAAGCATTTTGCCAAGCAACCACGTACTTATTGGTTAGAAGTTTTAGATCAAGCAGGTATTCCATGCGGTGCGATTCATAACGTAGCTGAGGCCTTGGCCATGCCGCAAGCGCAAGCCCGTGAGATGATTGTTAATTTCACTGAGCAAGGCAGTCCAGTACGCGCACTTGGTAACCCTATCAAATTGTCCGCATCACCAGTCAGCTATCGTACGCCGCCACCGCAGTTAAGCGAACATACTGATAGTATGCTTGCTGAACTGGGCTATAACAGTGAGATGATTGCTAAATTGAAAGCCGATGGAATTGTTTAAAGTAGCGTCGGCAGCCATATATTTACAATGAGAAATGATAAAGACAACAGCTAAAAAATAGAGTTTCTTAAACAAAATAATCTAAAACCAAGTAGTGTCAAACAAGGAATGTTAAGCATGAAAATATACAGCCATGAAAACCTAAGTTTGCATAGACCGTTACCTTATTTTTCTTATGGCAAAATGCACGAGCCGTTAGAAATACCTGAGCGTATGGTTGAACTGTTAAAAGCGCCAGCGGCTTTAGGCCTAGAAGTGACGACTGCTATCGATGTTGGCATCGGGCCAATATTAGCGGTACATGATTTTGGTTATGTTGAGTTTCTCAAAAATGGCTATGATGAATGGATGGCCGTAGAGGAAGATCTGGGTGCGCAGGTGCAGACAGGTATTTTTGTGCCTTATGACAATCCTGGTATTGGCATCATGGCAAAAGCAGCAAAGTATCAGGCAGATGATAGCGCACCAATCAGTGAGCACTCTTGGACCTCTATTTATTGGTCGGCACAGACTGCGCTCAATGCGGCTGAAGTACTGTTAAATGATGAGAAGTCAGAAACAGAGCGTGCCGACAGTCATATACAGCTTTGCTTTTCACGGCCGCCTGGTCATCATGCTCGAAAAAGTGCTGCGGGTGGATTTTGTTATCTGAATAACGCCGCCATCATCGCTGAACATCTACGCCAGAAATACGCAAAGATAGCCATTATTGATACGGATATGCACCATGGACAGGGTATCCAAGAGATATTTTACGACCGTAAAGACGTGCTTTATACTTCAGTACATGGTGATCCTGTTAACTTTTATCCAGCAGTGACTGGCCATGCATTTGAAAAAGGTATAGGCGAAGGTGGGGGCTACAATATCAATTTCCCGATGCCACATGGCACCGATGAAGCGGGCTTTTTTGAATATGTTGATAAGTCTATTGAGGCAATGACACTATTTGACCCTGATGTGATAGTTCATGTCTTGGGGTTTGATGTTTATGAGAATGACCCAGAAGCGAGATGCGCCGTGAGTACGGAAGGCTTCAAGGTGTTGGCACAGAGGATGAAAGCGCTAAACAAGCCATTGATTGTTTTAGTTGAGGGTGGCTATTACATTCAAAAGCTCAATGATAATTTGCAAGCATTTTTATCGGGGCTTATTGCAGAGTAGCGCTGAAATTATTAAAAGCTCATCAGCGTTAGAGAGCAAGAAAATTGGTTGCAGGGTTCGTCGTAACAGACCCTGCATCTACTGCTTATGAATGAGTAATTAACCCCAAACGCTGCTCAATTTGCTCTGCCAACTCAATTAAGACCGCACTCACTTCCTCGCGTTTGCTTTCATACTCTCCTTGTAAAAAACTCACCGCCATACCAGCAATCGCAACACCTGATGCATTACGAATATAGGTCCCTAAGCAATACATGCCATCACGTAATTGCCCATCATCCAATGAGATGCGGCTACTATTGATCTTGGTCATTTCAGTTGCCAATGACTCAAAGTCAGACACACAGTTGTGGTTCAATGGCTCAGGAAATACATCCTCATACAGTGATTTTATGGTGTTCATCGACATGGTTGAGAGCATGGCTTTACCCGTGGCAGAGAAAACTGCAGGCACACGCACACCCGCACGGAAAGTAAAGCCGAGCGGGGCGGGTGATTCATGGCACGCCAAAAATACCACTTCTCCCAAGTCCAGTTTTGACAACGTCACCGTATGTTGGAGTAGCACAGGATATTGCGTAATAAGGTCTTTAAATAACTGGATGACGCCTTGCTGCTGCTCGTACTTGCCCGCCCAATACATTAGATACGAGCCTAAATGAAAGCGATTATCAACGTCTTTATAGATGACATGTTTGGTTAGCAGACTTTGCAAGATATTGTGGGTTGAGCTACGAGGTAGCTCAAGTTGCTTAGCAATATGAGCAGCAGTTAATGGTTGAGGGCTATCTGTAATTAAATCTAAAATCTGAAACGTTTTGTCCAAGGCTGGAACGGCAGTTGTGCTCATAAAGTAACCAAAAAGTGAAGTGAGGGAAACATAATTAGGATAATAGCAAAAATTTCAATTAAAAAAGGAATAAGGGTTGCAAAGTGTCTCGTATCATTCCTATAATGATGTCTCACATATGGAATTGTTGTACAGTATATTGAACAATAAGTCGTTTATCAATAACTGTTTTACTCCTCTATCAAGTGGTCATCTTATTAAGAGTTATAAATTGGCAATGAGCTTGCCGACAAGGAGCATTACTATGACAAAGCCCACAGCAAATATAAAACTATCTAATCCAGACTTGCTTAAACAACAGTGTCTAACCAAAGACGGTTGGCATGGTTCTAGCGATGCCGCGACCCTCGATGTAACCAACCCTTTTAATGATGAACTCATTGGTACAGTGCCAAGCCTTACCACCGAAGACGTCAATGACGCTGTTGCCTATTCTCATGAAGCGCAAATTGTTTGGGCAGCCAAGACTGCAAAAGAGCGTTCAGAGCTGTTGCAAAAATGGGCAGACCTAATCGATGCTAACAAAGAAGATCTCGCTATCATTATGACGGCTGAGCAAGGTAAGCCCTTGACTGAATCACGCGGCGAAATTGGTTATGCCAATAGCTTCATTCGCTGGTTTGCAGAAGAAGGTAAGCGCGTCTATGGCGACGTAATTCCTGCCAATAGCACACAGTTACGTCATGTCGTGCTCAAGCAGCCAGTCGGTGTTTGCGCTGCTATTACGCCTTGGAACTTTCCAGCAGCGATGATTACCCGTAAAGCCGCTCCTGCATTGGCAGCTGGCTGTACGATTATTATTAAACCTGCGACTGAAACGCCGTTTTCTGCATTGGCACTGGGTGCATTAGCAGAAGAAGCGGGTATTCCAGCAGGTGTTATACAGGTAGTGACTGGAAAATCTTCGGTGATTGGTGAAATTCTAACGGGTGATGCACGTATTCATAAGCTGTCATTTACAGGTTCTACAGAAGTGGGTCGTACGTTGATGGCTCAGTGTGCACCAACCATCAAAAAACTGTCGTTAGAATTGGGTGGTAATGCCCCATTTATCGTTTTTGATGATGCGGATCTTGAAAAAGCAGCGGCAGGTCTTATTGCGTCTAAATACCGCAATGCTGGTCAGACTTGTGTTTGTGCCAACCGTGTCTATGTTCAAGACAGTATCAAAGATGAGTTTTTAGACATCTTTGTCAAAAAAGTAGCTGAGCTAAACGTTGGTAACGGTATGGATGAAGGTGTCGATATTGGACCTCTCATCAATAAAAAAGCCCTAGATAAAGTACAAGCGCTACTCAAAGATGCATTAGATAAAGGTGCAAAGCTTATCACTGGCGGTAGCACTAACGGTGCCTCAGAGCTGGCATACAATCCGACCGTTATTACGGATATCAGTAGTGATATGGATATCGCTTCTGAGGAAATTTTTGGCCCTATCGCTACCATCTTTACCTTCAAAGACGAAGCAGAAGTTATTCGTGCTGCTAATGACACTATCTATGGCTTAGCGGCTTATTTCTACAGTAGTGATTATGCTCGCTCATGGCGTGTGACGGAAGGCTTGGAGTACGGCATCATCGGTCACAACACTGGTTTGATTTCTACAGAAGTAGCACCGTTTGGTGGTGTGAAGCAATCAGGCTTTGGTCGTGAAGGCTCAAAATATGGCATCGAAGATTACGTAGTAACCAAGTACTGGTGTTCTGACGTTAGCTAATATAGTCATTCCACTATATTGAATCGATTATATTGAATCGACTATATAACGATCACTAAAATGTAATACCCATTTTAATGGTAGCCATTGTGATGGTACTAAAGATACTAGTACCAATTGCAATGACATCGATAGTAATACTATTGATAGTAATGAATTTAATACAACCAACACCACATGAAAAAAGGACATTCTGATGACCACGAACACCCAAACCACTAACGAAGCATTACTTGCCCGCCGTAAAGCTGTTTTACCTACCGGCCTTGGTATCGCGTTTCCTATCTTTGCCGAAAGAGCAAAAAACTCAGAGATTTGGGACGTTGAAGGCAAGCGTTATATTGATTTTATTGGTGGTATCTCGGTATTAAATACTGGTCATAGTCATCCAAAGATTACCCAACGTGTGCATGAGCAAGTAGACAAATTCACGCACACTGCTGCACAAATTGTTAGCTATGAAAGCTACGTCGACCTTGCAGAAAAACTTTGTGAAAAAGCACCTATCAGCGGTCCAACCAAAGCATTGTTTTTGACCACTGGTGCTGAAGCCGTCGAAAACTGCATCAAGATCGCTCGTGCGAAAACCCGTCGCCCAGGCATCATCTCTTTCGTTGGTGGCTGGCATGGTCGCACCATGATGTGCATGAGCTTAACTGGTAAAGTATTGCCATACAAAAAGAACTTTGGCCCAATGCCTGGTCCTGTCTTCCATGCATTGTTCCCTGCTGAAGAGTTAAACATCACAGAAGCACAAGCACTGCATAGCCTTGATATGATTTTCCAAGCCGACATCGATCCAAGCGAAGTAGCGGCAATGATCATTGAGCCTATTCAAGGCGAGGGTGGTTTCCATCAAGTAACCCCATCATTTGCCAAAGCATTACGTGAGATTTGTGATGAGCATGGCATTGTCTTGATTTTTGATGAAGTCCAGTGTGGCTTTGCCAGAACGGGTACTTTGTTTGCAGGCGAGCAGTTAGGTGTTGAACCAGACTTGATGACCACGGCTAAGAGTTTGGCTGGTGGCTATCCTGTATCAGCAGTTATTGGTCGTGCCGACATTATGGATGCACCGCAAGTAGGTGGTTTGGGTGGTACGTATTCTGGTAGCCCGATTGCGTTGGCGGCAGCATTGGCTGTCATAGAAGTGATTGAAGAAGAAAACTTGCTTGAGCGTAGTGTCGTGATTGGCGATACCATTGCCGAATTTTTAAAAGGCTTAAATTTAAGCAGCATTGGCAACATTCGTTATAAAGGTGCCATGCTAGCATTTGATTTGGTTGACAGCGAAGGCAAGCCAGATGCTGCCGCAACTGCGAACCTTAAACAGAAGTCTTTTGAGCAAGGCTTGCTATTAGCGTCTTGCGGTATGTATGGCAATGCGATCCGCGTAATGGTGCCATTGACGGTCGAAGATGAAATCCTACAAGAAGGTCTTGATATCATTGGTGGCATATTAACTGCTTAATTTGAACAGCAATGTTTTAAAAGGCAGTTATTTAAAAGCAATGGTAAGCCTGTCCTGAGAGTAATTAAGAGTACTTACTCTGAGTGATTGAATAAATAACGGCGCCTTGCATGACAAGACGCCGTTATTTTTTTGAGCGGGCTTTTTATTATGACCGAAATACAAGGTCAATACAGGGAATGAAGAAAGCGATTTAACCCCATTCATAGGTATGCCCTATGAGAGGGTAAGTACGGAAAATAACGATAATGGGCTATGCCCGAATACACTAAAGCCAGTTTAGCTTTGACGAGTTAATCTGGGTGACACATAGACAAGGAGTAAGTTATGTCTGGACTAAAAAAATCGCTGGGGATGTTTGATATCATAGCCTTAGCATTTGGCGCTATGGTAGGTTGGGGTTGGGTAGTACTGGCTGGCGGCTGGATTTTATCTGCTGGTACGTGGGGCGCGATGTTAGCGTTTTTATTGGGTGGTTTGGCAGTGATACTGATTGGTGTGACTTATGCTGAGCTCGCTTCATCAATGCCTATTACGGGCGGTGAGCATACTTATACCCACCGAGCACTAGGGGTCAATGTCTCCTTTATCTGCTCATGGAGTATTCTATTTGGTTATTTCTCAGTCGTCGCATTTGAGGCAGTCGCCTTGCCGACAGTGGTTGAATATTTTATTCCCAATTATAATCAGGGTTATCTTTGGACGATCGCAGGCTGGGATGTCTATGCCACTTGGGTTGGTGTGGGGATGCTGGGGTCAGTGATTGTGACATGGCTGAATATACGAGGCATGGAAGTCAGTGCATGGTTCCAAAAAACAGCGGTTGTAGGGATCTTGTTTGTCGGTATATTACTGTTCATTGGTGCAGCATTATATAATCCTGCGACATCGACTGCGATACAAGCCCCAGCGTTTATCGGTGGTGCTGCTGGCGTGATGGCAGTTATCGTAATGGTTCCCTTTATGTTCGTCGGCTTTGATGTGATTCCACAGGCAGCTGAAGAGATTGATTTAACCCGTCCTAATATCGGCAAATTCCTAATCGTATCAATAACGATTGCAGTACTTTGGTACATCGCAGTTGCATGGAGTGTCGGTACCACATTGCCATTGATTCAAGCAGAAAACTCTACCTTGGCTACCGCTGATGCGATGACCAATGCGTGGCATGGCAAATGGGCCGGTATTTTACTGGTTATTGGCGGCGTATTGGGTATTTTATCAAGCTGGAATGCGTTCTTGATTGGTGGTAGTCGTCTACTGTATGCAATGTCAAAAGCGCATATGTTGCCAGCATTCTTAAGTAAATTACATCCAAAATACAACACACCTGTTAATGCGATTTTATTGATTGGTGGTCTAGCAACGCTCGCGCCGTTATTTGGCCGAAAAATGCTGGTATGGATTGTTGATGCTGGTGGTTTTGGTATCGTCATTGCTTATACTTGTGTTGCTATATCTTTCTTAGTACTTCGCTACCGTGAGCCTGATATGGTACGTCCATTCAAGATACCTGCAGGTAAACTGGTGGGTATGATAACGATTACACTAAGCTTTGGCTTATTGGCACTATACATGCCAGGTATGCCATCTGCGCTTACCGTTATCGAGTGGTGGATTTTCTTTGGTTGGACGGTGTTGGGTGTGGCGCTATATGGTTATGCAACCATTAAGTACCCTGGCAAAAGTGAAGCCATCATGGCAGAAGAGTTGCGCGAATTAAAAATCGTGAATCAGCTGTGGTTGAAAGACAACCCACCAAAGAGTTAAATCTATTTAAAATAGCCATTAAAAAAGCCTAACATCAATGTTAGGCTTTTTCTGTTTTAGGACAGGAATAGAATGTTTAGATTAATGCATTTATTTTATGCGCTAGCTTTATTGCGAATCAGCTTATAGTTTAAGAATTCAGTAATACCTAGTGTACCTAACTCGCGACCGAAACCTGAGCGTTTAACACCACCGAATGGTGTATTGGCTTCACTACCAGATGGAGAGTTGATAGTCACCATGCCCACTTCTAATTTCTCTGCGATTTCTGCAGCAAGTTCTGGACTTTGAGTCTGGATAGAAGCACCAAGACCAAATGGCACATCGTTAGCGATTTGGATGGCATGATCGACATCACGAGCTTTATAGATGACGGCGACAGGGCCAAATAGCTCTTGACGATAGACATCCATTGATTCCGTCACATCCGTTAGTACAGCTGGGGCAAACCAAGCACCTGGCTTATCTTTTACTATGCCGCCTTCTACTAAAACAGTAGCACCTGCTTGAATGGCGCTATCTAGCTGCTTTTGAAGACCATCAGCAGCCGCTTTAGAAGACATTGGTCCCATAAACGTCTGCTCCTCTAATGGGTCTGCCAATGTCATGGCACGTACGTTATCAGTGAATGCTTGAACGAATTGATCATACACGTCATCGACGATAATCAAGCGCTTAGCCGCATTACAGGCCTGTCCGACATTACCAAAACGACCTGAGATGGCTCCCTGTACGGCTTTTTTGATGTCTGCATCAGCGGTAACGATAAAGGCATCAGAACCACCAAGTTCTAAGACAACTTTTTTGAGTGCGCCGCCAGCTTCTTTTGCAACCGCTTGACCTGCACGCTCAGAACCCGTCAATGAAACACCTTGTACGCGGGTATCATTGATGATGGTCGCTGACTGCTCGTTGGTCGCAAAGATATTGTTATAAACACCATCAGGCATGCCTGCGTCTTTCATGATATCGACGATAATTTCGGCTGTCTTAGGGCACTGCGGTGCATGCTTTAGAATAATAGTGTTACCCGCCATGGCGTTTGGCGCGACGAAGCGAGCTACTTGATAATGTGGATAGTTCCAAGGCATGATGCCTAGTAGTGCGCCTACGGGGCGTTTTTCTACAGAAGCTGCTCCTGTATCAACGTCGATGGTGTTAGGGGCTAATAGTTGCTCAGCATTGTCTGCATAATAGCGATAGATGTCAGCGACCAGACCAATCTCACCTTTTGCTTGAGCGACTGGTTTACCCATCTCATTGGCGACGATACGTGCTAGCTCTTCTTGACGGTCAAGATAGATATCCGCGACTTTATGGAGTAGCGCACTGCGTTCACTTAGTGGAACATGACGCCAGCTTTGATAAGCTGTGTCCGCTTGCTCAATCACTTGTTGGATATCTTGTTCGGTTGCCGTAGGGTAGGTAGCTTCGAGTTCGCCTGTGGCTGGGTTGTTTACTTGATAATCGCTCATAAAAAGTCCTTTTGTTTACATTTTATTTTTGGTTATGTTTAAAAGCTTAAATTTAAAAAGCCATGTATAAATACATAAATCTTGTCATTGTGCTTTAGCGATTGGCTGCTGCTGAGTAATACAGTGGATATTGCCACCGCCAAACACAATCTCTTTCGTTCGTACTCCAACTACCTGATGCTGAGGGAAGATTTTTTCAAGCTGCTCAATCGCCAAACTGTCATTAATATCATCATACTGTGGCACAATGACACCGCCGTTACAAATAAGAAAGTTAGCATAAGAGGCGATACAAATATCGTCCGTATTACGAGACTTGGCATCTTCAGACTGAGTAATATCTGCATTGTCAGGCAGAGTTACGGAATGCCTGGTACAACACAGCTTATGCACTTTTAACTGCCGACCTTTGGCATCAGTCATCTCTGAAAGCTGCTGGTAAGCCTTTTGAGTGGCTTCATAGAAGGGATGCTCAGTATCATCAGTAAATAAGCACACCACTTCACCAGGTCGCGCAAAGCAGGCAATATCATCAATGTGCCCAGTAGTCTCATCGGGGTCAATACCGTCATCAATCCACAGCACTTTTTCAACATTCAGATGCGATTTCAGCATGTCTTCAATTTGCGCTTCGTTTAAGTGAGGGTTGCGCCCAGGACTGAGCAAGCACATGCGTGTGGTCAATACCGTACCTTCGCCATCAACATGAAATGCACCGCCTTCTAGCACGAAGCCATCGGTACGATAGCGCTCAATATTCAAATGTTTACAAAGTCTCTCGGCGAGCTTGTCATCATCATCCCAAGGCGTATAAAGGCCATCATAATCGCCGCCCCATGCATTAAATGTCCAATCGCACGCACGTATATCACCAGCATCATTGATTAAGAATGTCGGAACGGTATCACGCGCCCACGCATCATTACTTGGCATAGATATCACATCGATATTATCGGGCAATTGCGCACGACAAGCATCAAAGTCATTAGCATTGACCAAAACGCCAACCTCACTGAACTGTCTGATGGCAGTAGCAACATCTGCATATGCTGCTTGTGCAGGGACGGCTTTCTGTCGCCAATTATCTTCTCGATACGGCCATACCATCCAGACTTTTTGCATCGGTGCAAATTCTGCAGGCATATAAAAGCCGTCTTGTTTGGGGGTCGAACCTGTCAGTAATTTGGACATAAAGTCACCTTATCGCACTCAAGCGGTTATAAAAATAGGGAGAATGGGTTAGCCGTGCGTGAGCAATGTGCCATACATTGAGGGGCGACGGTCACGGAAGACGCCCCATTGACGACGCTGTTCCGCCAGTTCATCCAGATCAAAGGTGGCCATGATAAATTCACTTTTATCGGTTGAGGCTTCTTGTATTATCTCACCGCGTCCATCAGTGATAAAAGAGCTGCCATAAAATTGCATGGTGCTGTCAGTACCATTTTGGCTGATGGTTTCTTCTCCAATACGGTTGGAGGCGATAACAGGCATAAGGTTAGCCGCAGAATGACCCTGCATACAGCGCTGCCAGTGGCCCGTTGAGTTGATGTTTAGGGTTGGCTCATCACCAATGGCAGTTGGATATAGCAGCATCTCTGCACCCATGAGAGCCATACTGCGAGCGCACTCAGGGAACCACTGATCCCAGCAAATACCCACACCGATTTTGCCGTACTTAGTGTTCCAAACTTTAAATCCCGTGTCACCAGGCGTAAAGTAGAATTTCTCTGCGTAAGGGATACCATCTGGAATGTGCGTCTTACGGTAGGTGCCCAGTATTTCGCCGTCAGCATCGATGATGGTCACACTATTAAACATCGAATTGCCTGACTTTTCATAAAAGCTAATAGGCAGTACCACTTCAAGCGACTTTGCCAGTTCTTTGAAATGATTGATGGCTGTATTGTGCTCGACTTCGGTAGCCAAGTTGAAATATTCAAAATCATGCACTTGGCAGAAATAAGGGGTTTCGAATAACTCTTGTAGCAAGATAATATTGGCACCAGCTTTCGCAGCTTCAGTGACTAAGGCTGTGGCTTTTTCGATATTTTCTTGTTTGTCCCAAGTGCAGGCTATTTGAGTGGTGGCGACAGTAACGGATCGCATGGTGTAGCTCCTTGATTATAATTTGTCTTTTGTATGAATAAAATAAAGCGTCATAAAAGTAAGGTTTGGTCATAGTAACGGCTTAAATAGTGATGTATTTAAACCGTATTGTGGTTAAGAAGTTATTTAGCAGTGAGAGTAGCAGTAGCAGCTTCTTTACTCACTATCTAGCGTTAAGCCATCATAAAACCAAGTCCTAAGAAGGTAGCAACCGACAACACAGCACCAAGCATCGCGTAAGGGAACTGTGTGAAGGCATGTTGCATGGGCGAACAACCGGCACCTTGTGCTGCTAATAATGATGAGTCACTAAAGAAACAAGCATGACTACCAAATGAAGACGCTGATAACAAAGCACCGATGACCAATGGCGTGCTAACACCTAGTGCAGCTGCTACTGGGAATACAATCGGCATGGCAAGGACGTATAGGCCCCAGCTTGATGAGGTTGCAAAGGTTAAGAAAGCCATGACAGCGAAAATAACAGCAGGGAAGATGATAATCGTCATGTGCGGTGAGATAGCGTCAATGACATACATGGTCATACCAAGCTCGTCGTTAATGGCTTTCAAAAAGAAACCACCAATAACGGTCGATAATGGATATAACATGACTTTAAAGCCTGTAAAAATAGACTCTACTTGGGTCTCAAAACTTAAAAGACCTTGTGCCCAATAGACCATCACGGTCACAAAACAGGTAAGCAATGCGCCTCTTAATAAATCCACTTCAAAGTAAATAGTTGAGACGATAAGCAAAATCATTGGGAATGCAAAGTTAAAAATATTGGCTTTGAATGATAACGTACGTTTGGCTTTAACATTTGAAACCAATTGTTCATCGACAAAGTCTTCTGGAACAGGATTACCTTCTTTCGCGCGTTTCTCTGCACGTTTCATCGGACCCCAGTCGCCTAAGATACCGTAAGCCACCAAGAACACGATAAGTAGTGCAAACCAAGCATAGGCCATAAAAGGTATAGAGCTGATATAAATCGACATACCAGCGCCGTCTGCTGCCACGCCATTTTCCTCTAACAAGCCTGAAAAGTAGACCGCCCATGTAGAGATAGGAACGATTACACACATAGGTGCAGCGGTAGAATCCACAATGTAAGCAAGCTTTTCACGTGAGACACCATAATTATCCGTCAGTTTTTTTACGGAGGTAGAAACGGCCAAACAGTTTAGATAATCATCAATAAAGACCACAACGCCCAATGCGAAAGTCGCGAGTAACGACTGTCTACGTGATTTAATAATTTTTTTGAGCCATTCACTAAAACCATCTAAGCAACCACTCACTTCGAGCAATTGAATAAGACCACCCATGAGACCACAAACGAGAACAATCCAAATGATGGTTTCGTTACCGAGTACGGCTGAGATATTATCTGCAAAAGGGGAGACTAGATCGAAAGGATTGAGCATGACAAGGCCAGCAATACAGCCTGCGATCATTGACTCAAAGGGGCGTCTGGAGACGATGGCAATGATGAGTACCAGCATGGTAGGTAGTAAGGAGAGGATTCCCCAAGACTCTGATGCATCGCGGGTGGATGATAACCAGACAAAGGCAAGATAGATAGCTATTCCCACTACGACAGTGAGAAATACTCGTTTGTTATGATACTGTCCTTCAACAGCGTCATTGAGTTTCATGTTCATGGTGACGTTCCTTGTGTGACATTATGGCTTATATAGAAAAGATCCTGTTTTTAAGGTGATGATCGATAGGAAGTACGAGTGGACTTCCTGTCGAGTTAGTAATAACAATCTGTTGCATTAATGGCTTCAAAGTCTTGCTTATCATTAAGCAGAAAATTGAAGCCATTACGTTACTTATAAGCCAGTCGTGTCTTTTAGCGCGTACCACCATGATCCCATCATAGAGTAAGGTACTCGTAGTGCGCGACCACCAGGGAAAGGAATCCATGGAATTTTTGCAAACGTGTCAAACTCTTTGGTATTGCCATTGATAGCATCAGCCAATATCTGTCCAAACAGATGCGAGCCTGTCACGCCATGTCCACTATAACCGTGTGCAAAAAACACGCGATCATGTAGCTTGCCCATCTGCGGTACCCGTGAAAAAGACAACGCAAAGTTACCGCTCCATGCATAATCAATTTTTACATCGCGCAGCTCTGGGAAAATCTTATTCATGTTGGGTCTGATTTTGGCAGTGATATCAGAAGGATCTTGACCACCGTAGACTGTACCACCACCAAACAACATACGCTTATCTGCTGACAGGCGATAGTAATCAAGGATATAGCGGACATCTTCGACACAGACGTCAGTTGGGAGCAGCCTATCTGCTAAGTCACCTAATGGTTCGGTGGCGATAATTTGTGTCGATACGGGCATGACTCGGTCAGTTAGCTTAGGAATGACTTTGTTTAAGTAAGCGTTACCGCACATAACGGCTTGCTTACAAGTGACCGTACCAAACTCAGTAATGACCTTGATATGATCATCAGCATATTCAACATCGACGACTAAGGTGTTTTCATAAATAGTGCCGCCACGTGATTCAATGGCAGCCGCTTCACCAAGTGCAAGATTTAGCGGATGAAAGTGTCCACCTGAATGATCGATAACCCCGCCTACATAGGCTTCTGACTTGATGTGCTCTTGCATACCGTATTTGTCTAGCATTTCGCGATCATGCATACCGTGGCTTTCCCACAGTGCATGTGTTTTCTGCAAGTCTCTTAACTGCCCGTTGTTTAAGGCGGCAAAGATATTCTTTTCTTTCAAATCGCAGCTGATGTCGTAGTCTTGGATTAGTCGGCGAATGATTTTGCCACCACGTGTGACGAGCTGACCGACAAAATCGGCGTTTTGTTGACCATAAGAGCTCTTGATTTTTTCTAAGCTGGCATTCAGACCGTTGACAATCTGACCACCATTGCGACCCGATGCACCCCAACCAATCTGTGCGCCTTCTAGCACGACCACTTCGTGATCTGTCTCCATGAGATGCAGTGCCGTTGATAGGCCACTGTAGCCACCACCGACCACGCAAATCTCAACATGAATGTCATTTTCTAGCGTTGGTCTATCTGGTTTAGGATTGCGACTGGCAGCATAGTAGCTATCAGGATACTGTCCTTTATCTGAATAATGCGGGATATTGCGCGTGTTATTAGACGGTTTGCTATTTGACATATTAGACATCCTGTAAATAGGTGAGGTATTCAAGATTGGTGACTTGCTGAGAGAAGCGTTTGGCTTCTTGTTTTTTAACCGCAATCAGCAGTTCAATCATTTCGCTTGGGAATAACGCATCAATGACGTCGCTGTTTTCAAACTGACGAATGGCTGAGAGCCAATCTAACGGTAAGGTTTTGAGGTCTTCTTCATTATAAGTAATGCTATTGATTGGTTCAGGTGCTTCCAGTTTGTTTTCGATACCATACAGCATGCCTGCCAGCACCGCACTACAGACGAGATAAGGGTTGGCGTCAGCGCCAGAGACGCGATGCTCAATACGGCGCGCTTTTGGATCGCCACCTGGGATACGTACGGCTGCTGTGCGGTTTTCATAGCCCCATGACACATTGTTCGGTGCCAATGTACCTGGTGCAAAACGGCGATAAGAGTTGACATGTGGTGCAAACAATAACGTGCAATCTGACATGGTCTTCAATAGCCCGGCGACGGCATGACGTAATATATCTGAGCCTTCTGTTGAGCCATCATCAAAGACATTGTTGCCATCTTTATCTAATAAGCTGCAATGTACATGGAAGCCATTGCCTGACTGTAGACCAAACGGTTTTGCCATAAAGGTGGCGGTTAGCTTGCGACGAGCTGCTACTGCTTTGACAACTTGTTTGAATAGGATGGCATCATCGGCGGCTTTTAACGGATCATCAACATGGAGTAGGTTAATCTCAAACTGACCACAGCCATTCTCAGCTAATGCCGCATCAACAGGAATATCGAGTTTCTCGCACTGAGCATAGACTTCGTCTAAAAACTCATCAAACTGTAATAAATCATTGATGCTTAGAATAGAGGTTTTGTTTAATCTCAGGCCGCTTTTCGGACGAATAGGTGGTTTTGGCGTCTCGCCTTCTGTGTAGTCCACCAAATAAAACTCAAGCTCAGTCGCCATGACCGGCGTCAAACCAAGCGCTTTGAATTTTTTGCTGATGTAGTCCAAAACGTGTCTGGCATCACCGTAATACGGTTCATTGTCTTCGGTATAAAGCCAAACAGGTAATAGCGATGAGGCTGCACTGGTATTAAGAAGGGGATAAGCGGCACGACCTGTAGGACGAGCAATGGCATCGATATCACCATTACACTGAGAGGACTCGATGACGTCTGCACCCCAAATATCGACGCCTAAAATAGATAGAGGCAATCGGATGCCACCAGCTTGTGCTTTGTCCATTTGGTTAAATGGGATACGTTTACCGCGAAGTAAGCCGTTAATATCACCTGCTGCAACATATACATATTCAGTTTTACTTGCAGATGTGATGGTTCCGTTGGTCGTCGTCATGTTGTTCATCCCTGTCAGTTTTTGAAATATTTGGGTTGGCCTTGCTGATTTTGTTCACGATATGAAGCACTTAACGTATTTCGGGATACTGTCTATCAGCTTTCTAAATGTATAAAAATTGTTCTTTGTCATAAAGATGTCTTTTAATATATGGATGAAGGTTATAGTTGTCAATATTTATTTTTAATTACCTAAAAGTAATTTATATAACTCGTATTAACCAATTTAATAGACAATGAAGTTTATAGTTTACATTTACTAGGTAGTTATGATAAATTTTAGTTAAGTTAAATACCGCAGTATCTGGACATCTAGGTACAGATATCACATTTAGGGAAAAACACATGCCTACTTCTAGACCTATCATCGCTATCGTCTCCTGTCACAAAATGGTGGACGGCCAGCCAGCCCAAGCGGTATATCAAAAATACATCGATGCTATTCAACATTATGGTGGCAATCCAATATTGCTTCCCTATACGGCTGCTGACAGCGAGAATTTCGATGCATTGGTCGCGCTGGCAGATGGTATTGTCTTGACAGGGAGTTATAGTAATGTCGCGCCGATGCGTTATGGCGCATCGCATGTGGAAGAAAAGCAGGATTTAAATCGTGATGAGCTGAGCTTTAAACTACTGGCTTATTCAGCGGAATCTGGCACACCTTTACTAGCAGTATGCCGAGGATTGCAAGAGATGAATGTGCATTTCAATGGCACGCTACACCCAGATTGGCGTGAAGTCGAAGGGTTCTATGAGCAGCATTTAGAAGACAATACCCAGCCGCTCGAAGTGCAATATCAGCCAGTACACGATGTTATTATCCAGCCTGAAGGCAAGCTTGCAGCATTTGGTGACGAGTGGCACGTTAACTCGTTACATAAGCAAGCCATCAATAAAGTGGGTGAGGGTTTGTTTGTAGAAGCGCTGGCACGTGACGGACTGGTAGAGGCGATTAGCTTAATAGAACATCCGTTTATGATTGGTGTACAATGGCATCCTGAGCTGAATTATGCACAAGATGGTTTTTCCAAATTTTTATTTACGGAATTTATTCACTATGCCAGTCAAACAAAATCCTGATAACGATATCCCAGAAAATGACGAGGTAATCTCTGTTGAAGAACAGGAGGCGCCTGAATCGGTTGAAAAGCCAGAAGAGAATATCGGTAAAAAAATCAATCAACTACGCCTTACCAAAGGCTTCTCACAGCGTAAGTTGGCGAGACTAGCAGGACTGACCAATACGTCAATCAGTGCTATCGAGCGTAATAAGGTTAGCCCTGCTGTCAACACGCTAAAAGCGATCTTGCAGGTGCTGGATTCTGACCTCAATACCTTTTTTAGTGACGAGTGGAAAGAGCGTAAGGACAGAGTCGTCGTTACGCCAAAAGACCTCATAGAGATTAGTGAGCCAAACAGTCGAGTCTCCATCAAACAGGTGTTCAATGGCAGTCCGATCAAAAATTTAGGGTTTTTGATTGAGGTTTATCAGCCGAACAGTTCGACTGAAGATAGGATTTCTCATGAAGGTGAGGAGATTGGTACGGTCATCGAAGGCAAGATTATTATTCGTATCGATGATACTACCTACCTATTAAATGAAGGCGATAGCTACGTGATTAAAACCTGTCATCCGCATACTTTTATCAATCCAAGCAATGCCATCACTCGCATCGTCAGCGCGCATACCCCAGCGACATATTGATTAAAAGGGTGGAGGCTGGTAAGAATGGGCACGGAACTATCTATAGGCGCACAGTCAGTAGATATCTGAATATTTATAACAGGCTTTCTAAGTATCTGTCTCTTTTGAGAGGTTGGCTGCTTCAGAAAGCCTTTTTTTAGCAGGTTCTGTGTTTGCTAGCGAATCGCTATGTTTTGCCCTAGCATCATAAATTTTGGCTTTATTATTTGTCGTATTGGCAGTAGGTTTCAAATACTTCTTAATTCTTCTTACTGCTGCTGCATCGGCTTCCGCTTGCTCTTCTGCCAGCGCCATATCACTTAGATTCTGATAAACCTTGAGGGTTTCCTCAATCATCTCACGCATCGTGAATTTGTTCGTCATTTCAGGACGAGTGACGCTTTCCAACTGGTTTCTAACCGCTTTACAGAGTGAGGTCGCATTGTATTTTTTGACCAGTCCTTGCGGATAGAGTGGTTGTAGGATTTCGCTAAAGGCCGCTTGATCCCAACCAATGACAGGAGTCCCTAAGTGAATCGCTTGCAGCGCATTGATACCAATAGACTCTGGCTCATTGGCCAGTGCCATCACGATATTTGCCGCCGATAGCCACTCTCGCATGTCATTGCGCTTGCTACCCACATAAGTGATGCGTTCCGCCAGACCTAAGGTATTGGTGCGTTGGCGAAAGTCTTCATGCGCCACATCGCCATCTTTATAATCATCGTCCATGATAATGACATGGATGTTAGGGAACTGCTCTTGTAGATTACCCAAAATATCAATCAACCACTCTTGACCATATTCATTGCCGATAATGGTTGGAAATATTAGCCATTTTTTATGCTCAAGCTCTGGGTATTCTGCAAATGTGTGACGTAGCCAATAAACTGATGGATTATGCCGATAGGGATAGCGGCGAGTATCGATACCTCGATAGATACGTTTGATAATTTTTGGTGCGGTATCTTCACGGCGTAGTCGGTGTTTTAGATAGTTAGTGACACTGTCAGAGACGGTAATCAGTGTGTCGACATTGAGCAGTGCTTGTGAATATCTATTGATAGGATAAAAGCCATACATGGTCGAGACCAGTTTAGGCATGCGTTTCACACGTGCACGGCGTAAGGCTAAATGAACAATCCATGCGGGGGTACGCGAGTGCGCATGAATGACGTCGGGCTCGTATTTTTCAATCAAATGGCGCAGTGGGGCAACTTGGAGTAGTGATAACCAAGACTTTTTATTCATTTGCAACTGGTGATAGATATTGCCGTCACGCTTGAGGCGTCTGACCAAATCATTGTCTTCATCGGCGCTTGAGACAATGATGGAGGTATGTCCATTTTTGACCAATGCGCGCCCAAGATGAAAAATACCGCGCTCGGATTCATCATGCTTCAAAGACGACAGTAAGCGCATAACTTTCATAATAGCGTCGATCACAGGTTAGTAATATCAAGTTGCTATTGTCAGTTAAAAGCGGTAAAAACTCAACCATCAAGGTAAAGTTAAAGCGTTTGTTTTTTAGAGCGAGGAGTAAGTCTGCCGTAGATACAACGCTAGAAACGTTTAGCGACGTTTTTGTAGATGTTCAGCATTAGGCAGTACTTGTTTTTCGCTCAAATACTTCCAATAGCGCTGCGGCAGGTACTGCTTGTGCAAACGGGGGTTTTTACGCTCTTTGATATTGACGTTGGTGAAGTAGCCTTGCCAAAACTTCTGGTAACGCTGCTCGTCCTCGCTATGGATACTGGCAGGGTTACGCAATACCGCATCATCAAGGTCAGTAATGGTTTGCAGTGCGGCAGGACGCGTAGGTGTGCTTTGGCTTTTGTCATAATAAATCCCAAATCCGCGACTGATATCATAAATGGCCCAATGCTGGTCTTGATAACGTTGACGGAAGTGCTCACCAATCAATGGCAATACATTAAAATCAGGCTCCACTCGCGCAAAATATATATCATCAGTGGTATGCTCAAAACGCACAAATGCCTCCATGCGGTGCTTTTCACGACCCACAGATTTGACCGTCTGTACCAATTCAAGGACCTCTAAATTACCCAAATCTTGCATAATAGAACGGCTAGGGTAATCGATGGCGTATTTAACTACTTGAAACAGAGTGGTGCCGATATGGTCCTTTTCAGATAGAAATCCCCAAAGTATATTGCGCATACCTGAGCGCCCCAATAGCTTATTCAGTTTTGTGAGAACACGCTCGGCTTTGTCTTCATCAGTTGCCACGCTGGTTGCTTGAGCAATTAATGAAGGTACGTAACAATCTTGCGCTATGAGCTGTAATGCGGAATCGTGTTGTAGTTTATACTCATAGGCGTAATAGACCGCACTAAGCCAACCTTCCAAACTTGGCTCATAAAGCACAATACTAGGCGTTACTTGACCGACAGAGTAAGTTTTGTTTTGAACAAGTACTGACATTAGCTGCCCTCAGAAAACAGTTGACGTGTAGTGGCTTATTTTAAGAATCCATTTTACGAATAAACTTTACTCGCACATTTAAAATAAGGCCAGCTGCCCGCTACGCTGATCTTTAAACTTGGTCTGCGTCTGTGCCAGCACATATTGACGGAAGTTGTCACGGGTCAAGTGGGCAAGATGCTCGTTTTTACCCGTCGTTGCGATGAAGTATTTGGCACGATTGACAGCCGCTCCCATCTTTTTGAGATGATATAAGGTTAATTGATTAAACTTGCGCGCTTTTACTATCTTTTTAGCCGTTTTGGTACCGATACCAGGTATGCGCACAATCATTTCATACGTTGCAGTTTGAATATTGACAGGGAAGTGCTCACGATGGCGAATCGCCCAAGCCAGTTTTGGATCACAGTCCAAATCTAAAAATGGCGAGTCCGGCTCAACGATTTCATGCGCACCAAACCCATAAAAACGCATTAACCAATCTGCCTGATAAAGGCGGTTTTCACGCACCATAGGTACTGGCGTACCAATCGCTGGTAAGCGATTATCAGACAGCATCGGTACATAACCAGAGTAGTAAACACGCTTGAGATCATAAGTTTTATAGAAGTGGCTCGATAGCTGAATCACTTGTAAGTCGGTCTCATTACTGGCGCCGACTATCATTTGACTGGTTTGACCGGCTGGCGTAAATTTTGGCGCTTTTTTATGGGTTTTACGGCTCTCACGGATGGTGATAATCTCTTCTTTTACCGTCTCCATAGGCGCTTTTAATTGCTCATGTGATTTTTCTGGCGCGAGCAATGCCAATCCTGATTTGGTCGGAATCTCAATATTAACGCTCAAGCGATCAGCATACAGCCCAGCTTCTAGCAGTAGTTCCTTTGACGCACCTGGAATGGTCTTTAGATGGATGTAACCATTGAATCGCTCACGGGTGCGCAGTAATTTAGCGACCTCAACCAATCGCTCCATCGTGTAGTCGCCACTTTTAAAGATACCTGAGCTGAGAAACAGCCCTTCGATATAATTACGGCGATAAAACTGCATGGTCAAATCGACGACTTCTTCGACACTAAAGGCAGCACGTGGGGTGTCGTTGCTTTTGCGTGAGGTACAGTAAGCACAATCATAAATACAATGATTGGTCAGCAGGATTTTGAGTAGACTGACACAGCGGCCATCTTCGGTATAGCTATGGCAGATACCTGTCGCTGAGGCATCACCGAGACCGCCGCCTTGGTTCTTGCGTGTACCAGCAGAGGAAGAGCAGGAAACATCATACTTAGCAGCGTCCGCTAAGATGTTTAGTTTGCCTTGTAGTCGTTCATAATTGATGGTTGCCATAAGCGGTATTTACCAATGCATTAATGAAAGGCTATTTTAACAAAATTAGCGTTAAGTCATTGTAATTATAGCTAAAATTAAGAAGGTAAACGACAACGGTTGTCGCTTACCTATGTGTATTTTGAGATAATTTTTTAGATGAAATTCTAGTTTCTAGTACGTCTATATTGAGATTGGCTATAGTTTATACAAAAAATTGCTCAGCCAATAACTCAAGCACCAAGCCACCTACAATACCCAAAATACCAAGCAACAGGAGGGGAATAGCCAGTATCGTTAGTATCTGTGATTGGCTTTCTTTAACCTCGATAGAATAGAGGCTTAAATCAATATCTGCCAAAGGTATGGCATTGCCTACAATTGCTTGTAGTCTTGAGGTGCTTGATCCTGATACTAGTTTCAGCTCGTAATGACCAACTTCCGCTCGAAAGGTGAAAAGCTCCATTCTGCCAGTGGCAAAGTTATTTGAGCGTGGAGACAGTATTGAGGGATTAAGCTGAATCTCTTTGCCAGTAGTTGTACTTGAGATATGAGGTCGGAACTGAGCCAGTGGTGTTTTTTTAAACACAGGGCCTTTATGCCAAATAGCATAAATACCGGATTTAGTGATAGTGAAATTACCAACGCTATCACGGTAGGGCAGCGCTAATAATACGTCACCATTGAATGCGTTTCTCAGCATTTTTATTGCTTTGAATACTGTAAATATGCCCACGGGAACAATAAGGAATAAGAGTATTCTAATGGACAGTACGCTCATTATTTATGTTCCTTAATGATTGAAAACTTGGAAATTTAAAAGGAGGTCTTGCCGGCTAGAGAGTTAGCCCACAAGACCTCATAAAATTTATTAAACAACCACGGCCTAGTTTCTATTGTACCTTAGCGCGTATCACTACGGTCTGGGTTGCATTGGCATCTAGATTGACCAAGTCCCATTTAAGACCAGAGTAATTCACTTGCGTCGCGGCCGTATTACTCATTGGTTGAATCACTTGATAGCTGTTGCCATCCGTGGTTGCAAGGGTTGGCAGTAAACTGTTTAGCGATACCAACTGAATGCCATTCGGTAGCGAAACCATCGCATTGATACCGTTTACTAGTTGATTGGTGGTATTGGTATAAGTGGTGTGGTACTCAATAATATCACCTTGAGCAATATGATTGGCAGGCACCGCTATCTCACGGCCTTCTTTGTTCTTTAATATTTTCATGACCTTGGTTTGTGCATTGACGACATCAGGCTTACTAAAGCTTGGGGTCAGTTGTAGGGTCTCTAAAGAAACTGTCTTAGCAGTTTGATCGGTAAAGGTTGGGCTAATCGCTGGCTGGTTAAGCGTGGATTGATTAAACGTTGATGAGCTGGTCATGACTTGAATGGCAGTTGATGTATTCATCACTGGCAATTGAGTAGCAGACGCGACAGGTAGGACTTGCTTTACGTTATTAAGTGGTGTAGTGATAACGTTCACTTTGGTGACGGCGTTGGTTCCCTGATTGGTCACAGGCACACTAGTGACGGTGGTGCTGGCCTGAGAAATGATAGTATCGTTAGCGCTTTGACGAACGACATAGCTTGGAGTCGTTGTTACTTGAGTCACAGCATAAGGCATGCCGTCCTGCATGGTGATGCCATTAGGTGTTGCAGTGATAGTCGCGGTGTTACCATCAGAGTACTGCTCAACCACAGTTGTGCTGCCGCTAGCAGACGGATTAATGCTTATTTCAGGCGCAGCATGTGCTGAGGATACGGCAAGTAAAGTGCCTGCAACAATCGAAGAGATAGCAGTGGCTATTGATGTTTTTTGAACCGCTATTTTTTTGGTGATAACCAGTGATGTTGCAAAATCCATATTCATAAAAGACTCCTTTAAAGTAATAGTAAGTGAAGCAGTAGATAACGTGTAAAGAAAAAACCCTCGTTATTTGACACTATAGCGCATGTCAAATAACGAGGGTATCAGTATTTATAATAGCCACGGTCAATCATTCAGCCATCATTGTTTTTCATAAGATGTTAGGCCAAATGATGGAGTGATACTAGTTGTATATGACTTTCATAATTTCATATTCGACCACGCCTTTTGGCGTTTCAATACGGGCTTCATCGCCTTCTGATTTACCGATAAGACCACGAGCGATTGGCGAGTTGACAGAGATTTTACCCGCTTTAAAGTCTGCTTCGTCATCACCAACGATTTGGTATTGTTTTTCTTCTTCGGTGTCCATGTTTTCGATGATAACGCTCACACCAAATACCACGCGACCTTCTTGTGGTAGCGTCGAAGGATCGATAACTTGCGCGCCGCCAAGCTTGGCTTCGATATCACGGATACGTGCTTCACAAAAACCTTGCTGCTCACGTGCTGCATGATATTCAGCGTTTTCTTTTAAATCGCCATGTTCGCGAGCTTCAGCAATAGAAGCCGTAATGCGTGGACGGTCGATACTTTTTAACTGTTTTAATTCGGCTTCTAGAGCCTCATGTCCTTGCGGAGTCATGGGATAACGTTGCATGTTTTTTCCTTAAACCAATAACACCACACCATCTCCTACTCTTAGTGAATAGTGAGATGGTGTTGGGATTATTGCAATGGGTATAAAATATAAAAAGAGAGTGGTTTAGGCTGCATAACTAGCATACGAGTGGTTATGTATGAGCGTATTTATGCTCTACTAATGCACACTTAACCTTACGTAATAAAAAGCATAGTCGCAGTTTAGCCACTATGCTTTTTGGGTCTGTCTTTTCAAAGGTATTGTTTGATTAGAGCATTACTGTCATATAAAAACCAATTTCGCATGAGCTTTTACATAAGCCTGACTGTTATGCTTAATCTACTGAAATTATTCAGCCAAGTCAATAGAGCTAGGCAATAGTCTTTGCTTGTTCATGTAAATCTTGTAGCTTATAAACTTCGAATGGCAAGTCAATCGAATAAGATTTGCAAATCGCATCTGCGGCGCCCAATGTCGTGACATAGAATACTTTACCTTGTAGCGCGCTGCGGCGGATAGAGAACGAATCCTCTTGTGCCTGCTTGCCTTCAGTCGTATTGATGATAAGGTCAATGTTACCATTTTTCAATGCATCGACGATATGTGGACGGCCTTCAGTAACTTTGTTGATTTGCTTACATTCGATACCAGCATCGCTCAGTATTTTTTGTGTACCAGTGGTAGACACGATGTCAAAGCCAAAGTCTACAAGCTGACGAGCGATAGGAGCGATTTGCGCTTTGTCACTGTCACGTACTGAGATAAAGACGGTCTTGGTTTCGCCTTCAGTCGGTAGACCTGGCAGACGCTCATTACTACCGATGATGGCTTTGTAGAACGCTTCACCAAAGGTTTTACCCACGCCCATTACTTCACCTGTTGATTTCATCTCAGGGCTCAAGATTGGATCGACACCAGGGAACTTAGCAAATGGGAAGACCGCTTCTTTAACGGCATAGAATGCAGGAACGATCTCTTTGGTAAATCCTTGGTCTTTGAGCGACGTGCCAGCCATGCAGCGAGCAGCGATTTGCGCCAATGAGGTACCAATGCATTTAGAGACAAATGGTACGGTACGGGCAGCACGTGGATTGACCTCAAGAATATAAATAGTTTCACCTTTTACGGCAAACTGTACGTTCATCAGGCCAATAACGCCCAGCTCTTTCGCCATAGCAATGGTCTGTGCGCGCATCACATCGCATAACTCTTTAGATAGTGAGTAAGGCGGTAGCGAACAGGCTGAGTCACCAGAGTGAACACCTGCTTGTTCGATATGCTGCATGATGCCGCCAATCACGACGTCAGTACCATCACAGACACAGTCCACATCGACTTCGATGGCGTCATCTAAGAAGCGATCTAGCAATACTGGCGCTTCGTTTGATGCTTGTACCGCAGTGCGCAGATAATGTCTTAGCTCATCTTCGTTATAGACGATTTCCATCGCGCGGCCACCTAGTACATAAGATGGGCGTACAACCAATGGATAGCCAACGTCTTTTGCTTTAACCAAGCCGTCTTCTAAGCTGGTCGCTAATGCATTGGTTGGCTGGACAAGATTCAATTGCTGAATCATATGCTGGAAGCGTTCGCGGTCTTCAGCACGGTCAATCGCATCAGGGCTAGTACCGATGATTTTCACACCAGCGGCTTCAAGAGAGCGAGCCAATTTCAACGGCGTTTGACCACCGAACTGTACAATGACGCCATCAGGATTTTCGATACGGACGATTTCTAGTACGTCCTCTAACGTGATTGGCTCAAAGTATAGACGGTCTGAGGTGTCATAGTCAGTTGAAACCGTTTCTGGATTACAGTTGACCATGATGGTCTCATAGCCATCTGCACGCATCGCAAGGGCAGCGTGTACACAGCAATAGTCAAACTCGATACCTTGACCGATGCGGTTAGGACCACCACCGATAACCATGATTTTTTTGTTATTGGTTGGGTTGGCTTCACACTCGCTGTCGTATGTTGAGTACATATAAGCGGTACTGGTAGAGAATTCTGCCGCACAAGTATCCACGCGTTTATAGACTGGATACACGTTTAAGTCCCAACGCTTTTTGCGCAGTTGCTTTTGCGAGACACCAAGCAATTTGGCCAGACGTAAATCTGATAAACCTTTACGTTTAAAGCGACGCAAGTTGTCTTCAGTTAAACCGCCAAAACCTAACGCTTTAACTTGTGCTTCAGCTTTTACGATGTCTTCGATTTGTACCAAGAACCATGGATCGATTTTGGTAAGATTAAAGACCTCATCGACGCTCATACCGATACGGAAAGCATCAGCAATATAATAAATGCGTTCAGGCGTTGGAATGGTTAAGCGATTATGAATCTCGCTACGGGCTTTGTCAGTACCAAGGCTACCGTCTTTGATAGCGGCAAAGTCAATCTGCTCATCAAAACCATCATTACCAGTTTCCATGCCGCGTAATGCTTTTTGCATAGATTCTTGGAAGTTACGGCCAATCGCCATCACTTCACCGACTGATTTCATCTGCGTTGATAAAACACTATCGGCTTGCGGGAATTTTTCAAAGTTAAAACGAGGTATCTTGGTCACAACATAGTCAAGCGCAGGCTCAAAGCTTGCTGGTGTTTTGCCGCCAGTGATGTCATTTTGCAATTCATCTAGCGTATAACCAATCGCCAGTTTTGCCGCGATTTTAGCAATCGGGAAACCAGTGGCTTTTGATGCCAATGCTGATGAACGCGATACGCGTGGGTTCATCTCGATGACGACCATGCGACCTGTATCAGGGTTGATACCGAACTGTACGTTTGAACCGCCAGTTTCTACACCAATTTCACGCAGTACTGCCAATGAAGCATTACGCATGATTTGGTACTCTTTGTCCGTCAAAGTCTGCGCAGGTGCAACCGTGATAGAGTCGCCCGTGTGCACGCCCATTGGATCAAAGTTTTCGATGGCACAGATGATGATGCAGTTGTCGTTTTTGTCACGAACCACTTCCATCTCGTATTCTTTCCAACCGATTAACGACTCATCGATAAGTAGCTGATGGTTAGGAGATAAGTCAAAACCGCGCTCACAAATTTCAATGAACTCATCACGGTTATACGCAATACCACCACCTGAACCACCCATCGTGAATGAAGGACGAATAATACATGGATAGCCCATTTTTTCTTGGGTAGCAAATGCTTCTTCCATGGTTTCGGCAGTTTCAGCACGTGGGCATTCAAGGCCGATACGCTTCATGGCTTTATCAAACAAGTTGCGATCTTCTGCCATCTCGATTGAGTCTTTAGTTGCCCCAATCAGCTCGCATTCGTACTTAGTCAGTACGCCATGCTTGTCTAAATCTAATGCACAGTTTAGCGCTGTTTGTCCGCCCATCGTTGGCAGGATAGCATCAGGACGTTCTTTGGCAATGATTTGCTCAACCGTCTGCCAAGTAATTGGTTCGATGTAAGTGGCATCTGCCATGACAGGATCGGTCATGATGGTCGCAGGGTTTGAGTTGACCAAGATGACGCGGTAACCTTCTTCTTTTAGTGCTTTACACGCCTGCGCGCCTGAGTAGTCAAACTCACATGCTTGGCCGATGACGATAGGGCCTGCGCCAATGATAAGAATGCTTTTTATGTCGGTACGTTTTGGCATAATGTTTTTAAGTCCTATTTTGGCGGTTTGGAATTTGTATGATTAGGTATTTAGAATCCATTAGAGATATTACATACTCGATCTTTTTAAGTGATTGAGTTTCCCTTGCACTCATCTGTTGAAGCTTTCATTATTGCAGCAGAATATAAGACAGAGAGACTGAAGGAATTAACCAGTTGATTATTTTTATCAAGTGTTGGCAGACCTAGGAATGGTAATAATTTCGAAAAACGTGGATCTAAAATTACACTTTGCAATTTTAAACTTTCTTCATCAGTCATTGTATTTAAGGCAGAAGAAGCTGGAAGATCATCAATGTTAAAATCAACAACATCTGGGTAGTTGACAATTTTACTATTAACTCGTGCTAAAAAATCTAAATTTTCCAACCATAGATCAGTAGCTTCTTCTGGATACTTATTTACATACTCTAGCAAGACTTCATAAAGATTTCGCTTGTAATTAAAGTCAGCCTTATTGACGGCACATTCAATCTCAGACTTGTTAAGACTATTGTCAATAGTAAAGATCGTACTCTCTAAAAACTCTTTGTCTTGGAAATCGGAGTAAATCAAATCAGCTTTTAAAGCTTTCTCTGTCAAAACTTGCGCTTTTTGTTCTGGTGTTTCAATTAAACTGGGTGCAGTCGAAAATTTTTCATTTTGACTGGCAGCAAGCGTAGAGGTGCATGCTACGCTTGCTGCAATTAAAAAAGCATTTTTGATTGATTTATACATTAAGCCTTAGCCTTCGCCATCATATCTGCAAACTTATCAAATAATGGCGCGCAATCATGTGGACCAGGACTGGCTTCTGGATGACCTTGGAAGCTAAATACTGGCTTATTTGTCAGTTCGATACCTTGGTTGGTACCATCGAATAATGAGCGATGGGTAGATTTGACGTTATCAGGTAGCGTGTTTTCATCAACGGCAAAACCATGGTTTTGGCTGGTAATCATAACCGTGCCAGCTGCCACATCTTGTACTGGATGGTTAGCACCATGATGGCCAGTTTTCATTTTGATGGTGTTTGCACCGCTGGCAAGACCGACCAGCTGATGGCCTAAACAGATACCAAAGGTTGGCACGTCAGTTTTCTCAATGATGTGACGCACGCTGTCAATAGCGTAGCCACAAGCGGCAGGGTCACCAGGACCATTCGATAAGAAGATACCGTCTGGATTCATCGCTAGCACGTCAGCGATAGGCGTTTGTGCTGGTACGACCGTTACATGACAGCCGCGATCGACGAGCATACGCAAGATGTTGGTCTTGGTACCAAAGTCATAGGCGACTACATTAAATTTGTGCTCAACGTGCGTGCCAAGTTGCTTGAAGAATCCGCCTGTACCGCTATCATGACTGCCAACGGCATCACGGTTAAGTAGGGTATCTGATAAATCCCATGTACCTGCTGTCCATTCGAACGTCTCTTTAGTACAGCATTCTTTTGCCAGATCCATGCCTTCAATACCAGCGAACTCTTGCGCCAATTTGATGGCTTTTTGCTCGTCATCACTGCTAATGGTCTCACCATTAGAGGCCGTCATGATGCAACCGTTTTGAGCGCCTTTATCACGTAATAGGCGAGTCAATTGACGGGTGTCAATCTCAGCGATTGCGACGGTATTATGTTTCTGTAAGTAGTCACTCAATGATTCTGAGTTACGGAAGTTTGAAGTAACCATAGTGGCATCACGAATGATGAGACCATCTGCCCATACTTGATGACCATTACCAGACTCAGTGTCCTCGCTATTGGTACCAGTATTACCGATGTGCGGATAGGTTAGGGTCACTAGCTGACGAGCATAGCTGGGGTCAGTTAGGATTTCTTGATACCCTGTCATGGCTGTATTAAACACCACCTCACCGACACGATGACCGAGACTGCCGATACTCACACCGCGAAAAATCGTACCGTCTGCTAATGCCAAAATTGCTTGTATTTCTGCCGATGAATTCAAGGTTTGCCTCCGCTGTTATTGGTGAGTGCCGTAATTTCTTATGATTAAATTTCGGATTGAACGCAGCTTTTCATATCTCGATAATGACTATTAATTAAGAATAAAAAACAGCTAAACCCAAAATTTTTCCACAAAAAAGCGAGAAGACATTATTGATGGAAACTACAAAACCCACTAGATAGTGAATAGGTAACTTGCATCATGTCCGCTCGCTTAGGCACAGATTTTGCGCATTATATACAATATACACGCAGATAGCCAGTCGATTTTCTAACTTAACGGACACGGATTCCTTGTCTACCGTAAATATACAATATACTATCTGTTAAATAATTGTTTATAAAAGATTTCTAAAAAACAATATATGAAAAACAGTATATGATAATCAGCACTCTAATTGCGACGAGTGATTTTTCTATTCTTACGGTCTAAAGGGTGATTTGTTCTAAGTGATAACTTGTTCTAAATAAGTAGCTACAACGGTCATAATAGCCTAAGTAGAACTAGATACTTCTTACGGTGACTGGTACAACCATCATACTGGGGTGAATAGCACTAGATTTTGATAGAAGGCTTTGCCACAATAGAGGGTATTATTGACTGATATAGAATGACAGCTGTCTATCATTAGGTTGGTATAAAAAACAATAACAAGGAGTGGTTATGATTTATCAATATTTAGACAAGGTGCCTAAGTTCGCTGTGCCTTTTAATGGCTGGGTAGCAGATTCTGCGCAAGTTATCGGCGATGTGTACTTAGGACATCAAGCCAATATTTGGTTTGGTGCGGTACTCCGCGGTGACAATGAACTGATTCATATCGGTGACTATAGCAACGTGCAAGAAAACAGTGTGATTCATACTGATGCAGGTATTGAGGTGAAAATCGGCAATTATGTCACCATTGGGCATTTAGCGATGCTGCATGGCTGCGAAGTCGGTGATAACAGTTTGATTGGTATCGGTGCAGTGGTATTGAATAATGCCAAAATTGGTAAGAACTGTATCATTGGTGCCAAAGCATTGGTCACGGAAGGTAAGGTTATTCCGGACAACTCATTGGTGATGGGTGCACCAGCAAAAGTGGTGAAAACATTAACAGATGAGCAAGCTTCGATGCTGAAATTGTCAGCGATGCATTATGCGGAACGTTGTCAGAAGTTTAAAACAGGCTTAAAAGAAATCGCAATGCCTGATTAATTAGTACGGGGCGAAGGATCAGCTCAGTACAGTGGAAGCGATCAGTAGTGAATAAAAATAAAAGGATGGTAGTCTATTGTTCCATCCTTTTTATATTCTTATAATATGTTGCCAGTGGTTATACCATGAGCATCATAACCAGCCAAATAACGGCAAAGATGATAATACCTATAATGAGTCCACGAAAAATATCATGACTGATAGAGGTGTCATCGAGATAGGGATTATGGTTAGCAGTTTCGTCGATATGTAATGCGTTGACGCTCTCAGCACCTGCGTTTTTGCCAACGATGAGTCCTATCAATACGCCAAGCGCGAGCATAAATGGGGTGAATAGCCAAAAAATTTCACCATTACCAAGACCAGCTATTGAGCGAATGACAACAATGGCAAGGTCGATAAGTAATCCACCAAAGCCATACATCAAGCCATTCAAGAGCGCATAGAACACACGGTCTAAAGGTGATTGATAAGCATCACCTAATCGACGTTGTCTGATTTCTCTGATAGAGCGAGCTGGGCGGTGCGGTCTATTAGGTAAGCTGGTTTTGTTATCATATGCTTTCATAAGGTTCTCTGGGTTGCTTATTAAGTCCTCTAGACCCGTTATAAAATGGGCTAAAGAAATAATTTACCATAATTATGTCTAGCAAACAGTAGTGTTCTAGCAAATTTACTGAGTAAACGTTATATCCATAAAACCGACTATAATAAAGGCTTTAGAGCAAATACGGTCGATATAACCCTTAATGACCATTAATCCTACTCACCATTAAATTTTTCAAAAAATAATAAGGCTTTACTATGCAACCGTCTACTGTCCAAAACACTCAAAAAGAACTGGCACTATTTGATTTAGATCATACTTTACTCGATGTCGACAGCGACTATCTGTGGGGTGAATATATCGTTAATAACGGGCTGGTCGATGAGGCGCAGTATCGCACAGCCAATCAAGAATTTTATGAGCAATATATAGCAGGCACGCTCGATGCCACCGAGTACAACGAATTTGTCGCTCAGTTTTTGACCACATTACCCTTGGCGCGTTTGCATGAGCTGCGTGAAGATTATATTAAACGCGAAATCGAACCGCATATTCGTCCAAAAGCGATGGAAGTGTTGTGTCAGCATATTGAGAAGGGCCATGACGTGGTTATTATCTCTGCGACCAATGACTTTGTGGTGTCTGCCATTGCCAAACGTTTCGGTATAGAAGCCGCCAATGTGTTATCAACACCGCTTGAGATAAAAGATGAGCGTTATACGGGTAAGTTAGCGGACAAGCCCAATTTTAAAGAAGGTAAGATATATCATCTAGACAAATGGGTGAATAAGCAGCAATTGGCTGGGGTTACCTTTGAAAAGACGTATGCGTATTCAGACTCTAAAAACGATATTCCATTGCTTGAGTGGGCGGATGTGGCAATTTGTGTGTCGCCGGACGATGCGCTACATGCTCATGCGTTAGCGCATCACTGGGCAGTAGAAGATTGGTCGATTTAGGTTGTTTAACGCTATTTAATATATAAGCGGTACTAATTAGCCAACTATTTAGCCTCAATCTCATTTAAAATGACGGCATATCCGTTAGATATTTATTTAAAAAAACAGGAACATTTATGGAAATCAATCCGTATCAAGAGCAAATCAAAGATTTATCTGAGCGTGGGCAGGATTTGCGGAGGTATCTTTGACTTCGATGGTAAGCAAGAGCGCTTAGAAGAAGTCAATTTAGAGTTAGAAAACCCCGAGCTATGGAACGATCCAGAGCGTGCGACTAAGATTAATAAAGAAAAAAGCCATCTTGACGGTGTCATCGATGTGGTAGTGTCGCTTGAAACGACATTAGAAGATGCATCTGCTATGCTAGAGCTGGCGGTAGAAGAAGACGATGAATCACTGCTCGCTGATGTACAGACCGAGCTGGATAATGCTGAAAAACGTGTGGCTGACTTAGAGTTCCGCCGGATGTTCAGTGGCGAGATGGATCCAAATAACTGCTACTTGGATATTCAATCAGGTAGTGGTGGTACCGAAGCACAGGATTGGGCTGAGATGCTGCTGCGTATGTATACACGTTGGGCAGAGGCGCATAACTTTAAAGTTGACGTGATTGAAGTGTCATCTGGTAGCGTCGCGGGTATTAAGTCAGCCACGATTGAGATCAAAGGCGATTATGCTTTTGGTTGGTTGCGTACCGAGATTGGCGTTCACCGTTTGGTGCGTAAATCACCATTTGATAGTAATAATGGTCGTCATACCTCGTTTGCTGCGGTATTTGTCTCGCCTGAAATCGATGATAATGTCGAGATTGATATCAATCCGGCTGACTTGCGTATCGATACCTATCGCTCTTCTGGCGCGGGTGGTCAGCATGTGAACACGACAGATTCTGCGGTACGTATTACCCATGAGCCAAGTGGTGTGGTCGTCACTTGTCAGAACGAGCGTAGTCAACATGGTAACAAAGCCACTGCGATGAAAATGCTACGTGCTAAGCTGTATGAGCTAGAAATGCAAAAACGTATGGAATCACAACAAGCGGTTGAAGATGGTAAGTCTGATGTCGGCTGGGGCAGTCAAATTCGCTCGTACGTGCTTGATGACTCACGTATCAAGGACTTGCGTACTGGTGTTGAAACCTTTAACACTGGTGCTGTGTTAGATGGTGACCTCGATCAGTTTATTGAAGCCAGTCTAAAAGCAGGATTGTAAGCAGCCGTTTTAAACAAGCAACCGTTTTAAAATAGCAACTAACATTTAATTAAGGAAAATTATGCCAAGCGTTAATAATTATTTTGATGATAAAGTGACTTCTATTGCCTTTCAAACCGCCACTAAGCCTGCTACTGTGGGCGTCATGGAAATTGGTGAGTATGAGTTTGGTACTAGCGAATTTGAAACCATGAGCGTGGTGAGCGGCGCGTTGACCGTTAAATTGCCAGAAGCTAACGAGTGGCAGACTTTTAATGCTGGCGAGCAGTTTACGGTTGAAGCCAATCAAAAGTTCCAAGTAAAAGTAGACGTCGAAACAGCATATCTATGCGTTTACGGTAAATAATGTCTAAGCTGCTTTAACCTAAAGCCGTATTGATAAGAAAACGCCAAGTGTTTAACACTTGGCGTTTTTTATTTGCTCATTCATTGTAAATCATAAGACAGATAGTACAAATCATAGGTTTTTACGATACTGCACCATGTCCGTTAAGCTTGCGACTTTGTCATATAGTTGGCGTGCATCAGCATTACTTTCTTGTGTTTTCCAATAGACGTGGTTGCAGCCTTTTTGAGTAGAAAAGTCATACACATATTCAATCAAGGCCCTTCCAATACCTTGCCCGCGAATAGATTCACTAACATACAAATCTTGCAGGTAGCAACATCCAGTACTGGTCCAAGTGCTGGGATGCAGCACCACATGAGTGATACCTACCAATGTATCACCCTGCCATGCGCCAAATCCATAAATAGCTATATTGCTATCTAGCAAGTTGTGCCATGTCGCATCAGTCGTGCTCATGGGCAAACTGGTCTCATAAAAGGTTAGGTAGTTTTGCCACAATGCTAACCAAAAGTCGTAATCTGCATTAGATAATGAAGTGATTTTTATAGAAGGGTTTTTCATTGTGTTTTATTCAACTTAAGTTCTGATAGTCATTAAATTATGCCCTAAAATTCAATAATTGAGAACCCTGCCATCCGCTTAGTTTTACACAGCATTACACTTTGTCTGTGTCAAATAAACAGCAAAAACTACCGTCATTAATTATGCTAAAACAGCATACTTATGTGTATACGGTAAATAAAATTTTTAGAAAGCGTATTTAGTATAAGGTTGTTTTTAGACAATCAACACCAAGTGTTTAATAACACTTGGTGTTTTTTATTTCTGAACTATAGAAAACTATAAGTTTTTACGATACTGCACCATATCTGTTTGAGTGGCAATGGTGTCGTATAGAGTGCGTGCCGTTGTGTTACCTTCTTGCGTCGTCCAATACACACGGTTGCATTTCTTCTGGCGTGCAAAGTCATACACATATTCAATCAAGGTTCGCCCGACACCTTGCCCGCGAATAGATTCACTAACATACAAATCTTCTAAATAACAACATTCCGTGGTATTCCAGGTATTGGGATGTAATACCACATGAGTGATGCCTACCAATGTACCATCCTGCCATGCGCCAAATCCATAAATAGCTATATTGCTATCTAGCAAGTTGTGCCATGTCGCATCAGTCGTGCTCATGGGCAAACTGGTCTCATAAAAGGTTAGATAGTTTTGCCACAATATTAACCAAAAGTCGTAATCTGCATTAGATAATGGAGTGATTTTTATAGAATGGTTTTTCATTGTGTTTTATTCAACTTAAGTTTTGATAGTCATTAAATTATGCCCTAAAATTCAATAATTGGGAACCCTGCCATCCGCTTAGTTTTACACATCGATTACACTTTGCCCGTGGCAAGTAAACAGTAAAAATAGCCATCATTAATTATGCTAAAACGACTATTTTATAAGACGGATATTTTTATGGCTAAGCCAAACCATCAGACAGATAAAGCAGTAGATGTGCGCCATAACTATGAACATCTGGCTAGTTTGGCGAATTTGCGCTACGTGAGTGATAATGAGCCTGGTTATGAGCGCCGACGCTGGGGTCGCGGTTTTACTTATAAGGATGCCACTGGTAAAACGGTCAAAGACAAGGCTTTGCGCAAGCGTTTTGATGCGTTGGTGATACCACCGATGTGGTCGAACGTTTGGATATGCCAAGATGAAACAGGGCATTTGCAATCGACAGGCCGTGATGACAAAGCGCGCAAGCAATATTTGTACCATCCAGAGTGGGATCGTGTACGTGACCGAGCGAAGTTTGATGCCATGATTGGCTTTGCAGAGGCGCTACCGAATCTACGTGCTCAGGTTGAGTTAGACCTAGATGCCAAGCCCTTGTCACGAGCTAATGTACTCGCTGCGGTGGTCAAACTGTTAGAGACTACTTTAATCCGTATTGGCAATAGCCGCTATGCGAAGCTAAATAAAAGCTATGGCCTAAGCACGCTACGCAGCAAGCATGTGAATGAAACTGATAATGGACTGGCGTTTGATTTTGTCGGAAAAAGTGCAAAAGAGCACCATATTGAATTGCAGGATGAGCGCTTGATTGACATTGTACAAGCGTGTTCTGAATTACCTGGCTATCAGATATTTAAATACTTAGACGACAACGGGCACAAACAAATCGTCGACAGTGCCGATATTAATGAGTATATACGCACCCATACTGGCTGTAGTGATGGCACTGGCAATATGTATAGTGCTAAGGATTTCCGGACTTGGATGGCGAGTATCCTCGCAGCCAGTCATTTATATGATGAGCTACAAACAGAATATGGAAACACAATATTAGCCAGTGAGCCTAAAAGCGCTGAGCGCCAACAACTGGTCGTTGATATGGTCAAAAGTGTGGCAGCAGAATTGGGCAATACGCCCACGGTATGCCGCGCATCTTATATTCATCCCGTCGTTATCGATCAGTTTTTAGCAGGTCGGTTTTTTGAACCTTACAAACGTGCCCATCGTGGACGTGCCAAAAAATATCAAAGCCGTGAAGAAAAAGCGCTACTGGAGTTTTTAAGCACAGAATAGTCTGCTCACTATAGAGCTATTATACCTTTCATCTTGTTTACCATACTCAAGCATGGCTCATGTTCGTTTCTTTTTTATCGACGTGGTGGTGGATTAATTAAAGAATGCACTTATTTAAAAGTTGGTATTTATCGTAAAAATGATACGTTATGTATTGAAATAAACGTAAAAATGCGTTACTAATAGGACATGATAAATATGAAGATATTGAACGGTCTATAGGATGTGACCGTTTTACAATCATAACCACCATTTTACCAGTTATCTGTTATTGCTAAAGGATTAGCTTATGAACACCGCCTGTCAAACTGCTACGATCGTTGATGTAGACGCTACCATCACACCAAAAAACTATACTGATTATTACAATAACTTCGACATGAACGCGCTGCTGTCAGAAATCTTTGGCACGCAGGTAGACGATCGATTGAATGCTTATATGGCATGCTGTGGTCGTCATGTACGTGACGGTCGCGGTGATAACATTGCGCTAGTACATGAAGATACCTCTGGCAACGTGACTCATATGAGCTTTGCTGAGCTAGATGCGGCGAGTGCGCAAGTCGCTAACTTACTACTGTCTTATGGCGTACAAGTCGGTGACCAAGTCGCGACCATGCTACCGCGTACACCTGAATTACTCACCGTTGTACTAGCGACTTGGCGTATTGGGGCAGTGTATCAGCCGTTATTCACCGCGTTCGGTTATGATTCAATTAAGTATCGAATGGATAAAGCCAATACCAAAGTTGTTTTTACCAATCAAGAGAATCGTGGCAAATTTGAAGATTTGGCCGATCAAACCAAGATGGTCATGGTAGGTAGCGTAGAGGATGCTCAGACTTGGGGTGATGATCACTATGCCCAGTCAATGGCAGCGCAGCCGCAAACTCTAGAATCCGTGACGCTCGATACGGATGCACCATTCTTGCAAATGTTTACCTCAGGTACCGTGGGTAAATCAAAAGGCGTGAGTGTACCACTAGGCGCATTATCAGCTTTCTATCTCTATATGCGCTATGCGATTGATTTGCGCGAAGATGATCAATATTGGAACATGGCCGATCCCGGTTGGGCATATGGATTGTACTATGCCATTACGGGGCCCTTATTGTTAGGTATCACTACTTATTTCAACGAAGCGGGCTTTGATGCTACCCATACACGCGACTTTATGGTGCGTCATCAGATTACCAATTTAGCCTCTTCACCAACTGCTTTTCGTATGATGAAGTCTAGTGGTGTATTTGAGCATTCATATAGTGATGCCAATGCCAAGCTATCTCTACGCTGTGCGAACTCGGCAGGAGAGACACTCAATACCGAAGTCGTCAGCTGGCTAGAAACCTATCTGGGCTGCCAAGTAAAAGACCAGTATGGACAGACAGAGACAGGCATGACTTGCTGCGCACATCATGCACTGGTACATGAGAGCCCAGTTGGCTCGATGGGTATGGCACTACCGGGGCATACGCTTGTCGTATTAGATGATGATATGCAAGTGTTGCCGGATGGTGAGCAAGGGCAGCTGGCCGTTGTGGTTAGTCAATCACCTGCATTTTATTTCCGCGGCTATAGCTGGAACGAAAAACAAGCCTTTGTAGATGATTACTATCTGACAGGCGATGTGGTCGAGCGCCATAGTGATGGCAGTTATTGGTTCTCAGGACGGGATGATGACATCATTATTACTGCAGGCTATCGAGTGGGGCCAACCGATGTTGAAAACACTGTGTTAGAGCATGAAGCTGTTGCAGAGTCTGCAGCGGTAGGCGTGCCAGATGAGGTGCGTGGGCATACCATCAAGTCTTATGTGGTACTAAAAGACGGCATCAAGGGTAGTGATGATATTGCCAAAGAAATTCAAGAGCTCGTACGCAAACGTCTATCAACCCATGCCTATCCGCGCGAGGTTGAGTTTGTAGCAGCATTACCGAAGACGCCAAGTGGTAAAATTCAGCGCTTTTTACTGCGTAGTTTGTCATTGGCTTAGCGATAACGGTGTTTACAATAACTTTTGGTGACTGAATTGAAGATTAAGTATTGATGCATCAATTTATTAAAAAAATGAGTGGTGTATCAAAAAGTATGCTGATTAAAATCTGAACAATTTTTGAAGCTTTGCAAGCCCTATAGAATCAGAGAACTTAGCATAGATTCCTTATTAGTTTTTATCGCCAGCATACTTTCTAGAATACCAGCCATAATATTATTTATACTTTTGGAGTCGTTGCATATCATCAATGAATAAAGATTTATATAAGCTTACTACTGTCGCCTATTAAGGTAAAGTGGTTCGTATTTATAAACTGGAAGATAAATGAAAAAAACTCATCTACTAATACTGGTTTTATTATCGAGTTTTATAGTAGCTTGCTATCCCTATAGCACCAATGTAGAACCACAGACGCTTGGAATTAACGCGTTAGCTAAGAATGATATATACACTCTTGATGTCACTGTAGAAAGATCGGGATCTTACGAGCTATCACTTTTGGTGTATTCTCCAAAACGTAGAAAGTCGAAAGTGAGCCAAGAAAAATTCTATGACTACTTTAAAGATGATGTCGATTTACCGTCGACATTTAAGATTACCACTGTCAATAGCGACACGGGGGAAAAAGTTACGGAAACAGTGAGCACCCATCCATTTAGCGGCGGCTCTTACTATGGTAGAAGAGCTTATATACAGAAATACGGGTATAGCGGAGGGCTTCAACAAGGCCGCTATACCATAACCATTGAGTGCCTTGAAACAGATCCTTATCTAAATAATTTTGGTTTAGAATTCATTTTTAGTAAACAGCATGTAGGTAAATAATTATGACACAAGTGATTATGGCTTTGTTCCTATCGAATCAGGAATACCTATCGGATTAAGCAAGTAATATTCCAACGATACTACTCATTATGATACATCGCATTATGATACATCAAGCACTAGAACGTATGAGATTTCTCAAGATCAGTATGATGCTATGCAAAATTTTGGGATGGCTGCAGAAAACGTTCAATAAAAATACTAATTAAAGGAATAATTATGCAAATTGAAAAACACAGCTTTTTAGTGACGGGCGGTGCGTCAGGATTAGGTGAATCAGTGGCTCGTGCTATCGTAGCGAAAGGCGGCAACGTCGTTATCGCTGACTTAAACGAGTCAGCTGGGCAGTCTTTGGTCGCAGAATTGGGCGATAATGCACGCTTTGTACGTTGTGATGTCACCAGTGGCGATGAGGTGCAAGCAGCTGTGGATATGGCTGAAAAGGAATTTGGCGGCTTACAGGGTTCTATCAACTGTGCAGGTATCGCTGTCGTACAAAAATTGCTGGATCGTGAGAACAATCCGGCAGACCTTGAGTCGTTCAGCCGCGGTGTTAACATCAATCTGGTCGGTTCGTTTAACGTTGCACGCTTGGTTGCTGCCAGTATTGCCAAGCGCGTGGCTAATGACAGCAGCGCAGGCAAACATGGAGAAAATAATGCAGATCAAGGCATTATTATTAATACCGCGTCTATCGCTGCTTTCGATGGGCAAGTTGGACAAGCCAGTTATTCATCATCTAAAGCGGGCGTGGTCGGTTTGACCTTACCGTTAGCACGTGAGTTGGCTCGTCATGGTATTCGCGTGATGACTATCGCACCTGGTGTATTTGCCACACCGATGATGGACACTATTCCTGAAAAAGCTCGTGAGCAGCTAGAGGCAGGTGTCCCTTATCCTAAGCGTTTGGGTAACCCAAATGAATTTGCTAAATTGGCGGTCCATATCATTGATAATGCCTATCTAAATGGAGAAGTCATTCGCTTAGATGGTGCGATTCGTATGGTGTAGTTATCTGTTTTGAATGACTGAGTGAATGACAGGATGATCGTCATTTTCCATATTATTTACACAGTAGTAGGCGCCATGCTTTGATAGATTATGATTAACTGTATCAATATCATAAAGGGTCAACTCATGGCATTCTTGCGTAATCGTATTCATCGTCTATTCCCTATCTTGATTGGCCTTGGAGTGGTTACGATTATTAGCAGCAGCGTTTTTAATTACATGACACGTGCGTCTGCTAATAGCAGTACCTTTGATAATCAAAATAACCAGCCTATCGCTGACGTGGTGATTGATAAGGTGTTCGTTGATAAATCCGAACGCCGTTTGCAGTTATTGAGTGGTGACGACGTCATTCGTACGTATCATATTGCATTGGGTGACAGTCCCGTAGGTCACAAGCAACAAGAGGGTGATCAGCGTACCCCAGTTGGCATTTATACATTAGATTATAAAAACGAGAACTCTATTGCCCATCGCTCAATCCATATTAGTTATCCCAATGCAGCTGATAAGGCACATGCTCAGCAATTGGGTGTCAGTCCGGGCGGAGATATCATGATTCATGGACAGATGAATGGCTTTAGTCATTTGGCTGCTATCAATCAAAAATATGATTGGACCGATGGCTGTATCGCCGTTACCGATGGCGAGATGGATGAGATTATGGCAGCAGTAACGCTTGGTACTTCTATCGAAATTGTCGAGTAGGGCTGTTCACTGTGTTCTGATACAGTCAATCCTGTATAAATCAGAGAACGTGTCAGGAATACTCTATTTACTGTCTGCATTGCTTTCACTCTTTGATACTTTCTTTCTTTGATACTACTACGTACTTCTACTCATTCTCCTTATATCCGTATTATCTTCAACTGACTAGCTAATCTTAAAGCAACTACCCATTATCCATATTTAATCTTGTACTAATCATGCTTTTGCATGGTTATGCTGTGTCTATTTATATCTATTTAATGATGCATCTACTCTAAAAAACTTTTAAATTTATATTAATAATATAATTAAATTATATTAATTAGTAAGTGGTATGATATATCATCATTAATAGTAAGGTTTTATTTGATAATTGGCTTGAAATAAGAACATATATACCTTATATAAATGACAGATAACAGTAGTCGCTAGACTATAAAGCATCTACTGTAAATACTAATTATAAAAGGATGTGAATATGAGATTTGAGAAGTTTACCCAAAAACTGCAATCCGCCATTCAAGAAGCACAAAGCCTAGCATTAGGCCGCGACCATACAGGCATCGATCCTGTGCATTTGCTTGCCGTATTGCTACAAGATGAGTCTAACTTGTCTATTTGCCAACAAGCAGGTGCTTCTATTCCTGCTCTAAAAAATGGCGTGGCAAAGGCGCTTGACGGTCAAGCAACGATTTCAGAGCCAACAGGTGATGTCAATCTAAACCCAAATTCAGTTAAGATTTTAAACTTGGCAGATCGCCAAGCGCAAAAAGAAGGCGATGATTTTATTGCCACTGAATGGGTAATGTTGGCATTGTCTGAGCAAGGCGAAACCAAAAAGATATTTGAAAGTGCTGGCGTGACGGCTAGCAAATTAAAAGTGGTGATCGAGCAGCTGCGCGGTGATGACACCGTCAATAATCAAAATGCTGAAGATCAGCGTGATGCATTAAATAAATACACCATTAATCTGACTGAACAAGCAGAGCTTGGCAAGCTGGACCCAGTGATTGGCCGTGACGAAGAGATTCGCCGTACCATTCAGGTGCTCTCACGCCGTACTAAAAATAACCCTGTGCTCATCGGTGAGCCGGGCGTTGGTAAGACGGCTATCGTTGAAGGCTTGGCACAAAAAATCATCAATGGTGATGTACCAGAAGGTCTACGCCGCAAAGAAGTATTGTCATTAGACTTAGGCGCTTTGATTGCAGGGGCAAAATTCCGCGGTGAGTTCGAAGAGCGACTCAAAAGTGTATTGAGCGATTTGGCCAAGCAAGAAGGTAATGTCATCTTATTTATCGATGAGCTGCATACGATGGTCGGTGCTGGCAAATCAGAAGGCGCGATGGATGCAGGTAATATGCTAAAACCTGCACTGGCACGTGGTGAGCTACACTGCGTTGGTGCGACGACATTAGATGAGTATCGCAAATACATCGAAAAAGATGCGGCACTTGAGCGTCGTTTCCAAAAAGTGTTGGTCGATGAGCCAACGGTTGAAGACACCATTGCGATTTTGCGAGGTCTCAAAGAGCGCTATGAGCTGCATCATGGGGTCGACATCCAAGACAGCGCCATCATTGCGGCTGCACGCATGAGCCACCGCTATATTACCGATCGCAAGTTGCCAGATAAGGCGATTGACTTAATTGACGAAGCGGCCAGTCGTCTGCGTATGGAGATGGACAGTAAGCCTGAAGCCCTAGGTAAGCTCGATAGTCGCTTAATTCAGTTAAAAATGCAGCGTGAAGTACTCAAGAACGAAGAAGACGCTGGAGCGCAAGCAGAGCGTAAAGTACTGAATGCACAAATTGAAGAGCTAGAAAAAGAGTACGCGGATCTAAATGAAATTTGGCAAGCAGAAAAAGCGCTGGTCAAAGGCAGTCAGCAGCTAAAAGACGAGCTAGATAAAGCCCGTATTGCGTATGACAAAGCCAGTCGTGAAGGCGATTACGAGACCATGAGCAAGTTGCAATACGAAACCATCCCGCAGCTAGAACGCCGTATCACTGAGTCTGACTTGGCAGAACAAAAAGAGCAAACAGGCGAAGGTAGTGGTGTTAAATTGCTTCGTAATAAAGTGACAGACAACGAGATTGCGGAAGTAGTTGCGGCTGCCACAGGTATTCCAGTCAACAAAATGATGCAAGGCGAGCGTGAAAAAATGCTGGCAATGGAAGAAAAACTCCATGAGCGTGTGATTGGTCAAGATGAAGCAGTCGAATCGGTAGCAAATGCGGTACGCCGTAGCCGAGCTGGCTTGTCTGATCCTAACCGTCCTTCTGGCTCGTTCTTATTCCTTGGGCCTACAGGGGTCGGTAAAACTGAGCTGACTAAGTCATTGGCGAACTTCTTGTTTGATAGTGAAGATTCGATAGTACGCATCGACATGAGTGAGTACATGGAAAAACATAGTGTAAGTCGATTGGTTGGTGCACCTCCAGGCTATGTTGGCTACGAAGAAGGCGGTGCGTTGACTGAGGCTGTTCGCCGTAAGCCTTATAGTGTGATTTTGTTTGATGAAGTTGAGAAAGCACATCCTGACGTATTCAATATATTATTACAAGTATTGGATGATGGGCGTTTGACTGACTCACAAGGTCGTGTGGTTGATTTCAAGAACACGGTGATTATTATGACCAGTAACTTGGGTTCGCATAAGATTCAAGAAATGGTCGGTGAAAGCTACGAGGATATCAAAGCTGAGGTGATGGATTCTGTTGGTCAGCATTTCCGCCCAGAGTTCGTCAACCGTATCGATGAGATTGTGGTCTTCCATCCACTTGGTATGTCACAAATGGCAGGAATTGCTTCTATCCAGTTAGATCGTTTGCGTCAACGCTTGCATGATCGTGAAATGGATATCGAGCTATCAGCGGATGCGATGAACAAGTTGGTCGCGGTCGGTTATGATCCTGTGTATGGTGCGCGCCCGCTCAAACGTGCCATTCAGCAAGAGATTGAAAACCCATTGTCATTGAAGCTATTGGCGGGTGATTTTGTGGCAGGAGATATCATCAAAGTCGATGTAGGTGCCGATGACAAGCTAACTTTTGATAAGCTTAGAATGAGCTAAGATCTAAGACAAACAGACCGTTTTCTTGATAAAACTAGCCCCTTATTTACCTATATTTTATATAGGTAAATAAGGGGTTTTTATGTTGTGGGCTATTATTATTTACCGTTTTCATGCTTTTACTATGTTATAAATAACCTAAGTACTCATAAGACGAATGTAAAATAAATGGAGATGACAACATGGCGATAATCAACGAAAAATATCTAAGTGCACCATTAACTTTACCAATTATATTAGTGACATTGCTGATGAGCACGTCTGCTTGCTCCAATCAGTCAGTAGTCAATACCAATGAAGATCTGGCAGAATACAAGGACGCCAAAACCTCGGATGCTCATTCTTCTATGAGCGCTGATAAACCAGAATTTTCCACTGAAATCATTGCTACTTTTGATGAACCTTGGGCGATGACAGCGTTACCTAAAGCAGATAATTCACCACAAAAGATCTTGGTGACACAAAAGACAGGTGAGTTATTTATAGTTGATACCACAACAGGTGCGAAGACAGCAGTGACTGGCGTACCAGCAGTCGCTTATGGCGGGCAAGGAGGACTGGGTGATGTCATTATTGCACCAGATTTTGCTAGTACCAATAACATATATGTTAGCTATGTTGAAGCAGGGGAAGGTGCTGATAGTGGTAAATTTGGTGCGAAAGTCATCAAGGCAACATTGATAGGTTTAGATACCAGTACGCCAAGTTTGCAAGCCATTATGCCAATCTGGGAGCAATCTCCAAAAGTAAAAGGGCAAGGTCATTACAGTCATCGCCTCTTATTTTCACCTGATGGGCAATATTTATACGTCAGTTCAGGCGAGCGCCAAGAAAAAACCCCAGCGCAAGATATGAGTGTCAATCTAGGTAAAATTATACGTCTAAATGCTGACGGATCTATCCCAGCAGACAATCCATTTTCGAATGATACAAATGATATTGCCAAGCAGTTTTGGACGATAGGTCATCGCAATATATTGGGTATGGCATTCGATGACAGCGGACAGTTATGGGCGCACGAGATGGGCCCAAGAGGCGGTGATGAGTTTAATCTGATTAAAAAAGGTAAAAACTATGGCTGGCCGCTCGTGTCTAATGGCCGAAATTATTCGGGGGTTGATATCCCTGATCATGATACTCAGCCTGAGTTTGAAGCACCTGAGATTACATGGACCCCAGTCATATCACCTTCATCGATGAGTGTTTACTCTGCGGGTACAGTGGATGACTTTCCAGAGTGGCAAGGCAATATGCTGATTAGTGGTTTATCGTCTAAAGCGCTTATCGTAGTGGGCATAAGTGAAGACAATACCGCCGCTGAGCATTATCGCTATGACATGGATGAGCGTATACGCAGTGTGCTAGCAGTAGATGGGCAAGTGTGGACACTTGAAGACGGTAATGATGCACAATTACTCAGATTATTGCCCAAATAACATCGAAACAACATCGAATTAACGACGTATTTACCTACCTGTGTATTTAATTATTTTAATAAAACTATTTAAATCTTTTAGAGTAATTTAATAGTTTTATCAAGTTTTATTTTGTAATAGATTGATAGTTAAGACTTATCTTGTTAAGGTAACGTTCCTTGAAATTTGAGACTTGCACATGGAAGAAGTAAAAGTAGGCAGATTAGGACCTTTTCCACGGGTAAGTAAACCTGTGTTTATTACATCGTCACTGCTGATTATTGGCTTTATTATTTTCGGTGCGTTTTTCACCGAAACAGCAGGGGCTGTTTTTAGTTTTTTACAAAATTTTATTACCGATAAATTCGGCTGGCTATTTATTATCCTAGTCAATACTTCGCTCGTGCTTTGTATTTATTTGGCAATGAGTCGCTATGGTGATATTCGACTGGGCAACCAGACTGAGCAACCACAGTACAATCTGTTCTCTTGGATTGGCATGCTATTCTCTGCAGGTATTGGTATTGGTCTGGTTTATTGGGGTACAGCAGAGCCGCTGTATCACTTTATGGCACCACCAATGGGCGATGCCGAGACAGTAGAAGCCGCTAAGCAAGCAATGAATATCTCATTTATGCATTGGGGTCTACACGCTTGGGCGATTTATACGATTGTAGCGCTATCTTTAGCGTATTTCCATTTCCGTCGCGGCCTACCACTATCGATTCGATCTACTTTGTATCCTTTACTTGGTAAAAAGATCTATGGTCGTTGGGGACACACGGTCGATATCTTGGCTGTGTTTGGTACGATGTTTGGTGTGGTTACCTCGCTTGGGCTTGGGGTTATGCAGATCAACTCTGGACTCGAAAAGCTGTTTGGTATGCCTAATAGTCTTACCGTACAGTTTGGCTTGATCGCTTTCATTACAGCGCTCGCGGCAGCTTCAGTCTTGATGGGTTTGGATAAAGGTATTAAGCGTTTAAGTGATATCAATATTGGTTTCACTATCGTCTTATTAGCGTTTATGGTCATCTTGGGACCAACGCTGTTTATCTTTGATAGCTTTATCGAAAACATCGGCAACTATCTGACCGTGATTGTGCCACTAGGTACGTGGGGCGAGTCTTATAGCGGGACAGATTGGCAGAGTAGTTGGACGATATTTTATTGGGCATGGTGGGTTAGCTGGGCACCATTCGTTGGTATCTTTATTGCCCGTATCTCTCGTGGTCGTACTATCCGTGAATTTACGCTTGGGGTGTTGTTGATCCCAATGCTTATCTTGTTCTTCTGGTTTACCACCTTTGGCGGCGTTGCTGTTCATATGGAGCTTGCTTCTGCTTTGTCAGGTGTTAGTCCAGGATTGGTTGAAGCAGTACAAGCGGATTCTGGTAGTGCCATCTTTAAGTTGGTTGAGTACTACCCATTAGCAAAACCGATTACGCTACTGATTGTCGTCATGATTATGCTATGGTTTGTGACCTCGTCAGATTCTGCTAGCTTTGTCATCGATATGTTGACTGCTGGTGGCGATACCAACCCACCAAAAATCCAGCGCTTATTTTGGGCAACGACAGAAGGCGTTATCGCTGCTATTTTGCTAGCGGCTGGTGGACTGTCTGCTCTACAGGCGGCAGCGATCGTAGCGGGACTACCGTTTGCCTTAGTGGTCTTTGTCATGATGTATGCGTTACTGCGTGGTTTAAGTCGCGATCGTCTGATTCTATACAGAGCGCAACAAGGCTTTATTACGGATGAATCAGCAGACCATAACTCAGCGAATGAATTCGTTGATGAGCATCTGCTAAAAGGGCCACCTAAGATTGTTAAAGGTGACTAAGAAGTAGATAGCATCAAGACAGCTACTTAAGCTTTTAATAGAAGAAGCCCCAATTTATTTTTAAATTGGGGCTTCTTTATTGGGTAAAGATATTTAAATTTATTCAGAAAAAATTCGGATTGTTGAAAGATTATTACTGCAATGTTACTACGATTTCTATACATTCGGCAGTATTTACATGATGTTATATTTAGTGATTCGTTCATACCTTGGTATGGTTACGCTATTTTTTGGGGATATACCTATGGATCATGTAAAAGTTGGCAGGTTAGGCCCTTTTCCGCGGGTAAGTAAACCTGTTTTTTTGACTTCAGCATTACTTATTATTATATTTATTGTTCTTGGCGTTTTTTTTACTGAAGCTGCCGGTACGCTATTCAGTTTTTTACAAGGCTTTATTACCGATAAATTTGGTTGGTTTTTCATTATTCTCGTTAATGTGGCCTTAGGACTTTGTGTTTATTTGTCTATGAGCCGTTATGGCGATATTCGCCTTGGTGCTCAAACTGAAACACCACAGTACAGTCTATTTTCGTGGATTGGCATGCTGTTCTCTGCTGGTATCGGTATTGGACTTGTCTACTGGGGTACAGCAGAGCCTTTATATCACTTTATGGCACCGCCACTCGGTGAAAAGGAGACGATAGAAGCCGCCAAGCAGGCGATGAATATTACCTTTTTACATTGGGGCTTACATGCTTGGGCATTGTACGCGATTGTAGGATTATCTTTAGCCTACTTCCACTTTCGCCGTGGCTTACCACTATCGATTCGCTCAACTCTTTATCCTATATTAGGTAAAAAAATATATGGCTCGTGGGGTCATGCCGTCGATATCTTAGCCGTGTTTGGTACGATGTTTGGTGTGGTGACGTCACTCGGTCTTGGAGTTATGCAAATCAACTCAGGGCTTGAGAAATTATTTGGTATTCCTAATAACCTCACAATACAAATCGCTCTGATTGCCTTTGTTACTGTTTTAGCCGCATGTTCTGTCATGATGGGCTTGGATAAGGGTATCAAGCGTCTAAGCGATGTGAACATCGGTTTAACGGCTATTCTGCTTAGTTTTATGGTCGTCTTAGGGCCGACGCTTTTCATTTTTGATAGCTTCCTAGAAAATATCGGCAACTATCTTTCAGTAGTTGTACCATTAGGTCTGTGGGGTGAGTCTTATGAAGGTCAAGATAACTGGCAGTCAGCATGGACGATATTTTATTGGGCATGGTGGGTAAGTTGGGCACCATTTGTCGGCGTGTTTATTGCTCGTATCAGCCGTGGTCGTACGATTAGAGAGTTCTTACTTGGGGTATTACTTATCCCTATGACCATATTGTTCTTTTGGTTTTCAACTTTCGGCGGCGTTGCTATTCATATGGAGCTTCTCGCTGCTATTGATCCAGCGTTGGTTAGTCCCGGATTGGTCGAGGCGGTACAAACAGATTTTGGTAGTGCAATTTTTAAATTGGTTGAGTACTATCCATTGGCCCAACCTATCACGTTCATGATTGTAATTATGATTGTATTGTGGTTCGTGACCTCATCAGATTCAGCAAGTTTTGTCATTGATATGCTGACCGCAGGTGGTGATACCAATCCTCCAAAGATTCAACGTTTATTTTGGGCAAGCACTGAAGGCGTCATTGCTGCTGTTTTGCTGGCTGCTGGTGGATTGAGCGCGTTACAAGCAGCAGCTATCGTAGCAGGATTGCCATTTGCTGTGGTTATATTTGCAATGATGTATGCGCTACTGCGTGGTTTGAGTCGCGATCGACTGATACTATATAGAGCGCAGCAGCATTATATTACTGAAGAGTCAGCAGATCATAACTCGGCAGATGAATTCGCTGATGAGCATCTACTAAAAGGACCGCCTAAAATTGTAAAAGGCGACTGATAATCAAAGATAATCAATAATTATTGCAGAATTTATTATAGATTAACTTGTACCGATTGTTAGTGACGTTCGAAAAAACCCTAAGATACGCAGGTATCTTGGGGTTTTTTATATTTTCAATTGTAATGAATATCTGCTTAGATTTGATAGTTTGTGCATATCTTGTTAAGGTAGCCACCCCAAAAAATTGAGATTACGACATGGATCATGTGAAAGTTGGTCGATTAGGCCCTTTTCCGCGGGTAAGTAAACCCGTGTTTTTAACTTCAGCGTTGTTAATTCTTGCGTTTATTATCTTCGGTGCTCTTTTTAGTGAGCAGGCGGAGCTGGTCTTTGGCCATGCAAAAGCCTTTGTGTCTTTACGCTTTGGCTGGTTTTTTATTGTGGTTGTCAACTTAACGTTGGTGATGAGCATCTATATGATATTTAGTCGTTATGGCGATATCAGGCTTGGTCATCAAAACGAGAAACCAGAATACAATCTAATATCTTGGATTGGCATGCTGTTTTCAGCCGGTATCGGTATCGGGCTGCTTTATTGGGGAACAGCTGAACCGTTGTACCATTTTATGGCGCCGCCATTAGGAGAAGCTGAAACGGTTGCTGCCGCGAAACAAGCGATGAATATATCATTTCTACATTATGGCTTACATGTGTGGGCGCTCTACGGTATGGTTGCTTTGTCATTGGCTTACTTTCATTACCGAGTGGGTTTGCCACTAGCCATCCGCTCAACCCTATATCCTATATTAGGCAAAAAAATATATGGTGGATGGGGTCATACGGTGGATACTCTAGCCGTATTCGGTACGATGTTTGGTGTCGTGACGACGCTTGGCTTAGGTGTACTACAGATTAACTCAGGTCTTGAGACTTTATTTGGTATTCCTAATAACACGACCGTGCAGATTATTCTCATTGGCTTGATTACGGTGTTATCAGGATTGTCACTGTTTATGGGACTGGATAAAGGTATCAAGCGTTTGAGTGATATCAATATTTTATTCACCGTCGTGCTGCTGAGCTTTGTGATTATTTTAGGCCCTACGCAGTTTATCTTTAATAGTTTTGTCGAAAACATCGGCAACTATTTACATGAAATTGTACCCTTAGGGCTTTGGACTGAGTCTTATAGAGGTGAAGAGAACTGGCAGTCTTCATGGACGATATTCTATTGGGCATGGTGGATCAGCTGGTCACCATTCGTTGGGGTATTCGTTGCTCGTATTTCACGTGGCCGTACCATTCGCGAGTTTATATTAGGGGTGTTGTTGATCCCTATTACCATCTTGTTCTTGTGGTTTACCGCTTTCGGTGGTTCAGCGGTGCATATGGAACTGATGGCCGCAGCGGACCCTAGTATGGTGAGTCCTGGTCTTATTGAAGCAGTACAAACCGATACTGGCAGCGCTATCTTTAAGCTAATGGAATCTTATCCATTAACTTCAGCCGTGAACTTACTCATTGTTGTGATGATTGTATTGTGGTTTGTGACGTCGTCAGATTCGGCGAGTTTTGTGATTGATATGCTAACCTCTGGTGGCGATGCTAATCCACCAAAGATTCAGCGTCTGTTTTGGGCGGGTACAGAAGGTGTTATTGCAGCCGTATTGTTGACAGCAGGTGGACTGAGTGCGCTGCAAGCCGCTTCTATCGTTTCAGGTTTTCCTTTCGCTATCGTCATCGTTGTTATGATGTATTCGCTGCTACGAGGCTTGAGTCGAGATCGTCTGATACTATACCGTAATCAGCAATGGTTCGTCACCGAAGAGTCAGCAGAGCATAACTCAGCCAACGAGTTCCGTGATGAAGACTTGCTAACAGGCCCGCTTGATCTTGAAGACTCTAAAAATTAAATAATAAGTTAATCGAAAGTAATATTTAAAAGCCCCCACTTATGATTAAGTGGGGGCTTTTTATATCATTCAGCTGTTTTTAATTTTAATCCAAATTATCTATAGTCTGTTCAATATAATTTGGATACAAGGCAACCGAGTGCAGGTGTATAAGTGATACTTTAAGCGAGGTTAACGCTGTCACTCTTTTATAGAGGATTGATTATATCTGCAAGGTTATGAGCATTGTCCTTTCACATAGCCTAATGCCGTCGTTGTACCGCATGCTGAGCATGAATTGCCCGCAGTACGATAATTAAATCCTGAATCAGTTTTCACTTTGACACAGACAGGATCGTATTGTGCGGTACACATCGTTTGATCAGGATTATAGGGTGGGCATTTGGTAAAAGGATTGTCGCTAGACATCGGTTGGTGATGCTCAGTGCTATGAATAGGGTAGGTGGCTGTATCAGGCGTATCAATGCCTTGGATGTTGCTACAGCCAGTTAACGCGACGGCTGCGGATAAGCCTAATAATGACACGCACGATCGCCATGATTTGAGTAAGTGGTTCATAATAATATGTCCTTATAGAAGATAAAGTTCGATAAATCCCTGTTATCGATAGTCAGCTTCAACCATGTTATGAATCAAGTGGTTTCAATCCATAGTAGCCTATTTATGAGCAGTCAGCTACTAAATCATGATGAACAAAAAACCCAAGCTTAATCATAAGTTTGGGTTTAATTTTTATTACTATAATAGCTTTCATCGCTTTGCGAGATTTAGCGATACGCTACTGTGCTATTTGGCTGCTTTGTCATCTTGATTAAGCTGAACATATTTATCAAAGTTCTGCGCATAATCTGTTAGGTTGTCGCTCAGCATTTGGCGATATTGCTTCACATAAAATTCAACGATATCGTCTTTTTCTTTGGCAAAATCATCGCCTTTGACAAAACCGATAGAAGCGACTGACGCGCTATAACGGGCGGCTGCATACAATAAAGAAGCGCCTACTTGTCCTGAATGTGCTTCAGGACCTAGCTGGCTGTTTGCAATACCGATGATGGCATCAGCACGTTGGTAAAATGCTTGCATTTCAGGGGTAATCTCAACGTTGGTATCAACTTCGTTGCCTTGAGTCGTGTCTTGAGACATGAGCTGCTCCTAATAAGTATCAGTAAATTAAATTTCTAAAAACGGTTTGTAAATAAGTTAAAGCAAGGATTTTATAAACCAGCATCTGCTTTCAAGATTTCAGCTTTGTCTGTTTTTTCCCATGTAAAGGCAGTTTCTGAACCTTGACGACCAAAATGACCGAAGGTAGCAGTTTGCTGATACATTGGCTGTAATAAGTTCAGCATGCGGGTAATACCATAAGGACGCAAGTCAAAATGCGTACGAATCAGACGAATGATTTCATCGTTACTGATTTTGCTGGTACCAAACGTATTGACAGAGATAGAAGTCGGCTCAGCGACACCAATGGCATAGCTGACCTGAACCTCACAGCGATCAGCGAGACCTGCTGCGACGATGTTTTTTGCCACATAACGTACCGCGTAAGCTGCACTGCGATCCACTTTTGAAGGGTCTTTACCACTGAAAGCACCACCGCCATGACGAGCCATACCGCCGTAAGTATCGACAATGATTTTACGGCCAGTTAGACCTGCATCACCAACAGGGCCGCCAATCACAAATTTACCAGTTGGATTGATATGATAGCGTGTACCGGCATGTAAAAGCTCAGCAGGTAGTACTTGTTTGATGATAGATTCCATCACCGCTTCTTGTAGATCGGCTTGTGAAATACTAGGATCATGTTGCGTTGATAATACCACTGCATCAATCGCTACAGGTTTATTACCATCGTATTTTAGCGTAACTTGTGCTTTGGCATCTGGGCGTAACCAAGGCAGATCTCCTGCACGGCGCAGCTCAGACTGACGCTCCATCAAACGATGCGCATATTCGATAGGGGCTGGCATCAATACTTCGGTTTCATTACTGGCATAACCGAACATCAAGCCTTGATCGCCTGCACCTTGCTCTTCAGGGTCGCTACGATCGACACCTTGGGCAATCTCAGGAGATTGTTTGCCGAGCATGTTAATCACTGCGCAAGTCTCGCCATCAAAACCTAGATCTGAATGGTGATAGCCAATGCCATTTACGGTGTCACGCACAAGACGCTCTAAATCGATATTTGCTGTCGTGGTGATTTCACCTGCGAGTATCACAGCGCCGGTTTTCACTAAGGTTTCGCATGCCACACGTGCATGCAGATCTTCACGTAAAATAGCGTCAAGGATGGCGTCTGAGATTTGGTCAGCCATTTTGTCAGGATGACCTTCGCTTACAGATTCTGAGGTAAATAAGTTGTATTCACGCATAAAAGGGTCGCTTAATTGCAGGGACTGTAGTCTACGAACTCAGTCATTATTAAATATATCTAAATGAAAAGACGAAAAGGAATCAAAAAATTATCGTATTTTACCGTGTATCGAGGAAAAACTCTAGCAATGGATGGTGTTATGAGGTAACCAGATAATGATTAAGCGCGGTAAAATTCGTCCATACCACTATTCTCTTGCCACCGATATTCGGTATGGTTAGCGATTTGACGTGCGGTGTCTATATCGTGTCTATCGGCGATAAAGCCAAGCGCCATATCCATACCAGCGCTCACACCTGATGAAGTATAGAATTTTCCATCAACAACCCAGCGTGCTTGCGCTACCCAATTGACCTTATTAGATTGAGATATTACCCATTGCCATGCCATTTTATTAGAGGTGGCTCGCTTACCGTTTAATACACCGCTTTTCGCTAACAAGGCGCTACCAGTACAGACGCTAAGTACCCAATCAGCCTCATCAGTTAGGGTTGTTAACGTTTGCAAAAAGGAGGGGTTGTAGACCAGCTGCCGCGTACCAGGCCCGCCCGGTACTAAAAAAATATCCGTCTGATATGCTAACTCGCTGACAGCGACTGTTTGCATAGGTACGCCATGCTTACTGCGGATGATGCCACCAGCTATCGAGGTAAATTGAATACGATAATGCTCAGGCAAGCTCCCAAACATCTCGATAGGTCCGAACAAATCTAAGGTTTCAAAATCATCAAACACTAGCGCGGTAATCGTATGCATAAAAACCTCTGACATTCGTTAAAAGATAGACAGCGTTATAGACTTACCTTTATAACTCTAAAAACGCGGCCTTATCCTTAAACATACATTCATCATAGACAGGGCAGGCACCACATTTCGGTGTGCGCGCTTGACAGGTGTAACGTCCGTGTAAAATAAGATAATGGTGTGCATCAACGATGAAATCGTCTGGTATACGCTCAACCAACTTATTTTCGACAATTAGCACGTTTTTGCCTGTAGCCAGACCAGTGCGATTTCCTACTCGAAAAATATGAGTATCGACCGCCATAGTTGGTTGGCCAAATGCAGTATTCAACACCACATTGGCGGTTTTACGCCCAACGCCCGCTAGTGATTCTAAATCTTTACGATTATCGGGGACGGTGCTATTAAATTTCTCAATCAAATCACTACACGTTTTGATAACGTTTTTGGCTTTGGCATTATATAAGCCAATATTTTTGATATAAGATTTTAGACCGTCTTCACCTAACGCCAATATTGCTTCAGGCGTGTTCGCTACCGGATACAACTGCTGGGTAGCAATATTGACACTCACATCCGTTGCCTGTGCGGACAATGTCACCGCAATCAGCAACTCAAAGTTACTGTCATAATTGAGTTCGGTGACGGGTTCGTCAATGGTAGCTGCCAGCTTCTCAAAAAATGGGCGCACGACACGATTGGGCATTCGTCTTGATGGCGGCGTATCGGCAGTTTTATGTTTGACGGTTTTACTCATGGTATCTTTACTACTATTTTGGCGGTCAGTTATTCAAACTGTTGGCTATCGATTTATTTACGAGATGTATGTAGTGCATGCTTTATACCATATATCATCCACGCTATTGTATGAATCACCTGTTGCACGATTAAAGCTGTGACAGTTCAGCTTGTAGCGCTTCAAGATCGGCTTGCTTTTGATCATTCGCACGAACGCTTAACTGTTTTTCGAGCTTTTTGATTTTGCTACGTATCTTGGCTGCTGCAATGGTGTTTTTTGCCTGTGCTTCACTGATGTCTAAAGACTGACTGGCGGCATTGTTTAGCTTTGCTTCGACCATACTGACCACGGGTCTACTGTTGCTACTATCAGCAAGCTGTTCGGTGACGCGTCTTAAGTGAGTGTGATACCGCTGTCTTAAATCTTCTTGCTCTGATATTCGTTCAGGCTCAGAGATGTCACGTTCAACAGTGACTAAGTCGATGCAGTCGACTGGGCAAGGGGCGATACATAGCTCACAACCCGTGCACAAGTCAGTAAAGATAGTATGCATGTGCTTGCCAGTACCGACGATGGCATCCACTGGGCAAGCAGGGATGCATTTGGTACAGCCAATACAATCGTCTTCACGGATAACAGCACGTACCTCGGTTGGGCGTTCAGAGGTAGCATCTGTTGGCCACTGAGAAGGCGCAGCGCTAAGTGTCGCTTCATCACTATTGATATCGATAATTTGAGCAATTGCATCAGTAACGGGTTGACCGCCAGGCACGCATTTATTATACGACTCACCATCTAGCACGATAGCAGCGGCATATGGCAAGCAACCATCTGGATGCTCGCAAAGCCCACATTGTGTTTGTGGTAGACAGGCATCAATATGCGAGATTTGTGCTTGTATATCCGCAGGTAGTGTTTCTAAGCTTAATGTATCAAACAATATGGGTAAGTTGACTAAGCGGATAGTGGTGCTACTTTGCATTGAATTAATGACCTTGCTATCAGTGATAAGTGCAGACATTATACCAAACCCAACAATCAGCCGTGTCAAACTCGTCTGGTCTATAATGCACAATGCATAGTACCCGCACTCGTTTTCTTTGCTAATTTGAGTTTTGTAAAGAGTATTAGAATAAATACAGTCAAAGCACTTGTAAATGGTTGCGGTGTAAAAGGTCTTGACTGTAGTCAGCGTTAAAGAATAAAAAGTTAAAGTGGCATACCTTGTTCGCGCATAACTTGCGCAATGAGCTCATGAGCAATACTACCTTTTGGCGGTATTCTAGGCAGGTTAGAGACATCGAAAAAGTCAGCATGGGCCAGCTCTTCTTCTTGAATGATGATATCACCACTGGCATAAGAGGCACGAAAACCCAGCATCAAGTTAGAAGGAAACGGCCATGGCTGGCTACTCACATAGCTAATATCTGATACGCTAATATTTACCTCTTCTGCGACTTCACGTACGACTGCGTGCTCAAGGCTTTCTCCAACCTCCACAAAGCCTGCAATCAAACCGTACATAGGCACCATAGTTGGTTGACCATGACGATGATGGTGCGCGAGCAAAATTTGCATTTCACCTGTCATTGGGTTTGGTCGGGTAATGGCAGTAATGACACAGGGTTGCACACGAGGATACTGGCGTAATCGACATACTGGGCAGACCATGGCACGTTCACCTTGGTCAGCATGTACAGTAGGACTTGCGCAGCGACTACAAAACTGTGTATCTGCTTGCCAGCTTAAGAGCTGTATCGCTTGGCTAATCTGATCTGATAAAGCAACTGGCAGATGAGTCATTAGCTGACGATAAGGAACAAAGGCGTTACCACTGCTTTCATCGATAATAGGCAGTGCAATATTATATGATACGGCATAATCATAAGTAATCGCACTGGCTGCTTGTGCAGTAAAGGTATGTTTATTCTCTATTTCGGAATGGACTAAATTCTCGGCGCTTTTGTTGGTATTTTCTTGAGGGCTTTTATAAGTATTTTCATGAATATCTTTAGAGCCACTGGCATGATCTGCTGATTGCCAATGACTTGGTGCTAGGCTTGGGACTAGGGTTACACGCCCCAGTTGATAAGCTTGCTGATAGTCATCGCCTGCTGCATTTTTATTGTTGAATGGTGGTAATTGAAGCTGTAGAGGCCACCAACCATTAGGGGTCTGACGGCATAAAACGGCATCGTCATTAAATACAAAAGCGTTGGTCATATAGAGTTCCAAACAGTTCGATACCAGTACGTATCCATATAGATACACACTGGCTTACAGTGAGAGATATAAATGAGGATTTGTAGCCGCAAAGAAGCGGCTACAAAGGTATCGATTTAATTATTAAAGAGTTGAATGCCTAGGCAGCGAGTAGTAGATGACTCAAGCTTTGCTGACCTACATCAAGTGCTTGCTTGCTAACAGGACGATTGTGCTCAAACCCATCTAAATGATGGTCGACTGCCATCATTACATCTGCGATACACGCTAGCGTATGATCTTCTATACGTTGTCCGTCTTCGATACGTTGCTCTAGATAATTTGCTAGCTGGCCTAGCATGCTTGCTGGTGTGGGTAGTTGTAAAAAGCGCACTGCTCCTGAGACTTGGCGCATCATTTCAGGAATATTTTGAATATTAAGCATATCACGCTCTGGCTCAGCCAAATAATCATTGATGGCTTGTTCAGCACTGGCAATCGCGCTACGACTTTCTTGTATCAATGTATCGTGTGCCGTATTGAGTTGATGCAACGAGATATGAGGGTTGTTAAGTGGCAAATAAATCGCCCCTGGCGTATGCATTTCTGCCATCGCAATAGCAGCGTTTTCAGCATGCATCAATGCCAGTAGCAGATGATCAAAATCGTCAGGTGACGGTGCTTGCCACTTGCCTACAGCTGCTGCTGCTGTGCTGAGACTATTGGCTGAATTTGATAGACCAAGCAAGCACAGCGCCGAGCTCAACGTTGTTAGCTCTTCAATAATCTGGGCTGTCTGTGCATCAACAGGATTGATCGAATCACCGCGCGTATAGCTATCGACATTTTCTTTAATGGTGTTGATTTGGGTTTGAATGATGCTATTTAATGTATCGGTCAGCTCACGATTAGGGCCGAATAAAAAGCGTTTCATTTGCTCAAACTGAGGGGCTTCCAACTGATTTTTAGCATACTGCTCACGCAACTGTTGTGCTGCTTCATTATCGCGCTGGCATGCAAAACTGACCAAGTCAGCAAAGCGTTTATCCATCACTGGTAAGTAGCTTTGGAATTGCTGCTCTAAATAAATAAGGGTATGTTTTTGGTTAAGGTTCAGCGGTAATATCGTGGCGATATCAGTAACCGCTGCATTGGCTGCTTGCCAAAACAGGCTGCTGGTATTTGCCGCTATCAAGGCACAAGCTGCACTCATACCATCAAGTTTCTGCTGATCGTCTGGGCTAATATTGCCATCTTGATTAAGCAATGCAACACCAAGGCCACTGCGATAAGCGTAAGTTAATAACTCACTGTCTAGATTAAGCTCGTTAAGTGGCTGAAAGTTTTTTTCAGGATTGGCGATAACGACACTGCTGCTACCAAAAGCAGAGAAGTAGTCTGATGTAATAGCTGCATGTTGTCCATGAGCATTGAGCTTGTTAATAATATCCAGTAACAAGGTTGGCTCGACCGACTCTGTCAAGAGTACAAACTCTATGTAGCGTTCTAGTGTCATGATGGCTTCTGACAAATCCATAATCAGATAGGTATCGTTATTATCACCATTATCATACAGTCGCTGTAAACCGTTTACGATGGCAGTATTCAATGCTTCTGCACCAACCAGAGAGATCAGCTTAAAAATACAGGACAGCTGCTTTAGCACAATGATAGAGTCTAATAACAGAGGCGCCTGACTATTATCATCATTAAATTCACTTAGGTGAATCTCAGTATCTTTAAGAGTTACGATGATTTCATCATGCAATAGATGCAGTGACGGCAGGTTGAAGTCAGTGACACTAAGCGTTGGGGCGGTTAATTTCATTTGCGCAGACTGGTCCATAAGGAGTTTCCATAATGTACTGATGAGAATAGCAATGGTTTGAATGACGATTAAAAAAGCATTTATTAATAATTTTTTGACGCTTTATATAACAATAATCAAGACTATATTGTACAAATGTCGATATCGCAAGTCATTTAAATGACGACTACATATAGGTTTTGAGAGCAGGGTAGTCTTCTGACAGCGATGCATACCAATTTTGATTGGTATTTTCATCGCTGGGTGATGCCAGTAGTAAAGACGCTAGATTGGCAAGGTTAGCATGTGCTGTCTGTCCGCCATCTGTTTGCGTGTCTTCTTCGATAGCGAGCGTGACCTGTCCACCCGTCATCGCCAAATAAACTTCTGCTAAAATCTCTGAATCCAGTAAGGCCCCGTGAAAAGTACGGTCCTGCTTACCAACGTTTAGACGTCGTACAAGCGCATCTAGGGTGTTTTTCTGTCCAGGATATTGCTGCTTTGCCATGAATAAGGAGTCAGTCACTTGGACTCGTTCGGCAAAGTCAGTCATACCGACTTTCGCAAACTCCATATTTAAGAAATTCATATCGAACGAGGCATTGTGAGCGATGATCTCGGCCCCGTCCATAAAGTCATATAGTGACTGAGCCACTTGATCAAAAGTGGGCTTGTCTGTTAAGAACGCTGGAGAAATACCATGAATGCGAATAACTTCGTCATCCATACCGCGCTGCGGGTTGATATAAACATGTAGTTTTTCGCCCGTGAATTTACGACCAATCATCTCAACGATACCGACTTCAATGATTCGATCGCCTTTTAGCGGATCAAGCCCTGTGGTTTCGGTATCCATAATGAGCTGGCGATCAGACTCGTGGCGATTTATTGGTTTGGGTAGCAATGGCTTAAAATGTGGATTGGCACGGCTAGTATCACCATCGAATTTTGGTGCATCAGCATCTATACGCATGTCTGTATCTGGCGTAATGTTACTCATCGTTGTATCAGTCATAGGCGTTTGAGCTTCTGGCATATCTGTATTACTCATCGGTTTACTAGCATTATCATGATGGTCATTCGTGCCTATAGTGGCATCTTGGTTAATCGTATGATTATCATGATTTTTATCGTCATGATTGTCTAGTGGTTCTTCGTCGAGATACCCTTCATCTCTAAACTCGTCATCTATAAGCTCTTCGTCATCCATTATATCTAAACCTAATGGGTCGAAACTTAGCCAGTCATCATTAGATGGTTTTTGTGTGTTATCAGTCATTATTTGAGTTTTTTTTTAGCCGTATCTTGTAGGTCTGTATCCGATATGTCTGCACTGCGTGAGGTAACCCCTAGATTTGCCAGTTCATCTGCTTTTTCATTACCGGCATGTCCAGCATGGCCCTTTACCCAGTGCCAGTCAACCTCTCGCTGTTGGCATAGGTTGTCTAGTTGTTGCCAGAGATCTTGGTTGGCGACTGGTTTCTTACTCGCTGTTTTCCAGCCTCTTTTTTTCCAGCCTTCAATCCATTCAGTGATGCCTTTTTTAACATAGCTGGAGTCTGTCCAAATCTCAAGGTTGTGCTCGTGCGTGCTATGAGTCAGCGCTTGTATCGCACCCATCAGCTCCATACGATTATTGGTTGTCTCTTTGTCGCCGCCATATAAATCTTGTGTGCGTCCATCGCTAAAAATAAGATGTGCACCCCAACCACCAGCACCTGGATTGCCTTTGCAAGCACCATCTGTATAGGCAACCGTTGTGTTTGGTTTGGCAGCTAATGGATTTACCGCGTTATTGGTATTAAATGAGGGTACTGAGGTGAGATTGTCTGACATAAAAAATTATTAACCTAATAAGTGATGAGTGCAAAGCACAGAGATTTTGCTACCGTTTTGTTCTGGCTATCACTCCATATGCTGGTATTGAGTATAGCAAATCTATCATTAAGATGGGCAGTCGTAATGCACAAAATCGCAAAACCACATATCATAATAGTAACCTTTCCGTTTTCTGTTAAAATAGGCTGGCTAGCGTTAAGGTCTCGGCTATTTGACTGAATAAATATCTGTTTATTGACCTCGCTACGTGACGCTAAAATTTTTTTCAAAACCAGTTTAAGCTATCCGCCATCGCTGTTTAACGGTAATTTTTCTCATAAAAGTCTAATGCATGAATGCAGGATAATCCTATTATGTCCTTACGCTCAAACGTTTTTTATAAAAGTCTGACAAACCTAACGGTCGGTATCGCTGTGAGCAGTGCGCTATTTTTGACGGCTTGTAATGATGGTGGGTCGCAACTGGATAAGGAAGTAGCTGCGCCAGTAGATCTCTCTGTGTTTGAAGGGTGTTATACGGTCAGCAGTGAAGAGCCTGCACAGATTAGAGTTAGCCAACAGGATGGCGCATGGGTCATGCAAATGAAAGAGCCTGCAAATGCGAAGCGTGTTTGGGATGATGCTGAGCCGTTAGAGTTGATAGAAAACAGCGAGATACCAAAGTTTTTCTCTATTGATCCTGATAATGTCGATGCTGTCCTTGGCCGCCCTGACAGAGTGCTAGTGCTGGCTCATGTCAAACCTGTTTATGCCAATATCGATCCGCTACTAGACAGTGAGTATTTGTCCTATATTTATCGAGGAGCAAATACTATCTATCGTGTGGAGTGTGATGAGGTGAATACGGATATCTTAGCCAATCCACATGCCAATATTATTATTGATAATGTCAATGAGAGCAGCTAGACAAGTTTATCAATGATCTTCTATCAATACTTCTTTATTGCCTTGTGGTAAAAGCGATAACAAGTCATTTTTTATAAACAGTTAGGTCATCCATATGATCAGAGTCAGGCAATATGAATTTTTTTAGTTATGTGGTGTTGGGCGGGTTTTCTTATGCAGCTGGTTGGGCAATAAGAGTATATATACTCGATAAAAAGCCCGAACCTGAGCAGCCTTATAATCTCAAGCATCCAGCCATCTTGGCGTATCTGGGCGGATTTTTTATTATCATGCTGATTGTCTCATGGCTGATTGGTCGTTATGCATTGGGACATGCTGCCATAGATTTTCCTTTTATTATTATCAATAGTTTGGTTGCTACCTTTGTTTGTTCGTTCGGTCTTAATCCCGAAAAAGCCAATTATGAAGTGCCAGACTAATGAGATAGCATAAAGGACTGACAGTAAAAAGCCACGACTGATAATCAATATGTCAGTCGTGGCTTTTTACTGTTTACGATGTTTGATGTAGGGCGTTAAGCTTGTTTCTTTACTTCCGCTTTTTTAGTAGTAGCTGACTGGCTATTTTTCCAAATCTGATATTTTTTTAGGTCTTTTTCGATCAATTTTAAGCAAAAACCCAGCACTAGCGCATCATCGATATGACCGATGAAGGGTATGAAATCTGGAATGATATCAATGGGATTGAGAGTGTAAATTAGACCGACCACGCCTGCTGAAATGGTTTTGTACGGAACCTTGCGATAATTGCCTTTGTAGTAATCTTTAAGCAGACTCATGAATAGCATTAAGTCTTTAGCAAAGCGCTCAAGGTGACTGCTGTCTTTTATCTTCTCTTGGAGTTTGTCTTCTTCATGGATGAGATACTTAAGATCGGCATCTAAGATGTCTTCTTTTTTCTGTTTATTGGTTGCTTTATTAGCCATTATTATCCTTATTTGAGCATAGTCAGTATTTTCATACTGTAGTTGATTCAGTTTAAAAGAGAGTCAACCAAGTGAAGATGTAACTGTGATACTTCGAGCGAGGTTAACGTTGTCACTCTTTTATAGAGTGATTAACTATATAACAAAGTAAGGTGTGTGTGCCAATATTGAGTAGTAGTGGCGAGTTTAATATTCAGCTAATACGGTAGCGAAAAAGTAAATATGGGCAAGGGTTGGGCAACTATCATCACCAAAAAAACGTCTACAATATGCTGCTGTGCGGTTTGAGCAAGTAGACTGCAAAATAAAGATGATGCAAAAGTATATTAAAATAAAAACGATAAGGTAGTAGCGAGATATGGGTGCCAAGATACAGTCATTAATAGACGACAAAAATAAAAATGGCCATATAGTAAGTGAAACGAAATCTGGATTGAATCGCCGCCAGTTTTTGCGTCAAGTTGGCATGAGTGCAGGCGCAGGGTTGTTAGCGACTCACAGTATCACTCAAGCACTGGCCTTTAATACTATGGATTCAAGTAGTACGCAACTGACTAAAGATGATCTGCCGTCTGCGCTAATGGATGATGGTTCATTATCGCAAGCGTCACAAGCGTCACAAACGTCACTAACGCAGACCAGCTGTATTGTGCCTACGATTGAGACACGACTTTTTGCCAGCTCTAATGTTGGTGGTAGTGACGACCGCACCCAATTGGCATTAGATCGTGTAGCGTGTGCAGGTTTTAAAGTAAATAATCCTACGATTACCAATAGGCAGTATTTACGCTTTGCTGGTACAGACTCGCAGCGAGCGAGTGACTTACAGAACCTCGCTACGGGTGCTATCGCAGCGCCCAAGTTATTACTTGGGGTACGTGGTGGCTATGGTGCCATGCGTTTGTTACCAATGGTTGATTGGTCGACGCTAGGACGTATTATGAAGGAGCGTGGCACGATACTCGCAGGTTTCAGTGATGTGACCGCTATTCAGTGCGCATTGCTGGCAAAGGGAGATATGAGTTCGCTTGCCGCGCCAATGCTCTATAGTGAATTTGGCAAGACCAAACCTGACGAGGTCAGCTGTCGACAATTTGCTGAAGCACTAACCAATCCTAATCTGGTTATTTATATATCAGACGCTTCTTTAACCAGCTCTAGCTTACCCAGTATTTTGACCAGTGCTGAGCCAAAAACCATGACTGGCACTATCTGGGGTGGTAACTTGAGCGTAGTATCGGCGCTGGCAGGTAGTGAGTATTTACCGCGCATTGATGGCGGTATTGTATTCTTAGAAGATGTCGGCGAGCAGGCCTATCGTATTGAGCGCATGTTATATGATTTGTATTTAGCGGGTGTGTTCAAAGGGCAGCAAGCGATTGTGTTTGGCGCATTATCTGGTGCAGGTGAGGACAGCTATGACAAGCGCTATGATGTCGCCACCGTGATTCGTCAGCTGCATGAATTGACGGGATTGCCCATTTATAGTGGCATGCGCTTTGGCCATATTGGACAAAAATACAGCTTTCCACTGGGAGTAACTTGCCAGCTGAGTCCTAATACAGGGGGAGGCTATCAGTTAGCATTTACCGATTATCCAACCATCAAGTCTGAAACCATCCATGCTGAAGGATTGTGGCAAGCGGTTTAGCCATTCGTAAAACCTTATAAAAAATAGCCATTATAGAACCGTGCTAAATCGCTAACCGTGAAAATTTATCTTGATATTCTTTCGGTGTTAGCTCGGTCGCACGTTTGAACAAACGCGTGAACGAAGAGATATCATCATAGCCAACTTGCTCGGCAAGCGATTTAATCGTTACATCTCCCAATTCAAGCAGGCGCTTTGCCTGCTCAATCCTGACGGCTTGAATATACTCAATCGGGCGCATGGCTACAGAGGACTGAAAACGCCTATTTAAAGTCCGTGGGGTGATATTGACCATGGCAGCCAATCCGCTCACCTGAATAGTCTGATAAAAATTTTCCTCAATGAATTCTTGTACTTGTTTGACCAATTGGTCTGAATGCGGTTTGTGCAACGTTACGTTGGTATAGCTGTTTTGATTGCCTCGTTTACTATCAATGATTTGGGTTTTAGCGACTTGAGTAGAAATCTCACGTCCGCAGTAGCGCTCTATTAATAACAATCCCAAATCATAAAATGCACTACCACCTGCTGCACAAAATATATTGCCCGATTGGTTTGTTGAGTTGCTTTTTGAATGAGTAACAAACTGATTCTCTTGTAAGTCCACCAGTGGAAAGTCTGCCTTAAACTTACTGGCGTAACCCCAGTGCGTAGTGGCGATTTTATTATCTAATAATCCTGCTTTTGCCAGAAAAAAAGCGCCGCTACAGTTGCTGGCAATATCTGACTTGGTATCTGCCAACCGCTTTAAATGTGGTATTAATTCTGCATTTCGGCTCAATACTTTATCGATTGAATCACCAATAGTCGGAATCAATAGCAAGTCGCATTCCGCCACTTCCTGAATATCGCAATGCGCTTGCATGATTAAGCGATTGCTACATCTGATATCCACGCCACCAACGCTTGCTATCTGCACATTAAATCTAGGCTCTACTGGCTCATCTAAAAATCGTTGCCAACTGACACCAGTAAACGAAAATAAATCTAACGCACCTGTCAATGCACTGCCGAGCACACCATCGAATCCAATAATAATGACTTTAAACGGTTTGAAATAGGGCATGGGTATCTATTCTCCTTTTACTTGGCTGACCAAAAATATCAATTTTTTATCTGAATTTTCTAAATATAAGTGCTATTTATGTCGTATTTGACCATAATTATGTCATAAATGACAATACGGTAAGGCGTTAAATTAGCTTAATATCGATTGACAACCAAATTTAATCAGCTAACGAGAATACTATGGCAGCAGATACGCTTATCAATGACTTTGAGTTACCGTTCCAATTATATGATGTATTGGGCACTGAACATTTAACCGAGCATGCTAAGTTTGCAGAGCATAGCCGCGAAACGTTTGATGCTGTATTGGATACGGCTAATAAAATTGCGACCCAGTTGTTTTTACCGCACAACCATGTAGCGGACAAGAATGAGCCACAGTTTGATGGCAAAAAGGTCAGCATGATAAGTGATGTAAAAGTCGCTTTTGATGCATTCCGTGAGTCAGGGTTTATCGCAGGTCGTTATAGTTTTGAAGACGGCGGCATGCAGCTGCCTGAAACAGTGATGACAGCTGTCGCAGGCTACTTTATGGCTGCCAATCCATCAACCACTGCTTATCCATTTTTGACCACAGCGGCCATCAATGTCATCTCACATTTTGCTAGCGATGAGATTAAAGCTGCCTTTATGCCGCGCATGCTGACAGGTGAATTCACTGGAACCATGGCATTAACAGAGCCACATGCAGGTTCGTCACTTGCTGATATCAAAACCACTGCGGTAAAACAAGACGATGGCTCGTACCGCGTCAAAGGTAGCAAGATTTATATCTCAGGCGGCGATCACGAACTGTCTGACAATATCGTCCACTTAGTATTGGCCAAAGTGCCAGGTGGTCCAGGTGGCGTAAAAGGTATCTCTTTATTTGCTGTGCCCAAGTATCGCTTAAATGAGGATACATCGGTCGGCGAGCGCAACGATGTACATCTGACAGGACTCATTCATAAACTAGGCTATAGAGGCACAACGTCTACGGCACTGAGCTTTGGTGACGAAGGCGCATGCCATGGTTATCTAATCGGTGAAGAGCATTTCGGTCTGCGCTATATGTTCAAAATGATGAACGAGGCGCGCATCGCTGTCGGTTTTGGCGCATCGATGGTGGGTTATCGCGGTTATCAGTATTCACTTGATTATGCCAAAGACAGAACGCAAGGCAGAATCGCCCCGAACAATAAACCTGAAGATGCGGCAACTGCTATCATCAATCATGGTGACGTAAAGCGCATGCTATTGGCGCAAAAAGCCTATTCTGAAGGCGGGATTTCATTATGTCTATATGGTTCAAACCTGATTGACCGTATCAACACCTGTGAAGACGAAACGCTAAAAAATGAGCTGACAGAATTATTAGATCTTCTCACCCCAGTATTAAAAGCATGGCCATCTGAGTATGGGCCAAAAGCCAATGATTTGGGCATCCAAGTATTGGGCGGTGCAGGTTATACGCGTGAGTATCAAGCCGAGCAGTTTTGGCGTGACAATCGCCTAAATCCTATCCATGAAGGCACAAATGGTGTGCAGGCATTGGATTTGTCATTTCGTAAGTTATGGCAAAAAGGTGGTTTGGGTATTCAAATCCTAAAACGTGAAATAACAAAAGATTTGGAAAGCATCACTACACCTGAGAGCGCGCAACTTGCAGGTAAGCTGATGTCTTACATGGGTCACTTGCATGAAGTATTGGTGCATCTCAGCAAAGTTTTACAAACCGAAGAAGCCGTGACATTGACGGGCAACGCTCAAGCACTGATGAATATCTTTGCCTCAATTGTACTGAGCTGGATTTGGATTCGTCAAGCGAGTAAAGCTGAGCAGCTACTAAGTACGACGCAAGATGCTGAGCAACAGAATTTCTATAAAGGCAAGATACAAGCGGCCAAATACTTCATTGATTGGGAACTACCATTAGTTAAACGCGACATCGAATTATTAACCAACACCAACTCGGTTTGCACTGATATGCAAACGGAATGGTTCTAAGGACAACTCTAAGGAAAGAGACATGACAAAAATTAATAAACAGTGGCGATTAAAAGCAAGACCGGTAGGCGAGCCTAGTGCCGAGACTTGGGATTATACCGAGACAGAAATGCCGACGATTACCGATGGTCAGTTGCTGATTAAGGTTGAATACATCTCTATCGATCCGGCAATGCGTGGTTGGTTGAACGATGCCAAATCTTATATCGCGCCAGTACAAATTGGTGAGGTCATGCGTGCTGGCACTGTGGGCGAAGTGATAGAAAGTAAACATGAAAAATTTGCAGTAGGTGACTATGTCGCAGGTCACGACGGCGTACAGTCCTATGCGGTCAGTGATGGTGCTAATCTGTATAAAGTTGATCCAAAACTGGCACCATTGTCTTATTACTTGGGCGTACTCGGTATGCCAGGTATGACAGGGTATTTTGGTTTATTAAAAACTGGTCAACCAAAAGCTGGCGAGACCGTGGTCGTCTCTGGCGCAGCAGGTGCTGTTGGTAGCTTGGTTGGTCAAATTGCCAAAATTAAAGGCTGCCGCGTCGTTGGTATCGCGGGCGGTGCTGAGAAATGTAAATTCTTAGTCGACGAGCTTGGGTTCGATGCGACGATTGATTACAAAAATGAAGATGTGAAAAAAGCACTAAAGAAAACCTGTCCAGACGGCGTCGATGTGTACTTTGATAATGTAGGCGGTGATATCTTAAATGACGTCCTCACACAAATAAACCTGCATGCGCGTATCGTCATTTGCGGTGCGATTAGTCAGTATAACAACACCACAGAAGTCAAAGGTCCATCGAACTATCTATCATTATTGGTCAACCGTGCCCGCATGGAAGGTATCGTTGTCTTTGACAATATCAAAGAATATCCAATTGCCATGAAAGATATCGCTGGCTGGATTCAGTCAGGTGATATGAAAGTGAAAGACCATATCGTTGAAGGTATCGAGACGTTCCCAGATACTTTGATGATGCTCTTTAAAGGTGAAAACTTCGGCAAACTAGTACTTAAGGTAGAGGGATAGATCATGACACTGAATACAAACGGAATTGCATCAGATGTAACGGGTAAACGAATTTTAATCACGGGCGGTGCATCAGGCATCGGGGCAGCAAGCGCATTATTGCTAGCCAGTCGCGGCGCAAAAGTCGTGATTGGGGATATGGCAGAAGAGATGGGCGAAGCAGTTGCTAAACAAGGTCAAGATGCTGGCAAAAGTATCGTCTTCAAAAAAGTAGACGTGACCAGTGGTGATGAAGTACGTGCGTTGTTCGACTTTGCAGTAGAGACGCTTGGCGGTTTAGATGTTGTGGTAAATAATGCTGGTATCGACCATAAGCCTTCGCCGATGCATGAGCTGAGTGATGAGGACTTTGATCGCAATATTGCAGTGAATTTAAAAGGTGTGTGGCACTGTATGCGTGCTGCGGTCAATTGTATGATACCTAATGGCGGTGGTCATGTGATTAATGTGGCATCTATTGCTGGTCTGCGTTCAGCACCGATGATTTCAGCCTATAGCGCGGCTAAACATGGGGTTATGGGTCTGACCAAATCTGCTGCCCATGAGTATGCTCGCGCCAATATCCGTTTTAATGCGGTATGCCCAAGCTTCATTGATACGCCAATGGTCCGCAATACCATGGCAACCATGGATGAGCGTACGCAGCAAGCAACGATTAAGGCCAGTCCACTGCGCCGTCTAGGAGATGTGAATGAAATCTCTAGTGCGATTGCATGGCTAGCCAGCGATGAGAGTACCTTTATGAATGGTCATGCCTTTACACTCGATGGTGGTATGCTGGCGTAACTGTGACAATCGGGCGCTCATTATTCATTTGCTAGTGCTCGATAATCGCTGTTAGATATGACAGCGATTATCTGCGTTTAGTTATCCAATTTTAGATACATGAATTCAGTGTTAAAGAATGATTGTTTGAGAATAGACAGTTTATAAAAATATAAGGAATAATGATGAAAGACTTATTTGATTTAACCGGTAAAGTTGCTTTGGTCACTGGCGCTAGCCGCGGTATTGGCGAATCTATTGCTCGTTTATTGGCATCAAGAGGTGCGCATGTGATCGTCTCTAGCCGTAAGATTGATGCCTGCCAAGCAGTCGCTGATAGCATCGTCGCTGATGGTCACAAAGCCAGTGCTTTTGCTTGTCACGTGGGTGAGATGGCGCAGATTGACGCAATTTTTGAGCATATCAAAAGTGAATTTGGCCAAATCGATATCTTAGTCAATAACGCAGCAGCTAATCCTTACTATGGCCATATCTTAGATACAGATTTAGCAGCTTTTGATAAGACCGTTGAAGTTAATATCCGTGGTTACTTCTTTATGTCGACAGCTGCTGGCAAAATGATGAAAGAGCAGGGCGGTGGTGTCATCTTGAATACTGCATCGGTCAACGGTTTAGTAGCGGGAGACAAACAAGGTATCTACTCAATCACCAAAGCGGCAGTCATTAGCATGACCAAAGCGTTTGCTAAAGAATGTGGCCCATTAAATATCCGTGTCAATGCGCTATTACCAGGTTTAACCGATACCAAGTTTGCCTCTGCCCTGACGACCAATGATAAAGTCTTAAAAATGGCACTACATGCTATTCCACTAGGACGTGTTGCGAATCCTGATGAAATGGCTGGCACCGTGTTGTATCTGGTGTCTGATGCCTCAAGTTATACCACAGGCGCAACGATCGTTGTTGATGGTGGTATGCTGGCTTAATTAGCCGATCAGAAAACTTAGAATACAAATTTAAGAAAAGTTACTTAAGAACCGCATGAGATTAATTTTCATGCGGTTTTTTTTGATTTGGTTTTTTAATGGAATGTCTAAGTAATTTTGGTTTTGCGCTATCGAATAAATTGCTAATTTTAAATGAGCACCATCTGTATAGTGGCATAATAAAGCTGCTAACCGCTACTTGAATAATATAGGAATTAAGCATGAATTCAGTGACCAATCATAAAATAAAAACGATTTCTCAAAATACAACATGGCTATTCGTGCCAGCGACTCGCATCGACAGAGTAGCGAAAGCTTTTGCTAGTGGTGCAGATGCGGTTATTGTCGATTTAGAAGATGCTGTGGCACCAGAGGATAAAGCAAATGCCCGAAAAGCATTACAACAATATCATGATAGTGCAGACTATCAGCCGATTTGGCTACGTATTAATAAAGCAGGCAGCGAAGAATTTTTCAAAGACATAGTGCTCTGTCAGAAAATGCCAAATTTAGCCGGCGTGTTACTGGCCAAAGCCGAGCAAGTCGCTGATATAGAGAGCGTATATCAGCTCACCAACTTACCTGTGATTGCATTGATTGAGAGTGCCATTGGATTGTATCAAATCGACAGTATGGCAAAAGCAGTCGGGTTGGCCGCGTTTAGTTATGGATTTTTGGATTTGTGCAATGATTTGCGAGTACAAGTAGGCACACTTGCCGCCGATATCATCGCCAACCAAATCCGCTACCAATTAATCCTGACGTCAAAAGTGCACCAGTTATCGCCACCGATTGATACGGTCTATCCTGACTTCAATGATGAGATAGGATTAAGCACGCGAGTAAATTTATGGTCACAGATGGGTATGTCTGGAATGCTTTGTATTCATCCTAAGCAAGTGGCTGTCGTCCAGCAAGCATTACAACCAACAGATGAAGCATTGTCATTTGCTCAGCGTGTGGTCGAGGAGTATGAGCGCAGTGGACAGGCAGTATTCAAGATAGATGGCGAGATGGTCGATGCACCAGTGATTGAGCGCAGTCGTCAACTGTTAGATAAGTAGGTAAAGTTTGTTAAATCAACACTATTATTATTGATATAATGATTCTCTCACTCGATATTATTGTGCATAAAATATTTCTATAGTCGGTTCAATATAATTTGGATACAAGGAAGGCGAGTGAAAGTACTACAACTCGTAGACTAAGCAAGCCTGACACCGTACCAATTTATAGAGGATTGACTATACATAGACCATATTGCCCGTCAGTATCAGACGCTCTTACTCAAAATCGGAGAAACTCATTGCGAGCTGTCAACTATAAGTATTTGATTGTGATTGTTCTGCTAGGGCTTGCAGTGGGCTTTGCTATCTTTCGTTGGTGGCGAGGACCGCTGTTGCCTAGCTATACAGTGTCATCTATGCCATTAGTACAAACGGTGGTGGCGACCGGACGTGTCGTGACGACATCACGTACTCAAATTGGTAGTGAGGTGACGGGGGTCGTGCTTGAGCGCTTGGTACAAGAAGGCGACCAAGTGGCAAAAGGTGATTTATTATTGGTACTCAGCTCGGACGATGTGGCTGCACAAGTACGTCAAGCAGAGGCCGAGTTAGCTGAGCTTGTGACCAGCAGACGCCCACAAGCAAAGGTTGACCTATCAAAAGCTGAAGTGCAGCTTGCACAGGCGACTCGTAATGTAGCACGTCGACGTGAATTGGCAGCAATTTCAGCGATATCCAATGAAGAGATGGAGCAAGCGGAGCAGTCCCAGAGCCAAGCGCGCAATGATTTGGAAGCTGAGCGTTTAAGAGCAAAGGCATTGGCGTCTGGTGGTGTTGAAGAGGCCCTACTACGTGAGCGCATTGCGGCATTGCAGGCTCAATTGGCCAAGACAGAAGTACGCAGCAAGGTTGCCGGCACGGTACTGACTCGTGACGTGGAGCCGGGCGATCTGGTACAGCCAGGTAAAACTTTATTTACCATTGCACTTGCTGGTAATACAGAGGTACATGTACCGCTTGATGAGCGCAATTTATCACGATTGGCCTTGCAACAAGAAGCACTTGCTATCGCTGATGCGTATCCAGATCAGCCTTTTCCTACTCGTATTGACTTCATAGCACCGAGTATCGATTCGCAGCGAGGTACTGTGGAGGTTCGGCTATCGGTTGATCCAGTACCTGAGTTTCTACGACAAGACATGACTGTTTCAGTAAATATCGAAACAGGTCGCCGTGAGCAGGCTTTAGTGCTTCCCAATGATGCTTTAGCGAATATCCAAAAGGATACGGCTCAAGTATGGTTGCTACGTGATGGTAAAGTACAGCGTCAAAAAATAATGCTAGGGCTTCGTGGTCTGGCGATGTCGGAAGTCATTGCAGGGCTGGATAACGGAGATCAAGTGCTGGTTGATGCGACTTCGCCATTGGTCGATGGTGAGCGAGTGCGTACTGATGAGTCAACAACCCGTAATGAACCAGCGGTAACATCCAAGTGAAAAATTTGTTCGGGCGCTTATGGATCGATGCAGTCATTGCGATCAGTTTTTTACGCGAGGGACGGGTACAGTCGCTGATGATTACATTAGGTGTGGCTATTGGTGTGGCTGTTATCGTATTTATCACGGCCTTGATTCAAGGTTTACAAACCAATTTAATTGATAAAACGCTTGGTAGCCAATCTCATATTCAATTGGTATCACCAGATGAAGTTAATCTAGTGGCACCAGTAGCAGCAGGAACCGCACAGCTGATACAAGAAGACAAGCGTCCTCAACGGCTACGATCTATCAATAACTGGCAACAGATTACCGCTACCTTAGATAAACTACCATTACTGACAGCAGTATCACCTGTGGTATCAGGACCTGCGTTTGTTCGGCGCGGAGAAGCTTTAGAGTCGGTCGTATTAGTCGGAACAGAACTCGAACGATACCAGAAAATCATACCGCTTGATGAGTATCTAGTTAGTGGCGATCTGCGAGTCGGTGCTGATAATGTACTCATCGGTAGTGAGCTTGCCAACAATCTCGGTGTTCAAGTGGGTAGCAAGCTGCGATTAGACACTGGTGAGCAGGACAATACCGTGGTAAATGTCGCTGGGATATTTGAGTTGGGTGTCCGTGAGCTGGATGCACGTTACGTCTATCTAGACTTAAAGCAAGCACAGTCATTGCTCAGTTTGCCAGGAGGCGTCACCGTGATTGACCTCACGGTTGCCGATATCTTTGAGGCGGACAATATTGCTGAGCAAGTAGGACGTCTGACCTCTTTGCAGGCAGAGAGTTGGATCGAGACCAATGCACAGTTAATGAGTGGACTATCAGCGCAGAGCTTGTCTACTAATATGATTATTGTGTTTGTGGGTATATCGGTAGCCTTTGGTATTGCGAGCGTACTGTCTGTCAGTGTGGTACAACGCACTCGAGAAATTGGAATTTTACGTGCCACTGGTGCGACTCGTCAGCAAATCTTATGGATATTTTTGATTCAGGGTGCTGTGTTTGGTTTACTGGGCTCTGTTTTGGGTAGTGCGGTGAGTTACGTGCTAGTGTGGGTATTTAACACTTTTGGCCCAAGTTTGTTTTATATTCCAGTGTCTATAGAGCTTATCCTGCTGGCAATGCTGCTAGCGACGATAACCGGTGTATTGGCTGCTGCTATACCAGCGCGCCGAGCCGCCGCATTGGATCCCGTGGTGGCTATTCGTTATGTCTAATAATAACTCTCATGAAGTACTGCGTTTAGAGGCACTAAAAAAATCTTATAATATTGGTCAGCCCAATGAGATTGAAGTACTACATGGTATTGACTTGCGCATCGATAATAATGATTTTGCCGCGCTCATTGGTCCTTCTGGCTCTGGGAAAAGCACCTTGTTGAATGTGCTTGGCTTGCTTGATAAGCCCACCAGTGGTGAGTTGTACCTGCTCGAGCAGGTAACGAGTAATATGGATGATGCTGGTCGCACGGCACTGCGAGGCAATAGTATTGGCTTTGTATTTCAGTTTCATCATCTTATTCAGGCATTTACCGCGTTAGATAACGTGTTGATGCCGCTGATGCTGACTAAAGGTCGCCCAAATCAATCTGCCATACAAAAAGCGCGTGAGTTACTGGCTTCGGTGGGTCTGGAGAAGTTCGCTAATACCAAGCCAAATGAGCTTTCAGGTGGTCAGCAACAACGAGTGGCTATTGCTCGCGCGCTCATCACAGAGCCTGCATTGTTATTAGCTGATGAGCCCACAGGTAATCTAGATACGGTAACGGCTGCCGAAGTGTTCGAGCTGTTTCGTAAAGTCAACCGTGAGCGTGATTGCGGTGTGTTATTGGTTACCCATGATCCACGTTTATCCGCATCCTGTGATCGGACTATCAATCTGGTAGACGGTCTTATCGAAAGTGATTCGCTAAATGTTAATAGAGCTGAATCCTAATATCTCAGAGTAGCGCTACAGAAACTTTGCAAATATATCATCAATATACTTTTCTACTGCACCCGTATCATTCGTTACTTGCGAATACGTTCTCAAGCCGATCATTTGAATTTGAAAATAGCGGGCGAGTTCCTCGGCACTTTCATCTGTGTTAATCTCACCATTATCAATGGACTGCTGAAAAACTTTGACAAAAGAAGCTTCAATATTCTCTAGAATATTCGTCGCATGAGTAAGCAAGTCTGGACTGTCATTTTGTGTCAGCTCACTGATTGTTTTGACAATCATGCACATGCCACTCGGGGTAGTGCTTTTATTGCAAATAGTCACGCTGTGAATGAAGCGCTTTAGGCCTTCAAGCTTGGTTTTTTCTTGTGCAATACTGTTGGCAAGGTTTGTAGCGCCTTGCTCAGCATAGCGATTTAACGCCTCTTTAAACAGGCTGTCTTTATTGCCGAAAGCCGCATAAATACTGCCAGGACGCATATCAACCACATCTTGTAGATTTCTCATCGATGTAGCGTGATAGCCCTTTTCCCAATAGAGGTCTTTGGCTTTTTCGATTACGTCATCACGATTAAACTTCGCATGTGCACTCATAATTTTCACCTTAAAAGCGGTTGTCTTAGAACTATAGTCAAAGAAGTCTAAAATGGATACAAGGCATCCGACCGCAGATTGTACAAGTAGTACATCTAGGGAGGGTAACGCTGTAGCCATTTAGTAGTTCTCTGACTATATAGCTTTATTAATTAGAAAACCAAGTAACACTATTATCGTTTTCATTGATAATGATGTAACTTGGTTTTTATGTGTTATCTGTATTCAAACTGATGTTTTAGTCAGAACAGATGGTTGTCAAAACAAATATTTATAGTCAATTCACTATTTCAGACTAAATTGACTATGGTCAGAATAGATTTAGTAAGAAAATCTACTCTGGTTTTAATGCTAATACATTATCAATATCTTGGGCACTGTGACGATTCTCTAGTTGTTCCCATGCTTCGCCCCAAGTGCGGTTGACGATGCGGCCACGTTGTACGGCTGGTCTCGCTAACATCGCATTTGCCCAGCGCTGAACATTAGGGTATTCATCAACCTGCAAAAATTCTTGCGCATCGTACTGAGTACCCACAACTAAATTGCCATACCAAGGCCAAGTGGCAATATCAGCAATGCTGTATTCGTCACCAGCGATAAACTCATTTTTTGCCAATTGCTTATCTAGTACATCCAACTGGCGCTTGGTTTCCATCGTAAAGCGATTGATCGCATATTCGAACTTTTCAGGCGCGTAAGCATAAAAGTGACCGAAACCACCACCCAAATACGGTGCAGAGCCATGTAACCAAAATAACCAGTTAAAAACTTTGGTACGCTCGCTACCTTTCTCAGGCAGTAGTACGCCAAATTTTTCAGCAAGATATACTAAAATAGACGCAGATTCAAATACAGCTTCAGAATCTTCACCACTTTGATCAACTAGGGCTGGAATTTTCGAGTTAGGGTTTACGTCTACAAACCCCGATCCGAACTGGTCGCCTTCACCAATCTGAATCATATGGGCATCATACTCTGCCGCTTTGCCCAGTGCCAGTAACTCTTCTAACATAATCGTTACTTTCTGACCATTAGGGGTGGCGATAGAATACAGTTGTAGCTCATGCTCGCCTACTGGTAGCGCTTGCTCATGAGTAGCGCCTGAAACGGGACGATTGACACTGGCCCATTTGCCGCCACTTTCTGCGTCATGTGTCCAAACTTTTGGTGGTACGTATTGGTCTGTCATTTTTATAACTCCTAGCGCAATTATGCGTCTTTTGCGAAGTTTTGTGGATATAGTGCACGTGCAGCGACTTCATCAAAGTCAGACTTGAACTCAACGCCATTAGCAATATTTCGTGCTTTTTCTACGGCAGGGCGAGCGTTGATGCTAGCAAACCAACGCTTCAGGTTAGGATAGTTATCTAAACCTGGTTCGCCTAATATAAACGCGGCCTTATCAACCCAGCCCCATGCTGAAATATCAGCGATAGAGTAGTCGTCACCAACCAAATACTCACGACCTTCCATGTGTTTATCTAGCACTTCGTAATGACGCTCTGCTTCGCGAAGATAGCGATTGATGGCATAAGGAATTTTTTCTGGCGCTTTATGACTAAAGTGTACTGATTGACCAGAGAAAGGACCTAAACCTGTCGCTACAAACATGAGCCATGACAACATCTCACCGCGATCTTCTGGCGCGCCTGCTAGCTGACCTGTTTTTTCGGCCAAGTACATCAATATAGCCGTTGAATCAAAGACACGTTTGCCATCATCTTCGAGAGCAGGGGCTTTACCATTAGGATTGATAGCGCGGTATTCAGGCGTATGCTGTTCACCTTTTAGCGTATCTACTGGTACTAACTCGTATGGTAAGCCTGTCTCCATAAGATATAGAGCGACTTTCAGAGGGTTGGGGGTCTGGTGAAAATAGAACTTAAGCATTATCTTATCCTTATGATATTGAAGTATGGGTCGTAGATCTGAACGGGTTTAGATTATATAAATATCGTTTTGTTAGAGCCACTATAAACAAAAATGAACGACCGTTCAAGTTTATTTGTAGTCGTTCGTTATCTCACGGCTTAGAGTAAGAGCAAAAGGGTCTTCATTAAGCTGATTTTTGTGGACGTAATAATAAGGAAAGTCCAAGCGCGACAAAAGCGGCGATGCCAGATACCATATAACTGATGCTAAAGTCTCCAGTTATTTCTGCGAGATAGCCTGCTGCCACTGGCCCGAGAGCCTGTCCACCTGAAAAGGCAAAAGTCAGCGCCGCGAGTGCACTTGCTGCTGCTGCAGGCCCGAAATAATCGCCCGCTGAGGCAGCCATAATGACAGGCACACTCCAGACCACTAAGCCAAACAAGATAATGGACAAATACAGTCCTGAATGCCAATCAGTCAATCCGACTAAGAGATAAGCAATAGCAAGGAAAACAAAGGCCAAAGCAAGACCAAGACGTCTGCCAATGTGATCAGAAATCCAGCCAAACAACATGCCTGAGAAGACGCTAAGCAGTCCAATCCATGCCCAAATACCACCCGCAGTCGCTTCACTCAATTGATATGAGCCAACCATGCTGGTGACAATAAAGGTGACGTAAACCATGTAAGTAGCACCATAAATGGCGAATATGATACCTAAATGCACGAGTAATTTAATGTTGCTGCGTTCTAGCTTTTTCTTGTTTTTGACAGGCAGAGTAGGTGCGCGCCCAAAAGGGTTTTGACTGACATCGTCTGGATGATTTCGAATCAACGTAAAAGTAAGACAAGCCACCACGATGTTAATCACAGCAAAAATTAACCAACCTGTTTGCCAAGACAGTAGAGTGGACATGGGTAAAAGTTTGGGTACGACAAAGCCCGATAGAATAATGCCAAACCCAGGCCCCGCCATGACCAGTCCTAAAGCAAGTCCACGATGCGAAGGGAAAAACCAGTGCGACATGACGCTCATCATCGGTAAGACCACGCCACCGCTACCGATACCCGTTAGCACATAGAGTGTGCAGAGTATGGGAAAACTGGTGGTAAAAGCCATACCGAGCATCGAGACAGCGATCAAGAGAAGACTGCCTGTCGCCGTAGCTCGAGTACCAAACCTAGGTAGAATGAATGGACTTAAAAGCACCGCAACGAGATAGCCTATTAGGTTAGTGAATCCCAATATGCCACTTTGAGTGTAATTTAATCCCAAAGAAGATGACATAGACGGCAGTAGCATACCAAATGCGAATCTTCCCAACCCAAGTCCACAGAACATTGCCACAGAACCTGTCGCAGCGACTATCCAAGCATAATGTAACTTGCCTAGCTTGAGAGGTGCGGTGCTATCCTGATTTTCTCGATCTTCATTGTCTTGTTGAATCATTTCATCAGCCATCATGAACCTCCAACAAGTCTAAAATTCTTGATAGCCATCGTAGCTGTATTTAGACCGAAGACGACTTCCTTGTTTTGAATATTATCCATTTCACACGCATCCTTTTGTGCTTAATCCCTGTCAGTATTTCATCGACTATGTTTATGGCCTAACCATATTGATAGTCTAAGCATACTTATGTCCAATAAAAATCAGTATAGCCTTACCTGAACGTTCGTTCAATGGGTGTTTAAGCAAATAGCTAAAATGATTTTGTAGGCAACATTAAAGAAAATGCCAGCTCACTTATGTGGCTGGCATTTTGACTGCTATTTTTTGACATCGTCTGCTTAGCTAGCCGAGTCTTTTACTCAGCTCAGGAAAGCGCTTAATCATAAATAGCATCAGTAGCAGCGCTACAACAGCGATAGCTGCACCGACATATCCAACGCTTGATAGTGAAATATGAGTCACAGCATAACCACCGAATAGCGCACCAGTACCAATACCCAAATTGATAATGCCGGAAAACATCGACATCAGCATGTCTTGCGCATTGACATCGACCATAATGACTTTGGCTTGCATCGAAATAATAAGCAGCATGAGCGCCGCGCCCCAAAGTAAGGAAATAAAGCTGAGCGCCCATACGGATGTTACTGCTAGCAATAGTGTGAGCATAGACACGAGCATCAGTATCGTCGATATCAGCATCAATCTGGTATTGAACCTATCGCCCCAGCGACTAAATATCACGCTGCCGATAATCCCTGCGATACCGAATAGCAGTAATACAAGCGTTGCGGAGTTTTCACTGATTGAGCCAACGTGGCGCATGAAGGGTTCGATATACGAATAAGCCGTATAGTGCGCGGTGAAAACAAGCAATATGAGCAAGTATAAGCAGACCAACAATGGGTTTTTGAGCAGCTCTGGAATCTTTCTAAAAGACCCTTCAAACATGCTAGGCAGCGTCGGTAAGAGTCTCGCTTGTAGTACAAATACGATAAAACCAATCACGCCAATACCGCCAAATGTCGCTCGCCAGCCAAACCATTGACCGACCAAGCGCCCTAAAGGCACCCCTAATACCATCGCCAATGAAGTACCAGTCGCAAGCACGCTAAGCGCCAGGGCCTTTTTGCCTTCAGGTGCCACACGTATAGCGATTGCCGCTGTGATGGACCAAAATATCGCATGCGATAGCGCAATGCCGACTCGGCTAATGAGAAGAACATCGAAACTCCACGCAAATACGGAAAGCACATGACTGGCAATGAATACCGCAAAAAGTCCCAAGAGCAAACGTTTACGCTCAAAACGACTGGTGAGCAGCATCAGTGGCAATGACATGGCCGCGACAATCCAAGCATAAAGTGTCAGCATCCAGCCAGTCTCTGCTGTAGTGATAGAGAAGTCTTGGGCAATATCGCTCAGCAAGGCGACAGGGACGAATTCGGTGGTATTCATAATAAAGGCACTGACGCCCATCAAGAATACTTGAAAATACTGAGTCCGGCGAGCATCAGAGCTCGCCTCAATGGTATGTTTCATAAGATCCAATACAAAGAAGGTGCTAATGCAAAATGATTAGCCAATAGTAGAGTAAGCAATTTTTGATAATACAAGCGTGGCGAGGCAAGATACCAAGTCAACGGCATTAGTTAAAGGGCTTTTTTGATAAGGATTGTTAATTAGTTGATAGGAAAGCTTAAATCAAAAAATAATAGGCATGTCTGTCTCACAAATAATTTATTGACATTAAAGACGATCGGTCATAATATCTATGCATGACAATGACTAAGCCAAAAGCCCGTCGAGGGCGTCCACCCAATATTGAACGAGAGTTTACGGATACCCGTGAGGCTCTTTTGAGATCTGGGATGGAAATGCTGACAGAGCAAGGTTTTGCGACCACTGGTATCGATGCCATACTCAAACGTATCAGTGTGCCTAAAGGTTCCTTCTACAATTACTTCAAAAACAAAGAAGCATTTGGACAGGAAGTATTACGGCAATACGCGTTATATTTCGCTCGTAAGCTAGATCATTGTTTTTTGAATGAGCACGTGTCTCCTATGCAGCGTATTAGTGACTTTGTTGAGGATGCTAAGTCGGGCATGATTAAGCATGAATTTCGACGCGGCTGCTTAGTAGGCAACTTAGGTCAAGAGATTGTCGTATTGCCTGACAGTTTCCGTTGTGAGTTAGAAAACATATTGCTTGATTGGCAGGAGCGTTTAGCGGCTTGCTTGCGTCTTGCAGTACAACAAGAACAAATACATTCTAATAGTGATTGTGATGAGCTTGCTGCTTACTTTTGGATTGGTTGGGAAGGTGCTGTTTTGCGTGCTAAGTTGGTGCAAGATGTCCATCCGTTGGATACTTTTTTCCGAGGGTTTGTGGCAGGGCTACAGAAGTAATTTTTTATCTATATTTTTAGACGACCGGTCTAAATTATTTTTTACTTATTTATAGACGATTGGTCTAAATAGGAGCTGTTATGTTTAAAGCAATATTAATTGAAAAAAATGATGATGTTTATCGGTCTAGTCTGACTGAGATACAGGACACGCAATTACCAGAAGGAGATGTCACGGTTCGTGTGGTATTTAGCACGCTCAATTATAAGGATGGATTAGCCATTACTGGTCGTAGCCCTGTGGTACGCACATTTCCTATGGTTCCAGGAATTGATTTAGCAGGCACTGTCGAAACGAGCAACCATCATCGCTACAAAGCTGGCGACAAGGTGCTGTTGAATGGTTGGAGCGTGGGCGAGAAGTATTGGGGTGGTCTATCACAGAAAGCCAGATTGAACGGTGACTGGCTGATCCCGCTCCCTGAGTCGATGACTGAACGTCAAGCGATGGCAATTGGCACAGCAGGATATACCGCGATGCTTTGTCTAATTGCATTGGAGCGTCATGGACTGACACTAGATAGCGGTGAAGTACTTGTGACTGGTGCTAACGGCGGCGTTGGTAGTTTTGCCATCGCACTTTTGGCAAACCAAGGCTATTCTGTCACGGCTTCTACGGGTCGCCTAGAGGAAGTAGATTACCTAAAAAGCCTTGGTGCAACGACGATCATCGACCGAGCGGAATTAAGCAGTCCGGGACGCGCGCTTGGTAAAGAAAGATGGGCCGCTGCAATCGATTCTGTCGGCAGTCACACGCTTGCCAATGTTTGTGCCAGTATATGTGAAGATGGTTTAGTCGCTACTTGTGGACTGGCTCAAGGTATGGATTTCCCTGCTACTGTTGCGCCATTTATTTTGCGCGGTGTTAGTTTGCTTGGTATCAATAGCGTGACGCGACCTTATGATGAGCGTATAGAAGCTTGGAAGCGCTTGAGTACGAGTCTGGATATGACACAATTGGATGCAATCACAAGAGAGATTGGCCTGAGCGAAGTCATTCCAACAGCAAGTGAGTTGTTAGATGGCAAAATTCGTGGTCGAATAGTCGTTGATGTAAATCGTTAAGGTATAAGTAATATCTTTAGTGCTTTAACACTAGCGTTTCCATACTAATTTTTTAATACTAACGTTTAAAGATTTAGCTTCTTACTAGCATATGAACAAATGATATATAGAAATATCGAAGATTGAGTGCTTAAAGTGAAAAACAATTATTCACAAACGGGCACACATATCGGTATTTATTTTTTATCATTTAATATGCTATCATTATTGCGTTGTCTATCGTGGGTTTAACAGTTTTGTCATCACCGACTATTCTTGTAATAGCAGTGGTGTGCAAACCTTGCAACTTCCAGCACGATATAAAAGAACTCTGGTAAAGCGCATGAGCCTGTACTCCGACATCCTCATTTGTGCCTGATTTTATTTGCCCATATGGGCTTATATCATACTTTTTTGTCGGAGTTACAGGAGTCTAAGGTGTTTAATCTCATGAGCCACGTTGCCAACCAATCCAAATATACCCGTCGTTATCACCCACATCATCTTTTAGCGCAATACGTGATCAATCAAATAGACACGCTTGAGCTGCGTTCGCAAGATATTATCAAAAAGATGGGTTATCCGCTAAAGCATACCATTCCTGCGTGTGAGCGCCTGCGTCATGTATTGTCGAGCAAGTTCCTTGGGCTTGATGGCAGCTATATTGATAAATATTTCACCGCTGACGAATTTTTAGCGACGCTATTTTCAGTGCTCGATATACCTTATCAGCCATTCGCAGAAGATATTGCTCAGATCAAACACGATTTAGTTAATCCTCCAAAGTCTTTATGTACATATAGTTTACGAGCAGAGATAGATTTTGAGTTTGTGAATGCGAATTGGATGGTTCGTTGCGGAGTATCGCGTTTGGCTCATATACGTCTACCTAATGATTTTGCTGAAATGAATAAAGCAAAACGCACATCGATCATAAAAGATGCTATCTATGATCATTATCAGCAGTATGTGAGCGGTTTGCCCTATGATGGTGTGATCAAGGGTTATCAACTAATTGCTGAGCAGAACAATGAAGTGGTTGAGACCATAGCATATGGATTGCCAAAATCTAGCAATGTCTGAATACAAAAGCTTCTATAGAATTAATGATTTAACATCTTAACGATTAGCAAGTATTAGATGTTGTAAAACAAAAAAGTCCCTATTCACATGAATAGGGACTTTTTTTGGTCTACATTATCTATATGATATAAACTGACCTATCACTTAAAAACGATGGGTATAGCCAACCGTATAAGTACGTCCTAGACCTTTGTAATCAAATGCTGATGCAGGTGCGTAGCTACCATAATATATCTGCGCTTGTTGCCCCCAAACGGTGGTGTAATCTTTGTCCAATAAGTTTTGAACACCTAGACTAAACTCACCTGAAGGTAAGAAGTAAGTGTAATCAAGGTCAACCGTAGTATAGCCATCTAGCTCTTGAGTAGAGTCGCTACTTGAATCATAACCTGAGACGTCACGCATCATATTTGCTTGTAGCTTAAGCGCTTGGTTGTCATCTTCCCAGCGTGTCCACAGAGCGTATTTGGCTGGGCTGGTGTCAGTCACGACAGTATCTTCGTAGCTACCATCAACCTGCGTCTCGCTTTTGACCCAATGTGCCAGTGCGCCGATGCTCACATTGTCATTAATCGCATAGTCGCCCTTTGCTTCAACACCATACACACGCTTTTTATTATCACTTTGAGTGATCAGCAGTGTGCTGCGATCATAATCGATACTGCCATCCGATACGCTATAGTAACCAGTCAGCTGACCCGTCAAATTGTTGTGATTGAACGACGTGCCTAACTCGTAGCTATCAGTTTTGATGCCATCAAGTTCGGTACCAGAGACATTAGAGCCATTAACAAGCTCATAATAGTTTGCTGCATTTTTTGCATAGATGCCTTGACCATAAAACTTAGCAGGATCAGGCAACTCAAAACCTTGTGAGAAGTTTGCGAAGTAGCGTAGGTTACTGGTAGGTTTATAGTTAAGTCCCAGATTAAATAAGTTGACATTATAGTCAGTGCTACCGCCAGGGATCGCGTCACCACCCGTGGCATTGCCTAAAGCAATATCAGTCTGTACTGTGCTAGAGACAAAATCATCGATTTTATTGTTTAGGTGTTGGTAGCGCATACCAGCTGTCGCGCTTAGCTTATCGGTCAGCTCATAATCACCTTGAATGAAACCAGCGATAGAATTTACCTCAGTACCAGGGTAGCGTCCAACGGTGGCAAACTCATCATTGACCAGACCACCAGTAGCAATGCTCGTACCCTGATTAAATATCATTTTATTACTGTCAAGTTTGTCTTGATAGCCATCGATACCATAGGTTAATTTGAGCTTGTCAGTCCAATCCTTGCTTAGTGCGACACGTGCTGAAGTTACGTCAGTTGACTGCTCTGAAGCGGCAAAGTAAGTGCCATAGATGAATGGAATAAAGCTCAGCTCTTCGGTACGATGTGATAGTTGAGCATACACTTCATGACCGAATAGCTCAGTATTGTGGTAATTGGCATTGTATTGCTGACGTTCCGTACTGGCCTGACGATCACTCTCAAAACCGTCACTAATCTCGGCACCGAATGGACGGGTGGTTAGATCATACTGAATACCGTAATCTGTGTCTTGCTCACTATTATAGTACTGTGCTGACAAGTCTAAGGTTTGCTTCTCATCAATCTGTATTTGTGTACTGGCCAAGATATCAATGGTCTCATTGTCTTGCAACGAACCCTGAGTGGTATCAGGAACGAGCATTTTACCACTGCCATCAAAGAAAGAGCCGGTCTGTTCATAAGTGACGGCTAGCTTACTTTTGATATTTTCTGTACCACCACCGATTGAGGCGTGACCTTTGTAAGAGATGTCATCATCATCTTGGAAACCTGATGTTGCTTGTATAGAAGTGGTGATTTGTGGCTCACCAGCTTGTGCTTTTTTGGTCTTAATATTGATAATACCACCAGTTGCGCCACCACCATAGACTGCTGATGCACCAGACAATACTTCGATACTCTCGATATTTTCCATGCTGATCGAGTCTAGATAACGACTGATAGCACGTGATGAATTGAGTGACACCCCATCAATCATTACTTGCATACTACGCCCACGCAAGTTTTGACCTGCGCTCGTACGACCGCCGCTACCCAAATCGAGAGAGGGTACTTCTTGAGCGATAAAGTCGCCTAAACGCTTACCCGTACGTGCCGCTTCATCGACTTTGTATTCATCGATATACCAGACAGTCGCCGGAATATCAGAGATTGCTTTTGGTGTTTGGTTGGCAACCACCACGATAGGATCAAGCGTGACACTTGGCTGAACACTTTGGTCGGTACCAATCGTTGTGTCAGCAAATGCTGGACTGAATTGCAATAACGTTCCTACAGCTAGGACCATAGGTGCTTTTTTAGAGGTCTGTAGGGTGGTTAGAATGGCGCTATACAAACGAGAGTAGGGCAAAGTACGAGATAAAGTATGGCGCTTAAACATAATGATGAAACCGTAGTATAAATGATAATCGTTAATGATACCTTTATCATCTAAGTATGTCTATAGGTTATGGTTTGGTAAATAGAACTGACCGAATATGTCTTAGAAGACGATGAGTATGATGAATATGTAATTAATGGAAGAGAGTAGCTATTGAAAATAGTCTCAGACACACAGAGAAAAACCGTCTGATGCTCTTTGCATTAGACGGTTCTATAAGATTTTCAATGTAGTGATTTTACACTTTACACTCTACATTTTAGGCTTTAATGATGGAGTTATTTAAAATGCGCCGCTAAGCCCAACAAATAAACTCGTTGATTTATCATCATCACCTTGCGAATGTGTAACACCTGCATTGGCACTAAGTTGACCAAATTCCCTAGATAGCCCCAGTGTCATTGCAAAGTTGTCGTCGTCAGTTTGTGCCATTGGTGTGCTAAAGCTAATGTTAGACAATGTGTTTAGGCGTGCTGTTACGGCTTCACGATTGTCACTTAGCTGCTTTTGGTAATGGATATCACCGAACACGTTTAGTTTTTCCATGACATTATGATTGGCTTTGACCCCAAGCTTGCCATAAGTCGTTGTATATTTTTGCTCATCGAACTGCATGGCGATGCCAGAGTTTTCTTGTTCTTCAAGCTCACTGATCTTTACACGGCTAGCAGTTGCACCGATATATGGGGTGATAGCAACGCTACTTACTTGCATTGGGTAGCCGGCTTGTACGTTGGCATAAAAACGTTTGCCATCAGCATTTGATTTAAATTCTTGTTTATTACTACCAAGCGTGACGGCGCGTGTGACATCCACATCCATATTGCCAAAACCAACAGCACCATTAATTTGTACGCCACCAAAATTGTCTAGCGTATTGCTATGATAGACACCAAACCCTACTTCATCTAATTCAATATTGCTTAAACCCGTAGCGACACCTGAATTATCAAATTCTTTTTGAGTAATGTTGCCATATAAGCCAGTGACTGCGTTTGCTGAATTGGGATGAGCAAAGTCTACGCCGAACAGTACTTGTGTATTGTTATCACTATCAAACCCTGCGATGTCTTGATCTTCAAATTCACCTACCGCCCATAACGTACGGTCAGGCTTTTGCTCACTGCTTTGGATTTGGTTGACGTGAGATTGTAAGCGCTCATTGGTTGCCAGTCCTGTGGTAGTTGCAATATGTGGCAGGACACCGATTAGGCTAGGTGCAGTGACAACAGCATTTGCATAGTCAGCAATCATTTGATGCGCACTACCGGTCGGATGTATGCCATCCGCAAAAAAGTAGGTTTCGTTGGCATCTGGGGTGACTAAGTCGCTTGATCCACAAGTGAGCGAGCTGTCTGTATTACAAGCAGGTGTCGTGATATTAGTAAAGCCGTAGGCGGTAGGGTTGTCTGCGACTTCTTGCAATAAGCTAAACATATCTAACGGTATGATATTAGCCCCAGTATTTGCCACACCACTGAGCATAAATTGATTATATAGACTGGCTACACCAGTACTTTGCGCTTGTGCCACAGCTCCTTGCTCGATAGCTCTAGGTGTTAGACCGATATCAGGAATATTGGGTACTAAAATATAGTTTGCACCATTGTCTTTTAGTGTATTGATGGTGTCGACCTGACTAGCCACTGCACCAAGTATCGTGGTTTGAGCATTAGTAGGATCTTCAGCCGCAGCAAGTAAATCATTTGCGCCTGCCCAAACAACATATAGTCCATTAGGATCTACTTTGTTATTGGCGACATAGCTATCGACTTGGCTATTGGCAGAAGCCACTGGAATGCCAAAAGCAGTGACGTCTACGCCTGCTCTTGCACCGCCAATGGCATAGTTATTACCCGTTTGACTACCATCATAGGTATTGGCAACAGCGGTTGTACCCAGTTGTTCAGCGAATGAGGTTGCCCATGTATTGTCAGGGTTGGTGGTGAACTGACCTGATTCTTCTAGTCCAAAGACACCTTGGGTAAGTGGGCTGAAGTATCCACCATCAGTTAAACTGTCACCAAAAAATGTCACGCTACTATAGTCATTAGCATGAGCGAGTCCGGCCGTACATAGTGTAATGGCTAGTATGCTCTGAGTAAGGGTTTTTAGGGTAGTGCGTTCAATAACAGCACGAGGTGTATGATGAGACATATCGACTTCCTTGTCGTAAATATGGCGGGATTATTAACCGATTGTAACTACTTTTTAAAAACCTAGCAATCTATTTGACTGTAGAGTCCTACCTTATTTTAATGGGTCTTATTAATCTTTAGGTCAATATAATCTCAAAATTCTAAGCAATATTTAATGCCAGAGAGCTTTAAAACGTCACTCTTTAACGCTTGCTGTCATTATTAATATTGTATATTTGATTTAGTTTAAAAGAGAGTCAAGGCAACCGAGTGCAGATATATGTGTGATACTTCAAGCGAGGTTAACGCGGTCACCCTTTTATAGAGAATTGACTATAAGTAGCTGCTTTGTCGATAATGATTTATGATAAGCAGACATTATGGATTATTTATATAAAAGAAAATCATGATTTTCATTAGCAATACCATCCGGCTCAATGACCACGAAGTAGATATTAGCGCCATACGTGCGCAAGGTGCTGGCGGGCAAAACGTCAACAAAGTCTCTTCTGCCATTCATCTGCGTTTTGATATAACAACTTCAAGTCTCAGCGCTCCGCAAAAAGAGCGTCTATTGACCAGTAATGATAACCGTATTAGTAAAGAAGGTGTGTTTGTACTAAAAGCGCAGCAATTTCGCACGCAAGAAAGAAACAAGGCAGACGCTATTGAGCGCTTGCAACAATTTATCATACAAGCCACTTCTATCAGCAAAAACCGAAAGCCTACAAGGCCTAGTAGAAATGCCAAGCGTAAACGTGTAGATAAAAAAACCCAGCGAGGTAAGACCAAGGCGCTGCGAGGTAAGGTAGACTTTTAACCTGCTATAAATACTTATATTTTGAGCCGCATATATATCTAAAAGTGTCTGAATAAGAGACAATACGCCCATAGATTTTAAGGCACTGTGACATTGCAAATAGTCGTGCACTTATAAGCTATTACAAATAAGTAATGGCTCACACTTAACAACGTTAATCCAAATAAAAAAGGCAGTTCTGAATGACCAATGATAACCCGTTTAACTTTTTACCCTTGCAGCCTATCGGTAGGAACGAGACTGATAGTGCTAATGCCTATGCTCCTGAAGACATGATTAAAATATACGAACAGCAGTTTCTCATTAAAGTACCTGAAGAGCAGCTGACTGAGTTTTTGCCAGCACTAAAAAGATTTTATGACATTGATAATAATACGTTAGACATCAGTGCTATTATTTTTGAAGCCATCGCGGAATCAAGTATTATTTACAATCACAAAATCAAAGTAGGCGACTATCAAATACTAGGTGGGTTGATAGAAGAAGCGATTGAGTATGATGAAGACAATAAAGATAACGAAGGTGTTGAAAACGAAGACATTCAAGCTTACACACTAGAATGTAAACGTGATTTTTTCATCAATGATGTAGAGGTACCTTATCATTTCAATTTATTTATTTATGGTGATGGCTATTCTACGTTAACCAAAAAAGAAAGCTTGTTAGAAAAAATGTATTGGTTCGTCAGAGGTAGATTCGAAGAGCATCTATTGGATGACGCTGAAGATAATGAAAGCTTAGAATCTATCAATGAGCAGCTAGCCAGCTTAGGCATTCGTGAAATGGATCTGTCGACGATAGATGAGATAGTTAACTATGTAGAAGACAACATCATAGATGATGCCATGGTAGAGGCACTGAACAAGTTATTAGATGATGCCGAGTAGTATGAAAGATAAGCCTATAGAGTAGGCTGTCGCGGCACACTATATGAGCTGTGTCTAAGGCGTGTTGAGCATTCACAGATAGCTGATGTCAGGGCTATTATTGAACGTTCAACACGCCTTTGTCTTTTTACATAGTGATTTTGATAAATAACCTAAATAGAGAGTACCTTCAATGAATAGGGATAACCTTAATTATGAAAACTTTAAAAAAGTTAGCGAAGCACTTCCTGTTATTCGACTTGAAGAGCACTACGGTGAATCTCTTATAAATTGTATATATCGTAGTACTAGTCTTAGTATCGATGACTTTTTTCTATCATGCTTAAAAGACTGGATTGTAAATAATTTCTATGATGAAGAAACTTTCGAAGAAGACGTTAATGAGTATTTATCGTCAATAAATATTTTGCAAGAAGTTGGCATTGACTTTTCAAGAAAAGTCTCTGAGGTCTCTATGCAGCGCTCTGATTACTTTATAAAAGATTTGAAGTCCATTGAGATAGATTTTGCTGCTGCGAAGCAGTACATTACTTGTATTGATGGTACTTATGAGCACTTAGGTATACTTCAAACTGCTGGAGGTTTATATGCTTTTTTTATGTATATGGGGTAAGTTTATAAAATGTGGGGAGTATAGTTAGGTCAATATAAAAAAGACACAGAATGACTAATATAAATTTTTTGTATCATCTGTCTGCGTAGGCATAGCAAGAAAGAACAATTTGTACCTGTCACGCATTGTGATGTCGTGTATTCATTTTATTTAATATCGGCTACATAGTTAATTATAATAAGCTAGGTATTGTTTAGCTCGCTGAGATGTAATACATATTCAAACTATGCAGGATTCATCATTGCCATCAACTGAGTTTTGTCTTTTATAGTGATAAAACCATAGTGCATATCGATAAGGCTCTGTTTTTGCCACGATTGGATGATTTTATTGATAGTTTGTCTGGTAGTGCCTAGCATAAAGCCAAGCTCTTCTTGCGATAAGCGCAGATCTATTTTGATATCATCTCCCATCTGCTTACCATAAATATCGATGAGCCCAATCAGCATGCTAGCCAGTCGCGCTGAGGTGTTGAGTGAGGTAGCATCGTCAATCCAATCAAATGCTCGGCGGATTCGCTGGCAAGTAATAAGGGCTAGATGCTTGTATAAAATCGGATGCGATTGCGCTGTCTGGATTACTAGGTTTCTAGGGATGGAGATGAGCGTTACTTTGTTAATCGTCCACGCATCATGGGTGCGAGGATTGTCATCTATGATAGATATCTCACCAAACCACTCGCCACTAGATAGATGCGTCAATGTCATGGCATGGCCACTAGCGCTCACATTACACACTCTAATCGTACCCGACACAACAAAGTGTAGAGCGGCATCATCGTTGTCACCGATGGCATGAATCATTTGACCTTTTTGGTATACCTTTAGCACCGCATCGCCTGCCAGTAGCGGCTGCACAATGGCTGGTAGTTGACTAAACCATGGGTCGTTATTTAAATAATGACTAATATTCATAAGTGTAATGTTTTTGACAGATTTGGTTTGATGAAATGGTGTAAAGTAATCATTCAGGATATCTAACACAGTAAAGGAATACACCATGCAAACAGCTATGCAAACCAATACATCAATGGACTCATCATCGAGTGTACACCATAATATGAGCGAACAAGAGTGGCAGATGCGAGTAAATCTTGCCGCCTGTTATCGAATGATTGCCTCTTATGGCTGGGACGATTTGGTATTCACTCATATCTCTGCACGCGTACCAGGTACTGAGGATGAGTTTTTAATAAATCCGTATGGCATGTTATTCGAAGAGATTACAGCATCCAGTCTGGTTAAGGTCAATAAAGTAGGCGAGAAAGTAGCACCATCAGAGTTTGACGTGAATCCAGCTGGATTTATCATTCATAGTGCTGTGCACGAAGCTCGCGATGATGCGCACTGCGTCATTCATCTGCACACAAATGATGGCGTTGCTGTCTCAGCGCAAGAAAAAGGCTTACTGCCCATCTCGCAACAATCATTATTTCCACTTTCTAACTTGGCATACCACGACTACGAAGGCGTCGCATTAAACCCTGAAGAAAAAGTACGCTTGGTTGCTGATTTAGGCGATGCTCACTTCATGATTTTGCGTAACCATGGTTTGCTCACTTGTGCTGATACGGTTGCCAACGCGTTTTTGTACATGTATATCATGCAAAGAGCTTGTGAGATTCAGATCAAAGCGCAGAGTGGGGGCGGTGTATTGACACCGATACCAGCACAAATCTTGGCCGGTATCCAAGCTGTATCAGAGCAAGTCACCAGAGGCGCGAATGGCGATATCGCCTGGCCTGCATTACTAAGAAAACTGCGCCGCACTGACCCATCATTTGAGGAGTAAATCTCTAATGATAACTCTTGATGAGTGGCAACGGCAGGGACAATATGAATCAATCCATGGACACCAAATATTCACTCGGTATGCAGGAAATAAAAGTGCACCTGTATTGCTATTGATTCACGGTTATCCTAGTGCCAGTTGGGACTGGGAGGGCATGTGGGATGCGCTAACCGAGCATTATTATGTTATTACGCTTGATATGCTAGGGTTTGGGCTGTCAGATAAACCAAAAAACGCGCGCTATCTAATCAGTGAGCAGGCCGATATTTATCAAGCTGTTTTGCAAAAAATGGGCATCAGTGATTATCATATCTTAGCGCATGACTATGGTGATACAGTGGCTCAGGAGTTGCTGGCAAGACAAGTCGAAGGGAGTGCTGAGCCACACATTGCTAGCGTATGCTTCTTAAACGGTGGTCTATTTCCTGAGACCCATAAACCTATCTTGGTGCAGAAACTACTGCTATCACCATTGGGTTTTTTGGTATCAAAGTTAATTAATAAACGGAAATTTGCGGGCAGTCTACAACGGATATTTGGCCCCGATATACAGCCTACGTCAGAGGTGATAGACACGCTATGGCAGTTGTTAAGTTACAATGATGGGTTGGGTGTGATGCATAAGTTGATTAATTACATGCCTCAACGGCAGCAGTACCGAAAGCGATGGGTAGGGGCCATTATCAACAGTACCGTACCAGTTAAACTGATTGCTGGTGCCAAAGATCCCATCTCAGGACAGCATATGATTGATCGTTATCGTCAGTTGATACCCAGCGCTGATATAACCAATATGCCTATGCTAGGTCATTATCCGCAGATAGAGGATGCGACGGCGATCACAGCGGCCTATCTACAATTTAGACGCAGTATTCTGTAGATACTGTTTAATCTAAAACACGCAGGGCATCAAGTGGTGCTCTGCGTTTTTTATTCTATTATTATTGCTTGAGTCTCAAGTGCGTATAAGCTGTTAGCTGAGTTAGAAAAACGCATCACGGAATGAATAGCATAGGTCAAAGTGCATTAAGTTCAGAAAATGAAGAGACAAGCTCAATCCGTCCCACGTTTTTCAATGCTTATCCATTTTTTAAACCTTTGAGATCATAAAGAAGTGGTTTTGACGCCATCGTTGATCCAGTTTAAAAGAGATATAAGGCAACCGAGCGCAGATGTAACTGTGATACTTTAAGTGAGGTTAACGCTGTAGCTCTTTTATAGAGGATCGATTATATTCTGATTAACACAACTCTGGATATTTTTCTAACTCTTCACTCATCTCTCCTCAAAGGGACACTGAATTTCCTATATAATGAGAGCTATTTCGTTATTGATAATCCATTTAATTTAGGCTTTTTGAGCAAAAAAGCTTTTCCTCAGGTAAAACGGTGCTCTATGTTCAACGCTTCCTCGACTCGTTTAAATAAATACATCAGCGAAAGCGGTATCTGCTCCAGGCGAGATGCTGATCGCTTTATTGAACAAGGTAATGTGTACATCAATGGCAAGCGCGCTTCGGTGGGTGATCAGGTGGTCGCTGGTGATGCAGTAAAGGTCAATGGGCAGTTGATTGAGCCACGAGAGCCTGATGATTTTGTTTTTATTGTCTTGAATAAGCCGGTAGGTATTGTGAGCACCACAGAAAGCTCTGAGAAAAATAACATTGTCGATTTTGTGAGACATAGTTTACGTATTTTCCCGATTGGACGTTTGGATAAAGATTCCCAAGGGTTAATCTTTTTGACCAATAATGGCGATCTGGTCAACAAGGTGCTACGTGCTGGTAATAACCATGAAAAAGAGTATCTGGTCACGGTCAATAAGCCGTTAACCGATAGTGTTATTGAAGGTTTGGCGGGCGGTGTGCCGATGCTTGGCAAGATGACGAAAAAATGCCCAGTGACTAAAGTAGCGCCCAATATGTTTAACATCACGCTAGTTCAAGGTCTAAACCGTCAAATTCGCCGTATGTGTGAGCATTTTGGTTATGAAGTCGTAAAACTTGAGCGTACACGGATTATGAATGTAAGTCTCAAGGGTACGCCCGTTGGAGACTGGCGAGATTTGACGCCAAAAGAGCTGTCTGTTTTACTTAAATCTGTAGAAGACTCTTCTTCGCAAGACAATAAGTCACCTAAGAAATCTAGTAATGCGCCACGAAAAAAACCTCGTACTGATGCCTCATCAAAGTCAAAACCGTCTTCAAAATCGGCAGGTGCAGCAAAGGGGCGTAACAAATACGCTAAGGATGATGCTAGAAAACCAGCAGGTTCTAAAGGTAGAGATGGACGTCCTGCTGGTCGTGGTAAGCCGTCAGGGGGTAATGGTAAGTCTGGAGGCAATGGCAAACCTGCTACCAATGGCAGGCGCCCTTCAAAAGGCCGAGGGTCTAAGCGGTAGTAGTTTCGCGATCATAAGTTTTTAACGTGCGACTGCTTTCTTCATTTTTTAAATGTCCGTAAGCTAAATAATTTTAACTTTGACCTTAACAGGATAATATTATGTTTAAAATAAAAGTAGAACGCATTGTCAAAAAACCGATTGATGAGGTATTTGAGGCACTGAGTGACCACGCCAGTTATGGATCATTTAAAGCGGTAGGTGTAGCTAAGTTAGTAGATGAAGGTGACGAGGAGCGCAATGGCGTTGGGGCTTTACGTACCATTCAATCGGGACCTGTTAAGTTTTGGGAGCGAATTACGGCGTTTGAGCGTCCTATTCACATGCAATACCAAATCGAAAAATCTAGACCTATAAAAATGCAACATGATAAAGGCGTTATTGATTTAAAAGACTTGGGCGATGGAACCACACACGTGACTTGGGTATCTGAGGGTCGATTGACGGTACCATTGCCATTAGTCGGTCGCCTATTTGACCGTCAAATGCAGAAACAAGGAACCATAGGGTTTAGTAGCATACTCAAATCTATAGAAAGCCGCTAGATTAGCGGCAGTATTGGCTTTTTTGATATGATTATTTAGGACATGCCCTAGTGATGGGTTATTTTATTTGAGCCATCACTGTCAGCTTTAATCCGCCTTGTTCTTAGCAGCTTCAATCTCGTTAAAACGTGCTAACTGCTCTGGTGTGGCTTTTTGTTGATAATTCTCTTTCCACTCAGCATAAGGCATGCCATACACAAGTTCGCGCGCATCCTCGTATTCGATTTCAATACCACGCTCTTCACCAGCCGCTTTATACCATTTGGATAAGCAGTTACGACAAAAATCAGCAAGGTTCATCAGTTCAATATTTTGTACATCTTTACGCTCGTCTAAATGAGCTAGTAAGCGACGAAATGCCGCAGCTTCTAATTCGATGTTTGATTCTAATTCTGCCATAAGGTTTTCCTAGTTATAATTGAGTCATTTCAAAACTGAAATGATACTAACGATATAAATATTGCGCAACCTATGTCGTTCTATATTAAAAAAGGTATACAAGAAAACTTGGCAAACTCGTTGTATTAGCTATATTTTAAATAGAATGAGGTGAATAATATCACCTCATTTTAGTCAAAATTGTTATATGTCGGAATTATTAAAAGCCTTTAAGCTAAGTTAAATTACTGCATCTGACAAAGTGTTTTGGTGACTTCTAAAAACTCCTCTATATCTTGTAGATTATGGCAGTGGATGGGTGATACACGAATTGAACCTTTCAAACCAAATGATTCCAACATTCTTGATGAGTAAGGGCTTGATAGTAAACGTTCGAAAGTGACTACCCCTGCTGCTTCATAATGCTCTACCGCTTTCTTATATTCTAAATTGTCAAAACCAATCGCCATAATAAAGTCTTTTTGGGTCAAGTCTTTGCAATCTAAATATACATTTACGCCGTCTATATGTCTTAATCCTTGTACATTTTCAGTGCCTTCTAACATTGCGTGCATTAAAGCTCTTTCATGCAATTTGATACGGGTCATACCTTCTACAAAAAGATCTCTTCTTTTCGTTGACGTAATGAACTGCTCTCCTAACCAACACACATAATTGACGACTTCAGTTAACGCTGCAAAATGTGCTGGGGCAGGGCTACCAAGTTGCCAATAATCGTGTGGCTTCGCAATTAACTTATTGTGTGGTAATTTCGCCAATCGCTCTGATACATAACCAACCCCAAAACCACGTGGACCAAAAAACTTATAAGGCGCAAAGTTAATACCGTCAACGGGGACTTTGCTCACATCGATAATCCCATGTGGTGCATGTTGTACGGCATCAGCCACAATATACAGATCAGGTTTAATCTTTCTTGCTTCGGCCACTATTTTGGCTTCATCTAACAAGGCACCAGACACATTTGATGCATACATAAAGCTTAATAGACAGGTATCTTGGTCAATCAGTTTGATCACGTCCTCAACATCGACGCCACCTGTCACAGGGTTAGTCTTAGCCACTCTTAATTCTTTCCCTGTCGCTTTGGCATAAGAAGCCATTGCGTCATAAGCCGAAGGGTGTTCTAACAAGGTTGTCACCACATTACGGCCAGGTACATTCTCCATCACAGTTCTGACTATATCAAACATGACCATAGAGGCAGTGAGCGATGTAACGATACTGCCTTTATCAATATTTAAGATGGTTTCTATGGAACGATACCCTTCTTCTTGGATATCCATTAGCCATTTCGCAGTTGTATTGCCATGTTCCGGACAGTCTGGTAATTCATCTAGTTCTTTAAAAATATTACTGGCCGCTTTCAATCTGAACGAGCCACCTGAGTTATCAAAAAAAAGCCTTTTTGTTTTATTAATTGGGTCGATATCTACGTGATAAAATTTGTCTTTAATCATCTCACTCAAGGACTCACTAAAAAGTTCACCTTGTTCAATGTTGTATTTCATGACGATTATCCTATTATTTTTTTAAAATTAAGAGTGCGCAAGCAAAGCAGATAATAAAGTCACAACACCGTATTCTCTGCTTTGTTTAATAGTTTTAGCTCTATTGCTTAATGTAAGAGAGTTATGTTTTAGCTAATTTTACTTCTTGATTTGATTCAATTTCGTCTTCAAATAAGTTTTCTATTCTGGCAATACAAAGTGTTGAAACCATGTCGCCTGTTACGTTGAGTGTGGTATGTCCCATATCAATTATTCTGTAGATTGCCGCAATTAAGCCGATAATATCAGCAGGTAACCCAATTGAGTCCAATAGAATAACCATCATCACGATGCCACCACCTGGAATTCCCGGCGAACCAATTGCTATTAGCGTTGCCATAGTGATGGTCATAAATTGTTGAAAGAGTGTCATCTCAATGCCATATATCTGAGCAACAAACATAGTTCCAACGGCGAAATAAACGGCTGCGCCATTCATATTAATCGTTGCACCCAGAGGAAGAGAAAAACCTGCTAGCTCTTTTGTCACACCAAATTTTTCTTCTGCTACTTTCATAGTGACTGGAAGAGAACCTGAGCTGCTTGTTGTGCTTGCCGTGATAGCCCAAACGGCAGGGATATGTTTGAAAAATTCTTTTAAGCTTACTTTAGCTACGAACTTTAATAGGAAGATATATAAGAATAGAACAACGCAGATCATCGCTACATAATCAGCCAAAATAAATTTAGCCAACGGTCCAAATATCTCCAAGCCATACTCACCAACTGAGGCCGCGATTAGTGCAGCAACACCATAAGGAGAAAATCCCATAATAATGTCAGTAACCTTAAGCATTATTTCCGTTCCACTATCAACAACTTTCTTGAAGGGCTCGCTTTGTTTGCCTAGTATTGTCATTCCAATACCAAAAAAGGAGGAGAAGATAATAATTTGCATTAAGTTACCCTCAGCGAGCGCTTGAATAGGGTTGGTCGGTACCATGCTTAGCAGAGTTTCAGAGACACTAGCCATCTCTTTTATTACAACTGGATCTGTTGAAATAATAGTCATCTCAAAACCTTGTCCAGGCATCAATAAATTTGCAACAATAAGTCCAATGACTCCTGATAACAAAGTGGTTACGACATAAAATAGTAACGTTTTACTACCCACACGTTTTAACTTCTGTATGTCTCCCATATTGGAGATACCACTTGCTATTGAGAAAGCCACGAGTGGTACAACTATCATCTTGATTAGGTTTAAGAACAGATCTCCAATGGGCTTTGCGATCAGCGCTTGTTCTTTAAAGAAGATACCTGCGGCTATACCTATGGCAAATCCAATGAATACTTTAGTACTTAGTTGCATCCTTTTTTTTCTCATAATGACACTTCCTATGTGTTACGTTCATGTGAGGTTCTAACCTGCAAGGCTAGTTAATGCTGTAGGAACAATGTTGCAACTATTGGTACAAAATTTATCCACTCCTAAATCTACCATTACAGTTAATATTATAATAATGAATTAAAGCGGTTAGATATATTCAAACTATTAATATATAAACATGAGGTAATCTAATGAAGACTGAGCAAATAGAAACATTTTTGATGATCACAGAAACAAAGAACTTATCTTTAGCGAGCAAAAATCTGTTCATCTCTCAATCGGCAGTTAGTCATCGCTTGCGCGCTCTAGAGGAACATCTTGACTGTGAGTTATTCATACGTGGACGTGGTGAAAAGCTAGTCACCTTGACACAAAAGGGAGAGGAGTTTGTCGAAATAGCAATGCGTTGGAAAGCGTTATGGCGGGAAACGAAAATATGGGCATTACAAGAGTCTAAAATGAACTTAAGTGTAGCTAGTATTGATAGTTTAAATACTTGTGTGTTTTCAAATCTATATAAAGAATTGATTAATAACAATAATACAGATGATAAGAAAGCTAGTGAAAGCAGCAATGGGATTACTTTAAATGTCAGTTCTCACTGGAGCAAAACTATTTATGACCTCATTGAGAATAACGATATCGATATCGGCTTCACACTTAATTCATTAAAATATCCAAATGCTATATCTAAACCTTTATTTAAATCTAGAGGAGTTGTTATTTCTTCCATCTCATCAAAATACGCTAGATTGGTTCACCCGCATGACTTAGATACAGCTGATGAAATTCTTTTTTCAAGTGTGTCTGAATACCATATATGGCATAATTTTTGGTGGGAAAAAAATCAGAATGAGTATTCTAGTGTTGATACGGTTTCACTATTATTCACTGTTTTTGACTTTGAAGAAAAATGGGCTATCGTCCCTGTTTGGATTGCACGTGTATTTGAAAGAATCCACCCTGTTAAAATATCTGAGCTTAGCGTACTTGCACCCGAATATACTTGTTATCAAGTGACGAATCGCTATCCTAAGTCAAGTAGATTGAAAGCCATTGAAAGGTTTACAACGGCCCTAGAAGATTATATGAAGACAGATGCTTTCATTAATAGTGTGCAGTAATGTAAGAGGTTAAATGATTAAAAAATCATAATCTCATATAAAATCTTAATAGTATCTGTTTCGAGCGCAATTTATTAGCCCACTAAACTCAAACTGTATTTAAGAGAAGTTATAGGAATTTTACATTCATCACATTATGCTTAATAGCCGGTATAGCCAAAGTATGGTCGGTTATGTATGTGAGGTTTTAGGGTAGGGCACAGTTTGGGCGCCGTCATGAAAACGGGGTTTTTGTTTGAATAGTTAGACTTAACTATATTTAAAAAGATATTTCGAGAATTTCTCTAAAAGCCCGAAAGTCAGGCAAAAAAAATCCTCACTTCCTGTTTAAGAAGTAAGGATTTTAGTGCTCTTTCAAGCCATATTTGGAGCGGGAAAAGAGATTCGAACTCTCGACCCCAACCTTGGCAAGGTTATGCTCTACCACTGAGCTATTCCCGCTAATTATCAATTAACTATCGTCAGTTGATGAAGGCGTATTATACGCAGTTTTTTTTACCTGTCAACACTTACGTTAAAAAAAAGTAAAGTTAGTAAAACAGGCATGTCATCCAACTGCATAGATATGTTATAACAGTTTCTTATAAAAACTATTCCAAAAGCTTTGCATTGAATAAATAGGCTGGAATACGATTTATAATTTACTTCAATTATATAAACAATCGTCAATACTTATAATGATAAGTCATAAGGATATAAAATGAGTCAACAATATACCATCGCTGATTATTTGTTTGATCGCATCGCAGAAGCGGGTGCATCGGAGATATTTGGTGTCCCTGGTGATTTTAATTTAACTTTTTTGGATAACATTCTTGCCTCTGATAAATTGCGTTGGGTGGGTAATACTAATGAGCTAAATGCTGGTTATGCTGCAGATGGATACGCTCGTGAGCGTGGGTTTGCGGCGATGGTCACGACTTTTGGTGTGGGTGAGTTGTCAGCGATTAATGCGACGGCAGGCTCTTTTGCTGAGTACGCGCCTGTATTGCATGTTGTGGGAGCGCCAAGTACCGCTCTACAAGACTCAAAGCGCCGTATTCATCACTCGCTTGGTGACGGCGTATTCAATCACTTTATTAAAATGGTGGAGCCAGTGACCGTGGCACGGGCGCAAATCACACCAGAAAACGCGGCCTCAGAGATTGACCGTGTCATCCGCTTGATTCTCAAGAAACATCGTCCTGGCTATCTGCTGCTATCACCTGATGTAGCAAAAATGCCCATTTACCCACCAACCACGAAGCTGATTGACAGCCAAGAAGATATTACCAGCCAAGCGGCATTGGCGGATTTCAAGCAAGCACTTATAGCGTTTTTACCGAACAAAACCACGACGCTTATGGCAGATTTGATGGTGCATCGTTTGGGGTTGCAAAATCAGCTTAAAGCACTGATTGCTGATACGGATATTCCTTATACCACGCTGTCTTGGGGTAAAACGCTACTTGATGAAAACAGTAATCGTTGGGCAGGAACCTATGCAGGCGTCGCGTCACGTCCTGTGGTCAAGGACGTAGTAGAAAACTGCGAGTGCCTGATCAAAATAGGCGTGCAATATACGGATACAACTACGGCAGGGTTTAGCCAAGATATCAACGAAGATGTAGTAGTAGACTTGCATTATGAGCGTGCGTCAATTAGTGGTCAGAATTTTGCACCGATTGCGCTAAAAGATGCATTGCAAGTCTTGCATGAAGTCATGACCTCTGGTATCAAAATCGTGCCAAAACCTTTCTGTGAGCCTGTCAATCCTCATGAGCAAAACGGCAAAGACGATGAAGCCATTCGCCAAGACGATTTGTGGCACATTATTGCAGACCATTTAGATCATAATAACTTGGTTTTTTCTGAACAAGGTACGGCTTACTTTGGTATTAGTGATGTGCGTTTGCCACAGGGTGTTACGTCTTATGGGCAACCAATGTGGGGCTCGATTGGTTACACGCTGCCCGCAAGTTTGGGTGCTGCCATTGCGTCGCCAGACAAGCGTAGTGTATTGCTGATTGGTGATGGTTCTGCCTTACTCACTATTCAAGAAATCGCGGTGATGATCCAAGAGCGTACCAATCCAGTCATTGTGTTGATTAATAATGATGGCTACACGGTAGAGCGTGCAATTCATGGTGAAAATCAAGCTTACAATGATATTCCTAAATGTAATTGGCAGTTGATGCCACAAGCCTTTGGTGCGACTGAAGAAAACAGCTTGATGATCAAAGTAGAGACCGCTGGCGAGTTGAAAGCAGCACTCGAAAAAGCAGCAGTGACCACGGATAAGTTGGTGATGCTAGAAGTCATCGCAGACAAGCATGATATCCCGCCATTATTAGCAGACATCAGCGCGGCACTAAAGCCTTCTTAAATGAATAGCAGTGCATAAAGGAAATTAACTTTTATATCAATTTTTTTTAGTTTTTAGACAGTGAAAGCTCTATTTGGCACAATGCTAAGTAGGGCTTTTTTTGTATTTTAGGATTCTCATTATTTATTATCAGCTATTTTGTTCTGTGCGTTCATTATCGTGATAAATTAAGCGATTGATATGCGACAGGAGAGAACGCATCATGATTTGGCTAAAAATGCTTATTGGTGCCTTGATGGTATTGGCGATTCAGTTATTTGCACAAACTCGATTTTTCTATTTGGCGGCACTTGCGCCGCTTTTTCCCACGTTTACTTTGATCAGCCATTTCATTGTTGGCACCGAGCGTAGCCCTGCTGATTTAAAAGTCGCCTTGATATTTAGCATGCTCGGCGTCATACCTCATCTTATCTATACTTTAGTAGTATTTTTTAGCATTGGCTATGTCAGCTTATATAAAGCATTGATGCTAGGGGTGATCGCTTGGATGATTGCTGCCGCTATCTTAGTGCTTACGTGGCAATATATACAAGCGTAGTCAGTATTGAAGAGAGTCTCTAAAATAGTATGCAGAACAGTTCCAACTGTATTTAAAGTCCTTAAGACGTGTCATCACACTCACTTATATAATCATGATTAAAGTGAAAGAAAATGCTAGTAAAAATATTTATAGATAGTTTTTATAGACATGATAGTAGATGTTATTCTTAATGATATTTTTAGTATAGGTAATCCTCTATAAAAGAATGGCGGCGTCAACCTCGCTTGAAATATCCCATATACAGCTACACTCGGTTGCCCTGACTCTCTTTTAAATTGAATCAACTATATTTAGATCTTAATAGTAAAGTTAAAAGATTAAATTGTAATATTTTCGCACCAACTTAATTCATCACCATTGATAAAAATAGGGCTTAAAAAAAGATGGATACCTTAAATATCCTATATCTCGTAGGAGCATTGTTAATTTTTGCCAGTATCATGGCCAGTACATTGTCCGCGCGCTTGGGCGTTCCCTTGTTACTATTGTTTTTGATAGTAGGCATGTTGGCTGGCGAGCAAGGTATCTTAGGGATTGAGTTTTCTCAATATGCGTTGGCCAATTTTGTCGGGCAGGCAGCTTTAGCCTGTATTTTGCTAGATGGTGGTCTACGTACTTCTTTTAAGTCATTTAGAGTCGGACTCAAGCCAGCGATTACGCTAGCCACATGGGGCGTGCTAGCCACGGTCATGGTGCTAGGGGTGTTCGTCACTTGGTTGCTCGATGTCGATTGGCGCTTTGGTTTGCTCATGGCAGCCATTGTTGGTTCGACCGATGCGGCAGCGGTATTTTCTCTCTTGCGAAATGGCGGCGTCAAGCTTAACGATCGTGTCCAAGCCACGCTTGAGCTGGAGTCCGGTGGTAATGATCCATTGGCTATCTTATTGGTCACTGGTTTGATAGCCTTAAATGTTGATCCGAATGGTCAGAGCGTACTTGGATTTTTGGGTTTGCTGTTGCAGCAGTTGGGCGTTGGTTTGGGTATGGGTTTGCTCTTTGGTTATTTGCTATCGCGGCTATTGCCCAAGGTGCATTTGGCAGAGGGTATGTATGCTATTTTGATACTGTCTGCGGGCTTGGCCGTTTTTGCGGCTACCAACATGTTGGGCGGTAGTGGGTTTTTGGCGGTATATCTCACGGGTGTCATGATTGGCAATCATAAAGTGCGCTCGACTGAGCATGTGATGCGAGTCATGGATAGCTTTGCATGGTTATCACAAGCGGTGCTTTTTGTCGTATTAGGGCTACTAGTCACACCATCGAATGTTCTCAATGTCTGGCACTATTCAGTAGCGATAGCAGCCTTTATGATCTTCGTTGCTCGTCCTATCGCCGTATATACCAGCGTCAAACCATTTAAATTTAAAGACAGAGAGATCGGCTTTATTTCTTGGGTTGGACTGCGTGGTGCAGTACCTATTACATTAGCTCTCTTACCGGTGATGGCAGGCATAGACAATGCCTTTATGCTGTTCGATATTGCTTTTGGCGTGGTCGTTGTGTCTTTGATTTTACAAGGAACGACCATTCCTATCATGGCGAATTTGTTTAAGGTACGTATTCCAACCAACCAAGACCCAAAAGAAGAACACGAAGTTTGGGTATCCGATAAAGCCAGTATTACTTTATATGAGTTCGAAGTTAAATCAGGCGCTTTCGCTATCGGTCGACATCCCTTAGAGATATCTAAACGTGTCAACCCTGATGAGATTCGTATTTTTGCGTTGGTACGTGGACAGCAGATTGTCGTTACTGATGAAGAGACGAAGCTCAAATTTGGTGATAGCGTTTGGTATGCAATGCGAGGCAATCATGCCAGCAAGATTGCCAAAATCTTTAATGACACGACTTTGAATCATAAAGCGATTGACGACTTTTATGGAGATTGGCTGTTATCACCCAGTGTCAAACTCGGTGATTTGCCATTTTTTACTGGCGCGATGACGTCCGAATCTCTAGTGGATAACCTAAAACCAAAACCTAAAGATGGCTCAAAAAGCATGTGGGACCAGACAGTCGCTGAGTATGTTAAGCAACGTTTGGATACTGCACCAGTCTCTGGTGACACTGTTGTCATAAGCGATGAGTGGTCACTGGTCATCAAAGAAGTCGATGACAAAGGCAGACTGCGAACCATTGGCTTAAAACACCGAGAGCTACCAACAGCAGTTTAGTTGTGTGCAGTGATTTTTTATAATAAATTCATCATTTTATTCAAAAAGTCAGCAATGTGTTTGTGCTGGTTCTGCCGATACGCCCAATGGTGCTCGACGGCATAACTGGCTTCTTCCCGCAGTAATATTTTCATCAAACCCTCTCTTTCGTAGCGCATGGCTAGGTCACGAGGCAAGTAGCCAACATGGTGGCCTGCAAGGATAAGCTGCGCAGTTGCCTCCATATGATACGTCGTGGCGCTTAATGTTTTGGGACGTACATGATGGATGCTGACATCAGTAATATAGCCTCTTTTTATCCACGGATGGTTTTGTTCTAAGTCCTCTAATGTCAAACCTTCTGAATTATAAAATAACCGGTGCTCGCGTCCGCAGCACACGACCTGTCTCTCTACAAATGCTGGCTTAAACGTCAGTAATGGTGGAAAACTGCCAAAATAACCAACCCCAATATCACTCTCATTACTTAAGAGCTTTTCTATCATGCTTTCAGGACTTTGCACGTCAATAGAAAAGTGTATCAATGGGTTATTACGGTAGCTGTTAGCCAGCCGTTGTCTGAGTACGTCATAAAAAAACTTGGGCATTTGATCGGTTAGGCACAGTCTAATGTGCCCGCCATGAACAGAGTCTAGCTGCTGAATATAATGTAGCTGATGTTGAAAGTTGGCGACTGATTCGGTAAAGGCGACACAAGCCTCATAAACCGCTGCACCATCCTCTGTCAGCTTAAATCCTGCGCGACCACGATGGCATAAGGTCATGCCCAACCGGTCTTCTAGATGCGTTAAATGACCACTAATCACCGAAGGGGTGACGTTTAGGCGCGTCTGAGCTGCTGTCACCCCTTGACAGTCTACGATGGCCATAAAGCTACGTAGGGTTTTTACGTCTATTTTTATCAACTCATCTAATATCAAGAACGATCCTCCGATAAATACTCTCTTCAACAAACTTCTGCTAATAACGTATAAGTCTGTTTTACTACGAAAATTTAGAAGTTTACTTCTGAATTTTACCATGGTTTGCCATCTTATATTTAGGTATTGTCAAGGGTATGTAGCAAATTGTGTATTTTAATTAACAGATAATAAGGACGTAATTTATGAGCTTCAATCAGCCACTAAGCGGTAACGAGATGCCAAGATTTGGCGGTTTCGCCACTATGATGCGCTTGCCAACTCAAGCCGACGCCGAAGGACTAGATGTGGCGTTTGTTGGCGTGCCTTTGGATATCGGTGCATCGAACCGTAGCGGTGCGAGACTAGGCCCTAGACAGATTCGTGATGAGTCACGCATGATTCGTCCTTACAACGTGGCCACTCGCGCTGCTCCTTTTGAGTCATTACAAGTCGCTGATATTGGTGATGTACCCATCAATACTTTTAACCTCCTAAAAAGCGTCGATATCATCGAAAAATTCTATACCGATAAAATCGTTAAACACGGCGCGATTCCACTGACGTTGGGCGGCGATCATACCATCGCACTTCCTATCTTACGCGCACTTGCCAAAAAACATGGCCCTGTCGGTATGGTGCATATCGATGCTCATGCGGATATCAATGATGATATGTTTGGCGAAAAAATCGCCCACGGCACACCGTTTCGCCGTGCTGTCGAAGAAAACCTAATCGATGGCAACCGTGTGGTTCAGATTGGTCTGCGCGGTACAGGTTATAGTGCTGAAGAGTTTGACTGGTCGACCGAGCAGGGCTTTCGCGTTGTGCCTGCTGAGGAGTGCTGGTACAAGTCATTGGCTCCATTGATGGCAGAAGTACGCGAAAAGCTAGGCGATGGTCCTGTTTATCTAAGCTTTGATATTGATGGTATTGACCCTGCATTTGCACCTGGTACTGGTACTGCGGAAATCGGTGGTTTGACCTCAACTCAAGGTATCGAAATCATTCGTGGTATGCGGGGTCTAGATGTAGTCGGCGGTGATTTGGTTGAAGTATCACCACCTTATGATCCATTTGGTAACACCTCTGTACTGGCTGCGAACTTATTGTTTGAGATGCTATGTATTCTACCGGGTGTGCGCTATGACGATAAGGTCTAAGTTGTTTACTAATAGGAGTATCTCGCAATGATAACCACAAAGGGATGGGGTAGTAGCTCTCTCTTATTGGTTAAATTGGGAACATAGTGTAGCTATCCAAATATGGTATATGACCGGATAGCTGCATCGTCACCAGTGCAATTGGCTTGCTGGTATTAATACAACTCGGTTAAGGAAGACGCTCATGAGTAAACCTTCTTCATTTTTTGGTCAAGATACACTCTCTCCAAATGAGGCTGGACACAGTTTAGGTTCGATTGGTACGTTTGCGCTGTGGTTCGGTGCAAATATAGTGGTCACGACTATTTTAACTGGGATGTTGTTGGTACCTGATTTACGGTTTACCACCGCTATAACGACAGTACTCATTGGCTCATTGATCGGTGCAATTCCTTTACTCCTAGTTGGTCTGATGGGGCAGCGTACTGGTCTGCCATCAATGGCACTAACGCGTAGAGCTTATGGGCCACTGGGTAGTCAGTTGATTTCACTGGTAAACATGGGTGTGCTCATCGCGTGGAGCTGTATTCAGGCTTTGCTCGCTGGCATGAGCCTTAACTATGCCGTTGAAGCCACCACAGGTTATAGCAATCTGCCACTATTTGTCATTCTGTGTGAGACAGTCGTGGTGTTGATTGTATTACGTGGTCATCTTGGTATTGAACTTGTTGAACGCTGGGCAGCACTAGCAATGGCAGGTCTTACCGTCGTGGTGCTCTATCAGCTAAATCAGCACTATGACGTTTCTACACTATTTGAGATGCCAGTTGAGTCGCGTAATGGTATTACGTTAGGTATCGCTTTTGATATCGTCATCGCCACTGCATTTTCTTGGATGTCTTCGGCAGCCGATTACAATCGCAATTGTAAGACATCTAAAATTGCAGTCTGGGGTACTTACTTTGGTTATATCATAGCGGCCATCGTTGCTATGGGCTTGGGTGCGACAATCTCAGGGCTCTCTATCCTAAACGGCATGGAGCAGACTTACGATCCGACTCGCTTGCTCGCTGAATTTGGTTTTGGTTTGCCAGCCGCACTGGTTATTTTCTTCTCAGTCATGACAACCAATGTGATGGCCGTGTATAGCGCCACGCTATCATGCATGAACATAGCGCCTAATATGAGCTTTTGGAAACCTGCACTTATCATTGGTTTAGTCACTATTTTTGGTGCACTAATTCCCGGTATTTTAGATCAATTCCAAAACTTCTTGTTAATCGTTGGTGCATTGTTCATCCCAGCATTCTCAGTCATGATTGTTGATTACTATCTAGTTGGTCAAGAAGGCTATACGGAAAAGCTGCTTAATTCTACTAAGCAATTGGGCCGTCCTACTGCAAAAATTGCTATCGTGGCTTACATAATGGGTGCAGCGCTTGCCGCTTACTGGACCTTGATAGCACCGCCATCTTTTGGAGCCTCGCTACCCGTCTTTATCATCACTGGTGGACTTTACTGGTTAGGTGCTACTTTATTCACTCGTCCTAATAGTGCTATCCCTTCTGTTCAAAAGGAGCCTTCATTATGAGATTGATGATATCTCAAACGGACCCTTTATGGGCTGAGCCTACTGTTAATTTAGAAGCATTGGAGTCACTCTGTCGACTAGCAGCAGAAGCCAAAGTAGACTTATTGGCGCTGCCAGAGCTGGCATTCACAGGCTACAATATCTTTGATCGCCTTGATGGTCTAGCTGAAGAGATCGATGGTCCAATCGTCACCGAAGCCAGCAAGCTTGCTGATAAATACAATTTGCATTTGCTGTTTGGTCTGGCTGAGCAGGGTGCTAATGGTGAGTTTAGCAATGCTGCCATACTGCTAGACGATCACGGACAGCACCTTGCGACTTATCATAAACGTCACCTATGGGATCGCGAAAACGAGTTTTTTGTTGCAGGCAAGAAATCCTGTGTGGTTAATACTCGATTCGGTAAATTAGGATTGATGATTTGCTATGACAATGAGTTTCCAGAAGTAGCAAGAGAGCTGGCGCAAGCAGGGGCGCAAATCATATTGTCACCTACGGCAAATATGTTGCCGAATGCAGAACGTCAGGTACTACAAATCCGCGCGCGAGCAATGGACAATCAATGTTTTGTTGCTTGTATCAACCGCTCAGGTGTGGAAGAAACGCTCCACTACTGTGGCAATAGCATCGTTGCTGGTCCTGATGGTGAGGTTTTTGGCCGACTTGGTTTAGCAGCTGGCAGCATGATAGTAGATATCGATCTCGCCTGCATTGATGAGAGTCGCACGCACCAAAACTATCTTAAGGACTTGCGTGTTCTTAAAGATACTCATGTCGTTAATGGAGCGGACTCATGAGTGAGCAATCATTACCGCGTATCAAACCAGAAAACTGGTATCGAACAACCACACTCAGCGATGGTATTACGCTCATCGATGAGCCGTGGATCAAGCCATTTTTTCGCTGTAATCTGTGGCACGTGCGAGGCAGTCAGCGCGATTTATTAGTAGATTTTGGCTTAGGTGCTGTACCATTGCGCCGCCACGTCGCTCTGCTCGCTGATCGCGATATCGTTGGTGTTGCTAGCCATACGCATTTTGACCATATTGGCGCGGCAAATGAGTTTGACTGCTGTCATGTACATTCTGCTGAAGCCCATATTCTTGCTGAGCCAGACAATGCTCGCACCTTGGCTGATATGTTTGTCAACGATGAGATGTTTGATGCGCTACCTCCTGAGCCTTACGCTCATTGCGGCTATAAAATCGCTGCACCAGCGAAAATCATGCAACTTGAGGATGGTGACATGATTGATTTGGGCAATCGTCAATTTGAAGTGATTCATACGCCCGGTCACTCCCCAGGTGGTATCGCCTTATGGGAAGCGGCTAGCGAAACTTTGATTTCTGGTGATCTTATCTATGACGGTCCATTAATCGAAGATACATGGCACAGCAATATGTCTGATTATGCCAAGAGTATGCGCCGCTTAAATGCATTGCCTGTACGTGTTGTCCACGGCGGTCATTTTCCTAGTTTTACAGGTAAACGTTTAAATATCATGATTGATGATTGGTTACGACATCATGATTTATGATTGAGAGCATTTAAGACATATTTAAAAAAACAGCTAACCAATATAAAAATATTAACTTAATACTTAATACTTATTACATTTTTCAGGATGAAAAACTCATGACTCAACTGACCCAAATACCTTCTGACGTATCTACAGTCCCATCTCTAACTTGCGGTGAGTTGCTAGTACAATGGCTAGAATATTATGGTGTAGAGACCGTATTTGGTATACCCGGTGTGCACACAGTAGAGCTGTATCGCGGCCTGCCCAATACTGATATTCGTCACGTGACACCGCGTCATGAGCAAGGTGCTGGGTTTATGGCGGATGGCTACTATCGTGCTTCTGGAAAGGTTGGGGTTTGTTTCATTATTACTGGCCCTGGTATGACCAATATCATGACGGCGATGGCACAGGCATTGGCTGATTCTATACCGATGCTGGTGATATCTAGTGTCAATAAAGTCAAAGACACGGGTAGTGAGGAAGGGCACTTACATGAATTACATGATCAGCAAGGCATGGTCAGTAAAGTTGCACTCACGAGTAAGACCATCTGGCAACCTGAGTCGCTACCGAAAGTCATCGCAGAAGCCTTTGCTTTATTTAATGGTGCGCGTCCGGGACCAGTTCATATTCAATTACCAATTGATGTCATCACTGCCGATGCCAGCCATGTTGCCAAACCGCCTAGCGTAAGCAACTCTGCTTCTAGCACAAACGGCTCTAAAGCTAGCCAAGCTAGTAATATCGCTTTGACGCTACCGCAAGTTATGAGACCACTGCCTAATCCTGCGCAGCTTGATTTGATCGTTGAGACGTTAAAATCAGCAAAGAATCCAGTGTTACTTTATGGTGGCGGCTGTGTTGATGTCGATAGTTCGGCACAAAAACTGGCAGAGCTGATCGATGCGCCAACGTTTTTGACGATTAATGCTAAAGGTCTACTACCACCTGCTCATCCGTTGAGTTTAGGCAGTAACCAGTCATTAGAGGCAGGTCGAGCCGTTATCACCGAGGCTGACTTGGTATTGGCCATTGGCACTGAGCTTGGAGAGACTGACTATGATGTTTTCTTTAATGGCGAGTTTAAGATTAATGGCACGTTAATTCGTATCGATTGCGATGCTCAGCAACTGCATCGTCCTTTTAGAGCTGACATCGCGGTATTGTCCGATGCGCAAATGGCGATTAGCGGACTCTGCACACGCTTAGAAAGTCAGGAGTTGAATAATCAAGCATCAGTGCGAGTCGCTGAGGCGAAGCAGGCATTGTTAGCAGATATGACGCCAGATTTTGCTGGTCAAAATGCACTGCTTCAACTTATTCGCGATGAAGTCAAAGACGTCATCTTCGTTGGTGACTCGACACAGATTGTTTATAGCGGCAATCTTGGCTTTGAGGCATTGGCGACCCGTAGATGGTTTAACTCATCGACAGGATTTGGCACGTTAGGTTATGGCTTACCCGCTGCTATTGGTGCGATGGTGGGCTCAAAATCGCCTGTCGTCAGCCTAATGGGTGATGGCGGTATTCAATTTACCATTGCAGAACTCATCTGCGCCGCCGAGCTTGAGCTACCATTGATTGTCCTGCTATGGAACAACCAAGGTTATGGTGAAATCCGCCGCTATATGGAAGAGGGCGGACTACCATTGATTGGTGTCAATATTAAGACACCGAACTTTGAACCTTTAGCAGCAGGATTTGGTGCTGGATATCGCAGAATTACTGACAAACAGCAATTGCTAGAAGCTCTGAAAAAAGACATCAACGGCAAGCAGCCGATTATTTATGAGATTGATGAGACAGATGCATTTATCACTGAGATGGGGCAGAGCTTTACCTGCTTTAGCTAATAGTAATGACATAAGTTAATGACTTATGGTAACGATAGCGACTTAAATGTATTAAAGGCTGGTCACTCAAGGGAAAACGTCTGCAATGTTAAATGCTAACCACTCGTCTAATAGTTTGAATGCATCGCAGGCGAGTTTGTTAGCAGACTTAATGGCCGTGGCTGGCACGCCCAATGTAATGACAAAGCCAAGCCAACAGCAGTCTTATGTACAAGGTGCCATAGAAGCGAATACGGATAATGTGTTGGCTGTCGTAACACCAGACAGTTTAGTGGTTCTATGGCGTGTCATTAATCTTTGTGCAGCAGCAGATACGATTATTATCGCCCAAGCGGCCAACACTGGACTGACAGGTGGCTCAACACCTTACGGTGAGTATGATCGACCGCTAGTGGTTATTTCGATGCAGTCATTGAGCGGTATTCATTTGCTCAATGAGGCAAGAGAGCTGATCGCTTTGCCAGCGGCGACCCTTCAGCAATTAGAGTACACGCTTGCACCTTTAGGGCGTGAGCCGCATTCAGTTTTAGGCTCTAGTTGTGTTGGTGCTTCGGTGATTGGTGGAATCTGCAACAGCTCAGGCGGCATGTTGGTGCAGCGTGGTCCTGCGTATACCGAGATGGCGCTGTTTGCCAAACGTAATACCTCAGGGCAGTTCGAGTTAATCAATCACTTAGGGTTGGATTTGGGAACGCATCCAGAGGAGATGCTTGAAACTCTACAGGCTGGTACATTCAATGAAAATCTGAATAGTACGAACAGTAAAGCCTGTACCAACTACCATTATCAACACAAAGTACGTGATTGCGAAGCGGACACGCCTGCTAGATTTAACAATGACCCCAATGGGCTGTATGAAGCATCGGGTTCAGCAGGCAAGGTCATCGTATTTGCGGTGAGGGTAGCGACCTTTGTCAAACCAACTCAAGAGCAAACATTCTATATCTCGACCAACGACGCAGATACCTTGACCACGCTCAGGCAACAGTGGCTAAAAAGTGCATTGAACCTGCCTGTATTGGCAGAGTATATGCACAAAGACTATAACGACATTACCATGCGTTATGGTCGCGATACTTGCTTAAGTATGCGAAAGCTCCCTGCTAGCAAGATAGGGGCGCTGTACCATCTACAAGCGAGAATTGGCTATTATCTGACTAAATGGCACTTGCCTAAGACACTGCCAGATCGAATATTACAAATAGCATCAAGGTTTATGCCGCCATCATTACCTGCGCCTTTGGCTGAGCAGTCGCAATCATACCGTTATCATTTGATTATCAAAGTGGCTAATGGTTGTGACAATGACTTTAACAATAACAATGATAGCACCAGTGCCAGTCATCAACATATTGCCGCAGCGCAAGCATTTTTACAGTTGCATATGCAGCAGCATGAGGGCGCATTGCATCTTTGTACTGAACAAGAAGGGCAAGCGTTATTGGTGTTTCGTAGTGCTGCCACGGCTGCTATGTTCCGTTATCACAATCTCAATCACACCCAATTTGGTGAGCTACTATCGACTGACATTGCTTTGCCACGTAACGCCACAGATTGGGATGAGACTTTACCTCATCACTTAAAAGAACAAGTCAGTAAAACGTTTTATTTGGGACATTTTTTCTGCCATGTCATGCACCAAGACTATTTATTGAAACCGAAGACCAATGCCAAGCAATTCAAGGAAGACCTGCTGGCGTTTTATAATCAGCGCCATATCGAGTATCCTGCTGAGCACAATGTGGGGCACGTATACCCTGCAAAAACGGAACTACATTATTTTTATAAAAAACTGGACCCAACCAATTCGCTCAACCCAGGTATTGGTCAGACAGAAAAATGGAAAAACTGGCAATCATCGCCCATTAAGGAGAAATTAAATGACGAGTTACATGGATAAGTCGCAGCAGCCGATTTTAGGGAATAATACGGTCGATCCAGAAACGCCAAAAGCAGGACAGTGGCGTGCGGCAATGTGGAAGTTTTTGTTATTTTCAGCATTGGGTATTGCGTTATTTATCATACCGTTCGAGTGGGATGGCAAAGTCACGATTTTATTGGGTGTGTTGACCGATACGCTACAAACCGCATTAGGTGGTTTTGTGACCTATATCACGATGGCGCTCGTGACGATATCCTTTATCGGTGCGCTAGCAGTTAAAGTATTGAAGCCCAATCTGAGTGAAGGTTCGCTTGCCAAAAAACTCTTTGATATTGAATGGTTTTGGCTTGCTATTCGGTTTTTAGGTATGGCATTTGTCTGGATGATTTTTCTACAGGTCGGTCCTGAGTTTATTATCAACCGTAATACGGGCGGTGTCATTTTTGAAGATTTGATTCCTGTTTTGATTCCATTGTTTTTCTTTGCCATTTTATCCCTGCCATTTTTGACTGATTTTGGTTTGATGGAGTTTTTGGGTACTTTAGCCAGTAAAGTATTTATCAAACTTTTCAAACTACCTGGCCGTTCTGCTGTTGATGCAATGTCTTCTTGGTTTGGTGCAGCGTCTATCGGCTTGCTAGTCACTATGCAAGAGTATGATAAAAGCTTCTACAGCCAACGTGAAGCTGCAGTTATCGCGACCACATTTTCAGTTACTTCTATCGCCTTTACCTATGTGGTTGCCAAAACCATCGGCGTAGACAATAACTTCGTCTTCTTTTATCTGACCATTGCGCTAACCGGTTTCATCGCTGCGATTATTATGCCGCGCATACCGCCATTATCGCTCAAGCCTGATACGTATCACTCGGGAAAAAGCATGCTTGATGAAGGCATTCCTGCTGAATATACAACGTATCAATGGGCTGTAAACCGTGCCGTCACTCGCGCGCATTCTATGCCTAGCTTAGGTCAAGTGTTCAAACGCAGCGTCCATAATCTGTTTGATATCTACTTGGGGCTAATTCCAGTCACGTTCGCTATCGGTACGATTGGCCTTGGTTTAGCAGAGTACACGCCTGTCTTTAACTGGATAGCGACACCGTTAGTGCCAGTACTTGAATGGTTACAGATTCCAGAGGCAGCAAAAGCGGCACCTGCCATGATTATGGGTTTTGCGGATATGTACTTGCCAGCATTGGTGGGTAAAAGTATCGAGAGTGAGATGACACGATTCATCGTTGGTGCTGCCTCAATTACTCAGATTATCTACATGTCTGAAGTAGGTGCACTGATTTTAAAATCTAATATTAAGCTTAATGTCTTAGAGCTATTCTTAATCTTTATCCTTCGTACCATTATCAGCTTGGTAGTAATAACGTCTGTGGCGCATCTGCTTTATTAGTCACGCGTCCCATACTAATCAAGCATCTAGCCCAACTATAATTTACAAGTAATCGGTTTTTCTATAGTCAGATAAGCCGATTACTTCCCCATGTTAAGACCACTAAATTTGTAAACATGCTAATTGATGACACGCCCTAATGTTGCGGCAGATGAAGACATATTTATAAAAAAATACAAGGCAATTAACCATGATGGAAACGATAAACTCTAAGGGTATAACCAGACAAAGCGCCATACAAACGGTTCAAGATGAAGTGATGCTGAACGCCGCTTATATCAATGGTGACTGGGTTGCGATTGAAGCGTCTACTGCCGACTCTAAACAAACCAACGCTGATGAAACTGGCTCTGATGAAACAAACAACTATGCCTTGTATGATTCACATTCTGGCGACATCATTACCACCATTCGTTTGTGTACCCAAGCTCATGTAGATACGGCAGTCAACGCTGCTAGCCAAGCATATCCGTCTTGGTCACAAACCACGGTAGACGAACGAGCGGGTTATCTCAATGCCATTGCAGATACAATGGAGCAGCAGTTCGATACATTGGTTGGATTGTCTGTATTAAATAATGGTAAGCCAATCGAAGAAGCAAAAATAGATGTGAGCGATGCTATTGCCTGTTATCGTTATTATGCCAATCTCATCATAAAACAAGCGACTTTGTCTGAGGTGCTTACCAGTGAGTCGAGCATACGCTTGCTAAAAACCTATGCGCCTGTTGGTATTTGCTCACTCATCGTACCTTGGAATTTTCCAATGGTCACGACTGCTTGGAAGGTAGCGCCAGCCATAGCAGCAGGTTGCACTGTGATCTTAAAACCATCTGAGGTGACACTATTACCAGAGCTGATGTTGGGCAATATTTTATCTGAGGTAGGACTGCCAAAAGGGGTGGTTAATATCCTACCTGGTGCAGCCGAAGTAGGGGCTGCCATGACCAGTCATCCGCTAATTGATAAAGTTTCCTTTACCGGTAGCAATGTAGTCGGTGAAAAGGTCATGAGCCAAGCGGCAAAAGGTATCAAAGATATCAGCCTAGAGCTTGGTGGTAAGTCGGCCATTGTCGTATGTGCTGATGTAGATATCGACTACGCTTGTGATTTAATCATCGGTGGTATATTTACCAATGCTGGTCAAATATGTTCAGCGACTTCAAGGTTGCTTGTTCATGAAAACATTGCTCAGTCATTGTTTGAAACGTTGAAGGCTAAGACAGAAAGCCTCAAAATAGGTGATGGCTTCGCTGTGGATACACAAATGGGGCCAATGGTTAGCGAGCAACAGTTAAATCAGGTCAAAAAATACTTTGATATTGCAGTGAATGAAAATCTTGAGTGTTTGACGGGCGGTGAGATAGTAGAGGGGTCAGGATACTTTGCAACCCCAACGATTTATACAGACGTACCAGTAACCAGTCAGTTATGGATAGAAGAAATATTTGGACCGGTATTGGTGTGTAAAACCTTTACAGAGAAGGCAGAAGCGATCGCCTTAGCTAATGACAGTAAGTTTGCCTTGGCAGCTTCTATTGTCAGTGCTGATGAAACTCAAGCATTGGAGATGGCATTACAAATTCAAGCAGGTCATATCTGGATTAATGAGCAACAAATCGTGTTGCCTGAAACTGGGTGGGGCGGGTTTAAACAAAGTGGTATTGGACGTGAGCTAGGCGTAGATGGCTTATCTGCGTATCAGAAAAGCAAACATGTGTTATTGCCGTATTAGCATTGCTTGATTAAACAAGTGGAATTTTTCAGGCTAACGATTAATCATTAGCCTAATTTTTATTGCGTAAAGTAACTTTACTAGACTAGAGTCATCATTCGAGATAAAATTGAGCAATCATTCAAATTTATTGCTGTGCTCATACTTATATGAAGCCATGGCTGTTGCAATGGAAAAACTATGTCACGTACTGCACTTTATAATCGTCATGACTCCTTAGAACGAGCCTTAAAGCTTTTTTGGCAAAAAGGTTTTCATGCTACCTCTTTAAAAGACATAGAATTAGCGCTCGATATGCGGCCGGGCAGTATTTATGCCGCGTTTGGTAGTAAAGATGGCTTGTTCCAAGAAGCTTTAGATTATTATGCTCGCTCAGGGTTGACTGAGCTTGAACGTATATTGAGTCAGCAGCCATCGCCTTTGTTGGGATTGGCAGCTTACTTACGTCAGCTTGGTGGTATTCGTGACAAAGAGCTACCGAGTCGAGCGTGTATGTTAGTCAAAAGCTTGTTAGAACTGGGTGCCCGTGAGCAAGCGGCACTACAAAAAGTAGAGATGTTGCTGGCAGGTATGGAGACACGTTTTGTAGGTTACTTTACCGAAGCGCAGCGTCTAGGTGAGATGGATAGCGAGCTAGATCCGACGAGACTAGCACGCCGTTTACAGGCCGAAGTGATGGGGCTACGGGCTTTTGCGCAGCGTGATGTAGACAGTACGGCAGTACATGCATTGGCTGAAGACATGGCACTCTCCATAGAAGCGCTACGTATCGATGAACATGCTACTGTTTAATCTTTATACTATTAAAAACTGATATCGTTAAAATCGATTTCACTAGAAATTCATATTACTAGAAATTGATACCACTAAAAACTAATATCACTAGAAGTTAACACTATAAAAAAGGGTTGTAGAGGAACTGTGTAGTCTCGGGCTACACAATTCCTCTACAACCCTTAATGTTATAAAACCAACCATCATTTAGATGACTTAGTCTGGCATGTCAGCCAATTGTTGCAAAATACTCTTATAATTTTCAATACCTTGAGCACCGCTGATGAGGTGACGCTCATTGAAAACCATAGATGGCACACTTTGAATGCCTTGTTGCTGCCAGTGTTGTTTTTCTTTTTCTACTGCTGCAGCAAAACGCTGATCTTCTAAGACTGCTAATGCTTCGCTGCGATCCAACCCAACGTCGGCCGCAACATCTGCAAGTACGGTACTGTCAGCTACATTTTTATTATCGACGAAGTGTGCGACGAACAATGCTTGTTTTAGGTCGTGCATACGTCCTTGCTGATCGGCCCAATACAGCAACTGATGCGTATTAAAAGTATTGTAAGTACGAAACTCATCGGTAAACTGAAAATTAAACCCAGCTTCTGCACCTGCTGCTGTCATTCTAGCTCGGTTCTCTTTAATGTCCTCAGCAGTTGTACCATACTTCTCCATAATATGCTCACGATAGTTTCGTCCTTCGTGCGGCGTATTAGGATTTAACTCAAATGGGTGCCAGTGAATCTCGTGCGGAGTGTTGGTCTGTTTTAATGCCTCGGCTAGTTGACTATAACCGATAGCGCACCAAGGGCACACAACGTCTGACACAATGTCTATTCGTAAGGGTTTTTTTGCCTGTTCCATAGTATCTCTCATTAGCGATAAATTAAAATGAAAAACTGCTGCCCGAAGATGTTTCGAACAACAGTATGAAAACATCAAATGAACTGTGTCAGCGTTAGCTGAAAAACGTATTAGTCAGCTTTGTGCCATTCAAATTTTTGGAATGGTTTGTCGATTGGTGTATTAGCTAGGTGGTTCGTGTAGTTGCTCATTACTTTTTGAGCAGCACCAAGAATAACTTCAAGAATCTGACGCTTAGTGTAGCCTGCATCTAAAAACGCTTGAACAGCGCTGTCATCAACGTTACCACGATTACGGACTACAGATAGTGTGAAGGTACGCAATGCTTCCAATTTTTCAGTTGGTAGTGGCGTTTCATCACGTAATGCATCAGTGATAGCGTCATCTACTTTCATGCTCTTAGCAATACCAGTATGTGCAGGTACACAGTAATGGCAAGCATGTTCAACGTTGATAGTTTGCCATACCACAGTGGTTTCTTCATCATCAAAGCTGCTGTCTAAAAACAGTTGATGTAGACGTTGATAGCCTTCGAGCAAGCCAGGTGCTTCAGCCATTACAGCGTGTAGGTTAGGTACCATACCAAATGCTTTGATAGAAGAATCAAGTAAGTCTTTGCTTTCTGCTGGGGCTGTGTCTTTGTCGTGTAGAGTAAAATCAGTCATATTAAAACCTTTTATTCATTATTAATAAATTGTTGTAAAGTAAGTGTGCAAGTGACTAAAGAAACAAACATTTATTTGAGCGAACACTCATATTAATAAATGATATTTTCGTGAGTCGCTTAACAACTGCAACCACTATAATTCATTTTGAGCAATCGTTCAAATATTATTTGAACGATTGCTCAAGTTATTTGTAAATTTCGTTTACATTTAGAACGGGTTAATAAAGTAATGATTGTGAAGGCTTTGATAGATAAGGGTTTACAAACACAATAGATATTAAAAAATTTACCCTACCTAAAAGTGAATTTTAGATAAGGTCACAGGTGAGTTTGGTCATTTTACGATTGACCGATAAGTTTACTTGCTTTTAGAAGGCTTACCTTTGGGAGGTTTATCTTTGAATGGCATGATGAGCAAATTCCATAACGATGCATTTTGCTCGGGTAATGGATACTCTTTTAGACCAATATCTAACTCGCTGTCAGATTTCTTTGCTTCACTCTTATAGCTGCCAAACAGCTTGTCCCACCAAATAACGCTAAAACCGTAGTTTGAATTGGTCTCGCTCACACGTTTACTGTGGTGGATACGATGCAAAATCTGGGTCATCAATATTAAGCGCAAGGGCTTTTCGATCGCAGGTGCTAGGCGAATATTGGCGTGATTGAACATCGCCAGTCCATTTAGGGCAATCTCAAAAATCAGCACGGCGATTGCAGGCACCCCCAACAAGGTGACAGCAATAAGCTTCACTACAATGCTCAATAAGATTTCTATAGGATGAAATCTCAGCCCCGTACTGGTATCAATGTGCGCATCGGCATGATGTACTCTATGTAAGCGCCATAGAATAGGGACGCGATGAAACAGTCGATGCTGCCAATAGATAACGATGTCAAGCAATAGCAAGCTCAGTATGATGACTACAATACTTGGTAATTCAATGATATTAAATAAGCCGATACCATGCTGTTGGTTGTATAGCGCTACAGCTGTCAGACCAATAGGTACGGCCAACCGTGTGACAATAGAAGCTGCAACCACCAAGCTAAAGTTAGCAAACCAGCGTTTACTACTTTTGATTGGGGATTTACGTGCAGGCATACGCCATTCAAGCATCATCATGATGACTAAGACGCTAAAAAAAACGCCAAGTCTCCACCATACTTCATTTGTCATTGGTTAACTCTTCACTGTTTTTATGGATATGGTTTTTGATGAACGTCAGTCTCTAGCTGTTTGAGTGTATGGTAGCCCCCATGGATGCGGGTGAATATTGTGACGGCACAAGCAGTCGCAAAGATACCAGCAAGGAGTGAGAAGTGCTGCGGCCAAAGACAAAACGCCACAAACAGCGCGATGGTTTCGGTTCCTTCAGTCAGGCCGTTTAGATAGTAGAAACTCTTGTACTTAAACTGCGGCTTGTCCAGATTGAACTTTTCTGCTGCAATGGCAAATGCCAAAAAGCTTGAGCCAGTACCAATGAAAGTGGCTAATAATATCGAGCCTGCAATGGCGTTTTGTTCAGGATTTGCCAAAATAAAGCCAAGCGGTATGGCTGCATAAAATAAAAAATCGAGCGTAATGTCCAAATAGCCACCAGCGCTTGAGCTTTGGTTGGCATGTCGAGCCAGAGCACCATCCAGACCATCAAAAACGCGATTCACTGCAATGGCTGCAAGCGCCCCATACCAAAACTCAAACGCGAGTAATGGTAAGGCTAGCATGCCAATCAAAAACCCCATCATCGTGAGTTGATCTGCTGTGACACCGCGCTTATGCAGTACGACAACCACAGAGGTCAGTATTGGTTTGATGATGGGCGTGATAAATTTGTCGAGCATGCGAATGGCCTTCTGTAAATCGCGTTGATGTCTAAGACAATCAGGTTAAATGAATAACTTTGCCGCCTGCTGCTTCGGCATCGCTATGGTCATGCGTCACCATAATCGCAGGCAGTTTGAACGTGCGAATTTGCTCAAATACCAACTGACGTGTATCGACTCTAAGCTGTGTGTCCAACTTACTAAATGGCTCATCGAGCAATATGGCTTTTGGCTCACTCATCAAGGTTCGTAGTAGGGCGATTCGTGCTTGCTGTCCCCCTGATAAGTTATCAGGATGTCGACTACCCATGCCTGCCAATCCAACTTGCTCTAATGCTTGTTCGATTTTTTCTAAACGCTGTTTTTTATTACCTTTGGGCATAGCAAAGGCGATATTTCCGGCAACGGATAAATGTGAAAACAGCAAAGGGTCTTGATACAGCACCCCAATATGGCGTAAATGCGGCGGAAGTTGGCACACGTTTTCATCATTTAACCAAGCTTCGCCCGTGGCATGGAAACCGCTGGGCAATGTACCTGTTAGCCAGTTCAAAAAGCTCGATTTACCACTACCAGATGGCCCCATAACGGTGAGTATATCACCGCCAAAAATTTGCTCATCTATGCCTAGTAGACGCGTGTCTTCTCGATATAGCTCTAAGTTTCTTATCTCTAAAGATGGTGACATCAAAACCCCTTTATTCGTATTGTCATTATTGGCTTATGTAGGGCGTGTTAATGAGTGTTGTTTTTGCCACTTCTAAAAATATATTTAGGGAGCAGACTTGCCAGTATAAAACCAATCAGCGGTAGTGCCATTTGGATGATGGCATAGACCGCACTAGTGCGCCTACTGGCCCCATTCGCGAGTGTCACGGCTTCTGTAGTGATGGTTGCAATACGTCCGCCACCTGCCAATAACGTCGGTAAATATTGGCCGAAGCTGATCGCTAGGCCCAGTGCAACGGCAATCAAAATGGGCGTAAACAGTTGTGGTAGTTTAACCTGAAAAAACACTTTTATAGGTGTCGAACCTAAGCTTGCTGCCACATTCGCAAAACGTGGGTCTAAGCGTCGATAGCTGCTAGCCAGCGATAAAAACACATAGGGCAGTACAAATAATAAATGTGTAAATGCCACATTAAAAAACGCCGCTTGGTTATTAACCAACTGCTGTAGCCAAACCAAGCCAAACAAGAAAGCGATGCTAGGCACCAGCAGCGGCAAGTAAATGATTAAGCTGGTAAAGTTTGAAAGTCGCTTTGCACTTAATTGCTCGGCTTCCAAACATAATAATGTGAGTACAATAGCAAAGAGTGTGCTCACTAGGCCGATAGCAATGGTATTAAAGAGTGGCGTACCCATTTGCATAAAGGCGCTTTGGAAATGTAGCAATACAAACTGTTCTGGCAAAGCGTCTGGAAACCGCCAAAACCCAGCCACTGACCACATGGCAAGACCAATGAGTGACATGAACATAAAGCCAATGACCACAGTAGTCATAGTGGCCGTGATTCTCTGACAGACAGCATCTCCATAATTGCGTTTACCATTGGTTAGTGAGCTACAGAATAGTATTTTTACTATTTGCTCACCGCCAAGCCATAAAGCGATCAAGCCACCCGTCAATGCCAGCTGTAATAGTGCCCCTGCTGATGCTTTTATACGTAAATTCAGGTCCACGTCATTGAACCATTGCATGATAGTGACTGCAAGTGTGGGCGGTGTATTCGGGCCCAATATCAATGGCATCTCTACGCTGGCACTGGCATAGGCAAGCACTGCCAAAATCGGCAAACGCAGCAATGGATATAGCAGAGGAAATACCGATTTAAAAAAGGCGGCAATCGGGTAATAACCCAGATTTAATGCGACTTTATACTGTTGACGCAGTTTTTTACCAAGCTCTGGTTGTGCCAAAGCACCCAATGCGATTAATAATAAAAAAGGCAGTTCTTTCAACGTCAAGCCCAGAATGATACTGATACCGTAGGGGTCATGAGGAAATATCCCCTCTGGTGACATTTCCCAACCGCTTAACCATGGTGAAATTAATCGTGAAAACATACCAGAAGGCGCAATGAGAAAACCAACGGCAATCGCCGCTGCGGCATGAGGAATCACTAAAATGGGGCTTAGCAAATGCTCGATACGCGTGAGCCAAACACTATTGAAAAACGCTGCCAGTATCATAAGTGTCATGACAAAAGCGAGCAGAGTACTGATGAGTCCAGTTGCCAGGCTAAGCGCCACCATCTGGGTAAGACCTGGCGTCATCCAAAGATCTTTAAACCCTTGTAGACTGATGGTCGTCTGGTCAAGCGCGGGCACCCAGCTAAACGCAGGCAATAACACACTAATCAGTCCGCCGAGTACCGGTAGCACCAGTATCAGCAATAAAAGCTTTGGACTAGATATGGCAATGCGCGTAAATAGGTCTTTTTTATAAGGAGTGGCAATTGCCGTACAATTATTGACGCTGCCTTTATTTATATCATTTATATTGACACTGCTTTGAGCGGCCTTGTCATTCAAATCTTTATTCATGGGCGAACCCCGTAGCGTGCTTGCCAGCCTTCCATGATTGCTTCAACCCAACTTGGGTGTGGCTCGCTCACTGTGCGTGTAATACTATCAAACGGCAGGGCACTGGGATGGGGTTTGTTGGTTTTGAACAAGGCTTGCTGCTCAGAGGTGAGGGTAGACTGGACGAGTACGGTTTTGTCACCCCATACAGAAGGCGTTTGTTTTTTGGCTTGTGCCTCTGGACTCATCAAAAAGTTAGCGACGAGCTGTGCTGCTTGTGGATGGCTGGCATTATAAGGAATGGCCACAAAGTGAGTATTACTCAAGCTACCATCGCTCATCGCATAGCTACGAATACTTTCAGGTAAGTCATAACGCTGCACAGCTGCTGGAACTTCAGGGGCTGAAAAGCTGAACGCTAAACTAAGTTCGGTATCATCGACCAACCGACGCATTTGCGCACCCGTTTGTACAAACTGCTCACCCCTGCGCCAAAGCGTCGGATGCAAGTCATCTAAGAATGCCCATAGTGGGTCGAGGACAATCGCTCTATTTTGCTCAGTGACAGGCATATTGAGCTGAGCGCTGGTATTCTCGCCAGTATCAGCATCGTGTTGCTCATGCAGCATGACCAAGGCATATTTCAAAAAGCTCATGCCTAAAAAGTCAGGTGGTTTTGGATAGCTAAAGCGACCGGGATTTTGTTTTGTCCAAGTCGTTAGTTCTTTTAAGGTAGTGGGTGGCTTTTTGACGGATAGATTGTCGTAATAAAAAGTCAGTGACGCTTGTCCCCATGGTGCTTCCATACCATTGGTCGGTACACCAAAATCAAAGGTAACAGCAGGGTTGTTATCAGGGTCAGTGAGGGTAAAATTAGGCAGCTTGTTTGCCCACTGTTTGAGCAATAGTGAATTCTCACTCATGGTGGCAAAGTTTGCGCCATTAATCCAAATCAGATCTACGCTACCTTGGTCATTGTTGTTGGCTGACTTTTCTGCCAATACTCGACTAACCGCTTCGCTGGTATCTGTGAGTTTGACATGGACCAAGTTGATGTTATATTTCTCATCAACTTGCTTGGCTGCCCATTGTAAATAGGCATTGATTTGAGGGTCGCCGCCCCACGCATAGAAGTAAACGTCTTGATTTTTACCCTGAGACTCAACCTGCTGCCAAGGTGATTCCTTGCCATCACTGCTGCCTATATTAGGGGAGGCAGTGCTAGCAGAGATACCGATACAAACGCTTAGCGCCATAGCATAAGAGCTATAGCGCATGACGTTTTTTAATGCTGGCAAGGATTTAAGAACGTGCATTGATGGGCTAACCTCGACGCCAAGTATGGTATTTTTCTAGCCAGCTTAATATGCGCTGAGGAGCGTGGTCACGTTTCCATTCACCGGCCACATATTTGTTGCCTTCCGCCCAAGTCGGGTAGCTATGAATAGTACCAAGTATTTTGTTCAGTCCCAAGCCATGTTTCATCGCCAATACAAACTCAGCAATCAAGTCGCCGGCATGTTCAGATACGATGGTCACACCAAGTATTTTATCTTTCCCTTTAGGGGTAATGACTTTGATAAATCCTTTAGCAGCACTGTCAGTGATGGCACGGTCCAGCTCTTTAAACTCAAAGCGAGTAATCTCGTACTCAATACCTTTGTCTATCGCGTCTTGCTCATTTAAGCCCACACGAGCGACTTCTGGGTCAATAAACGTGGTCCACGGAATCACACGGTAGTCTACTTTGAACTTTTTCAGGTTACCAAATAAGCCGTTCACTGCGGCGTACCAACCCTGATGAGCTGCGACATGAGTAAACTGATAAGGACCTACGATATCACCTGCTGCAAAAATATTAGGATACAGCGTTTCTAAGTATTCGTTGGTGACGATGGTACGGTTGGTTTCGATACCTAAATCTTCAAGGCCATAACCAGTAAGGCGAGCGCTTCGACCAACGGCACATAATAGCTCATCGTACTCTATGTCGATTTCAGTATCATTGTGTTTAACGACAATGTACTTTTTGCCATCACGAGCTTCACAGCGTAGTGCTTGATGTGAGGTCAAAATGTTTACGCCGCTCTCAACCAACGCTTGGTGTGCAAAGGTAGACACTTCAAGATCTTCTTTGATCATGATGCGCTCACTCATCTCAATTTGAGTCACATTTGAGCCCAAGCGTGCAAAACTCTGCGCCAACTCACTACCGATAGGACCACCGCCCAGTACGACCAGCTTTTTAGGCGCTTCGTCTAGTTCTGCAAACTTGTTCCATATGGTATCACTGGTCACGTAGCCCGTTTCTTCAATACCAGGTAATGGCGGTACAAATGGGCGTGCGCCAGTCGCAATGACGATAGTACGCGCAGTTAGTTTTTGTGTGCCACCATCATTTAGGGCGATTTCTACCGTCCATGGATCGATGAGCTTGGCATAGCCTTTTACTACATCGACGCCCAAATCGGTATAACGCTCAACACTGTCATGCGGCGCAATCTCAGCCACGACATCATGTACACGTGCCATGACTTTTTTGAACGAGAACTGCGGTGATGCATTTTCAAGGCCGTAGTTTTCACCATGGCGAATTTGATCTGCGATTTTTGCACTTTTAATCACGGCTTTACTTGGGACACAACCATAGTTTAAGCAATCACCGCCCATTTCACCAGCTTCGATTAATGTCACTTTTGCTTTAACAGCAGCAGCAATATAGCTCGTTACCAAGCCGCCAGCACCCGCACCAATAACAATCATGTTGCGATCGAACTGTTTGGGCTTCGAGTAGTTTTTATAGACGCGACGTTTTTTAAACACGTTTAAGATTCCTTTAGCAATAAGCGGGAATATGCCCAATAAAGCGAACGATAAAATTAAATTGAGCGATAAAATACCTGACAAGCTTTCTATTTGCGCAAGTTGCGTACCCGCATTAACGAATACAAAAGTACCTGCCAACATACCTACTTGGCTTACCCAGTAGTAGGTCCATGACTTAATGGCGGTCACACCCATGAGTAAATTGATTAAAAAGAAGGGAAATACAGGGACTAAACGTAATGTGAATAAGTAAAAGCCACCTTCTTTTTCGACGCCAGCATCGATAGCGGCAAGGCGTTCAGGAAAGCGCTGTTTGATGGTATCGCGTAGTAAATAACGTGATGCTAAAAACGAAAGTGTCGCGCCAATACTTGAGGCAAATGAGGCAATGACTAAGCCCTGAAATAGACCAAATAAAGCACCAGATGCCAATGTCAGTATAGCAGCGCCAGGTAGCGAGAGGGCAGTAACAACGACGTATAGTAAAAAGAACCCACCGATAATAAGTAACGGTGATTCTGCTTTATAGTCGTTGAACTGCGCCATCGAGCCCTTTAAGCCCTCAAGCGTCAACAGTTGGTTGAGGTCAAAGTAGAAAAACCCCACTGCTAATAGCACTATTAACAGTATTAGAAATATTCTCTTAATCATGAAAGATTCGGCCTGATAGTAAAGCAAAGGTTTCATTCATAGTCATCTTTCTATAATTAAAACTATGATCAAAAAACTTTTGCTGTTTTAGTGATGGTGGCAATTACATTGAATTGTTGAATAATCTATTCGTTTACCTGCAATAAAACAGCTAAGTTGTTAGTTTTAATAATATATAGCTTAAGCCATTTTAGCTAGCATTTATATTATTGCACCAATTAACCTCTATAGCTTTGCTACGGCAACACCTGCATTTGACGTACCACCTGTACGGTCTACGCTTGGATTGCTGGTACTGAATTTATTTAGATTTGACCATAGTCAAACGATAGACTCTGTTTATATCTATGTCAAAGGAACAGTTTTGCCCACGGTGCGTTTGCCCAGTGTCAACGTATCCCAGTCTCTCATCAAGAAGAGAGTAATACATGCTGCCAGCATTGGCCATGCGGCAAAAAACAATAGGTTATCAAATGGTTCTAGATATAAAGCAAAGGTCGAAAAAGTTGAGCCTGCATGAGCCAGCAGCAAAATACCATAAGTCCAGGTTTTAAATAACCCGACGACAAACAGTATGATGAGTATCAACTGAACAGCGCCCATAACATAGAATATGGAATCACCCATATTTTCCATTCCATAAAACTTAGACATAACGCCTGCGGCATGGTCAGGATTGATAAATTTATCAAGCGTCCAAAATAAAAAGACTGTGAAGATACCAAGTCGAAGCAATAAGAGTGAAAGTGGCAGATGTTTTGGCATGAGAAATCTCTTTTTGAGAAATTTTGAAAGCCTTTTCAAAACTTCTTGATTAGGGTGCCGATATTGGCTTTTGTTATATGATTAGTAAAAGTCAAAATGTGTTCAATTCTTGAGTGATTGCTCAATTTCGAGCAAGCCTTAGCGCTAAATAGGTCAAGAAATCGCATTGTAGTTGTTATTGAATGGCTGTTCAAGTTCGCATCGCCATGTATGGCAGGGTTATGGCGATTTGTTACCTTTTTCAATAAAACCTGTAACGCTAGCTTAAAGGTGATTATTTTCTATACAATAAAAAACCCTTTGTAGAAGCAAGTATTCTACAAAGGGTGTCTAAGTTAACAAAGCAAGTATTATAAATACCAAGTGTTTACCACATCAAATCATCTGGAATCACATAGGCGGCATAAGGGTCATCTTCTGCCAGTACGTCTTCTGATGTATCGTTTGATACGACCATGAAGCCTTCCATTTTTGAGTCTATACGATCTGCTAACGGACGGGGAAGTAATGCATAGCCTTCTTCTAACCGCGCAATGACGACATGACCGGCGACAATTTGGTCATATAGTTTTTGGGTAATAGAGATTTTTTTGACTTTAGAGCCATCGACAAACTGATAGCTGACATCACCACTGATATCAGTGATTTGATGCTGCTTAATCATTTGGATAATATTGGCCTTGAGTGCCTTTTCTTCTAAAGCGCGTTGTTTTTCTTGATTGAGCTGCTGATCTTTTTCTAGTTTTTTTGCTTGTGCATCTGCCAATGCTTTTTTTGCTTCTAGACTTTCTGAGTCACCAGTACGCTTGGCATGCTGATTTTGCTTGCTGATTTTATTGGCTTTTTTGCTATCTACCAATCCCGCTTTGAGTAGTTGAGCCTGTAGGGCATTTTTTGCCATAGTTCCATCACCTAAATAACGATATTTAAATCATAAATGCTAAAAAATACATTGTAGCAAAATTTGTTAGGGCATGTTGTTAGACGATGACAAGACTTTGTTGATGCGGTAAAGCCATGCATTTTTAAATCTTGCGCAATGCTAAAGATAGCAGAATAAAGATTATTGTAGAGGCAGGCACACATCACTGGATGAAGTCAGCCAAATTGGTTACTATCAAAGTAATGGGAAGGATTCTCCCAGAGCATTTGGAATGAGCATTGGACGCTATATGGAACTAGGGCGTATCCTCAATTCAATCGATAGTCATCTAAATGGGATAAAAATGGCTAAATCTTGCCAAACGGCGTCAAATAGCTGACTAATATCTCGATATTATCTGCGCTATTTTCCTTGTTCGACTGCAATTTATCTCATTTCTATCACCATTTTTAAAATGAGGACACGCCCTAAATAATTAAAATTAAGGACATATTATGACAACATCACAGCACGTTTTAGCTTGTATTGATGGTTCAGCAGTGACTGAATCGGTTTGTGACTATGCAGCATGGTATGCCAGTAAGTTGAATTTACCTGTTGGCTTGTTGCATGTCAGTGAGGTTCCTGCATCGACCAGACGCGATCTGTCGGGCGCGATAGGGGTGAACAGTCGTCAGTTTTTGTTAGAGGAACTGACCCAGATGGATGAGCAAAGGGCGAAGGTGGTCAATAGTTATAGTAATGCCTTGGTTCAAGATGCAAAAAGCCACATCCAAAGTGATTTCGGTGATGTCGCTATCCGCATCTATCAACGCCGCGGCAAGCTGCTACCTGCCATTGAGCATTTTAAAACAGAAAATCGTGCCATTGTCATGGGTCGACGCGGAGAAGATCACAAAAACAGTCGTATCAATATCGGTAGTCAAATCGAAACAGTCGCCCGTGCATCCGATGTTCCTATATTGATTTGCTCAGAGACATTCAAAGCGCCAAGCTCGTACATGATCGCTTTTGATGGTAGCAAAACCGCTATCAAAGCAGCATGGATGGTTGCAAGAAGCCCAGTGCTAAAAGGGCTGCAAGGTCATATCGTCATGATAGGAAGCCACAATGATGCCGCTAAGCAGAGCTTGAGTGCCGCAGCAGCACAATTAGAAGCAGCTGGGTTTATTGTGGCCGCTCATCATTTGTCAGCGGCTGATGCGGTCAATGGTTTGTTGGCTTTTCAAACGGAAAATAACATCGATATCATGGTCGTGGGTGCTTACGGTCACTCTAAATTGCAGCAACTGTTTCTCGGTAGTACGACAACAGAGATTATTGCCAGTACATTGTCGCCAGTCATTTTAGTGCGATAAGTGCAATAAAGGTCGGGGCGTCTTATAAAACTGGTGCATTTGTTATCTATCTCTAATGATTCTTAAAAAATGATTGATAATTATGAATAAGGCTCAATAAATGATGCCAGATACTTTATAAGAGAGTATTTAGTTGCCTTGCACACTACTATTTTTGGACATAATCTTATGCTTATTAATGCAGATTTCTCTAGTCGCGCCGCACTTGCAGTTGAAGACCAACAATGGGTAAACTCACCGCAGAGTGGTGTAGAGCGTATCATGCTAGATCGCGTTGGCGAAGAGAAAGCCCGAGCCACCAGTCTGGTGCGTTACGCGCCTAATTCTTATTTTCCGCATCACTTGCATCCAGGTGGTGAAGAGATTTTGGTATTGTCAGGTACGTTTTCTGCAGATGACAAGCACTATCCAGCAGGCTGGTATTTGCGTAACCCACCGTCATCAGGTCACACCCCTTATAGTGACGAAGGTGCGGTGATCTTTGTGAAGCTCAGACAGATGCCGTCTGATGAAGACCGCTATGTTGCTATTGATACTCACGATGATGGCAATTGGACACGCCAAGGCAATCGTGATGTCTGTGCGCTTTTTTCTGATGATGGTGAGCAGGTGAGTTTGCAACGTCTCACAGCAGGCGACGTATTATTCGACGAAGATATCATTAGTGGTGTAGGTGCAGGCGGTGCAGAGTTACTGGTTGTAGAGGGCAGCCTATTAGATGGTGATAAGGTATATCAACGAGATAGTTGGATACGTCTACCAGTAGGTGAGCAGTCGAAAATAAAAGCAGGGTTAGAAGGCGCCACGGTATATGTTAAGAGAGGACATCTAATACAAGTGATTGGTCTGTGATTGGCAATTGACCAAGCCACCTGAATTTTCTGTCTTATTTTCTACCTTGGTGTTATAAATATGCACCCTATACTTTCATCTATCATTTGATAAAAACTGGCTATTATGACAATAGCCAGTTTTTTATGATTAGAAATTGGCTTTTACACTGACTGTTATTTGACGCTCGGGTCCCATCCAGCAGTTATTGCTGTCGTAACAGGAGCTAACATAGGTTTTATCAAACAGATTATTCACACTAGCACCGACAGTGAGCGTCGGGTTGACTTGATAGCTGCCGCCAATATCTACCAGTGTCACGCTTGGTAGCTCGTCTGAATTTTGTTTATCTATCTGCATAATTTTCTGCCTTATTTTCTACCTTGGTGTTGTAAATGTGCATCTTATACTTTCTATCATTTAATAAAAACTGGCTATTATTACAATAGCCAGTTTTTTGTGATTAAAAATTGGCCTTTAGACTGACTGTCATCTGGCGCTCTGGTCCCATCCAGCAGTTATTGATGTCATAACAAGAACCGACGTAGGTTTTATCAAAGAGGTTGTTGATACTGGCACCGACAGTGAGCATAGGATTAATTTTATAATTGCCACCGATATCTACCAATGTCACGCTTGGCAACTTATCTGAATTTTGTTTATCGATCTGCATGCCGCCTTCATAGCGAACACCCGCATTGAGCGTCAGCTTATCTGTGGCGTAGTAGTCTGTCCATAGCGTGGCTTTATGTTTCGCTGTTTGCGCTGGCGTGTTACCGACCACATCAGGGTTGAACTCATCTTCTGTAATCTCAGCATCGGTATAGCTGTAGCTCGCCGCGACATCCACCCAGTCATTGAGCATATGACTGCCGGATACTTCAAATCCTTTAGACGCAATCTCACCCGTTTGGGTTTGACTTCTATAGTTGACGTAATCTGACACCACGACATTTTGTTGTTTAATATCGAATACTGCCAGTGTTCCCTTGGTTCCGCCATCTGTCGAGAGATATTTAATACCGGCTTCTAGTTGGTCAGCCGTCGTAGGCTTAAATGGCTCATCGGTCACGAAGTTACTGCCAACGACTGGCTGGAACGATTGTGAGTAGCTCGCATAAGGCGATAGACCGTTATCGAAATCATAAATAGCAGCCAGACGACCACTGGTTTCTGACGCATCATTATTAATGGTTTTGTCGCTATACATCACACCCGCCGAGGCTTTGGTTTGATCGGTGATGCTCTTAAATTTATCATGTCGTAAGCCTGCAACCACTGTCCAGTCTTGCCATTTCATCTCATCTTGCACATAAAAACCAAGCTGGCTCTGTTCGATGTCTTCATATTGACTGTAGACATCTAATGGCAGCGTGTCGGTATTGATTTGAGAGAAATCAGGGTCAGACAAGTCAAGGTTTGGCGTACCATCCGCGCCAGCATCATAGTACGCGGCAGTGCTATCCGTCTCTTGATACTCGACACCAAATAATAAATTGTGCGAGGTATTGGCTGTATCGAATTTATAAGCCAACTGGTTGTCTGTGGTCCAGTTTTTCATGGTTTCATCAGTGGTATAGGCCACACGGTTCAATATCGTATCACTACCGCTGACAAACCCTCCACTATTATACATATTGCGTTGCTCTGCCTCAGCATCGGTATAGCGCAGTATGTGCTTAAAGGTTAGTTGGTCATTGATGTCCCAGTTTACGGTGACACTCGGCATAAACACTTCTTTGCTAAATTTATTCCATTCGTCACCCGCATAGGCATCGCTATCCAACTTGCCGTAACTGGCGTTATAGACAGTACCTACCGAAGGCAGTGGAGTAGAGGGCACCATGTCTGGATCATCTTGATAAAATAGATTAGCAAGTACGGACACATTGTCTGTCGCTTGCCATTCAAGCGATGGGTTGAGCAGGGTGCGCTCTTCTTCCGTGGTCTCCATCTGGCCGTCTTTTTTGCGTTTTAATGCCACAAAACGATAATTTAAGCTGTCTGTGAGCGTCCCGGTTGTATCGATGGCCACTTCTTTTAGGTTTTGAGTACCTAGTCGTAGCTGTACTTCAGTTTCTTGAGTGCTTTTGGGTGTCTTGGCAATTTGATTGACCATACCACCAGGGGCTGTATAACCATACAGGGAAGAGGCTGGCCCTTTCACGACTTCTACGGCTTCGGTTGCATAGATGTCTACTTGCGGCATGAGGTTCCAAGCACCATCGTAAGGCAGTCGCAATCCATCATAAAAATTCGATAAGGTCTTAAAGCCACGAACTCTGTACTCATCAAAGATAGATACCGTGCCGCGACTCTCAGAGCTAACACCGGGCTCATAGCGTAGGGCAGCGTTGACACTGTCAGCTTGGCGTTTTTGCAATAGGTCTTGATCGATTCTGGTATAGCTCATCGGTGCATCATCAGGGTCTAATGCGGTTTTTGTGCCTGTACTGCGGTAACTATCGGCATAGACAGTTATCGTATCTAAGGTCGTTGATGGTGTCGCTGTCTCAGAATTTTCTGTCTGGGTATTGCTTAGCGTGCCCTCAGTATCAGCTGACTCAGCATAAGCGATATGACTGATGCTCATTGCTAAGCCAATTTGTACTGCTATGGCCAGATGTTTTTTTTCGGATAGATTCAGAGGTTAAAAGAAGCCGCATCATATTTCCTGTTCAATAATATTCGTTGAATATGTTGGATTTAAATTTAGGAAGATAAATAACGGAAATAATAATAAAACTAATGATTATTGTTATCATTAAAAAGTTACAGTTAACGCTTTATAGAAATATTGGACGCGGTTCTAAATGGTTTAGTGCGGCTTCTTTACATTAATATTGTTGATATATGACTAGAGGGGTAGTGGTTTTTTCAGGAGTTTTCTCGTATGATGCAGCCGATATTACATTATGAATAGATTTATGTTGTTAATTGGGCAATCAGAGATTATCAAAGGTCGTATTTATGAACAGAGACAGCAGTCGGTCACCTAACACGCAGCGTTATTTTACGGTATGGCGCTGGCATTTCTATGCTGGCATGTTTGTCGCGCCTTTTTTGATTGTTTTGGCGGTCACCGCACTGGGTATGCTGTTTATGTCCAACACAGCAGGTAGAGATAACGATCGCTTAACTGTCACGACTCCAGAGTCGACTGTCCAAGCACCAGTGTCTATACAAGCCAAAAACGCGCTCGGTACTTTACCCGATAGCGCCCTGATCAAATATATTGCACCCCGTGACGCAGAGACGGTCGCTTTGTTTCAGGTGCAGTCAGAAGGCCAGACCAATATGGTGGCAGTGAACCCCTATACAGCTGATGTCGTCAATAGCGCACCTGCTAGCGGCGGTCTTTATGATACGTTTAATAATATCCATAGTGATTTGCTAATCGGTAAAGCAGGAGATTATCTGCTAGAAACGGCTGCCTCATTGACCATCTTGATGATTTTATCGGGTTGGTATCTCTGGTGGCAAAAACGCAAATCAGTGAAAGCCATGCTGATACCTAACGAGGTGGTAGCCAACAAGAAAAAACGCTCTTTTATCCGTACTATTCATGCGACATTGGGGAGTTGGATATCGATTCTGCTGCTGTTTTTCTGTATATCAGGTATGGCGTGGGCAGGTGTGTGGGGCGAAAGAATGGTACAAGCATGGAGTCAGTTTCCTGCAGGTAAATGGGGCGTGGCGCCTATGCCGGTATCAATTGATCATAGTCAACACAGCAACGCAATGCATGAGTCAATGGCTGCACCTCACGTCCACGGTGCGGCAGCGTCTGAAGCACATAGTGAAGCACCCACGCACGGCAGTGTCTTAAACTCGGGCGACACCAAGGAAGTTCCTTGGGTGCTTGAGCTGACGCCGATGCCAGTATCAGGTACGACGATGGGTAAGGATGGTATCGCACCTAACATACCTATCATGATTGATACGGTAGACCGCTACGCTCGTGAAATTGGGTTTGTAGGCCGTTATCAATTGAATCTACCACAGGGCAGTACAGGCGTCTGGACCATTAGCCAAGATTCAATGAGCTACGATATGAAAAGTCCGACAGCAGATCGCACGGTACATATCGATCGCTATTCGGGTAATGTCTTGGCTGATATTCATTTCGATGATTATAATACTTTTGGCAAATTTATGGCGGCTGGTATCGCGCTGCATATGGGTACGCTCGGATGGTGGAGCGTGCTGGCTAACGTGCTGTTTTGCTTATTTGTTATCGTAATTAGTGTGAGCGGCTATATCATGTGGTGGCAACGTCGCCCTAGCAATACCAATGAGAGTAATGGATTAAACCCGCCAGCAAGTGGTCAGCGTCTTTCTGTTTGGTGGCCGCTTGCTATTCCTTTACTGATAATCGCGATTATATTTCCAACCGCCATTATCGCAATCGTTGTTATCGCCTTATTGGACTTTTTGGTGATATCTCGTAGTGCTTTTTTGCAGAAACTATTAAAGTAAGCAAACGGCTTAGACAAGTTTTTGAGTGTCTAGATACTTTTGATTTATATACAGTCAAAGAACTCTAAAATGGATACAAGGCAGCCGACTGCAGATTGTACAAGTAGTACATCTAAGGAGGGTAACACCGTAGCGGTTTAGTATTTCACCGACTATAGCGATAGCGTGGTTCTTTCTACCATAATGGGGCGACTTATCATAAGTCGCCCCATTTTTTTTCGTGACCGTCTTCATCTATAACAAGTCATATTTATTGCAACATGGCGATTGCATCTGTACTGGCGCGCTGTCGTTCTTCGGCATTCAATTCAATCAATCGGCCTTCTTTCATCAATAATAAGCGGTCAGCGTGTTCAAAGTAGCTGTCGTCATGACTGATAATAAACAGCGTTTTGCCCAGTGCTTTTAGCTCAGGTATTAGCGTTTGATAGAACACACGGCGAAAAGCAGGGTCTTGGTCAGCTGCCCATTCATCAAGCAATAAGATGTCTTTTTGTTCAGCAACTGAGAGTAGCATGGCCAATCGTTTACGTTGACCTTGCGACAGCTTATCTGTAGAGAGCTGATGATCAGCCACACTTACTTTGTCTTGTAGATTGAGCTTATGCAGCCAGTCAGACACTAGGGCCGCATCAGGCTCATTGCCCCGATTGCCTATTAGTTGTTTAAACAGGTGCTGATCACTAAAAATAGCAGAAAACAGCTGTCTATAATCGGCATTATTCTCTGAATCGACGATGCCTTGGTCTACTTGTACAGAGCCTGTGGTAGGGGTGAAAATCCCCGTGATGATTTTGGCGAGGGTAGACTTACCGCTACCATTGGCGCCGATTAAGAACACCACATCGCCACGTCTCACGGTAAGATTGACCGACTTCAAGATATCATCAGGGTTATTTGCGTCACCAGCTAGATTTTGTGTCTGCGTATTGATACCACCATAGCGATAACCAACGTCAGTCAGTGAGATAGAGTGCCAGTCTTTTGCCACGTGGTCAGTCATAAATGCTGCTTGATAGTCAGCCAGCTCTAGAGACTGTATTTTGTCTAGTGCCACTTGGGCAGTTTGTAGGGTGGGATACGCACCAACTGCATGCAGAATGGGTGACTGCATAAATAGAATCGTTAGGGAGAACGTGGTGGCGACACCCATCGGTATATTCAGATAATTCGATACCGCAAACACCACACCAATCGAGGCAAACATCATGATATTGGACCAGTTTACCGCAGATAAGTGAAAGGTGTCAGATTTTATGACGGTTTGTTGGTACGACTTAGCATGAGACAAAAAGTCGTCTGAATATAACTTTTCAGCGCGGTACTGATTGAGCGCAAGCTCCTTACGGCCTTCTATAATAGATTGATAATCTTGGTATAAAAAATCATTAATCGCTCTGAGTTTTATCAAATGAGTATAGACGTGCTTGACTAAAATGGTGCTTATCCAGATTGTCATGACAATCCAAAACATGATGATAAACAATAGCGGTAATGACAGCCATCCTAAATAAAGGGCAACCCCCGCAGATAAAATGACGCCTTGAACCAACTCTGGCATGCGTACAAATGCAGTCGTAATAGACTGGATATCTGAAGATAAGCTGGCAATTAAGCGCGCACTACCCAAGTGATCTATCTGCGGCACTTTGGTATCTATAATTTGTTTGACCAGTTTTGTTCTGAGCTCGTACACAAACTGATGGCCCAGACGTGTCAACGCGTACTGTGATAAAAAAGTAGTGACTAATAGTAGTGCAATCAAGGCAGCAAAATAGCCTAAGCTGAGCAATGATAAAGTATCAAAGACAGGTTGACTGATAAAGGTATGATTTATATAAGCAATGATGCCCACACTGACAGCCGCATTTACCAAATTAAGCAGAATAACTTTGAGAAAAGGCAGGCGATAATGCGCCCAAATCATATTATACAAAGAAGTGGTAGTGCGTGAAGACATAATGGCTCGTTATGATAATAGTCGTATGTGTGATGGCAGAAAAAGATTGTTAGGCAAAGCCTGATTTTTGTATAAGTAGGGCTCAATCAGTGCGGCTTATAACTTGAGGGTTGCTGACATTACTTACCATACCTTTATGAATGATATTCGGCGGTATCTTATCAAGACAGCAGAAGATATATAGATATGCGTGGAATAGAAGAAGGTAGGCAAGACAAGTCAGATGAACTTTAGATGTTATTGATAACCATTAATATTTACAATATTGTGACGTCAATCTGTATATGTGTCAACGTGTTTGTGACCGTAAGAGGGAGTGCCGAATAATGTATTACCCAGTTTCAAATGATACGGAGAAAATGATAGAACACAAGCTCGATTGATTTCATCGTATCGATAGGAATTTATGATGGTTAAGAATAGGTAAAACGGTAGTATGAAATCCAAGGTAGCAGTGGTCAAAAAGATAGTAGATAACAATGTAATATATTAAAGACCGCTCGACAGCTAGGGATAGTCATTCCACTATAAAGGTATTGCTGCGTTAACCTCGCTTGAAGTATCACATATACACTTGGTTGCCTTGTACTACTTTTAAATTGAATCGACTATATGATCGGGTTAGTTTTATTTAACCAGCAAAAAATCGAATCAAGATAAGCCGATCGGTACAGAGTGATATAAATATGAGATCATGAGAAAAATTAAAGTAAGTATACTGTTCAAAGGGTAATTAAAACCCTTAAAGAAGAACAAAAGCTATTAAGTGAAGAAAATAAGACGATGGACTATCTTGTATTGATGTTAAGGTAAGATGAGCGCTAAGAGTGTGGTGAGATAAAGTCTTAGGAACTCTTAAAAGATAAGAGCGTACAATAGATTTAGCTTGATTTTTGTCGTTAGATTATTGGATATGTTCTTCTAAATTAATGACTACGAAATTGACAGCAGACATTCATACTTAATGGTAACTGGTCATAAAATATATGCCGTTTATCGTGTTTGGATTTGATTTTTTTGACAGGGGTAAACCATATAGGTTATATCTACAACTGTATAATTTTTATAGAGCCTGATGGAACAGAAGTTGGTTGTTATTTATATGGTATTTCTATTGGGTGATCCGTCAAACACCTAGTTTTTTGCAGCATTTGAAGGTTGCTCTGCCAAGTTAAAGGCTATCAAAAAGTTATCAAGGACTATATTCGTAGTATACGATATATCTTTTATACAGAAATTAATTCAAAAACTCAATATATTTAACCAATATTAGCTTAATAAACGGTTACTCAGGAAATTATCATGGGCAAAGTATTCAAAAAAATCATCGTTGAAGTGGCACTAGTAACCACGCTATTGGGGGTGACTGCCTGTGCGACCACAACGGCTAACAGCCGTATCGGTAATGATGGAGATACTCGCCGTGTTGATAATGTTGTATGGAATAATCAAGTTGACAGTGATATCAGTGCTGTATTAGCGAAACAAGTTGCGAGTGATGAAGCTCGACTGATATTTGTGCGCAAAAATGATGATGATCCTGAGCAAACCAGTGCCAATATTGCGATCAATAATAGATTTCAAGTCAGTTTGCATGCAGGCAATTATACAGCGGTCAATTCTTGTGTGGGCACAAACCAACTAAGTGCTCATGCAACTGGTTTTAAAGATAATGATTTGTTGGCGGAGCAGAAAGATTACCAATTAGTTGGTGGTCAAACATACTTTTTTTATGTAGATATGGATGAAAATGGCCAAGGTCTGCTAAATCAAATAACGACAGATAGCGCATTACCATTGCTAAGAAATAAGCGTTATCAAACGCATCAAATCAGTCGAGTCGTTCCTAACTGTCCTGCACCCGTAATTGCTACTACACCGTCAGTAACGCTGCCACCAGTCGTGGAGCAACCTGCCATATTGGCTGAAAAGGTGACAATTGATCTTGAAGTATTGTTTGAGACTGATAAAGCGGTCGTACGACCCGAATACTATACAAAAATAGCTGAACTAGCGGACTTTATGGCGCAATACCCAAATACAATAGCGACCATTGAGGGTCATACTGACAGTCGCGGTAGTGATAGCTATAACCAAGTTTTATCACAGCACCGAGTAAATGCTGTCAAAGAGAGTTTGATTTCGAAATTTGACATCGACGCTGAGCGTCTAAGTGCTATTGGTTATGGAGAGACACAGCCAAGAGCTAGTAACGATACTGTAGAGGGCCGTCAGCTCAACCGCCGTGTGGTCGCAGTTGTAGAAGAAGGTGTGCGTCATTGATAATTTTATTGTCCTTTGGTAACTGAAGTTGCCTGATATAAAAACAATTTAGCTGAAATATTTAAAATTAAAGGTAAAAAAATGAATACTATTATTATTAAAATTAATGACGCCGCTCAAACTATCAGCCAAGTATCTGTTATTACTAAAGATGGTATACCAACAGTTATTACTGCCACCGACAACGTCAACTATGAGTTTTTTGACACAGCTATTGGCCATGCTCCTAACCATATTATTACTAAGCGCCTAAAAAACGACTTGCATGTCTCATTCGAAGAAGAAGGGGTAGACAGCGATCTGATTATAGAAGGCTTCTACGATAATCCAGACAGTGCTTTAGTCGGTATTGCTGAAGATGGCGAGTACTATTACTACATTCCTGATACTGGCGAAACCTACGATTATGTGACTCAACTAGAAGTCGGTGATGTAGAAGGACAGGCGCTTGGCGGTGAAGAGTATATTGCAGCGGCCATACCTTGGTGGATACCTGCCGCGGCTGGATTGGGACTGGTTGGTTTGATTGCTGGTCTCGCTAGTGATGATAATGATAATAACGATAACGATAACGATAACGATAATGCTCCTATTGCTGAAGATGACACTGTATTGGGTGAAACAGGTCAGCCAATCACTATCGATGTCGTGGCAAATGATAGTGATTCTGAAAATGACTTAGATCCAACGACCGTCAAATTAATCGACCCTGTTACAGGCAATGAATTCACCAGCTTAGTGGTAGATGGTGAAGGTACTTGGCAAGTTGATCCTATGACAGGAGAGGTTAGCTTTACACCAGAGTCAGGTTTTACCGCTGATCCAACACCAATTGACTACGTAGTATCTGACACCAATGGCTTGCAGTCGAACCAAGCGACCATCGTTATTGACTATCCACAAACTGCTCCTATTGCTGAAGATGACACTGTCTTAGGTGAAACAGGTCAACCAATCACCATCGATGTCGTGGCAAATGATAGTGATTCTGAAAATGACTTAGATCCAACGACCGTCAAATTAATCGACCCTGTTACAGGCAATGAATTCACCAGCTTAGTGGTAGATGGTGAAGGTACTTGGCAAGTTGATCCTATGACAGGAGAGGTTAGCTTTACACCAGAGTCAGGTTTTACCGCTGATCCAACACCAATTGACTACGTAGTATCTGACACCAATGGCTTGCAGTCGAACCAAGCGACCATCGTTATTGACTATCCACAAACTGCTCCTATTGCTGAAGATGACACTGTCTTAGGTGAAACAGGTCAACCAATCACCATCGATGTCGTGGCAAATGATAGTGATTCTGAAAATGACTTAGATCCAACGACCGTCAAATTAATCGACCCTGTTACAGGCAATGAATTCACCAGCTTAGTGGTAGATGGTGAAGGTACTTGGCAAGTTGACCCCGCGACAGGAGAGATTAGCTTTACACCAGAGTCGGGGTTTATCACTGATCCAACACCAGTTGACTATGTAGTATCTGACACCAATGGCTTGCAGTCGAATCAAGCGACTATCACCGCAGACTATCCATTAATAGTTAGTATCACAGGCACCGAGAGCTTGAGCGAAACGACTGTTGATGGCAGCTCGAATGAAGCAACCTATACGATTAATCTTAGCAAACCAAGCAATGAAGACACTGTGGTCGCTGTTACGATTGGTGGCGGTAGCACTGAAGGTAGTGAGGACTATACAGCACCTATAACTCAAACAGTCACTATCCCAGCAGGTCAAACGTCAGTGAATGTCACTGTACCGATCACGGATGACAATTTGTTTGAAGGCCCAGAAGACTTTATAGTTACGGTAACTGAAGTCATATCCGGTACAGCCTCTGTTGGACCAGATATTAATAGTGTCACAACTACCATTTATGATAATGGTACTACTGACGGTAGCACACCAGTTGATCCTACTGATCTATCGGTAGGTAATGACACCCCAGTTGTGAGCATTAGTGGTACTAAAACCTTGAGTGAAACGGCTGCTGATGGCAGTGCAAATGAAGCGACTTATACCGTTAGCTTAAGTAATCCGAGCACTGAAGATACGATCGTTACTGTTATTATTAGTGATGGCAGTACTGAAGGGTCAGCTGATTACACAACGCCTGTGACACAAGATATTACTATCCCAGCAGGACAAACCTCAGTGGATGTCACTGTACCAATCACTGATGACAATGTGTTTGAAGGCCCAGAAAACTTTACCGTTAAGGTCGTTGCAGTCACATCAGGAACAGCAACTATTAGTACTGACGATGACACCGTAAGTACGACCATCTATGATGATGGCACTACTGACGGCAGTACACCTGTGGATCCTAATAATCCAGCTTTGGGTGGCGACAAACCAGTGGTTGATATCGCAGCGACTAAAGCGGAAGCCATTGAAGGTGTTAGTAATGGTTTGGTATTTGAAGTATCTCAGAACAACTTAAGCGAATTTCCTACGACTGTAGATGTCAAGTTAGCGGATAGCACAATAGAAGCGGCTGATATTGCATCAATCAGCTATACCGATATTAATGGTAAGGTTATATTTTTAGATAATGTAACAGATATTCAGACATTCCTCGATGAAGGTATTCAGGTCACAATCCCAGCGGGCAGCACGTCTGCACCAGCCATTACCTTTACTGTAGTTGATGACTTGGTTTATGAACAATCAGAAAGTTTGGTGCTTGAGATCAGCAATCCGCTCAATGCCGCCATTGGCACCGCCACCGACAGCGCCACCATCTTCGATGAAGACGCGACAGACGGCACCGTAAACGAGGGCGACAAACCGACCGTCACAGTTGGCGACGCCAGTGCCATCGAGGGCGATACCCTCGTGCACAGTGTCACCGTCAATGGCGTCACCGAAGCCGACGTCACCTATGACTTTGATTTAACGGATGGCAGTGCAACCGCTGGTGATTACAGTAGCGACCCTGCTGATCTCCTCTTTAGCAACGGTGTCACCTATGATCCAGTAGCGGGCACCATCACCGTTCCTGCTGGGGTCACCGACTTTACCGTTAGCTATCCTGCATTGAACGACGCCATCTTAGAGAACGATGAAACCACCACGCTTGAGATTGGCGGCGTGATAGGGACTGGCACCATTAATGATGCTGGTGACGCCATTCCTGTCGTGAACATTGAAGCGACGACCGACAGCGCCACCGAAGGTGTAGGCGACAGCATCGTCTTTGCCATCAGCCAAACAGGGGCGACGGACAAAGACAGCAACGTCACCGCCACCTTAAACCTTGGCGACATTGATGCCAGTGACATCGACAGCATCACCTTTACGGATGCCAATGGCACGCAAACCATCAGCGTGGCGGACGCCATTGCTGGGGTTAGTGTGAGCATTCCAGCGGGTAGCAGCATCCTGCCAACCTTTACCATCACCCCAAATGACGATGCCATCTATGAGGTCTCAGAAGCGCTGAGCATGAGCATCAGTAATGCGCTGAATGCCGCCATTGGCGACCGCCACCGACAGCGCCACCATCTTCGATGAAGACGCGACAGACGGCACCGTAAACGAGGGCGACAAACCGACCGTCACAGTTGGCGACGCCAGTGCCATCGAGGGCGATACCCTCGTGCACAGTGTCACCGTCAATGGCGTCACCGAAGCCGACGTCACCTATGACTTTGACTTGGCGGGTAATAGCGCCACAGAGGTGACCGACTTTACCAACGTCCCAGTCTTTAGTGATGGCGTCACTTATGACGCTGCCACCCGGCACCATCACCGTTCCTGCTGGGGTCACTGACTTTACCGTCAGCTATCCGGCATTGAACGACGCCATCTTAGAGAACGATGAAACCACCACGCTTGAGATTGGCGGCGTGATAGGGACTTAAGACCATTAATGATGCTGGTGACGCCATTCCTGTCGTGAACATTGAAGCGACGACCGACAGCGCCACCGAAGGTGTAGGCGACAGCATCGTCTTTGCCATCAGCCAAACAGGGGCAACCGATAAAGATAGCAACGTCACCGCTACCTTAAACCTTGGCGACATTGATGCCAGTGACATTGACAGCATCACCTTTACGGATGCCAATGGCACGCAAACCATCAGCGTGGCTGACGCCATTGCTGGGGTTAGCGTGAGCATCCCAGCGGGTAGCAGCATCCTGCCAACCTTTACCATCACCCCAAATGACGATGCCATCTATGAGGTCTCAGAAGCGCTGAGCATGAGCATCAGCAATGCGATCAACGCCAGCATTGGCGACCGCCACCGACAGCGCCACCATCTTCGATGAAGACGCGACAGACGGCACCGTAAACGAGGGCGACAAACCGACCGTCACAGTTGGCGACGCCAGTGCCATCGAGGGCGATACCCTCGTGCACAGTGTCACCGTCAATGGCGTCACCGAAGCCGACGTCACCTATGACTTTGATTTAACGGATGGCAGTGCAACCGCTGGTGATTACAGTAGCGACCCTGCTGATCTCCTCTTTAGCAACGGTGTCACCTATGATCCAGTAGCGGGCACCATCACCGTTCCTGCTGGGGTCACCGACTTTACCGTTAGCTATCCTGCATTGAACGACGCCATCTTAGAGAACGATGAAACCACCACGCTTGAGATTGGCGGCGTGATAGGGACTTAAGACCATTAATGATGCTGGTGACGCCATTCCTGTCGTGAACATTGAAGCGACGACCGACAGCGCCACCGAAGGTGTAGGCGACAGCATCGTCTTTGCCATCAGCCAAACAGGGGCAACCGATAAAGACAGCAACGTCACCGCCACCTTAAACCTTGGCGACATTGATGCCAGTGACATCGACAGCATCACCTTTACGGATGCCAATGGCACGCAAACCATCAGCGTGGCGGACGCCATTGCTGGGGTTAGTGTGAGCATTCCAGCGGGTAGCAGCATCCTGCCAACCTTTACCATCACCCCAAATGACGATGCCATCTATGAGGTCTCAGAAGCGCTGAGCATGAGCATCAGTAATGCGCTGAATGCCAGCATTGGCACCGCCACCGACAGCGCCACCATCTTCGATGAAGACGCGACAGACGGCACCGTAAACGAGGGCGACAAACCGACCGTCACAGTTGGCGACGCCAGTGCCATCGAGGGCGATACCCTCGTGCACAGTGTCACCGTCAATGGCGTCACCGAAGCCGACGTCACCTATGACTTTGATTTAACGGATGGCAGTGCAACCGCTGGTGATTACAGTAGCGACCCTGCTGATCTCCTCTTTAGCAACGGTGTCACCTATGATCCAGTAGCGGGCACCATCACCGTTCCTGCTGGGGTCACCGACTTTACCGTTAGCTATCCTGCATTGAACGACGCCATCTTAGAGAACGATGAAACCACCACGCTTGAGATTGGCGGCGTGATAGGGACTTAACACCATTAATGATGCTGGTGACGCCATTCCTGTCGTGAACATTGAAGCGACGACCGACAGCGCCACCGAAGGTGTAGGCGACAGCATCGTCTTTGCCATCAGCCAAACAGGGGCGACGGACAAAGACAGCAACGTCACCGCCACCTTAAACCTTGGCGACATTGATGCCAGTGACATCGACAGCATCACCTTTACGGATGCCAATGGCACGCAAACCATCAGCGTGGCGGACGCCATTGCTGGGGTTAGTGTGAGCATTCCAGCGGGTAGCAGCATCCTGCCAACCTTTACCATCACCCCAAATGACGATGCCATCTATGAGGTCTCAGAAGCGCTGAGCATGAGCATCAGTAATGCGCTGAATGCCGCCATTGGCACCGCCACCGACAGCGCCACCATCTTCGATGAAGACGCGACAGACTACACCGTAAACGAGGGCGACAAACCGACCGTCACAGTTGGCGACGCCAGTGCCATCGAGGGCGATACCCTCGTGCACAGTGTCACCGTCAATGGCGTCACCGAAGCCGACGTCACCTATGACTTTGACTTGGCGGGTAATAGCGCCACAGAGGTGACCGACTTTACCAACGTCCCAGTCTTTAGTGATGGCGTCACTTATGACGCTGCCACCGGCACCATCACCGTTCCTGCTGGGGTCACTGACTTTACCGTCAGCTATCCGGCATTGAACGACGCCATCTTAGAGAACGATGAAACCACCACGCTTGAGATTGGCGGCGTGATAGGGACTGGCACCATTAATGATGCTGGTGACGCCATTCCTGTCGTGAACATTGAAGCGACGACCGACAGCGCCACCGAAGGTGTAGGCGACAGCATCGTCTTTGCCATCAGCCAAACAGGGGCAACCGATAAAGACAGCAACGTCACCGCCACCTTAAACCTTGGCGACATTGATGCCAGTGACATCGACAGCATCACCTTTACGGATGCCAATGGCACGCAAACCATCAGCGTGGCTGACGCCATTGCTGGGGTTAGTGTGAGCATCCCAGCGGGTAGCAGCATCCTGCCAACCTTTACCATCACCCCAAATGACGATGCCATCTATGAGGTCTCAGAAGCGCTGAGCATGAGCATCAGTAATGCGCTGAATGCCAGCATTGGCACCGCCACCGACAGCGCCACCATCTTCGATGAAGACGCGACAGACGGCACCGTAAACGAGGGCGACAAACCGACCGTCACAGTTGGCGACGCCAGTGCCATCGAGGGCGATACCCTCGTGCACAGTGTCACCGTCAATGGCGTCACCGAAGCCGACGTCACCTATGACTTTGACTTGGCGGGTAATAGCGCCACAGAGGTGACCGACTTTACCAACGCCCCAGTCTTTAGTGATGGCGTCACTTATGACGCTGCCACCGGCACCATCACCGTCCCTGCTGGGGTCACTGACTTTACCGTCAGCTATCCTGCGCTTACTGATGCCATTCTTGAGAACAATGAAACCACCACGCTTGAGATTGGCGGCGTGATAGGGACTGGCACCATTAATGATGCTGGTGACGCCATTCCTGTCGTGAACATTGAAGCGACGACCGACAGCGCCACCGAAGGTGTAGGCGACAGCATCGTCTTTGCCATCAGCCAAACAGGGGCAACCGATAAAGACAGCAACGTCACCGCCACCTTAAACCTTGGCGACATTGATGCCAGTGACATCGACAGCATCACCTTTACGGATGCCAATGGCACACAAACCATCAGCGTGGCGGACGCCATTGCTGGGGTTAGTGTGAGCATCCCAGCGGGTAGCAGCATCCTGCCAACCTTTACCATCACCCCAAATGACGATGCCATCTATGAGGTCTCAGAAGCGCTGAGCATGAGCATCAGCAATGCGATCAACGCCAGCATTGGCACCGCCACCGACAGCGCCACCATCTTCGATGAAGACGCGACAGACGACCGTAAACGAGGGCGACAAACCGACCGTCACAGTTGGCGACGCCAGTGCCATCGAGGGCGATACCCTCGTGCACAGTGTCACCGTCAATGGCGTCACCGAAGCCGACGTCACCTATGACTTTGATTTAACGGATGGCAGTGCAACCGCTGGTGATTACAGTAGCGACCCTGCTGATCTCCTCTTTAGCAACGGTGTCACCTATGATCCAGTAGCGGCACCATCACCGTTCCTGCTGGGGTCACCGACTTTACCGTTAGCTATCCTGCATTGAACGACGCCATCTTAGAGAACGATGAAACCACCACGCTTGAGATTGGCGGCGTGATAGGACTTAACACCATTAATGATGCTGGTGACGCCATTCCTGTCGTGAACATTGAAGCGACGACCGACAGCGCCACCGAAGGTGTAGGCGACAGCATCGTCTTTGCCATCAGCCAAACAGGGGCGACGGACAAAGACAGCAACGTCACCGCCACCTTAAACCTTGGCGACATTGATGCCAGTGACATCGACAGCATCACCTTTACGGATGCCAATGGCACGCAAACCATCAGCGTGGCGGACGCCATTGCTGGGGTTAGTGTGAGCATTCCAGCGGGTAGCAGCATCCTGCCAACCTTTACCATCACCCCAAATGACGATGCCATCTATGAGGTCTCAGAAGCGCTGAGCATGAGCATCAGTAATGCGCTGAATGCCGCCATTGGCACCGCCACCGACAGCGCCACCATCTTCGATGAAGACGCGACAGACGGCACCGTAAACGAGGGCGACAAACCGACCGTCACAGTTGGCGACGCCAGTGCCATCGAGGGCGATACCCTCGTGCACAGTGTCACCGTCAATGGCGTCACCGAAGCCGACGTCACCTATGACTTTGACTTGGCGGGTAATAGCGCCACAGAGGTGACCGACTTTACCAACGTCCCAGTCTTTAGTGATGGCGTCACTTATGACGCTGCCACCGGCACCATCACCGTTCCTGCTGGGGTCACTGACTTTACCGTCAGCTATCCGGCATTGAACGACGCCATCTTAGAGAACGATGAAACCACCACGCTTGAGATTGGCGGCGTGATAGGGACTGGCACCATTAATGATGCTGGTGACGCCATTCCTGTCGTGAACATTGAAGCGACGACCGACAGCGCCACCGAAGGTGTAGGCGACAGCATCGTCTTTGCCATCAGCCAAACAGGGGCAACCGATAAAGATAGCAACGTCACCGCTACCTTAAACCTTGGCGACATTGATGCCAGTGACATTGACAGCATCACCTTTACGGATGCCAATGGCACGCAAACCATCAGCGTGGCTGACGCCATTGCTGGGGTTAGCGTGAGCATCCCAGCGGGTAGCAGCATCCTGCCAACCTTTACCATCACCCCAAATGACGATGCCATCTATGAGGTCTCAGAAGCGCTGAGCATGAGCATCAGCAATGCGATCAACGCCAGCATTGGCACCGCCACCGACAGCGCCACCATCTTCGATGAAGACGCGACAGACGGCACCGTAAACGAGGGCGACAAACCGACCGTCACAGTTGGCGACGCCAGTGCCATCGAGGGCGATACCCTCGTGCACAGTGTCACCGTCAATGGCGTCACCGAAGCCGACGTCACCTATGACTTTGATTTAACGGATGGCAGTGCAACCGCTGGTGATTACAGTAGCGACCCTGCTGATCTCCTCTTTAGCAACGGTGTCACCTATGATCCAGTAGCGGGCACCATCACCGTTCCTGCTGGGGTCACCGACTTTACCGTTAGCTATCCTGCATTGAACGACGCCATCTTAGAGAACGATGAAACCACCACGCTTGAGATTGGCGGCGTGATAGGGACTGAGACCATTAATGATGCTGGTGACGCCATTCCTGTCGTGAACATTGAAGCGACGACCGACAGCGCCACCGAAGGTGTAGGCGACAGCATCGTCTTTGCCATCAGCCAAACAGGGGCAACCGATAAAGACAGCAACGTCACCGCCACCTTAAACCTTGGCGACATTGATGCCAGTGACATCGACAGCATCACCTTTACGGATGCCAATGGCACGCAAACCATCAGCGTGGCGGACGCCATTGCTGGGGTTAGTGTGAGCATTCCAGCGGGTAGCAGCATCCTGCCAATCTTTACCATCACCCCAAATGACGATGCCATCTATGAGGTCTCAGAAGCGCTGAGCATGAGCATCAGTAATGCGCTGAATGCCAGCATTGGACCGCCACCGACAGCGCCACCATCTTCGATGAAGACGCGACAGACTACACCGTAAACGAGGGCGACAAACCGACCGTCACAGTTGGCGACGCCAGTGCCATCGGGGCGATACCCTCGTGCACAGTGTCACCGTCAATGGCGTCACCGAAGCCGACGTCACCTATGACTTTGATTTAACGGATGGCAGTGCAACCGCTGGTGATTACAGTAGCGACCCTGCTGATCTCCTCTTTAGCAACGGTGTCACCTATGATCCAGTAGCGGGCACCATCACCGTTCCTGCTGGGGTCACCGACTTTACCGTTAGCTATCCTGCATTGAACGACGCCATCTTAGAGAACGATGAAACCACCACGCTTGAGATTGGCGGCGTGATAGGGACTGGCACCATTAATGATGCTGGTGACGCCATTCCTGTCGTGAACATTGAAGCGACGACCGACAGCGCCACCGAAGGTGTAGGCGACAGCATCGTCTTTGCCATCAGCCAAACAGGGGCGACGGACAAAGACAGCAACGTCACCGCCACCTTAAACCTTGGCGACATTGATGCCAGTGACATCGACAGCATCACCTTTACGGATGCCAATGGCACGCAAACCATCAGCGTGGCGGACGCCATTGCTGGGGTTAGTGTGAGCATTCCAGCGGGTAGCAGCATCCTGCCAACCTTTACCATCACCCCAAATGACGATGCCATCTATGAGGTCTCAGAAGCGCTGAGCATGAGCATCAGTAATGCGCTGAATGCCGCCATTGGCACCGCCACCGACAGCGCCACCATCTTCGATGAAGACGCGACAGACTAACACCGTAAACGAGGGCGACAAACCGACCGTCACAGTTGGCGACGCCAGTGCCATCGAGGGCGATACCCTCGTGCACAGTGTCACCGTCAATGGCGTCACCGAAGCCGACGTCACCTATGACTTTGACTTGGCGGGTAATAGCGCCACAGAGGTGACCGACTTTACCAACGTCCCAGTCTTTAGTGATGGCGTCACTTATGACGCTGCCACCGGCACCATCACCGTTCCTGCTGGGGTCACTGACTTTACCGTCAGCTATCCGGCATTGAACGACGCCATCTTAGAGAACGATGAAACCACCACGCTTGAGATTGGCGGCGTGATAGGGACTGGCACCATTAATGATGCTGGTGACGCCATTCCTGTCGTGAACATTGAAGCGACGACCGACAGCGCCACCGAAGGTGTAGGCGACAGCATCGTCTTTGCCATCAGCCAAACAGGGGCAACCGATAAAGATAGCAACGTCACCGCTACCTTAAACCTTGGCGACATTGATGCCAGTGACATTGACAGCATCACCTTTACGGATGCCAATGGCACGCAAACCATCAGCGTGGCTGACGCCATTGCTGGGGTTAGTGTGAGCATCCCAGCGGGTAGCAGCATCCTGCCAACCTTTACCATCACCCCAAATGACGATGCCATCTATGAGGTCTCAGAAGCGCTGAGCATGAGCATCAGTAATGCGCTGAATGCCAGCATTGGCACCGCCACCGACAGCGCCACCATCTTCGATGAAGACGCGACAGACGGCACCGTAAACGAGGGCGACAAACCGACCGTTAGCATTACCGCCACTGATGCACAGGCGATTGAAGGAGTGGACAATGTCTTGAGCTACACGGTTGAGCAAGATAATGAAAGTAACTTTGACACCACAGTACAAGTTTCTGTTGATTCTAGCAGTGATATAGAAGCATCCGACATTGCTTCGATTACTTATACCAATTCCTCTGGTAACGTAGTGACCATCACTGGTAGTACTGCCATTCAAGCGGTACTTGATGGCACCACGGTGCTTGACGTCAAAGTACCTACAGGCAGTACAGCTGCACCTATTATCACGGTTACCACCAACAACGATGATATTTATGAAAACAGTGAACAGCTCAGCTTTGTGATCACGAGTGCTGACAATGCAGAGATTGATAGTACCGTTGCCACGGGCAGCATATTAGATGAAGACGCGGCAGATGGTACCCCTCAAGAAGGTGATAAACCTACGGCGATCGTTACTGGAGACAGTGTGACTGAGGGCAACGCTCTTGAGTTCACGGTTGATTTAAGCAATGTATCTGAGTCTGATACCACAGTAGCGCTGACGTTAGCGAATGGTACAGCGGTACTGGGTACAGATACTGGCACGCCTGTCGAAGTAAGCTTAGATGGTGGCAACACTTTCAGCACGGTTACTGTTGCTGTAGATGGCACTTTTAGTGTCGATGTTCCAGCCAATAGTACAAATGGTATTATCGTGCGTGTCCCTACGATTGATGACAATATTGATGAACCGAATGAGACTATCACGCTTACAGCAAGTGCAAGCGGACAAGTCACACCAAGTACAGCAATAGGTAACATCATTGACAACGATGACGCACCCATTATTTCGATTGATGGTGCGGTCGTAGTTAATGAAAATGTCGGTACGGTCACTTACACCGTTAGCTTAACCAACCCGTCATCAACTGCTGTGACGGTTGATTATGAGACCAATAATGGTACGGCAACGGCTGGGGCTGATTATGTTGCAAACTCAGGCACCATCACCTTTGCACCAGGTGAGGTAACCAAAACGGTTACGGTTAGCATCACTGACGATAATCTATTTGAAAACTCTGAAAACTATACAATTGCTTTATCCAACGCATCACTGAATGCCAGTATTGATAACACGCAAGCCAGTGTTACTACCGCCATTACTGACAATGATATAGCACCAACCATCACCATTGAAGATACTGACGCAGCCACAACACCACAAGATAACAGCGTGGTTGAAGGCACAGGTAACACTGTGACTGGCGCTATCAACATCACTAACCCGCAAAGTGTTACAGCTTTAACTATAAATAACACGGATGTGACCACAGCCACTACTGCTAACCCTGTCATTATCAATGGTAGCGAAGGACAACTGGTTATTACTGGTTACAACTCGGCCACAGGCGCGCTCACTTATGCATATACTGAAGATGGCAGTGCCGAAACGCATAATACCGCTGGTGACAATGTATTAGACCAGTTTACCGTCAATCTTACCAACAGTGCAGGTGGAACTTCATCTGACACGCTAGATATTCGAATCATTGATACCGCGCCTACAGCCAATCCAGATATTAATAGTCTTACTGAAGAAACAGACAAAGTAACAGGTAACGTGCTCACGGCTACTGGTGCAGCTGCAACAGATGTCGCCGACAGTTTAGCGGCAGACGCAACACTTGTTACGGCGATAGAATCAGTCACATCTACCACGGTGGCGGGTACAGTAGGTGGCAATACACAAGGCGACTATGGTGTGCTTTCGCTTAATTCTGATGGTAGCTATAGTTATGATCTCGATAACGATGCAGCACAGTATCTTGCTGTAGATGAAAGCTTAACCGAAACGTTCAACTACACCATCACAGATGCTGATGGCGATAGTAGTATGACAACGCTCACCATTACGATCAACGGTACTAATGACAGACCTGTCATCACCAACACCGCTAATGGTAATAATATTATTGAAACAGCTGCCGCAATAACCGAGCAGGCTGATGATATTGCTATTACTCGAACTGGTACCATCAGCTTTACGGATGCTGATGACAGTGATGAGCCGACGATTACTGAACTAGCTGCAGAAAACATCTACGTGTATGGTCCAAATAATTCGACCTTTACAGATATTAATCCATTGTCAGCTGCTCAGAAAGCAGCCTTATCAAGCATATTTACTGCAGAAAATGATGCAGGCAGTTTTGAGGCGGGTAACTGGAGTATTGATGCTGCTGCAACGGTTCTTGACTTCCTTCCTGAAGGAGAAACCATCACTATTCGTTACGCTGTACAAGTTAACGATAATGAAGGTGTTACTACAGCTGCTGATGGTAACGAAATCAGCACTAGTGAAATTCGCTACGTTGAAGTGACCATTATTGGTACCAATGATGGTATTGCACTCGTTAACGACACTAAAACGGTTAAGGAAGATGTCACATTAACTGGTAATATTTTCGATAATGATATCGACGATGTTGACCTCGGAGAAACGCTGACCGTAGAGAGTTATGAGGTTAATGGTACAACAGTTTCAGTCACAGCAGGAACTAATGCTGCAACGGCCGTTACAATAGATGGAAACACAATAGGTCAGCTCACAGTCAACAGTGATGGTAGCTATACCTTTGTACCAACGGCAAATTATAGTGGTACTGTTCCAACCATTACCGCTAACGTATCGAACGGTTTACCAGTAGGTGATGCCAGTCGATCTGCAGATTCTGAGACTCTTGATATTACCGTTACTCCAGTTTCAGATAGGCCTACGCTGTCTAGTGTTTCAGTAACGACTAATGAAGACACAACTGTGGCACTAGGGTTAACAGCACCAATTATTTCAGACAGCGTTGATCTTACCAGTAATACAGATGATAGCTCAGAACGTATTGGATTGATCACCTTGAGGAGCGTTCCTACTGGTGTTACTTTGAACTATGGCAGCAGTAGCATTACTGCATCAGGCGGTAATATCACTATTTTGCTTAGTGATGCTAATGTCATTAGCAGTGTTGGTACACCAACCATTACCATGACTACTGCTGAGTTTGAAGCGATGACGCTAACCCCACCTACAGATAGTGCCACTAATATCTCGTTTAGAATGTCTGTTACTGAGTATGAGGTCGATAGTACGGGTGCTATCGTCTCAGGGGTAGCAGGGGTTACTGCCAATATGACCATTAGTGTCAACGTACAAGCAGTAACCGATAGCAGTAACAATAATGGCACTGGCGATGATGTCAGTACCTTTGGCTATACGACAGTGGTAGGTGATACCGGGGTTGTGGCTGGTAGTGCTTATACTATTAGTGCTAAAGAAGGCGAGTATATTAACTTGCCAATCACTACTGCATTTGGCGATTTGGTGTCAGCAGGTAATAGTAGTACAGAAACCTATGGATTCGTTATTAGCGGCTTACAGCCAGATGCTGTTGTCTCATTCACACCTGCTGGTAGCAGTACGGCGACTGAGTATACTGTTGATAGTAATGGTCAGGTATTACTTGGTTTGGATTCTGCGTCACCTACCTCTACTACGTTGGCTGTGAGTGGTAGCTCAGAACCTAAGATTAGTATTAAGTCAGCTGACTATAACTCACAAGATATGGATAGTATTACTGTATCTCTATATACCCAAGACCACGATGCTGATTCGACCCCAGCAAACAAAACGGTTGAGATAATCAGTACTGTTACGGTTGATATGACCGTGACGCCAGTTGCTGGAGTAGTAGCAGCGAATAATGTTAGCACCACTGAAGATACTTCGTTTTCGCTTGCCGAATTTAATTTCCGAGTTGGTGATGACCAGTCAGGTAATGCAGTGCCAGAAATTGTTACTGAAATCAAGTTTGAATTACCAGCAGGTTGGACCTATACCGATACTGATGGTATAGCGGTGGAGGCTGGTAATATTATTACCATTAATATGACTAACTCCCCTGATTTGAGTGGATTTTTACTCACACCAACTGCTCAATCGTCAACCGATACTGACATCACTTTTGATTTGGTTAGTACGGATCTTGATGATGATAACGATCTCAATGTCGATATTGCCACAACAACATTGACCAAAACGGTCACCATTACACCTGTTGCTGAAGTTGTCGGTAGCGATATGGATGGTGATAGCACAATTGACCTAACCATCAATCCGGACCATGTATACACAACAGCGGCGCAAGAAGATGCGGCCTTTAACTTGGGTACTGATGGTGCGTTTAACCTAATAGATGGCTGGTCTAATCAAGATGATTCAATCGATTTTGGAACAGAAAGCCATACCACTGATGCTAATGATTCTGAGCAAACAGAAGCTCACCTAACGTTTGGTAACAAAGATGGCAGTACTTTTACTGCTATCGAAGGGGCTGTATTTACTTATATTGATAGTGCAGGTGTTACGGTTAGTCTGACTGATAGCGGTAGTGGTGTGGATATTCCAGCGGCTTACCTCAATAGCGTAACGGTTACACCGCCTGATGATTATAGCGAATACAATGTGGCATCCACAGCCAGTACAGCGGTTAAGGTAGAAGCTATCACCACCGACTATGATGAAGATACGGATAGTAGTGTGACGACAACCAGTGGTGAGAGCTACCTGACCTTTACCGTTAAAGGAGTTGCAGATGTTGTCTCGTTGGGCGTTGATCCTGCAACCGGTTTTGAAGATCAAGCAATCGTCGGTAAGAATGAACGTGATGGTACAGTTATGCCAGCTGTTGTCACTCCTGAAGATGGCATTAAGCTAAATATTCGCCCAAGCTCGCGTGATAACGATGGATCAGAAGTTTATAATGTGACTATCGATGATATTCCAGCAGGCGCGCAGCTGTATGTTGATGATAATGGCACCGTAACGCTGTTAGATACTAGCAGTGGTTCAGTGACAATATCAGATTATACTAATGTAGTAGACAACCTATACTTTGTCTCAGCTGAAAACTTTGGTGGTACTGTCAACTTGAAAGTATCTGCAGTGAGTGTAGAAAGTGATGGCAATACCAGCGCGTCTAGTGCGGTACTGAACTTGCCTATTCGTGTTTTCGGTCAAGCGGATCTTATCTTAAATGATGAACTGGCAACCGTTGATGTCAATGGTAAAGCTTACACCTATACTATCGCAGAAGACATACTAGATACCAATAACCTGATAGCGTTATCAGAGTTTTTCTCTGATGCTGCTGCGATTACGCCGTATGACGTTGATATTCCAGCGGCAGAGCAAGTCACTTATAAAGTGACAGGCGTGCCGATTGGGTTTGATATCACAGGTGCAGTGTTCTTAGGCGGTAGTGGTGAGTCTCGTAGTTGGTCTGTGTCTTTAGAGTCTCTACAAGATGGTAGCGCGCAACTGGTCACCCCTGATAATTTTGCTGGTGAAGTAGATTTCACTATCACAGGCACCACGACCGAAACAGTCTCTGGTAATAGCGCCACGCACGATACCCAAACCGTATCGCTTGTTGTTACGCCAGATGCCGCTGATGGTGAGGTCAATGATCCGCAAGTGCTCGCTGTAGAAGATACATGGTCGACCATTGACTTTAAATCAGCCTTTACGACGACAGATCAGGGTGTTTTAACTACAGGTCAAGAAGCGCTTGAAAGTGTCACGCTATCAGTAGCTGACCTGCTGGCTAAAGATATCATCTTACGTGTCGACAATGTCGAGATTGACTTAACTACTAATCCACCGCCATCTTTGACGTTTACGCCAGACCAAGTTATCGAGATGATATACGATGATGACAAGCGTCATAGCGATGCCAATGTCACGATACCTTTTGATTACACTTATACTGATACGGCGTCATTAGCGGATAACTCGACGATTAGTAGCACATCGATAACGGGCAGTGCCAATATCGATGTTACTTTCCAAGCAGTGACGGATGCGCCTAGTATTGAATTAGATGTAACTGACAATACTATCGTTATTAGCAGTGCTAATGATGATAATGCTGAGGTTATTGTGTCGCTATCGTCAGATGATCAAGATGGCTCAGAGTCATTTACGCGCTTGGAGATCACAGGTGTGCCAGCGGGTGTGATTGTAGAGGGTGGTATTTTATCTGGTGGTACGTGGTATGTGGATGTTCCAGATCCAGCGATCACTGGTCCCACTGCACCAAGCTATACGCTCCAACTCACCCGCGATCCAAATACCGCCAATATTCCTGAGGGCGATTTCACAGTGACGGTCACTGGTATTACTCAAGATATTAACGGAGTAGGCTTGAGCGGTAGTGAAGCACGTGTATCTGATATCTTTGTGCTCAATTTAGATAGAGATGGTACAGGTGAGAATCCTATCGATCCTGATTTGATTGCGCCGCTTGAGACTATACCGCCACTGTCTCAGAAAGAAGATGTCGCTTTTAAGTTGTCTGATGTGATAAATGCAACATTAAAGACGGGCACAGCGAGCACTGTCAGCTCTTACACTTTCTCATTAACTGATTTACCCGATGGTGTCTTGTTGAGCAGTACAAACGCAGCTGTCACGGTGCAACAGATTGGTGGCCAATGGCTGGTCAGTGTTGACAATGCCAATGGTCTAACACCTAATGAAGCGCTCGCTGCGGTGACGTTGACACCACCTGTAGATTTCAGTACCAACGATAATTCAGACACCAGTCAAAATCTGAATTTTGGTGTGGAATTTACAGCACTAAACAATGTAGGGCTAGAAACCAGTGATGATATCGATGTCAGTGTCGAAATAAAACCAGTTACAGATCTAATGAATAATGATGGCGAGAAGACAACGGTTTCAACAGATGAAGACACCTCTGTCGCTATTAATATCAATTTGACCAATGATGCCGATGGGGACTATGTTTCTCTCGTCGATGGTAAGCTTTATTTGCAACTCGATGAGACTGGCCTAACCAATGTTAATAGCACCACTGGTGTATTGACTGACAGTACTGGCACGGCATTAGTTGCCGTTACTTTAGCAGATGGAGAGATAGGTAGTATTCCGGCTGGTACGTATTACGTGGTAGATGTCGCAGACACAGACGCCACCATTGATGGTGTGAACCCTGCTGATAGCATCACCGTTAACTATACCCCTGCCGCCAACGAAGACGGCACGGCTATTGTCAAGGTCTATACAACGCACACAGAGGTCAACAATATCAGTGGTTATGATAGCGGGACACTAACCTATGAGCACAGCTATGACATTACGGTTGCGGCGCAGCCTGATAATCTGTCCATTGCTTATGATGGTGTAGATGCAATAGCTATTGGCGATGAAGATACCAAAATTCCGATAGATTACAAAATAAATGCTGTTGATGAAAATGATACGGCTGCTGCGATTACGATTGATGAAGTGCCTAATGGTTATTTGGTGTATTACACCAATACATCTGGCGATGTGGTGCTAGCCAGCAATAATGGTGACTCAGATGGCAATGGCAACAATGCATGGTCAATTGACACCAGTAAGCTGGCAAATGTTAATAGCGGTGCCACAGGTGAGACGGATAATATCTTTATTGCACCTCCTGCCGATGTCAGTGGCGTCGTTACTGGTATTGAGATGGCAGTAATTAATAATAGCGGTATGGCCAGTGATCCATTAATTATAGATCTAGATGTGACTCCTGTTGCTGATGCTATCGAGTTCAACCCTACCTCTGTACTTGGTTCTCAAGGTAAGTGGACAGCGCTTAATTTGAATGCGGATATGGTCGATATTGATGGTAGTGAAACGGTCAATGTGATACTGACGGGCACTAACCTGTATGGTAATGTGCTCGACGTTAAAACTAAAAGCGGATCTGTTGTAGATGTTGTATGGGATGCAGCTAATAGCACGTATACCATTACAGGTGTCACACCAGAGCAATTGAATGATTTGCTTGTAAAAGGAGCCACACCATATACGGGTACGTTACAGATCAGCCTACAGACGGTTGAGTCAGCCAATCAGAGTTCTTTGACCACGGCTACAGCAGATCTTTCTGTTAATATTGGTTCGACTTTAATTTTTAACGGTACCACTGAAGATGATGTCTTGATTTCAGTCAATCAAACTTCAGCAGTTACCTATTCTGGTGGTGCTGGTAATGACACCTTTATCGGTGGTAGTGGTAAAGACACCCTAAATGGCGATGCCGGAGATGACATCCTGACGGGTAACGCCGGCAATGATACGATTACTGGTGGCGGTGGTAATGACACTATTAGTGGCGGCACAGGTAACGATACCCTCAACGGTGGTGCTGGTGTGGATACTATTGACGGCGGCGCGGGTAATGATACTATTAATGGCGGTGCAGGTGATGATGTTATTAATGGTGGTGAAGGGAATGATACGATCAGTGGCGGTGCAGATGCTGATACGATAGATGGCGGTGCGGGTAATGACACCATCGTGTTTGATGCTGCTGACCTACTCATCAATGGTGGCGATGGCAGTGACACACTCCTGATTACTGATACTAGTATAAATTTTGGTAGCTTTGACTCATCAGTGCTTGATAACTTTGAAGTTCTCGATATAACAGGCAATGGCGCGCAATCATTGACCAATCTGAGCACTAGCGATGTCATTAACGCGACCGATAGCAATAATCAGCTATTCGTCAGTGGTGATAATAACGATCAAGTATCACTAACATCGGAGTTTGTGAAGCAGCAAACGTCAGATCAAGCCGGATATAACCTGTATCAAAGTACGACGGACTCAAGCGTTGCACTATATATTGATACAGATATCACTACGACGGTAATCTAGTTGCACTGATTAACAGGCACTTGCTTTAATATCTATTCGTTAACTAAATGTAAAAAAGCCATAATTCATTATGGCTTTTTTATTATGTCGTGTTTGATATCGTTGGTTAGAGGGAGTCTGGACTAGATATACGGCAACTGATTACAAGTGATATATTAGTGTGATTTGCGAGGCGAGTTTAACACCGCAGTGGTTTTATTGTGGACAGGTTATATCCATTATTACTTAGTAATCGGTTTGATAGGCGTAATAGGATAGTCACCATTGGACGGTGGTGAGGTAGTATCCGTTTTACTCTGAGGTCGTTGCTCAGAGGTTATGGCCGCTGGCTTTGGTACAGAATTGGGTATCGACTGCGAGCCTAACGTATTTGTTCGCTGTTGTTCGATCTGCTGTTGATTGCGTTTTTTGACTTCGTCAATGAGTTTGGCCAGTTGCTCGCTGTCTTTATCGATCTCTGTATCTAACGATTCATATTCCTTGGTTTTTTTGAGCGTGTATTCAGGTGTGCTGTCTTGATTGTCTATGGTGGATTTTAGGCGAGTTTGATTCTCATCAGAGAGTGCTTGTTCTGCTCTCAAGTTGTCATTAGTTTTTGGTGTATTATTTTGAGTCGATGATGGTTTTTTTATAGCAGCCGTGTTTTTAGTAGCGACATTATTGTTGGTGATGGCTGCCGTTTTAGCATTGTCAGATGATGCTTGTTTCGATATTGCTCCAGATTGTGTCGTTGCTTCTTTCGTAGTATCGGCTGCTGCTGTTTCATCAGATGCTGATAAGGGTGGTTTTTCGATTGTTTCTACGATAGATAGCGACTCTGAAGACTCAAGTGCAGATGTTGAGTCAGTCGATTTTGAGGTATTGTCATCAAAAACAGTGAAATAGATGATGATAGCTATCACAATGTGTAGCAGCACAGCTAACACAATGGCGAGCATTGATTTGTCTTTTGGTTTGGTAGGCGGGGTAGGTGATGGCAAGCGTTGTGTCATGGTTTTTGATCCCCACATTGAAACTAAATATTGGACATTAGTTAATCTTTTCTAAAGTATTATTGTCAGATGTTTTTAAAATTATAGATACTATAGAGACGTGTTCAATCAATATGATGGTTTAGTTATCTATAGACATGGTATAAACTACAGCGTAGTGATAGCAATAATACTTAGCAAATAATGACAGACTTCCGCTTGTAAAGCATTGCAATTCTTTATTTTATTAAAGCAGGACTGAGCCAAACTAAATGAAAGTTTATTATTATGACCCATTGAAAAGAGGGCTGCCCCATATGGTAGTTGTAGCAATACGTAGGTACTATGGCGTGGCATTCAGTCTGTTGCTAATGTCTCTATCGAGTGCAGCATTCGCAGCAGAATCTGATGGTTACATGAATACGCTTATTAGCCAAGCCATTCAGACGCACCCTTTAGTTGGTTCAGCACGTGCAGAGCAACAAGCAACCACAGAGAGTATACGCGCAGCGAAGCTCAATATGTTGCCCGAGCCTAGCGTTTCATCAGGTTATGATAACGACGATGGCCAGATATCGCAGTTACAAATACGCCAGTCATTATGGACTGGAGGCAAGCTGACTGCCGATATTAACCAAGCGATATTTGATGACAAGGCAGCAACAGAAACTGTCTACGAAAAACAAAATGAAGTTGCCAAAACCACGATTGAGGCATGGCAAAGCTATATGACCGCTGTCTCTCAACAGCAGGTCTATTATGATAATCTGCAGTTGTTGGCAGAGTTTGAGGAAATGATGAAACGCCGTGTGAGTCAAGGCGTCTCTGCTCGTATCGATATGGATTTGGTGTCTAACCGTATCCTACAGGAGCAAAACTCTTATCAAGGTACGGTTGAGCAGCAGCGTATCGCCATCGCGAGATTACAGCAAATTACTGGTCGTAGAATATCAGCTAACGAATTGCCTGCACAGAATTTAACTGAGCTCGTTGGCCGTGCTAAGAGCTATTCGCAAGATTTTGAAAAAATGGCCTTCGATCAAGCCAGCTTTTATAATCCTACCGTCGTCAAAGAACAGTATCAAGTCGAGGCTGCCAAGCAAGGTGTTAAGTCACAGCAGTCCTCTAGCTATCCGACCTTATATGCGCAATATGCGTATGACTATTATCACGAGGATAACAACAATAGTGAAGGTGAATTCTCAGTAGGGCTTAGCTACAATCCTGGTGCAGGGTTTTCCAGCTTAGCACTAGCAAGAGCCTCAGCCTCTCGGGTGAATAGCTTAGAGCAGTCAAAAGAGGCGTCAAGGCGACTTGTGCTCGAAACCATACAGACACAATATCAGCAATTCGCCAGTGCAAAAGATCAAGAGCGTTCGTTGATTGCAGCCGTTGCAGGCGCGCAGATTGTTGTCAGCTCTTATCGTCGTCAGTTCATTGCGGGTCGAAAATCTTGGCTAGAAGTCCTCAACGCGGTACGTGAGCATTCTCAATATCAAGCACAGCTGGTTGAAATTCAAACCTCTATTATCGCCGCTTACTATAAGCTGCAAGTTGATTTTGGTCTGATGTCTTGGCAACAGTATGGCAAGAGCCGTGAGTCACAATCGCTATATAGACCCCTAGATCCTGTCAAAAATTGGCTGAAGAGTCAGGAGAGTACAACGCCGCGAACAGAGAACTCCGCCATACAGCCTATCATTATGAAAGATAAAGACATGGTGACGTATCCTATGAACGATTCTTATGATGCCTATGATTATCCTAGTAGTAGCGCTAGTGACACAGGGCTGCTCACAGATATTCCATAAAAGGCTGGCAAGCCACCTATTCATAAGCAGTCATAAACAATCATTTTTACGCATTTATTTTTACGTATTGTTTCATTATTTATTATTAGTTTAATCCATGGGATATATTTATCATGAGCACACCGGTTCCAGCCTCTAATGACAAAACATCGGATAGTGAGCTGATGGCAGATGCTACAACACAACTATCGATAACAACGCCCAATGATCCTCTAGATACACATGCATTATCGTTGGCAGACGCATTACGTACCTTGCTAACAGAGCAAGGTTATCCTATCGATAATGTCAGATTGCAGGGTGTTATCTATCAGCAGCCAAGTATATCAACGCTTTCAGACATTATTCAAGTATTAGGACAGTTAGGTATTGAGCAATTACCTGAGTCTCTACCCGTACCCGACGCCGCGTTTTTGCCATTATTGGCCCTGCATCCTACACAAGGTTGGGGTATCATTCAGCAACTTAATCCGCAAGGAAAATGGGATTTTAAGCAGTTTGATAATGTTACCGCACATTCAGGGACTGATTTTGTGCATTCGTTGCGGGTTCGTTTAGAGGAAGAGCCTAGCAAACGCAAGCAATCTTCATTTGATCAGCTACTCAAAAAAGACCTCAAAAACTACCGCGGTATCATCGTCGAAGCAGTGGTCGCCTCATTTTTGATTAACATGCTGGCGCTCGCTGTGTCGCTGTTTTCCATGCAGGTCTATGACCGAGTGATTCCGACGCGTAGTGAGTACACCCTAATTATCTTGGCAAGCGGTGTAGGACTGGTCATCTTATTCGAAACGTTTATGAAGTTTGCACGCTCAAAGATTATGGATAAAGTGGTGGTCAATCTTGATCAGTACTTGTCACGTGAGGTATTTCAGCGCTTATTAAATGTACGTATTGATCAGATGCCAGGATCGGTCGGCTCGATGGCGGCGCAGCTTCGTGGCTACGAACAAGTCCGAGGGTTTTATACCGCCAGTACTTTGTTTGGTCTCGTTGATATACCGATGTCCATTATTTTTGTGTCTTTGATTGTCGTGATCGGTAATCCATTAGTAGCTTTGGTGCCTATCATAGCGGCAATAATAGCCATTATATTGGGTTTGAGTGCCCGCAAAAAAATCGACAATATCGCATCGATTGGCGCATCAGCCTCTTATCGTAAGACAGGTATTTTGGTTGAGACGGTAGAAGGTGTCGAGACCATTAAGGCAGGCGCAGGTAATTGGAAGTTTCTGTCGCGCTGGCTAGATGTGATGAATATCACGACCAAAAACGATCTAGATATGAAGCATGCTAACGATAATCTCAGTTATTTATCGCAGATGATTCAGCAGACCAGTTATGTCGGCATCGTCATTGTTGGCTCATTTGTGGTGATGTCTGGTGACATGACGATGGGTGGCTTGATAGCGTGTTCTATTTTGGGCGGGCGTATTTTAGCACCGGTCATGAGCATTCCAGGATTGTTAGTGCAAGCTTCACATGCTAAAGCAGCTAAGCTTAATATTGAGCAACTGTTTTCACTGCAGCAGGACAACCATGGTGTCAGTCATCCACTGTCACCTAGCCGGATTGCTGGTAACTTTATTCTAGATAAAGTCACCTTTAACTATCAAAACAATGACCAACCAGCACTGGCTATCAATAAGCTTAATGTAAAAGCAGGCGAGCGAATTGCGGTACTGGGGCCAATTGGTTCTGGTAAATCAACGCTGCTCAAAGTGCTATCAGGGTTATATGCGCCAACGCAAGGTCGTATATTGTTAGATGGTCTGGATATCCAGCAGATTAGTCGTGAGTCAATGAGTGAGCAGTTAGGTTATCTACAACAAGACCACAGGCTATTTGAAGGCACATTGCGCGAAAACCTGTTGATTGGACTGCCTGCACCTAGCGATGATGTCATGCGTGATGCTCTTATCAAAACGGGTTTGATAAAACTCGTGGCCAGCCACTCTAGCGGTTTGGATTTGCCGATTAGTGAAGGTGGTAAAGGACTGTCAGGTGGGCAAAAGCAATTGGTTGCCTTTACTCGTCTACTATTAACCAAGCCTTCTATACTACTCATGGATGAACCAACCGCATCGATGGACAATCGCCAAGAGTTGCAGTGTATTGATGTCCTTAAAAAAGAGTTTAGAGATGAGCAGACTTTGATTGTTGCTACACATAAAATGCCTCTTCTGCAGTTGGTTGATCGCATCATTATTATGGACAATCAACAAATCGTTATGGATGGCCCCAAAGCACAAGTGTTAGAAAAATTACAAGGTAACGATACACAACAAAAAGCAAATAAAACTTCCATTAAAGTGAGTAACCCTAAAGTGACGGTCATCAGTAATAAAAAGACGTCAACGAATAGTAATGACAATAGCGATAACAGCGACAATCTAGGAAACGACCATGAATAACTATCAGCATAAAACTCATGATCCAAAAGTTGGGCGCACACGCATTATTATTTGGGGCGCTTTACTCGGAATTTTGGTGTTGATTGTCTGGGCATACTTTGCTCAAATCGATCAAGTAACCAGAGCTTCTGCTACGGTCATTGCTAGCGCTCGTACGCAAGACATTCAAGCAGCTGAAGGTGGCGTGCTGACTGACATATTAGTCAAAGAAGGCGAAGAAGTTGAGAAAGGTCAGCTGCTAGTCAGACTAGAAGAAGAGCGCGCACAAGCAGCAGTGGCCAACTCAGGATCAAAAATAGCTGCATTAAAAGCGAAAATAGCACGATTAGAAGCTGAAATATTTGAACGACCACTGGTTTTCCCAGAGGGTATCAAAAATTATAGCGAATATATCGAAAACCAAACGCAGCTATATAATCGTCGTCGCCAAGCGATTGATCAAGATGTTAACTCATTACAGAGAATGATGGTACTGGCACAACAAGAACTGAGTATGAATGAGCCGTTGTTAGCTTATGGTGATGTCAGTCAAGCCGATGTGATTAAGTTGCGCCGGCAAGTTGCTGAGATTCAGGCGCAGATTACAAACAAGCGTAATAAGTACTTTGAGGAAGCGCAGTCAGAGATGACTAAGTCGCAAGAAGAGCTGGATGTTGAGCTTGAGCAGTTGCGCGATCATTCACAAGTACTAGAAGAGAAAAACCTATTCGCTCCTACAGATGGTAAGGTCAATAATATTCTTATTACCACTATTGGTGGTGTTGTGAAGCCCGGTGAGATTATCATGGAGATACTACCAACCAGTAGTGATCTTATCGTTGAGGCAAAGGTCAGTCCGGCAGACATTGCTTATGTTAAAGAGCAACAGGCTGCTAGTGTCAAGTTAGACGCTTATGATTATTCTATCTTTGGTGCAATGAATGGTAATGTGATCTATATCAGTCCTGATACTCTAATGGAGCAGACGCCTAAAGGGGAAGAGCCTTATTATCGCGTGCAGATAAAAATCACAGGTGCTGAGTTTGCCGGTCGCCGTGAAGAAATTGTGATTAAACCAGGTATGACGGCTTCCGTTGATATCAAAGCGCAAGAGCGTTCTGTATTGTCTTATCTGACCAAACCCATTACCAAGACGTTCTCAGAGGGCTTAGGCGAGCGCTAAGAGCCGTTATAGATAAATCTTAATCTAATAAAATACTTGTCTCATCTAAAAGCTACGATGCCAACGTGTATCGTAGCTTTTTTTTGTATTCAAAACCTCCTAAGACATCTTTTCTGATGTTGATTCGTTCCTTATATTAATTCATTAAAGTTTACAGTTCGTTCAATTTGATTGAAATACAAGAAAGGCGAAGGTAAGTAAGATAAATAATAGGCTAAGAAAGCCTGAAACCTTATCTATAGTCAAAGAACTCTAAAATGGCTACAAGGCAGCCGATTGCAGATTGTACAAGTAGTACATCTAAGGAGGGTAACGCCGTAGCGGTTTAGAAGTTCGCTGACTATAACTCGTATAGGGTGGACTGTAGGAGTTCTTTATATCGGTATTAATGATAAGGCCTTTATAAGCTTATTACAGGTATCTATTCGCTTAGTATGCTGCACATATAGTATTCAAACTAGAATTTCTTGTACAGAAACGCTCTGAATTGGATTATATCGTGGTAACTAATGATGACCAAAGTCTGTGGTATAGAAAACGCCAGTACTTTTTAAAAAAATTTATCGTGATTTGTTATGAATAGAAAAATATTTTTCTAGTAAAAATTGATTTTGAGCAATCATTCAAATTAATTTTAATGAAAAATAAATATTAATAATAGTCGATGAAAATAAATGTAATAATTAATCCTATGACAGACGTTGTCTTTATTGCAGCTCTATTATATATTTATATATAAGATGTTTTTTTGTGGTTTATTTAGCTTAATAAAGTTAATTTTTATGTATATTTTTGAATAAATGCAATGTTGCGTTAGTAATGTTTATGCATTAGCGAAATAACTATAATAATTTTTTATATAAGTCTATTGGATGTGCAGGAAATAAGATTAATTATCATTTATTAGGTTGTTTTTTAAAAGGAGAAAGTACTATGGAAAGAAAAATATTATTATCGGCTACATTGTTTGTAGCTATGAGCGTAACAGGCTGTCAGACCATAAAAGAGAATCAGCGATCAACTCTCTCTGATAGCAAAATCAAGACCAATTGGGCAAAAAATCATGAAGTGTTTAAAGTTATGCCTGATGACTCCTTACAAGAAATGGAAAGTAGAATCGTATTCTTCCGTAATGCCAATAATGCTGCCCCATCAAGTAGTATTAATCCACGTAATATCAATGTAGGCATGGGCCCTAGTAGTGCGTTCCAGACGAGCCTGACAAACGGACACTATTCAGATATTAGAGTCTGTAACGGATTACAACTTATCAATGCCAAAGTAGTAAACGAAAAAACTGGCAAAATTACTACTTACTCTAAACAGTATCAACTTAGCCCTCAAACGACGACTTATCTACAAATTGCTTCATCAAAAGAAGGTAGCCCTGTTATTCAACAGGTACCCGCTGATGAAGCATTGCTATTAATGAAGACCAGTACTCGTCAAAATCATCAAATCAGTCGAGTGCCATCAGATTGTAATAATTTAAATAAAAAGCTAAAAAAACAGTCTATTTAAATTTTTTTGAGAATAAAAATCTTTATTTAACGATATTTCTTAAAAGAAGTACGATAAAACCACTTTAGTGAATATAACGAATATAAAGGATATTTTATCGATATAAAGAGTAATAAATCAAAAAGCGCATAGCGATATTTATATATTTGTTTAAGCGGATTAATTAAACTAACTCCTAATTTTATATTGATATTTATTGACTTAGAGTTAATTAAGGATGATGTTATGAATACCATAGTTGTAAAAGTAAATGACACAGTAAAAACTATTTCTGAGCACAAAGTTATTACACAGGACGGCAAACCTACAATAATAAAAGCTGTCGATAAAGTGAACTACGAACTTCTTGATGAATCAACGGGCTATGCTCCACATCATATTGTCACTAAGCGGGTGAATAACGACCTTCACGTTTCTTTTGAAGAGAGTAGCGAAAATTCTGAACTTATCATGGAAGGGTTTTATGATGGTATCGATAGTGCACTCACCGGTATCGCTGAAGATGGTAACTATTATTACTACATTCCCAATACTGGAGAAGTAACAGATTTTGTCACTGAGTTACAACTGGGTGAAGTACAGGGGCAAGCGTTGGGTGGAGAGGAATATGCTACACCTTGGTGGGTAGGTGCGACCGCAGCTTTTAATGCTCTTCCTTGGCTAGCTGGATTGGCAGGTCTTGGATTAGCAGGTGCGGCACTTTCTGGCGGTGGTTCTGATAATGGCGACACTACGGCACCAGCTGCGCCAATCATTGATGCGATCACAGGCGACGACATCGTCAATGGTGCTGAAGCGACAGCTGGCTTCACCATCACAGGCACTGGTACTGCAGGCGACACCATCACCTTAACCAATGAAGCAGGTGATCAAATCGGGTCGCCAGTGACCGTTGGTACAGATGGCACGTGGAGTGTGGCTGTGACTCAAACAGACGTCACTGCAATGAGTGAAGGCGCAGAGCAACTAACGGTAACAGCAACTGACCCTGCTGGTAACGTTAGTGCCCCTGCGACCAAAGATATCAGTTTGGATACGATGGTGCCAGATGCGCCAACTATTGAAATTAATGAAAACGGTAATGAGATTGTTGGAGTAGGCGAGCCTAATTCGACGATTAAAATTGATACTAATGGTGATGGTGTACCTGATTACACTGCTGAAGTAGACAACAATGGTAACTATGTCATTGATACTAGCGAAGCACCATTAATTGATGGCGAAACAGTGACAGCAACGGTTACTGATGCTGCTGGTAATGAGAGCAATTCAACTAGCATCATTGCACCAGAAATAGATGACGCTGACGCTGACGCTGACGCTGACGCTGACGCTGACGCTGACGCTGACGCTGACGCTGACGCTGACGCTGACGCTGACGCTGACGCTGACGCTGACGCTGACGCTGACGCTGATGCTGATGCCGACGCAGACGCAGACGCTGATGCTGATGCTGATGCTGATGCCGACGCAGACGCAGACGCCGATGCCGATGCCGATGCTGATGCTGATGCCGACGCAGACGCAGACGCCGATGCCGATGCCGATGCCGATGCTGATGCCGATGCCGACGCAGACGCCGATGCTGATGCTGATGCTGATGCTGATGCCGACGCAGACGCAGACGCCGATGCCGATGCCGATGCTGATGCTGATGCTGATGCCGACGCCGATGCCGACGCAGACGCCGATGCTGACGCCGATGCCGATGCCGATGCCGATGCCGATGCTGATGCTGATGCTGATGCTGATGCTGATGCTGATGCTGATGCTGATGCTGATGCTGATGCTGATGCCGATGCCGATGCTGATGCTGATGCTGACGCCGATGCTGATGCTGATGCTGATGCTGATGCTGATGCTGATGCTGATGCTGATGCTGATGCTGATGCTGATGCTGATGCTGATGCTGATGCTGATGCTGATGCAGACGCTGACGCCGATGCTGATGCTGATGCTGATGCTGATGCTGATGCAGACGAAGCCCCAACAGCCCCAAGCGTGTCAGACTCAGCGAATTTAGAGTTGGGTCAGGCAGCAGCGGGTGATGCGGTGGCCACCGCCAGTGGCTCAACCGATCCAGACGGCGATGCGGTCACTTACGAGCTGGATGCTGACTCAGCAGTGAACTACGCCATTGATCCAGCAACAGGTGTCATCACCTTGACCCAAGCGGGTGCAGACACCGTGAATGCGGGTGGCACCTTAGCGGCGCCCGTGGTCAATGCCACAGACGGAGACTTAGACAGTGCGCCAACCACTGGGACCGCGCCTGGCATCGTCAATGAAGTGAATGCTGCCCCAACAGCCCCAAGCGTGTCAGACTCAGCGAATTTAGAGTTGGGTCAGGCAGCAGCGGGTGATGCGGTGGCCACCGCCAGTGGCTCAACCGATCCAGACGGCGATGCGGTCACTTACGAGCTGGATGCTGACTCAGCAGTGAACTACGCCATTGATCCAGCAACAGGTGTCATCACCTTGACCCAAGCGGGTGCAGATACCGTGAATGCGGGTAGACGATTAGCGGCAGCCGTGGTCAACGCCACAGACGGAGACTTAGACAGTGCGCCAACCACTGGGACCGCGCCTGGCATCGTCAATGAAGTGAATGCTGCCCCAACAGCCCCAAGCGTGTCAGACTCAGCGAATTTAGAGTTGGGTCAGGCAGCAGCGGGTGATGCGGTGGCCACCGCCAGTGGCTCAACCGATCCAGACGGCGATGCGGTCACTTACGAGCTGGATGCTGACTCAGCAGTGAACTACGCCATTGATCCAGCAACAGGTGAGATTACCTTGACCCAAGCGGGTGCAGACACCGTGAATGCGGGCAGTAGCGGCGCCCGTGGTCAACGCCACAGACGGAGACTTAGACAGTGCGCCAACCACTGGGACCGCGCCTGGCATCGTCAATGAAGTGAATGCTGCCCCAACAGCCCCAAGCGTGTCAGACTCAGCGAATTTAGAGTTGGGTCAGGCAGCAGCGGGTGATGCGGTGGCCACCGCCAGTGGCTCAACCGATCCAGACGGCGATGCGGTCACTTACGAGCTGGATGCTGACTCAGCAGTGAACTACGCCATTGATCCAGCAACAGGTGAGATTACCTTGACCCAAGCGGGTGCAGACACCGTGAATGCGGGGGCTGAGCGGCAGCCCGTGGTCAATGCCACAGACGGAGACTTAGACAGTGCGCCAACCACTGGGACCGCGCCTGGCATCGTCAATGAAGTGAATGCTGCCCCAACAGCCCCAAGCGTGTCAGACTCAGCGAATTTAGAGTTGGGTCAGGCAGCAGCGGGTGATGCGGTGGCCACCGCCAGTGGCTCAACCGATCCAGACGGCGATGCGGTCACTTACGAGCTGGATGCTGACTCAGCAGTGAACTACGCCATTGATCCAGCAACAGGTGTCATCACCTTGACCCAAGCGGGTGCAGACACCGTGAATGCGGGTGGCACCTTAGCGGCGCCCGTGGTCAACGCCACAGACGGAGACTTAGACAGTGCGCCAACCACTGGGACCGCGCCTGGCATCGTCAATGAAGTGAATGCTGCCCCAACAGCCCCAAGCGTGTCAGACTCAGCGAATTTAGAGTTGGGTCAGGCAGCAGCGGGTGATGCGGTGGCCACCGCCAGTGGCTCAACCGATCCAGACGGCGATGCGGTCACTTACGAGCTGGATGCTGACTCAGCAGTGAACTACGCCATTGATCCAGCAACAGGTGTCATCACCTTGACCCAAGCGGGTGCAGACACCGTGAATGCGGGTGCCTTAGCGGCAGCCCGTGGTCAACGCCACAGACGGAGACTTAGACAGTGCGCCAACCACTGGGACCGCGCCTGGCATCGTCAATGAAGTGAATGCTGCCCCAACAGCCCCAAGCGTGTCAGACTCAGCGAATTTAGAGTTGGGTCAGGCAGCAGCGGGTGATGCGGTGGCCACCGCCAGTGGCTCAACCGATCCAGACGGCGATGCGGTCACTTACGAGCTGGATGCTGACTCAGCAGTGAACTACGCCATTGATCCAGCAACAGGTGAGATTACCTTGACCCAAGCGGGTGCAGACACCGTGAATGCGGGTGGCACCTTAGCGGCGCCCGTGGTCAACGCCACAGACGGAGACTTAGACAGTGCGCCAACCACTGGGACCGCGCCTGGCATCGTCAATGAAGTGAATGCTGCCCCAACAGCCCCAAGCGTGTCAGACTCAGCGAATTTAGAGTTGGGTCAGGCAGCAGCGGGTGATGCGGTGGCCACCGCCAGTGGCTCAACCGATCCAGACGGCGATGCGGTCACTTACGAGCTGGATGCTGACTCAGCAGTGAACTACGCCATTGATCCAGCAACAGGTGAGATTACCTTGACCCAAGCGGGTGCAGACACCGTGAATGCGGGTGGCACCTTAGCGGCGCCCGTGGTCAATGCCACAGACGGAGACTTAGACAGTGCGCCAACCACTGGGACCGCGCCTGGCATCGTCAATGAAGTGAATGCTGCCCCAACAGCCCCAAGCGTGTCAGACTCAGCGAATTTAGAGTTGGGTCAGGCAGCAGCGGGTGATGCGGTGGCCACCGCCAGTGGCTCAACCGATCCAGACGGCGATGCGGTCACTTACGAGCTGGATGCTGACTCAGCAGTGAACTACGCCATTGATCCAGCAACAGGTGTCATCACCTTGACCCAAGCGGGTGCAGACACCGTGAATGCGGGAAGCGGCAGCCCGTGGTCAACGCCACAGACGGAGACTTAGACAGTGCGCCAACCACTGGGACCGCGCCTGGCATCGTCAATGAAGTGAATGCTGCCCCAACAGCCCCAAGCGTGTCAGACTCAGCGAATTTAGAGTTGGGTCAGGCAGCAGCGGGTGATGCGGTGGCCACCGCCAGTGGCTCAACCGATCCAGACGGCGATGCGGTCACTTACGAGCTGGATGCTGACTCAGCAGTGAACTACGCCATTGATCCAGCAACAGGTGTCATCACCTTGACCCAAGCGGGTGCAGACACCGTGAATGCGGGTGGCACTTTATACGGCAGCCCGTGGTCAACGCCACAGACGGAGACTAGACAGTGCGCCAACCACTGGGACCGCGCCTGGCATCGTCAATGAAGTGAATGCTGCCCCAACAGCCCCAAGCGTGTCAGACTCAGCGAATTTAGAGTTGGGTCAGGCAGCAGCGGGTGATGCGGTGGCCACCGCCAGTGGCTCAACCGATCCAGACGGCGATGCGGTCACTTACGAGCTGGATGCTGACTCAGCAGTGAACTACGCCATTGATCCAGCAACAGGTGTCATCACCTTGACCCAAGCGGGTGCAGACACCGTGAATGCGGGGGCACTTTAGCGGCAGCCCGTGGTCAACGCCACAGACGGAGACTTAGACAGTGCGCCAACCACCGGGACCGCGCCTGGCATCGTCAATGAAGTGAATGCTGCCCCAACAGCCCCAAGCGTGTCAGACTCAGCGAATTTAGAGTTGGGTCAGGCAGCAGCGGGTGATGCGGTGGCCACCGCCAGTGGCGCAACCGATCCAGACGGCGATGCGGTCACTTACGAGCTGGATGCTGACTCAGCAGTGAACTACGCCATTGATCCAGCAACAGGTGTCATCACCTTGACCCAAGCGGGTGCAGACACCGTGCCCCTTAGCGGCAGCCCGTGGTCAACGCCACAGACGGAGACTTAGACAGTGCGCCAACCACTGGGACCGCGCCTGGCATCGTCAATGAAGTGAATGCTGCCCCAACAGCCCCAAGCGTCTCAGACTCAGCGAACTTTGAGTTGGGTCAGGCAGCAGCGGGTGATGCGGTGGCCACCGCCAGTGGCTCAACCGATCCAGACGGCGATGCGGTCACTTACGAGCTGGATGCTGACTCAGCAGTGAACTACGCCATTGATCCAGCAACAGGTGAGATTACCTTGACCCAAGCGGGTGCAGACACCGTGAATGCGGGTGGCACCTTAGCGGCGCCCGTGGTCAACGCCACAGACGGAGACTTAGACAGTGCGCCAACCACTGGGACCGCGCCTGGCATTTTGCCTGACACCACCGCACCAGATGCGCCAACTGATGCCCCCGTTGTCACCGACAACGTCGCCAATGACGGCAGCGGTGATGTGCTTGACCCTGTAGAGACCATTGCCGATGGTGGCGTCACGAATGATAATACCCCAAGTGTGATTGTTCCTGTCGATCAAGTGGCTAATGGCACGCCGCAACTGGTTATCGACGGAGAGGTGGTAGCATCAGATGCCGTGACCAATGATGATGGTAGCGTTACCTTAACACCAACCACGCCGTTGACTGATGGTGAGCATGAGTTAAGCTATAACATCATAGATGCTGCAAATAACGAGAGTGATGATGCTCCTGCTGTTAGCGTGACAGTTGATACCACTGTCATCATCGCTCAAGATGACACAGATGATTTAGATTTAGGTGAAGTAAAAGTCACCAATTATCCATCAGTGACTGATGATAGTGTCACCGTATTGGGTATTACTGAAGGAAATGGAATCACTGGGAGAAGCAGCATAGTGCAAAGCAATAGCATTGTTGCAAGGGCTGTCAACGCAGATGGTATTGTTGGCTTTACGGTAAGTGAAGGTGCGAGTGGTACGGTCAGCATTGATATTCAACAGGTAGCCCTAGTCGCAGTGGCAGATGCGGTTAATATAGAAGTCTACAATAGCAATGGTGACCTTGTTTATGTTGGTACTACAGGTGGTAATCCGTTAGTAGGTGATTTAATTGGTCTAGATATATTGGGCGTCACTGGTAATGATACATTGACCGCAACCGTATCTGGTTTAGAGCCAGATAACTACACAGTAGTTGTGCGTAATGATCGCAGTGCCTTAGAAACTTTAGTCAATGATCTTACATTAGCAGAGCTAGGCGATGCGGGTGTGGTGTTAGGGCCCGACAACCAAGATGCTGTATTGAGTGCAGTGGAGACCTCACTCAATACAAGCTCTCCTATTTTACTATTAGGCAGCACTGTACGAGGTATCCTTGAAAGTGCATTAGAGCTAACTGGTGAGCTGAGTGTTGATGAGTTAATTGCTGTACTTCAAGAAAATGCACTAGTAGGTGGCTTACTTGCAGGTGTGCTTGACCCAGTATTGGATGCGGTTGCAGAGGCATTGCTTAGCAATACTCTAACATTGCTTGAAAGCACTGATGTGACCACCACATTAACGGAGTATTCTTTTGACTCAAATGTAGTAATCACAGGTAATGTGATTAATCCTGATGGATCAGTAGCGGATGAGTTGGGTGAAGACATAATTACCGCTAATACTAAGCTAACTGATATCAATAGTGACAATACTCTGTTAGAGCCGACATCTGAAATCCTTGAGGGTCTTAATGTATTTACCATACAGGGCCAGTACGGCATCCTAATCATCAATGAGCTTGGTGGCTATATCTACACGGCCAATGGTGACTATGCATCGTCAGGTAAAACAGAGGTATTTGAATACACTATCTCTAATGGTGCAGCGGGTAACAGTGATACCGCTAAACTGGTGATTAATATCAGCTCTACGGCCCCTGAGGCACCAGCCACAGCAGCGATTATTACAGACAACGTAGTCAATGACGGCAGCGGTGGTGTACTAACACCTTCAGAAGTCATTGCAGATGATGGCACCACAAATGACAATACACCAAGTCTGGAAATTGCTGCTGGTGTACTTAGTGACGGTGAAACACTGCAGTTAGTGATAAATGGTATCGTAGTTGATGCAGTGATCACTGAAAACGCCGATGGCAGCTATACTTTAACGCCGCAAACGCCTTTAGATGATGCTGAGTATGAGCTAAGCTACAACATCAAAGATGCGGTGAACAATGTGAGCGGTAACGCACCTGCTGTGACGGTAACAGTAGATACAACTTCACCAGTCGCCGTTGATGATCAAAATCTTGCTGAGCTAGAGGTAACATCAACTGTATCAACATCTACAGCTGGTCTTAATGGAGATGTTAATAGTCTATTAGGTATCGGTGTTCTTAGTGGTCTGGTTGACGTTGATTTACTTGAAGAAAACAACGTATTTGAGGTAAGTGTAGAAGCTGGTAACACACAAGTGATCACCTTAGATGGAAGTGGAGGTCAACTTTTGAGCCTCAGTGCTGTCCTTGGTGGTAACAATAATTTCGATCTTGAGATTTATCGCCAAGAGGATGGCAGTGATCTGGCTGAACTGGTTCAACTGAAAGAGGACTTTCTAGAATACAGCCCAGGAATTGCAGGGCTGCTTGGTGGTTGGAGTGCCGATGCATTGACACTTGATACTTTCACTGGCGGTGCTAAAGGTGCGAAATATTTTATCGTTGCTACTAATCCTGCGGCTAATGATGGACTCTTAAATCTTGGCGCTTTGGCAAGCATAAGTATTGGAGCAACAGCGAGCACACTGACAGATTATACTGTGACTGGAGACTCTGTCCTTGGTAACGTTATTGACAATGATGACGGTATCGGGCAGTCAATAACAGTAACTGCTGTCAATGGCGATCCTATTAATGGTTCTACAACTATTGATGGTGATTATGGTACTTTGGTTATTGGTTCTAATGGCGATTATACTTATACACCGTTTAAAAATAATAGTGTGATCGGTCAAACAGACGATTTTGACTATACCATCAATGATGGTAATGGTAATACCGATACGGCTGCACTAAGTATAGCTATTAATAGTGATGGGGCATCTGCAGGTCGCGTAAGTGCCAGTAGCTTTACACTTGCTGATGATGCAACTTCTATAGATATTCCTGATACATCATTGACTGTCTCAAGCGAAGGGCTTGATGTTCTAAGCTTTGACAGCGAAGATCAAACCATCAGCTTATCTGACATCTTTGAAGTTGATGTCATAGACCTCAGCGGTATTGGTGCTAATACGTTAACCGTACAAGCAGCTGATATTACAACCTCTGATCCTATCTATATCAAAGGCGATAGCGATGATACCGTAGATTTAGGTAATATTGGTACTGATCTCAGTGATACAGATAGATCTGGTAATACAGCAACGTGGGTAAATACTCAAACCACGGCATCCGATGCTGATGGACAACAATATAACGTGTGGGCGTTGAGCACTGACTCGGCTACACAGGTCAATATTGATGTTGATATCACCAATGTTATTTAAGTGATATCAGTTGTCTGAGTTATTTAAGCCTTATCAGTTACTTAGTATCGGCTAATCGTAATGCAAACGTTAAAACGCTCCCAAACTGGGGGCGTTTTTTACAAGGTATACATAACCGTTTTGAGCTATAGTTAATAAGCCTTAAGGGTCTATAGGATAGTGCCCAAAATACTAAAAATAGTGAATAATAAAGGACAATAAAAAATGAGCGAAACCACCAGTATGAATGGCCTAATTACTCACTTAAAAAATAACTTACCAGCCATTTACGAACACTGGGTACAAACACATATTACCCAAGTAAATACTGAAAATAGCACTAGGAATTTTCAAGATGCTGCAGTAGATACGTTGCCTTTCACCTTCATCTTGTCAGTCTCTGATAGTCATAAAAAAGCCAAAGTAGTCACTTTTGTTATTGATGATTTAGTGAAACTAAAGGAAGTAGATAACACTAGTAATTTCTCTAATTTTGAAAAAATATCCCCGGTGATAATGGCAAAGGTAGATACGTTATCAGAAAAATTTGATGCTCCTATCGCTTGGCTAAGGTTTGAGTGGATCAATAAAGCCTCACTTACTACTTGGTCAGATTTTCAGCAAAGTCTAAAAGGCTTTAAGCGTAATTATTACCGATCAGGCATTGCATTTACAGGAGTGCGAGAGCCTTGGCTGCTACTCACCGAAATGGAGTTGAATGCTAATGCCTGCCTTTATATGGGTAACACGGTCTCTCATGCAGGGGTTAATACTAATAACCTGAACGTGTATCTAAAAGCGCGCCATGGCAGTAGCCAAATTCCAGATTTTAGCGATTACTTGCCCATTATTAGTTTTAATACGGCGGGTGTGTTTATTGATGAGCACACAGGTGAGTACCATCACCTGATACACAGCCACGCTTTAAGGGTCACCGCAAGTTGTTGCCACTATCGGCTAATACCACTCAGCCTATCATTAAGCAGGCTACGAATTACTTAGCCAGACAGGTACAGTCTTCTGGCCAGTATATCTATGGGTATTTTCCTTGTTTTGGCCGCACGATAAATACTTATAATAGCTTGCGTCATGCCAGTAGTACCTATGCACTGATAGAAGGCTATGAAGCTTGTCATAGTTTTGACGCCTACCGCAACGATGAGGCTAAGCTTGCTTTGGCTAATACGAAAGTAGGTATTGATAATGCCATGAACTACTTGATTGATAAGCTTATTCAGATCTATGATGACAAAGCATATGTGATTGATACTGGCGGAGAGATTAAATTAGGCGCAAATGCTGTTACGATATTAGCAATCGTTAAATATCTACAAGTCTTTAGAGACACACCAAAAGCAGATGATTATCATGCGTTGGCAGAGCAATTAGCGCTAGGCATCATCGCGATGCAACAAAACGATGGCAGCTTTGTACATGTCCTACATAGCAAAGACTTAACGCTAAAAGCGAAAAACCGCATCATTTATTATGATGGGGAGGCAGCATTTGCAATGATGCGTTTATATGGTTTGACCAAAGATACGCGTTGGCTTGACTGTGTCACTCGTGCTTTTGACTATTTTATTGAAGCCAAGCATCATCAAGCGCATGATCATTGGCTGTCTTATTGCACAAACGAGCTGATCATTTATAAGCCTGAAAAAAAGTATTTTCAGTTTGCGGTCAATAATATTGCAGGCTATACCGACTTTATCAAAAACCGTATCACTACTTTTCCGACATTGCTTGAGCTATCCATGGCGTTCCATAAAATGCTATTAAAGCTAGATGAACATCCTGAGTTTCATGATGTGTTAGCGGGTTTTGATGTTCAAGGGTTTTATCAGGCATTGCATGCGCGTGCTAACCATCTTATAAATGGTTTTTTCTTTCCAGAAATGGCCATGTTTTATAAGTCACCGCAAACGATTTTATATGGGTTTTTTATCCGTCATCACTCGTTTAGAGTGCGAATTGATGACGTAGAGCATTATTTATCAGGGCTTATTGGTTACTTTGATTTTTTAAAAACGGCTAATTACCCAAAGCTAGCCGCAAAGAAGTATCTACCAACTCATAATGTAATCCATACAGATAACGAAGACAAAAATCAGCCAGTAAAATCCGATAGTCAGCATTTGAAACAACCTGTGTTAACCGCCAATTCTCTGGTCCTTGCCACTAAGGGGAAGTGGCTGGTCACACCGCCAGTAGATTGGTCTGCAACAGGATTATGCATTTGGCCACCCAGTTTTGAATCAGGTCAGTTAATCGTGGCTCGAAGAAAAAATATGGCGGTAGGCTATTTATCTGAAAAGTCGATTGAGTCTTTAGTGAAAAAAGGCGCTTCTGCCATTATCACTGATGACGTTATAGCATACAAAAACTCAAGTATTCCTGTGCTGTACGTGCGCGATATACGTCAAGCGACTATTGCGATTGGACGATATGCTCGCCAAGTCTTTGATGGTCAAGTGATTGGTATTACTGGTAGCGCTGGGAAGACCACAACGGTGCATATGCTGGCACATGTACTGAATGGTTTCGGCGGTGCGAGCTACACTCAATATAGTGCAAATCTACCGGTAGGTATTGCATGGAATTTGGCTTCTATGCCTCATTCTATAAACTGTTGGGTATTAGAGATGGCGATTGGCTCTATGTCTGCCAATACCAATTTAGTCCGCCCTGATATAGCGCTCATTACTAATATTGCACCCGCACATCTTGAGTATCATCATAATGTTGAGACTATTGCTCTCAAAAAATCACGTATTTTTGAGGGTATGGCGCCAGGTTCTCTTGCCATTGTTTGCCGAGATATTGAGCAGTATGATTTGATTGAGCGTTTGGCAACCACATGGGGTATTCATGTGGTCAGCTATGGTGAACATGATGATGCGACAATTAAGCTACTTAGTTATAATCAAAAAGAGGCACAAGCACAGATAGCAGTTGATGGTCAGACTTATCTGCTGAATTTACAGGCTCGTGGTCAGCACATGGTGCTAAATGCGATGGCTATTTTGGCCGTGGTCAACCATAATAATTTACCTATCCGTGACGCCATTACTCGATTAGAGAGTTTTAAAGCCGTAACTGGGCGAGGGCAAGTACTTGAAACGACTTATCAAAACCGACCAATTACACTTTATGATGAAGCTTATAATGCAAATCCATTATCTATGCAGGCAGCACTCGAAACCTTTGAACAGTTACAGGAACCTACCCATCAAAAAGTATTGATTTTGGGTGATATGTTGGAGCTAGGGGGTGACAGTAGTAAGTACCATTTACAGCTGGCTCCTATCATTGAGAGGATGAATTTCAGAGCTTTGATTTTAGTCGGGAGTCAAAGCAAAGTATTGCTTGATAAGCTTAAAAGTCTAGACATAACACTTTATCACTTTGAAAACGTACAAGCCTTAAGCTTACAATTGCATGAGTTTCTTAAAGATTATGACCATGTTTTTATTAAAGCCTCTAATGGCATTGGGCTCAATAAGCTATTCATAGAGGGTTAAAATATTCTCAATATAATTAGAAGTCAGAGCCAACAATATAGGAGGCACTGCCATGGATAATTTTGTTACTGACGCCGCCATATTGGTTGAGAGTTTTAAATTAAGAAATAATGAGATAACCGATCAGCGTCTTATCATAGAAAACAAGGCAGTAATACCAAAAATGATGGCATCATTGGCTAAATTAATGACGGTTATATTGGTCTGGGATAAAGTGATGGAGAATAAGATTGATTCTGTCACGACTACGGTAGAGATGCCGGTTAGCTTATTAAAGGGTAGTAGTGAGTACTATCAGTTTTATCAAAAAGGCGAACAAATACCGTTAATAGTACTTATTGAGTCTGCTTTAATCGCTAGCTCTAATGAAGCAGCATTTGCCTTAGCCTGTTGGCACTCTGGTACTGAGCAGACTTTCGTCACACAAATGGTTCGTCAGTCATATTTTCTTGGTTTAAAAGGCAGTCATTGGACCAGTTGTTCAGGTCTTGACAGAAAGGCTTATACGACGGCTCAAGACATGAGTAAGCTTGCCAAAGTATTTATCAGCCAGTATGGGGCAATAGCTGCTTTTTGTTCGTTGAAATATTTTGAATTCAATGGCAAAAGAGTGCTCAATACTAATAAGCTTATGCGTTCTCATCCTCATATTCTAGGATTAAAGACAGGTAACTTGGTCGGTATAGGCTCTAACTTAATCAACTATTAGATGGATGATAATGTGCATTATCTAAGTATTGTGTTAGAGGCTGAGAGTCGAGAGGTATGCTATGGGCTGTCTGAGAAAATCATGAATCAATGTGTGTAATCTACGTTATAAACGCTAAATTAATAAAGGTTAATTAATAAACTTGTTGTGGTTTCTCTAGCATAATATTTCACCTTGTACTCGAGAAAGTGTCTCCCAGATACTTCCTCTTTTTCCTATTTATTATGCCTATCAGTGTCAATAGGATATTAAGCTCACTTGTTCATAAGCTTATTTATAATCCTGATTAAAAGTCACTGCTAGCTCCAAAGCGGCCTCACGCATCAGAGGTACGTACTCCAGCAATTCTTCCAAAGTTTTTCTTACTGTCGGGCCGTGGGTAAATACTGTCGCAAACGCTTTATTTTCATCATTAGGAATGAGTACAGCACAGGCGACCATGCCTGGAATAAACTCTTCATTATCTATGCCTATTCTAGTATCTCGAGTCTCAGCAATGGTCTGCATCAAACGTTTTTTATCCGTCTGAGTATTGGTGGTTAATGCATGTATAGAAATTTTATCGATGATACGTTCGCATTTTGCATTGGATAGCTGTGATAGGAATAATTTACCACTAGCACTTGCCCAAATGGGCACATGAGTCCCAACGGGTAGGTATATTTGAAGTGGCCAATCAGACAAAACCCTATCGATATAGACAACATCTAGGTCTTGCATAATGGCAATACCGACAGTTTCCCCTATTTGTGATGATAGTTGCTGCAATATCGCAAGTCTTTCGATCTTGAAATGATTATTCTGCAACAAATCCATCGCGAGCTTATAGGTTCTTTTTCCAGACGTTACCTTTCCGGGTAAGTCGAGTTGTACGAACCCAATATTTTGTAGTTGATCTAATAATCTATACATACTAGGTATAGGCACATCCAATGTGTCCGCTAAGTCGCTCACACTCATCGGTCTTTGCGATCTTGCTAGAATTTCTACAATCTGCAAAACCCGCTCAACACTAGAGCCCTTCTTTTTAGTATTAACCATGGCTTTGTAGCCTCCTAACCAGATGACATTAAATCTCTCTAGGCATTATAACGATAATATTTGTCCGTTTGAGGCTTGTTATTATAAAAATATTCTGTTATTTTCTTAAAACGATAAATTTTCTATCGTTATGTGATTTTTTAACAAATGGATTTGATGTAGTTATCGCACAAGGAGTGCACATGATAAGTTTATTCCCCATTTTGCTGTCGCTAGGGTTGCTGATGTATTTGGCTTACCGTGGTCATAGCGTCATTTTGTTAGCCCCGTTATTAGCAATGCTGGCTGTGCTGTTGAGTGGTGAGGCCAGTACGATGCTAGGCGTCTATACCCAAGTATTTATGAAAGGGTTGGGCGGATATATCATCAGTTTTTTCCCGCTTTTTCTATTAGGGGCTATATTCGGTAAATTGATGGATGATTCAGGATCGGCATTGAGCATATCCGAATCATTGGTTGCCAAACTTGGCAAAAAACAAGCGGTTCTGTCTATTGTCATGGCTTGTGCCATTTTGACGTACGGTGGGGTGTCGTTGTTTGTAGTAGGTTTTGCGGTATACCCAATCGCTGCTGCTCTATTTCGTGAATTAAATATTCCAAAAAGATTGATTCCTGGTGCAATCGCGCTAGGTGCTTTGACTTTTACGATGACGGCGTTACCAGGTACACCTGCCATTCAAAACGCTATTCCCATGCCATTTTTCAAAACGGATTCTTTTGCAGCCCCTGGTCTTGGTGCTATCGCGGGCTTGATTATGCTAGTAGGTGGCATGGTTTGGCTTAATTATCGTGCTAAAAAAGCTTTCAATGCAGGGGAGGGTTATGGTGAGCACCATAACGATAAGTTAGTTGTCACCGATCGTAGCGCTAAGCCTTCATTACTGGTGGCATTGTTACCCATTATCTTAGTTATATTGATTAACTTTATTTGTACGAAATGGCTATTACCTAGCATGGATAACAGCTATTTGGCGAGTGAAGCGTTCGGTGCTGTGCCACTGGCTAAAGTACTCGGTATTTGGGCTATCGTCATTGCTTTAGTTGTATCTTGTGGGTCGATGATTCTGCTGAATTGGAAACGTTGGAAAAACTTAAAAGAATCTCTTAGCGAAGGTGCGCTTGGTTCACTGCTGCCTATCTTTAATACAGCCTCTGAAGTTGGTTATGGATCGGTAATCGCTACTTTGACAGGATTTATCATTGTAAAAGAATTTTTATTAGGCTTATCTCCAGGCAATCCACTGATTTCAGAAGCTGTGTTCGTCAATGTGATGGCAGGTATTACTGGCTCTGCATCAGGTGGACTAAGTATCGCCCTCAATACTATGGGAGACAATTATCTTCAATTGGCTTCTCAATTTGGCATCAATCCCGAGTTAATGCATCGCGTAGCGTCTATCGCATCAGGTGGTTTGGATGCGCTTCCTCATAATGGCGCAGTGATAACGTTATTGGTAATTTGTCAGCTCACGCACAAAGAATCTTATAAAGATATTTTTGTGGTGGCTGTTGCCGTACCTGTGCTAGCACTTATAGCTGTCATAACTTTAGGCACGTTAATGGGTTCTTTTTAGCACAGGATTAAACACAAAATATTAAACACACAGTATGAAAAACATCGTGATCAACACAAGGATAGGTAAATATGTCACATAGTATTCTTCTCCCAAGAATAATGGAGGTCGGGCGTGATGCGTGTCAAAAGCTACCGACAATATTAGATAGCTTGGGTATAAAAAAGCCACTCATTATCACAGATGAAATGATGGTGAAACTCGGCTATGTAAAGAAACTACAAGCCATTTTGAAAGAGGTTGATATCACGGCTGATGTATTCTCGGATACTATGCCAGAACCAACTGAAAGCTCTATTGAGTCAGGTGTGCAGCAAGTACGACATCAAGAATATGATGGGTTAATTGCTTTGGGCGGCGGCAGTCCTATAGATAGTGCAAAAGCCATTTCGATTTTGGGTAAATTTGGTGGTGTCATTAATGACTACAAATTTCCTCGTCAAGTGAAGGAAGCTGGCTTGCCTATTGTTGCCATTCCTACTACCGCAGGAACAGGGTCAGAGGTTACCAAGTTTACTATCATCACTGATGAGGCCAATAACGAAAAGTTATTGTGTGTCGGTATGGGGTTCATGCCAGTCGCAGCGATTATTGACTATAGTCTCACGATGACCGTCCCCCCTCGCACTACTGCCGATACGGGCATTGATGCGATGACACATGCTATCGAGGCTTATGTTAGTCAAAAACGTAATGCTTATAGTGACCAGCAAGCTTTAGCGGCATTACGTTTGATTGGACCCAATTTACAAAAAGCCTATCACGATGGTAAGGACGAAACGGCACGTGAAGCGATGATGTTGGGCTCTACGTTAGCGGGCATTGCATTTAACAACTCATCAGTGGCCTTAGTACATGGCATGAGTCGGCCAATTGGCGCGTTCTTTCATGTACCACACGGTTTATCAAATGCGATGTTATTACCAACGATTACTGAGTTTGGTATATCAAGTACTCCAGATCGCTATGCAGACTGTGCCCGTGCACTAGGTGTTGCTGAACTCCACGATACAGACAACCAAGCAAATATAAAGCTGATTGCGTACTTAAAGGATTTGAATACCGAGCTTAAGGTGCCTACATTGGCGCAATTTGGGGTCCAAAAAACAGACTTTGATGAGCTAGTCAATACGATGTGTGACCAAGCGTTTGGCTCAGGCTCGCCTAACAACAATCCTCGGATACCTAGCTTAGAGGAAATGCTGCAACTTTATGCGTTGCTATGGACAGAAAGCGCATCGGATGGTGTTTTACCAAGCTAATAAACGGAAATTTTACTTTTAATCCACTTATCAACTCAATGCTATAAAAGGAATATATTATGCAAACTATCGGACATTTTATTAACGGTCATACGATTACTGAAGACGGTCAAACTCAGCCTATTTATAACCCTTCTACGGGTGAAGTGAGTAAGCAAGTTACGTTAGGTGGTGCTAAAACGATTGATGAAGCCGTCGTTGCAGCAAAGGCCGCTTTTCCAGCATGGCGTAAAACTCCACCGATGAAACGCGCTAGAGTCATGTTCAAATTCAAAGAATTATTAGAACAAAATGCTGATGAGATCTGTCGACTAATCGGTGAAGAGCATGGGAAAATTTCACATGATGCCGCTGGTGAGCTACAGCGCGGTATCGAGAATGTTGAATATGCTTGCGGTGCACCAGAGTTATTAAAAGGTGAGCACAGTCGTAATGCTGGCCCAGATATTGACTCTTGGAGTGAGTTTCATCCTCTAGGCGTAGTGGCTGGAATTACCCCATTTAACTTTCCTGTGATGGTTCCTCTTTGGATGTTCCCTATGGCTATCGTCTGCGGAAACACGTTTATTCTAAAGCCATCTGAACGTGATCCTAGTGCCGCCATGTTTATTGCAAAATTGATGAAAGAAGCAGGATTGCCTGATGGTGTGTTGAACGTGGTCAATGGTGGCAAAGAGGCCGTTGATGCGCTTTTGCATCATTCAGATGTTGAAGCCATAAGTTTCGTGGGCTCTACACCAATTGCAGAGTATATTTATACGACAGCCACGGCTCAAGGCAAAAGATGTCAAGCATTAGGCGGCGCAAAAAACCATGCAATCGTGATGCCAGATGCAGACTTAGACAATGTGGTTACTTCGCTACTAGGCGCTGCATTTGGTTCGTCAGGTGAGCGCTGTATGGCGCTATCTGTTGCGGTCGCAGTCGGTGATGATAAAGCTGATAAAATGGTTGAAGCCTTACAGCCAGCCATACAGCAGTTGAAATTAGGTGCTTATTCTGACAAAGAAAATGATTTTGGTCCTGTCATTACTGGTGCGCACAAATCTAAAATTTTAGAGCATATCAAAAGTGCTACTGACCAAGGAGCCAACGTCATAATTGATGGCTCTGGTGCAGCACCGACAGGTCATGAGCAAGGTTTCTTTGTGGGTCCAACTCTAATAGACAATGTGACAAAAGAGATGGACAGTTACGAAGCAGAGATTTTTGGACCAGTGCTTCAGGTGATGCGTGTGCAGACAATGGAAGAGGCGATACAGCTCATAAATGAACATGAATACGGCAATGGCACGTGTATCTATACCCGAGATGGGGAGGCGGCACGTTACTTCGTTGATAATATTCAGGTGGGTATGGTTGGCGTTAATATTCCATTACCAGTGCCTGTCGCTTCTCAAAGCTTTGGTGGTTGGAAGCGCTCATTATTTGGAGATTTATTTATGTACGGCCCAGATGGCGTTAGATTTTTCACTCGCCGAAAAACGATTACTCAACGCTGGCCTAGCGCAGCAATACGAGAAGATAAGCAGTTTTCGATGCCAACTTTAGGTTAGCGTTTATAGCTTGTCTGTAGTACAAATAACACTCTCAACAAAAAAGCCACTTAATAGCTAAGTGGCTTTTTTGTGGTTTTTGGGCCATGGTAAGAGTAAGGCTCTAGTCTCGAAATAGATGTCGCTCTATAATTTTCCTAAGACAGCTGCGTAAAAGTTATGATGATTATGAAAGTATAGCGCTAAACCCTAAAGAAAGTATACGCCTAGTCGCTGACCTTGGAGATGCCAATTTTATGATACTGCAGGGCAGTAGCGATAGTTTGAACGTATCAACATATAATCAATGCTTTAATTTATCTTTGCTTATACACATGAAAAACAGGCTTATTATTTAGCAGTAATAAGCCTGTTTCTCATGTAATGACTCTCGCAGATGCTCAACAAGCAGTTTCAATTTTTGATCCGGTTGTTTTGCTTTAGGATAAACCGCATACATTCCCATTCTTTTTCGTGTAAAGCGTTGCAAAATCTGTGTGAGCGTATTTTGCTGCAGCTCCTTATAAACAAGTGCTTGTGGTAAAAAAGAGATACCTAAATCGCTAAGAGTCGCTTGTTTAATCGCATCAAGATGATTGCTATGAAACCGACCCTCTACAGCAAGCAATTGCTCTGTACCGTCTATATATAGTGGCCATACGTCATTAGCCGCATTATCAAACTTATAGACCAAGCATTTATGATCCTGTAATTGTTCAGGTGTCTGAGGTGTACCATGTTGCTCCAAATATTCCGGCGTCGTACATATCACCCACTGACTATCTATAAGGCGCCTTGCAATAAGTGATGAATCTTCAAGCTCGGCGGTTCTTATGGCCAGATCAAACCCTTCTTCTATCAAATCAACCAATCGATTGGTAATTTGTAAATCCACTGATATTTCTGGGTGTTGTTTACAGAATTCAGCAATAGATTCGCTCAATACTAGATTAGCAGAGACCACCGGTAGAGTGATACGTATGTTGCCCTTCATATCCTCACCGTAACCTGTTACGGCGTTTTCCGCTTCTTGAAAGGCAAATTTAGCAATTTTAGCTTTGTTATAAAGCGTTTTTCCTGCATCGGTTAAGCTCAATTTTCTGGTGGTTCTATAAAGTAGCTGTGCGTTTAGATTTTCTTCTAATCTTGCAATGCGTTTGCTTACGACTGAATTCGTCAATGACAGTTTTTCAGCGACCCGAGAGAATGATCCTTCATCAACTACTTGAACGAATAAAACCATATCATCAGCTTTGACCATACTTGTTCTCCAATTGGTGCAATATGTTTCGGATTATAGCAAAAAAAGAAAATAACATTGTCCTTTGATGCAATATATCAATGTATGGACAAGGCGTAGAATATTTTGGGGAATTTTGAACATTTAGTCGGTGCAATTATTAGAACTCATTGTGCATGACTGTTTAAAATTTTCTAATCATCATTAAGTCATAAAAATAAATATTTAGATGACTTTGTTCAAGGAAGATTACACGATAAAAAGGATATGATTTTGAATCAAACAATATATGGGCTGCTGGCATTACTACCAATCATTCTCTGTGGTGTTTTTCTGATAGGCTTGCAATGGTCAGCCAAAAAAACCATGCCAATTATTTTAGCCGTTACTGCCGCGCTTGCCCTCTTTGTATGGGATATGACGCTTAATCGCGTGTCCTCATCTATTATTCAGGGTTTGGTTATTACCGTTTCAGTATTGTGGATCGTATTCGGTGCTATTTTTTTACTGAATACGTTGAAGCATACCGGTGCTATCGCCGTTATCCGTGCTGGGTTTACCAATGTATCGCCAGATAGGCGAGTGCAAGCCATTATTATTGCATGGTGCTTTGGCTGCTTTCTTGAGGGGGCTGCTGGCTTTGGTACAGCTGCCGCTATTGCAGCACCTTTACTCGTCGCGATAGGGTTTCCAGCGTTGGGTGCGGTGTTAATGGGAATGATGATACAAAGTACGCCGGTATCGTTTGGTGCGGTTGGTACGCCTATCGTTATTGGAGTAAACAAGGGGTTAGATACAGTAGCCATTAGCGCCCAACTGGCACAACAAGGACTAGAGTGGGGTGACTTTTTACAACTGATTACCAGCCAAGTCGCTATTATGCACGGTGTCATTGGTACATTTATGCCACTTTTTATGGTGATGATGCTTACGCGCTTTTTTGGAAAAAACAAAAGCTGGAAAGAAGGCTTCGAAATCTGGCCATTTGCTATATTCGCTGGCTTGGCATTTACGATTCCTTATACCCTAACAGGTGTCTTCTTAGGGCCCGAGTTTCCGTCACTTGTCGGTGGTTTGGTCAGTATTTCTATCGTTGTTAATGCTGCAAAACGTGGCTTTTTAGTACCAAAAACCACATGGGATTTTGAACCGAAAAAAAGCTGGCCAAATGAATGGCTTGGTAAGTTAGTGGTCAGTAAGGAAGACTTGACACCGAGTTCAAATGGTAAAAAGATGTCCGTGGTTATGGCATGGTTTCCTTATTTACTGGTTGCCCTCTTACTGGTGTGTTCAAGAGTATTAACAGGTTTTCAGTCTTTGCTTAACAGCGCAACAGTAGACCTAACCTCGATTTTAAGTGAGGCAGATATCAGTGCTAGTTTTAGCCCTTTATACTTACCAGGCGGCTTGTTATTAATCAGCGCCTTGGTTGCTGCAGCTTTTCAAACCAAAAAACCAGGCAGTGCACTAAGCAGTGCATTCAAAGAGTCAGGTAAAACTGTACTAGGGGCTGGATTTGTCCTTATTTTCACGATTCCAATGGTTAGGATTTTTATTAATTCAGGTGTAAACTTATCAGATGTGGCGAGTATGCCAGTCGCTAGTGCAGAGTTATTTGCGGGTACTTTTGGCAGTGCTTTTCCATTGATCAGTGCAACCATTGGAGCGTTAGGTGCCTTTATCGCGGGCTCTAATACCGTATCTAATATGATGTTCAGTCAATTCCAATATGAAGCCGCCATGAGCTTACATATTTCACCTTCATTGATCATCGCAGCTCAAGCAGTTGGTGCCGCAGCCGGTAATATGATTGCCATACATAATGTGGTGGCTGCATCAGCAACGGTGGGTCTACTCGGTATGGAAGGTGCCACACTTAGGCGTACTATTTTACCTACCATCTATTATGTGTTGTTCTGTGGCATCATCGTCATGGCTGCCATTTACCTCTTTGGTTTTCAAGGGCCTTTAGCATAATGAGTGACACACAATCACAAGTTAAGGAGCATCATATGGCTTCATCAAACCTTTTCTCATCAAATATAACGTATCCGGACACACTCCGTCCTGATCTAGTGTTAGAGAAGCTAACGCATTTACTGGGAGCCAGCAATGTACAGGCTGATCCAGAGAAAAACGAGCACTATAGAATGGGGTGGCGCTCTGGTGGCGGCAATGCGTTGGCTGTTTTGTTTCCGCAAACACTGCTGGAGATTTGGCGCAGCTTAGAAGTGTGTGTGGAAGGCGACTGCATTATTATCATGCAAGCGGCAAAAACAGGTCTGACTGAAGGCTCAACCCCGAGCGGTAATGACTACGATAGACCAGTTGTCGTAATTAATACCCTTGCAATGAACCAGTTGTATTTGGTGAATGACAATGAGCAAGTGATTAGCTTGCCTGGGGCGACATTACATCAGTTGCAAAGTCAGCTTAATACCGTAAATAGGGCGCCTCACTCCGTCATCGGGTCCTCGACATTAGGTGCGTCTATTATTGGTGGTATTTCTAACAACTCCGGCGGTGCGCTGGTTAAAAGAGGCCCTGCCTATACCGAGCTTGCACTGTTTGCCCAAATAAACCAACACGGTCAACTGGTGCTAGTCAATCATCTAGACGTAGAATTGGGCGACACTCCGGAAGAAATACTCACTAATTTACAAACAGGTAATTTTGATAAAAGAGAACTGCCTGACACTGGCAAGCTAGCATCTGACAAAGAGTACATCGCTAGAGTAAAAGATGTTGATGCAAGCACACCAAGCCGCTTTAATGCGGATAAGCGAAGACTGTATGAAGCCAGTGGCTGCGCTGGCAAGCTTGCCGTGTTTGCAGTACGTCTTGACACTTATCCAATAGCGGCAAAAGAGAAAACCTTTTATATAGGCACCAACAGTGTGGGTGAGCTTGCACAGTTGCGACGGCAGATACTATCAAACTTCAAAAATATTCCTGAAGTTGGTGAGTATATGCACCGTGATATATTTGATGTATCTGCTAAGTATGGCAAGGACACATTCCTGAGTATTAAGCATCTCGGTACAAATGCCTTACCTAGATTGTTTTCTATCAAAGGCGCTATGGATGCAAAGTTCCATAAATGGTCATGGATGCCAAAGCATTTTACTGACAAAGTCATGCAGTTCATCGCCAATATATTTCCAAAGCATCTACCGAAGCGCATGATTGAGTATCGCGATCAATATGAACATCATCTCATCATAAAAATGAGTGATGAGGGTATAGCAGAGGCTCAAGACTTTCTGAAGACGTTCTTTGCTGCGTCAGACACAGGTAACTATTTTGAATGTAGTCAGGAAGAGTCAGAAAGCGCGCTTTTAAATCGTTTTGCCGCAGCTGGTGCCGCATTACGCTATGAAGTCATGCATGAAAAAGAAGTCGGCGATATATTGGCATTAGATATTGCCATACCACGTAACGAATTAGAATGGCTTGAAACCCTACCTGAAGAAATTGAAAAGCACTTAGAGATGAAGCTGTATTACGGGCACTTCTTTTGTTATGTGTTTCATCAAGACTATATTTTGAAGAAGGGCAGTGATGCACACCTTGTTAAAAAGATGATGTTAGCGCTATTGAGCGCCCGCGGGGCAAAATATCCTGCTGAGCATAATGTAGGGCATCTATACGAAGCAGAACCTGATTTGCAAAACTTCTATAAAAGTCTAGACCCAACCAATACCTTTAATCCGGGTATTGGCAAAATGTCGAAAACCAAACGTAACTGCTCGTGTTGTTTATAAGCGACACCTAGAACTGGTATTGGCCTGATTATTTATGAGTGGTTAAGTAGTTAAGCCACTAAGTGGCTAAATAGTTCAGTGTTTGTCTATTATAAATGTTCAATACGCACTAGGAAGCACTGCCGATGGGTAGTGCTTTTTTATTATTTCTCGGTAAATGTATCAGTGTTATCAAGCTTAGAGCCACACTTATTCAAAATGATTTTGTTATCTATTGTTAAATACCAGTCGATGCTATGTATAATGCAGCACTAGCATAGCTTTCACTCAGTATGGCTTTCACTCATATGCCTTTAATAAGAAGATTACATTATGTCAAACAAGCGTCCTTTATATATTCCCGTTGCTGGCCCCGCTCTTTTAGAAACTCCTTTACTGAATAAAGGTAGTGCTTTTTCATCAGAAGAACGTAGTAGCTTTAATTTAACGGGATTATTACCTCATAATATTGAAACGATTGAGGAGCAATCATTACGTGCTTATCATCAACTGAGCTCATTCACTGACGCTATGGATAAGCATATTTACTTGCGTAATATACAAGATACCAATGAAACCTTATTTCATCATCTCATTGAGCAGCATATCGAGGAAGTCATGCCGCTCATTTATACCCCAACCGTTGGTCAGGCGTGTGAAAAATTCTCGCAAATTTATCGTCGTAAACGGGGTTTGTTTATCTCATATCCTGAACGTCACAAAATCGACGATATGCTACAAAATGCCACCAAACAAAATGTCAAAGTGATCGTTGTTACTGACGGTGAACGTATATTGGGCCTAGGGGATCAAGGTATTGGGGGCATGGGAATTCCAATCGGTAAGTTGTCTTTATACACGGCTTGTGGTGGTATTAGCCCAGCTTACTGTCTACCTATTTTGCTGGATGTCGGTACCAATAACCAACAGTTGCTTGACGATCCTATGTATATGGGCTGGAGAAATCCGCGCATCTCTGGCGATGAATATAATGAATTTGTGGACTTATTTATTCAAGCCGTTAAGCGCCGTTGGCCAGAAGTGTTATTGCAATTTGAAGATTTTGCTCAGGAAAACGCGACCCCGTTATTGAATAAATATCGTGATCAGCTATGCTGCTTTAATGATGATATTCAAGGGACTGCTGCGGTATCGGTTGGTACTTTGATTGCAGCGTGTCTAAATAAAGGTCAAAAACTTAGCCAACAGAATATCGCATTTTTAGGCGCAGGATCTGCTGGTTGTGGTATTGCTGAGCATATTATTCGCCAAATGCAGCGCGAAGGGTTGACTGAAGAGCAAGCTCGTAGTCAAGTATTCATGGTTGATCGCTATGGTTTATTGACAGATGGTATGACAGAGCTACAAAAATTCCAAGAACCGTTAGTACAAAAAGAATCAGCTGTTGCAAGCTGGGATAAAAGTAAGAAACTCGGCTTAGCACAAGTGGTTAAACAAGCAAAAATTACCGTATTATTTGGTGTTAGCGGACAAAAAGGTCTGTTCACCCAAGAGGTGATCGAATCGCTATGTGCTAATACTGAACACCCAATTGTACTACCACTTTCAAATCCAACTTCTCGCGTTGAAGCGACGCCGCAAGAAGTCATGAATTGGAGTAAAGGTAAGGCAATTGTTGCGACAGGTAGTCCTTTTCCTCATACTACTTATAACGGTCAGTCTTTTGAGGTTTCTCAGTGTAATAACAGCTATATTTTCCCCGGTATTGGTCTGGGTGTTTTAGCAGCACGTGCGACGGGTATCAGCGATAATATGCTAACGGCGGCAAGCCAAGCCCTTGCAGATATATCAATGGAATATGAAAAAGCACCTGGTGCCATATTACCACCCATTAGAGTTATCAGAGAGATCAGTGAAAAAATAGCTTATGCAGTGGCATTGCAAGCGGCTCAAGATAAGTTGGCACTACCTATCACATCGGAGAACTTACAACGCCGGTTAAAAGCGAATTTTTGGTTACCTGAATACCGTAACTATCGTCGTACTTCTTTCTAGTTTTATAAATTAGATATAAAAAACCTTAATATTGGGCAAATTATCTAAGTACAATACTGAATAAAAAAGGGAGTTGATGAGCCTATTATGCTGGAGAAGGTAGCTGGCTTTGCAAAACAATTCTTGTCAGTAGCCTGATGTTAATAGCAAAAAACCACCTTAACAGGTGGTTTTTTTTGCTGATTTTTTCAGGATTGGTGAGTCTGGCTTTCAGAAAACCCTCTTGCAAAGCAAAAATTGCAATTTAATATTATTAGAAAATCATATGAGCACATAACGCAATAATCGGTAATGAGATAATGGTTCTTAATAGAAAGATTATCAATAACTGAAAAAAGCTCACTGGAATTTTTGTGCCTAGAATCAATCCACCCACTTCCGACATATAGATCAATTGAGAGACTGACAAGCAAGCGATGACAAACCGTGTTAACTCTGATTCTATTGAAGAACCGATAATAGCAGGTAAAAACATATCGGCAAAACCCACCATAATGGTTTTTGACATCTCTGCTGCAAAAGGTATATTCAATAATTCTAAGAATGGAATAAACGGCATACCTAAATAATCAAATACAGGGGTTTCTTCTGCAACGATTAAGCCCATCGTCCCGATTGCCATAACGACGGGTAATATTCCGATCCACATATCTAAAATATTCTTTAATCCATCATTTAAGAAAGTAGAAAAGCTTGGACTCTTTTCTGCTTTGTGAACCGCTTTATGTAAGCTGTGGGTAAATAACGTTTTTCCTTCAGGGATGGTTTCATGATCTCTATCACTATTTTCTACTACATACGTATCTTCAATTCTAGATAAAGGTAATAGTCTTGGTACGATTAACGCACAAACAATCCCGCATAAAGCAACCACCCCAATCATATTAAGAAAATAGCTTTCTAGTTTAACTTGAGAGATGACAACCAAACAGAATGTAATCGAAACTGCTGAAAAGCTGGTAGCAATAACGGCTGCTTCTTTTTTGGTATAAAATCCGCCTTCCAATTGTTTATCAGTTAATAACACGCCAATAGTGCCATCACCCAACCATGATGTCAGACAATCTACAGAGGACCTACCGGGCAAACCAAATAAAGGTCTCATTACTTTACTTAATAAAACACCAAAGAACTCTAATAAGCCAAAATCAAGTAGTAGTGGTAGCAATAATCCAGCTAAGAAAAACACGATAAAAAGTATTGGCATTAACTCATATAATATCAATCCACCGATACTATCTGAATATATTGCCTCAAACCCAAATTTAAAATAGGTAACGACAACAAAAAACGCACCAAGCATTCTAATGATAAGCCAAGGTGTTGTCACGTTCAGTAAGTTGTTTAAAAATGCATTATTTAGAATCAATGAAGGCTTCATGATTTTAGTATATAGCGTGCAACACAGTGTAATCATAATGGAGATTACAACAAGCAATGGTAAAACATCACCCATATAACCCTGTATATAATCCTTTAACACAGAGATAGGAATGGTAAATCCTTCTGCATATGATACAAACTTACCATCTACATAGGGGATTGGAAATACGAAAAGTAACAGACCTATTATAGAGGGTATAAAGAATTTTAAAAACTGTCTGGTACTGATACTGCTAACATCTTGACTTGAAGAACTAGATTTAATAATGTCCATATTATTGTTACTCGCAGTCCATTTTTTAACTAACCTAAATAAATATTTGCAATAAATACATTTAGGCTAGATGTTTTAACTCATTTTAAATATTTAATATTAGTAATTCTTTAAAAGGGACTGCGTCACTTTTTCTAAAATTTTAAATATTCTGTTTGAGTCATCTTTTGAATTGTTATACAAAGGATTGATTTCTGCCATTTCCCAACAGCATACTTTCTTATTTTTGATTAGCTCTATGTTAAGTTGCATTGCTTGTTCGTATGACAGACCATTCATTGCAGGCGTACCGGTTCCTGGCACATATAAAGGGTCAACGCTATCAACATCAAATGAGACATAAATGTGATCACAATATTCTAGCTTCTTAAAGATTTCCTCTACTGTAGAACTGATGCCTTTTTGAGTTATCTCAGCAACACTATATAAAGGGATTTTATGTCTTCTAATTAAATCCATTTCTTCTTCTTGATAGTCTCTAACGGCACAAAAGACCACGTTTTCTGGCTTGATTGAGGGTTCATCAGATGCCATGAATTTTAATTTTTCCCAATACTCTTTTTCTTTTTCAGAAAGCTCATTGCGCTGGCATTCTAGATTGTCAATGGCACACGCCATAGCCAAAGGCATGCCATGCATGTTTCCTGATCCACTGGTATAGGGCGAATGAAAGTCAGCGTGTGCGTCTATATAGACCACACCAATTTCAGCATCAGGATGCGCCATTTTTAGGCCGTGCATCGTTCCTGCGCAGCTAGAATGATCTCCAGCTAAGACAATGGGGAATTTATTCTCATTTCTTATATCTTTTATTTTATGTGCTAACTTAGAGATAATCGGTTCAATCACATCAGCATACTTTGCATGCGCAAATTGTGATTCCCCTTCATTATTACTATCATCCTCAATACTGTCGAATTGCAATTTTTCAAAATAATCTGCATTGAGTTCTTTTGATGACGCTTTTAATGCATCAATGCCTAGAGAAGCGCCTTTTTTATAGCCTGCAATATCTGAATAAACTTCTACTATTCTTATATTTTTCATTACATCAGTCATTATTTTGTCTCTATTAAATAAAATAATTTTTACATCATTTAAATTAAATTCATTTTTATATATGAAAGCTCTTGAAAATTAGCAGGTACATTTAAAAAATAAACATATCTATAACTGTTCAAGAGCCATACTAAATATAGAAAAAACTTAAAAAATAATGTTAGTTTTAAACACTACACAAAATAAGAGATACTTATCGTTTTGTAGTATTAATTACTGTTGCATTAATCACTTACGACATAGCCACAGATTCAGCTTCATTCGTCACTAGGCTATGATCTTTGCTATGGTCTTTCACTACCGAATATAAGTTTTTAGGGTCAGCTTGCTGAGGTATCAGATCTAAAATCTCATACCCGCCCTGCTTTTTGATCAAGTCGCGTAAAAAGACCAATGCCGTAAAGTCTTCTGAGGCAAAACCAACGCCATCAAATACGATGAGATCATCCGCTGAGGTTCGAGCCTGCACTTCACCTTTCAGGATGCGATGAAACTCAGTAACAGGGAAGTCGCTTGATAGATTTTGAATCTCTCCCTCAACGCGTGTCTGAGGCTCAAACTCTACAATCACATGATCTGCTCGCATCAATATATTGCTATCCAGTTCTGTTTTACCAGGACAATCACCGCCTATCGCATTGATATAAACACCTTTTGTGATTATATCGTCCCGTAAAATAGTGGCATTGGTTTTGTCAGCCGTACAGGTGGTAATGATCTCTGCACCTAAAACAGCTTCTTCTAACGTGCGACAAACAATGATTTTCAAACCTGAGTCTGCAAGATTATCAGCCGTTTTCTGTGATGCCGCTGGATCAATATCATACAAACGAACTTCTGAGATACCCATGATGGCTTTCATACCCAAGGCTTGAAACTCAGACTGAGCACCGTTTCCTATTAGCGCCAGTTTTGTAACGTCTTTTGGCGCACAATGTTTGGCCAACATAGCTGATGTGGCAGCCGTACGTAATGCCGTCAGGATACACATCTCTGTCAGTAAAATAGGATAGCCATTTTCGACATCAGACAAGATACCCATCGCCGCTACGGTCTGTAGATTTCGTGTGGTATTAATCGGATGACCATTGACATATTTGCAAGCAAACATCTCTCCATCGCTGACTGGCATCAACTCGATGACACCGTCTTTTGAATGCGAAGCAAAGCGAGAAGATTTTTCAAATTGATCCCAACGCAGATAATCTTGCTCTAAAGCATCCACTAGATCTGTAATGCATTGCTCAACGCCATAGTCATGAATCATTTTAGCCATCGCTTGTACACTAACGAATGGCACGCCTTCCTTGGGTGATACGATAAATTTAGACATTAATGCTGTTCCTTTTCATGAATATTGTTTGTTGAACCGACAATTAATATGCTACCAATTATAATTGTCAGTTAAAATGTCAATAACTTACTAAATATGGACGTATTTTTGACATATTGTTAAGTGCTACTTAGCATAATGTCAAAATTCAATGAAGGAAGCATTTTTATGGCGTATTACACTTATGACTCTTTAGATAGCGAACTGATATCTGAACTGCGACAAGATGGTCGTGCAACCATCTCAAACCTTGCTAAAAAACTCAAAGTTTCTCGTGCCACTGTCCAAAACAGATTGGACAGACTGATGCATAACGGCGCTATTTTAGGATTTACGATTCGAGTGCATGAAGCACTAGATAAAGAAACCGTCAAAGCGATGATGATGATTGAAGTGACCGGAAAATCTACGTCACAAGTGATTAGGAAGTTACGAGGTATACCGCAACTGATTAAGCTACATACGACCAATGGAGCATGGGATTTGGTTGGAGAGATACACACGACGAGCTTAAGAGAATTTGATGAAGTACTGCGTCAAGTAAGAGAAATTGATGGCATTCTTAATAGCGAAACAAGTGTTTTGCTTTCGAGTTTGTAAGGTAATTATATTCAGAAAAATATATTCAGCACTATTTAGAAAAATACGTTCAGCACTGTCGAAGAGGCCAAGCCAGAGACATATGCGTAAATATAATGGCATGCTAAAAGAGCATTTCTATCTATTTTTAAAGGAATGTGAATGGCGTTTTAACGACAGTAATCCAAAACGTCAATTACATCAGCCAAAACGATGGGTTAAAAAGGAACTGAATAATTTATCTAGGATAGCCCCTAGATAAATTTTTATTTGACGTGGACTGTATCTATTTTATATTTAACTAACTGTATATTGTGTTTTTCTAAATTTTAGACAATAAAAAACCCTCACAAGTCAATGACTGTAAGGGTTTGAATTTGGTGGGCCCAGTAGGACTTGAACCTACGACCAAAGGATTATGAGTCCTTGTTTTTACAACAACAATACACAATATATAGCGATAAATAGTTGTAATTTCCGGTTGTAAGTCAGTTGATATAAGGGTTTAGGTTGTAATATAAACATATCTGTCAACAAGTAGATATATCTATCAATAAATTCAGAGTATCAAAATAGTATCAAAATGAATAGTGTCAGAAGTTTTTGAAAAGTAAGGGTCTACAAATAAAACTTTTAAGTGATTAGCAATAAAGGATATATCTTCCGTTCAATGTATGAAAAAAGTCCACATGTAGTTGGACTTGCGAATTAAAGTCCCTCAAGTATTTTTACGGATTTTGGCAGGGGTCAGATCGACTTATCAACTTCCGCAGGAAAGGTTTGAATATTCAATTCACGAATAGCAGTAGCTCTATTTTCAAACCCCAATATTAAGCACATCATCTAAGCAAAATACCAATTAAAGAAAAGTTGCTAACACTATGCACAATATAGTTTTGGCAACCTTTTTTACTTCTATAAAAATCAGTCATATCGTATATGAATTTATGATATTGATATTCTTATAACCGCACTAATGAGGTGGTTGGCATCTGACAAATCTCAAGCCAGCCTATGAAGTGATTTTTCTATAGCGTTAAACTTAGTGAAAGAAAGTACGAATTTTGAATATTACTAAAGAGCCATAAACATTTTCATTCATATACGGACATCACTTATCTAGCTTAAAAGTAGCGAATCTATATATCTGATCAGACAATAAGATACTACACTCGCTGTTGCCAGCCATTTTGACCTACAGGCAACCGATCAAGTAAGTCACATCTTGATCTCCAGTCAGATATGTGTATCTAATAAAGCTTTAAACCTATCGTGGTGCTATCGTTCTTTAAAGTGTAATAACTCATGCACGATAATATACTCTAAACAAAGAAGGGATTTTTAGCCAATTCAAGATTAAGTAATATTCGCTATTCCTCGATATCGCAGATACCCCATTTAGTTTTCATCTTTTGTACTTGCCAGCCACAGACAGTCCCATCGATCTGACCAGACCATTTATTGATTAGAATCTCTCAATTTAATGTCTACGGATTTGACAGCAAGGGTCACTAACTGATAATTAGAGTTATCAATAACATATAATGCGTATACAACGAAAGCATTAGGATACTCTTTTGACACGGTCTAACCAGAAGCATCTAAAGAGTTCATCAAAGCAGTCACTACTAAGTTGTTTACATTTTTGAGTGAAAAAACCACCTCATCATAGTCTGAAGGCAACTCCGCAATAGGCACCTTCATAAAACCACCTTTTCTTATTGCGCTTTCGCTCCATGCAAATCCGACACCTAAGTTTTGCTGTACCGCATCGTAAACACTTTCTTGAGTGTTAACGATATAGGTAGGGGTTATCTCTAAATTAATTTTTACCAGTGCCTCATTTATAAGTTTTTGAGTGGTAGAGCCGTGCGTGCGGAATATGACGGTTTCCGACACCAGCTCAGTTAAGCTTATAGACTCTCTTGATGCAAAAGGATGGTTCGGTGAGCATAAGGCAACGAGTCGCTGGGTAGCACATTTCTTAAACTGCAACCTGTCATCCTTTGGCACATTTGCAAGAATGCCAACATCTACTTGACCGTTAACTACTCTACTGAACGTTTCATAAAAATTACCAAAATAGATCTCAGTTTGTAGCTTGGGATAGCGCTTACTAAACTGCCTGATAATTTCAGTTCCCGGCAATGGGCTGCATAGAGCTACCTTTAATATAGCCGATTCAAAGATTTTACTTCTTTGAATCAGCTGCTCTAGATCATCTTCAACTGCTCGTATTTTACTCGTCAACGACCCAAGCTCTAAGCAGTAATCTGTTGGCACAAGGTGCCTGCCACGTTGCATAAATAGCTTAAACCCAAGATTGTTTTCAAGCGTAGATAGTGCTTGGCTAATGGCCGATTGAGACACGCCTAAACGTTTAGCTGCCTGCGTGTAATTACCTTCCTCAAGCACAGAGTTTAAGATGTTTAGCTGATTATAAGTATATGGCTTTTTCGTCATATGACCGCCGTTTTTCGTATCGGTTTCAGAGATTGTCAGGCATATCTCTGGGAAGTACGAGAAGTTATACACGATGAATAAGACTGAATGATTAAATATATAAGCTAACCTTATATATGACACCAAATTGTCATACTCATCTCTTATATTAGTCACATGTAAACGATTAAAGCGTTGAGCAATTTACCTAAGTATATTTGCTTGAGCTATCACTCACTGCCAATACCAGAATATAAGTTTGGGCTTAAAATTATGTTAGAACTAAGAAATGTGACTAAGAAGTATGATGGCAAAGTTATTTTTGAGGATATCTCCCTAAAGGTAAATAAGGGTGAGATTGTTTCAATATTAGGCCCATCTGGCTGTGGGAAAACCACGTTGCTGCATATCATTTTAGGTCTAACCGATATTAGTTCTGGTCGGCTTGCTTATGATAATGAAGACATCACACGTGTGCCTATGAAGCACAGAGGTTTCAATATTGTATTCCAAGACTATGCTTTGTTTCCTAACTTGAATGTAAAGCAGAATATTGAATATGGGCTGCGCAATAGGCCTAACGTCAGCACACAAGCGGAGGTTGATGAGCTGGTTGACCTTTTGGAGATTAAGGCTCATTTGAACAAGCGAATCAGCCAGCTCTCTGGGGGACAAAAGCAGCGTGTTGCATTAGCGCGTACTCTAGTGATGAAGCCGAAAATTTTATTGTTAGATGAGCCTTTATCTGCTTTAGATGGAGTTATTAAAGAGACGATTAAGGCACGTATTCGCGAGATTGCAGAGCGTTATAAGCTAACCACTTTGATTGTGACACATGATCCTGAAGAAGCGATGACACTCTCTGATCGCATTTTGTTGTTATCAGACGGCAAAGTAGCTCAATATGCTAAACCATCAGAAATCATTAAAAACCCTGCCAATGATTTTGTTAAGAGCTTTATCTTAAATCAGCTAAATATCAAACGTCGTAATATCTTGAGCCTATTTGAAGCGGACGATGCGCCAGCTGACCCTTTAGAAAAATACACTCAAATGAGACCTACACCAACTGGTAGCTCAGTTACTGAAGATATCAACGCCATAATCCAGCGCACAGCTGCTAAATCCATTAAAGACACTTCCACAAGTTAATCGCACTAGGCCAACGCTGGTCTCTCAAAACTTACTTATTTTGCGCGTAGGTCATTATGAAACTTAATAACTCACTGCTAATGAAAGCTTCATGGCTTTTCATTGGTGCGCTATTCATCGTCTTTATGTTTGTGCCTTTAGGCAAAATGTTGATGCTGTCATTTAATGTGGCTGATGGATTAGGTCTAAACCATTACATCGATATCATCAGCAGTAATGACTTCAGACAAGTGATGTTAAATAGTTTTTTTGTCGTCATTGTTAGTGCGATGAGTGCCACCTTTTTGGCATTTATCCTTGCTTATACGGTGCACTGGACTAACTTGCCAAAGGGTTTTAAACAAACCATTAAGCTTGCATCACTGTTCCCTATGCTATTGCCAACAGTAACTTATGGATTTGCCATTATTTACACCTTTGGTAAGCAAGGTCTACTCACTAAGATGATTGGCTTTCAGTTGTTTGAAGACATATATGGTTTCTATGGTATGTGGCTTGGCTACACCATCTATACCTTGCCAATAGCCTTTTTACTACTTAACAATACTTTTCAATATTTGGATAAGAAGTTCGTAATCGTATCAGAACTGATGGGCGATTCACGCTTACGCCAGATAGATATGACGGTCATTCGTCCTTTAATTGGTACGTTTGCAGCCGCTATCATTCAATGCTTCTTTTTAGCCTTTACTGACTTTGGTATTCCAGCCTCTATTGGTGGTCAGTATAAGGTTATAGCCACTGAGCTTTATACCCAAATACTGGGTGCATCTCCCTCGTTTGAAAAGGGATCTGTGGTTGCCCTGTTTATGCTAATCCCCTCTGTCTTGAGCATTCTACTGCTTTGGTATGTGGCTCGATTTAATGTCAGGTATGACTCAGTAGAGCATTTTGACTTGCCCACCTCTAAAGTCAAAGACAGGATTCTGGGTGTGTTGTCCAGTGGCATTTTGATTTCACTGTTATTCGTATTTGCTGTGATCTTCATCATTCCATGGATTAAGACATGGCCTTACGAGATGGCGTTTAGTACAGACACATTTACTAAGGTGATTGAGTCCTCGAACCTAATGCGAGTGTATAAGAACTCACTTATGGTCGCCACACTAACAGCTATTTTTGGAACTATTATTACCTATGTTGCCGCGTTGATATACGAGCGCTCAGGATTATTCAAGATAGGAAAGCTGACGATAGAAAGCTCAGCCTTAGTAACCAATACAGTGCCGGGTATGGTTATTGGTATTGCTTACCTGATGGTTTTTTCAGGCTCATCGATATCGAACACCATCTTCATTATTGTGATTAGTAATATCATTCATTACTTCTCGACACCTTATCTCATGAGTAAAAACGCACTATCAAAAATGAATTTAGGCTGGGAGACCACAGCTTCTTTACTTGGAGACTCATGGCTACAGTCTTTACGCCGAATTGTTGTACCCAACTCAATATTTACACTTATCGAAGTGGCCTCGTACTTCTTTATCAGTGCGATGGTCAGCATCAGTGCAGTGATATTCATTTCAGGTGCGAAGACGATGGTGCTTACTACAAAAATTGTTGAATTACAGCACTTCGCCCGCTTTGATGAGATTTTTATCTTGTCGCTGATGGTGCTACTCACAAATATCACGGCATTAATATTCTTCGCAGTAGTTCGATACCTTTATACCAGAAGCATCAATGGCACAACAAAAATAAAAGTGAAAAAACCCACAGTAACGACGGTCGCTTAGATATTTCAACACAGTCTAGGCGTTGATGTTACGAAAACTAATTTAACCTTTAATCACTCAAATAATCAGGGAAAACAATGAATTTATTTAAAACGATAATAACGGGATTGACTTGCGGAGTTTTAGTAGCAGGTTGTGGGTCGCAAAGCTCGGGAGATACGGCTGGCGAGGAGGTGATTATTTATAGTAATGCTGATGAAGAGGCAGTCGAGGTTATTCAAGAGGTGCTTGATGAGGCAGGCTTTGAAGGTCAATACATATTTCAATCATTCGGAACAGGTGAACTTGGTGGACGACTATTAGCAGAAGGAAAAAATATTGAAGCTGATATGGTGACAATGAGCTCGTTTTATATCGAAAGTGCTCAAGCAAAGAACCCAATGTTTAAAGCGTTAGCATTTACGGCAAACCCACAGATTGCGACGCCTAATTACTATGCACCGATACTCAGCTTTACGGGTGCCATCTTACTCAATACCAAAGAGATGGAAGCCAATAATCTCCCCATACCTACCAGTGCCAAAGACTTAGCAAATCCTATTTATAAAAACCAAATTTCTATGGTTGATCCAAATGGTTCATCAACCGGTTGGTTGTTTGTACAGGATATTGCTGCTGAATATGGAACCGATGCTGAAGGTCAACAAATCATGAATGCTATTCGTGAAAATGCAGGACCTAATTTAGAGCTATCTGGCTCTGGTCCTCTTAAAAAGGTAATGGCAGGTGAGGTGCCTATCGGTTTCGGACTACGTCATCAGGCAGTCGCTAATAAAGCAAAAGGTTTACCAATTGATTTTGTGGATCCCAGTGAAGGTAATTACACATTGACTGAATCGGTTGCTGTTATTGATAAAGGAGAGAAAACCAATCCTAAAGCAATGAAAATGGCTGAATTAATTGTCACTAAAGCTCGCCCAGGTTTATTAGAGATTTATCCAAATACTGTGTATGACGGTGAGACAGTAGCTGCTGAGAATCAGATTGATAATTCTAAGACCTATCCAGAGCTATTAACTGCCGAGCTGTTAGATAAGCACCGTGCTTTTTTCCATGGTGAGTAATTTTAGTTCAATCAAAATAATGCCCATTCATGCTTAGCTATATTAGTTCATAGGTTAAGCAAGTAGAGGGCTAATTAATAAAGATGTATGGGAAGAGCAGATATGACAATGAGCAAAATACTTTCTGATAAAACATACGATGTCGTTGTCGTAGGTGGCGGCATCGTTGGGCTGGCAAGCGCCTACGCTGCCGTTAAAAAGGGGCTAAGTGTTGCAGTTGTAGAACGCCAATCTCAGAACAAAGATGCTTCTGTTCGTAATTTTGGATTTGTGACCGTTAGTGGTCAGCGTCAAGGTGAGCATTGGCAACGTGCCATGCACTCGCGTAATGTTTGGACCGAGATTGCGCCAAAAGCAGGTATTCAGGTAGAGCATAACGGTCTGCATATGTTAATGCAGCGACCTGAAGCGGTAGATGTTGCACACGCTTTTTTAGATACGGAAATGGGTGAGGGGTGCCGACTACTGACACAGTCTGAAATTAATGAAGCCGTGCCTTATCTGAACAAAGGAGAAGGGGTGTTATATAGTCCGCATGAGCTTAGAGTAGAGTCCAATACTGCAGTCGCTAAGCTGGTCCATTGGTTACAAGAGACCCAGAGTGTGGACTTTTATAATCATACCACGGTGACTTCAGTGGAATTACCAAAAGTGCATACCAGTCGTGGTGTCCTTAACGCTGAGCACTGTGTGGTCTGCCCCGGAGCGGACTTTACTGGCTTATATCCAGACGTGTTCGCTAAGACTAAAGCTAAGATGTGCACACTAAATATGATGCGAGTCATGCCCAAAAAAGCATTTAGATTAAATGCCGCTGTCATGTCAGATTTAAGCTTTGCCCGTTATGATGGATTTGCTCAGTTACCTGAAGCTACGGTACTAAAAACCTTACTTGATGATATTCAAAGTGTAGAGCGTCAAGCAGGTGTCCACCTAATTGTGGTTCAGTCTGAAGATGGCTCACTAATCATTGGCGATAGTCATGACTATAGTGATAGAGAACTACCGTTTAGAGACACTCGAATTGATGATCTAATCATTAATGAATTTAAGCAGGTGATGGATATTGGTGAGATAGATATTACTCAGCACTGGTTGGGTGTATATCCAAGTGCAGATGACGTGGTATTTAAGACATCACCTGAAAAAGGCGTGGTGGTCGGTGCAGTCACCAGTGGTACAGGGGCATCAACAGGTTTCGCATTTGGCGAAGAATTAATTGAATTGGTATTGGAATCAAAGTAATGAATACAGTAAAGAATAATGTAACAAGCAGCAGCTCACATAGCGATAGTATAAATAATATTAAAAATAAATTTTTTGATATTAAGCTCTGTGTATTTGATATGGCTGGCACAACAGTAGATGAAGGTAACCTAGTCTATAAAACCGTACGTAATGCCATCAATGAAGCACTGAATAGCGCTGGCAAATCAGATAAGCAAGTGAGTCTTGAGTTATGTTTAGAATATGGTGCAGGGAAAGAAAAACGCAACGCCATCCGCGATATTTTAAACAGGTTAGATTTATCTGATGCTTGTATTGAATCGTTAACGGATACGGCATTTGCAGCCTTTAGAGACAGTCTTGCAACTGCTTATAGCAAGGACACCTTATCTGAGTTTGAAGGCATGTCAGAGTTGTTCAAGCAGTTAAAGGCGAGCGGTCGTAAAGTGGTATTAAATACAGGATATGATGCTAAGACTGCTAATAAAATTTTGACTGTCTTAGGGTGGTCTGTGGGAGATCAAGTAGATGCACTAGTAACAGCCGATGATGTAGACAATGGTCGTCCAGGCCCTGATATGATTACTCTTGCGATGAAGCAGTTTAATATTGATAACTCACAGCAGGTGTTAAAAGCAGGGGATAGTGGTATCGATATTGAGGAAGGTAATAATGCAGGATGCGGGCTGGTTTTAGGTGTGTTATCTGGCGCACAAAATGAGCAGCAGCTAGCGAAATATTCACCCGATGCAGTTTTAGACAAGCTGACTGAATTAAAGGAGTTCATTTAGCTTAAAGCTAGGTCTAAGCTTCAAAATATACAACAGAATAGTAGAGCCATAAAAGTAATGACTTTTATGGCTTTTTTAATTTAGAGAAAACATCGCAGTTTCTGTGTAATTGCCGTTTAGATTAAAGGCTTACTAATACGGTCATCAAGCATAATCATAAAGTAATTTTCTGATATTTTTAGGGTAGTCAAAGAATACCGTTAAGCCATCCTAGTTACTGCGTCAAGACAAAATAAGCTATATCAGCTGATTCTCTTGCCTGTAATGGCTTGGTGTCATGCCATAGTTTTTTTTGAAGGTGCTAGAGAATGCACTGTTATCGATAAAGCCGCTTGCTAGTACGATTTGGCTAATAGGTAGCGTAGTATGTTTAAGAATATATTTGGCGTGTTCAAGGCGCAATCGCACGTAATACTGTTGCGGTGAACAACTAAAATTTTTGTTAAATATGCGCTGTAATTGTCTACTTGATAATCCAAGATGACGGGCAATATCCTTAACGCTTAAAGGCTCTTCAAGATTGGTTTTCATCAATGCAATAGCATCTATCACATTGGTATAGCTACTGCTCAGTATTTTTGGCTTGGGCATATGCTGTACGTAAGTAGGCTCACGTATAGAGGTGATAATAAACATATCTTGTATCTTGGAAACGATGTGATGACCATGATGCTTATTGATGATATGTAAAGTCATATCCAATGCGCAAGCTCCACCTGAACAAGAGTATAGCTGCGGTGCTATTGTAAATATTTGGTCATTAAAAATAACACCTGGATAGCTTTCTTGGGCTACGCTGATGTTTTCCCAATGCAGTGAGGCTGCTTGCTGTTCAAGTAAGCCGGCAGCCGCCAATGCTAGCGCCCCTGTACACAAACCGCCAAGTGCAATATCCCGTACTGCCAATCGCTGAATTAAGGTAATGAGCTTACTAGACTCCAAGTAATCTGTTTGGTGTCCTCCGCATACAAATACCAAGTCGCAGGTTAATAAGTAGTCGAGTGGTGCAGTATGACTTAACTTAATACCGTTACTACTACTGGTTTTATTGTCATCGAACCCTGCCACCACCCACGAGTATAAGAGTTGCTCGCTCACATAATTTGCCATTCGAAGTGGCTCAATGATATTGCTGAACGCGAGCATGGTAAAGCCATTGATTAGTAGAAACCCAATACGCCTAGGCTTGTCTGTCATCTTTTTTGTTATCTGAGTCATCTTTTGTCGCCTTCAGAACACACCTCAAATTCTGGTTAATGTTAAGTTGTTTGTCCATATGTCCGATTATAAACATAAAATGTCGCTTATGAAAAAATACCTTATTAATTTTACCTCTATTATCGAACGTGTTCTCAGTTAATTATTACCTACTTTGGAGACATTCCATGTCAGCACTAAAAGACCTCACTAGCACGTTATCTTCTACAGATTTTTCTCGAAAATCGATGAACTCATTAAACCTAGCCTCTTTAGATGGCTCATTAGATAATCTGCATCTCCCAAGTCTAATCGAAATTAAAAACGGCCAGAAAGTGCAACCGACTTTTAGTCATCAAGAATATGCAAATCGTCATGAGAAACTTCGTGAGTATTTAGACAACCATAATATTGCAGCGGTATTTTTCACCTCGATACATAACATCAATTACTACTCTGACTTCATATATTGCTCTTTTGGGCGACCTTATGGACTAGTCGTTACTTCAAAAGAAGTCGTGTCAATATCCGCCAATATCGATGGTGGACAGCCTTGGCGTCGTACTGTGGGTGACAATAATATTGTTTACACTGATTGGCAGCGTGATAACTATTTCAAAGCCATTGCTCAACAAATTCCTCATCACGGACGTGTAGGTATTGAGTTTGATCATTTACCAATGGATCGTTTTGCTAAGCTCAAAGCTACCTTACCCAATGTAGAGTTTATTGATATTAGCCTAGCATGTATGACCATGAGAATGGTTAAGTCCTCTGAAGAGATAGCGCTAATAACAAAGGGTGCTCAGGTCTGTGATATTGGTGGAGCTGCATTGGTACAGGCTGTTTATGATGGCGTGCCCGAATACGAAGTTGCCTTGGCATCTACACAAGCGATGGTGAAGGCTATTGGTGAGCAGTTTGGTCAAGTGGAACTCATGGATACATGGACATGGTTTCAGTCAGGTATTAATACGGATGGTGCCCACAATCCAGTGACCAATCGTCGTGTCCAATCGGGTGATATATTGAGTCTTAACTGTTTTTCTATGATAGCAGGCTACTATACCGCGCTTGAACGAACATTGTTCTTGGATAAATGTGATGCAGATTCACTACGATACTGGCAGATAAATTGTGAAGTACATGAAGCAGGTCTTGAGCTTATCAAACCTGGCGTGCGTTGCTGCGATATCGCACATGAGCTGAATAAAATTTATGCAAAATACGACTTATTAGAAAAACGCAGCTTTGGTTATGGCCATTCTTTTGGTGTGCTCAGCCACTATTATGGACGCGAGGCAGGACTGGAGCTACGTGAAGATATTGAAACAGTGCTTGAGCCAGGTATGGTCATCTCTATGGAGCCGATGATTATGATTCCAGAGGGCATGCCAGGTGCTGGCGGTTATCGAGAGCATGACATCTTAGTCATCAATGAGACGGGCGCTGATAATATCACAGGCTTTAAGTATGGCCCTGAGCATAATATTATCGGTCGTTAATGGAGGGGGTATCAATAAATACTATCTATATTGAGTGGGCCTACCATGAATAAATTTCTTATTTTCAGCCCGCCAATATAGATGATGATGCGCCTCACACGATGCAATTATTTTCACATTTTACTTATTAAGGAAATAACATTATGGACCTGTTTCTTAACAGCTGGACGTTATTTTGGTTTTTGACCATTAATGTACTGACGCTATTACTGGCAGTGAGTTATTTCTTCGTAGAGCGTCATAACAAGTAATGTAGTAAACGATACGAGGAATCGACATGTTTATTAATTGGATGATATTGTTAGCAGCAATTGCACTTCTCATTGTATTGGCTAGTAAAGCGTCAAAAGTCATGTCAGCAGATGAGGAAAGTGGTTTTTTAGTAGCCGGTCGCTCATTAGGGCCTTTTGTTATGGCAGGTACTGTCGTGGCGACTGGGTTTAGTGGTTGGGGCTTTATGGGTTCACCTGGTGCCGCATACCAATATGGGACGATTGAGCTTTTAGGTAATTTCTTTTTTGCACCAGCCATGGTCGTCGCCGTATTATTTTTTGCGGTCTATTTGCGTAATAGAGCCATGAAGATGGGTAGTAGTACCATTCCTGAATTTATCGTCAATTTGCACTGTAATGATCGAAATTCAATATCTGCTCGCACTTTGCGTATTGTCACGTCTTTGGGCATGATTATATTTTTAACCGTATTTTTAACGGCTCAGATTAGAGCGCTTGGTATGTTGGGTAGTAGCTGGCTCGGTATTTCACCTCTTCTGGCTTCTGCGCTTTTATTGGTGATTATTACTATTTATACCATGGCAGGCGGATTGCTCGCCGTTGCTTGGACTGATACTTTTATGGTAATTGGGATGGCCACTGCTGCCATTTATATAGTGGTTCAGGTGTTCACTGACATTCCGTTAGCAGATATGATGACGCAGCTGAATGCGATAGATCCAAATCTTGTCAATCCAGAGAATTCTAACCCATATGGTAATGCCAAAGCTTCTGTTTTTCTAGTATTTGTCTATGCGCTTATCTTTAGTACTGCATTGCCCTATATGTCAGTACGTTTTTTGGCGATGAAATCTAATATTAGCATTGCCAAAACAGGCTTTTATACGGCCATTCTAGGGTGTATTTTGAGTTTGGTGCCTATCGTTGGCTTATATGTTCGTATCAAAAACCCAGGCCTGATCAATCCCGATGAAGCAATGCCTTGGTATTTAGCCAATGCTATTCCAAGTGTGGTGGGTAGTGTGATCACTTTGTTTATTCTCTTCGCTATGAAGTCTACGGCAAACTCTATCTTGCATACCTTATCAACTGCTGCCTCACATGATTTGCGTTTGGCTATATTTGACAATAAACCTCGCACTGAGGCTGAGTTATTGAAACTGAATAGATTGTGGGTCGCTATTGTGGCTGCTATCGCCTTCATTTCTACTTTCTTCCTACCTGAAGCGATGCTTAGCTATCTAGGAATATTCTCTAGCGGTACTTTAATGGCAGCTTTATCTGGCGTGCTTTTAGTGACTATCTTTTATAAAGGCTCAACGATGGCTGCTATTGCCTCTATTATCGTCGGTGCTGTTTGTAGTAGTTATCTCTTAACATCAGGTATTGTCGGCTGGGTAGAGGGACCTCTTATCGGATCAGCTGCATCAGCCATCACTTACGTGGTCGTTAGTGTATTGGTTCCTAATAGAGTCAAAGCCATATCAGAAGAAGCTGTCAGCGCTTAGATATAGATACTTATATTTATAAATACTTAACAGAGCCTAAGTTAACCGCTGAGTTTACTGACTGATAGTCATAAATTCGGCGGTTAACGTATTCAGTAAGGCTGGCAAGTATGAGTTGTATAGATAAGCTAATGCTGATTCACACTCAGTTATTTTGTACCAGTTTTATATTTACTTAATCATATTACGAACATTTTCTGTTCAATAATAGAGGTGACTAGTCGTGGAAGCATTGAGCACCAAACCTATAGCGGTTGACGTCCAGCCATGGATTGGCACCATACAAATTGTCATGGCGGCCATATGTTGGGGCACACTTGGTATATTTTCGACTTATCTCAGTCAATTAGGTTTTAGTAGTTGGCAGATTACGATATTGCGTATCGTAACGGCAGCTATTATTGCTATAGCGATGTTGTCTAAGATCTGGAAACCATTAAGCAGGCTAACACTCGGTCAATGGTTTGGGCTTGGTCTACAATCCCTAATTGGCGTACTAGGTATGACGGTTTGCTACTTATTTGCAGTGCTTCATGTGGGTGCAGGCACGGCCGTTGCGTTGCTCTATACGGCGCCAGTCTTTAGCTTGATATTTTCGCACCTATTGTTAGATGAGCGAATTACTTATAAAGCTGCATTGCTGGCAGTTGTAGCAGTGATTGGCGTTGGTATGACTACGATGGGTGGTAGTACTGAAGGGAAATGGGGTATTGCCGTTGGGCTGATCTCTGGCGTTTGTTACTCTTTATATGGTGTGCTTGGTAAACGCGCCATGCATCATAAACACTCTGCACCGCTTGTCTTTTTTACGTCAATTTTGTTCAGTGGTATTGTATTATTGTTCATTCCTACCACGTATACAACTTATTATAAGCTGATACAGCTTCCCATTGTTAGCTGGATATATGTACTGGGCTTATCTTTGGTGGGTACGATTGCACCTTTTGCATTATATATGAAAGCATTAGAAAAATTACCGGCCACACGCGCGTCAGTATTTACTATCTTTGAACCTTTGACCGCAATATTTTTGGCAGTATTGCTCCTGCATCAAGTGTTAGCAGGTATTCAATATATGGGTATTGTTTTGATTTTACTCGTTGCTTTATTAAATGGGCTAACAAATTCGACCAATGTACAACTGCCAAGATGTTTTAAAAGACAAAAATTATCGTAATTTAGTTTTATAAACATTATTATTTATAATGTGACTCTCTCAAATCAGTTGCTGAGATCTCAAAAATAGTGAGTTGCGCTACGAGTTAATAGACAGTTATTAAAAGCACTCTGAATGTTGAGTATACAGCTTAGAGTTTGATGCCTGTATAACGCACAGAACGTATTCCCATAAACACACGTTATGATAAACTTTTTTAGCGGAAAAAGTCGGTTTAGGGTGGTCTGATTAAGCTATTGAGATAGTCATCAAAACACCACTAACACTTCGTTTGTACCATCAAGCTTATTTTGTTTGGAATAATGTTTTAAAGTGCTAGAAGCTGATGCGCCGTTAGCAATATGAAGAGTAAGCATGACATATGTCCTGTTTGCGAAAACGAGTGTCGAAAAGAAAAGCCTAATATGTCATCGCGTACTACTCTTAAGCCTTTTTATCTATGATTGCTTCGCTTATTTCTTGTGTATTGTCTAATTGAAATAATAATTAGAGCTATCAAAATTGGATAGATAATGAATATATCTACTCTTATTATCGCTCCAACTTGTGTTCTAGACCATATACCTATATAAATTTCCCATACAATACAAAGGACTATGGCGATTATCGTTGCCATTTGCACTTTGGTAGTTTTTTTCACAGGTTTTCTCTCTTATTTACTCTCAAGACATGTTGGAAATGCAGAAGTATGTGCAAATACTTTAGATTGCTCATCCCATCTCCAGTATTTTTGCGTTTCTTCAGTATCGCCTGTTGGGGTCGGAATTACCCATACTGACGTTAGAATATTGCTTTCCTGTTCAAATGTAACATATGTGCCATTACCACCCCATTCTTTATCTTCTGGTAAAGGGTAAACCGTTCCATTTCGGCTATCGACCATCGCACCACTGACACAGCCTGAACCACAGCCCCATGTTATTACTACGTAATGGTTTGCAAAATTCACGTCCTGTTTCGCATATTCCCCACTAATCACAGTTCTATAACGTTTTGCAATTGGATGACTGTCGAAATTTATATTAGATTCTTCGATAGCTATTGGTTTAGCTCTTACCAGATCCGTCTCTTCAAGTACAGTATCAATAGCGGTAGTATGCATAAGATCCGTATTTGTACAGGCAGTCGTGAATACAGCTAATGCTAAAACTAACTGTATTTCAAAGTTTTTATATAGCACTTGCTTTATCCTATTATCCAGTAAGTTGTTAAGAAGTACTTAAAACTCATTAATCGTGTCAATTACAAACTGACGAGAAGCCTCACCCTCTATCATACGATACTGAATTTGGCGTGTTTTACCTTGTGGATTGGCATTGCTATCATTTTCTAAATAGAGTGGGAAACGTCTAACTAACACATTCTCAACTAGCAAAAATTCATCATGCCCCATATAACCTTGTTTGAGTGTATCAGTCAGCTCTGGATAAGAGACTTGACTCCACGACAGCCCTTTATTGCTCGAATGAGCAATCACATCACCATATGAACCGCTACCCACACTTTGAGTGAATACTAGAATTTCAGGATATCCATCGCCATTTATATCACCCACATCGGCACTAACAACAGGATCGCTAATTGGTCGCTCGATGATGTCTTCACCCATGGGCTGAATCTGCAAGATATAACCACCGTTGCCGTCAGAGGTACTGGTCACTTGAGTAGAAAAATCACCATAGTTGAGTGATGTAGCGTATTGCGAGTTGTCCAATTGTCGAGTATCCAGCGTATCGCTTAATTTTTGATATACGCCACCAAGCGTTGCACCGCCGCTACAATAAAAAGCTGTTTTTTGTAGATGAGATTTTTCGCCTTCAATGGATAAGCTATTGTCATCAAAGCGCAAATAGATGGGGTTATTATCTACCCAAAACTGATACCGTCCATCATTAGCTTTATGAAGTACGGTGTCTAATGTACAAGTAGGTTTCTTTTTGTCTATGCGAGAACGAATAGACACACTAATAGCGTCTTGACCAGCATCACGTACGCTGATCGCAAACCAGTCATAACCCTCGTTACGCTTTGTATAGCCATCTGTGACGTAATCGCCCGTTATATTGTTAGTATACTTATCGGTTGAGGTTGTCGTCGGTAGGTCGTTTTGTAAAACCGTTGTTGTCTCAAGGCCCTGTGTATTAGTGTTCTGGCACGCAGTCAGACTTAATAACAGCACGCTTGGCAGTAACGTTTTTCTCATCATAATTTTTATTCCTTCAGAAGATCGTTATATGAGCCATTCATAATAAATTCATGACAGCCCACATCATTTAGCAATTTAAAAAACCATTATCTATTCTTGGCGTGGAATATTGGTTTGTACCCATTTCTCTCGATAGGGTCTAAGTCAGGGCACTAGGATAGAGGAGTTCAAGGCCTGTGACCGTGTCTATTCGGTAACCTTACCACTATACGGTAAGCGTAATTTTACCCACTGCTTTACCTGATTCAAGATGGTCATGCGCGCGTGCTACTTCCCAAATAGAGTAGTTACTATCATCTATGATAGGCGTGATTTTGCCACTATCAACCAGCTCTGCAATCATTGTCAGGATACGACCGTGCGATTCATGGTTGATGCCATGAAATAATGGAATGAGCACCAAAACACCGTGAAAGGATAAGGCTTTGAGAGCAACTTGCAATGGGTCAGCAATAGGTAAAATAGTGGCGACATGGCCATTGAATCTAACGGCTTGAAAAGATTTTTGAATATTATCACTAGCCACCGTATCGAAAACTTTGTCAAAACCCACGCTGTCAGTATACGTCGCCACATAATCATCAACCTCCGCTGTTGTATAATCCACTAGATAATCCGCGCCTAGTGTTTGTGCTAGTGCACTATTAGCAGGAGAGTAGGTAGCGGTGACTGTCGCGCCAAGTACTTTTGCTAGCTGAACGGCAATATGACCAACGCCCCCTGTTGCACCATGAATCAAGACGTTATCGCCTTCTTTGACATTCATTTTTTGTACGAGTGCCTCATAAGAAGTGAGTGCGACCAACGGCAGGGCTGCGGCTTGCTTCATACTGAGAGTTTTAGGCTTTTTCGCCATTAAACGCACATCAACTAACATGAATTCAGCAAGTGCACCATCAATACCGTTGAGGCCACCAGCCATACCATAAACTTCGTCACCAACACTAAATTCAGTGACGTCGGCACCTATCTCGCTCACAATGCCAGCTACATCACCGTGTAGTATCTCTGGCAAATTCTCCGACCAAGGCAGCTCGACTGAGCGCAGCATGGTATCAATAGGATTCACACTAGTGGCTTTCACTTCCACAACCATATGACCTAGTGTTGCCGTTGGTTTTGGTTTTTCTGCCAATTGAAAAACTGCAGTTGTACCGATTTCTTTAATGATCATCGCTTTCATGTTATTACCCTTTACTGGTGTGGATGTCTTATTGTTTGTTTCAGGACAATCAGTTTAGACGTTGCTAATCCAGCAAACCATTACCTAGTAAACAAATTACTTTTGCTTTTTGAGCAAGCCATGGTTACAGTTAAATGGAATACCTACCAACTTAATAAAGGAGTGGCGATGAGCTCAATAAATCGACTGGCATATTTCAATAGTGTTGTCGAAACCGGTAGCATTTCAGAAGCCAGCCGCATCTTTGATGTACAGCCGTCTTCCATTTCACGGCAGTTAGCAGTGCTTGAGAAAGAGTTGGGGGTACGTCTACTCAATAAAACGACCAGAAACACCAGTTTGACTGAAGCAGGACACAAATATTATGAATACTCTCAGCGAATTGTGTCAGAGTTTGATAATGCCAAAAGAGCCGTTAATGATTTACAAATAACGCCACAGGGTAAGCTTAAAATCAGCATGACAGTCGGTTTTGGTGAAAGCATGGTATTACCGTTAATACCGAAATTTATGTCGTTATATCCAGATATTGATATAAAAATTGAGTTAACAGAACGGGTTGTAGATCTTATAGAAGAAAATATTGACGTCGCTATTCGAAGTGGACGCTTATCTGATTCGACCATGATTGCCAGACGCTTGGTATTTAATGATTTTCTACTGTGTGCAAGCCCCCAATATTTAAAAAATAATGGCACGCCTCGTAGGATTGACGATCTAGCTGATCACCAATGTATCCGATATGGTTATAACGGTTGGAAAGAGTGGTTTTTGATAGCAGAAGATAGTAAAAAGTTGATGATTAATAGTCAGGTTTCAGTGAACTCAGTGAATGGTCAGAAGCAGCTGGTATTGAATCATACAGGTCTGACGCTAATACCACTGTGGGCTGTTAAAGATGAATTGGCGAAAGGGTCATTAGTTCAAGTCATGCCAGATCATATTTTTAGTCCCTATGAAGAACTGAGTGCTACTTACGCTATTTATTTAAAGCGAGATATGGTTTCACCAAAAACACGCGTTTTTTTAGATTTTCTAGTAGAACAGATGATAGTGATTTGAGTTTGGATCTACAGCTTGATCTCACAAGTTTTTATAGTCAACGACCGATAAATTTACTTTCATGAATATTGATATTTTTAAAGACCGAGTATGAATAGTTTATGAAAAAATAGGAGCTCGTCCAATCTGCTTATTATTTCATATACGATATATGCCTAGGCACTCATGACTTGATGAGTGCTTCTAGAATTAAAATAGATTATTACTTTTAACTATCAGCCTATGGAGTTTTCATGACATCTAAATTATTTATCAGTGGCTCAATTATGCTGGCCCTCGCTACACTGTCTGGACTGATGGAAGGCTTATTTTATGGTGACATTGGTGCTGATGGCGTGCTCCAAGAAAGCTTGTTTTTACCTCTGACTTTTATTTTTTTAGCCTTAGCAGTAATTCTTTATTGCTTATCACTAATCATGCAGGTAAAAACAAGCGTGACAGGTACTCACATGAACTAAATGCTTATTCCGCAACCACATTATCAACCAGCGTCATCTCTTCGCCCGCTTTAAACGTCAGAGCATGAACACTAGACCTGACGTTTTTATTTTGGTCGGTTTCTGTTGGGTACTGACGTATGCTGACATTGACAGTCTCTTGTCCATCATAGTTTATGTCAGTCAGCGTACTGTACTTCCCTAAGAGCTGTTGATTATGTTGAGTGATATTATTGGTGTTGTAATCTAGCTCAAAAAATCCTAAATAAAGTGAGCTGCTAGGAAGGTTTGGATTATCTAAATTAGACAGCGCTTCATCTGATACAGGGGTAGTATTGGTTAGTGTATAAGGAGCGATAAATTTAAAAACATTTTTATCTTCTGAGCTGTTTAACGCGGTGATATTGGTATAGTCCAGCGACGCTGAATAATTTTTATTATTTGCTAATACACCTCTCACATATGGTTTGCTACCTTGGCTGTCATTGGCGCTGATAAAATTTGTCAATTCCACTTGATTCTTATGGTCAGGGAAAGTGATATAAAATACTTCATCCGTATTGATACTAAACAATTTCTGCATGACGTTGGATGGCTTTATTTCTAGTGAACCCTCTAACGTTTTATCCGTATGCTGGCAACCGGCCAGCGTGGTTAATGTCACTAACGCGATAATTGAGCTAAATTGTAAAACTTTCATAGTATTCTCTTAAATTTAATAGCTATTCAAAAATATCCTACTAGACTCAACGATATTTCAAAATTTCTTCTTGTAAGGTCTGATAAGAGTGCTATACGGTAATAAAGCCGTTACATATAAATTTAATGATTAAAATATGAACAGCATAGGTCAACACTTCAGTAGTTATGAAAATAGCGTGTACTTTAATCTTTTTTATATTATCTCAGCCTGTTTAGACCCTAACTAAGTTTTATGAAGCTATATCAATTGATGCAATGTCGATTTCACGCGATCCATCACTATCATCGTTCTAAACCACTTAATATTAGGATTGTCATAGAACAATTCTTTCCTAATAACACTATACTCTTCCATGCTTGATACCACCAAAATCAAAATAAAATCCGCATCCCCTGTTACGTAGTAACACTGCTGTATCGACGGTGATGAAAAGGACTTTTTTAGCGTTTCTAAATCTGATGAATGAGATTTTTCTATATGTATTTCAACAACAATAGTAATGAGTTTCCCGATTTTTATAGGATCAACGATTGCTGTATTAGTAGCAATAACACCATTGTCCTCCATCTTTTTTATTCTGCGTTGAACGGATGCTATAGATAGACAAACTTTTTCAGAAAGAAATTTTAAGGAGGTTTTATTATCCTCTTGCAAAACGCGCAATATCTCCTTATCGAAATTATCTAGCAAATCAGCTGTCTTCATTGGTAATTTTTCCCATTTAATGGCTATATTCAGACCGTTATTCTTATAGCAAAAAAGCTAAACTTACAAGTACAAATTAACAATACTTAAAGGAAATAAGTATGCATTGGCAAACTAAATTAACTCAACCTCAAGTTTTATCCAATCCAGGTTTTAAGTCTCTAGTTACTCCCACCTATAGAGGCTCTACTGTTTTGTTTGAAAAGCAATCGGACGTAGTTGATGGCTGGGATCAAAAACAAAATGGTTATAGTTACGGTTTATACGGAACGCCGACGACCATTGAATTAGCGGAACGTATAGCCGAGCTAGAGAATGCACATCATACTTTTACCGTTCCAGGAGGACAAGCTGCAATTGCGTTGGTTTATTTGGCCACTTGCCAGAGTGGAAGTCATGCTTTAGTACCTTATTCTGCCTATGGCCCAAATAAAGAGATGGCGCAAGGTATGCTTAAAAACTTAGGTATCGAAGTTGAGGCATATGATCCAATGCTAGGCGCTGATATTTCTCATCTTATTAGAGAAAATACTACTTTGATATGGGTTGAAAGCCCTGGTTCCGTCACTATGGAAGTACAAGATATTCCAGCCATTTGTGTCGAAGCTCACAAGAGTGACGTCATCGTTGCTTTAGATAATACTTATGCAGCAGGAGTACACTTTGATGCATTTGGTCATAATGTTGATATTAGTATTCAAGCACTGACTAAGTATGTCGGCGGGCATAGTGATTTGCTTTTAGGTACTGTTTCCGTAAATTCTGAAAAGTTAAAAGAAAAAGTAGGTGCCACTTTTAAGCAGTTAGGGCTCGCCGTGTCTCCAGATGATTGTAGTTTAGCGCTTAGAGGTTTGCAAACACTAGCCATTCGACTTGCTCATCTTGAAAAATCAACGCTCACAGTTGCCCACTGGATAGCAGAAAATCCTAACGTTGAGCAAGTGTTACATCCCGCCTTACCTTCTTGTCCTGGTCATGAGTTTTGGAAACGTGATTTCACAGGCTCTAGCAGTGTTTTCTCTTTTATTTTCAAAGACTATGTCAGCGCGCTTGAAGTTGAAAATTTTATTAATTCTTTAGCGCTATTCAAAATTGGTATGAGCTGGGGTGGTGTAACCAGTCTGGCCTTAGTTTACCCCTCTATCGAACGCCCAAATAAAGATTATGAAGGCCGTCTAGTTAGACTGAATATAGGTCTGGAAAATACTGACGACTTAATTCTTGATTTACAGCAGGCCATGCAATCAGTCACTTCTTAAAATAAAATCTGATTATATAAACAAATTTCAATATACATGGATGTCATAAATATGAACGAACTCACAAGAGGGTTTACTCAAAAAGAGTTTGAAACCAGAACAGAAAATGCTCAGAAAATGATGTATAAGCGCAAACTCGATGCAATGATTTTTACTACTGAACCAAATGTTCGATACTTTACTGGTTTTTTATCTCAATTCTGGCGTAGTCCCACTCGTCCTTGGTTTGTCGTTGTGCCAGCAGCAGGGAAACCCATTGCCGTTATTCCTAAAATAGGAGCTACCGGCATGGCAGAAACTTGGATTGAAGATATATACACTTGGGCTTCACCTCAGCCAGAAGACGATGGCATTAGTCTATTGGCCAATACTCTTAATACGCTGCCTCGTAAGCATGGACGAATCGGCGCTACATTAGGTATAGAGTCTCATTTACGAATGCCCATCAACAACTATGCATTGCTGACTAGCATGGTAAGCAGTGATTTTGTTGATGTGTCACTTGATGTACATACATTACGTCAAATCAAATCAGAAGCTGAGATTGCCAAGACTCGTGAAATTTGTCGTATCACAAATGCAGGTTTTGACAAAATACCGACATACGCAAAAGTGGGCATGACAGAACGTGAAATCTGTAAACAATTTAGTATAGATATGATGAGAGAGGGCGCTGACGAGACACCTTTTGTTATTGCAGGGTCAGGGCCAGATGGTTATTACGAGATTTTGATGGGACCCACTGATCGAGTCATCGATTCTGGTGACGTCTTGTTAATTGATACTGGCGCCGTCTGGGATGGTTATTTTTCTGATTTTGATCGTAACTGGGCGTTTGGTCGTGCTAGCGAACAAACGAAAGCGGCTTATCGCGCTACTTATGAGGCTACGACTAAAGGCTTTGAAGCCGTGCGTCCTGGCGCAACTACAACAGATATCTACAATGCAATGTGGAATGTATTAGAAGCCAATGGAGCGTTAGGAAGTGACATTGGTCGTCTGGGTCATGGTTTGGGTATGGAGTTGACCGAACGTCCTTCTCATACCGCCACGGATAATACCGTTCTTCTACCAGGTATGGTGCTTACTCTAGAGCCAGGTATGACCTATGCGTTAGACAAAATGATGTTGCATGAAGAAAACATTGTCATTACAGAAGATGGTGCAGAGTGGTTGACAAAACGAGCTGAACCTGAATTAATCATTATTGACTAATAGCATCAAGAGCGGATGAAAGAGGTGTATAGGTGAATCCCATATAAAAGGACAGCTATAGGTACTTTGACCGCTCTAAAAAATCATATCGGAAGTGATATATCCACTGAATATTAATAGGGAATAAAATAAGATGTCAAATTCTTTAGACAGAAATTATCATATTCTGGGCAAATGGACGCTATTAGCCATGGGGATCGGCATTTGTGTCGGTGCTGGGCTGTTTTCGCTTGTCGGTGCAGGTATTGGACTCACTGGACATGCTTTGTGGTTGGCTTTTGGCATTGCACTTATATTTGGACTGCTCTATAACATACCTATGTTATTTGCGAGTGGTGCGATGGTTTTAGATGGTGGCCCTTACGCTCTTATTAGTAGAATACTTGGCAAAAAATATGCGGGCATGTACGTTGTAAGCTTCTTTCTATATTTTCCTACGGTCGCTATATATGCATTAGCGCTAGGGTTTTACATAAACTCCTTACTTCCCTCAGTCACTCCTTCAGCGGGTGCCATTGCAGGTTTAACGGTATTCTATATTGTGAATTTATTTGGTCTAGATACTCTATCTAGATTCCAAAACATAATGACAACTCTGCTGTTGGTTGGTGTTGCGACATTTATTCTAATTGGCTTTGGGCAAGTTGACTTTAGCCTTCTTTCACCACAAGCAAATCCAGATTTTGCATCCCAAGGTAATCTAGGTATCTTTAAAGCAGCTTGCTTACTTTCTTTTGCAACATATGCCCAATACTATCTAATGTATTTTAGTAAATACGCCAAAAATCCTAAAAAAGACATTCCTTTCGCGATGATAGGTACAACCGCTACAATTTTTATAATCTATCTTGGCGTTTCGGTCGTAGCCAGTGGTGTTCTTCCTATTGATGAAGTTGCTAACCAGCCTATGACCCTTGTTGCGCGAGAAGTTCTCTCAACACCATTATTCGTGTTTTTTATGATCTGCGGACCATTTATGGCTCTGTCGACAACCATTAATAGTGTTTATGCCTCTTATGTACAACCTATTCAAGCAGCTACGCATGATGGATGGTTCCCAAAAAGCTTCGCTGTTACCAATAGAAGAGGCACTCCTTGGAAGATTTTAACGCTTTGTTGGCTGGCTTCTATGCTACCAATCATTCTTGGTTGGGATATCAGTACTATCGCAAATACCTACATTCTTACTGATATCTGTATTGGTATTTTTATGATGGTATCAATTGCAATGTTGCCTAGTAAATTTCCACATGCTTGGGCAACGCGAGAGTTTGGTAAAAAAGTTCCTTTATGGGCATTTTATACGCTAGTAGGCCTTGCTGGTGTGGTGCAAGGGATTCTTATATACAATTCAATTACTTCTATCAAACTGTACATTGTACTGGTAACGGGACTAGCTTTTGTTGCAGGAATTATTTATGCCATTAGAAAAGATAAAGAAATTAATGTTGAGAGCCCGAAAATTGCGACGACTATCTAACCAAGTATCACTCTTTTATTATCCTTCAGATATAACACTGATAAAACGTTCAATTATCACTATTCTAAATATAGCAATATGATGGATACAGTATTGCTATGACGGAAATAACAATGGATATGAATATGAATATTGAGCAATTTAATGATTTTGAGATCAAGTTGACATTTACGCCTGCACCTCGTCCAGACAGAGTACATATTGGTCTGGTGCAATTAGCCAATGATCATACTTTAGAAACAGATTGGTCACATTTACTGGCAGAACAAGCGTCCTTATTCAGCAATCGCGTATTTAAAAAAAACGGCATGACACCAGAAGCGTTGGATGAAGTTGCTGCAAGCATTGGTGCAGCTGCGTTACTGGTGGCGGACGGACTACCAATGGATGTTATGGCATTTGCATGTACCTCCGCCTCCTTTGTGATTGGCGAAGAAAAAGTCTCCAACCTGCTGACAGAAGGGCGTGGTGATATACCTACTACAAACCCATGGTCTGCTGCAAAAGCAGCCTTTAAACATCTTAACGCAAAGAAAATAGCTATATTTTCTCCCTATCCAACCGATGTTAACTACCAACTTAAACTGCGATTAGAAGATTCTGGTTTTGAATTAGTCGCATTAATTGGGTTAGGGATTATGGATGATAATATGATTCATAAAGCGTCATTAAGTAGTTTTGAAGAGGGTATTGAAATCCTTGTAAAAGATACTGGAGCAGAAGCAATATTTATGTCTTGTACCAGTCTTCGAGCAGTAGAACATATTCAGTATCTTGAAGATAAATATGGTATTCCTATCATTTCTAGTAATTCAGCTCTATTTTGGCATTCTATGCAACTTTGTGGCAAAACAGCTAAATGTTCAGGCTACGGTAAATTGCTAAATGGTGAGAAATAATTTCCATTGATAAGCTTATATTGGTGGAGGAATAACGGTAATGAGGAAGCTTTTTTAATAGCAATAAAAGGACATATTCATGAATTTAGAACAAAAAGTAGTCGAATGGCGTCATCATATACATCAGCACCCTGAGCTGAGTACCAAAGAGTTTAAGACTGCAGAATTTGTCGCTAATAAACTCGAAGAGTTTGGACTGGAAGTTCATCGCAATATTGGTGGCACTGGTGTGGTTGGCATTTTAAAAAATGGTACTAGTGCGCGCTCAATTGGTCTACGTGCTGATATAGATGCGCTACAAATACATGAACAAAACACGTTCAGCCATACCTCAAAGAATGATGGCGTGATGCATGCTTGCGGGCATGATGGGCATACTGCTATGTTGCTAGGGGCTGCTTACGCACTGGCAAATAATAAACGCTTTGATGGTACAGTGCATTTCATTTTTCAGCCAGATGAAGAGCGAGCTACTGGTGCAAAAGCAATGATTGCTGACGGCTTATTCACCCGCTGGAAGATGGACGCCATATATGGTATGCATAATATCCCTGGTGTTCCAGCAGGACAGTTTATAACTAGACCAAACTCATTGATGGCAAGTGAAAGCAGCTTTAAAATTGTTATCAATGCCACTGGTGGGCATGCGGCATTACCGCATATGGGTACAGATCCGATCGTTGTTGGTGCGCAAGTGGTTACTGCATTGCAAACGATTGTTTCGCGTAATTTAAGTGCCATAGATGAAACCGCTATAATCTCAGTGACCAACTTTGAGACCAATGGTACGGTTAATGTTATTCCTTCACAAGTTACGATCACTGGTGACACGCGCAGTTTTACCGATTCAGCATTGGGTAAAATTGAAAAGGCCATTGAACGTGTGGTGGAAGGGCAGTGTATATCTGCAGGAGTTGATTATGAATATCACTTCAACAGCACTTGTTTGTCTACGGTCAATGCTCCAGTTGAGACGACTCATGCTGTCACAGCGGCAAAAAAAGTGGTTGGCGCTGATAACGTAAATGGCAATTGTGAACGATACACAATCAGTGAGGATTTCTCATTTATGTTACGTGAGATTGATGGTTGTTATATTTTGATTGGTAATGGTGAAGGCGAGTGTGGCGGTACTGCTCTACATAACCCACTTTATGATTTTAACGACGGTATTTTAGCCATTGGCATTGATTACTGGATAACCTTGGTTGAGCAGCAGCTTAGTCAATAATGGCGTTGTTATGTAATATTTATACGTACCAAATTAAGGTTGCAACTTAAAAATCGCAACCTTATTGTAGGTTTTATTAATGTCTGCACCATTTTTTCATATAAAAAACTATGGACTTCACACGTTATCTAAAATTAGTTTAAGTGACCCTCTCCGAGCATATTAGAGGCGGGCTTGATCTATGCTGTAAAACTAGTAGAAACTAGCTTGGGATATCTTAGTTATGCAGCCTGACGGTAAAAGTTAAACTACATTTGTCTTGGCGATCTATAGCTTAAACCCTTTTAAATGCTCGTCCCACTGTGAGAACAACTCTTGTCTTGCATCTCTGTAAACCCCGATATTGAAAACTTTACCTAAGAATAATAAAGGCCTGAGACAGGTATATATCATATACAACCTAGCTTAAAATTTTTTGAAGGTTATAGTCTCTTAAGTAGATTATGTAATATTGCTATATTAGCTATCATGAAGGTTATGCCATTGTTATTTAAGAATATCTGTCTTAGCAGCAGTGCTTCGTAAGTGAGCCTAATCTAAACTCTATTGAAAAAAATGGGTGCAAGAGGAGTTTCTATACCAAGGATAGATGGAGAGTTATTTAGACGAATTGTTCTATGATATGGGTTGTGCTAAGTTTATTGTAGACTGACTATAGCAGTAGTGTTTATTACACCGCTAACAATATTTATTGCTGAATATGGTAGCGACTTGCCAGTCTCCTTCAGAACTATAAAGCGGTTATCCAAGCGCGTTTGACTGATACTGGATTAGGCTGCCTGATGGGATTAAGTGGTGGTATGGCAACGTATTCAACTGCGTTACGTGAACCAATACAACGGCTAGAACGATGGTTAGTAGTGAGTTTTGGATAGCGGAAAAAACCAGTTTTTAGATATTTACTTAAAGATTATGGTGTTGATCGAGGACATGGAACATTAATAGAGGAAACTCCAATATTAAGAAGCTTACCTAGATAAAAACATGAAATCGATAAAATACTCTAAGCTATGAAATCTAAAGATCAAAAGGTCTTTTCGTACTAAAAGTATAAGAGGATGGTTATAATTAGTACTGCCATGAAAGGCTGGTGCTAGAATCTCCCCAAACGTTGTTGTAAGCCTAGCTAAGGTCTCGACATAGTCGGCTTGCGCCTAATTTGGTGTAATTTTAGCGATCATCAGCCCTAATGTTTGAATGTTCAACAGACCCTATAATATCTTCATTAATTAATATTAGTGCTTTTCAAACACCTTATACATACAACCTTGAGTTTGCAGTCCTATTGCGACTACTCCGTTTATTTAAGGTGCGTTGATATGTTGCAAACTTGAGACACTCTAAGCGGCGTTATAGGCAAACGGCAATATCGACATGAGTGTTATGTGATGTGCATAATACTCATGTGAGTAATCCTAGAATATATTCAGATATTATTAATTTTTCTAGTTAAAATTTATTCAATAGCGATCACTTTTTGCATCTCATTTTGATGTCCCAAATTAGCATCAGTTAAGTCTCCAAAGTTACTTTTTTTCTCAGTCTGATCTACTATTTTGGCACCCACTAAGTCACCAACGACGTTGCCAAAAGTGAAGATCATATCGACCAGGATATTGATACCTGCGGTGAGCGCAACGATTTCGATGGGCAATCCCGCTTGGGTAAAGACGATAGACATACCAATCAACCCAGCACCTGGGACACCAGCCGTACCAATCGCGGCCATAGTACCAATGATGACAATGGTGGCCAATTCAGGTACCGACAGTGACATCCCCATGATTTCTGCTGCAAAGATGACAGCGACACCAAAACGTAATGCCGTCCCATTCATGTTTACAGTTGCGCCAATAGGCAATGTCAGTTTGGCAACACGCTCACCAATACCTGCTTTTTCTGCACATTTAATGGTAATCGGTAGTGTGCTCAGGCTACTGCTGGTCACAAATGAGGTAAAGGCTGCTTCTTTGATGTTTTTATAGAATTGAATGACTTTCACGCCAAAGAGTTTCAACATGATTGGGAACACAACACCCACCAGTATGATGACGCCAAGGTATGAAGTACCAATGAATTTACCTAGCGCAATAACGACATCCAATCCTTGTGTGCCAAAGGTATTGGCAGTGATGCCCAATACACCAATCGGTGCGTATAATAGAATACCGTTTAGTATTTTAGAGACGACTTCGTTACAGGCTTCGAGCATTCTGAATAAGAAATCACCCATCTCTTGTTGCTTCTCATCTGCTGAATGGCGCATGAACAAAATAGCCAATCCAGAGATAACCGCGACAAATACGACCGCGAGAATATCACCTTGAGCAAAAGCATGGAAAATATTACTGGGTACCATATTCAGTATGGTATCAATGAAAGATGGGCGGGCAGGGGTATCCATAGTTACGGCGGTCGGCAACGAAAATCCTGCACCAGGATTGGTCATTTTTGCCAAAACAATGCCAACGACCACAGCAATACCAGTCGAGACGATATAAAAGGGGAATATTTTTAGTCCTATCCGACCGAGTTCTTTAGGGTTGGAATGGTTGACTGCGACCATCAAAGAGAAAAGGACAAGAGGTATCACGACCATTTTTAGTAAGTTCAAAAACAGGGTTCCAAGCGGTGATAGAAAGCTACTATGCTCGCCTAAGACCAGTGCCAAAAAGATACCTATTAAAAAGCCGCCCGTCATTTTTACCATGAATGACATGCTGGTATACCAACGCCAAATTATTCCCATTACTATCTCCTGTTATTTACAATATCTGTCACTGACCTTTGAAAGGATATGTCGAGATGGGCAAGAGAATATTTCGATTTTAGACATTCCATTGTCCAGTCCTGTATGATTCAAACTTTTTCGATTGATACGGATGCTGTCAGTTTTCAGACATATGATATTAGAATTTTTCCTTAAGGTAAGGATACTAAACACCAACAATCACTGAGACAAGCGAATTAAATTATGGCGAGCATTCCTTTTTTTCTTACTCAGGGAGGAATGCACGCCTATTTTTAGTGAATGCTTAGGCGCTTTACTTAATATATAGTTGATTAATTTAAAGCGGATACAGGATGGTTGGGATAGGTTTTGCAGCCTTTGAAGTATTTTGTACACAGCAAGCGAAGCAGGATTATACCAGCAGGCCCTAACCACAATTACTATTTTGGATTTGAAAAAAAGTTATGAAAACGGATACCAACAGTTCGCTAGATTTTAGAAAATATCCTTCAACCAAAGCTTTACAATGTTTTGAGACAGCGGCTAGACACTTAAGTTTTACCAATGCAGCGCAAGAGATGCATATGACTCAAAGCGCCATTAGTAAGCAAGTCGCGCAGCTAGAGGAAGTGCTAAATATTGCTCTGTTTTATCGAACACCGCAAAAAATCTCATTGACGCCTGCTGGTAAGACTTATTATTTGGACGTACTCGATATATTGAAGCATATTGAAATAGCGACTACTAATTTAGTGTCTCATAATGACAATACCGAGGTACTGAGGATTGTCTCGCACCCAACGTTTTGTTCACGCTGGCTAATTCCTGCTTTGAGCGGATTTGATAAAGCGTATCCTTTAATTAATTTAGAAGTCAAAGAACAGGTTGGGCCGTTTTTTTCTGAAGACCAAAATGTCGATATTGCTTTTTTATATGGTACGGGTATCTGGGGTGGGATGGAGACGATTAAACTGTTTGATGAATATAGTGTGGCTGTTTGTCATCCTGACTATTTAAAAGATAAAAAGATCTTCATTAGCGGTATTGCAAATTACACCTTATTACATCTCAGTTCGCGCTTGAATGCATGGTACGAATACTTTGAACAACAAGAGGTCAGTGTTGATAATACATTTATTGGCCCGCGTTTTGATACGTTTCAGGCATGTATATCAGCGGCATTATTGGGGTATGGTCTCGCGTTGGTACCGCTACGCTTGGTAGAACGTGAGTTGCAGTCAGGTGCGCTAGTCACCGCATGGGATTATGCTGCAAAAGGAAGAGGAGCTTACTATATGACTTATCCATTATCACTTGGTGAGTCACACAGAATAAAAGTCATTATAAACTGGATATCTGCTTATCTTGAAACCTAGGGCAGGTTGAACCGTTAAAAAACGAGTCGTGCTTGTTGGTCAGATAAATATTTACCGCTAATCGATAGTAATCAGTGCAAGCATCCACCGTAATAAAAGCTGTTGAGGATATTTATAAGCCATTGATTAAATATATATTTATGCTTAGATCTTTTCTGTTTTAGCTTTGATTTTTTACCACAATGACAAAAAGGAATGAAAGCACAACTATTATTCGTTTGCTGAGTGCATCAGGTTTTGCTGAAATGAGGGTCACATTTAAGGAAGATAAGAGACTCTTAATGGATAAGCTATACAACGTCACTGATGCTTTTACGATGGTGCATCCCATCACCTTAACCAAAGGTAAAAATGCAAAAATTTGGGACAATAACGACCAATGCTATATTGATTTTGTGGGTGGCATAGGGGTCTTGAATTTTGGACATTGCCACCCTCACATCGTGACGGCCATTATCAATCAAACCCAATCGCTCATTCATTATGCCTACAATGCAGCTGCTCACACTCCCTATCAAACCTTCATGCCACGATTGTGCGAGCTCATCCCTATCAGTGGTGAGCTATCGGGCATGCTCACCAATTCTGGTGCGGAAGCCACAGAAAACGCTATAAAGATTGCCCGTCTCAAAACCCAACGCGTCGGTGTCATCGCGTTTGATGGTGGGTTCCATGGACGGACACTCGCTGCTGTCAACTTGAATGGTAAGGTTGCTCCGTACAAGCGAGGATTGGGGCCTTTGGGGAGTAATGTCTACCATATTCCTTTCCCAAGTCCAGACAACGAGGTGAGTGACCAACAGGCAATCGATGCGTTAAATCGTTTGTTTGAAGTAGAAACTGACATCAATAATATTGGTGCGATTATCGCAGAGCCTATACAAGGGGAGGGTGGGTTTCAATTAATGTCGCCCTCTTTTGCTCAGTATCTGCGCGCCTTTTGTGATGAGCACGGTATCTTGTTGATTATGGATGAGATCCAATCAGGCTATGGACGTACTGGCTCACCTTTTGCCTTTTCACATTTGGGCATTGAGCCAGATATGATACTACTGGGCAAAAGTATCGCAGGCGGCTTGCCCTTAGGTGCAGTCGTAGGCAAGGCCAGTGTGATAAATGGCTTGCCTAAAGGCAGTTTGGGCGGCACGTACTCTGGTAATCCAGTGGCGTGTGCAGCGGCAAATGCCACGATAGACATCATGCAAGAGGATGAGATATGGGCATCTGCTAAGCACTATGCGCAAGCAATTGAAACAAGTATCGCTCAATGGCAGGCAGAAGGTGTTTCTCCTTGGCTATATGGTCTCACCGGTATAGGGGCGATGCGTGGTATTGAGCTACGTCATGCGGAATATGAAACTCATCCTAGTGTGATGACTCACGTACTAACCCAAGCACGAAAGCGAGGCTTACTGCTTATGCCAAGTGGTAAATACCGTCATATCATTCGATTGTTACCACCTCTGACCATTGAGCCTGAAACGCTAAAAGCTGGCCTTGATATTTTAAGAGACGTATTACGTACGATTCCTAATCAAAATCCAGTCGAGTGGTCTTAAATATACAGATTAATTATTAATGGGATTCAAGCCCGCCGTAGATGTAAAAAAGGATAAATATCTATGAGTAATCACAATTTTATGAGCAGTGATGACATTCGCCATGAGTTTTCTATGGCCATGTCAGCGATGTATCAAGCAGAAGTACCGTTATATGGCGATCTTGTTGATTTGGTCACTGACGTGAACACAGAGGTTTTAGCTGCTCAACCTGATATCAAAGCGCAGCTTGAGCATACTGGCGAAATGAATAGGCTCAGTATGGAGCGTCACGGTGCCATTAGAGTGGGTACTGCTGCTGAGCTTAGTATGATGCGTCGATTGTTTGCAGTGATGGGTATGTATCCTGTGGGCTACTATGATTTGGCCCCAGCTGGTGTGCCTGTACACTCCACCGCATTTCGAGCGACTGATGCAACGTCATTGAGTAAAAGCCCCTTTCGAGTGTTTACGTCATTATTACGTTTAGATCTTATTGGTAACGAAGCGCTCAAAGAAGAGGCTGTAGCAGCATTGGCCCGCCGCAATATCTTTACTGATACTGTCATCGAGCTCATTGAGTCTTTTGAAGTGCAAGGTGGTTTGAGCAAGCAAGCAGGCCAGCAGTTCGTCGTTGAGGCATTAGAAACGTTTCGCTGGCATGACAAAACCCCTGTGTCAAAAGCGCTGTATGAAAAGCTGTTGCAGCAACATGGTCTCATCGCTGATGTGGTCGGGTTTAAAGGCCCACATATCAACCACCTAACACCTCGAACGTTGGATATTGATACTGTACAGCACAGCATGCAAGCAAGAGGGATACCGCCAAAAGCGATCATCGAAGGGCCACCAAAACGAAATTGCCCGATTTTATTAAGACAAACGAGCTTTAAGGCACTAGAAGAAGCGGTTCGCTTTAAGAATACGTTGGCCGATGCAGGACAAAGTAGCTATGAGCAAGGCCAACATACGGCACGCTTTGGTGAGATTGAGCAGCGCGGTGTGGCATTGACGCCAAAGGGTCGAGCACTATATGACAAACTGCTGAGTGACGCTCGTGAAAAGCTAGGTGTGACCCCAAATGAAGCCAATGCCTCACAGTATTATCAGATTTTAGAGGCGACATTTGCTGAATTCCCTGATGATTATCAAACGCTACATAGAGAAGGTTTAGCGTATTTTTATTATCAACCAGTGGATAACAGCAATACTGACTTGCAACTCACGAGCTTGGAGACGGCTGAGTCCAAATCCGCGATTATCGAGCTGATCGAAAAAAACGTGATACGTATTGAGCCTATTGTTTACGAAGATTTTTTACCTGTGAGTGCGGCAGGAATTTTTCAGTCGAATCTACGTGACACTGAACAAAGTAGTTATGAGGGAAATTCGAATCAACAGGAGTTTGAAAAAGCACTGGGTACTCACGTTCAAGATGAATTGGCTTTGTATGAGACGACCCAAGCTCAGAGTCTGCAAGATTGTTTTGTTGCTTTGCAAAAGATGGCATAAGTGTTAAACACGTATAGTCGGTTCAAAATAGCAAAACCTCTGTCTCACTATTGATAAAAATAGTGGCAGCTATTAATGCGTTTTTATTTACTATCTTAGGGAATATATCCGGTGAATAATTTTTCAGACCTCTCACAAGGGGTGGTTGATATTATCATACAAAAGTTGCAACAAGATCATGATTTCGACGCCAGCCAAATCAAAACTGATGCTGAAAGCTTAGAGCATTGGGGCAAAGACTGGACCAAGCACTTTGCTCCAGCTGCATCTGCTATCGTCTTTCCAAAGACCACAGAGCAAGTGCAATTTATCGTATTACTTGCCAATGAGCACAACGTCGTCCTGACACCTAGTGGCGGCCGTACTGGTCTGTCTGCTGGTGCCGTGGCGGCTAATGGCGAGATAGTCGTGAGCATGGATAAAATGAACCGTATCGGACAATTTTACCCTGCAGATCGCATGGTCGAGATTGAAGCAGGTGTGGTCACCGAGCAGCTGCAACAGTTTGCTGAATCTAAAGACCTATACTACCCTGTCGACTTTGCCTCAGCAGGTTCTAGTCAAATCGGTGGCAATATCGGTACCAATGCTGGCGGTATCAAAGTCATTCGTTATGGCATGACCCGTCAATGGATTATGGGCTTGACTGTTGTTACGGGTAAAGGTGATATCTTGCATCTCAACCGCGGTATGGTAAAGAATGCCACGGGTTATGACCTGCGCCAGTTATTTATCGGTAGTGAAGGTACACTTGGACTCGTCACTCATGCACAAATCAAACTTGAGCGTCAGCCCCAAGATTTAAACGTTATGGTGCTTGGTATGGACAGCTTTAATGACGTTATGAACGTACTCTCTGCTTTTCAAACACAAATTGATTTGACGGCATTTGAGTTCTTTGACGATGTAGCGATTGATAAGCTAATGGCACATGGTCAAGTACAAGAGCCGTTTGAATCCCGTACCAAGTTCTATACGCTATTAGAATTTGAAGCACCCTATGAGCCAATCATGGATAAAGCCATGGCCATATTTGAGCATTGTATGGAGCAAGGCTGGGTCGTCGATGGGGTTATGAGCCAAAACCTCACACAGGCTGAAGAGCTGTGGAAGCTACGAGAGTATATCTCAGAGACCATCTCAGGATTTACCCCTTATAAAAATGATGTATCGGTGCTGATAAGCCATGTACCGACCTTTATCGAAGAGATTGATCACATTGTCAGCAGCAACTATCCTGACTTTGAAGTTTGCTGGTTCGGTCATATCGGCGATGGTAATTTGCATCTGAACATCTTGAAACCTGAGAATATGAGCAAAGATGATTTCTTTGCTGAGTGTCAGGTCGTCAATAAATATGTGTTTGAGACAGTACAGAAATATGGTGGTTCAGTGTCTGCTGAGCATGGGGTTGGTATGACTAAGAAGCCGTACTTGCACTATAGCCGTAGCGAGACTGAGATTGAGTACCTAAAGGAAGTCAAAAAAGTCTTCGATCCAAACAATATCATGAACCGTGGTAAGATTTTTGATATGTGAGAAGCATGCTAAACGCTTAACCCAAATAAAAAGACGCTAACCCGAAAGGCTAGCGTCTTTTTTAATATCTTTAATTCTAAGGGGTTGTTTACATACCAGTGCATAATAATGTAATCATAAAATTTTCATTATTTTTTATATATTGGTAAAACATAATGAGCAATAAAAAAGTACCTTCAATTTATTGGAAGTTCTTAATGAGGTAGCTTAAATACAGGTTTTTCACAAATCCTAATACTAACAGTATCACCTAAACTCTTTCATGATATGGGTTGTTCCAGTTTTATTTGGATTAGACTATATCAATAAATTCAGAGTATCAAAATCAATAGTATTAGCAGTTCTTTGAAAAGTAAGGATCTACAAATGAAACTTTTAAGTGATGAACAGCAGAGGACTAATCTTTCATTCAAAGTATCAAAAAAGCGTACCCACATTGTGAGTACGCTCAACACTGATAATTATAAGAAAAGAATATCTGAACGAAAGTAAAGTCTGACTCAGACCTAGGTTGCTATAGGTCTATCTAAAGTAGCTGGTGTCACGCTACCATGTTTACTGTCCACTGCTGCAGTAAGATTCACTAAGAAGATAGCGATGGCTGCGATAATACCTGGTATAGCAATAAATAAGAAGTTCATCTGATGGGTCAGCTCTAAGGTGAGTAGCGCACCAGTTAGGATTGGACCTACGATAGCACCAATACGCCCAATACCTGATGCCCAACCCATAGCCGTCGTACGTACAGCGGTAGGATAATATTGAGCCACAAAAGTATAGAGCAGAATTTGTGAGCCGATAGTGGTAGCGCCAGCAATCGCAATAAGGGTATACAGTACAACTTGAGGACTATTGTAGCCAAGTAGTATTAGTGCCACGGCACCAGCGACAAACATAATAGTCAATACAGGTTTTAAATGAAACTTATCGGCCAGTACGCCACCGCCAATAGCCCCAATCATCCCACCAATATTAAGTGCAAATAGAAATAGCATACTAGCACCTAGCGAGTAACCGGCTTGAATCATTAGCTTTGGTAACCAGCTTGCTAAAGCGTAAACCATCAGCAAACACATAAAAAATGCGATCCAAAACATAATAGTAGTGAATCCACGTCTATTCAGAAATAACGCTTTAATTGGGGCATCATCACCTTTGGTGGGTTCGTCCAGTACTAAAGTGGTAGAGGGTGTAACTTTTTCTTGAGGAGCCAATTTTTGAACGATATTTTTAGCTTCGTCTTCTCGATTTTCTTTGACCAAATACATCAAGGATTCAGGTAGCATCTTCCATATAATTGGCAATAGTAAAGTAGGAATGCCCGCAATATAAAACATAATTTCCCAGCCAAAATCTAGAACCAAAAAAGATCCTAATAATGCTGACGTCATACCACCAATTGCATAACCACTGAACATAATAGCGACTAAAGTACTACGCATACGTTTCGGTGCGTATTCAGATGTTAGTGCCACGCAGATTGGCATCACGCCGCCAATACCTAGACCTGCAATGAAGCGTAAAGCCGCAAACTGCATAGGCCCACTAGCGAAAGCACCAAAGAAAGTAAAGCTACTGAATAGAGCGACACAGATCATAATTGTTTTTTTACGACCGATCTTGTCAGATAAAGTGCCAAAAATCATGGCGCCAAACATCATGCCGAATAGTGCTGCGCTAGCAAGAAAACCTGCTTGTACCGAAGTTAACGACCACTCTTCCATAAGTAGTGGGAGAGCCACGCCGTAAATAATGAGGTCGTAGCCGTCAAAGATAATAATCAATAAGCACCAAAACAGGACTTTCCAATGAAAAGGTGAAAATTTGGCTTCATCAATAACTTTATTGATGTTTAAGGTTTGAGATTCCATTCATATTCTCCGTTGATGATATCCTTATACGTGCTTTACAAGTTAGGGTTTTACAGGTGCTAAGTCAAAAACTATCTAGGTATTAATCGATACCTAAAAGGTATATCTTTCCATATAACACTTTATTGAAATAATGTTGGCCTTCATCTTAATTAGAGGAGTGAGTACTCTTATAAAGTATTAGATACGAAGAATGATGCTTGCAGTGAGTGTATGTAAGACAACTAACACCAAAAATTTTCATTGATTTCTAATATAAAAATACTGGATGCGCAGAAAATCATCCATATACTAAAAAAATATATAGATGATTAAAAATGTAAGATAAATAGATTAAATTAGCCTAATTAATCAAGGCTAATAAATGTGTTTTTTAAAAGCATTTACTGGCGTTATTGTAGGTAATATCTAACATACTCATTAAATACTTCAGGTTGTTCAATATTTGAGATATGAGAGGCTTCGATAGTCGCAAGCGTAGCGTTAGGTATATGATCAACCATGTATTGACCATCGGCAACGGTCGTCACCGGGTCTTCAATGCCTGCCAACACTGTAATTGGTACACGAATATCTTTTAACTGCTTGCGAGTATCAGCGATAGATAACGCCTCGCAGCAGCTTGCGTAGCCCTCTGCACTGCCAGCCGCAAGAGCGCTAGAAAATGCCGCGACTACATCTGGGTAATGATCGATAAAATCTGCTGTGAACCAACGTGGAGCAGCTGTAGCCGCGATAGGAGCTAGACCTTGCTCACGTACCAATTTTGAACGCTCCGTCCATGCTATTTCGTTACCAATTTTCGCTGCAGTATTACATAACATCAAGTGGTGGAAGCGGTCAGGGTGATTGATAGCTAACCATTGACCTGTCATGCCGCCCATAGAAATGCCACAAAAAAACACCTTATCAAGATGCAGGTGATCTAACAAATCAATCACATCTTGCCCAAGCTGGTTTAAATTATAAGGACCTCTGGGTGCTGATGATTTACCATGGCCACGAGTGTCATAGCAGATGATAAAGTAATCGGCTTGTAAGGTATCGATTTGTGGTTGCCACATATGATAGCTAGTACCTAAAGAGTTGGAGAATATTAGGGTAGGGTTGCTGCTATCTCCAAAGGTGGTATAGTTTAGCGTGACACCTTTATTTTCAAATACAGGCATGATGAACGTCCTTGTTTTAACTGTCGGGTGATTAAGGTCTTCTTTTTGACTTATTGAGCTGGGTGTCTATCTTATTTTGAACGATTAATCAGCTCTCAACACGCTCAATAATCATTGCGATGCCTTGTCCAACACCGATACACATTGAGCAGATGGCATAACGCTTACTTGTTTTTTCAAGCTGATTGAGAGCGGTTAAGATCAAACGTGCACCTGATGCACCGAGTGGATGACCAAGGGCAATCGCACCGCCATTCGGATTGACACGTGCGCTATCGTCAGGCAGACCTAAATCACGAGTACAGGCTAATGATTGCGATGCAAAGGCTTCGTTTAACTCAACGACATCCATATCATCAAGTGACAGGCCAGTTTGCGCTAGTAGCTTTTTCATCGCTGGTGCTGGGGCAAAGCCCATAATACGTGGCTCAACGCCTACCGTAGTTGAGGCCACGATACGTGCACGTGGCTTCAAATTGAATTCTTTAATCGCTTGCTCTGACGCTACTAGGAAGGCTGCTGCGCCATCATTGATTCCAGAAGCATTTCCAGCGGTTACTGTGCCATCTGCGGTGACGATAGGGCGTAATTTGGTCAACTTCTCAAGTGTAGTATCAGCACGAGGATGCTCATCAGTATCGATGGTGACAGGCTCGCCTTTACGTTGTGGGATGACGACAGGGGTAATCTCATCTTTGAAGAATCCAGACTCTTGCGCCGCTTTAGTACGTTGTTGGCTACGTAATGCAAATGCATCTTGGTCAGCTCGATTGACATTAAATTGCTCTGCAACATTTTCAGCCGTTTGAGGCATGGTTTCTGTTCCATATAGCTCATCAAGTTTTGGATTGATAAAGCGCCAACCCATGGTGGTATCTTCAAGATTTTGGCTACGACCAAAGGATTTGTCTGATTTACCCATTACAAATGGTGCACGGCTCATGCTCTCAACACCACCTGCGATAATTAGATGAGCTTCACCGGCTTTAATCGCACGCGCCGCTATCGCTAACGCATCCATCGACGAGCCGCACAAGCGATTAACAGTAGTTGCAGGCACTTGATAAGGTAGGCCGGCTAGCAATGACGACATACGTCCGACGTTACGGTTGTCTTCACCGCTTTGATTAGCACAGCCGTAGATGACGTCATCTACTTTTACCCAATCGACATTAGTATTACGTTCGATTAGCGCCTTGATAGGGATAGCGCCTAAATCGTCTGCACGTACAGGTGCTAGACCGCCGCCGTAACGACCAAAAGGAGTGCGAATGGCATCGATAATATAAGCATCGTTTAAATAGACAGTTGAATCAGTCATGGCGATTATCCTGAATTTTTGGTTGTTTGAAGTTTTGAGTAAGACCTGTTTTTATTGAGTAGCGTCAATTAACATTGCACCAGTCAATTCTTGCAAGTCCAAAAAGCTCATACCATCGACCATTTCAGTGACTAGCAGTCCTTTATCAGTGACATCAATGACGCATAAGTCAGTATAAATCCGATCTACGCAATTTTTCCCAGTCACAGGGTAGGTAAGTTCGCTGACGATTTTAGGATCCCCAGTTTTGGTGATGTGATTGGTCATTACAAAAACTTTTTTGGCGCCGACGGCTAAGTCCATAGCACCTCCAACAGCGGGTATCGCATCCTCTGCACCAGTACTCCAATTGGCTAAATCACCATTAGCAGCTACTTGAAACGCACCCAACACGCAAATGTCGATATGGCCACCGCGCATCATGGCAAAAGAGTCACCATGATGAAAGTAGCTACCGCCATCGAGCATAGTAACGTATTCCTTTCCAGCATTAATCAGTTCGGGATCTTCTTCACCTTTGGCAGGTGATGGACCAAAAGCTAATAAGCCGTTTTCTGAATGCAAAAATACGTCTTTATCATTAGATAAATATTGTGCGATTTTAGTCGGTAGTCCGATGCCTAAATTGACATAGGCTCCATCTGGAATGTCTTGTGCAGCTCGTTCGGCTATTTGGTCACGGGTCAAAACGCTGTAAGAGGTATGGCTCATGATGACGCTCCTTATAATTGGCAGTATTTAGCGGTGGCTACGCTGCAGTATCAGAAAGTTCAGTACTAGTGCTAGCAGGTTGGACTTGCACCACGTGCTGCACAAAAATGCCTGGTGTAATAACGTGCTCAGGATCAAGCTCACCTAGATCAACTGTTTGAGAGACTTGAGCGATAGTCACGTCAGCTGCCATTGCCATAATTGGACCAAAGTTACGTGCAGATTTTCGGTAAACTAAGTTACCCCAACGATCACCCTTGTTTGCTTTTATTAAGGCGAAATCAGCTTTAATTGGATATTCCAAGACATAGTCTTTGCCATCGATATGACGAGTTTCTTTGCCTTCTGCGAGTAGAGTGCCGAACCCTGTTGGTGTATATACGGCTCCAAGCCCCATGCCTGCCGCTTGAATACGGCAAGCCAAATTACCTTGTGGTACTAATTCCAGATCAATTTTTCCTGCATGATAAAGCTCATCGAATACCCATGAGTCTGATTGACGAGGAAAAGAACAAATGATTTTACGTACCGCGCCCGTTTTTAATAATCTGGCAAGACCATGATCACCGTTTCCAGCATTATTATTAATAATGACAAGGTTTTTAACACCTAAATTGATAAGGCCATCAATGAGTTCAGCTGGTTGCCCTGCAGTTCCAAAACCACCAATCATAATAGTGGCGCCATCTTTAATTTGGCTAAGTACATCCGTGATATTTTTTTCAGCTTTATTAATCATGTTTATGTCCTATACAAAAGTAATATTAGGTATTGCGAGACTTAAGTTTTATGCATCTTCGAGACTGTCTTGTCGTTTGGGCTGTTCTATTGATAAAAATGACGTATATTTTTGCTTATGAAAATAGAGGTAATAATCGTTTTTTGCTTAAAACATAGTAAGCAATCATGCCGATAAGAATGCCCCAAAAAACAGAGCTTAATCCAAGAAAACTCATACCAGATGCTGTTGCTAAAAAAGTGATTAGCGCTGCATCTCTTTGAGAGTCATCTTTCATTGCTATAGTAATGTTGGTAGAAATAGCACCGATAAGTGCAAGACCGGCTAATGCTGCAACTAGCTCTTTGGGCAGCAAGCTAAATACCATCACGATGCTACCGGCAAGTAGTCCCCCTAATAGATAAAAAATACCGTTTGCTACACCTGCTATGTAGCGTTTCTCTTTTAATTCATGGGCATCCTTACCAGTACAAAGTGCTGCGGTGATTGCTGCTAGGACAATCGTAATACCCCCTACACAGGCGACTGCTAACGAAGCTAGGCTTGTAATACTGACGATAGGCTTGGCTGGTGTGTCATAACCACTAAGATTAAGAATCGCCATACCAGGTAAAAACTGTCCAGTTAAGCTGACAAGAATGAGTGGAACAGCAAGATTGAATACGGCATTCCATGTCCACTCAGGCCATATCACAGTAGGTATGGTAATGGCTAAATCTATATCGACAGGGTTCATTTTCCCCAATAGAACACTCAAAATGACACCGCATAGCAGTACCCAAATCATGGTATAGCGCGGTGAAAATCGTTTGGCCACTAAGTAACAGCCAAGCATGCTAAACACGATAAACGGCATCGTATTGGTTGCTACAAATAACTCTAAGCCGAATTGAAACAGGATGCCTGCCATCATACCGGCAGCGATACCATTAGGAATCCATCTTAAAATTTTGTCAAAAGAGCCAGTTGCACCTACTAAAAAAATCACAATCCCTGATACGATATAAGCGGCTATCGCTTCATTAATACTCATATTCGGAAAGACGGTTACCAATAGTGCGGTACCAGGCGCTGACCAAGCGGTAATAATAGGGGTTTTATACTTAATGGATAAATAAATACCTGAGACAGCGGCACCTATAGACACCCCCCAAATCCATGATGCCATCATCGCTTCTGACACCTGCGCTGCTTGTGCTGCCTGAAAAAAGATAATTAAGGGGCCAGCATAAGAAATCAGTACGGCCAAAAAACCTGCTACGGTGGCAGAGATTGACCAGTCATCTTTCAATGTGTGTATTACGTTTGCCATATTGCTTCCTTGCAAATCAGCAGCGATTAGATAATTCTCTGTTCAAAGCTATGCTACTTAATAACCTGACGAGAGAGATTAGCCTGCGTCACCACCGCCTACAGGGATAGTGCTTCCAGTGATATAGGAAGATTCATCAGAAGCCAAAAATGCGATGGCATTGACTTGTTCATCTATTGTGCCGTAACGTTTCACAAATGTGCTGTCGATGGTTTGATCAACAACTGCGTTCATCCAGCCTTTCTCTTCATCAGTTAAAGGCTTTGTATTACGTGGAATCTTTCTAGGCGGGGCTTCAGTACCACCCGTTGCCACTGCATTAACGCGAATTCCATCACTTGCATGTTCAAAAGCAAGTGATGCAGTCATGGCGTTTACACCGCCTTTTGCAGTTGAGTAGGGTATACGGTTGATACCACGCGTTGCGATGGAGGAAACATTAACGATAGTGCCAGATTGTTGTTTGATCATCGATGGCAATACTGCATGGCAACACCATAATGTTGGAAATAGTGAGCGACTAATTTCTTTTTCAATCTCTATCTCAGAGAAACTGATGAATGGTTTCATCCATATTGCACCGCCTACATTATTGACCAATATGTCAATACGACCGTAGGTATCAAGTGCTTTACCGATAACATCCTGTGCCCCTTGATAAGTCTCAAGATCAGCTTGAATGGTCGTCGCATGCCCGCCATTTGTAGTGATTTCTGCTAACACGTCTTCTACCAAAGGTGAGACGTCTGCCATGACTATCTTGCCACCCTCATTTGCTAAGCGTAATGCGACCCCGCGACCGATACCTTGTGCGGCACCCGTTACGACACATACTTTATTATCAAAACGCTTACTCATTGCTGTCTCCTAGAGAAAAGTATTCTATCGCTGTATTGTTTGAGCTATATTACTGCTCACTAGGTGTGAACTTTTCATAATAAAAATTGCTAGGTTTGAGGCTACTTGTATCTAACCAATTACTAACGGCATCGACCATCGCCAGAGGACCACACAGATAGACATCAACATCACCATCATTTAGCCAATCAGCTTCAACATGGCTGGTTACATAGCCTTTGCGCTCATGGCCGCTTTCCTCGCTTGCTACACAGGTATAATAGTCAAACCAATCGTGGTTTTTCTTCACTTCTTCCAGTTTTTCAATCTCTATCAAATCAGCATCATTAGTAACACCGTAGACCATCTTGACAGGATGATGAGCACCCGATATTTCTAAGCTTTTTAGCATCGATAAAAAGGGTGCGATACCTGTACCACCAGCTAAAAATACAGTAGGGCGTACGATAGGACGTAAATAGAAACTACCAAACGGTCCTTCAAAATCAATATCTTGACCTAGCTTGGCAACATCAGATAAAAAGGTACTCATCTTGCCATTTGGAATGTTACGGATGACAAATTCAGCCTGATTGGTACTAGGCATTGAGCTAAAAGAGTAGGAACGTGTCTCATCAGAGTCAGGGATAGTAATGTTGACATACTGCCCAGGTAAAAATACTAAGGCATCTGGATTGCTCACTTCGACGCCGAAGTGAATGGTGGATTCTGACAATACATTTAGCTGCTGTAGCTTACCTTTGAACACAGACTTACTAACTTTGCAGGCTTCTGATGAGGTTGGCACTTTAATGACACAGTCGCTTTCAGGAATCATTTGACAGGTCAAGACGTAGCCATCATTAGCTTCGGTTTCGGTCAGCGCCTCTTCAATATACATATCAGGATGCATGTCATAGCTGCCCGACTCACAATGACAACGGCAGGTACCGCATGCGCCATCTAAACAGTCCACAGGGATATTATATTTTTGGCGATAAGCAGCTTCGGCAACGGTTTCATCATCTTCACATTTGATAAATCCCGTGACACCATCTTCAAACTGTAGAGCTATGTTGTATTCCATGAGAAACATCCTTTTTCAATATATGGCTACTGACTAACATCACTATATTTTTGGTTGGCTCGTTGATACTTTATAAATTACCAACAAGCTATTTTTAAATTTAATTATTTGTACTAGCTGGAAAGCATAAATAAAATCATGCGAACTCTAGACGTGATATACATCCATAATTTGGTGTACGTAATCATCTTTTAATACGATGTATTTGTCCAAAATCTTTGGGCTAGCTTGATTCATGTCTATTTTGTATTTAGAGAATCCCCAGTAAGTATTGGTCTCATGATAACGATAAGACTTATTGATCCAGTTAAATCGGACGCTAACAATGCCGTTATTATCTTCAAGTAATTCGATATTAGATAAGTTATGCGTGGTGCGAGTATCAGGAATGGTTGCAGAAGAACGCTCAGTCTCGATACGGAAAATTCGATCTTCAAGCCCGCGACGATCAGGGTAATAAATCAGAGATATTTCGCGTTGCGGGTTGTTTATTAGCTCGCCATCATCATCCCAACTAGGCATCCAAAACGGACATTCTTCGTCATAACAAGCCAGCCATTCTTCCCATTTTTTTTCATCAAGCAATCGTGCTTCACGGTACAGAAACTGACGCACATCTTCGATATTAACCGTTGCATTTTTCATTAGCGATATCCTTTTATATTTGTTCGTCCTGCAATAACTAGCAAGTTACTGGTCTAAGTAGGTAGCTAATATTAGCCTGCGCCATGTAGCTGCTGTTCTTGCTCTAGGGCTTTTTTCATCTCTTCATGCCAATATCGATGTTGCACGGTATACAATCCTTCATCTTCAGTCTTAGCTCCGCTTAACAAAGGCTTCAGGTCGATGGCTTTTGCACCTTCGTCAGCGCCTTCTATCCAGTGCTCGGAACCACGACACATGTCGTTCCATTCGAGCTTAATGCCGTTATAGCCTTGCTGGCATGAGCGGAATTCTTCTAAGTCATCTGGTGTTGCCATACCAGTTACGTTAAAGAAGTCTTCGTACTGACGGATACGGCGAGTACGTGCTTCATCACTTTCGCCTTTCGGTGCGATACACCAGATAGTGACTTCAGTTTTATCAACGGCTATTGGACGCAGCATACGGATTTGCGAGCTAAATTGATCCATGATATACACGTTTGGATATAAGCATAAGTTACGCGAGCGTCCAATCATCCAGTCGGCCATTGCTTCACCATACTGGGCAACATAGTCATCGCGATACGCAAAATTAGGACGATCTTGCGGGTTCTCCCATTGAGTCCAGAGTAGTAAATGACCGTTCTCAAAAGAATAGAATCCGCCACCTTGACGACCCCATTTGCCAGCATTCATGGCTTTGATGTTGTCTTCTTTTTTTGCTTCTTGCTCTTTGCGACGTGCTGTTGTCGCAGCATAGTTCCAATGGACAGCTGAAACATGGTAGCCATCAGCACCATTTTCAGCTTGTAGCTTCCAGTTACCATCAAAGGTATAGGTTGAGGTGCCGCGTAGTACTTCTAGGCCTTCTGGTGATTGATTGACAATCATGTCAAGAATTTTGGTTGATCCGCCAAGCCAGTCTTCAATCGGTTCGACGTCATCTTTAAGACTAGCAAACAAGAAGCCTTTGTAATTGGCAAGTTTGACTTGCTTTAGATCATGAGAGCCGTCTTTATTAAAAGCTTCAGGGTAACCTGCGCCGCGTGGATCTTTAACTTTAAGTAGCTTGCCAGAGTTGTTATAAGTCCAACCGTGAAAGGGGCACGTATAAGTTGCCTTATTGCCTTTCTTATGACGGCATAATTGAGCGCCTCGATGAGAGCAGGCATTGATCATACAATGCAGTTCACCTTCTTTATTACGCGCAACGATGACCGGCTGGCGGCCGATGTATGTTGTATAATAATCGTTGTTATCAGGGATTTGAGTCTCATGAGCCAGATAAACCCAATTGCTTTCAAAGATATGCTTCATTTCAAGCTCAAAAAGCTCTTCATTGGTAAAGGCACTGCGATGTAGGCGATAAATTCCTTTTTCTGCATTTTCTTCTAAAAAATCATCGATAGCGATATCTGATCCTTCAGGTATTAGATTAATACGCTCGCTCATGGCTGTCTTCCTTGTAAATAACGGTGTTAAACGATGTTGGGGTATGACGCTTGATACGCCAACTGCATGCATATCAAGCGAAAATTTATAATATTTAGTAGTTGCTAACAGTAGCTAGGGATATTCAACAACTAAGCTTGCGCACGACGGCGTTCAACTTCACTGCCCTGTACTGGCTTATCGATGTCTTTTACTAAGTGAAAGTCAAAGTCGATACTGGCATAAGGCTTGTTCAGACCATGCTCTTTTAACTTGTCAGCATCTTCTACCATATTTACTTTGGGGACTAATCCTTCACGACTAGCAAAGGCAAAGTCATCCCATAGGTACTCATCACCGTCGATATTGATTTGGGTAGTTAGTTTACGATAACCGTCTGCACTAGCGAAAAAATGAATGTGTGCTGGACGATGACCATGACGTCCTAGCGCGCCTAAGACCTTTTGAGTCATGCCTTCTGGCGGTACTGCATAACCGAGTGGCACAATGCTACGGAATGCATAGTTGCCGTTTTCATCAGTAATGATGGTACGTCGTAGATTAAAAGAAGATTGAGACTCATCAAAGAAAGAATAGTTACCTAAGCTGTCGGCATGCCAGACTTCAACCTTGGCGTTTGGTAAAGGCTGGCCGTTTTCGTCGTAGACGCCTCCTTGCATGAATAAAACGGTACCATTCTCAATATCAGTGCCGTCATCTAAACGGGCAAAACCTTTTTCTTCTGGGGCTCCAGCAACATAAAGAGGGCCTTCGATCGTACGTACAGTGCCACCATCAAGACCAGCTGCTTTGAGATCTTCTTCAATCATCAAATCCATAAAATGATCAAAACCAAGACCAGGGGAGAGTAATCCTGCTTCTTTACCCAAGTCACCAATGAACTCAACCCCAGACCAATATTCATCGGCCGTGATTTTCAAATCATTGATGGTCTGCATGAGGTCGGTTACGATACGTAAGACAATAGCTTGTATACGTGGATTAACTTGTTCAGGAAAGTCAATTTTACCTTTGATGAACTGAGTGGCTAATGCTTCAATTTGGCTGCGTTCCATGTCTCTCTCCTTGTTGAGGACTATTTAAAAGGTAGTTATATCTAGTACTCTTACTCAAATTTTATTCATCTAATACTTATTTTTGGCAACAGGTCTCCGTTGATCTGGTATAGACCAATAATTATTAAAAAATGGGTTAAGGCGCTATTATTTGATCAACATCAAAGGTAATAATGAAATCTAGTAATAGCGTTATAAGGCACTAACTACCAACATCGCGAATAGAAGAAGGATGACGAAGTAGAGGGGTGACCTCGACTTTCATATAAGGGTAAAGTGGTAGCGACATCATAATGTCGTGTAGTTCTTCATTACTTTCGACATCGAAAATACTAAAGTTAGAATACTCTCCTGCTAAGCGCCAAATATGACGCCACTTACCTTGTTCCTGCAGTTTGTGTGATAGCGCTTTTTCAGCTTGCTTAAGTTCATTAACTTGATCAGCATTCATATCTGTCGGTAACAACACATCCATTCTGACGTGATATAACATAATTATGTCCTTATATTTTATGGTTAGTCATATGGCTGATATTTGGTCTATATCAGCATTTATTTTACGGAGCTTTTGGCAAAGCACTATCAAGCCCCAGCGTGAGAGTCGCTTACGTAAGTTCCTAACGATATAGGATTTGAGGATGATAAATTTGCTTGTCTGGCATAGTGATATACTTTGTCGCTATCTACCTCGATACCTAAGCCAGCACCGGTTGGAATAATTAAACCAAAATTTTGATAATCAAGCGGTTGAGCTAAAATATCCTCTGTTAGTAGCAACGGACCAAAAAGCTCCGTGTCAAAGTTCAGACTAGGATAAGTAGAGAACACATGCGCTGATGCAGCAGTACCAATGGGTCCTTCTAGCATCGTCCCGCCATAAAGCTCGATACCTGCTAGATGTGCCATTTGTCCGATAAGGCAGGCGGCTTTTAATCCACCAGCTTGATTGATTTTTACAGCAAAGACATCGGCACAATGATCCGCTGCCAATTGAAACGCATTATATGGATCTTGCACAACTTCATCAGCCATAATAGCCACGTCGAAGTGTTCAGCTAAACGCTTTAACGCTGATTTATTACGCATCGATACTGGTTGCTCGATCAAATCAACGCCGCCGTCCTGCAACAGACTAATACCTTTCATAGCTTCAAGCTCTGTCCATGCTTGATTAACATCAACGGTGATGCGGCAATCGGGTAAAGCTTGTTTAATAGCCAACACGTGGGCAACATCATCAAGAATAGGGTTGCTGCCTATTTTCAATTTGAAAATTCGATGTTTTCTTTGTTCAATCATTTGATGAGCTTCAGCGATATCGGTATCAGTATTTCCGCTAGCAAGCGTCCATGCTACTTCGATACGATCACGGATGCGACCACCGATGAGCTCGCTGATAGGTAAGTTGAGTCTTTTGCCTTCGATGTCGAGTAGAGCAGTTTCAATCGCGCATTTTGCAAAACGATTGCCGTTGATGTGGGTGTTCAATAGCTGCATTGCTTTTGCTGTGCTTGTAGGCTTCTCTTTCATCAAGAGAGGGGTAAAGTAAGTATCGATATTGGTTTTGATACTATGAGGACTTTCTTCAGCATAACTTAAACCGCCAATCGTCGTTGCTTCGCCCCAACCTTCGTAGCCATCTTCGGTTTGGATATGTACCAGAACCAATACTTGTTCATTCATCACGGTACAAGCCAGTTTATGCGCTCGAATAGTAGGTATTGGTACTAGTAAAGTATTAATTGAACGAATCATATCTGTCCTTAGTATAAAATTTTGGCTTCCTTATGCTTAATAAGAACTATAGGTGTTAAATATCGACATGTCTAAGACCTATTTAGTCTTATTTTAATACTTTTTAGGTATTTTATTGAAAGGTAGGTAGTATGTTATGTTCTTTAGGTATGGATATTCTGTATGTGAAGCAGGTGATAGATAAAAGGGAAGAAATTAGAACGACTTAGGATAGAAGCAACAGAAAGTCAATCAAGGAAGAAGAATGGAACTCAGGCATTTACGCTATTTCGTAGCCGTGGCAGAAGAAAAAAGCTTTAATAAGGCAGCTGCTCGTTTGTATATCTCACAGCCACCACTTAGCCGGCAGATAAAACAATTAGAAGAAGAGATTGGCGTTACGCTTATCGATAGGGAGCATCGACCCTTGAAGCTCACTGAGGCAGGTGAGTTTTTTTATGATCATGCCATTCAAATTTTAAAAAAATCAGACGACCTGCGTACCATGACTATCCGTAAAGGAAGTTTCGATAATTCGCTTTCGATAGGCTTTGTGTCATCTATATTGTATGGCATATTGCCGAGAGTAATATCCCGTTTCAGAGAAGTTCATCCAAATATCGAGATTAAGCTGTATGAGCTAAACTCTTGGCAGCAAACGCAGGCATTGACAGAAGGCAAGATAGATGTAGGTTTTGGCAGGTTGTTATTTGAAGATGCTTCTATTAGGCGAATGGTGCTTAGGGAGGAAGATTTAGTGGTTGCCGTTCCTATTGAGCACCCCTTATCAAAAGAAAAATGCAAAAGTTTGAGCCTTATTGATCTAACAAACGAAAACTTACTACTGTATCCAACAGCACCGCGCCCCAGCTTTATTGATTATGTATTAGACTTGTTTGAAACTCGCAATTTGAAAGCGAATTATTTTATGGAGGTACGTGAACTGCATATCGCCCTAGGGTTGGTAGCAGCAGGTGAGGGGTTGACTATCGTACCAAAGACACTTGAGCATTTACGTCATCAAGAGATAACCTATATACCATTTGAAGAGGGGATACTAACTTCGCCAATTGTGATGAGTGTCAGGCATTTCGATAAGTCTGAATTACTGGAAACGCTATTAGATGTCACTTATCAAATTTACGATGAAGAAGGCTTCATTTATAAGCGTGAGAAGATTTGAGCATATCTCAAATCTCAACATCAAACCCTGACATTAACAGCATCACCTAAGAAAATTAAACCTCATAACTAAGCCCTACATGCTATATAAATATTAGCATGTAGGGCTTTTTTGACCTATCGAGGTAAAGTTGATTTATTAGATATTATTAACACTATAGTAGTGAAGGGTCTATCATTTAATAAGTTATATTTTAAATTGATATTTACTCTATTCCAGCTGATTGATGTCTCCGACATTAATCTTAATTTCACAACTCCATCTATATGTAGTCGTCAGCTAAAATTAGATAACCTATGAGATTTTAAAGAATCGTTAAATGGTAGGCCATGAGCTGGAATTAGCAAAGTACTTCTTTGATCGAGTGCAAGACAGCAGGATATGGTTTTAGTAGCTTACAGTTTCAGCACATGCTTGTTTAATATTACCACACTTTGCTACTGCTTTATCAAATGTACTAATTATGAATTATATTCCATGGATACCATCACATGTTCTAAGTCCTTAGTCATAGTGCTTATAATTGTACTTCTTTAATTTTCGACTAATTAGTCCTATCGGCTTTATAACGTTAGTGGTTTAGGAACGAGCCAGCCAGTTAGGCTGCTTAGTACTTTGAGATACTGACTGTATGATGTATTAAAACTTTGAGTTTAATAGATTTCAAATAAATAAACCTCTAGCTTATAAAGAACATTACTGTACCTATGGCAAAATAATCGTCATAAGTCTATTATTGAGTACATAGTATTTATACAATTTTATATCTAAAAAAGACAAGTTAAATAACATCAAAACTTTAATAAGTGAAAGACATAGAGGATTTCCCTTTGAATACTTTTTCTCAATCAGCATCTAGTTATAACGTTCTCTCAGATAATACACAAGTTAATCAATATGTGCCTATTACCCAGTCAAACACACAAAAGCAATCACCTAATCGATTACTCCGTGTAGCATTGATTAATAGCTATCTAAAAGGTCAAGCGCATCTATTAAATGTTGATAACAACTGTATTTTAACAGGGCATAACTCCGCTGGTAAAACGACTCTAATGGGAGCTGTTGCTCCATTTTATGGCGTACCTTTGAGTGCTATTGCCAGAAAGTCTGAAGTAAATAAAAGCTTTATTGAGTTTTATCTACCTTATGATAATAGCTATATCGTTTATGAATACGTACGAGATGGTCAATCACGTTGTGTCATTTTAAGCAGTCAGGATAAAAAGCAGATATTTAACTTCATAAATAGTAGTTATAAAGATGATTGGTTTATCGGTAAAAGAAATGATGAGCTCTACTTTAAAACAAGCTCAGAGGTCATGCACGCTATTAAGTCGCAAGGACTACAGGTCTCAAGTAATATCAGTCAGCTAGAGTATGAAGCGATTATTAGCAACTGCCCAATGAAACGCTTAAAAATAACATCTGCACAAGCTCGTAGAACCATTGCGAAATATCGTCCTGATTATGCCCTTACGTCAGATCCACACGCCACATTTTTTGGTTTTTCGCCTATTGTTAATAATGTTTTTCAGACTCAGCTGGAATTTGATGATATATGTGCTTTTTTAGTAGAAGCTATGAAAACGCAGGACATGCTAAGTAGTGATGAGCTGAAGTTAGATGCGGTGAATATTGATACCGCCAAATGGGTGCGTCAGCGCGAAACGTGGCAGCAAATAGAGGCGCTTAAACCAAAATTTGAGACATTAATCCAATCTTTAAGTGACAATATTGCTCATCAACAGCAGCTTGCTGACATAAGACATAAAGCTTCGATCTTATTATCCAAGATTGGTAATGAAGTCATTGATAAGAATGAAGAAAATAAAGCGCTTGATAATCAATATAATAATGTGGAAAGAGAAGCCCATGATAAAGAAACCATGTGGTATTCGGCTAAAGGTAAACTAGGCTCGAATATTAACCTAACGGCAAATGAGATAGTGAATCTTGAAAATAAAAAAGAGGCGTTTGAACAAGGAACTCAAGATAAGTATAAATATGAGCCTATGTTTAAGTTAAAAGAGCGTGTTGCGCAAATAGATAGTTTGCAATCGCAAAAGAGCAACAAACAACAGACCTTGAAAGTCTATCAACAGCAATTAAAAGAAGCAGAAACAAACTTAGAGAAAATTCAAGCCATATTTAAAGATGAAGTCCGCAACCTTGAAAAAACGTACGATGAGGCAGTAAATAGAATCGATAAAACCAAGGGCGTGACTGATTTTGAATTCAGTGAAAAACAACGAAGCATAGAAAATAGATTGTCTAAGGAGAAGCAACGCTTACAGTCGCAATTTCGGATACAAAGTGAAAACTTCAAAACTAAGATTAGCCGAATTGAAATAGCGATAGCGACTAAGCAAGCTGAGACCAGCAATCTATCATTTAGTCAGTCCTCAAAAAATGCTATTGATAACAACCTTAGCGAAATAGCTAGCTTACGTCTTGTGCTAAAAGAAAATCAGACAAATTTAAAGAAAAGACAAGAAGAAAAAGTTAATCTAAGAGATGAGGTAGATAGCCAGCTAAATCAACAACGTCGCATTAATGCCACAATTAACAAGCATCAGGATAGTAAGACACATTTAGAGTCTTTAGTACAAGGTGATACCTTGTTTAGCTTTTTGATTCAAAGCGAAGCAAACGACAAGCTGTATCATTCCGTTAATAAAATACGTAAAACAATTCATCCTACGCTGTTAAACCGAGCGGACTTAAACCCTGATTGGCTGGCAGATGGCGAAGAGTATAGCGTAGTTGATATTGATCATGAGGGCTTGTACGGTCTAAGGCTTAATACTAATGCTATACCAACCCCAGATATCCGTACTCATGCTGACATTGCCCAAGAAATATTGAGCCATGAGCAACAGATAGAATCAAGCAATGCTGAGTTGGCTGAACTTGAGAATACACTCAATAAATTGAATAAACGCAAAAAACAAAATGGTCAAGAGATAACTCAATTACAGCTTACCGAGCAAAAAATAGAAAATGAAATTGAAGCTTTAGAGGATCATGCGAGCTATCTACATATTCAAGCAGAAGACGAGAGGAAAAAGCGTATATCAGAGATTCAAAATCAAATAAAAATGTTAGCTGATCAGCTAACTAATCTCAATACAGAACTGGAGGCTCTAGACTTAGAAGAGCAAAATCAGTTGAGTGCATTAGATGAGACTCATACGATTGATAGTGATAAATTAAACCAAGAAAAGCAGGCGCGTTTAGAGGATTTAAAAACCCAATCAGATAAAGCTAAAGAACAGTATAAAACCCTCTTAGCTGAAGCGACAGAACGTAAAAATCAGGCAGTCGAAAAGGAAGGCTATGACCCTAGTATTATAAATAGCATGAATACTGATATTGAATTTTTAGATTCGGAGCTTTTAACTGCTGAACGAGCAAAGCGTCGCATTGATGATTACCATGTATTTCTTGAAAAAGAATATGCCGAGCTAGGAGAGCTTGAAAGTAAGAAAAATGAGCTGGAGAAAAGCCTAACTACACAGCAACATGCTTATGAGAAATATGCTGCGGAGACCGGGAAATTACTAAGTGAGTTACAAGCAAAAATAACTAAGACTGCCGAAAGACTGTGTGTGTTAGAGGCAGATAAAACCAATTTAACCTCGCACCTTAAGAAGCTAGAGTTAACATTAAACTCTGCTTTAATCGATATGAATACTTACTCATCTGAAGCAGAAAGTCGCTTACTTGAAGAAGATGTCCATTTGCAAACAGAGCGCATCTTACGCGGTATACAAAATAGCATAGAGTTGGCAGACACTACAATAAAGCAAGGGGTTAAGCTGGTTGATACCATCAAAAAACCCTTCTTTGATAATGAGTCGATGTTTCAAGCATTATTGTCTCAATCTGACATTATGGGTAGAACGACAGAAACAAACTGGTTTTTACAGTCTAGATTTTTTATGGACTATATTAACAACGAACATGAAAGTAAAAAAGAGATGATCGTTGGGCATTATATTGTAGAAGCTGAAAAAATAAATAATTTCAAGCATGACTTAGATAACGCCGATAATAACTTAAATAAGTTTACTCGAAATATTAATAAAAACTGCTCCGATATTTGTGACAACTTAAATGCCTTAGCAATCGAAGAGTTTAAGATGAGTATCAGTTCAAGCATAAAAGATAACGAGTGGTATAAAGTGCTCGATGATTTTTCTGAAGCATATGATAATTGGCGTGGGTCTGAGCGCATTAATCAACCTATGCCAAGTGAGTATTTACTTGCCAGCCTAGATAAAGTGCAGCACTTTATTGGGCAGAATAAATTGAATGTTAAATTTGCCCAGCAGTTCTCAATGGATCTGATGGTCAAGCAACATGGTCAAGCGCCAAGAACTGCAACGAAAACCAATTCATTTAAAGCGTTATCATCTAACGGTACCATGCGCATTGCTCAACTTATCATTTACCTGTCTTTACTATCTATGATTTCAACGGCTACTAATACTGAGCTCAAGCTATTTATTGATGAAATCGGTGTGCTTGATCCACAAAATACTCAAGAGCTATTAGAACTGCTTAAGAGCCAGAAAGTCTCTGCTATGTGCGCCGCGCCTCAAGTTGTTGACGATGCGGTTATCCCTTTATTCACCAATAATATTGCCTGTAGTCGTGATAAAAGTAATACCTATAGACTGTCCCAAACCGATGACTTATCCTCCCTAACTCAAGAAGCCATTATGGAAGCTCACGGAGTCTTTGACTTATGATTGAGATGACGATTGCTAGAAAACTCTTACAAAACAAGTTTATTTGTCTCATTACGGACGAAGAGGGTTATCACTGGTTAAAAACGCCTGATAACCTTGAGCGTATGACAGCTATTTTAGAACCATTAGGTATGAGGTTAACTACCTTTAGCGAAGGTGACGTCTTTGCTGGCATCAACGTTGCCGTAGATGAGACGGATAAAAAAAGAGTTGTCAAAGAATTCGAAGATATTCATTACAATATTTATCCCATCATCAATATATTGACAGCGCTGGCTAGTGCTGATGAAGATGGCGACACCCTATATATGGGAAAAATAATAAAGCAGGATAAGTTGGTAATTACTGTTAACGACAATCAAGAGTTTGCAACACGCTTAAAAAAATTGGCAGAGTTTACCAATAGTGTTAATAAACCCAACGATGAGCAAGTGGGAGCGTTACTTAATAAACTACAAAAAGACGAACTTCTTTACCTGGTTAATCCTGAGAAAAAGGTATACCGAGTAACGGGAAAGATGGAGTATATTAATCGTATTATTGAGTTTATCAATGAGAATTACTTAGAAAAGGAGAGTGAAACACACACTCAACAGGGACTTGATCTATGAGCCGTGGTGGACAATTAACCGAGGAAAAAATTCGTGATTTAGGCCGAGCGACCGAAAGCCGCGCCGACTTGTTATTACAAGCTTATCTGTCTGAGTTATCTATTGAGGACAGTCAATCAACCAAGCATTATCGAACGCTACGTGATTGCGGTGTCATCCAAGAAGGGCTAGATACCATAACGCTTAGTAAAGAGATGAGACGCATCTTCGATATCATGGCAAAAAAATCCCATCGTTTGCACGTAATGCCTGATATAGAAGAGTGGAAACGCAATATAGAGCATTATAGTAAACTTGCACTAAATGCATCATACGAGGTTGATGAGGCGAGTAATGAGCAAGGTTTCTTAGATACTATCGAAGATTATAGTTATGAATTGGCTGATGCACTTATCCAAGAGATGGCGAGCATCGAGTTCACGATTAATTCAGAATTAAACAACACGTTCAACCTGAAATCAAAACGCATAATACTAGACACACTCACACAAAAAATAAATTCACAAATCGAAAAAGTACAAAGCCTTAGCCGAGAAGAGTTGCATAAATGCCATGCCGGTAACTATAAAGTTTCTATGATACTAGACAACCTTCTTTTTGGTACTATCGATCAATGTATTAAAGAGTTAACGATTAGTCTAGATAAAACCGTCACTCTCATTGATAAGTTAAAGAAAGAACAAACACGTCAAAACGAGATGTTATGGCGACTTCATCGGAATATCCGTAACGGCCAATATAATCCTAAAGATGTGGTATTAAGTTTTGATGACTTGGTATCTTATAACTTAGCCTTCGGTGGCATGGCAGTTGAGAGTCAGCCAACCAATGTTGACGTAGAGGAGGATAAGTTCCTATTGCTCGGCTTGCTTGATAAGATGTCACCACCTAAACGCGCACTCAAAGATAGTGTGAGTAATCATTATGATGATCCCTTATTACACGTCAATAATGACAATACGAGTAAGCCACTACTAAGCGCGGAACAACGCTGGGCGTATGACTTCATGAAATATAACAATACGGATGATATAAATAAGAATCTTTCTGTCAGACAATTTTGGGAGCGGTTTGAAGTCAATCGTATTATCAAATTTAAATCGTTTTTAGCCTTAGTTATGCATATTTGTAAAAGCAATTTTAGGGACGATGCCATCGTGCATACCAAAGATGGTTATCAATGGAAACTGTACCTTAAGATCAAGACACCATCAGAGCTTTGTAATACCATACGTATTTTCGATGCGCGCTATATAAGATATAAAGTAGTAGATAACGAACCTAGTTTGGATAAGGTATGGAAATGATATGGAGCCAAGGCTTGCTAATAAGTTAGCTCAAAAACGAACATTGAAAACCTTACGTGATGGTTTGCTAAAACGCACGAAGGTATTCGCGTATCGTAATGAAGACAATGTTTTTTATATGTTGTGTCAGCATGATAAGACGATTGGATATTCAGCAGGCAAAAAAATATACCTGTCTGATATGGGTTGGCAAAGAATTATTAATTTAGTGAAAGCTGGAACGGGCGTTCACCTTATTTCAGATGATATTGAAGATTTATCCCAAAAAGGAAGATTAGAGAATAGCACCATAATGGCTGACGAGAAAGTATTGAGTAGATCGCCAACGCAGGGGTTTGTTCTATGTCGCTTATTAGGTAGTGCAGAGACGCTAAGTCAGACAACAGACCACTTCGCTAATAAATCAACACCATTACGGTCTTATTTAGGTGTGCATATAAACCATATTTTAAATTGGGACATAGGTACAATTATAGTGATTGAAAACTTTGCATCTTTTACTGAGTTCACTGAAGGTCATTTAAGCTCAATAGAGGGTGTAAGTAATAATGAAATGGTATTGCTTATCTACAGAGGACACGATGATAAAAACATTTATAGTGTCGCAACAGAGATAGCAAGTTTGACCTGCGCTAAGTATGTCTTTGCTGATTATGATTTAGCAGGCTTGCAACTTGCGGAAGTTATCGCTGAGCGTATCGAATCAGCAGGGTATATCTTGCCCAAAAAAGCTATGCACAGTCAGAAATTATTAGAGATAAATAAAATAGCAGAGCGTGAAAAGCAGTCTGCTATTACTATTAAGGACTCAGTATTACAGCCATATATGAATGATATGAAAGTTAGGTTTCTGGCGGTCACTCAAGAGGCTTTGATGGCGCATGAGGTGAAACTAGAGGTTGTGAGTAGAGAATAATTGATTAGTTAAGCAAACTCTAAGTTTAAACGGTTCAACTAACTAATCTATTTGAAGTTCTCATAGCTTCAAGTCACTAAGGGTAGAGAAGTATTTCAACTCTAAGCTGATAGTTCTAAGAACTTTATAACGCTATTGAAGTATTCGATATACTTCTACACATGAAGTATATTCATCATTTATTAATTAAGGTTAAATATTTTAATTATATTGAGCTTTTACATTAACTGAGTTCAGATACTAAAGCAAATAAAGTATTGGCTATACCATTGTAATGACGGAAATTCAAATATTGGCAGTCGCGACTTTGCACCAATATAAACCACGGGGCACAATTTTTTTATTCAGTTCCTCATTTTAGAGCGAAGATCTTGGGAACTACCTACGTGAGATGGAAAGAGTTATATTATCTCTAATAAGGTAGGAAATTAAAGGCTTCCCATAGTTTATACATAGTTTGAGAAAGTGAGGTTTTTACAAAGTTCCCAAAGTTCCTAGCATATTTATGCATAATATCAGTATTGATATCTATAAAGTCCTTTTATAGAAATATATACCAAATCGGCAATCTATATACAAACGCTATTATAAGTCATCATCATAAAATAATTAGGGCTATGGTAATAGATAATAATAAAAAGATATTATGGAAACAAGAATAGGGAAGAAGACATGGTGGTAATACAAATGTCTAAAATTAAAACAATTATTTCGGATAGCAAAAATGATTCTCTAAGATATAATCTTAGAGAATCAAAAAATTAAGTGCTTATACTGTATTAGTATTTACTAATGATTCACTTAGCAGTATATTGAACACTACCTTAAGATATATCAAATATCATAGCGCAAGATTTGACCTCTAACAGCATAAGCGCGACCAATTTTAATATGTTTATTGTTGAGCTTCAAAGTAACTCGTTTTGGTTCATTGTACTTAACTAAGTCGTGGTCTTTTAGAACATTAAGGACTTGTTGTTTGCTATAAGGAAGGCATATCTCTTCGAATGTTTCGGTGCCAAAAAGATAGAGATCATCATCCTCTTTATAATAGCCAGATTGTTTATTGATTTTTTGCCTACAGTTACCAACAATCTGGAAACGACTACCTGCATATTTTTCCAGATAACCAACAATCTGACCAATTATCTTTCGGTCTTCTTGTTTGCCATCATGCCCATAATTATCAATCTAGTTGTCAAAGCATGTTTTTGCTGCAGTCGAAGCTTGTCCAGCCTGCCAACCTGTAATGCCGGCTTTTGTAGCTAGCTCGCCAGCAGCAGCGACAACTGCAAGCCGTTTGCCAACTCTGTAAGCCTGATATTTAACATGACTGTAATCATGCATAAATTTTTCAATTATATGGTTTGCTTCGGCGATTATGAAATCTTTATTTAGAGTAATATAATTTAGCCAATTAGTACCAGCAGTCCCATAATACTGATTCGTTAGTTTTGTTAGTATATCTGCTTGTTTTTCAGGTGTAGTGGCTAAAACCAAACTATCGAAAATACCTAAATTTTTTCCTGCTTCAGCATCAATATGACATAACCGGACTTCCATACCAGGGTTATGTCGTTTGTTAGAGTGCCTGAGCATAGACTGTAGTGTTTCTTCACCGCTTGATAAAAGTAAGATACGCCAAGTTTTCACGACTCTATTACCTCCATCAGCTGTACTCCTACTTTTACCCATTCCATTTGAAAGCATATAAAATATGTCCTCTAAGGAGTTTTTCTCAGCCTGACTAATTTCATCCATAATTAAAATACCATCGTTGCACATAGCTGCTAAGTATTCAGCGGCATTTTTAGTTGCATTCCAGTTTTTAACATAGCCTCTTTTGCCCCAAACGCTAGCTGCTACGTATAAACTAAGTGATTTTCCAATGCTAGATTTACCTAGCATATGAAAGCCACCGCCTTCGATATCTAAGATTTTGAGTAGTGGACCAGTAAATGCACAGCTGATAGCAAAATTTAATCTACTTTGAGCACCTAGTGGAGAGCACAAATTTTCTCGCCACTCTTCTAGAGTACCTTTTTGACTATATCCGTGATTTAATGAACTCTCTGGTTGATAAATGATTTTTTCATTTGTTTTTCCATAGACTCTATCAGGCGTAACAAAAACGTTGTTATGCCATCCAACCTTATTAGTAAAAACAAACAAGCTTTCAATTGGATGATTGTTTAGGTAAAAGTCTAAAGCATCTTGTAGATACTTTTTCGTGGATACAACTAAACCTCTTCGAGCCACCTCCCTACGATACTTACGACTATCGCTCTGTATTAATTCTATCGGTACTGACCAAGTGTGCAACGTATTTGCTTTGTCTAACCACTCTAAAACTATACCCCATTGTGAATTGTTAACATCTCGACTACGAGCTACGACTTTGATAGGGGAGCAAATCTGTTCTTTCTTAGGCTTTGATCCATTTTTATTGTCAACAACATAGTACAAGCCATCGATACATTGCTTGATGTACCCTTTATCATATTTCATAGCTGGCGTACTAAGAATATCTTCTGCTACAATAGCAGAAGATGATTTACGAAGATCATCTGTCAGTAACGTTTGATTTACCTGTCCACTTTGCAGAGTGGACAGGTTTTCTTTTGCCGAGTTAACGAGCTCAGCGGCCTCTTGATCTTTATCAAAAGCTATTGCACTATCTTGATTGCTCTTAGTCATAATAATCTTTCCTTTGATATATGAACTATATAGTTCATAACTGTAAAACTTCTATTCTCTTTAAAAGAAAATTGAAGGGTGGGTGTTGATACGTTATCAGACTCCTTTAAGCTAATAATGAGCTGTAAAAGACTTTTCACATCTATCAAGGTACTCATCAAGATGCCTTTTTCTATAAATAACATGCCCGCCAACCTTACTGTATACAATTCCGTTTGAATTATGGCAGCGCATATACTGTAATGAACTTGGTGTTTTTCCAATGTAGCAGGCTGCATAACTTGGAGAAAACGGGGTACTGGCAGGCGCATTCACAACTGCGTTTTTCATCGACCTTTTCTCTTCATCAGTGTATTGCGACCATGGTTTTTTCTGAGCCATTATTATCTCCTGCTAGACGATAGTGATTAATAAACATGTATAAACATGTATAAACATGTATAAACACAATATACAACATATGAAAATGCTACGCAATGTATATTTGAAGCAAATAAAAATGAATGAAAAGAACTTATAAAATGTAGGCAAAAGTTTGTTTGATTATACATACGTAAAAAAACCACCTATTAGGTGGTTTTCGTTAAGTTTACTTAAGATCTATTATTGTGAATAACAGTTAACTAATTCATATTATTCAGTTGAGTGTTAGGTAAGAATGGTAGTATCTACCATGTGTCTATATTAGTCCATGAATACACCCAGCCAAGAATTTTTATTTTACTTATATCGCTAGTATTGATAGTTTCTTCGCCAAACTCTTTGTTTTTACTACGAATTAGTAGTCCTCCATCGGGATTTTTATGAAGTATTCTAATACGGTGAATCAATTCGTGTTTGAAATAATATACTTTTCCGTCTTTTATAGTTTGTTTACCAGTATCTACGGCACATTCAGCCTTGCGATGAATCATAGGGGACATGCTATCATCCTCTAAAGTAACATAAATTGTCTTATATATATCTGCACCAGCTACTTTTGCAATATTAGATAAAAAATTTGCTGATTTTCTTTGATTTTCCGTAAGATAGCCTAAATCATCTGGTTCTTTAGACCACTCTTCAAATGTTTCCATATCTTCTTCATAGTCTCGTTGTATTTTCTGTTGCATCTCATTAAAACGATCTTCACAAAAATTATGATATAGCTCCTCTAGGTATCTAATGCTATAAGGAATATTGTTTTTAAGTTTTAAATCATTAATGTACCTGTCTCTATTTTCTTCTTTAAGTGCATTTTCCATGGCATCTAGATCATCATAAGTAGCGTAGTAATTATCACCCTCTATGATCCAGTCTGGATGAACGTCCAAAACCTCTGCCAAACGCAACATATATTCGTGGTTGGGCTCAGCATCACCTGATAGCCATTTAGATACAGTTCCTCGAGATGCGCCAATGGCTTTAGATATATCAATTTGTCTTAAGCGTTTTTCCTTCATACGTTCTTTAAGTCGCTCTGCCATAGTTGGTTCTAAATTAGCATGCATTTAATAATCCTTTGTTTCCTAGACCCAAGAAACATTGTAACATTGTTTCTTGGGTCTAGGAAACAAATATTTGGTGCATATTTTACCGCGTATATTGATGTTGTTCGCAGCAGGCGATTGAACACATTAATTTTTGCAATCCAGTTGATTGTTTTCTATCTTTTTACTAAAGCGTATTGAATATTAACAAATAGGCATTGCTGATTACTAAGACTGTTCCAAACAATGTGTACAAACCCCAATTTTGACGACTTCACCTAAGTAAAATCTAACTAGGGCGTGTCCTCATTTTAAAAATGGAGCTGAGAATGATATAAATTGCCGTCAAACGAGAAAAATAGTCTAGATAATATCGAGATATTAACCAGCTATTTGACGATGTTTGGCAAAACTTAGCCATTTTTAACCCAGTTAGACGACTATCGTTTGAATTGAGGAGATGCCCTAGAGAAAGGTAGTTAACACTATGTATAGTAAAGTGTTGGCAACCTTTTTCGAATTCTATCAAAATCAGTCATACTATATATGAGTTTGTAATATTAATATTTTTATAACTGCATTAATGAGGTAGTTGGCATCTGACAAACCTCAAGCCAGCTTGTAAAGTTATCTCTCTATAGCGTTAAACTTAGTTAAAAACAAAATGGATTTTGAGTATCAGCCAAGAGCTGTAAATATTTTCATTTATATACGAACATCATTTATCTAGCTTAAAAGTAGCGAATCTATATATCTGATTAGACAATAAAATACTACTCTCGCTGTTGCCAGTCCTCTTGACCTACAGGCTTGCGATTAAGTGAATCATGTCTCGATCTCTAGTCGGATATGTGTGTATCTAATGAAGCTCTAGATCTATCGCTATGCTGTCGTTCTTTAAAGTGTAATAACTCATGCACGATAATATACTCTAAACAGGGAAGGGGCTTTTTAGCTAACTCAAGATTAAGTAATATTACCCTTTCCTCGATATTGTATCTGCCCCATTTAGTGTTCATCTTTTATAGTTGCCAGCTAGAGACAGTTACATCGATTTGCTTAGACTATTTGACTGCAGAGCCTTCCCTGCACAGTCTCCGATATAACAAACCTTAACACCCTGCAAGCTACCTGAGTTTCATATTCTAGTAGGAGTGAATAAATTAGTTGATCACCGCCATGTTTGGTAAGTTGAAAGTCGCTTTATCTACAACCGCATCACCCTGTCTAATAGTCAGTAGATACCCTTTTATAATTCCGTTATACGGCAAGTTGCCATTATGCCTTTTATAGTGCTCACGCATACAGTTCTGAATAACTAGCTCACGCTCTGCGTCACTCATCTTAGCAATATCCTTAGGTAGATACACCTTGGCTTTACTGCTAGCGACACCACGAGACATCCAATTTGCGCCGTCACTCCATATAAAATCGACATCGGCTCTTAAGCTATATCTTGGTAACGGATAAGCGTAATGCGCTAAGTTATATTCGATTTGAGCAATATCACCTGCAAATGGCTCGTATTGTATATTCAGTACTATCAGTAAGGCTCTTAAAAATTCGTGCGCAGTGAAGTACGTATCAACTTCATTGTTATTCAATCCGAGTATTTCGCTAGACAATACATGACGTAGACGGTCACAGGCAAAGGTAGTGTGCTTTTGTGAATATCCCATTGCCTTGACAATATCTTGCGCCTTTAGCTCTAACTTATCTATTTGATTGACAGCATCCTTCGCCAAAGAATGACAAGGACTATAACGATTAGTAAGTTTAGAATGAGTAGTGTTTATATTTGACATAGATAGTTCCTGAACTCCGACAATAGAGGTATGAGATAAGCCTAGCTAGATGGCTTAAATTAGGCATGGATGACCTTGTCGGAATACAGGCTCATGCGCTTTACCAGAGTGGTTTTATATCGTGCTGGAAGTTGCAAGGCTTGTAGTGTGTACGAAACCATTAAACCCACGATAGTTTTTATAAGCGCTAATAATAATTTCTAATTATATAAGCATATAAAAACGATTAGCATTACTTAACTTTCAGTTAATCTTCACCATGATACGTCGCCTCATCCATCCACACGATAGGGTCTTCACACAGATGAACTAGGTGATACCAAATATCTGAGCTACGGGCAATACGATGATGGCCATGCTCAAAGTACTCCACCTGCCAGCTCTCGGGCAAATCTACCAGCGTTCGTCTTGCGACGGCCACATTCAAACATTCATCATCGACCTCAACCATGACTCGTACCGTATTAGTATTAGAGGTAGGAAAAGACAGTTTCATATTAGCTACTTCAGGGATACGATCTGCTAAGACATCACTTGGATAGATACAAGGCGCAACCAATAGCGCTCGTAAGTTGTACTTATGCGCGAAATGATTGGCAAACCATGCGCCAAGTGAATGCCCTGCTAATACCACTTTAGAGTACTGCTTCATCTTTTCTTGAATCAGCGTTTCATAAATCTTAAAAATACCTTTAAAGTCATCCCGATAATTAACGGTCTGACAGTGCTTAGGCTCACGCTTAATACAGGTATATTTACTAGTCTGATTACTTGAATCTAAACCGTGAAAAAATAGTAAAAATGTGTCGTTGTTCTCAATTGGAAACATCATATGGTTCTCCTTTTTAAGTATTATTCTTTTTATAATCTAAGTTTTAGTTTAGATGTTTTTCTTATGAGTCATGAACGTTTGATAGAGTGCAAATATCTCTGCGCAAGCCTGCAATGAAATGTTCTTCACAAAGCCTTCATTAAACCAGAAATCGTAAACTGCTTGGATAATCTCTTTTACTGCTTCCGCGTCATTCGGATTTGACTCTTGCACCTTAAAAGCAATCTCTTTTGCTTGTATATCAGACTCGCTATAAGGCGCGCTCCAGCCTATACGATAACGATATAGAACATCATTAATCGCCAGTATAAATAGCGCATTGGATGTACCTAAGGATTCGATCAAACTATCTAATAGAGTAGAGCGCTCCTCGTAAACAGTTGGCTCTATAGGTATATCACTATCCTCAAACAAACAGTTACAACTAACCATGTGAGTTGGCTTACTAAAATCATTCCAAAGTAGAGGGTAAGGTTTATTAACGCCACCTTTTTCAACCATGTTAAAGCGCCAAATGCCATGATGTGTATTAAGCCCTTTGAAGGGAACATGAATAAAGTATTGTATTAGATCATCACTGTCATAAATAATATGTGTACGGTCAATACGTACTGCTTGTTTGGGTAAAACGCTGGTATATAGTCTGTCAATATCATCGCTATAAAATCTCATGCTCTTTATATTTTTATCGCTAATATCACTAAGCTTGGCACGAGCATCATCTAAGTGTCGATGTAACCTAAATGGCGCGACAAAGTGCAGCGTCTCATCGGTATTATTAATAAAGTAGATATCGTCTTCGTAATTGTTAACCGAAACTCTATTGAGATAAAACAGTGGAATTTTAAGTGCCGGTGATTTGCCATCATTAGGCAGTGACGGTAAGTTAGAGAGACTAGATACGCCTGACCATCGCATATTGTCTATACGCTTTTGCTTAAATTTAGAGTTTGTGTTTGTCATATTATCATCCCTTTCATTAATTTAATTTAATCAGTAGCGTTTCTATTTTTATTTCTAAATTTAAGGCAGCCGTGTTTTTTCGTAGCTGTTCAAGCAACGTTATAGAGGTAAATTGAATGGGTTTATTTCTTAAGTAATTGGTCATCGATTGATTAAGCCTGATTCTTATTAACAGCAGGTTAGTCACCAATATTTTTGTATAGGCTATAATTTAGTATTGGCTTATTGATGTTAATAATTAGTACAGTAGTGGTTAGTGCAGATCAATCTTAGAGCTAGAAGATGAAGCATTGCGCTTCGAGGGTGATCTCTAAATCAAGATATGAAATATTTTCTTCTTGACCTAATAACTATAATGCAAATTAGAAGCAAAAGAAAGGGTATAGCACACAGCTTACGACATCGAGTGTCGTCTATCTATGAAAGCATATAAAGTTGAATTTCTAAATTATTAATATCATCAAAATTAAAATACTTCTCAACCTAGAATATAATTTTATAGGTAGTTAACTATAATGAGCTCTATGATGGAGAAGATTGATTACTATGACTGCTTCTTTAGATGAATACTATTTAAAACCTTTAAGCTACTCAGTACAAACTTGCACTATTACCTTCCAGGGTAATGCGAGTAATCAGAAACAACAATTAGCATCAGAATTACACATGTAGGGGATAGTCGAGTTTACTGCTCACCCAAAAGCGCGAACCAATGGTGTTGCTTAACGCGAGATCATAACTTATTAAATGAGCTCATAGATAAACAAGAAAAAGAACAAGGCCGCCAAGCGAAGTTCGCTGACTATAACCGTGAAGGTATGGCGGGTATTTTGTATAGCATAACCGAGTGCTTTGCACTAACTACTGAAGAGCAGATTATTAGTAATGAGCCGCCTAGTAGTATTCAGACTATTAACGTTCAGTCAAGAGACTGCCTAGAGGTTTGTACTGATGGTATTCATGATCTTGTAGCTAGTAAGTAATGGCAGCTGATAAAAGCCGAAACTGACTTGTAGGCATGGTTAAACACGCTTAAAGGTCAAGTCTATGATTCTGAAGGCAATGCCTATGGTAATGGGACGGCTATTGTGGTTCGGTTTAATTGATCGCCAACAAGTAATAATAAGCTCATAAAAAGGGACGATTATGCCAACTCACGCTATCGCTAGCTATACAAAGTCAGCACGTCTATTTGCTTTATATCAAAGCCTTCCTCGGAGTGAAGAGGATGCTGTGTCATTGACAGAGCTTATGCAAAACTACGGTGATGATCCTGATAATTATACAAATGAGCGCAAAAACTTAGAGAACGATTTGATTGGCTTAAATCAAATCTTTAACGATATATTCTATAGTAGTGCCTTAATCCGGGCGCCAGCATGGGGCCAGAATATCAGTGGCAAGACAGCACGGTTTTATATTGAACCCAGCTTTAGTATCGATATCATCAATGAGCAAACGGTGTTCTTTTGGGAGATGCTTGATAAATATACCGCAAACTACTTACCGGTATCTTTTAAACAAGGAATTACAGATAAGATCACTCAACTGCGTCGCCAAGATAAAGATAGCTTTCACCAAAGTCAGCTTGGACAATGGCAACAGCACCTGATCTCTACCCAGTATTGTAAAAGCACCAACGCTTGATAATGAGGTGCTCGTCAGCATTCATCAGGCTTTGCTACAAGGTTGTCAATTACAAATCCGCTATCAAAAGAAGTGGGATGATCAGTCAACACAGCGTGTCATTTATCCTAAAGGACTTATCTTTATTGACAATATGATCTATCTCACAGGCTTCAATCCAGTAAATGATCATGTTGATGATGACGTACTGCTAGAGGAGCATCGCAACTTTGCAGTCAACCGTATTACAAAGGCAGTAGTCATAAATAAGCCAATACCTGACTGGGTAGAGCGTGATGTTTTTACATTAGATAGCTTACAGAAGCTAGGCAAGCTAGAGTTTGGTAAAAATATTGAAATCAACTTGGTTTTAAAAGTACAGAAATATGCCTGTCAGCATCTTTATGAGCGTCCATTATCGACAGATCAGAAGATTACTATTATCGATGATACTTGGAACCAAGTTAGCGCTAAGGTTACTAATACACTTCGTTTGCAAGATTGGCTAGTAAGTATGTCTCAGCTGGCCGTGGTCGTTGAGCCTATAGAGTTAAAAAACGTTATCTTGGATCGATTGTATAGTGCATTGGCGCTTTATAAGAATTAAATACATAGGAGTGGCACTATGAATAAAAAATTGTTTGACGATTTTATCCAAGCTCAAGATACGATTTATCCATCGGTTATTAAAGAGTTAACCGCAGGGCATAAGCGTACGCATTGGATGTGGTTTATTTTTCCACAGGTGAAAGGGTTAGGGCATAGCAAAATGTCTCGACGCTTTGCAATAGAAAGTCTAGAGCAAGCAAAAGCGTATTTACAGCATGAGGTACTTGGAGCACGGTTAATAGAGTGCGCTGAATTACTATTACTGCATCCTGATAAAAGTGCTTTAGATATCTTTGGTTCACCTGATAACTTGAAGCTGCAATCTTCACTAACGTTATTTGCTTTTGCCACTGGTAACAAGTGTATTTTTGAGCAGCTTTTATACCAGTTCTACGCCGGCAGTTACGATATAAATACTATCAATATGCTAAGGCAAATCAATGACCAGAAATATAAGTGAATGAAACCGAGTGAGATTTAAATAGCACTAAAATTTGATACCTCTAACCATACCAAAAAACATTAATTATCAGTGAGTATAGCGATGAAATACCATATGGATGAATCGTATATAGATGACACACCTAATGCATTCCTCTACCAACGAATTGTGGATCGTTACACTAAGGCTGTTATTGGTTGTTTTATTATCAGCGAAGATTGGGATGAGCAGGCGTTGCTAGAGCTAAAAGAGAAGTCAGAGGCTTGGTTTTTAGTGGGATTGCAAATAAATGATATGGATTTTGATCGCTTAGATATTATAGAGGGCATTGTTAGGTGTCAGCCTGAAGATGTAAATCAAGTAGTTAAGTTATTGAATATCAGTCCACGTGGCTTAATAGGTATAGATGTTAACGATATCAAAAAATTATTCGAAAGAGAAAAATCATATAAATTTATTCAAGCTCATATAACAGATGGATTTGACATAGATATGGCAAAAAAAGCAGCCAATGAGTTGGTTGGTCAGTTCCCTAAAAACCTTAATGTCAAAGGGCTATTGTTAGGTATAGAGAGTAGCGAAAGCCCCTCACTAGATACTATTTCTTATATAGTGGCATTTCTTGAAAAGAACGTTATAGCTGATAAATTAAATACGTACTACTGTACCAGTATTAGTGATGAGCCTAACTCTTTTCGGTTAAGAGCAATATATGCTGAGGGGTAGTGGGTTAGATATTAAAGTCTCAACCTAGTCCAGTCTATTAATATCAATTACGTCAGACTAGGATTTAGAGAAAGCAGAATTATAGTTAATTTGATCTGCATTTAAAGATCCATCAAAAATCTTTCTATGTCTAGTAAAGTATTTGAGCATAGTCTTATACGATCCTTTAGATCATAGCCTTCAGTATCTTGTGGAACTACAATGCTTGCATTTTTATCTAGTATTCCATGTTCAATGATTCTTGATATTGCAATATTACTAACTGAGTCCTCTTCAGGAGCGTAAAACTCGAAATTATTATTGTACATTCTGATATTCAAAATGTAGTTTTTATACGCAAATTGAAGGTCGTTACCGTAGTCATCGATACTGCAATAGTCTTTATGCTGATTACGTAGTTCTAAAAGGAAAGGATTCCAATGGTGACCATTGAATTGCTTTCGGTTCATCATAAAGCATTCATATGGTTTGAGTTTATATTGACCCCAAAAATAGTACCCAGACTTAAAGTTGCTAAAGCTACTGTATTTTGCAAAGTAGTAGTTCCAAGGGTAAGACTCTTGCGAATAGTTATTAATAATAGATTGATTACTAGTATCAGGGTTATCTAAAAATATTTTTAGGTATTGTTGTAAAATTTCTCGGGTATTATCAAAGCCTTTGCGCCTATCGCTCTTTGTAAATAGTTCTCGCCATATCGAAGCATTGTTATTACCAATGCGCCGTTTACCGTAACTATAGTCTTGAGAATAATCGTCTATTGACATCATGGCACGGCTAATCATCCTATAGCTTTCGTCCGTATCTTTTGAAAATATAGTATCAAACATAGTTGCATAGATAGTGATATCATTATCTTCTGTAAGCCTCATTATTGATACTGAGCCTCTAAGTAAATTATGGTCTTCAAGCTTATAAATAGGAGACTTTAAAGTTTGATTATTACTAATTATATTCGACTTAATTGACTCCTCTGAAAGTTGCTGTTTTGAAAATTGAGAGTCATCCTCAAGATTTTTGTCGTTAAGAATGTTATCTATATCTTTATATAAAACCTTTAAGTACTCTTTTCTGATATTGTCATCAGAAGCGATAATTAAATTGCGTATCTTTCTTATTTTATTTGAAAATCCAACAATATCTTCTTGCAAATGGCGCATCATAGCGTATAGCATTAGTTGCTCACCAATAGAGAAAGCATTTCTTTGTTCAGTGTTATACACCTGGGCACATTTGTAGAATAAATTTGTTTCAGCACTGTTAAAAAATAACCTTACCTTACTAACTGAAAAGTCAGTTTTACTTACATATAAGTATTCAAAGAAGTAATGCGGATTATTTTTTTGCTGGTTTACAAAGGTATCTAATGCGTCAAATAAGCACTTAACATTTCCCTCATTATTGCGATATACAGTGTTGGCAACTTCTAGCCAATAATCATTTTCGATTGTTATGTTCTTGGTTGTAATCAGCAAGTCTGTAATGTACTGATAAAAATTTAAGAAAGATTGATCGACCTCAACAGCAATATCGATATTAGTACTCTCGTTGGCCTTATGAATATCCCAGAACAGATCTGACCATTGATTATCAATTTTTTGATTAAAAATAGGTACCATACTATCTGGGATTATTCCAGAAAATTGAGATTTAAAATGTTCAAAGTTGGTCAAGGATTTACCACGAGAGTTCATTTTTATATACAAATCCTCTGGCAGTCCTAAACCTTTCATCTCAAGCAAATAAAAAACGATTCTTGGGCTATCGCCTATTAATTTTTCCCAAACATTTTTTAAACTATTAGTATTGAAAACAGTTTCAATTGCATCAAGCATAACCAGCATAGAGGCAATAGTAGGGTCACTTTGCCAAGAAATAAAAAACCAGGGTTGATTTTCAATTTGCAATTTTATTGGTTTACTATCTATTTCTTGGTTTGGTATAAAGTGAATAAGTTTTTCACAAAATTTTCTACATTTATCACGAGTAGCGTAGGAGAAATTGGCTAATAAAGATTGATTTTCATCGGTTATTTTGTATTCAGTTACTGCCGTATACCAATGTAACAAAAACAATGTGGTTAAGCGTTGTTGCCCATCCAGCGGCTTGAATATCGGTATACTGTCTCTTTTATTCTCTTCGCCTTCATCTTTAACTAAATAGCCATAAATAAAATCAAGCTTCAAAGGCGCATCGTTATAATCTTCAGCTAATACGTCAGATATGTTATTTAAAAATCTATGACGAATCCTTCTAACGTCTTCATTATTCCTACCTTGTGCATAGTCTCGTTGAATAGGTGGAATAATGACCTTGTATTGTTCAAGCAGATCAATAAATTTCGTTTCTGTAATACTCATAGGTCGTCCTCTGACAGGAGAGTGGTGCTATCTAATTCAAATAGTAGAGCGATGTTATTAGAGTTATCAAGGTCATATGGAATGTAGTTAGACAAGGTATTTAGCATCTCTTTAAGATAGGTTTCTTGATCTTGCGGACTCCAAATGTACTTAGGCTCTAAAGAACCAGCATCAGAATAATAACCTTGGAATACTCTTTTGGTACAAATAGGAATAAAACTGCCTTCTTTATCCAATTTAATAATTTGGCGTCGCTTAACCTCAAACGCCGAGTTATTTAGCACTGAGTTATCAGGTTGACTAAGTAATGCCATATTCCCTAGGCCATGCATTTGTGTGTTGTTTGGATCGTTTTTAGAAGAAAGTAATTTATTTACTTTTTCAAATAAGGTATTAAATCGCTCCCAACTCAAAGTAATATTATTGCTAATATAATCTTGAGATTCCGATATTATTTTATTAATAGCAGGATCGACCTCGAATTCAGGTTGGTTTTTTAAGTCATTTAGTACAGGTAAATGTAGTTCTAACCATTGAATCCATTGCTCTTTTTTAGTTTGATCTAACCCTTCGGAGCTTTGGGCATGAATGTGTTCTAAGCTCCATTGGTTAGACTTATGCTGTTTAAACGGATAAAAGTCGTCTATGGTTTTTGACGTACGATAAACCTCCACATTAAATAAGAGTAACAAGTTGAAAAGTACAGCCTTGTTTTTATCGTAACTAAGATCTGTGACGTTATCTTCTGTAAAACCAAAACTAATTGAGTCTTGAATGTGCTTATTTATGTGAGCTGTAAATTCATCTTTGGTATGACTCATTGCATACTTAACCAACTGGTTTAGCGAAGGTGTGTCGTAGCCTTTTATGCGCCTACTTGAGACAAGATAGCCTATAAGGTGATAAAGCTCTCTATCATTATTCCACTCAATAAGCGTGTGATAAAAATTATCAATTCGTTCCCAAGCTATTGATAAGCTTGAGCTATCCGTGATAGGAGTCTTGCTCTCATTTAAAAACCAAAGGAATGTGTGCAAGGTGTCAAGATCGCTCGCTGATTTTCCTGCAATTAGATCTAAAATCAGGTCGATTTTAGTATCGAAGTCTTCTCGCTTCTTATTCGTTATAAATGACCAAAACTTCCTATCCTGCTCATTCAGCTTGTGTTCTATATCGTCCCATAGCGAGGCGATTTCGTAGTGCTTAATTCTTTGTGTTTCAGTCGCTAACTCACTAAAACTATCTGTTGATAAAAATAGTGCCTTGGTAAGCTCAGCATTGGTTAAAGGGATTTTACCAAGGTTTAGTCTTTCAAATAGTTTAATGCTACTTTCTTCTTGCTCAACCTCATACCAAATTATTTTTGAATAGTTTAAAAAGTTATCTAAAAATTTTTCTGAAGAAAAAGATTCTTTATATTTTTCTCTATAGGACAATTCCCAGTCTCTGATAGTTTGATAAGCTTTAGAGATATGATAGTAATCGATATTGGTTTTATCGATAGCAACTGTTAAATCATCTTCATTAAATTTTAGATTTGATAAAAATTGAACACAATTTTCACGAGTTTCGTAATCAATGCTGAACATCGGCTTCTTTTGCTTGCCTGTCCAAAACTCATTAATATATTTTAATATCAGATAAATAGTAGTAAGTCGTTGCTGTCCATCGATAACCTCATACCAGCTACCTTCAAGTACTCTATCTGGTATTGCATTAGACGATAGATTTTTCAAGACAATAGGTTGCAGGCAGTAAAAAGTTTTTTCAACTGGTGTCGTATCCTTGATTTCTCTTGGTGTAAAATTATCAATATCATCTAATAACTGGCAAACTTGTTGTTCTGTCCAGCGATAGCCACGCTGATAATATCGAATGAAAAATTTGTGCTCTGAAATATCTTTAATCGCTATTGGCTTAAGCTCAATCATTTAATTATATCCTTGATAACTTGCTTATCTTTAAACACTCTGATGACAAACCCCGATTTTCACAAAGCCACCTGACAAATCTTATGATTAGTAAGTTGTAGTGCTAGCTTTATATAAACAGGCTTAGATGAATTATCACCATAGTGTTTTCATATTGTGGTTGATAATCAGTATGTCTATAAATACTATTTATAGGCCCGTAATGTTGTAGGTAATCACATCTGATAATTTTTAAACATATAGATATACGTTAATGCTGCAAGGGCTCATTACTTCAGAACCACCTTGCCAGCCACACCGTCCATTCGATAGTTTTTAATGTCCCCGGCGATAACCAAGTTAATGGCCTTTTCTATTTCAGCAAGAGGAACATTGAACCACTCTGTCGCCTTGTAGAGGTTATCGTTTGCTGCTTTTAAGGATATTTTGACTCTTTGGTCGTAGAAGAAAGCATGCAATACACCTTCCACGCTTCGGGCATTAGCATCATAAACCTGCCACTCAGCAATGATATCTACGGACTGTTGCAGGAATGCGGTATCCCTAACTGAGTGCTTGGTTCGCGCCTCACCTGTAAGGGTTGAGAAGCCAACTTTATGAAGGTGTTTATAGTGCGCTAAAGTGTTTGGGGTTTCAGTCAACTTGGCAACATAAATGACTCCAGTAAGTTGCCGATCATCGCCAAAGTTTTTGGCCAGTTCATCGTCCATCCAGTCGGGATCAGTAATTAACAGTTGATAGCTGTTTTCATATTTATACTGAGCGGTAGCCAATGAATAAGTGAGCATATTCGACTCTGTACCATTAGAGAATATTAAGCGTAGTCTCTCTTGGCTACGAGCATTCTTTCTAGCCTCTGCTTTATAAATATTAGCCACATAGCAAAGCATGCCATTTAAAACAAAGACACTGCCGATGTTGATTGCTTTCACTGATGAAAAGTTAGTTTTAGTAAAAGCACCCGTTTGAATAGCTTTAGATATGCGTTCAAACGTCGCTTCAAACTTATAAAAGTCCTTACATTCGAACCGGCTGGCTATATCTTCGTCATTATATTGATCGTAGCTGGCACGTGTATTGCTCTGATGGTCATTGACTAAGATTTCAGAGTGGATGTTATCAAAAATACCTAGGTCATCACTGTTGAAAATATCATCTAGACTATTGATCACAGGTAGTTCGCTAATCGTTTCGATTACCAGCTCATCTTCTTTAGTAGGGGTTTCTTTTTCAGCAGTACTATCTTCTTTATGATTTATGCTTTTATCTAAGACTCTAGGTTTATCAGATAGGGTAGGCGCAGTACTTTGAACAGCTAGTAAACCATGTTTATCTAAAGCTAGCAGTTCTTGCGAGTTTGCGTGGTTGGTTTGTATGGTAGCTAAGAGGCGAGCACTTATTTTTTCATTAATGTCATTGGCACTGCTACTCGGTATGCGTCCATGTTGATCGATAAAATGGTTAATAGTGTCAAACTGCTGCGCTAAAACGCTATTATTTCCCGAGCTTCTAGTAATAGGCTTTATATCATCTAATAGCCCCGTACTGTCGTTAGAAAAGATATCTTCTAGCGTTTTGTACTCACGACTTTGATAGATCTCATCAAGTTTAATCATGACTATTGGCTTCTCGCTTGGCTTTTTGGTTTCTGACATAGGAGATAACTTCAGTCATGCGCCGCTCGATAGCGTCTTCTGAGTTTCTATTCGGCTGACGACCTTTACTCTTGATAAAAGCAACTATCTTTGGCCACATCAGTACGGCTTCCGCCTCAGTGACGGTCGAACGGCTGGCATGCACGACGTCATTGATTGTTTGTAGTACTTCTTTGTCGACGGTTCTAGAGAGGACTTCATAAGCATCATGAAATGGGTTGACCGATTTCACAAGGTCGATAGGAAGATTGTTCACATTGACGAACTTACTGCCAACTTTCACAAAGCCGTTGCTAGGGTTAGAGTCGTTGCTACTGCTTGATTGGGTTTTGGGATTATAAATTTTTGCATCAGCTGGCAGGTGGCGCTCTTTTATAATGTCACTTTCATTGAGCTGGTTTTTGCGCTCTGTACTCAGTGTATTAATGTCTAGATACTCATGACCTTGCTTAACGAAAAATCGTTCATTTTCGATGACTGCATCATCAGGAATATCCTTACCTTCAACCACACCGCCTTGACGGTTGATGGCCATATACTGCATGACACCTTCTTGCACTTGCCGTACTTCATTGCTATCCAGCGCTGGGTACTTACTACAGATAATACTTGGGATGACGGTATCCGATACGGCTTCGGTTTCTACATTATTGGTTTCAGCAGCGATGTACTTTTTGATGTTCTCTGTATTTTGGGCTAACTGCGCCAATATCTCATCACGGTCTTGGTTAAGTATCTTCATGACTCGATCAGAGGGAGGGTTTACTGTATCGTCAATGATAATGGTACCTGCCGGCAAGTCTAACGTGCCTAATATATCCAGCTCACTACGGCGTTTAAAGTTAATGTTAGGTTTGAGCACTTGCTCCATTAGTAGCGATAAAGTAATGGCTTTTAATAAGTCGTTAACAGAGCTTGTCACTTCAGACTTATCAGCTTCTGGCTCAGCAATTAGATTGGTAAATTGAGCATGATGTTTACCATCACTATCGCGTGTTGAACGGCCAATAATCTGCACCACCTCAGTCAGAGAGCCTCGATAGCCAATGGTCAATACATGCTCACAATACTCCCAGTCAAAGCCTTCTTTTGCCATGCCAAGAGCAATAATGATATCCATCTGATCGCGAGAGGTAATATCAGCTAAATAAGCCTGAGTATTAGCTCGCATAGCGTCATCAGTCACTAGGTCTGCGAGTAGAAGTTGCTTACCGTCATGTGTGCGTATTGTCATAACACCAGTAATATCATCACGAGACTCAACTTCACCAATGACATCTATGATACGGCCAACGGTCTCATATTTGTCTGTCTCAGCAGTGAGACTGTTGACGTTAGGAATGTGGATGATAGTTTTTTTACTGGTATCCAAGCATTCATCTAAGGCATTGAAGAATGATTTTTTATAAAAGTGATAGCCGAGCCCTAATGACTTTAAGTGTTCATAACCATTCAGCTGTTCGTAATAGGTGTAAGTTACCTTATCGAACTTCTCTTCGTCGTTGTCTGACAAGATGGGCACTGAGTCACCACGGAAATATGAGCCCGTCATTGCCACAATATGTGCGCTGGTCTGCGTCATAATGCCATCTAGTATGGCACCCAAGCGGTTTGATTCACCTGCTGATACGTGATGGAATTCATCAATACCAATAAGAATATCGTTAAATAGCTCAATGTTACCGCCATTCTCAATTATCTTATCAAAGCCATATCTAAAACTGTGATGAGTACAAACCAAGACTTGGGGCAGGGAATTGTCGTCTACGTCTGAAGTGATAAACTCTGAGAATATAGCGCTCTTGCTAGTGTCACTTTGAGCAATATTTAAGCATAAGTTATAGCGGTCTGCCACTTCCCAATCTGCAAAGAAACCATAGTCACTGAGCGCTGTTGACTTAAAAGACTTGCCAATACTCATCTCTGGTACGGCAATAATGACTTTCTTTACCCCTTGGTTCATTAGTTTGTCTAATGCCAAAAACATCATGGCGCGTGATTTACCAGAGGCAGGCGGCGACTTGATAAGCAAATACTGGCTATTACGCCTCTCGAACGCACGTGCCTGCATTTCACGCATGCCCATCGAATTATGTGTCTTGCTTTGACCAGTACAGGCGTAAGTCTGGTTTAAAATATTAACGGGCTGAGACATGGTTTACTCTACTATAGACAAGAGAAGTGTTTTTTTAAGTTCTGTGGCTAGCTACAAGCTACTTAGCTCTCTTTTTATCTTTACTCTGCTTTTCCGCTTCGATAAGCTGCTCATAACGTGCCAGCAAATGCGCCAAGCGCTCTTCGGTATTAGCAAATCCTTGCGGACGGTACAGCTTATCCACCGCATCATCGAGGTGGCTATGTGCTTGCTTTAAATCCTCAGGCATCTTATCGGGATCGTATAGTTCTGCTAAAGTCATGCCAGCATTGCTGGCGCGGGCAAGTAGAATTTCTTCCGCGAGGTTTTCAATATTATTTTTCTGCTCGTCAATGGCATTCGGGAAAGGAAAGGTGTTATAGACTATGGTGCCTGAGTACCTATAATCGCTTTTTAGACGACCGGCAACTAAGCGCATCCAATCGTTATGTGCTAACGAAGTGAGCATGCCAAAATCAAAAATATTGCCATCAGGAATTATTTGATTTCCATCAGAGGATATTGTGGATTTATCAAGAAAGCCAACTGGAATATAACGTCGGCGTTCTGAGGATACTCTAGGAACAAGAATATAGTTTTTAGGATTTCTTGTATCCCTAAATTCATGAGGTCTTTCAGCCAGTTTATTTGCCCCTTCGTCTCTACTTGCTAGGCGCATTTCCTCGGTTTTATTCACTCTGCTTTTTACCAACGGTAAATTATCTAGTTCTTCGTCTGATATATTAACTAACCAGAGGCAATAACGTTCTTTAGCATTTAAAAACTCAGCAGAGCCAAGTAGCTTTTTTATCCATTTTTCAGATGCTGGTTCTTTACTGATTAATTCGTCTTTTTCTTCAGAACTTAATATTAAATTTCCTCCATCAACTGGCTTATTACCGTAAACCATTTTCGATCCATCATGGATGGGTGTTCGTTTGCCTTGAACAGCGACATTTGACCCTTCAATTAAGTATGGGCTTATATTAGTAACAGTTTCACTATGCCAAGCTTTATCAATTAGTTTAAATATTAATTTTTTGCTACTGGGTTTTGCTGATAAGCTGATAATCACTACGTGTACAGCTGCATTATGCTTGGCGTTATTTCGCCATGGAAATGTTTGATAAGCAAAGTTAATTTGAACGCCCAAATCAAATATATATGGAAATAACATCGCGACTTGCTCGCCCTGAGCAATCGAGTTGGTTGATACTAATGCGAGCTGTGCACTTGAGTTAGCAATATATTGTGAGCCTTTCCAGAACCATGAAGCCACATAATCTAGCGATTTAAATTTTTTAAGTCCTTTAAATGCCAAGTCCATATCTTTGGATTGCTCATCATTACGACTACCAGTACCTCCAAATGGTGGATTTCCAATAATATAAATCTCATCACTGCCATTATTTGGACAGACCTCATTCCAATCGATACGTAAGCTATTACCATAAACAATATGCCCACTGTCTTTGAGGGGCAACATAGGCTGAGATGCACCGAACTCTTGCTCGAATAACACATTCATTTGATGTTCAGCGAGCCAAAGTGACAAACGCGCTATTTGACTGGCAAAGTCGTCGTACTCAATACCGTATAAATTGTCTAATCTGACCACACTATCGAAGCCTAAACCCAGTAAATTTTCCTTCCCACGCACGACTAGATCGCGTTGTGCTTTTAATACATCAATTTCTAGCTTACGCAATTCTTTATAAGCAATGATCAAAAAGTTGCCTGATCCGCACGCTGGGTCAAATACTTTGATTTGACTAATACGGGTAAGCAGGGTATCTAAACGCTCGGCCTTATTATTCTTATGGCGATTGTCATGACTCAGTGCTATCACAGTGTCTAGCTCTGCACGTAGCTCGTCTAAGAATAGCGGCTGTATGACCTTCATGATATTGCTAACACTGGTGTAATGCTGTCCTAAGCTGCCACGCTGCTCAGGGTCGATCACGGCTTGAAACATGGAACCGAAAATATCGGGGTTAATCTCGGCCCAGCTCAAACGTGCGCACTCTAGCAAGATACGACGGGTACGCGCATCAAATTCCGGAATGGCAAACTGATATTCGAATAAGCTACCGTTCACATAAGGAAATGCACTTAGGTGAGTAGGCTTTGTATGACGCTCTGCGCTAGACTTAGGTAAGTCTAGAACTTCAAATAGCTCATATAAGACGCTATCGACGTCACTGCCATCTATATTGGTGGTTCTATCAATAACGTCGTAGAACTGATCTGCTTTAAAAATGCCCGTGTCTTCTGCATAAAAGCAGAACAGTAGTCTCGTCAAAAATATATTGAGAGCATGTAAGTCATCAGCAGTATTAAACTCATTGAGCTTGCGGATGTGGTCAAATAAACGACCCATTTTCTCTGACGCTTGCACATCAGCCGGATGCTCTGAGTATTCGCGAGCACGCTCTAGGCCGGCAAGTGGCAATAGGAAGTGATAGTTTTTATAAAGATCAGCAAAGTCGCAATCGAGCGTCTCATCATACTTAGTATCATTGATCAGTACGGTGTTGAAGTCTGTCACCATTACCATACGGATTTTGTGCTGATTGATGATTGGGCTGCTTGCCACTTCACTTAGGGCTTTAGCAAGGTCTTGGCCTGCATCGATAGGCTTGAAGTAAATACGATGCTTATTGGCAACCTCGCCAGCCTCAGGATTGGCGGCGACGTTGAAACGACCATCATTTTTTTTGAGTGATGTGATAGTAGACTTTGAGACATCTAGCAGCGTTAGGAAATCAAAGATAAAGTCTTCTTTCTTATTCTTATCAATAACTTTAGTGGTTAATTTTTCTAAATCTTCAAAAAACTGAGTTTGGTTAAATGCCATGGTTGTCTCTATAGATGATATTACTAATATGAAAAAGTAGGCTAATGTGCAATTATAGCGCTATCTTAGGATATTTAAAGGTTTAGTTGCTCTGAATAAGATGATTCTGATCTTATCAATTGCAATATTAAGACTAGAATTTTGTTAATGAGGCTTAGCAATGATAGTTGGTAGTTATTTTCACGGTGACTCTACCCGTATTGGATTGATACAGCATGGTTGCTATGGAGAAGCATTACATATCATCGTTAATTTTGCTAGCGCTAAGCATCGTAAAGCTGAAAGGGTAGTTTCTGTTCGCACTGAACTGAGCGACTTACGTGATGAGCTCATATGTTTTGATCATAGAACTTTACAGTGGTTGCATGATCGTATGGCAGCCGCGTTCCGTATGGAGTATTGTCTTAATGCGGATTTTTTTACTTATAAGATACCAGACCCGCATACGCCCGAAGAAATTATGACATTTTGGTTTGATTTTCTTAGAAAAGAGCTTGAAAGAGTATTTGCTGAGTATGTTCAGCTTCCTCGATTAATTCTTACTGCAGCTCTCTACCCAAATCCTGATCAAAAAGGTAAGGATGCAGAGAACGAAATATATGAGTTGACTCAATTTTTATATCCTGACCTAGAAATGAATCATACTGAGCACGAGGAAAATATAGTCGATCCATATCAAAACAGGTCAGTGGAGTACGATCGCGCAAAGCCCGAAATTACCCAACCAAACTCTCAGTTCGACCAAGAGCTATTGCTTGATGGTATAACTCATGCCGGCACGTATTTTGAGAGTGGTGTTCGTGACTTTGGTGACTATGCCGCAGCCATGATTGATGATTTGGGCGCTAATATAACGCCCTACTTGCTTTCATTTTGGGAGGGTATACGAGATTACCCAGGTCTTGATACTCAAGACATGACAGACGTATACAGTAGTAGAAAGTTATATGAGCAATTACTATTAGGGCATAGTGATAGAAGTTATATATCAGCAACAGGGCAAGGATTGAGCCTACAGATGGTAGCTAGTATAAAAAAAGAGCGGAAAAAATATGAGAATGAAGACGTAATACATAATAGGGAAATGCATCATCAAATATTAGCCACTTGGAAACGAGACAGCCCACAGATGACAAAACGACTTAGAAATTTGCAAGTGTTGGACGACATGGCATTTGTATGTCAGGAAAGAATGTGGCAAGCAAACGATGATTACCGAGCTAGTGGAATGCCACCAACAGACGCAAGAGAAACAGCAGAGAAGGAACATCTCATGCTAGAGCCTGAGAGGCCTAAGATAATGACGGTACCCCAATATACTGACAGTTTTTAACCCATCATTAACAGAGTTTGTAGTGGCATAATAAATTGTTAGCCATCCTATGAATCTGCCATTACAGTTCAACATTCTCATTTAGATGAGCGTTTCAATTCTAAATCAAACCGAAAACCTCATCTGTGCATCTAAAATCTGATTGATAAAATTGCCAGTCCTAAGGTTTAGTGACTCAATTTTATAAGCATGAGCAAATATGAACTCTCCAAATTTGCTTAAATAGGCTTTTAACTTGCTCCTTCCAATCTAACCGTAAGCTATATATTTTTACGAATATATTCTGTCAACAACTTCCCAACCATTTGTTTGTCACCTTCAGTCTGATTAAATTTTATAAACAATAATTGATTTATGTTACTATTCTATCTTTTAAGTTACAGCTTGTAATTAAGGGTATTTGATGCCGACAGACATATTTGTTGACGTACCTATTCCTCATGAATTTAAGCTGACATTAATTTAGTAATATTTAGACTTGATAAGTTGAATAATAAAACTTTCAATCTTTTATTTGATGGGATAGGTGATATTGATGGATTGGTTAAAAGTAGCGCAATTTTCGCAAGGCTATTATGTTTTCCCTGCAATAATTTTCATCTTTATTGTTTACATCAGTTTTCGGTTTTCCCTAAATTATTTAAGTCCTGCTAAAAAACTAAACCGTAAAATATCACAACTAGCTGATGAACTAGACGAGCTTAATGACAACGCTAATCTTGATAAAGATTCATTAGACGTAAAGTTTGATGGCAACCCTTCTTTGCAGCAAGCTTGGATAAGCTATAAAAAAACCTTCCATGATACTTATGAAACAGTGGATGGCGAAGCCAAAGTAGCTTATTCACGGGCAACGGTGCCAAGTGAGGTATTTTTCACGGAATCCATTGTTGTTGATATACCGTTGAAAGTAGATTTTTATAAGCATCTACCAGGCATTATTACTGGTGTCGGTATTATCGTGACATTTCTTGGTCTGCTAATTGGCTTGTTAGCTTTTGATCCTGCTGGCAATCCTGACAAGGTTCAAGACAGTTTAGCGTTATTGCTAACAGGTGTCGCAGAAGCGTTTATGGCCTCTGGCTTAGCTATCGCAACTGCCATGGTTATTACTTGGCGTGAAAAATCATGGCTTAGACAGTGCTACGCACAATTACAACGCTTGAATACCGCTATTGATAATGCCTTTACTGCTGATGAAAGTGGTGAGGAATATCTAGCCAAGCTACTTAAGTCATCCCAAGCCAATGAGGTCAATGCCAGGCAGCTTAAAGACAGCTTAGTTAATGACTTAAAAGCCATGATGACTAACTTAGTTGAAGAAAATAAAAGAAATCAGACGGCCTTCGCCTCTCAGTTAACTGACTCTTATGCTCAAACAAGCCAGTCGATGGCAACCCAGATTGGCGATTCGATTAAGGATAGCCTTCAAGATCCTTTAGATAAAATCGCATCAAGCGTGCAGCAGGTCAGCGGTGACCAAGGATCGGCCGTACAAGACCTTATGACTGATGTACTAGCCGCGTTTATGAGTAAGCTAGAAACGACGTTTGGTGGTCAAATGACAGGTATGAGCGAAATGATGACTCAATCTGTCACGGCTATGCGTGAGATGCAGTCAGGATTTTCTCAATTAATGACAGACATGCAAACTAACAGTGAAGTTTCGACCAAAACGTTAGAGACCCAAATGGCAAAAATGATGGATGATATTCATCAAAAGCAAAATGAGATGTCTACCCAAATGACTGAAATGGTAGAAAATCTATATGCAGGTTCGGCCAAGATTGGCGATCAAGGGCTGCATGCTGTTGAGCAGCTAAATAGTAAAGTGTCAGAAATGGTGTCAGGTTTAGGTACTTCAATGTCAGGTTTGCTATCAAATGTGGCAGAGCAACGTATCGATCAGGATCGCCAAATATTAGATAATCAACAAAAATTGCATGAGCAGTCATCCGTATTGATTGATAACTTAGGCAGTGAAATTAAAGAGTTGATTGTTCATAGTCAAAATGCCGTTCAGAGTCATAAAGAAAACATCCAAAAACTCTCTCAAGTGACCACCGATAGTATTACTGGTATGAATACTGGCGCAGAAAAGATGCGCTTAGCCTCTGAGCAGTTTACGACGGCTGGTAGCTCACTAATCACAGTGACTGGTAAAACCTCAGAACTTATTGCAGAGGTTAATACCACTTCAACCAACATGACTAGTGCTAGCAGCAATCTTATCGAGTTGATACGAGATTATAAGAACTCTCGAAACAGCGTTAATATTGCCATTGAAACACTAGAGAATCTTATTCAGCAGTCAAAGTCTGAAGCTGGCATGAGTAGTAAAATGCTTAATGACATGCAGAATATGACCACAGCTTTAGACAAAGTGAAGATGGAAATGCAAGAGTATCTATCAGAGGTAAGTGATGTTTTGGTGAAGAGCTTCGATAGTTTTGGCACCTCTGTTGAAAGCAGTCTAAATCATTCGCTAGTGTCTTTTGATAATACACTTGACCAAGCTGTCAAACGTTTGGCAACTGGTGTTGAAGGTTTAGGTGATGTGGTAGAAAACCTTGAAGACCTTACGCAAAAAACCAGACGCTAATTCGGGAGTGTATCGCTAATGATTGGTAATAGGTACGCTAAGAAGCATCGTTCAAAAGATGAGGGTGAAAAACCTTTTTGGATTTCATTTGCTGATTTGATGACAGCGCTAATGACATTGTTTTTGGTAGTGATGGCAGTATCTTTAATGGTTGTCACTAAAAAAATTAATGAAGCCACGCAAGCAGAAAAAGAACGCAGTTCAGAGGTCTTAGATATCTGTACTAGTATTAAAGACGACCCTGCTTTAAAGAGTCAGTTGATCACCGTAGACTGCAAAGAAAACCGTATAAATTTTGGTGAAGCGGGTCGGTTTGGGTACAACGACTACCGATTGAATGCAGAGGGCATAAAAGCGCTAAGTGCTTTGGTGCCCGTTGTCTTAGAAGCTGCTAATAGTGAGAATGGTAAAAAATGGTTTAAGCAGATCGTGATTGAAGGTTTTACAGATACAGATGGATCGTATTTATATAACCTAAATTTAAGCTTGCGTCGTTCGGAGTGGGTGATGTGTAGTTTATTGGATCCCACATTTAATCAAGATTTGGATTTAACTGACACGCAAAAAAATCAAATAAAACAGCTGTTTCTAGCGGGCGGTGTGTCATTTAATGCTGCAAAAGACAGTAAAGAAGCCTCGCGCCGTGTAGAGCTACGGATGCAGTTTTATGGTTTAAAAGAAAAAGACAGTGCTGAGGCGCAGCCGATTTTTGTGTCTGCTCCTATTGAAACCTGTCAGTTGGCAAGGTGAATGTGATGAGTATCGCTACATTAAAGCAGAGGCTGAATCGGAGTATCGATAGTTTTTCTGAAGCCGACCAAGTACATAATAAATTTGCCAAACCGACCAAATTAATGAAGACATTAGCGCTCATTGAACGTAAGTTTGATGATATGGAAAATACGCAGCCTATCGAAGAAAAGATTGCCAACTCAATTTTAAAGTTAGAAGAGCATGGCAAAGACTATTTGACAAAACGTGATTGGAAGAACCTAGCTTGGTCACTCAGTAAAAAGCTTTTAAATTATGAGGATAAAATCCTTTTCACCTTTATAGGTGGCCAGCTTATTGAGCACTTTAGCAAAATGGATCCTGAGTCACTAAAGCCTGTTTATTTCCCGCTGCTGTACGGCTATTTTGCAGTAGAACAAGACGAGATAAATAAACGACCCAATAACTGGATTCAGCTCAGAAATATCTTAAATAGCAATCGCTCTACATTATTTCAAGCCACGCTTAAGCCTAAAAAATGGCTTACCACGTTAACTGATCATCTTGAAGTGCTTTCACTAGATCCTTCAAAACGATTCATTCGTGATTTTTTACAGAATAGCGATGACAGCAGAGTTAGTAATCAGTTAGAAAGCTTGAGTATTGCACCAAACAGCTGGTTTTGGGACAGTTTGATTAACACATCTATCAAGTCTGTTAAGACCATGAAAGAAGAGGATTACTTTAAAGTGATTCCACGTTTTTTACTGCTATTAGAAAGAAATCCAATCTATACCACCGCTATTTTAACAGCTTTACTTGAACGTTATGCCTCTACCTCAAAACGCGCAGTCGTACACGAAGCTTTAAAGCACGTCTGTTTGACGCAATGGGATAATCCGCAATACGATTCATCAGCAGGCTGGCGAAATGTCAGTTCAGACACTAAAAAAATGGTGATTCAGTGGTTTGTCCGAGCCGACTTAGAAGCTTTCTTCAAATTATTCAGCCAAACTGCTGATGTTGATCGCTTTGATTACTGGATTAAGTTTATTGATAAAATCTCGTTTTCTCAGATATTTTTAGGATCAGCCGCTGTGCAATCTAGACATGCTGAGCATAGAAAGTTCAGAGAGCTAAACCGCGGCAGATTAAAAAATATTACGGGTTCTACTCCTAGTAATAATGCTTTTTTACTAAAAATTGATAACGTCCATATTGTTGATTTTTCAGATACTGGGAATGCTTGCTATGGATATAGTGATTTACCTTTTAATCTTAGTAAGAAAAACATAACGGTTCATGAATTAAAGAGCAAACAACATTCAATATTTAAAAGTGATTCTGGTCGAGCAACGACTTTGAGTCATTCAGGAAACTGGGAAGCAAAATTTGATGAAAAACTCGCTGAGCTGGGCGTCTTTGCCAGCCAATCCAGTAGTCCAAAATACAAAAAACGTTATTAAAGAGCTGATATGAAACTAGCGTTCTGGAAAAGAAAAAAATCCGTTGAGCCTGCTGCTGCAGAAGATGCAGTAGCAAGTATCGTGTCTTTACAGCTGCAATACGATGATATTGGCTTAAAGCACTGTTATACAGCTGTGGCTAAAACGGATGCAGATTTCTATTGGGAGAGTTTGACTGATGAGGAGGTTGCCTATCAGTCGGATGATAACTATATCTTACCATGGGAAGAGCTTTTTCAGATCCAACAAGACTCTGAGCATGATGGCGTTATTGATCTGCTCAACCTGCCGTTATCAAATGATTTATACCCGATTATTCGTAGTGAAAATGGTATAAGTGATTCGGGTTTTCAAATTATTTTGGATGGCTGGTGTGATAACAACAAGATTAAGTTCAAAGGCTCAGTCAAGCGTACAGGGGCAATCATTAGTCTTGCCGGTAAAGAGCATCTGTTGAGTGAGGCGACTTGGAAGCTATTAGAGAAAATCAAAGAATTCTCTCGTGTCACGGATAAAAACAAATCATTAAACCAAAAGTATTGGGCACAAATACGCAGTTTAGCGAATAAAAGTGAAGCGAACTTAGATGAGTTTCTGCGTAAAACCATCGTACTTGCCCCAGAGGAGCTGCAACTCAATCTTCGTAAAAACTTAGTGAGTACTGAGTCAGTGGTAGAGGTACAGCCTGACTTTAAAGACTCGCCCTCAAATTGGTTACAAACTTTTGATAAATATAATGACGTTCAAAACGAATATACAATCAGTTTACCAGAAGGTGGCCTTGCACACGTTATCATCGATCCACAAGTTAAAAGTGTGCTTAATGAAATTAAGAAGATGCCAAATCGTCGGATAGCAGGCGAGCGTGCACAGACCTTTTTGCATAATCCTTTTGCTCAGTTAGGAGAAGATGCCGTCGAGGTTATCTCTTCAGAGGGTTTTGAGCAATCCAAAGAAGAAGCAGAAATCTATAGCTATCGTTTGCTAATAGATAAAACTTATGATGAATTATCACATTTTAGTTTGGCTCAATTAACATTGCATGAAAACTCGAGTCGAGAGCAAGATCCTATTCTTTTGGAACTTTCAAATCTAGAGCAAGCTCAGCATTTTATTACGACCTATGGGCGATCATCACCTGTGTTCCTATGGGCAGGTTACAGCATAGATAGAACCAACTACTTAGATAACCAAATAGAAGCGCTAAAAAGCGATCTAGAAAAAATTCAACAGTATGATGACGAATTACAAGCTAGGACTGTACTAGATTTAAGCAATTACAGCGATCGAGTGATTGGTATTGGTGAAGCTGAAAAACTGAGTTCTGAAGCTATCCAAAAAGATAGTGGAGAATCCGAATGGTTACCACAGAACCTTATTGATGAGTCAGCCAACTTATCTCAGTTTACTTCCGAAAATACTGATGCCAGTACTGAGCTGCTTGAGCAACGTATCCAGCATGCAGAGGCAGAAGGGGAGGACTTTGTTCTACACCCAGACAGCAATGTATCTATTGCCTTAGAAGATGCAAAAAACTTACTTGATGAACTTCGTGAGTCAAAAGATGATAGTCCAGCTGAAAAAGATGTAGAGCAAGAACAGGCAGATATTGATGAAAAAAAGAAAAAATCTACCTTATTGATTGCCAATAATATCGATGAGGCTGACTTTACTAAGAAGCGAGCTGAAATTCTGACTTTTGATGAAAGTAATCGACCTCCGGCCAGATTACCATCAAGTTTTAGAAATCAAGAATTTAGTCTAAAAGAGCATCAAGAATACGGTATCGCCTGGCTACAAAATCTATATCAGTATGCACCAATCCAAGTCAGCGGTTGCTTGCTAGCAGATGATATGGGATTAGGGAAAACATTGCAGTTACTTTGTTTTATTGGTGAGTATTTAGAAACTGCAGAATTTAAAAAACCTGCATTAGTCGTAGCGCCAGTTTCTTTACTCGAAAACTGGGAATCTGAAATAAAAAGGTTTTTTAGCGCAAAATTTGGCAAAGTCTTAAGTTTATATGGCGATGACTTAAAGCAGCGAAAAATACCGAAGCACTTAATATCCTCTCAATTAAGAAATGATTACGGAATAACGAATTTGCTTGAAGAAGGTTGGTTAGATGGTGCAGATATCGTACTGACTACTTATGAGACCATGCGAGACCTTGAGTTCTCTTTAGGAAGGGTGGATTGGAGTGTCATGATATGTGATGAAGCACAAAAAATAAAAGTGCCTACTGCCATGGTGACGAAAGCCGCTAAAGCCCAAAAAGCAGATTTTAAGATTGCTTGTACAGGTACGCCTGTAGAAAACTCACTGGTTGACCTATGGTGTTTATTTGATTTTATACAAGAAAATCTACTGGGTTCGCTTAGTGAGTTTAATAAAGAGTATCGTCGTCCTATTGAAAAGAAAGATGATGAAGATAGCGCGATAATAGATGAGCTTCGTCAATTGATTGAGCCTCAAGTGTTAAGGCGTATGAAGCATGATGTCGCTGAGTTACCAGAAAAACACGAAGTTAATGATTGTAAAAATATTGAAATATCAACGCTGCAGCGCACACTCTATAAACAAGTATCAAATGATTATAAAAATTTATCTGAGCAAGGCCACAAAGGCGTTATGTTAAAAGCGCTACATGACATGCGAATGATTTGTGCTCATCCTCTAAAGTTTCAACAACAAGCGAGTATCAGTGATTCGCCTAAAGCCAAATGGTTAATAGACACTTTAGAGACCATAAAACAAAAACATGAGAAGGTGATTATTTTCACTGAGTTTAGAGATATTCAATTATTTTTAAAACGCCTTCTCCTTGAGCGATATGGATTAAGCGTTACTACAGTGAACGGAGATTCAAATACTAACAGCAGAAAAGGCTTAACCCGGCAGGGCATTATTGATCAGTTCCAAGAAGTGAATGGTTTTAATGTGATTATCTTATCCACGGTTGCAGTTGGCTTTGGTGTGAATATCCAAAAAGCGAATCATGTGATCCACTATACACGTAGTTGGAACCCAGCTAAGGAAGATCAAGCAACTGATAGAGCCTACCGAATTGGGCAAGATAAAGAGGTTTATGTGTACTATCCATCTATTGCAGCAACTGATTTTGAGACGTTTGAGATTAAACTGGATAAGCTACTATCAAGTAAGCGTAGTCTTGCTGATGATATGTTGAAACCAAACGTAGAGCTCACTCAAGAACTGATTCAGTCGATTTATTGAGTAAGACTGTCAATAAAAAACTGCTTAAACTCTGTGGATCACTAAATTGTCATCTAGAAGAATCAACTCAAAATTAGTCACTAATCTTAAATAGGGTAAAAATGAACTTACAAAATTTGTATGATAGAACAAAAGACCTCAATTATATTGAAGTTGAAAAGCTAGGTGCTACGCTTTCAGCAGAATTTATAATGGCGTATATTAATCAGACCACTGATGATGAGATAAATAATCATCCAGTAGATTTTATAGTAAATATTTTGAAACTCAGTATAGGTGTTCCATTTGAAAAAAAGCTAGATCTCATAAAAGATAAGAACGCCGTTATAAAAAATCATATGACAGTGGCTAAAGATTGTTATTTAGATAAGATTAAAGATTTAAACCCTCCTAAAGAGCATGATATATCATCGTCATCGGTTGCTGCTGGCGGATTCTATAGAAGCTTTGGAGTCATTAAATATGTAGACTTAAGTGATATTCTAAAAATAGAATATATTGAATTTGCTACTAATCTTAAACATCTTATCGAATGTCTATCTGAGCTATACCAATCCGATAAAAGTAATAAAGAAAAGGCAAGACAATTATATTTAGATTCAGGCTTGGATTTTAGTGTGAACCAGCTTACCACCAATATAGTTGCCAATATTATCTATCCAATTTTCCCAACTGCTTTTCCATTGACCAATGGTTATTGTTCAGAAGGCTTTAAATTTGTTGGTTTAGAAAAATTGCGAAAAAATAATAGTAATCCTGAAACCTATATTAAACTTGCAAAGCAGTTAGATTCTACTATTTTTGATGAGCTTGGTTTGGAGAGTGAAGATAGACACTTCGGTGTAATTGATAAGATGTTTTATGTTTATGAGATGCGTGATAGCTTATTAGATTTTGATTCACCAGATACAGTTTTATATGGTGCACCTGGCACAGGTAAGACTGATGAAATCTCTAAAAAGAATTGGAAAGATATTATCTCATCTCAAGTAAAACAGCTTTGTTATGAAAAACAGTCTTATGAATTTACGGTAAATGAGTTTTTAGAAAGATTTACTAAGGATCTTGAAGAAAGATATCCTGATAGGAAAGATATTGGAGGAGGGGTTAAGTTTTTATTAAAAGAAATGGTTAAAGATGGAGAAATGGAGTCACTCAGTAAAGGGGTGTATCGCTTGTTAGATGAAGACATGATCAGTGACCTTCATGCTGAACCCTATTCTGAGCTTGAGACCGAAGTACCTATTGAAGCATATTCTATCGATAACATCATTACTGACGGATGTTTCCTACCTGAAATTAAGATTGAAAAGATTCTTAAACGTTTGCATACTAAGAAAAACATCATACTTCAAGGACCTCCTGGAACAGGCAAAACTTGGCTAGCTAAAAGGCTAGCATTTGCTTTAATCGGTTATCGAGACGATAGCAAAGTACGGGCCGTACAGTTTCATCCTAATCTTTCTTATGAGGATTTTATCCGTGGTTGGAGACCATCGGGTGAAGGTAAGCTGACATTGGTAGATGGTCCTTTCATGGAGATGATCGACAACGCCATCAAAGACCCTGATTCGAAACACGTTATTGTCATTGAAGAAATCAACCGAGGGAACCCTGCTCAAGTATTTGGTGAGATGCTGACATTACTTGAGACGGATAAAAGAACACCAGATGAAGCACTAGAGCTATCTTATAAGAGGGAAGATGGTGAGCGTGTCTTTATACCTGATAACCTATATGTTGTAGGCACGATGAATATTGCTGATCGCTCACTCGCATTGGTTGATCTTGCGCTACGTCGTCGCTTTGCGTTCATTGATCTTAAACCTACGCTTGGTGAAGCTTGGCACGATTGGGTACAATCTAAAAATAGTATTGATTCGAATATGCTGAATGAGATTGAAAGCCGTCTGAATGCTCTAAATAATGCAATTACTGCAGATGTAAGTCTTGGTGCTCAATTTCAAGTAGGCCATAGCTATGTTACACCAGCTACTGGTATGAATATCACAGATGCTAAAGAATGGTTTAGTGAGGTGGTAGAAACAGAGATAGGTCCTTTACTAGATGAATACTGGTTTGATGACCTTGAAAAGTCTCAAGCAGCCCAAGAACTTTTGGTCAAAGGCTTGTAATTATATGTCTGTTACAGAAGATGTACTTGCTGAACCTTGTGATGATATTAAGCATATAGGCAAGATACCTATTCGTAATCTTTGGTTGCTCATGCTATATGCATCAGATATTTATAGAGAGCTGGATGCCGCTAATGTAGCAGTCGAAGACAATCCTGATGACATTCCAGACTTAATAGCAGAAATGCTTTGTCGACGGGTTGAACGCCGTATTCAGCGAAATTTGAGCTACAGCTATCAGTCTCGTGATGCTGTGCTCAGTCGTGTCCGGGGGCGGATAGACTTGCTGAGCACTGAAAGAGGTAGGTTGCTTGAGCGCGGTCAGGTAGCTTGTCGCTTTGATGAATTGACCATCGATACGCCGCGTAATAGATATGTGCGTGCTGCTCTTGAGGTCATCTCTAAAATCGTTAAACGTAAAGAACTGGCTCATAGGTGCCGGTCATTAGATACACGCTTAAGGCGTATGGGTGTCAGCCAAATACGCCCTAGTCGTAGTGAGGTCTCAGTAGATAGGTTTGGAAGACATGATGCTGAAGATAAACCTATGGTAACGGTGGCCCATTTGGCGTTTAACTTGGCTTTACCAACTGAGTCTGCCGGTACAAGGCAGCTGTCTTTGCCAGAAAGAGATAATCTACCTTGGCTTCGTAAGCTCTTTGAAAAAGGGGTGGCAGGGTTTTATGATACGGTTCTTCCACAACCGTGCTGGCAGGTCAAAGCTGGCAAGATAATTAAGTGGCAGATTGACAGTAATAGTGCTGGCATCGATAAAATTCTCCCTAATATGAAGACAGATATCATCATCGATAATACAGAATTGGGATGTCGAATCGTTATCGATACTAAATTCAATGCCGTCGTAACAAAAGGCTGGTATCGAGATCAAACATTGAGAAGTGGCTATCTTTATCAAATGTATGCTTACTTGAGGTCTCAAGAGGGTAGTGATGACCTTCTAGATGATAATGCTTGTGGTCTGTTTATTCATCCTGCAGTAGGCGAAAATATTGATGAGTATGTTGTCATTCAAAACCATAAGATTCAATTTTCTACCGTGGATTTAGGAGCATCTGCTATAGATATTCGCAAGCAGTTATTAAATATACAGAACGTAGTAGAGGGCTTAGATGCAAAAATAGACAGTTGAGACAAACCCCGATCTTGACAAGCTCACCTAGGAATAATAAAAGCTTGAGAAAAATATACGTCATATACAGCATGGCTTGAAGGGTTTTTATAGCTTTAGTCTCTCAGATAAGTTATGTAATATTGATATATTGGCTACCATAAAAATGATGCCATCGTTACCTAAGACAATTTGTCTTAGTAGCATATAGCAGCTCTGTGTTCGAACTAATTTCGCAGCAATGCTTTGCAGGTGGGCCTGATATAACAATGATGACACGCACCAGGCTACAGGTCATCATTGCTCACAAAGATATTTTTACCAAAATTCACAGGTCACCATTTTATTTTTAGGATTGTAGATAGCGCCTCGATCTTCCATTTCACCCCAGTACTCTACCTGACGAGTTTGAAAGTTCGACATAATACTAGGTAGACTGGCATTGGATGAGAACTTTAAAGTGTTTTGACCACCTGATGATTCAGGTATAAAACTAAATATATATTCTTCTAGAGGTTGACCACGGTAAGTGACGCCTTTATTAAAAATGACTCGATACTCAGTGTATATATCACTGACGTTCATTTTTACCTCTTTTATCGTATTACGATATTCTGACGACCACTGCGCCTTTGGCTTGACTAAATCCTCATAAGGTCTTTGACCTCTAATACTGTTTATAAATACTGCATGTTTATCATAAATCTTTTTGTAAGGTGGCTGTTCACCATCACAAGCATCCTCCATCCAGCCAAATACATGAACCATATCACTGCTTGTAGTGCTACTGATACTCTTAGAGAGTTTAGGTGCAGCCAGTGTATTAGCAGACAATAAAGACGCAGTTACTAACAACGCCAAAGAGGATAGGTGAATTAATTTCATAATGACTCCAATAGATGAGTGTATCTGGTTAATGTGTAGCGTAATCAATAAACGATGGCCAAATAACGATTAAGATATTCTATTGATAAACTCATAAGACAGGCAGAACGCAGCGTCTTGCTTAACGTATTTGAAACACTGTAAAACATCAGAAAAGTCAGGTTTTACGCTTTCATAGCGACTGTCTATGTCTTTATCAGAGATTTTTTTAAATGTTTTATGATGGAGTCTTACAACCTCGGCTGTCTTACCATTTAGTAACACAGTCTCTTTTAAATTTTGGACCTGTCCGCTTTTATTAAAGTCAAACGTCGCATTATCCACGGTACGATAGATACTGCCATTAGAGAGTTTGAAATTCAGCTGACTAATGGCATAACTCATACTTCCTCCTACGGCACCCTCGTAAGTACAAGCTTTTACGATGGCTTTATTTTTAATAATAGAATCAACGATGGTACATTTGGTACTACCATTGATATCGGCCATACCTGCAATAGCACTAACAGAGAGTAATGACAACGGAAGCGCCATGAGTATTTTTGAGAATTTCATTGCTATGTCCTTTTATGAGTTTTTAATTTGAGCCGGAATGACTGCATTTTTTGCTGCTGAGTTTATTATAGCGACTCAAAAAACAGCTATTCTCTAGACCTGATGAACGATCGTTTGTCTAACGAAAGTCTTTTAGCATTCCCCTGTTTTTAGTAGTTAGAGCTTTTAGTGGCATTCGGAACCAGATGAGTTCAGAGTCAATGCACAGCAGTATAGTATTGGAAAATTATCAATAAGGGAGGGCGTTGTATTTTCAGATCAATCTTTGACTTTAAACTACTCACTCACATAAAAGTACAGATAAAAAAATACGTGACAGCGATACCGTTTAATCACGATAATTGTATTTTAGAGCGTCTGAAAATAAAGGGTTTGATACATGATTCATTGTAATATAATTCACTATTTAATTTTTTGAATGAATGTTATTCATCTAAAGATCGCTTGGTTCATCTCTATCATGTCGATGTAAGTCAACCAAATATCATAATACGACACTATCTTACATGTATAGGTTTTACTAGGGTGTGTCCTCATTTTAAAAATAGCAATAAAAATGATATTACAAGCTGCTTAATTGGGCTTGATGGTGACAACTAGCTTGAAAAACTCCGGTATTGCAGTCATTCCTACCATAAGATCATCAAGCGACATCAGTTTGCAGGCTCAAGGAGCACTAAAGGTAACTGCTTTGCAGCGAGGCAAGACAAGAGCTGTGCTCGCAGTGAAACGAGGATTCAAAAGAGCTTATGCTTTAAATCGCTAAGACAGGTGTGGTTTGACTTTTATCGTCAGGCTGCGTAACTAAAATCTCCCAAGTCAATGTCTATAGATTTGACAGTATAGGTCAGCTCTGTGCCTTGAGCTTTAGGTAAGTTTCTCCCAGACACTCATTAATTCTCGCTCACCTTAAAAGTCAGGGTGCAGTTCAGACTTTGTATCGTACTATACAAAGTCACTTCTTAAAGTCTTGATTTCTGACTCATCGCTGATTTTAAATACAGAAAAATACTAAAAGAAAAGGACGCAACATTAGCTGTTGCGTCCTTTTTACATGCATATACTTCTTACAACTGCTTTCATCTATTTAGAAGTACCGCTAAAGATATGAATGTGTTTAGCCATCTAACATTGATGTGAATGGTTGGATGTATAGGCTTCCTTGTAGCTTGAACCATGTGTTATTGCTTGAGATACGTCACGAAAGGTTACCACGTAGCTATTACCATTATTTTTGAACACGGCAGGACATTTCATCGGTTGATCCTCCAATTATCACCTATACAGAACGCACAGTATGGCTCTACATTGCCTTTGAATACTCTAAACGGCAAATAAGAAGGTCATACTGTGACTGAAAGTGCTCTGGTGGTGCATACCTAGCGTTTACGGTGAGTCGTTATTCGCACCAAGCTAAGACATACTGCAACCAATCGCTACCACCCATGATTAAGATCGATTAATTTCTTGTTAATGGCATCGTCAGCTGCTTTGTCCCAATCCTTAAATTTATTGGTCGCCAGTACCTTGCCTGTCTTATCTAATGTGTAGCGAGTAACACCGCTTGGCGAAGTGTTGTACATGTACATAATGCCGTTTTTATAATGACCGTCATCAAATGAATATTGGTCTGTTTCTAACTCAATAGAGGCAGCACTATATTTTGGTTTAACGACATACTTGCCCGACTTATCAATGATGCCCCACTTGCCAGCCTCACCGTCGTCAGAACGAACTGCTGCTAGACCCTCAGCAAAAGGTTTGGCATTGCTCCACTGTGCATTAATAACGTTGTTACCATTTTTGTCGATATAGCCGTAAGTGCCTTCATAATCACTTGGATCTCGGAGCACGTTGTATACAGCCAGACCCTCGCTAAAATAATCCAGTCTATCAAACTCTATAGGCACAACAAGCTTGCCTTTAAGGTCGATAGCACCGTATAGCTGATCTACTGAAACAATCGCCAACCCTTCGGAATAACCCATGATTTGATCGTATCTTGCTTTAGTAATCGACTTTCCAGCCTTGTCGATTGTGCCGTAATCTCCGTCTTTTTGAACAATCGCCACACCGTTCTCAAACTCACTAGCAAAGCCATAAGCGTAAGGGATGACGATTTTGCCTTTCTTGTCCATATAGCCATACACACCGCCATAAGAGCCATCTTTATTGGACTTGTACACTGCAACCAATCCTTCACTGAAACTTTGGTAGATATATTCATCCATACCATTTTCAACATCATACTTAATCGGTATTACCAGTTTGCCAGTAGCATCAATAAAGCCTTGCTTCGCCTTATATTCTTCTGAGCTATCAAGTTCTTCTTTGCCGACATAAGCCATGCCGTCTGACATCTCTCCGCAGCTATCGTATGTTCCAACAGCAACAACGACTTTCCCAGCATCGTTTTTGTATCCGCACCCATCAACGTTGCCTGAGTGATCATAAATGGGATGTACGTCAGCCATAGCCATTGACGCACTAGATAACATGATTGCGCCTAGTGACGCTGTTAGTAATCGATTCATTGTCATATCTGTCCTTGCTTTCTGTTGTTGGTTGGATTGTTCTGCCCAGAAAACCGCAATTAAGCGGCTTAAAGAGGTCGGTAACCAGCTGACAGGGACACTTATTGCTTAGATACTGGAAACTTTACTTCGAACCCCAATTCTAACCTTTTCACCTAACAAAAGCATAAAATGTAATAACCTCTTAACGCTATATTTTCTATAGCGTTAAGAGGTTTTTTTATGTCTAAAATAATACTAACTGTTTAATAGTATTAATTATTTTACGATTTTAAGCCCCACAAAACTAAAGCGTTTGACACCTGAGTGGTTATTATATAACATGAATTATATTCACTAATATTTAGTATATGATGAAAAATAATAAGTTTAAGGTTGGGCAAAAACTTACCAACACTAGTAAGGATGATTTGTATGTACATCCGTACGCTAGAGCCGCTTTATGTGTTTGGCAGAGACTGAGACCTAAAACTACTTATATCAATATGAAGTTTTTGGATAACTTCTACCGTCCACCACTTCGCCTAGTTGATGGAAAGAACGATGTTTTTTATTTCTTTAATGATTTCGAGAGAGTCGATCAGGTCTTAAGATTCGAGAATGATAGTGATTACCCATGTTTAATCATCCCTGAAAGTATCAATGATATTCAGCAGCTAGCATGGCGAGACGTAGTCAGTTTGATTTCCTTGAAAGATGTCAATCACCCTGATTTATTCAAGGCACTGAAAAATAACGCGCCTCAAAGTGTTATATGTCAGTTGATGCGTATTAAGTATTTGACCGTAAAGGAATACTGCCGCTTTGCACGTATTAGCCAGAGCAACTATGAGTATCAACAATGCAAGTTTGCATCAGAAGAGCGTGTCATAGGCATGCCTAAAAGCATGGACTGGCTGAGTGAGGCACGCTAATGAATATGCATAAATTTGATATTGATAATGCTGAATTACAGAGAGTCCTAGAACAGCTAGTACCCTCTAACTCACCGCACTATATAAAAGTGCAAAATCTGATTGTTAATCTGCTGGATATCAATCCAAACTTTTACATGCACATTGGTGAACATGCCAGCCTAGATACACAGGTATTGACACCGTCTGAATGTGAAGCTATTGCCTGTACAGTTATCAAAGAGAAAAGGATTGAGGATTGGGCCGTCACTTATATGCTGGTTTTGTTTTACCAGAGACATGGTCAAGTACATATTAATAATGAAGCATGGCAGTTTATGAGTGCATACCTGCAAGTCATTATTATGATTGCTGCACGTAAAGATGAGCACTCTGCCAAAATCAATCAGCTAAGTGTGCGTCTTAGAATGGGATTAAAGAACAACAACCCACAATCTAAAATCGTCGACAAGTTAATTACTATTCATGCTCAACATGATTCAATGGCAAACGTACTATCAGCGTTACGTCAGTATGAAGCTCAGACAAAAAATGACGAAGCATTGGGCAAAGTCATTAATCAAAAATTGGCGGGTAAAATTGGGCACATACGACTTGCTTATGAAGTGGTTGCAGAGAACAAAGTCTTTGTAGGCAAAACTTATACCAATTCAAAAGATAATGAGCCTAGTAAAGGACACTCTAATACGCTGTACCTTGATAGTACTGACGAACCACTAAGAGCGACAGTATTTGGCAACACCCATAAAGATGATAATGTTGCTTATGATGAAAATATTGCTGACGACGAACCACCTAAACTTTTAGACAATGACTTCAAGCCTTCCAAGACAACAGCCAAATCCTCAGAGTTGCAGCAATGGAAGCTAAAAAATAACTATCGACATGCCCGTCGCAATCAATTTAATTTCCCCACCAATATTCGTCAACTTAGCCTATTAAGCTATCAAATGCTATTTGCTCGGGTGTGGCAACTTTTTACCATTGTCAGCTACAAACAGCGTCAGGTTTATGCAGTTGTATTACTATCAATGCTAAGTGGCCGTAAGGTTCAAGAAGTGGTTTATGAGCTGCAGTTGGATAAAAGTCAGCGCAAATGGCTGAGTCATGAGAGCAGTTCGGCTGCTGATAGTTATGCTATGAGCATCACTATTAACGTGACCTCGAATCGTAGAAGTCACTTATTACCGTATCGTCAGAGTTATGATAATAAATTTAAATTACCTCTGCCAATTAGACTACAAGCAGTTATTGAGCATAAGTTTTTGGTTAATAGTAATGAGGTCGCTGAGGTGCTAGTAAGCTTAAAAATGCAACTAGATCTACCAGCATTATCAAACCAGCATATTGATGCTTGTCTATATACGATTATCAAGAATGAGCTTCATGAGCCACTCCATGCCGAGATTCTGACTGGGGTTGATGTGAAACACAGTTCACCTTTATATTACACCAGCATTGAGACGATAAGCTTAGAGCAGACGTACAGCAATGCTATACATCTATTGACCCAATGTTGTACAGCGGACGCTCAGAATGAAGTTCGACCATTTATTCTATCTAGCACGAAAAGTAATCAGTACAAAAAATATATCGGTAGTGACATGACTTTAAATACTGATATCTGCCAAAGGTTCTTTGATGGTCTTGCTGAGGCAGTTGAGAGTTATAACGGTCGATTAAAACGGAACATTAATATACGGCAGGACCGTTATATTGAGCAGTTTAATGCTTATGGTGTCTGGCTATGGCACATCATATTTATTCAGACTGGAATTAGACCCGTAAAGCATGCGCCTGGGCTTTTAAATCAGTTTGATTTTAGGCAGCGGCTGTTATGGGTGTCCGATAAAGAAGAGCGTCAGGGACAAGGGCAAGGAAGACTCATTCCTCTAAGTGATTTCTTGATCACAGCCATTCAAAACTATATTGAATATATCAATCAATTTGCAGTCCTCCATAATGCAATTTATCCAAATGACCAATTCTCACTAGACGACATATTGAACTCTAAACAGCCAATCATTCAGCTTTTCAGTAAAAATCCTAAAGGGTTTTCTGGTATTGCGCCTAGTAAAATTCGTTATCAGACAAGGCATTTTTTTAGCCATCAAGATAATTGGCTAAGGCATCAATTACGCTCAATGCTAACAAATAAGTCTCCTGAGAATTTAATCTGTGCCTTATATGGTCATGAACATCCAGATCAGGAGGCTATGCACCCCATGTCGTCACTATCGATTAATGAGCTAAAAGAACTATCTGCTGACTTAGATAAAGTTGCAGTTGAGCTTAACCTACGACAAGTTGAGGTGACTATATATGGATAATGCCGTTGCTCATCAGTTAAGAGAAGAAAACAGAAGCAAAAGTCATGACGCTATCAAAAATGAGGCGAAAGTTTTGATAGCGTCGTATGTTGATGACAATCACATAACCACAGAAACAGACCTAACTGAATGCTATCAAGCAATCGATAACGTGCTTAAGGCGCGCTTTGATACCGCGCATACTTACTATTTAGCTAGACAAGGTTTTTTAGCATTCATTCGAAGTTACAACAAAAAGAATGGTACTGATTTAGATGAACCTGTTGTGCCTGTCATAGCTGAGCGCGATAATTTAATCATCTCTTATGACTGGATGGTGAATGGCGCTCAAGTAAGCCTTGCTAGTCAGCAAATGATTGAAATATGGCAACGAAAAAGAAGATTCTCAAATAATGACTTAATTGAGTCAGCACTCTACTGTAGCGTGATGTATGGTGGATTGAATGACGTAGACGCACTAAAAGCACTCTATCAGTGGCTGCTAGGCGAACGTGAGATATATCAATTGCAGCTACCAGCAACTGATGAATTATCAGGTTCAGGTGTCAGTAGCGAGAGTTTGGCGCTAATTTTGCTCAGTATTGATGATGACAATTACGGTTGTTCTTATACGCAAGGATATACCTCAGAGGATGTATCTGCTACAAGCTTACAGCGCTATATAGAGTACATACCTGATGATATGACACTTTGCTTTTTATACGCGCTAAAAGATAAAAAGTTAAAAAAAGAAAAAGAAGATGTGAAGTCGTTTGAAACCATTATCAGTGATATTTGTAAAAAGCTAAAACTACAAAATAAAGATAAAAGCAAACCGCATTTATCGCAGTTAATAAAATACGCTGACTATCATTGGCGGCAGATGAAGGGTGCCGATATAGATAGTGCGCTGTCTATTGTTAGACAGGGAAAAATTAAAACGACTGGCTTAACTACAAATAAGCTTATTAATTATAATCAAGAGGTGATTAGCTCAAACCCGCTACCACTTACGTGGTCAGAGCTGTTTGTAGCAAGTTATTCAGGATCAAATAAAAGAAGTACCAATAAAAGTAATTATCCAAGCTTTAGCAAAAATCTTGTTAAAAAGGTGCAAGATGCTCTCAAATGCAGCAGGGTATCAGCTATTTTGCATATAGAGTTATTACAACAGGAGTTCACTCAACCGAATGCCATGCGTCTTTTAGGGTGGGTAAGAAGCTTATTGAACACTAGCAATAACAGGTTAAATACCATCAGTAAATACGTGGGCTGTATTGGTCGTGATTGGCTGATGCTAACGATGGATGAGACTCTTGATGAATGGTCGGATGAGGACTTTGAAGCTATCTATGAGGAGATTATTCAAAGTAAGATTAAGGATGGTCGTAAATCTTCGCTACTTAAAAAAGATTCTGATTTCAACGATGAAGCTATAAGTAACATAAATGAAGATGCAGGCATTATCGAAAATGAGGTACCTGATTCCCCAAGCGTATTAAATGAGCTGGCAAGTGACATTAAAGTATCTTACTTAGATCAGCTTAAAGATACTCAAAAATTTACCTATGGTCGCCTGAGAGCATTTCATGATTATCAAATAGAGTATTACGATGCTCCATATGTGTATTTTCCATGGGGTAATAAACGTCAGGTTATAAAGGCGAGTATGATATCGCCTCGTATATATCATGCGATGAAAGAGTATCTGGTCACCTCGGATCTAGACTATGAACAGAAAAACCTTTGCTTAGTAGTCTTAAATCTGGCATACCGAACAGGAATGCGAATAAAGGAACTCATCGGTATTAAAGTTGCTGATGTAGCAGATATCTATGCTGATGAGCATGGACAACGAATAGAGCAACCACAAATATGGCTAAGACCGAATCGCTATCGAAGATTGAAAAGTAGCAGTGCAAGTAGGCTTATACCGGTTGATTGCTTACTTAAGCAAGACGAGCTGGAACAATTTATTCAGTTATATTATCAGCAGAAAAGACTGAAGCGACGTTACTTGTTTTCTCAAGGATCAGGTGATCAGCCGTTACCCAGTGTATTTTTTAGCAATCTCATGAAGTTAATTTGGGATAGATTGCTAGGAGAGCACGACTTCACATTTCATAGCTTTAGACATACTGCTATTAGTCAACTGGCATTAGTGCTACGTGAATCTTCATTGGCACAGGTGATGACGGATTATAATAACGACCAGTGCGAAAAAATAGTGAAAGGAATTCTTGGTTATCACAAAGAGCAGGGCGCTTGGTTTGGGCTGGCAAGTCTTGCAGGGCATTTAACGTGCGACACAACCTTCGAGCATTACATTCATACTGCTCACTTGCTAGCAGGGGAACAGCTCAGCAGAGCGTGCTTGCAGCTACCTATAGCCGTTTTAGAGTTAATAACAGGGCTTGGTTATTCAGCTATATATAGACAAAATAAAACTGCTTATGATGCAACGACAAAGATGGTGCAGCTAAATAAGATAAGACCATATTTACTTAAAAAGATAGCTTCCAATAAAGTATCATTATTCAAGAATATAGATGAACCTGAACATAATGCTAGCCAGCAACTGTTAAACGATAATTTGAATGGATTTAAAGAGTCGAATACAAATTCAATTTTCATTCATCCTAAATATTCGGACGTCATAGGTTTTTTAGAGGAATTACAGAAGTTAAATATCAACTCTAGAAATGAGCTGTTACCTGAGATTGCTATTAGACATGGTATCAGTCTAAATGAATCTAAATGTTTATATCTGCGCGCTAGCGAGCTGTTTGATGATGACAGGCTATTACTAAGTAGGCCTAAAGGTAACAAAAATCAAGAAGTAATAATTAGAGCATTGGATAGAGCTTATCAGATGTCCACAAAGAATCCTGAGAAGTTGAGAATGTTTATTGAAATATTTGCACATAAACATAACTTAAATAACTCATCGATTCATTTTGGTATTAAGGAGACCCAGCTTGAGACGCTACAGAGTTTTATGCTAATAGGTTGTCAGCTTATTGATGCCAGTCATTGGCAGGTTAGGGCATATAGCGAGCAAGTTGTAAGTGATGTTAAAAAAGACTTGAGTCTGAACAGCTCAATACGTGTCGGTGCTCGTGAAAAATTCCACGGCTATGAGGTAAGGGTAGTGCAGAAAAAGCGTAAACGTTCTGATAAGAATTTGGCTATTACTGATGATTACTACGCTTCGTCGGGGGTGCTCAAATACCTAGGTTATTTGTTAATGGTATTGGCTATCTTTTAGTGAGATTTTAAAAGCTATGGACTAGGTTCGGTCTATAAATTTGATAAGAATTGCAGCTTTGATCTATATGAGTGCTTTTATGAAATCGCTTTGTGTCATGCCAAGATGCTCACAGTAAAAGGACTCTATTGAGTTTAAAGCGTCTCTTAACTGTCTTTGTGACACTTGAACATACTGTAGGGTAACATCATCGCTTGATTTAGTTTCGCGGTGATTGAGCAAGCGTTTAAGGACTGGATAGCTGATGCTTAAGCTATTAGCTACCGTTCCAAAAGTACGGCGTAAGTCATGTGGCCTGATATGTAGATCGATTTGTTTATCTATAGCTTTATAACTGGCACTCAAATCCTTTACATGGTCGTCGCTGGCTTGCAAAGCGCTTGGAAACACCCAACGTTTACCAGTGCTTAACCTCCACCTTTCTTTAAGTATAGCGTATAAAATATCACTAGTAGGTATCTCATGATTGTACCCATTTTTTGTATCTTTGAATGTTATTTTACCAACTTTGAGATCGATATCTGACCACTTTAAAGACTGCGCTTCGTTTAAACGCACGCCAGTCAACATAAAAAACAACATGATATCTCGTGCATTATTGCTATGAGGTGCTTGCATGTGTGAGCTTCTATCAACATAATTCAAAAGTGTTTTGAGGTACATACCTAAATATTCTTCTTCAACATGTTTAGTACGCGGCTTAACTATATTCCAATCTTTCTTGGCGTTAAGTATGCGTACTGGTTGCTCTTTAATTAAAAAGTCTTCGTTATCATCTAAAAAGCTATCACGGCAATAATTCCAAACTGACCTTAGAGCTCTCATAGTTGCGTTAGCCTGAGCTTTACTATGCTTGCTTATCTCTTTATGTTTATCACTTATCATTGACTTAGATATATCGTTTAAGGATACATCTAGCCAGTCTTTCAGATTCTGTAGTATTTGACGATCATAATCAGTAATAGTACTTTCAGCTAATTCAGTCTTTACTGATTTAAAGTAGGTATAGGCATCTCTTAGTGTTGGTACATTATTAGTCTTATCTTTATGCTCTTCCAAGTTTTCATGAAGCCCGTCATAAACATGCATACCTTTTTTTATATTTACCATCATTATGCTGGCTTTTTCACGTGCTTCGGTTAGTGTAATCAAGTGTGTTTCTTCTACTTCATCTCGATATAGCTTTCCATTTATGCGCTTATGTAATGTATAGCGTTTAGACTGCTTACCTACACGTAGTGCAAATCCAGTCAATACATCATCCATATAGATATCAGTACCTTTAGCGGTATAGTCTATTGAATCAATAAATTTTTTGGTAAGTTTAACCTTCATATATCACCCATGTAGCAGCAAATAACCATAGTGTTAGTAGTTATCATACTTTAATTACTGCACGGGTCAAAGTATCAAGATAGTATCAAAAAATTAATGACATCAATGTGTTCGCATAAATTTTAGACAATAAAAAACCCTTACAAGTCAATGACTGTAAGGGTTTGAATTTGGTGGGCCCAGTAGGACTTGAACCTACGACCAAAGGATTATGAGTCCTCTGCTCTAACCAACTGAGCTATGGGCCCTAACGCTAGACGGACAATGATACCTGATTTTTTGAATTTTTCAAGCAAAAAATGGGCCATTATCAAGATATTTTTTATGAAGTGCCATTTTCTATTAAACTTGACCACCAGCTAGGGTTAGACTGCGACCACCATCAACAGTAATAATCTCACCAGTGAGGTAATGGGCCTGCACAAGATACAGCACGCTATGGGCAATTTCATCAGGTCGACCTATGCGCTGCATAGGGATTGAGCCGATGATACTTCGTTGCTGATCATGATCCAATGCTTGGTCGCTATCAGTGTCAGGTAAGATATTGACGCCAGGTGCGACGCCATTGCCCCGTACCTCTGGTGCCATCTCAAGTGCTAAAGACTGCACCATCATACGATGAGCCGCTTTTGCCATATTGTAGACAGTATAATTGCTAAACGGCTTATCATGCGCGTGAATGTCCAGTAGGTTGATAATACAACCTTGCTGGTTTTTAAGGTAAGGAAATAGTGCTTGGCTCAATAATAAAGGCGCTTTGGCATTGGTCAAAAATAGCTCGTCCCACTGTGCGTGATTAATGCTGCCAAGTGGGCTAGGATAAAAGCGAGAAGCATTGTGTACCAATACATCTAGTTGGCCAAAGGTTTCTACAATATTTTTGACGAGTGTGCTCAAAGCGTTGCTATCATCGACGATGGCTAAATCGGCGATGATAAGCGATGCACTATCCGCACGCAGACTATTCAGCTGTGTGGCCAATACTTGGGCTTCTGATTCACTATGATGACAATGAATAATGACTCGATAGCCTTGGCTGTGAGCGGCTCTAATAATCGCTGCGCCAATACGCTTAGCACTTCCTGTGACGAGCATCACTGGCGCTTTGGCATTGATGCTTTCTGATTGGAGGGCGTCGATGGTTTGATTCATAGCTAAGATACTATCTGCTCTCTAATGTTTTTTATGTGAGTTCTGTACTTGTAAATGCTCAATTCTAGCTTGCCGCAATGCCGCACCAATGGCTGGGCCCTTGAGGTCTGCTGCTATATCTGTCATGCCGATAGCATGAAAGCTATTTAGCGCGATCATCATCTGACGATGTTGCACTGCCAGTTGTAGGACATGACTACACACGAGTAATTGAGACAATTTATCAGGCTCTTTATGAGCCCCGCAGGTTTGTACAAGGTCTATTTTTTCAGCAGCGCTCAGGCTATTTATCTTGCTGAGATTTTCGGATTGTTGTACAAATAAATTGGCAAATTGGGTGTGTGCTTTTGGTACCTTAGTCATGTTGCCAATCTCATTAATATCTTTTATATTGGCTGATTTGTTCGCATTTTCGTTTATAGGCTCTGAGGTAAATAGAGATGGATTAAGGCTACTCATTAGCAGTGCCCAACGCTGTGACAGACTCAATTTCATTTGCCCTGCAAAATATAGCGCAGTCTGTACCGTCTCTCGTATCTGAGTAGTAGCCCAAGCCTGATGCAATGGCGCAAAATATTCTGTCAGTGCATCGATTTCGAACAGCTGCTGCCAGTAGACTTGGGGCGATAATTGCATAGTTGCACGGCTGGACTCTTGCCAAATGCGTTCACTACTTAGATGTGTCAGCTCACCTGAATCGACCAGTTGACGCATTAGCGTCAAGGTATCTTCTGCGATACTGAACCCTAAATCATAGTAACGACTATAGAAACGAGCTGTTCGGAGCACGCGTAATGGGTCTTCGCTAAATGCACTGGATACATGGCGCAAAGTTTTGTTTTCTAAATCAACCAGTCCACCGTAATAGTCAATGACGTCACCATTGGTAGGGGTGTCATCATTTAGGCTAGTGACTTCTATTGCCATGGCATTGATGGTCAAGTCACGGCGTTGTAAGTCTTCTTCTAAACTCACATCAGGGCTGGCATGTATGCTAAAGCCTTGATAGCCTAATCCTTGCTTTCGTTCCGTGCGTGCCAGTGCGTACTCTTCATGACTGTTAGGATGCAAAAATACAGGGAAGTCTGCACCGACTTGCTGGAATCCTGCATCGATCATTTCTGCAACGGTTGCACCAACAACCACAAAGTCTTTATCTTTGATAGGACGCTTTAGGAGTCGATCGCGAACAGCTCCGCCCACAAGGTATATTTGCATAAAAGCCTCTGTTTATTTAGCAAAATGTCATTGTACTTATTATCGCTGTATTGATTAAATTATCATCAGCTCAGTTTTCATTGATCAAAAAAAACAGCCAATGCTTTATAAGTCGCATTGACTGGTTTTAGTATAGCAGACGGGGTTCTGTCAGTGGATGATAGAACCCATCTTAATCATATTGCATATGATAGATGACTATTTTTCGCTTTCTAAGTCTTGAGCTTCAGTCACTGTCAGTGCAGTCATGTTGACGATACCACGTGCAGTCGCTGATGGTGTCATGATGTGTACTGGCTTATTGGTACCTAATAAAATAGGGCCAATAGAAGCACTGCCAGTTGCTGTTTTGAGCAGGTTGAAGGCAATATTCGACGCATCAAGTGTTGGTAAGATGAGCAAGTTCGCTGCACCTTTTAACGGACTTGATGGCATATCGTTTAGACGGATATGCTCATTCAGCGCCGCATCACCTTGCATCTCACCATCAAACTCAAAGTCTACATTCATATCTGTTAGTATCTGGTATACCTTGCGCATTTTAACAGCGCTGGTACGGTTTGATGCACCAAAGTTAGAATGAGACACTAGCGCGACACGTGGCGTGATACCGAAGCGACGTAATTGGTCAACTGCCAACACTGTCATTTCAGCCAACTGTTCAGCCGTTGGATCTTCGTGAATATAGGTATCCGCGATGAAAATGTTACGATCTTGCATGAGTACCGCATTCATCGCATAGAAGTCGTTCATGCCTTCTTTTTTGCCGATGACGCTTTCAACGTATTTTAGATGCAACTGGTAATGGCCAAACGTACCACATACCATGCCATCTGCCGCACCATTTTCGACCAATAACGAGCCAATCAATGTGGTTTTGCGACGAACGTCACGGCGCGCAAGCTCGATGCTGACACCGCGACGTTTGTTTTGCTCGTAGTAGCCCTGCCAGTAGTCTTTATAACGAGGGTCATCATCAACGTTGACGATGGTAATATTCTCGCCATCTTTTAGACGTAAGCCCAGTTTTTCGATATTGGCTTCAATCACTGAAGGACGACCAACCAAGATAGGCTTCGCTAGTTTCTCATCAACGACCACTTGCACAGCGAGCAAGATATTGTTGTCTTCGCCTTCACAGTAAACAATACGTTTTGGATCAGATTTGGCACGAGCAAAGATTGGCTTCATCACAAACGCAGAGTTATAAACAAACTCAGACAAACGCTGACGATAGGCTTGCATGTCATCGATAGGCAATGTGGCAACGCCTGAATCCATGGCAGCTTGGGCGACCGCAGAAGCAATCTCAATGATTAGATTTGGCTCTAGAGGTCCTGGAATTAAGTAATCACGACCGAAACTTTGCATTTTTTCGATGTTACGAACGCTTGCAGTTGGCGTTGCTTCAACGTGTGCCATCGCAGCGATTGCTTTTACACAAGCAACTTTCATTTCTTCGTTGACAGTAGTCGCACCAACATCTAGTGCACCACGAAAGATGTAAGGGAAGCATAGTGCGTTGTTTACTTGGTTTGGATAGTCTGAGCGACCTGTTGCCATGATGACGTCTGGACGTACGGCATGTGCCAATTCTGGCATGATTTCAGGCGTTGGGTTGGCAAGTGCAAAGACGATAGGGTCTTTGGCCATACGGCGAACCATATCTTCAGACAATGTACCAGGCATAGATAAGCCCAAGAACATATCGACATCGTCCATGACTTCTTCGATAGTGGTCGCAGTCGTCTCGCGTGCATAGCGCTGTTTGGTTTCATCAAGATTTTCACGAATGGTGGTGATGATACCGCGTGAATCTGAAACAAAGATATTGTTTTTATTCACACCAAGTGCGCAAATGATGTCTAAACAAGAAATAGCAGCAGCACCGGCACCCGAACAAACCACTTTAATTTCTTCGATTTTTTTGCCAGTAATCAACAACGCGTTGAGCATCGCTGCAGCAACGATGATTGACGTACCATGTTGATCATCATGGAATACAGGGATGTTCATGCGCTTACGCAATTCACGCTCAATTTTGAAACATTCTGGTGCTTTGATGTCTTCTAAGTTAATACCACCAAAAGTAGGCTCAAGAGAGGCGACTGCTTCGATGAATTTATCTGGATCGTTTTGTGCAATTTCGAGATCAAAAACATCGATACCTGCGAATTTTTTGAATAAAACGCCTTTACCTTCCATGACAGGTTTTGATGCCAATGGACCAATATTACCTAGACCCAGTACCGCAGTACCGTTAGTGATGACGCCTACCAAGTTGCTACGAGCCGTATATTTAGCTGCTAGCGTCGGGTCTCTTTCAATTTCAAGACAAGGAACCGCTACACCAGGTGAGTAGGCAAGCGCTAAATCGCGCTGGTTAGCCAGCTGCTTAATAGGCGTGACTGAGATTTTACCCGGGCGCGGGAACTCATGGTAATGCAAGGCAGCTTGTTCAAACTGCTCTTTTTCTGTCGTAAGGTGATCCGTATTCAAATGGGTATCGTCATTCATAATAATTGCCATGGTTGGAATAAATTGGAATAAAGTAAATGGAGATAAAAAATAACGTTTTACCCTCAAAAAATCATGGAATGATCATAATCTAAGGGTACATTGACATTAAAAACTAATGATTACAGACATAGTAACCAACGATTAAAGACAAGCTTAAAAATGTAATTTAGTAAAACCATCATTCTAGCACTATTGACAATTCACGCCTAGTCAACAGCCGTGAATTGTCGGAACAATATAATAAAATGATATTCATTATTTATCTCATTGATGATGCCAAAAAACAGAGCCAAATACCAACCTTAACCCCATAATGTTTCAAAATATTACAGAATGATAGACTCGGGTATGTCCTCACTTTAAAAGTGGAAATAAAAATGAGATGAATTGCCGCCAAACATTGTCAAATAGCTGGTTAATATCGAGATATTAACCAGCTATTTGACAATGTTTGGCAAAATTTAGCCGTTTTTAGCCCAGTTAGATGGCTATCGTTTGAATTGAGGACATGCCCTAGATTAAGATGAGCAACTAATCGGCTCTTGTGGCGTATGAGGAAGAGGGGGTGCAATATCCAAATCGGTGGCGATATCTTGTACATGGTAGGGGTTCGCCAATAACTTAAACACTCGATTGACTTCTTCAAACTGACCTTGCTCTGCCGCTGTGATGGCACGCTGCGCCATACTATTACGCAATATATAAACAGGATTATTACCGGTCATCTCGTTGATGACTTGCTCAAGTGGCAGTTGCTGTATTTGAGCCACATAACGTGTCGACCACGCTTGCCATACTTGTGTTGCCTCATCGTTAAGCTCAGCAGTCATGGTCACCAGTAGCTGCTGCTCATATGGATGAGCGCTTGGTGCGACTAATCCCAGTAGCGCGCGGAAGCTATTGGTATAATCGAGCAAGTTATCTTCTAATAACGTTAACCACTCAAAAGCCAATCTCAGACTATCGGACTCGTGCGGTAACCCAAGTTTACAGCACAATCCTTGCTGATAATGCTGCATAAAGGTCGCCTCATAAGGCGCCAAACAATCGGCTAATGCCTCCCGAGTGACACCCTCTAGACGCATAAAGTGTGGTAACCAAGCATTGAGATTCCAATGACCGATAGCAGGCTGGTTTTGATAAGCGTATCGACCTGTGTGGTCAGAGTGGTTGTTGATCCAAGCAGGGTTGAATCGTTCCATGAAGCCAAAAGGCCCAAAGTCTAAGGTGCTACCTGTAATAGATAAGTTGTCTGTATTCATAACACCATGAGCAAAGCCAATCAATTGCCAGTCAGCAATCATCCGTGCGGTACGCTCAACCACGGCGGTCAAAAATGCCAATATAGGTTTTTCGCTATCGCGGCACTCTGGATAATAAGTGTCGATCATATAGTCGGTGAATTCAGCGAGTAAATCAGGGGCAAAACTGGTGATCCATTCGATATGACCGAGTCGAATATGACTATCAGCCACGCGCATCAACGCCGCACCAGCTTCTATGCGCTCACGACGTACTCTGGTATCGGAGACCACAAATCCTAAAGCGTTAGAGGAGGAAATACCCAATTGCGTAAGCGCATGACCACATAAATATTCACGAATAGTACTGCGCAGTACAGCGCGTCCATCGCCCATCCGTGAGTAAGGCGTGAGACCAGCGCCTTTTAGATGTAAGTCTTGCGGTTGATTATTACTATCGATTACTTGCGCCATCAATAGGCCACGACCATCACCCAATTGTCCTGCCCACTGTCCAAACTGGTGACCAGCATAAGCCATAGCCAACGGTTGAAACTCAGCTGGTACGTATTGACCACCGAGTATCTCAACCCAACGAGTCATCAAGCCATCATCTTCTGACCAGCCCAATTGCTGTGCAACTTGTGTATTGAAATGACCCGCACGTGGATTATCTAATGCCGTTGGCGATTGCTCATGATAGAGGCGTGTGTCTAGGTTGACATAGGTATTTTGATAACGCATATGAGCCGTTCCCATTTGAATATCAGAGTAAAGGGATTACTATAACATAGCCGTCATATGACATCGTGTCGCTCTGTCCATCTCTTGTAATACTAAAGAAAAAAATCCCCCTATCCATGACGGATAGAGGGAAGGAGAAGCTTTGCAATTATCAAAATAAATCAGCGCTATATTATAGGTAATTAAGCTGCTTTTTTACTCATACCAATAGAGCGAAACGCCGTTTTTAGATTGCTATTATGCTCAAGTATTTTTTGCTCAATCTTGGCATAGTCATGCTTTAGCTTATCATCAACTTCATGCAATCGATCAGCATATTCTGTCTTTTTCAACTCAATTGTTTGAGCTTTCAGTGCTTGCCATTCTTCGACAGTTTGTATAAATGCATCGTATTCAAACTTAATACGATCTTGGAAGCTCTTCATCGCATGAGGAAGATCAAGGCCAGTACTGGCTACCGTATCAATCTGCTGTTGGGCGGCCTTGAACTGCATTTGTACTTCGGCATGCTTGATAGTGGTGTCATCAACAGTACGTAGCTCACTGGTTAAGCCTAGCTTTGATAGGCCAGCAATCAACCATTTAGTTGGATCATACTGCCACCATTTTACGCCATTACGATAATCGTATTGGAAGAAGTGATGGTAGTTATGATAACCCTCACCCCACGTAAAGATAGCTAAGAAGAAGTTATCACGAGCAGTATTGGTATCAGTATAAGGACGGCTACCAAACATATGACATAACGAGTTGATGAAGAAGGTAAAGTGGTGCGTCAGCACCAGACGTAGTAAGCCTACGATGACCAAAGTACCCCAAACATCACCCAATAACCAACCGATCGCGGCGACTGCACCGATGTTCAATGCCGCAACCCATAAACCGTAATATTTATGCTGAATTTGCAGCGTTCTATCTTTGGTTAGGTCAGGGATATTTTTATAGTCAAATTTACCACTAGGATAATTGCGTAGCATCCAGCCCATGTGACTGAAGAAAAAGCCACGCTTTGCTGAGTACGGATCTTCTAAGCGATCATCGACATGACGATGATGCGTACGGTGACCAGAAACCCAGTCAAACGCTGAACCTTGTACGGCAAAGGTGGAACCTAGCAATAAAAAGTTTTTGACAATCGGGTGTGCTTTATAAGCACGATGCGATAGCAGGCGATGATAACCAGCAGTAATACTGATACCTGTCCATACCATAAAGGCACCAAATACACCCCAAACTGGCGCGCTAACTTCATGAGTCAACAGATACCATGGCGTAATGATAGCAGCAGCAATAGGCGTGGCTACTAATATAGACGCTGGAATCCAATTGATTGGCGCTTTTGTAAACTCAAACTCACGCATATCAATGCTGCTATCTTCAGGAGCATCAATTTGAACGGCAGTGTCAGCGTAGTTGCGCTTTGCAACTGGCTGCTCATTAAGCAAGTTACTCTCATCAAAACGCGTTTTAAAACGTGTGACTTGAGTGCTGGCAGCTTTCACAAGAGTATCACCAGATCTGATAGCGAAACGTAAGCCTTTCAGCGGTAAGCCAAGTGCTTTTTTTGCGATCATATAATATCCCTAACGGTATTAATTTAAGTCTCTATAGTACCCTAAAAACCTAACAAAGTGAACACTTATACACTATAAAAATATTGCTAAATAACAATAACTTGTATGGATTATAGAATGTATTAGTAGAAATAACCTGTGACTTGTCAGGCATTAAGGAAAAGTGTAAGTAACACTAAAAATATGTAGGTTTTTTGAATGAACGAAATGAGAAATAGATTTATGGTTTCAACAGCAAGTGGCTTGGAAAATCAGTAATAATAACATCGGTTTGCCATTTTATCAGCTGTTCAATGATATCCGTGTCATTGACCGTCCAAGCGCTTACGGGCAGGCCGTAACGGTGACTACGTTCAATGACAGACTGGTTAATTAAAGGGTAGTAAATACCCAACTGGCCACAGCCAAGTTGCAGCGCAGTATTGGTTGCGGCTGTCAGCGCTTTAGCTGTATCAATTAACAGGCCGCGTGGTATATGCATTAATAGCTTGCTGCGTTGCAGTCGAGCATGCAATTCCATATCAAAACTGGTTAGTGCAATAGGAAGATTGGCAAATGGGCTATCAATTAAATTATGTGTCAACGCTCTCATTAATTTGGGGTAATCGGTGCGGCTATGTGTCTTAATCTCAAGCTCAATGTGCGTAAAATTACTCAGCAAAGGCGCCATACTGGCTAATGGAATGATTTGATGTTCAAACTGTCGTTGGCGTTGAATCTCTACCATACTTAGCTGATCGATACGTGATTGCTGACGACACATACGTGCCAAGTCATCATCGTGAAACACGACTAAATGACCATCAGCGCTCAGTTGCACGTCAAACTCCACTCCTGTTAACCCGTGAGCATTTAGACGTTGGGCATGCTGAAATCCCATAAAGGTGTTTTCTAATGCTTCGCCACGAGCGCCTCGATGACCGAGTAAGCGGGTGTTTTTTATATTTATCATTATTTATATGGCCAGCTGTTTTTATGAGTAATCATATAGCCTCATATAAGCAGCGTCTAATAAAATTTGTAAAACAGACAGTTGATAGTTTTCTCTTTTGTTTGTCAGCGGTAATAATTCAAAGAGGTACTTACCTTGAATTCGTAGGCATGTATTTGTTATGTTTTTGCAACCAAGTGTAGGTTTTACCCATTATGTGGGACGTTATTTGTATATCCATGGGCTACACTAATGACCATTTCATCCAAACACCGTATAATAATCTGGTTTTCAGACCTATGGCAGCTAGAGTTGCGGTTTGAACATCAATCACTGTCCTTCAGTGGCGGTACGAATTAGTAAATTGGGAGCAGAATCAATATGAGCGTAGCAAATAAGAGTTTAAGCAAGTGGCAGAAAGTCGCTGGAATTGGTATCGTATGTAGTTTGGCGCTTGCAGGCTGTGATCGCTCAGAGAAAGAAGACAGCACTGAGGCGGCAGAGCTCACAGAACAGGATTCGACCGTTACTGAAAACACATCAGCCACTGCCGTTAGCTGTGATGATCCAATGGTACAAGATCGTCTCAAATCGGCTCTAAAGAATACGCTCAGTCAGCAGGCACAAACGTTGGCTGCCAACTACGCAAACGATGCTCAGATCAATCTTGCTAGTGGTGCCATCACTGATAAAATGAACGGTATTGTGATTGATGTACAGAATGCAGCGGTATTGCAACAAGCCAATGCAAATGGTATGACGACTTGTCAGGCAAGCGTTAGCATGACGCTACCAAGCGCTGATTTGTATCAGGCTAGCCAAGTACAAGCGGCCAATAATCAGCCAAGCTTGCAGTCACGTTTAGCACAAAACAATATTCGTATTAATAACAACATGCTCGTTGATGACGCTTTCACTTATGTCGTAGGCACTCAAGGTGGTCAGGTACGTACACGTATCGCTGGACAACCAGCATTAATGACCATCGTTGCTGATGTAATGGCAGGCTCTGTGTTCCAGTCAGCAGTGGACAGCCAACGCGCCCAACGTGCTGCTACTCAGGAAAACAACAGTCAGCCAGCACAGATTCGTGAGCCTAGAGCAGTCACGCCCGTTGAGCCGACTCGTCCTGCTGAGCCTGCGACGCCGCCAACCATCAATAAGCCAGCAGAAACCCAGTCTAGCCCAGCAGCGAACAATCAAACGACTACGTCTGAGCCTAAAACGCCAGCAAAACCAAAAGAAGTACCTAAAGATGAATCTATTGATATGATAATCATCGAAGACAGCACTGCTACTTACTAAGCTATTTACTAATTAGTCAGTCAGCCCAAAAAAATGATTAGATGATAAGTACAGAAAAGCCCGCAACTTTAATGCTGCGGGCTTTTCTGTATCTTACGGTGGCAATATACGGTGGCTATTTTTTCTCAGCAAAATCTTTTAATACCTGACTGTCCCATAGTACTTCAGAGACTTGCTTGGGGTCGGTGCAAAAACGAGCAGCGACAAACAACCAGTCAGACAAGCGATTGATAAAGCTTACTGCTGTACGGCGAATGGCTTCTGGACGTTGTTGCTGTAACAGCACTGCTTGACGCTCAGCACGGCGACACACACTACGCGCGACATGTAATTGGCTAACCAATATAGAACCTGTCGGTAAGATAAAATCTTTTAGCGGTGGCAAGGTGGTATTCATGGCATCGATCTGTTGCTCTAACCATTCAATATGAGTGGCATTGACCCCTTCATATTCTGGCATAGCCAGTTCACCACCGATATTGAATAGTAAGTGCTGAATAATGATTAAGCCTTCAGAAAATTCCTTTGCAATAGATTGGCCTTTATTGCGTTGTAACTGGGCGCGCACCAGACCAATGTGTGAGTTAAGCTCGTCAATATCACCCATGACGTTGAATATGTCGTCAGCTTTACTGAGACGGCTACCATCTGCCATACCTGTGCTGCCGTCATCTCCAGTACGTGTGTATATTTTACTCAAGCGATTGCCCATATCTAAATCCTTAATCATTTTTGTGATGGAATAGTGTTAGTTGCGCGCTCATTGTAGTATTTTATGGCTGTTTTCGCTAAGATAATGGGTTAAGTTTTATATCACGGTCATTATATTTGTGACGACAGTAGTTTATATTGCCTGTTCATCAAACGCAGGCAATCTTTTTACTTTTTATTTAGGGCATGTTGAACATTCAACCATGGCACTGACAGAGACTATTTTTTAGACAGTTCGACGTTAAAAATAGTAAGTTTAGTTGTTCTAAGCGTCTATTTTTAACCATGAAATGGCAAAAAAGAGTCCTGTCTCTTCGAGCTGATACTAAAACGGCTCCATACTGTGTTGTAAATCTTGTTAAGGCACGAGCATTACCGTCGTTTTACGCCTTGTCTGGAACCGTTTTATTAATCAGCAGTGCCTATTTGTGAATATTCAACACGCCCTAATCAATTTTATTTATATTAAAAGGCTTTTTAATCATGACCACACCTCTTGCCGATGCAATGTCTCAGCTTGCGATTTATGACTCACTGACTGGTGGTAAACGCCAGTTCGTACCACTCAAAGCAGGGAAAGTAGGCATGTATGTGTGCGGTATGACCGTTTACGATTATTGTCACATTGGCCATGCACGGATGATGATTGGCTTTGATATGGCAGTACGCTGGCTAACACAGTTGGGCTATGACGTTAATTATGTGCGTAATATTACAGATATTGATGACAAAATTATCGCGCGTGCAGCTGAGAATGGCGAAGAGATTGGCGCACTCACACAGCGTTTTATTAAAGCGATGCATGAAGACTTCTCTGAACTTGGCTGCTTATCACCTAATGCCGAGCCGCGGGCAACAGATCATATCGATGAGATGCAGCAAATGATCGAGACGTTGGTCGAAGGTGATTATGCGTACGCAGGAGACAACGGTGATGTTTATTATGCTGTTGACAGCTTTGCTGACTACGGTAAGTTATCCAAGCGTAATCTGGATGATATGCAGGCAGGTTCGCGAGTTGATGTTGAAAATGATAAGCGCAATCCGTTTGACTTTGTATTATGGAAAGCTGCCAAACCTGAAGAGCCTCAGTGGGCATCTCCATGGGGACAAGGACGTCCAGGTTGGCATATTGAATGTTCAGCGATGTCGACTAAGTGCTTGGGTAATACCTTTGATATTCATGGCGGTGGTCATGATTTACAGTTTCCACACCACGAAAACGAGATTGCTCAATCTGAAGCGGCAACTGGTTGTGAGTATGCGCGTAACTGGATGCACGTTGGTTTTATTAATGTCGATGGCGAAAAAATGTCTAAGTCGTTGGATAATTTTTCAACCATTCGTGATGTCATCGCCCATTTTCATCCTGAAACGTTGCGATTTTTCTTATTGTCGAGCCATTATCGCAGCCAAGTCAATTTCTCTGATAGTGCGTTGGAAGAAGCACATAATAGCCTAAGCAGGCTCTATAACGTTCTAAAATTGGCAGAACAGTTAAAGGGTGAGACGCTCATAATTGATGAAGCGTTGACTACTAAAGCCTACAGTAGTGAAGCTGGGCAAGATTTTATCAAAGCGATGAATGATGATTTTAATAGCTCAACCGCAATCAGTGTCTTGTTTGGGCTGGCACGTGACATCACCAAAGCCATTAAAGCTGAAGAGATAGACACCGCATGGCAGTCAGCTCAGCAATTAAAGGCATTGGCGCAAGTGCTCAATATTCTACAGCAGCCAGTACAGCAGTTCTTGCAAGCTGTGATTGGTGAACAGGCAGATGATGGTTTAACGGATACGGCTATCGATGGTTTAATCATTGAACGTGCAGAGTCTAAAGCCAACAAAAACTTTGCCCGTGCTGATGAGATACGTGAACAATTAAAAGAAGCTGGTATTGAGCTCGAAGACAGCCGTGCTGGTACGACATGGCGCCGCGCTTAAAGTAATTGTGTTACAGAATACCCATACAGATAGTCATAAATTAAGTCAGCTTTAAGCTGGCTTTTTTTGTAGACTTAACAAAATATAAGAATCATCTTCATGAAGGACAGCCTTTGTATGCGACTCTCACATAAATTACTGGCCGTTAATCTATGAATACCCTCAAAAATCGAGCTGCTAGTAGCCATAGTATAGCCACTGATGTGTTTGCTAATACTGATGTCAGTATGGATGTCAATAAGCGTAATAATGCCGCGTCTGACGTGAAGGTTTATAACCTGCGGTCATTGCTACTCGCTTTTTTTATTCTTGTGATTAGCGCTGTTTGCCTACCTGTTAGTGCAGCAATTAATGACAATGCGCAGGCTGCAAGCGAACAAGGCGCAAGTGAGCAAGATAGCGCCCAGTCATCAAGCACACCTGACAATCTCGCTGAATATGCTTCTCAAAAAGTCAATGATATGAGAGAGGATAGTGTTGGTCTCTCTGGTGTAGTAGAAGAAATATTTGACCCTACTGAGCGTAGTGCGGTCGAACAGGCAGGCAGGCTACAAGGGGACTCAGCACTGACAGGAGAGTATAGTGAGAGCTACTACATACTCGATAAGCTGAATGTCGGACTGCCACCATTGTCTGAGCCACCCAATTTAGAAACGCCGCTTGCAGCCTTAGAGTTTTTTCAATCAGCAGTAATGAAGCAGCAGTACGATTTGGCCGCTTATGCGTTAAATATGAACTTGATTGATGAGAAAAGCCAACGTGGCCGTGCGCTTGATCTGACAAAGCGACTGGACTTTCTATTATCTGAAAAAGAGCTGTACGTGTTCGACGACATGCCAGATCGTCCCGACGGTCTGATTGAGCCACCACTTGGTAATACTAGCAGTGTCATGGGCATTGCTAGACGCTCTCTTCAGCTTGGATACATTGATTATCGAGAGCGCCGTGTTCCTATCTATTTGCAGCGAGTGCGAGTAGGTGAGGGAGCGCCTATTTGGGTGTTTTCTGCGCAGACGGTTGGCAATATTGATAATCTCTATGAGCAATATCATCCCGCTGAGTTTGAACGTTATTTGCCTATTTGGTTAAAAATAAAGACATTCGGGATTGCGCTATGGGAGTTTTCAGCGCTCATACTGTTTTTCTTATTAACCATGAGTGTGGGCTGGCTACTCAGTAAAGGCACTGAAAAAATCATCAATCATTATATCGATGATGAAAAGTACAGCATGTATGTTGGTAGCACCAATGGCGTAGCAGATTTGGTTAATAAACTGACGGTACCTTTGACCTTTACGATCAGTTTTTCACTCGTTTTCACCTTAGTTTCTGGCGGTTTTCCTTACCTAGATGCAGTTGCCTCATCCACTCGTCCCCTTATTTGGATTGGACTGGTATTCAGTACCATGTGGTTAGGTATTCGCATTATTAACTTCTTTGCCAACCGTTATCAAGACATGCAGATTGAGAATTTGGCTGAAGAGCATTTCGATAAGGAGCGTCGCCGCCGTACTTATGTCTCGATATTCCGCCGTGTCTTTATCTTTGTTATGATTTTGGGGAGCTTTTGGATAGGACTTAGTGAGTTTGCCAATATGGAAGGCCTTGGTAAGACCTTATTGACTTCAGCAGGCATCGCAGGTGTGGTCATTGGTATCGCCGCCCAGCCAATATTGGGTAATATTATCGCAGGGGTACAAGTGGCAGTAACTCAGCCAGTACGGATTGGCGATAGTGTGATAATGGATGGCAATTTTAGCACCGTTGAAGACTTGCGTTACACTTATGCGGTACTAAAAACATGGGATGAGCGTCGATTAATTGTGCCAATGCGTGAATTGATCACTGATAGGGTGGAGAACTGGTCACATACAGAAGTACATCAGACCTGTCCTGTTTTCTTATATATTGATTATGGTGCAGATATTGACGCTATTCGTCAGCAGTTTATCTCGATGGTCAAAGACAACAAGCTTTGGGATAACAAAACGGAGCCTGAAATATTTGTCGTGGAGGTGACAGAAAACACCATTCAACTGCGCGGTGCTGTTTCAGCGGTAGGTCCTATAGAAGCATGGACGTTAGCCTGTGAGATACGTGAGCAGATGCTAGGTTACTTGTATAAGCAGCAAAATAAGTATCTACCGACAGAGCGTTTTACTTTAACAGAAAGCCAATCTAGTCAATCCTCTGTAAAAGAGTGACCACGTTAACCTTGTTTGAAGTATCACATATATATCTTCACTGGGTTTCCTTGATTCTCTTTTGAACTAAATCAATTATAGTTACAAAAGAGAGCTATAAGCCGTAAAAGAAAGTTATTGGTATCAAAATAGAGCCACTAACCATGCAAAGCATGACCGTCATCGACATAGACTTACTTGTGTAAAACAAACTGACAAATATAGCATGCGATTCGTCTCATTATTTGTTATAATATGGCGTTATTTTTAAGGGATAAATAAGTGGTTAAGCGTAAGACTGCACTATATTTGTGCAAACTTATGATCCGTCAATCACTTGCAGTTTTCGAGCGTTTTGTTTCGCTGGTTTATTGCTAAAATCCCACCCATCAAAATAACCACCACTAGGGGTCTGTATGTTGCGAATTGTCGATGAAGCCTTAACCTTTGATGACGTTTTATTGTTGCCAGCCTATTCTGAAGTCTTGCCAAAAACTGCCGATCTTTCTACCCGTTTGACCAAAAACATTACGCTAAATCTACCGCTAATCTCTGCGGCTATGGATACGGTCACTGAGTCTGAAATGGCCATCACTATGGCACAGCTTGGTGGCATGGGTATCTTGCACAAGAGCATGGATATCGCCAAGCAAGCCACACAAGTACGCCGCGTCAAAAAGTTTGAAGCGGGTACAGTCGTTGATCCTATCACTGTGCATCCAGAGATGACCATCGGTGAATTACTACGCTTGACTCAAGACAATAATATCTCAGGTGTACCTGTCGTAGAGAAAGGTACGGATAAAGTTGTTGGTATTGTCACGCATCGTGACTGGCGTTTTGAAACCAATCTGTCATTACCAGTTAGCCAAATCATGACACCAAAAGGTCAGCTAGTCACGGTACATGAAGGTGAGAGCAACGAAAATATCAAACGTTTGCTACATGAACACCGTATCGAAAAAGTGATCGTTATTGATGATGATTTCCGCCTAAAAGGTCTTATCACCGTTAATGATTTTGCAAAAGCTGAAAACAATCCAAATGCTTGTAAAGATGAGCAAGGCCGTCTTCGTGTTGGCGCTGCTGTTGGTACTGGTGCAGATACTCAAGCGCGTGTTGAAGCATTGGTTGCAGCAGACGTCGATATTATCGTTGTTGATACCGCACATGGTCACTCAAAAGGCGTGATTGATAAAGTTGCTTGGATCAAAAAGCACTATCCAAATGTACAAGTCATCGGTGGCAATATTGCAACAGGCGATGCAGCACTTGCGTTACGTGACGCAGGCGCCGATGCCGTGAAAGTAGGTATTGGCCCTGGTTCTATCTGTACCACGCGTATCATTGCAGGTATTGGTGTGCCACAAATCTCAGCGATTGATAACGTCGCTAGTGCATTAAAAGACAGCATTCCATTGATTGCTGATGGTGGTATTCGCTATTCAGGTGATATGGCCAAAGCCATCGCCGCTGGTGCCTCGTGCATCATGGTAGGCTCGTTGATGGCGGGTACAGAAGAAGCGCCAGGTGAAGTTGAATTGTTCCAAGGTCGTTACTACAAAGCTTACCGCGGTATGGGTAGTCTTGGTGCGATGTCAGGCTCAAACGGCTCGTCAGACCGTTACTTCCAAGATGCTAAAGATGGTGTGGAAAAACTGGTACCAGAAGGTATCGAAGGCCGTGTTCCTTATAAAGGCCCAGTCGCTGGTATCGTCAATCAGTTGGTTGGCGGTTTACGCTCATCAATGGGTTATACGGGCTCTGCAACCATCGAAGATATGCGTACCAATCCACAGTTCATTAAAGTGACGTCGGCAGGTATGAAAGAGTCGCATGTTCATGATGTTCAAATCACTAAAGAAGCACCAAACTATCGAGTAAGTTAGGTAATTTTTGACAACTTTGTGTTACGTTAGCGAAAGCTGGTTTGCAGAGCTACCTTGACTTTGAGATAAAAACGGCCAACAATACCTTGTTATTGTTGGCTGTTTTTTTTGTAACATACATAAACAGATTATTATAATAGTATTATCGCCTGCGTATGCGTTGGGCCTTTAATTTTTAGACTTGGAGAGCATATATAATGAGCTACTTTGGCACTGATGGTATCCGTGGAAAGTTTGGTGAGTTGCCGATTACGCCTGATTTTATTTTGAAGTTAGGCTATGTCACTGGTCAGGTATTGATAGAGAACAATGACAATCCTGCGCGTAGACCTAGTGTGGTCATCGGTAAAGATACTCGTCTTTCAGGCTACGTTATCGAAGGGGCGTTGCAAGCAGGATTTAACGCCGCTGGTGTCGATGTTCATATGCTTGGCCCATTACCAACGCCTGCCATTGCTCATTTAACTCGTAGTTTTAACGCTGATGCGGGCGTAGTGATTTCTGCATCACACAATCCTTATTATGATAACGGTATCAAACTGTTTTCAGGGGATGGCAAAAAGCTGACTGATGAGATGCAAAATGCTATTAACGATAAGCTAAAAATTATTATGAGTATCGGTGGCAATGTTAGTGATAATAACAATGATTTGGTCATGCCTATTCTTGATCCAGCACAGTTGGGTAAAAATAATCGAATCAACGATGCCAAAGGTCGCTATATCGAATTCTGTAAAGGCAGCTTTCCTTATCAGTATGATTTGAGCCATCTGACAGTTGTCGTAGATTGTGCCAATGGTGCAGGCTACAGTGTGGCACCAAGAGTTATGCGTGAATTGGGCGCTAACGTGATTGCCATCAACAATACACCAGACGGACTCAACATCAATGCTGATTGTGGTTCTACTCATCCTGAGGGCTTACAAAAAGCAGTAGTTGAGCACGAGGCAGATGTTGGTATCGCATTAGACGGTGATGGTGATCGTATTGTGATGGTCGATGAGGCTGGTAATCTGGTCGACGGTGATGGCATCTTATATGTGCTTGCTACCCAAGGTCAGTCCAAGGCTAAAGGCGTGGTTGGTACACTCATGAGTAACATGGGCTTAGAGCTAGCACTAAAAGCAGATGGCATTGCATTTACGCGTGCCAAAGTAGGCGATCGCTACGTGATGCATGAGCTTGAAGCGAATGGTTGGATATTGGGTGGTGAGCCATCTGGCCACATTTTATGCTTAGATAAGAGCCGTACTGGCGATGCTATCATTGCAGGCTTACAAGTACTGGCTGTGATGCAAGCACGTGGGCGCGCGCTCAGTGATCTCGTCGAGGGGTTTGAAGTGTTGCCACAAAAACTGGTCAACGTGCGTCTGTCACAAATGCAAGATCCGTTTGAGCATGAGGAATTGGTTACCGCTTTTGAGAAAGCGCAGGCTACTTTAGAAGGTAGAGGCCGTCTACTGATTCGTCAGTCAGGAACTGAGCCTATGATTCGAGTGATGGTCGAATCAGATGATGAAATAGAATGTGATGTGCTCGCAAATGACTTGGCTGATCATATCAAAGCCGTATTGGGTTAAGATCAGTTCATATAATAAGGCAACAATATTAAAATAAGGAATGACCATGAGTATGGATTTTACCGATCAACGTCTGTCATATGAAAAGGGCGCGCTTGATCAACAGTCAGTACCTACATCACCATTTGAGTTGTTAAATACTTGGATGAATGAAGCGATAGAGCAGAAAGTGCAAGAGCCGTATGCGATGAGTTTGGCTACTTGCGGTGCTGATAATAAGCCTAGCGTACGTATCGTGCTCATGCGTGAAGTTACAGATACTGGTATTGTCTTTTATACCAATTACGAAAGCGCTAAAGGACAAGATATTGCCGAGAATCCTAATGCTGAAGTGCTGTTTTTTTGGCATGAGCTTGAGCGTCAAATCCGTATCAGTGGCAGCATTGCTAAGATAGATGCTCAAAAATCTGCAGCTTATTTCCAAAAGCGTCCACACGATAGTCAGGTGGGTGCATGGGTTAGCCAGCCACAGAGTGGTGAAGTTGCTGATCGTAAAGTAATGGAACAAAGTTTTGAGCAACTACAAGCAGATTATCCAGAAGACACTCAAGTGCCAACGCCAGTCTTTTGGGGTGGCTATGAGATTACGGTCAATGAGATTGAGTTTTGGCAAGGCCGTGCTAACCGTATGCATGACCGCATTGTATATACTCAAGAAAATGGCGATAGTTGGAATACCAAACGCTTATTGCCATAACTGATGTGGCGATAATAAAAAGCCCCGCTAGCAGTTGTTATAAACAACTTACTAGCGGGGCTTTTTCGCACTTATAGCAAGTGTCGAATAGTAAATGTGAGAATTTACTTTGCTTCAGTATCCACATCGACAGAAACTGACATACCAGGTCGCAGTTTGGCCAGTTCCGGTTGGTTTTCATCTAAATCGATACGTACCGGAATCCGCTGAGCAATTTTAATATAGTTGCCAGTAGTCGGGTTTGCTGCTGATGAACTAAACTCACTGCCCGTTGCTGGCGAGATATTATTGATACGTCCATGAAACTTAGCACCACCCAGTGCATCCACATGGATGGTCGCAGGTTCGCCTATTGTCATATTCGCGATTTGTGTTTCTTTGAAGTTGGCAATAATCCACACGCCCTTCGGTACGATATACATGAGCTGTGTACCAGCACTAACGTATTGTCCTGATTTTACACTGACTTGGCTTAATTGACCTGACTCGGGAGCTGTGATAATAGTATTGTCCAAATTGATTTTGGCTTGCTTGGCACCGGCTTCAGCATTTTGGATATTGGCATCAAGTGATGAGCGGCTACCGCTGGTTTTTTTGCTAGCTTGCTGTGCAGCTTGTAGGTTGGCTTCAGCCTGTTGTACGCCTGCCTGCGCTTGGGCAAGTTCTGCTTTGGTATGTGCTACCTCCGCTTTTGAGACTGCACCAATAGCATCCAGTCCTTGATAGCGTTTGACATCTTCGCGTGCACTATCAACACTGACTTTCGCGCTGTATAAATCGGCTTCACGCGCTTCTATCTGAGCTTGGCTAGACTGAGTGTCTTGCGCATTACTGGATCGATTGGTTAACGCCACTTCGATATTGGCCTGTGCTTGTTCAAGCTGCTGCTGAAAAGTGCGATCGTCTATCTTTACCAGTAGGTCACCTGCTTTCACATTAGCAAAATCCTCTACGGCAACATCGGTCACGTAGCCAGATACTTGTGAGCTGATAATGGTTGTTTGACCTTTTACAAAGGCATTATTGGTTTGCTGTACCGTTGGGGTAAAAGGCGGCAGTTTCCAAGCATAAAGAATCAGAAATACACCAATTATGATGAGGACAATAAAAACCCCTATATTAAAAAACGTTTTTTTCTTAGGGTTCCATCCTGAAGCAGAAGGAATAGGCTCGGTTGGTGGCATGGGTGTTTCATTATCAGCGCCACTCTCCATTACTTTTTCTGCAACTTGGGTCTCGTTGTCTTGAGCACTTGCTGTCTCACCAGTATTAGAAGATAAGTCATTAGAAGATAGGTTGTTAGAAGACAGGCTGTCGGCTGGCGTCTGAGTTTTTTGGTCAGGGTCATTGGATTTTTCTTGGCTCATGACGCGCTCCTAAGTGTTTGGATTAATATGATAGATAATTTGATACTTATATAAGAAAAGGCTACTTCAATTTTAGCGATGTTAAAAATATCTTATTTTGGTTCACGCATTTTGGCGATAACGGCTAGCTCTTTAGCCAATGGGTTACGTTTATGATAACGATAGTAAAAATAATTGAGCAGTAAAATAACGGTAGCACCAGTCGATAGAAGGGCCATGATGAAAAACAAATCACCATAAGCAGAAACAGTGGCTTGGCGCTGAATACCTTGTAGAACTTGCAGCACGGCAGCCGTATTGGTTTGAGTGGCGTCCGTCATTTGTGTAGATATAGTACTGCGTGCAGCGGCTATCTGTCCCACCAGCTCAGGATCACCAAAATTGAGTGAGCTGACCATATCTGCATAATAAACCTGCGTACGAACCGTGGTAAATGCTTGAATAGCGGCTGCACCCGCCAATCCGCCTACCGTTTGTGAAATGCCAAAGATAACGGAAAAACTAATAATATAGGCAGGACCGCTAGCAATAGCACGCAAAAACCCTTCAAAAACTAAAGGCCCCATAAAATACACGGCGGCAAATGCAATCAAAAACTGGCTGATATAAAACATATAAGGTGCTGAATTAATAGACACGCTAGTATCCATCCAAGAACCTAAGGCAATCAACGCCACCGCAAAAATAACGGGTCGGCGTAAATCTATTGGATTGGTACTAAAAATACTAATGACCAAAGCCAATACACTGGCGGCTAATATGACAGCATAAAAAGTAATCAGCTGATCGCCACCATAGCCTAAGTTGGCAAGTAATCCTGCCGCACCGACATTTTGCTCAGATAGCAAAATTCGCATGACAGCGCCGGTAATCATAAAGGCAATAATATTGCGGCTACGCATCCAGCGCACTTGTAGCATTGGGTTTTTGCGATGGGTTTCAATCCATAGCGCGATGCTAATCCCGACGATAGCAATAATAAGTGGATAGATAAGCCAAGGTGTCGTCCACCATAAAATCCTACCTTGTACTAAAACGACAGACAATGCAGCCAGACCGCTTGCAAAAAATCCAAAGCTTAAAAAATCCAGTTTTTCAAATACTTTTTCTGTATTGCCTGGTGGTAGCTCTAATATATTAATCAGCCCAAAGCAAATCAGTGCCAAACCAAATTGAAATAGAAATAAGCTTTCAAGTTGACCGTCGATGGTGAGGTAGGGCGAGATGATTCGTGATAATGGAATACCAAACTGCACCAAGCCAAACCCCAATATTAGACCGCTAGTACGTTTGACGGTTGGCATACCTTGCAAGCAATAGAATAACCCTAATATGGTCATGCCACTGGCCACCATACCACTCAAGCCACGCGCTATAATCTCTAAGTAATAAGGATCAAGCCATAAGCCATCAGCAGCCGTCACCAGACCACTGCTTACAAACCATTGCATGCTGGTTGCTAGTAGCAAAAAGAGCAGGGTGATTTTACTGAATAATGACATGCCAAATTGCTGACGAATCTTATATAACAATATGGTGATGCAAGCATTAGTCATATTGTAAGCAACCGATATCCACCCGCCTTCCATAGGCGTTAAGCTGAGATCGCCTTGGATTTGGGTCAAGTTGACTACTAGCAAGCCGTTTTGAAAACCGGCTGTTACCCCAATAATAATACCAATGATCAGGTAAAAAAACTTGCGGCGTGCGGGATGGTCAGGATTGGCTGGTGAGCCGACCATCATTGGTTGTTCGTGGGGCTTAAATTGATACTCAGTACTCATGGATGAATGACTGTCTTTGAAGGTGGACGGTTGATTCTATAAGCTTTGATTAATAAAGCCTGCCAACGGTATAGTCGTACAATAGAATATGCTTGATAGATAGTAACAAACAACAAAAATAGCCCAAGATAGACTTGAGCTATTTTATCATATTTTTTATTGAGCACTTACTATAGCGTGCGTTTAGGCTTGTTTTGATTCGTCATGTTCAGCTTCAAGGCGCATCGCACGCTGATAGCTATCAAGGCTCGCCAACTGCTCTGCATATTGCTTAATATGAGGATAATCGTCTAGTTTCTGACGTTGAGCAAGAATGATTAAGTCGAACGATAGCATAAAGTCTGCACCGCTGAGTTGGTCACCCACGATAAACGACTTACCTTTAACCGACGTATCTAGATACTTAAACAATCTAGTCTTTTCTATCTCGATATAACCGTTCAAAAACTCGTTATCCTCAATGCCTGCTTTTTTGGTAAATAATTCAAGCATAAGTGGCAACATGAGCGAGCTTTCAGCAAAGTCAATCCACTGCAAGTAATGACCATAGTCAGTACTGTCAGAGGCAGGACGTAAGCGATCTGGCGCAAAGCGTTCGATCAATAGCTCAGTAATGGCACCGGACTCTGAGTATGTTTGACCATCCATTTCGATGACCGGTGACTTACCAAGAGGGTGTACCGCTTTTAAGCTATCAGGCGCCAAATGCGTCTTAGCATCACGTTGATGACTTATTATTTCATAAGGCTCGCCTAATTCTTCTAGGAGCCATAAAATACGTAACGAACGTGATTGGTTAGGATGATGCAAACGAATCATAGTATTAACCTTTAAGCTTAGCGAGTAAGCGTTTAGCGGCTTCTTCTGAAGAGGCTGGGTTTTGACCGGTGATTAATAAGCCATCTTCTACCACAAATGATTCCCAATCAGCTGCTTTCTCATAATGACCACCATTAGCGATCATTGCATCTTCTACTAAGAATGGCACGACATCGGTAAGACCAACCGCGTCTTCTTCTGAATTGGTAAAGCCAGTCACTTTTTTGCCTTTAACCAAGTACTCGCCATCGACTTTCACGTTTTTGAGTGCTGCTGGAGAATGACAAACAAAAGCAACAGGCTTGTCTTGTTTAACAAAAGTCTCAATCAGATTGATAGAGTTTTCATCTACTGCCAAATCCCACAATGGGCCATGACCACCAGGATAGAATACTGAATCAAAGTCTTCTGCTTTCATGTCAGCGAGCTTTTTAGTAGTAGCAAGATGTTCTTGAGCATCAGTGTCGTCTTTGAAACGTAATGTGTCTTTGGTTTGCGTGTCTTCATTGTCACTACTAGGATCGAGTGGTGGCTGACCGCCAGCAGGAGAGGCTAGCGTGACATTCACACCTGCATCGATAAATGCATAGTAAGGTGCTGCGAATTCTTCTAGCCAAAAACCTGTTTTTTTACCAGTGTCACCTAGACGGTCATGTGATGTTAGTACCATTAAAATATTCATAGTTATCCTTATTTATTATTCATTAGTTTTAAAAATTAGTGTGGATAGATAAAAAACTCTGTTATCAGATAAGTAGCAGCCATCTTAAAATTGTAATAGCAAATGATGACTGCTAACAGTATCTATGTTTGAGACTTAATAGTCAGTTGTTAAAGTCAGTATTTATGTTGTTAAGTAGTTATAGCGATTATGAGTCACTATAAACTATTTAACGTCAGCAACCTTAACGACTGTTTTACCAAAGTTCTTGCCTTCTAGCATGTCAAAGAACGCTTGCGGTGCTTGTGCTAAGCCATCTGCTTGATGCTCTTTGGTTTTAATATCGCCTGACTCAACCCATTGACCCATGGTTTTTAAGAATTCAGGGTAGTGGTCGCCATATTCTTCAAAGATAATGAAGCCTTTAACCGTCAGACGGTTGGCCAATACTTGACCCATTAGCATACCTAAGCGGTCTTTACCGTCAGGTAAGTCAGTGGCGTTATATTGTGATACTAGACCACATACTGGGATACGGGCATGCGCGTTTAAGAGAGGTAATACTGCATCGAACACTTTACCACCAACGTTTTCATAGTAGATGTCGATACCATCTGGACAAGCGTTGCTTAACTGTTCGGCGAAGTCTTTGGCATGATGATCGATACAAACATCAAAACCCAATTCATTAACAGCATAAGCACATTTCTCAGCACCACCTGCCACGCCAACTGCGCGTACACCAAGTTTTTTACCCACTTGTCCAACGGTTGCACCGACAGGACCAGTTGCTGCGGCTACCACTAAAGTTTCGCCTTCTTGTGGTTTACCGATATCAGTTAAGCCCATATAGCCAGTAAAACCAGGCATGCCAAGTACACCAAGACCATAAGAAGGATGAGGCATGTCTTTATCTAGTTTTAGGACACCCTCGCCATCGCTGATGCTATAATCCTGCCAGCCAGAACCTGATACAACCAAGTCACCTTCAGCAAAGCCATCGACATTAGATTCGACCACTTGTGCCACTGTGCCGCCCGTCATGACGTCACCAATTTGTAGTGGATCGGTGTAGCTCTTTGCATCACTCATGCGGCCGCGCATGTAAGGGTCAAGTGATAGGTAAACGGTACGTAGGAGCATCTGCTTGTCGCTAGGGGTAGGGATATCGCTAGTAGCAAGCTCAAAGTTGTCGCTGGTTGGTGTGCCATGAGGACGACTTGCCAGTTTGATTTGACGATTTTGTTGTTGGTTTTGAGTATTATCAAAGCTCATATTATTACCCTTTTTAATTATTGATTTTAAGTGTCTATATTTACACTCTTTACATCCTTCGATGAAAGGTTCTTCTTGTACAAAATTCTTTGTTCAAAGATTTTTATCTTTGATGTGATGTTTAATCTGATATTGAATGTAGTAGCTACCCATTGCTGAGTAGCTACTATAAATAGCATAACGATATGTACTTATTATTACTGTTGTGATTTTTCTTATAATTATTCTGACAGTTCTTGCTATAGCGCTTATTAAGACGCTTTGCTAGTAACAGCACGTTGTAGGATACGACGTGATACTTCTAAGTCGTTTGTGCCGTGCTCACCAAGCTTGACCATACCATGCACTTCAAGCTGCTTGATGATTGGATCAATCGCTGCTTCAGTCAAATCAACATCTTCGAAGCTAACAGGTAAGCCCAAGTCGCGGAAGAAGTTTTCAGTGTAAACAATCGCTGTCTCAATGATTGTGTCGTCGTCTTGATCAGTATCAGTGATATTCCATACGTTACGTGCATACTGAAGCAGTTTTGCTTTTTTGCTTTCTTTTAGCTCACGCATCACTGATGGCAATAAGATAGTTAAGGTACGTGCATGATCGATCGCGTGTAGCGATGTCAGCTCATGACCAACCATATGAGTTGTCCAGTCCTGTGGTACACCAGTACCGATCAGGCCATTCAGTGCCATGGTCGCTGTCCACATAATGTTTTTGCGGGTTTCTAAATTGTCTGAATCTTGCTTAACAACTAGACCTTCATCAATAAGGATTTTGAGCAGGCTTTCAGCAAAAGCGTCTTGGACTTTAGCATTCACAGGATAGGTTAGATACTGTTCCATCACATGAACGAATGCATCAGCCACACCATTCATTACTTGACGTTCAGGCAATGTAAGCGTTTTGATTGGGTCTAGAATTGAGAATTTAGGGAAGGCAAGTGCGTTACCAAACGGTAGTTTTGCTTGACGTTCACTATAGTTAATAACGCCGCCCGAGTTCATCTCAGAACCAGTTGCTGGAATGGTTAGTACCGCACCCAAATCAACCGCAGAATCGATGTCTCTGCAATAGCTAGTCAATGCATCCCACGCTTGTTCACGTGACACAGTGCCATCTTCTTCAGTCAGTGATGATACCAATGCAACAAATTTGCTGCCATCAATCACTGAACCACCGCCAACTGCTAGTAAGAAGTCGATGTTGTGCTCATTGACCATGTCGGCTGCTTTTAGCAACGTGGTAAATTCTGGATTGGCTTCAATACCACCGAATTCGAATACGGTACGGTTACCACTCGCTGACAAGGCGTTTTTTACTTCGTCCAATGTACCAGTGCGCTGTGCTGAACCACCACCATAAGTAATGAGAACGCGTGCATCAGTAGGGACTAGATCTGATAATTGCTCGATTTGACCTTCACCGAAAACGATACGTACTGGGTTGTAATATTGGAAGTTGTTCATAATATTCCTAAACTTTGTTAAATATTGATTGGATGTGCGAACTGCAAATTTATTTATTGGCGAGTTCGTTTCTTACATTTGCGTGCATTGTACATCAATTAGACCAGTCGTCTAGTTTTTTTTACAAAAGTCTCTCATAACTTGATTATTAAGTAGGAGTTTAAGAGTTATGAGGATTGTGTATTAGAACGTGAATAGTTCTTAGACCCTTGATAGCTTGAGATATTCAAGAAACCAGTCAAAAGACTAGAATGACAAGAGACCAAGAATGATTCATTGCTGGCGATTATTATTGGTATGCTTTTGAGACACCAATGATGTCTGTAACATATAAATGTTGATGTAGGAGCGAATATCTAAGAATGGCCAACATGCGTCTAGAGCATTAGCGTCCGAGTTGTGACGTCGTCATCTGCCAAACTTCTGCGAGTGGGGTGTTGGTCTGGCTGATTTTGGCAATTAAGCTGGCACCAAGCCATGCAAAGTACCAACGTTTTGCGATGCTCTCAGCAGCAATGTTATCAGGCTGTGGTACAGAGCCATCTATCCAACCAGCTTTGATTTGATCACCAAGCCAGTTGACAGTTTGTTGGTAGCCTGCATTTAACGCGATGCGCATAGGCTCTGACATATCCGCTACTTCAGCACTGAGCTTAACCACCAAGCATTTTTCATGATCGCAGCCGTTTTGCTGAGTGTCGTACCAGTTTTGGAAGTAGTTATATAGCTTTTGCTGTGCACTAACATTTTGCGCGCCGATGATGTCTAGGCGTGTCTTATATAGGCTAAAGTAATGATGAATAATCGCTTCACCAAACGCTTCTTTGGACGCAAAGTAATGGTAAAAAGAGCCTTTAGGTACACCTGCTGTGTCTAGTATTTGCTTAAGACCAACGGCAGTAAAGCCTTTTTTAGCGATGAGTTGATAGCCAGTTTCGAGCAAGTGAGCTCTAGTATCTGATGTAGCAATAGGTACGGGTGGTGCATTTGTAATAGTAGACATAGAGGTGATGTTCTCCTTGGAACTTCATAGTAATAGAGTGATTAATATTCATTTAAGCGTCATATTGAGGACGTATTCTAATAGTATTTATTTATGTGCGTTACGTTTCATCAACAATATTTACGGGTAAAGTAGTCTTGTTTTATTAATAGCTATGGTAGCATTAGACCAGTCGTCTATCAAGGTACGTTTTAGGCTCGCTAGTCATTAAGACGTTTATCAGTCAAATCGTTAGACTGATATATCGCTTAACAATGAGTTTAGAGGCACTTCTTGCAAGATGCTGTTTACAAGAGGCCATTTATAAGCGATTATTTTATAAATAAGCTTTTATAAGTAAGTTTCTCATTCAATATTTCGATAATAATTTTAAAACCAAATTTTAAACATAACTAAGTAAAAATAAGGATCATTATGTCAGCGAATAATACCAACACCAGTGCTTACAGTGACTTTCATTTACAATATATCGCAGGTGAATGGCAAAAAGGTAAAGACGATAGCGTCAATACCAATACAAACCCATACAACGGCGACGAGCTCGTAAAAATTCAACAAGCGACGGAAGAGCAGCTCAATGAAGCCTATGAAGCTGCTAGTCAGGCGCAGCAAGAGTGGGCTAAGCAAACACCAGCGGCACGTGCTGCTGTACTGTACAACGTCGTCAATATATTGGACCAGCGTCAAGAGGAGATTATCGACTGGTTAATTAAAGAGTCAGGTAGTACGCGCATTAAAGCGACTGTAGAACTTAGTACAGCACGGGCGATTACCTTAGAAGCTGCGACGTTCCCTAATCGTGTGCATGGTGAGATTCGTCCATCTAATACTCCTGATAAAGAAAACTTCATTTACCGTGAGCCAATTGGTGTTGTTGCGGTCATTAGCCCATGGAACTTCCCATTGCATTTGACCCAGCGTTCTATCGCACCAGCTTTAGCACTTGGTAATGCAGTGGTACTCAAACCTGCTAGCGACACACCTGTGACAGGTGGTTTGTTACTTGCAAAAGTGTTTGAAGAAGCAGGTCTGCCAAAAGGTCTGCTCAACGTAGTCGTCGGTTCAGGTAGCGAGATAGGTGATGCGATTGTTGAACACAAAACGCCAAGCCTAGTATCATTCACTGGGTCAACCTCAGTTGGTAAGCACATTGGCGAGCTGGCCAACGGTGGCGAGTATATCAAAAAAGTCGCACTTGAGCTCGGTGGTAACAGCCCATTTGTCGTATTAAAAGATGCTGATATCGATCAAGCAGTAAAAGCAGCTGCCTTTGGTAAGTTCTTGCACCAAGGTCAGATCTGTATTGCGATCAACCGTATTATTGTCGAAGACGCACTATATGATGACTTCGTGACGCGTTTCCTTGAGCATGTCAAAACCTTGCAAGTTGGCGACCCTGACAAAATGGAAACAGCAGTCGGTCCAATCATTAACGAAAAACAAGTCAAGTCATTAAAAGACAAAATCGCTAAAGCGCAAGAAGAAGGCGCAAAAATGATCTTAAGTGGTGAGATAAAGGGTCAAGTAGTACCGCCACATATATTCACTGACGTCACACGTGAGATGGATTTGTCACGTAACGAAGTGTTTGGCCCATTAGTCGGTATTATTCGTGCCAAAGATGAAGACGATGCGTTGTCTATTGCCAATGACTCTATGTATGGCCTATCAAGTGCCGTATTCACGCAAGATTTAGCCAAAGGCCTGCGCTTTGCCCGCGGTATCAAAGCTGGTATGACGCATATCAACGATATCTCAGTGAATGATGACAGTAATGCGCCGTTCGGTGGTGAGAAAAACTCAGGTATCGGTCGTTTCAATGGCGAGTGGGTACTAGAAGAGTTCACCAGACTGCATTGGATATCTGTACAGCATCAGCCACGCGAATATCCATTCTAAGAGCTTAACTTTTAAATGTTGTAAACTGATATTTGAACCATAAAAAAGACCGCTTATATAGCGGTCTTTTTTATGGGTGTACTGTCTAAAATTAGTAGGTATCAATGTTTATATTCTCGAAACACCACGCGTTTATTTAAATTTTCTGTTTATGATGAAAACCAAGTAGGGCTTCAATCTCTTCAATCGTGATACGCCTGACAAGTGCTTGCTCTTCTACTGATAGGCGATTGGTATGCTCTTTTATCATGGTATGTATGCTGCGAGAGATTTCGGATGTCGTGGCGTAATACATCTGTGGTTGATCTTTCGTTAGTCTCATCAAAAACTTGTTGATGAGCTTACGTTTTTCTTCTGGTGCGTTTTCTTCAGTCATATTATTCTCCTAGGAATAAATCATGTAGGCAGTCAGGCTTATAGTTAGAATAACGCAGATAGGTATCATCAATCTACAGTGATATTGATACGTTAATATAGCTGGCGAGGTCAACGATATAGCGGACTTATATGAATTTGACTATAACAAACATTTAAGTGAGATATTTAACATACCTTGTACCGTATATCATATTCTAAAATATTATAGTTTGGACTGAGCTAATAAGTGTATGAGTACAATTAGGGAGTCGAAAACATGTCAGATCCGCAATTAGATAGTTTAACAAAGAAGCCAACGGATAAAGAAGCAGTGTTGGTACTATTTTATAATGATTTGCGTATAGATGATAATGCAACATTGGCAAAAGCAGCAATGCTGGCCCAAGACAACCATAGGCAGCTGTTACTTGTTTATGCGGATGCTTTAGTGGATATCATTGGTCAGACAAATAAAGATCAAGCTTACGACTTCGATCGAATAGGAGATGCTCGTCAGCAGTTCTTATCTGAGAGTCTGTCTGATTTGGATGAATCGCTACAACGTCTTGGCAATAGATTGTTGCATCTAACGCCGCATACATCATCGACCGCATTGGATACCTTTACGCAGCTGTGTCAGCTTATCGATCAGCAGCAGGTCACTGATATATGTGTCAGTCAAACGGCAGATTATAATCAAAACCAAGCCTATAGTTTCTTGCAACGTAAGTATCCACAGGTGCGCTGGCATGAGCAAGTAACCAATACGTTGTTTGCGTCTTTGCTGATGGAAGCGTTACCTAAAAGCTTCACGCAGTTTCGTAAACAAGTCGAATCAGAGCATGATTTATTAAATGCCAAAACAGACGTAGTTATTAGTCCAGCGCCAGAATCTCTACCACCCATGCCAGACAATTTAATAAAGGGTACAACAGATAGCCATTCGTTATTCTTCAACAAACGTCATCTTGATGTGCAACTGCCTTCTGAGTTTAAAGGTGGAGAAACCAATGCTATCAGCCATTTGAACGATTATTTCAATTCTGATGCGCCTAGTACGTATAAAACCACGCGCAATGCGCTGGATGACTGGACATACTCTACTAAATTCTCGGCTTGGCTCGCAAATGGTACACTCTCGGTCAACGTGCTGCTGAACCGCTTGCGTCATTATGAGCGTGAAGTGGTGGCTAATGAATCCACTTACTGGATATGGTTTGAGCTACTGTGGCGTGAGTATTTTTATTGGTATGCCATGACCCATCAGCAGAAGCTGTTTTGGTACAAGGGTATTGCCCAACAGTCACCAACGACAGGCTTTGATAAAGGGCGTCTGGAGCAGTGGAAAGAGGGTACTACGCCATATCCTATCGTCAATGCCTGCATGAATCAGCTAAAGCAAACGGGCTATATGTCCAATCGTGGCAGACAAATAGTTGCTAGCTGTTTCATCCATGAGTTGGGTTTAGATTGGCGTTATGGGGCGACTCATTTCGAGCAGTACCTTATCGATTATGATGTTGCTAGCAACTGGGGTAATTGGCAGTATCTGGCAGGCGTGGGTGCTGATCCAAGAGGCTGCCGACAGTTTAATTTGGCCAAACAAACTCAGCAATATGATCCGAGTGGTAGCTTTATTCATAAATGGCAAGGTGATAATACTGATGATTATGTACTGAGCTCACCTTAAATTTACTGATGAATTTAAGTCATTTTTTCATAGCCTTTCTCGCTCAGCATGTCCTAAGTATTCCAAAAATAAGAAGCGACCACATGGGTGGCTTTTTTATTTCTCAAAACTATTTTTCAATACAATATAGTCAAAGAACTCTAAAATGGGTACAAGTCAGCCGACTGCAGATTGTACAAGTAGTGCATCTAAGGAGGGTAACGCCGTAGCGGTTTAGTCGTTCACCGACTATAGCTGGCTAAGTACGTTGCGTAACACATAACATTCATATAAAATGAATCTTTAAGGTCAGTTTTATTAATACTTTCTAAGAAGATCACTATGCAATCTATTAACCTACCCAGTAAGCCGCCAAGCTCGCCACACCCAATTCTTAATTTGAGCTTCCGTTTGTTTTTCAGTGCTGCTGCATTATTCGCGGTAGTCACGATGGTGTTATGGGCCTTTGTGTTCACTGGGCATACAGATATAGACGCGCAGGTATTAAACCCCTTGTATTGGCACGGCCATGAGATGATTTATGGTTATGCATTGGCAGTGGTCGCAGGGTTTCTATTAACGGCGGTCAAGACGTGGACAGGGGTGATGATGCCGCACGGCTACAAATTGCTAGGTATCTTTGTCTGTTGGTTGTTAGCACGGTTTAGCTGGATCGCTTTTGGCGTGGGCATAGTGGTGGCGGGCAATAGCACATTGTTGCTATACGCCGCCGCAGTGTTTGATTTTTTGTTTATTGCCTCAATGGCCTTCGTTATTTTCCGAGCAGTATGGCAAGTAAAGCAATATAAGCAGATGGGCATCTTAGCAAAATTGGCATTATTAATGTTAGGTAATGGACTGTGCTATTGGGGCATTATCAATGCAGACATGAGCATCATGAAGACAGGCATGTATCTGGGATTTTATTTAATCATTGGCTTAGTATTAACCATTGGTCGCCGCGTGGTACCATTCTTTATTGAACGAGGTCTTAGTACGACTAACGCTAAAGGCGTTGCAGAAACCGTCACCTTGTATAATAGTAAAGTACAAGATATCGCAAGCTTATTATTATTTTTAGCCTTTTTTATCGTTGATCTGTTTTATCCTCATCCATATTTACTGACTATAACGGCGCTCGGTGTGGCAATCGTTAACATCATTCGTCTAGTAGGTTGGTATCATCGTGGTATTTGGCAAAAGCCGCTGCTTTGGTCGTTGTATATTGCGTTTTTAGGCATGTGTTTGAGCTTTATGCTGTACGCATTTCAACCGTGGTTGGGTTACTCTCATAGTTTGGCGGTACATGGGCTCGCGATTTCGGGTATTGGCATGATGACGGTAGCGATGATGACACGGGTATCGCTTGGGCATACTGGCCGAAGTATTCATAATCCACCCAAAACGACAACTTTGATGTATGGTTTGATGGTTTTGGTGTTTGTCAGTCGCGTGCTATTGCCTTTGGTAGATATGAGCCATTACTTATTATGGATTATGATTGCTCAAGGTGCATGGATTGCTTGCTTTGTGTTATTTTGCATCAGCTACTTACCGATGCTGGCACGCCCTAGACCGGATGGCCTGTTTGGTTAAGTAGATAGTGGTTAAGCAGCTAGTAGTTAAGCAGCTAATGGTTAAATGATTAATAATGAGAATTAGAATGGGAGTGTTCGTAAATGCGATTGACCAATTATAGTGATTATGCACTGCGCTCATTGATTTATCTGGCGGTCAAACCGGAGCCGCACACGCTCGCTAATATCAGTGACATTTCCAATAGCTATGACATTTCCAAAAGCCATTTGACCAAAGTTATTCATCAGCTGGGTCAGTTAGGATATATAGAAAGTGTGCGTGGCAAAAATGGAGGCATACGACTGGCACGTGCACCTAAAGAGATTAATTTGGGTATATTGATTAAACAAATAGAGCCTGATTTTGATTTGGTAGAGTGCTTTGCCGTACCAGTGAGTAAAGGTGAAGGCTCTCAATCAAAAGATTTGCCAGTTACCTTCATCGAAGAAAAGACAGATAAACCGATAGGCTGCGTGATTACGCCAGTATGCCAACTTAAGAGTGTATTCTCTGAAGCATTAAGGGCTTTTATTACCGTCCTTGAGCGCTATACATTGGCAGATATTATTAATAATGAAGACGAGCTGAAAGATTTGTTGTTTCGATAATGGTTTTGGGAATGGTGTGGATAATTATCTAGGGTGTATCATCAATTAGCCTATTTAGAGGTAATGATGACAGGCCCTAACGGTATATTTTTTATATTGATTTAATTATATTAATGATGGTTAGTTTAGTTGCTAAGCTGTTCTACCTTACGCGAGCCTTGTGGCTGAATAGGGCGGTTATTACCTTCGTATAAATCAGACATAATCTCAAACTGATCGCTAGTCAACGTTAAAGGTTGCTTACTGACATACCATTGGACTCTTTCTGAACAAGGCGGTGTTGTTAGCGAGCCGCTATAATGATAGAAAGTAGCCATGACAGGTGCTAAGGTGGATAAATCAACATCATTAGCCGTAAATTCGTCATCATTTTGGGTGGTGATTTCAGTCCCGTTTAGCAACACGCGCAGCATGTTATTGGCCTCACCAATTTTCAGCATGACACCTACTACCGTAAGATTGCCTTCGCTATTAGCGTGAACAAAATGAATCTCGCCTGGATAGTTTTGACTACCGAATTGATGTTCGCTTGGCGTATGGTAATGAAACTGCTTCAATAGATAGCGTTCATTGTCTAATATAATAGCGTTATTTTCGGTCGTCGGTGTATAAACAACAGTATGGCCATTGTCATGAATTCGAATGTCAGTAGATTTAGCATAATCCATGACGGGTGTGGCTGTGCTACTGGCAGTCACTTTTGTAATATTGATAGGCGACTGCTGTTTCCCAGTTTTACAGGTACTAGCACCTTCGATGTCACCCCAATATTCAGTACCTGTACTACCTTCGTATGACCACTTAGGATGATGAACACTATGACTATCTTGCGATACCATTACGGCCGCACTAGTGTCAGTCAGCTGTTCTTTTGAAGCTTGATGTTGAGAGGTGCAGGCAGAAAAACCGAGGGTGCTTACTGCTACGGTAGCAAACGCTAAATAATGACAATTCATATTATAGGCCTGAATAAAGTTATAGTACCTTAAAAATCAAATAGATACGGCGTAAAAATCGTATGCCGAAATTATATAAAGCCTACAGTTGATTTTCTTGTATTAAGATTATTATGTGTTATCTGAAAGTAGGATTTTATAACAAATTTATGTCTACTTAGCAAATAGTGACTTTAAGTCAGAAGTAATATCCTAAAAAAAGCCACCAAAATGGCAGCTTCTTCTTTGAGGAATAAATTCGTTCTAGTTCATTTGGGTAGTTTTCGATTGGAATGATGACCTATCTAGCCTGTTTTTCAACTTTTAACTGTGAGAAGCTAAGCATTTTCTAACTTAGGACGGGCTTTGTTAATCGCTTTTAGTAGTGCTTTTTCAAACTGGCCTTCTTTAAACTGGACCAAATATGAATGCGCCGCGCAAAAGTTCTGAGTGTCACGCCATTCATGGGCGAGATTGGTAGCCCAGTCACAATATTCCTTGCCAGCACTGGGTTCGTTTTTCAATGCTTTTTTGGTCGTAGGATGTAGTATCAGCTCAGGCAATATCGCCTCTAGTAACTTTGTTGGCGGACTCATAAAGGTATCATCGACGTGCAAGCTTTTGCTGGCAGGATGATAGGCCAATAATGAACCGGCATGAATCATCTCATTAGGCGATATATAGTAGACGCCTTCTGACATAGAGAACTTAAGCTCAGGATAGCGTTCAGCGACCGCATCACTCTCGACCAAATCATCTGCCCATTGTACTTCTGATATTTTTTTATGATGTCGGCTACTGCCGTAAAAGGTTGCTTTTGGGAAGTCTTTTGCCATCTGTGCACAATGTACCGTGTGGAATGGATGTACGTTCAGTACAGCCTCGACATTTTCCCCATTATTGGTCAATGCCATCACTTCGTCTCGAACGTCACCTGTTAAGGCATAACTGTCCAAGAAGATAAAGCGTCCTGATGCTAGCTTTATTAGTGAGCATTGCGTACCGATATTTAGTACACCACCAATGCGAAATGATCCGCGTATGTTCCAAAAACCCGATCCTAAATTATGAATTTTATCGCTCATCAATTGCTTCCTTAAATGATTAATTTTTAAATTTATAAGATTATTTTTATATAGCTATTTTATACAGCTACTTTATATAGCGCTTTATGATTATGGCAATTTGCTCACTCAAAGTCTGTTACAAAGGTGAAACTTTGATTAGGGTGTGTCCTGATTTCAAAAATGGAGATAAAAATGAGATAAATTGCCGTCAAACGAGAAAATAGTGTAGATAATATCGAGATATTGACTAACTATTTGACGATGTTTGGCAAAATTTAGACATTTTTAGCCCAGTTAGATGAATGTCGTTTGAATTGAGGACATGTCCTAACGTTGTTATTAATGGCGTTTTTTGTTTGTATTAGATTTTGATATCAGCACGTATGATTGGCTGTGATACCATAATGTGCTTGTCGTTACAAACCTAAAGCAATTATCATTGCTGACGTTTATAGGGTTAATTCAATTTAATTGTGGTACAAAGCAACCAAGCGCAGAGGTAGATGTCATCCCTCAAGCGAAGTTGACGCTGTAACCTGTTTATAATGAATTGACTCTATTTTAATTCTATCACTCACGTCAGCCACATGACGCCTAATATAGTTAGCATCCTTGTGAATAATACTGTCAGTCAGACTCAAAATAAGGCCCCATTGTTATCTCCTCAAACCAGTTCACCATCGTGGGTGCTAAAGCTCACGATTGGCTTGATTGGTATGTTTGCTTTTTTGCAGGTGTACTCTATTCAAGCCGTGCTACCTGTATTAATGGTGGACTTTTCAGCGACCGAAGTACAAGCAGGTATGATCGTTGGCGCGACGATAATGGCGATTGCTATTATGTCGCCATTTTTGGGTATGCTCTCTGATGCAGTGGGGCGTAAGCCCTTTATCGTTGGGGCGCTGTTGTTTTTGGCGATACCAACGGCGTTAATCGCACAGAGTCCGAGTATTGGTTGGCTAGGGTTATGGCGATTCATGCAAGGATTGTCAGTGCCAGGTATTACGGTCGTGACGATTGCTTATATCGGTGAGGAGTTTGAAGGGCGAGCAGTGACGGATCTGATGTCATTCTATGTGTCAGGCTGTGTATTAGGCGGGTTCCTTGGTCGGTTTTTGCTCGGGCATTTGCATGAGATCGTTGGCTGGCGTGCAGGGTATTATGTGATGGCAGGGATGACGCTGGTCGGCGCGATGTGGGTCGGAAAAATGCTACCATCATCACAGCAATTTGTGGCCAATCCTAACTTTCGAGCAGCGATACAGACGCTTGGAGAGCATTTGACCAACCGTTATGTCGTGACAGCCTGTCTGCTTGGGGCGTGTGTGTTATTCTCGCTAGTGGGCTGTTTTACCTTTATTAACCTACATCTGGCCAATACGCCTTATGAGCTGAGTACGGGTGCACTGGCCAATATTTTTGCGGTCTATCTGATAGGGGTCGTTATTACACCGTTATCGACCAACCTGTTACGTCGATTTGGGTCAGCACGTACCGTTCGAGTTGCTATTTTTATCTCTATGATAGGCGTGTTGTTGACACTCGTGACGCCATTATGGGGTGTGGTGGTAGGACTTGCTATCATGTCCTCAGGTGTGTTCGTTACCCAAGCGGCGACCATTAGCTATATCGCGGTCAATGTGAAGAAAGGCCGCTCACTCGCATCGGGTTTATATTATCTGGGCTATTATACGGGTGGGACTTTAGGGGCATGGCTGTGCGGCATCGTCTATGCGCGTGGGCAGTGGTCGCTAACGGTATGGTTGCTAGTGTTTGTACAGGTTTTAGCATTGCTCGTTGCCAGTTTTGGTATGGTAAAGACCAAATCACGTGCCGCTTAATATAAAGGCTAATAATTAAGTGATGTTAATCTAAAGTCTACCAATCTAAGGGCTACTAATCTATAGGCTCGCTAACATAACGTGATAAGGCGTGAAACCAGAATAAACGAACGCTCAGTGTCATAGTGTTTATGCGTGTATACTTTACATAGTATGGGTTTTTTCTTACTATCGATGATGGCGTTTTTTAAATACTATTAGTAAAAATGGAGCAACAGTAATGGCTGCTCATAAAAATATAATTTGTTAAAATTCTTTTAGAATGCGAGTCGTTAACGCTTTATCTCTGATCAACAAGGAAGTCAATTTTATGTCAAATATTTATAATAGTGCACCGTCCGCTTACGATTATCCACTATTGGTAAAGCAACTATTAAACCGTGCCAAGACGGTATCGCTAGATCAAGAAATCGTTTATGCAGATAAAAAACGCTTTACTTATAAAGAGCTGTTTAGCCGTATCAATCGCTTGGCCAACGTTTTAGCTGATTTAAAGCTTGATGCTGGTGATGTGGTGGCAGTGATGGATTGGGACAGTCATCGTTATTTGGAGTCGTACTTTGCGGTGCCAATGTCAGAGTATATTTTGCAAACCGTTAATATTCGCCTGTCACCAGATAAAATTCTCTATACCATCAATCATGCCAAGCCTAAAGTGCTGATGCTGAACTCTGAGTTTGCGCCGTTGGTTAAAGACTATCAGTTTGAGAACTCCAGTATTGAGCACATCATTTGGCTCGATGATGATGGGGTGTCGTATGAAGGCGTTTTTGGTGGTAGTCAAAATCGCGTGAAAGGTGAGTATGAGACATTATTAGAAGCCGCCAATAGCGAGTTTGAGTTTCCTGACTTTGATGAAAATACCATTGCGACGACTTTTTATACGTCAGGGACGACAGGCGATCCAAAGGGCGTGTTCTTTAGCCATCGTCAATTGGTATTGCACAGTTTGGCAGAAGCCGCGACCTTAGGTATGCTCCCTGATAAGCAGGGTGTTAGCTATGGTGATGTTTATATGCCGATGACGCCGATGTTCCATGTCCATGCGTGGGGTTTTCCGTTTACCGCGACGATGGTAGGTCTAAAACAAGTCTATCCAGGACGCTATGCCCCTGATAGTTTGCTTGATTTGATTATTAATGAAAAAGTCAGTATCACTCACTGCGTACCAACAATTTTACAAATGGTGCTCAAAGAAGCACAGGATCGCGGTGCGAGCTTTAACGGTCTAAAAATGATCATTGGTGGTTCACGATTGACAGAAGGTTTGGCAAAAGTAGCCATGAGCCAAGGTATCGAAGTTTATACTGGTTATGGCATGTCAGAGACCGCGCCGCTTATTAGCTTGACCGAGTTTAGTCTCAACGAGCCTGAGATGTCTGATGATGAAGATATCGCACGCCGTTGTATGACTGGTAAGCCTGTGCTGATGGTCGATGCTCAAGTGTGGGGTACAGATAATAAATCGGTTGGTACCGGTAAAGAAAATACAGGCGAGTTAGTATTGCGAGCGCCTTGGCTGACCCAAAGCTACTTGAAAAATGAGGATGCGGGTAAGGAGCTATGGGAAAATGGCTACATGCATACCCAAGATATCGCTTACATACGTCCTGATGGTTGCATTGGTATTACCGACCGTCTAAAAGATGTGATCAAATCAGGTGGTGAGTGGATATCATCATTGGAGATTGAGACCATTTTATCACTGCATCCAGCCGTGGCGGATGTATCAGTCATTGGTGTTCGTGATAAACAGTGGGGTGAGCGTCCATTGGCCTTGATAGTTCTAAAACCTGATGCGCAAGATACGAATGTGGATGATATCAAAGCCATTGCTGAAAAAGCGGTAGAGCGAGGTATGATTCCTAAGTATGGCGTGCCCAGTCAGTTTAAGTTTGTGGATGATCTGCCAAAAACCTCCGTTGGCAAACATGATAAAAAAGTCATGCGTAAGATGTATGCTGATCAGACCGAAGTATAATTTTATGTAGTTGACCTTTATCATTAGCTCTGCTACATTTTAAACCGATACGTAATGTATCGGTTTTTTAGTTTTGGCAAGGATAGCCAGTATTGTATTATGAGAATATACAATAAGAGCTTATAGCAATTTCCAAAAAGTAGGATTAGCGGTGTCAAACTTGTTTAGTCTACGACAGGTAGTACTTGCACTCGTTTTTCTTGCGACTCTAATTTTTGTGAATGGTATTATATTATAAAGTAGTATCTTATTACTCATCGTTTACGCTAAGGACAGCCATTATGAGCGAGCAAGCCACCAATAAAAGTACTAATCAAAGCAGCAATCACGTTTCTATTCAAAACTCTCAAGCGCCATCCGATACCACTCAGAATTTTGCTGATATCTATCACGACTCCATTAATAATCGCGAGCAGTTTTGGGCTGAGCAAGCCAAGCGTATCTACTGGCATAAAGAGCCTGAGCAAATCCTCGATGACAGTAATTTGCCTTTCGCTAAGTGGTTCGTTGGCGGTGAGACCAATCTTTGTTATAACTGTGTGGATCGCCACCTCGAAGAGCGTGCAGAGCAAGACGCATTCATTTGGTTGTCATCAGAGATTAACCAAGAACTGATCGAAACATTCCCCGCCGTCGTTGATTCGTTTAAAGACCTAGGCAACAACGTCGAGTTTTATACAGACTATACCAAGCGCCGTTTGACGTACAATGACTTGTATAAAGAAGTCAATTATTTTGCGGATGTATTGCAACGTCATGGTATCGGCAAGGGCGATCGCGTCATTATTTATATGCCGATGATTCTGGAAGCGGCTTACGCCATGTTGGCCTGTGCTCGTATCGGTGCGGTGCATTCGGTCGTGTTTGGTGGGTTTGCTGCACATAACTTGGCGATCCGTATGGATGATGCCGAAGCTAAAATGGTCATCACGGTGGATGCAGGTTTGCGCGGTGGTAAGGTCATTAACTATAAAAGCCTCGTCAATCAAGGGGTTGAGAAAGCAACGACAAAGCCGGAGCATGTGTTGGTCGTCAACCGAGGCGTATTGCCATTTGTACCACAAGAGATCGATGTGGACTATGCGACTGAGCGCCGTGTTAGTTGTGAAGCCAACGCGATTGTTGAGCCTGTTTGGCTTGAGTCCAATACGCCATCGTATCTTCTCTATACTTCAGGAACGACGGGTACGCCAAAAGGCGTGCAACGCGATACGGGCGGTCATGCCGTAGCGCTGACAACATCGATGGATTATATTTATGACGGTAAGGCAGGTGAAACGTTTTGGGCGATATCTGATATTGGCTGGGCCGTTGGACACTCTTATACGATCTATGCGCCACTATTAGCTGGCATGACCAGTGTCATGTATGAAGGATTACCACATCGCCCAAATCCAGGTATTTGGTGGCGGATTGTCGAGGCCAATAAGGTCAATATCTTATTCACCGCACCGACGGGTGTGCGCATGCTCAAAAAACAAGATGAAGCTTGGATGACACGCTACGATGTCTCAAGCGTTAAGTCGTTCTTTTTGGCAGGTGAGCCGCTCGATGAATCCACAGCCAATTGGCTAACTAAGCATCTGGGTGTCCCTATTTTAGATCATTATTGGCAGACAGAATCTGGTTGGCCTATTCTAAGTAATACGCCAAAGTTCAATCATAAACCGCATAAGCAAGGATCGCCTGGTTATCCAATGTATGGCTATGATGCGCAAGTTATCAATGAAGAAACAGGCGAGCCTTGTGCTGCGGGCGAAAAAGGATTGCTAGCGATTAGTGCCCCATTACCACCAGGCTGTCTCACTACCGTATGGCGTAACGACGAGCGCTTTATCAGTAGCTATTTCGGCTTGTTTGATGGACAACAATACTCAACGTCTGACTATGCCGTAACTGATGAGGATGGGTATTTCTATATCTTAGGACGCACAGACGATGTGATTAATGTCGCTGGTCATCGTATTGGTACGCAAGAGATTGAAGAGGCGATCAGCATGCATCCAGAGATGGCAGAGTGTGCGGTTGTAGGTATTCAAGATCAGTTAAAAGGGGAGTTGCCTATTGCATTCTGTGTGCTGAGAGATCATGAGCAGGTGGCAACGACTGAAAATCGGTTCCGTATTGAGCAGCAAATCATCGGTGCCGTGGTCAAATCCCTTGGCGGTATTGCAAGGCCCGCGGCCATTTATTTCCCGCAAGCGTTGCCAAAGACCCGCTCTGGAAAAATATTACGCCGTGCCATTCGTGCATTAGCAGAAGGGAAGGAAACAGGGGATATGTCGACACTCGATAATCCACCCGCGATTGATGCGATCAAACAGTCTATGAAAGATTATTAATCAATGCGGAATGTGACTTTATTGATTGCTGACCAATAACGACACTCGATTTTGTAAAAAGCTCATGAATCATCATGGGCTTTTTTAGTTTTAAATTTCCATAATATTTACTGGTGGATATAACCTAACATAAAAGTTTAATAAAGCGCTTGACCCTAAAATTGATTTATTGCTATAGTCAATAACGATACATAATAAATCATTTTAGAATCATCCATGTTTGGTAGTTATTGATGAATATTTAATTTTTATCAATACAAAATATAGTCTGTTCAATATAATTTGGATATGAGGAAGCAGAGTGAAGTTACTACAAATAGTAGACTAAGCGAGGCTGACACTGTATCCAATTTATAGAGGGTTGATTATACCGTCACATGGTAGTTTCGCAAAAAAGATAAGGATATCTTATGCACCACGTTCAGCAGCTCATCAATGGTCAATTCGTCGATTCTAATACCAGCGAATGGATTGATATCACCGATCCCGCCACACAAGAAGTCATCGCAAAAGTTCCACAAACGACCGACGATGAAATTAACCAAGCAGTCGCTGCCGCCCAGACCGCCTTTCAAACGTGGCGCAAAACACCTATCACCACACGTGCCCGTATCTTCTTAAAGTATCAAGCCTTGATACGCGAGCATATGGACGAGCTAGCAGGGATTTTGACCACTGAACAAGGCAAAACGATTGCAGATGCTCGCGGTGACGTATTCCGTGGTTTAGAAGTGGTCGAGCATGCAGCAGGTATTGCAAACTTACAGATTGGTGACTTTGTTGAAAACGTCGCATCAGGCGTTGATACCTATAGCATCTGGCAGCCGCTAGGTGTGTGTGCAGGTATCACACCATTTAACTTCCCAGCAATGATTCCACTATGGATGTTCCCAATGGCGATTGCTACGGGTAACACCTTTATTCTTAAGCCGTCTGAGCAAGACCCGATGGTCACCATGCGTTTGGTTGAACTAGCGATTGAAGCTGGCGTACCTGAAGGCGTGCTAAACGTCGTTCATGGTGGTAAAGCTACCGTCGATGCTATTTGTGATCACCCTGATATCAAAGCCGTTTCTTTCGTCGGTTCTACCGCTGTTGGCAAACACGTCTATGAGCGTGCCAGTCAATCTGGCAAGCGTGCCCAGTGCATGATGGGTGCAAAAAATCACGGTGTTATCTTACCGGATGCTAATAAAGAACAGACGCTTAATCAGCTAGCAGGCGCAGCATTTGGTGCTGCCGGTCAGCGTTGTATGGCGCTGTCAGTGGTGGTACTGGTTGGTACTGCAGGTGAGTGGATTGATGACATTAAAGCCAAAGCAGAAAGGTTGATCGTATCAGCAGGTAAGCATGATAAAGACCTAGGCCCGCTGATTTCTCCTGCCGCAAAAGCCCGTGTGGAGCATTTGATTGGTACTGGGGTAGAAGAAGGTGCCAGTCTGATTCTAGATGGTCGCGGCATTACCGTTGAAGGATATGAGAAAGGTAACTTTGTCGGCCCGACTATCTTTGATAACGTTACAAGCGACATGCAGATTTACCAGCAGGAAATCTTTGGGCCAGTATTGTGTATCATGCGTGCCGCCGACCTTGATGAAGCGATTGAGATGCTCAATGCCAATCCACATGGTAATGGCACGGCGATATTTACTCAGTCAGGTGCCGCCGCACATAAATTCCAGCAAGACATTCAAGTCGGTCAAATTGGCATTAACTTACCGATTCCTGTGCCACTACCAATGTTCTCATTCTCAGGTTCACGTGCTAGTAAGCTTGGTGATCTCGGTCCTTATGGCAAGCAAGCCGTGCAGTTCTATACTCAAACCAAAACTGTTACTGCGCGATGGTTTGATGATGAGGCAAGCCGTGGTGTCAATACCACCATTTCAATTTAATCGCTCGTTCGACATGTTTGCGGTATAGCGATAATCCTGCTTAGGGCATATTTTAACAAAGCCTGATCTTATGATTGTCGTTATGCCGCTGCTATACTGTATAGCCAAGACTATATGAACAATATTAGACTGACGATTTATAAAATTCTCTACACCATATTTGCTATGCACGCACAAGGATGACCTCATGGATTTTTCATTGACCGACGACCAAATTGCCTTCCGCCAAACCGCTCGGCAGTTTGCCCAAAAAGAGCTAAAGCCACACGCAGCAGAGTGGGATCGCACGTCGCATTTCCCAGTTGATGTCATCAGAAAATCAGGCGAGCTTGGGTTTTTAGGATTGTATACCAATCCAGAATATGATGGTTTGGGATTACCACGCTTAGACTCTGCCATGGTGTTTGAAGAGCTTGCATGGGGTGATACTGCCGTTGCTGCTTATATGAGTATTCATAACATGACTGCTTGGATGATAGGTGAATATGGTAGCGATGCTTTGTGTCAGAAATATTTACCCAATATGGTGAGTGGAGAGTGGTTGGGTAGTTATTGCCTAACGGAACCCAATGCTGGTTCCGATGCGGCTTCTCTGCGTACCAAAGCGGATAAGCAAGGCGAGCATTATGTACTAACTGGAGAGAAAACATTCATTTCAGGCGCAGGGTCTACCGATGTGTTAGTCGTCATGGCACGTACAGGCAGCGCAGGCGCAAAGGGCATTTCGGCTTTTGTGGTAGATGCTAATAGTGCTGGTATCGAATATGGTAAAAACGAGCATAAAATGGGCTGGAAAGCACAGCCAACCCGCACGATAAGCTTTAAAGATGTGAAAGTTCCAGTAGAGAATTTAATCGGTGAGGAAGGTCAAGGCTTTCGTATTGCGATGAAAGGTTTAGATGGTGGTCGTATCAACATTGGTATCTGTGCTGTTGGTACAGCGCAGTCAGCATTAGAGACGGCGACCAACTATGTGCAAGAGCGTAGCCAATTCGGTAGCCAGATTGCTAATTTACAATCGGTACAGTTTAAACTTGCGGATATGCTGACCCAGACCATTAGCGCGCGACAAATGCTTTATCTAGCAGCGAGCAAAGTCGATAACAATGATGTCCAAGCGTCTACCTACTGCGCAATGGCAAAGCGTCTCTCTACTGACCTGTGCTTCGATGTCGCCAATGAAGCCTTACAGCTACACGGTGGTTATGGCTATCTAAATGAGTATCCACTTGAGCGTCATGTACGAGATTTGCGTGTGCATCAGATTTTGGAAGGCACCAATGAGATTATGCGAGTAATTGTCTCGCGTCAGTTATTACAGGACGATGCGTTGGATCAATTGCGTTAATTGTATTAGGGCATATTCTCCATCTAATTGATGACACGCCCTAATGGCTAACCATTTAACCATACCCGATTCAGATAAAATAAAGGATTATTTATGACGGATTATACCAATCTTAAGTTATCGATTGATGGTCATGCTGCTACCGTGACATTGAATAACCCACCAGCCCATACGTGGACGATGGACAGTCTGCCAGCACTCAAACAGCTGGTGACTGACCTCAATGCCAATGATGATATTTATGCTTTGATTATTCATGGTGATGGCGAGAAGTTCTTTTCAGCTGGTGCTGATTTAAACAATTTTTCAGATGGCGATAAAGGTCGTGCAATCAGCATGGCAATTGCTTTTGGCGAAGCGTTTGAGGCGCTATCAGCGTATCGCGGTGTCAGTATTGCCGTCATCAACGGCTATGCGATGGGCGGCGGACTTGAGTGTGCGTTGGCCTGTGATGTTCGTATCGCAGAAGCGCATGCACAAATGGCATTGCCAGAGACCGGTGTGGGATTATTGCCATGCGCGGGTGGCACACAGAATCTGCCTTGGTTCGTTGGCGAAGGTTGGGCAAAACGTATGATTTTATGCGGTGAGCGCGTTGATGCAGAGACAGCGTTACGTATCGGACTGGTTGAGGAAGTTGTGGCCAAAGGAGAAGGATTAAAAGTGGCGCAAGCACTAGCGCAAAAAGTGGCTAAGCAGTCTCCTGTTGCCGTCAGCTATTCTAAAGCGCTTATCCAAGCCGCCAGAAATACCCCGCCTGCACAAAACCTTATCCATGAGCGCGAAGCGTTTGTTAAGTTGTTCGATACCAACGATCAGCGCGAAGGCGTGCAAGCGTTTTTAGAGAAGCGCAAACCGAATTGGCAAAATAAATAGGCTGTAGGTAAGATGTCCTAACAGTCGTTTTACTCATTTTAATTTTTGCAGGTACCTTTTATGACAGCAGCTATAACCGCAACGAATAATAATCAAAAAGTCACAGAAAGCACAGAGCAAGAAGCGTCAGTATTGTTCAATACTGAACCGACAGATTGTGGTCATCTGATTGGCGTCATGACGCTCAATACGCCCAAATCTCTCAATGCGCTGAGTGTTGATATGTGCAAATTATTATCACAGCAGCTAGATGCGTGGGCAAGTGATGCACAGATAGTCGCTCTGGTATTAAAAGGCGCAGGCGATAAGGCTTTTTGTGCGGGTGGTGATATTCGTAAGCTGTATGACAGTATGTCGATCAATGCACCGTTACCGAACCCTTATGCGACAGAGTTCTTCAGTTATGAATATAGCCTCTATCGTCAGATGCATTTTTATGCCAAGCCATTAATACTCTGGGGTGACGGTATCATCATGGGCGGAGGTATGGGATTGATGGCAGGTTGTAGCCATCGTTTGGTCACTGAGCGTACCCGCTTTGCGATGCCAGAAGTGACTATCGGACTATTCCCTGATGCCTCTGGCAGTTGGTTTTTGCAGAATATGCCTGCCAAAACAGGTCTGTTTTTAGGGTTAACGGGTGCGATGTGTAATGGTAGTGATGCGATATTGGCCAATCTAGCAGAGTATGCCGTCGCTAGTAGTGACTATGATGCGGTCATACAAAGTTTAAAACAGAGCGATTGGCAACCAGCTGCCAGCAGTAAGGACAAATGCGATAACAATAGTACGCATAGTATCGTTAGCCACGCACTCGCTACGCAATCAGTTGCTGAGTTACCTGCCAGCAATTTAGCAAAATATTGGCAACCTATTCAGCAGCTGATGAACAGCGGTGGCTTAGGAGATATCGATGCCATATTGCAAAGTGATGAGGCATTAGCAACGTTACATTCAGACTTTGCAGCAGACAGTTGGGCGCAGCGAGCAGTCGCTACTTATCGACATGGTTGTCCCGTTACCGTCGCTTTGACCTATGCGCTTTATCACAAAGTTGCTGACCTGTCGTTAGAGCAAGTTTTATATCTAGAAACCAATGTGGCGGTACATTGTGCGGCCAATCCTGACTTTAAAGAAGGCGTACGTGCGCTACTGATTGATAAAGACCGTAGCCCTCAATGGTCGCGTTCATTAGCCGATTGTCTCAATGCAGAGGGGCAGGCATATATCCAACAGCATTTTTTGAACCCTTATGCGACAGGTGAGCACCCTTTAGACAGTTGGTTGGGTACTGAAGCAGCAGGCAATAAGTTTGTGCGCTAACAATATAAATCAACCAGTTGATTTATATTAATTAGACATACCACACTGAACGACATAATGGCATGACGTACACGAAACACAAGCGTGCGTCATGCTGACTATATAACCATCAAGGAATGATGAGATGAATACACAGGATGTAAATACTGCTGATAGTGGCAGTGCGAAGCCAAACATTGCTTTTATCGGGCTTGGTAATATGGGCGCGCCAATGGCGGAGAACTTGTTAAAAGCAGGTTATGCATTATCTGTCTATGATTTGTCTGAGGATGCGACCCAGCGCTTACAGCAAGCAGGTGCTAGGGTGGCAGACAGTCCTAAAGCTGCTGTAAGCAATGCCCAAGTCATCATTAGTATGTTGCCTGCTGGCAAGCACGTTCATTCTGTCTATTTGGGTGAAGATGGCACCAACGGTTTGCTTGCAGAGTTACCACAGGGCACATTGGTGATTGACAGCAGTACTATCGCAGCGGCTGATGCAAGGACCGTGGCAGAGGCGGCAAGCAAGCTGGGTATAGAGTTCTTAGATGCGCCAGTCTCCGGTGGTACGGGCGGCGCTATTGCAGGCAGTTTGACTTTCATTGTGGGCGGCAGTACTGACGCGTTTGCGAGAGCGGAACCAATACTGGCAGTCATGGGCAAAAACATCTTTCATGCTGGCGAGCATGGTGCCGGACAAGTCGCAAAAATCTGTAATAATATGCTGCTAGGTATTCTTATGGCTGGGACAGCAGAGGCGATTAATTTGGGCGTCAAAAATGGCTTAGATCCCAAGGTGTTATCAGATATTATGCTACAAAGTTCAGGCCGTAACTGGACATTAGAAGTGTACAATCCTTACCCGCAAGTAATGGAGAACGTACCATCGAGCAATGGTTATCAAGGTGGCTTTATGACTAAGCTGATGCAAAAAGACCTTAATCTGGCTTTGCAAACCGCTCAGAATACAAACGTTGATACGCCGATGGGTGCTAAGGCTGCAGAGTTATATGAAGCGCATACAGTCGAAAATGGTGATAGAGATTTTTCTAGCATCATGGCGCGTCATGATAGTTCGGTACTCTCTTAGCACCAAGAGAAAGTAATTGAGACATTAGAAAGATGTGTTTAACCATATAAAAAGGCCTGCGCTAATATCTTAGTGCAGGCCTTTTTATAGACATCCAATTATAGCCATTTAATGATAGTCATTTAACGGTCGCTGCTTTAGCTTTGTAGCTCATATACTAGCGATTGGATATCTTGTGCTGCTGCTTGTAATCGTGGCACGTGTGTTAGTAGCTCGTCCAAAGATAGGCGTACGGTTGGCGCATGAATATATAGCGAGGCCAGATAGCGCGACTTTTTATCAAGTATCGGTACGGATACGGCTACCATTTCAGAGATAAACTCTTCGTTGTCGATACCCACACCCATTTCAGCAATATGATCCAGCTCTTTATTTAACGCATCGATATCGGTGATGGTGTTTTTGGTGAACTTATCTAGTGGCAGACTTTGCAGTATCTTGTTGCGACTGGTAGCAGATAACTGACTCAAATACAGCTTACCGGTAGCGGTACACCACATTGGTGACTTGGCACCTACGGGCAGATAAATCTGTAGCGGTAGAGCGGTCTGTGCACGGTTGGTATAGAGCATGTCCATATAATAGGGAATAGCAATCCCGCACGTTTCTTTTACCTCTTCTACTAATTTGTGCAAAACCATTTGTCGTTCATTAAAGAACTGGCGCTGCTGCCACAGCTCAACACTCAAGTTACGTACTCGTTTGCCAGGAATGATGCCACCTCCAATATCGACGGTCACAAAACCCTCATCAACCAAATTCTGGATCAATCTATGCATGGTTGGTTTAGGAATGTCTAATTCCTGTGACAGCTCAAGTGGAGAGAGAGGCTTTGAAGCATAAGACACAGCTTCGATAATCTCTAACACACGGGTAATCGACGATACTTTAGGCATATGGATGGCTCAATAATAAAAATAATACAGCAGGAAATATCATAATGTTTTAATCAATCAGACAGGTGGTTGAGAATATGCAGGCTATTGCCATACTCTTAACTACTTCTAATTTAGCACAATATTGAGCTTAGACAAGTCTTAGGTACGCTATCTGCTCATACTATATAGAAACAATTGTATGATTAATGAATGTGTCTAAAAACCTATTTAAAGCAACAGTGGCTACACCAACTCACAAAGTACAACAAACCGTAGTAATAAGCTATATAACAGCCACTGAGTTTAATGGAAAGGTCGTTCACTATAATGACATATTTTGTAATACCCTTACGTGAACATTAAGCTGTTCGATATCAATGTTTACGCTATTCAGTAGCTATAAGAGTATTGTGTAACAGAAACCCAGAGTTTTACGGATTGGTGTAGTAATTATTACAATACCTATGCAATCTTTACATAATGGCAAATAAAAAGCGCATCTATAGGGATGACTTTTAAGGCCAAAATTGTTTTAATCTCCTCAACAAAAATGATTGATATCAAAATCTGAATTATCATTTTTTTACGGGCGAGTTATTACATTCTTTAGGAGAATATTGATGAAATTTATTAAACTAACGGCTATTTCTGCTGCTGTCATGGCATCAACTGCTGCTTTTGCTGCTGAACCAGTTATCGTTGTTGATGAAGCTGATGCAATGGTATATGAAGCTGAGCCAGTTGCTGTTGCTTATGAAGCTGAGCCAGTTGCCGTCGCCTATGAAGCAGAACCTACTAATACTGGTATTGTCGGTAAAACTACGGGTGCTGTTCGTAATACTACTGGCGCTATTTTTGGTGGTACTAAGACACTTTTCAACACCGCTATTAACCCAGCATCTGTAAGTGCTGAAGCTGGTACTTTGGGTTATGGTGCTAGCGTTGGTTACTCACTAAATGAGAAAACTGAGTTACAAGCTGGTTGGGCAGGTGGTGATGCAGCTGACCTATTCGGCGGTGATTTCGATGTTGACGACGTAAACTACGAAGTAGATTCAGATTTCAGCAACCCGTACTTAGGCGTGCAATTACGTCCTGCTAGTAACTGGTTCACAGTTGGTGCTGGTATTATCGTTCCTGATAACGATATCGATATCCGTGCAAACTCTGAAAATGGTTCATATAAAATCGATAACGTTAGCTATGACTCAGCTGAAGTTGGTACTCTAGAAGGTAATATCGAGCATCGTAACAAGCTAGCTCCTTATGCTACTATCGGTTTCCGTCCTAATATCACTAACAACTTCGGTGTGTTCGGAGAGTTAGGTGCTGCTTATATGGGTAAAACAGACGCAACTGTAACGGCTACTGGTACTAGCGATAATGCTGTTGCTGCTGCTAAAGCTGCTGAAACTGAGCTTGAAAATAAAGATTGGTTAGAGTGGATGCCAATTGTTAAAGTTGGTGCAACTTACCGTTTCTAATCTAATCACAGTCTAAAGGCTGTCATTAGAAGAAAAGTAAGCGCAAAAAAACGACCCTTTTTAGGGTCGTTTTTTTGTCTGAAATAAAGTAACAGTCGTTGTTTAAAACAATAATCGCTATCTAAATTAATATAATTGTCACTTATCTAAAAAACAACGACCGTCTGTTGTATAGATAAAACGGCAATTTGATAAGGTAATTTATGGTCAGTTATGACGGTTAAAGCTGACGGCTCTCTACTGGCATCTATTAAGTCATCAATAAGATGGGAGTAATCTGTTCCCAAACCTTGAGCCAGTTTGTATTGATGAATTTTAATAAAGCTTTCTTTTATCTGCCACAGCAACTTGGCGATCGTGTCGCGTTGAATCACGGGTAATGATTGCAAGATCACAATCTCATTGTCTGAGTAAAATCGCTTTGCCACATGCCATGCAACATTATTGAGCTCTACGTCCACACCTATAGGGTGGTGAGGGCTAATCACCACGGCGACGGTACTGCTCATCGGTGCATGAATTGTCTTGCTTTTGCCACCTGTATGACTGAAGCATACGTAGTGCCCACCTTTGACAAGGCGATACGGGAATGCGGATTCATCTAACGTATCGCTGAGTGCTAGCTTATCCAGTAATTGCTCTAACAACAGGCGTACGCCTCTACGCTGTCGCTGACGTTGGGCACGAGCGATATCACGCACTGATAAATTATCTGGTGATATGTGGTATTGCCAACTACGTTTGTACCATTCATCAGTATTTATATATGAATCGTCAGCAATTAGTCGACCCAACGATTTGCTCCACAAGTCTTGGTGCCTAAGATGTGGAGATTCACTTACCTGCGCGGTAGCACACCAGGTCATGGGCTGTAGCTGAGTAAATTGAATATGCGTCAGGCGTAAGGTTGGCATCATTAATTATATCGATTGGTATGAGTTTGTTTTTTGTTTAGGGCGTGTCTTCATTTCAAAAATGGTGATAAAAATGAGATAAATTGCCGTCAAACAAGAAAAATAGCGCAGATAATATCGAGATATTAGCTAGCTATTTGACAATGTTTGGCAAGATTTAGCCATTTTTAGCCCATTTAGATGACTATCGAGTGAATTGAAGATATGCCCCAGTAACACGTAAAAAGCCCAGTAATATCAATATCACTGGGCTTTTATGAATCAAGTTGAGCTTATTTGATTCTGATTGGTTGTACGACTCTTAGTAAGACAGCTCAGCACGACGGTTTTGTGCATAATCAGCTTCAGTGTTACCAGCAGCAGCAGCGCGTTCTTCGCCATAGCTGATGACACGGATGTTATTTGTAGACACACCTTGGGTGGCAAGATAGTTGCGCGCTGCTTGAGCACGGCGCTCACCCAATGCGATGTTGTATTCACGGCTGCCACGTTCATCAGTGTGACCAGCGATAACAACACCAGCTGATGGGTTTGAGCTAAGCAAGCTTGCATGTTGATTCAAAACACTGGCTGATTGTGCTGTGATTTCGCTGCTATCATAGCCGAAATATACAACGGCTTGTAGGTTCTCAGCACCAGCCATAACGGCGCTAGAGTTGTTCATAGAAACAGAGCCATTATATCCAGCTTGACCACCTGGGATACCTAGTGGGGCAACCACAACTTCAGAGTTTGTACGTTTGGTAGCACAACCTGTAGTAATGGCGATTGCGCTTGCTAATACAGTTAGAACGGCGATCTTAGAAAAGTTAGTTGACATGCTGAGCTCCTAAAATTTTAATTAAATTGTTTTTTTAAACTGCTTAGGATAAAACTTGGGCAATTGCTATCTATAATATACTAAATGTTACTTTATGTAATTAGTTTTACTGTAAATAATTCTAGAATTTACATATAGATATGAGGCTTACTACCATCGATGCTTGCCCCAGTTTTCAGGGTTGGCCCAGTAGTCAGCATTGAGCCAATTCGGTAGCTGTTTATAGTCATATAAATTAAACTGCCAAAGGGTGGCTGCTGTTGCTACAGGTGAGTTTTTTTGATTCATTAAGCCAATCTCTAAAGATTGCTCATTCAAAATATCAAATGGCGTAAAGCCATAAGCTTGCAAGCTTATGCTGCTCTCAAGTGCGATTAGCAGATGCGCAGCATACAGATCACGATAGCGCATCAGTAGTGGAATATATTGCTGTAGTAGCTCGGATGACAATGCAGGTAACCAAAAACAGGCAAGCTCATACCGTTCAGGCAGTTGCTGCTGTGTAAGCTCTGATAACGTTACTATCTGTAGCGCTTCAACCTGTTCCATTTCATTATTGCTGTCTTTATTACTGAGATATTCTTTTAGTTCTGTCTTTAATGCCATGCGTGCATTTTTGTCTTGTACCACCCATAATAACTCAGTGATATCATTGAGCTGTTCAGTCATTTCCGGTGTGTCTTCTTGCGTCACTAACGATGGTAGTAGGGCATCAACGTAATCTATGAGTAATGGTAAAGTAATGTCTGAACGACGGGCAGTATGCTTTGTCATATAATAGGCCGTTAATTGAATGGTGATCAGTAGTGAATCTATTAAATCATTTTAAGCATCATTATCCAATGATTGATTAACACAAGTTGTCTCAACCTAGCTTGAAATACCACATATACATCTGCATTTCTTCTGGATGCTATAATCTTTAGACCTGCACTTGAAATTTGGCCGTTCAGGTCAATTTAGTTATAAGTCTAACAAGCTCTTGTACCAATACCATTCGTATATTTATATCATAAAAAATAATAGGAATTTATATGTCTACTGCTGAAACTGATGCTCAAATCATCAATGCTGATATGCCAGACGTGCCACCGCAAGCACCGAGTAAAATCAACCTAAAGGACTATAAAAAACCAAGCTTTGATGTCGAAACGGTTGATTTAAATATTAAGTTGTTTGAAGAGTTTGCGCAGGTAGACAGTACGCTAAAAATGATACGTCAAACAGCAGGAGATATCGTATTATTTGGTGAAGCGTTAGAGCTGCTTGCTATTAGTATGAATGGCGAGACACTGACTGCTGAGCATTATCAGCAAGATGCTGACAAACTGACAATATCGAATGCACCTGATGAGGTCGTTCTAGATATCCAAGTACGTATCTGCCCGCAGACCAATACTGCACTTGAAGGCCTATATATGGCAGGTAGTGGTGACGATACCATGTTTGTCACCCAATGTGAGCCTGAAGGCTTCCGCAAGATTACCTTTTATCCAGACCGTCCTGATGTGCTAGCGATATTTACCACACGTCTGGAAGCAGATAAGCGCTACCCAACGCTATTGGCCAATGGTAATTTGGTTGAGTCTGGTGAGTTGGCCGATGCGCCAGACCGCCATTATGCAATCTGGCATGATCCGACTAATAAACCAAGCTATCTGTTTGCCTGTGTCGTCGCCGATTTAGATGTATTGACAGACTCTTATACGACAAGCGAAGGTCGAGACGTCAAGCTTGAGGTATATGCCAAGTCTGCTGATATCGATAAATGCGATGTCGGTATGCAAGCGCTAAAAGATGCCATGGAGTGGGATGAGGTCAATTATGGCCGACCATACGATTTAGATCGTTATATGATCGTGGCGGTTAGCCAATTCAATATGGGTGCGATGGAAAACAAAGGCCTGAATATTTTTAATACGGCCTGCGTATTGTCTAGCCCAGAGACAACGACTGACTCACGTAGCTTCAGTGTCAAAGCCATCATCGCTCATGAGTATTTTCATAACTGGACAGGCAATCGCATAACCTGCCGTGACTGGTTCCAGCTGTGTCTAAAAGAAGGCTTTACTGTTTACCGTGACCAATCGTTCTCAGCAGATCAGCAGTCGCGTGCTGTACAGCGTATCGACGATGTCGCAACATTGCGTGCGCATCAGTTTGCAGAAGATGCAGGGCCGCTGGCACATCCTGTACGTCCTGAGAGTTTCGTTGAGATCAATAACTTTTACACGACGACCGTCTATGAGAAAGGCGCTGAAATTGTCCGTATGATTGCGAATACGTTAGGGCCTGATGATTTCCGCAAGGGCACTGATGAGTATTTTCGCCGTTATGATGGGCAGGCAGTGACCGTTGAGGACTTCTTATCTGCGCTGAGTATCACTGATAGCAAGATTGAAAACTTCATAGATTGGTATCGTCAGCCAGGCACACCAGTGGTCTCTGGCCATCAAAGCTATGATAGCGCTGCGCAGACATTAACCATTACGCTTAGTCAGCAAACTCGCCATGTCAATGGTTTTTCTGCACCAAAACCATTGCCTATTCCGGTAGCGACTGCGCTGTTTGATCAAGACTCTGGTGACATCATCGCCGAACGTATGTTATTGCTCGATCAAGCAACACAGTCATTTACCTTTGAAAATGTGACTAGTGAGCCAGTAGTCTCGTTGCTGCGTGATTTCAGTGCGCCAGTACAGCTCAATTATGATTATCAAGATGAAGACTTGGCATTTTTGCTCAAGCATGAAACCAATGGTTTTAACCGCTGGCAAGTGACGCAAATGCTCGTAAATCGTATCTTGCTACAAGGCCAAGGATCGAAGAGCAGTCCTGATGTCTATCTAAGCGCACTGGCTCAGACATTGCCTGACTTGGCAGCTGAAGATGCGATGTTGGCAGCACGTTTGCTAGATATTCCATCAGCCCAAGAGTTGGCGTCTGCTATTCATAAAGATTACGATCCAGCGTTGGTGAAAGCGCAACGTGAAGGCTTGTACCAACTGGTGGCAGATACCTTAAAAGATCAGTGGGCAGTGCTTTATAAACAGCTGCCGATGCAGTCTTATGAAGATAGCTCTGAGGCACGTGGTACTCGTGCGCTACGTAATGTGGTGTTAGACATGGCACTAACGGCCAAAATTGAAGATGCAGCAGCATGGGCACAGCAGCAGTATGACAATGCCAACTGTATGACAGAGCGTTTCGGTGCGCTAAAAGTGATGGTCAATCATCAGGTAGCAAATGCTGATGCTTATTTAGCCGATTTTTATGAGCGCTTTAACAGCAATGATTTGGTTATCGATTTATGGTTTAGTGTGCAAGCGTCCGCTGATACTGTCACGGCTGAGACTATCGAGTCGTTGATTTCTCATACTGATTTTGATTGGAATACGCCTAACCGTGTACGCTCCGTCATCAGTGCCTTTACGTCACAGCCAACAGCGTTGTGGACAGGAGAAGGGTTGAGCCTTTATACAGGCGTGATCAAAAAGCTAGATGATGCCAATCCTGTTTTGGCCTCGCGTTTGTTGCAAGTGCTGGCACGTTGGAATACGTTGGCTGAATCACATCGCCAGATGGCGCACAATCAGTTGCTTGAGTTGCAGCAGCAAGTCTCATCTAAGCATGTGCTTGAGAGTTTGAATAGTGTGTTAGGTGCAGCGAGCAAGTAGGTTAAATGACCTTGTGACTGAATTGAAAGCATAAAAAATCCCGTCCAACATTATTATGTCGGACGGGATTTTTTATGCTTGGCTTATAGTAATCAATTATAAGCCAATGACGATTAGCGGTTAGGTAATACGTCTTTTACCATGTCACGTAAGTTGTGTAGCGCAACGACGGTACTGTCCCAATCTAAACAACCATCAGTGATAGATTTGCCATATTCAAGCTGGCTCAAATCAGCAGTCAGTTTTTGATTGCCGCCTTTTAGGTGACTCTCAATCATCATACCGATGATAGATTTGTTGCCGTTCTGAATTTGCTCAGCGACGTTTTTGATGACCATAGGCTGTAGATATGGGTCTTTACCTGAGTTGGCATGACTTGAGTCAATCATAATTTTGCTACTGGTTTTGCCTGCAGCCAGCGCATCTTCAACTTCAGAGACAGCTGTTTGATCATAGTTAGGTTTGCCATTACCGCCACGCAATACTACGTGCGCGTAAGGGTTGCCTTTAGATTTGATGATAGAGACTTTGCCATCTGATGATAGACCTAAGAAGCTATGACCCGCTTTTACAGCTTGCATAGCATTGACTGCGACTGTCATGCCGCCATCAGTACCATTCTTGAAGCCAACTGGACATGATAGACCAGAGCTCATCTCGCGGTGAGTTTGGCTCTCAGTGGTACGTGCACCAATCGCTGACCAGCTAATCAAATCCTGCATGTACTGCGGGGTATTTGGATCTAATGCTTCAGTCGCACAAGGCAAGCCTTTTTCGTTCAGATCAATCAGCAGTTTACGGGCCGTACGTAGACCTTTTTCGATATCGAAGCTGTCGTTCATATCAGGGTCATTAATCATACCTTTCCAGCCGACAGTGGTACGCGGCTTTTCAAAATAGACACGCATCACAACGAAAACGCTGTCTTCGATTTCTTTTGCCAATATGGCTAAGCGATCGGCATATTCGTGGGCGGCTTTGATATCATGGATAGAGCAAGGGCCGATGACCACAAATAAGCGTTTGTCTTTGCCATCCAAAATGTCTTGGATAGTATTACGGCCTTTCAAAACCGTGTCATACGCTTTCTCTGACAAAGGCAGCTCAGTTTTGAGCTCGTTTGGAGTGATTAGGGGGATGAATTGTTCAATGTTCACGTCATCAATATCTGCATTATGGGTAGCTGGTGTCGTCATGATTATATCGTCTAGCTAATTTATAGGAATAATCATTATGCGGACAAAACGGGCTGTTGACAAGGGTAGTCGGCGAGTTTATTGACTCATAACTGGAATGATAAAAACAAAACTTAGTTATACTTGGTTATTATCAGTCTTATATTGGGCGTAATAGACGTAAGATTTCTGTTTAATATTTTATCTATAGTGAAATAGTGACCGAAATTTTAAGTTATTTTTCATAGGTATATCACGCTACTTTTATCAGCTAACTTAGCTATTTATATCATCGTCACGTATGATGACAACATAAACGATAGGACGCTAAAATAGTGAGTGCTGAGAATACTCATCAATCACCGTATTTTAGTGTAGATTTCCCAAGTATTATTTCATAATAATTATTTTTTATTCTTTATAACATTGTGTTTTTTAATATCGAGAGCTTGTCATGACAGATTTTTCTACACCTGATAAACATACTGAACTCACAGAGCAGACACCTGAGTTAAAATCGACGCCATTAGTGATAGGTATCGTCGCAGGTGAAGTATCAGGTGACAGTTTGGGTGCAGATTTTATGCAACAAATGAACAACTTGCGTGATGATATTGTCTGGGTAGGTGTGGGCGGTAGCATGATGGAGGCGCAGGGGCTACAAAGTATTTTTCCTTTGTCGCGCCTGGCAGTCATGGGGTTGGTGGAAGTGATGGGCCAACTGCCTGACTTGCTTAAAGCCCGCCGTGAGCTGTTGAGCGCATTCAAAGCCGCTAATATTGATTGGTTCATCGGTATTGATGCCCCTGATTTCAACCTTAGAGTCTCTAAAAAGCTAAAGCCAAAAGGCGTGTTTTGTGTGCAGTATGTCAGTCCGTCTATTTGGGCATGGCGTGAGTCACGCATTCATAATATTAAGGCCGCGACCAATCTGGTGCTGTGCTTATTTCCTTTTGAGCTACCTGTTTATGAGCGCCATAATCACCCAGCGATATGTGTCGGTCATCCGCTACTACGCACTATTGATCAGACATTACTAGAGACACCGATTAATCAGCGCCGTAGCGAATTGGTTTGGCACAATGACGGTTTGCAGCAGTTCTTTATTGAGCGATTTGATGACGTCAGCCAGCTTGTTTGTGTCATGCCAGGCTCGAGACGCGGAGAGATAACCGCTATTTTACCGTTGATGCTAGATGGTATTCAAAGGCTAATACTACTAGATCCAAAGCTATGTTTTATCATTCCAACAGTGGATCAGAATCATCAATATATCGTCCAAGATGTGATTGATCAACGCTCAGAGCAGCTGCGAGCCGCGATAGTCGTGGTATATGATGACAGCCAGCCAACGTTTAGTCAGCAAGCCATGGCCGCATCAGACGTCGTTATGCTAGCGTCTGGCACGGCAACGTTAGAGGCAATGCTACTAGAGCGGCCGATGGTCGTGGTTTACCAATTAAACAAGCTAACCTATCAGATAGCCAAACGCTTGGTAAAAGTGCCATATGTGGCGCTGCCTAATATTTTGGCGGGTACGGCCATCGTTCCTGAGCTGATTCAAGAGCAGGCAAGCGGGGATAATATTTGCCGTACGCTCATGCGTTTATTGCAACCGCGGGCCTATGCCGAGCAGTTGAGAGACCTTGTCGCTACCAAGCAGTCATTAGAACAGCAAAGCAACCACGACCCAGCCAATAGCGTGGTTGAGCAATGGTTTATTCAAAAAGACCACAAAGCCTAATGCACAATACCGCAGATTGATGCATGCTACATTTCCACTATTTTAATAAAAAGATACAGCAACGCTATGAGTAAACAGCACAGTACCGACAGCTCAATGATACCAATTAAAGTGAGTATTGAGAGCATTGATATTAAAGGTCAATATATCCAATTGGCAGCCCCCATTCACTTGTCCGGACGACTCAATGTCTCTGAGCTTCTCACTCAATATTCAGTAGATAGACAGCAAGGTTTAACACAGCCAATGCTACAAATTGGCATCGATGAAGCAGGGCGTGGGCCTTTGCTCGGGAGCGTCAATGTTGCCGCTGCGATATTGCCTGCCGCTTGGTCAGGACTGATTGAGGAGCAGCCACTCACAGGTACGCCGCTGTCTATATTGACAGACTCCAAGCAGTTGAGTGAAAAAAAGCGTGACATTCTTTATCCGTTGGTGAAGCAATATGCAATCGGCTATGTCATCGCTGACATACCTGCAGCAGTGATTGATCAGGTCAATATCTTGCAAGCGACCATGCTAGGGATGCGTCTATGTACCGAAACATTGATAGAAGTGATTGCTCAACAATTTGCCATAGCCTGTGAAATGGAATTGGATGCTGTTGAACCGTTACAAGTTGAAGTACTATTTGATGGTAATCGTTGTCCAGAGTTGGACTTTGTTAAGCTTGCTAAATGCGGGGTCGAACAGGCTAATATCGACTGCCAAGCATGGGTGAAGGGCGACGCTCGTCATACTAGTATTGCCGCGGGCAGTATCTTGGCAAAAGTAAGCCGTGATGAAGCCATGTATGCGCTTGATACACAGTACCCAGAATACGGAATTGCCAAACACAAAGGTTATCCAACGCGTGCACATATGGAGGCGATTGACACCTATGGCGTATTATCCGAGCATAGGCGTAGCTTTGCACCTGTTAGAAAGGCGCTAGAAAGCTAATGGAGGCGTATTTAAAAGGGCAGTAGATTTGATCGACATATTTCTTCTATAAAATATGCTGTCATTAAAAGATGAAAAGCCACCTACTTATTTATAGGCAGGTGGCTTTTCATCTTTTAATTTAACCACTATAAAGTTTAAATGGTCAAAAATACTTAGAACGATGAGTTTGGCTGCTGCAAAAACACTTCTTCCTCGTAAGTTGACTCACGATCCAACATATTATTGCGATGAGGATAACGCCCAAATTGTTCAATGATATTTTTATGGCGATGTTCAAAGTCTAAAGTGTAAGCATCATCCAATTGTTCAAATAATGGCAGATAGCGCTCATGGATGACTGCAGATTCAGAGTGCATAAACGGCATGATGATGAACTTGCGCCATTCCATCGGCAGTGTGTCAAAATAGGGTTGCTGACTGGCTTCTTGTGCTAAAGCGACTGCCATACCATCCTGTGCAAAGGCACCGACTTGCCCGCGGCATAAGTTACGTGAAAACTGATCCAACACGATAATTTCTGCCAAGCGTCCAGCCAAAGCCGTGATTGAGCTATTACTGTCTAATGATGACTCTGAAAGTCGCCAAGTCACACATTCACCCTGTTTGGCTGCTTGCCAGATATCGCCAAATTTATTTTTTATTTGTCTATCAAAGTTATCATTTTGTGCAAACCAATATTGCTCATTGTTTGGGTCAAACCAAAAGTCCAATACAGCACGTGCATTAGGATCTAGATGGGCCAAATCAATGTTTTTTGGATCCAATTGGGCCGAGTTGGCTTGACTGGACGAGGTGGAGTAGTCGGTTGAAAGTGCCATAAACTATTCTAATCATGATAAATTTAGTCTACTATAGCGAAAAATATTATTCGCTACTGTTATCAAATGCTATCGGGTGCACCATCATGAATACATCGTCTACCAATCCAACTTTTACCAAATCTACCAGCCAGTCTATCAATGTGCCAACGCCTTACTACTTACTGGATGAAGCAGCCATCGTGGCCAATATGCAAATCATTGCACGGTTGTGTGAGCTGTCCGGTGCAAAGGCATTATTAGCACTGAAATGCTTTGCCACATGGGGCGTGTTCGATATTATGCAGTCTTATCTGCATGGTACGACTTCGTCGTCACTTAATGAAGTCCGTCTGGGCTATGAGACTTTTGGCAATAATGATGATGCGAGTAGTAAAGACAAAAAAGAAACGCATGCTTACAGCGTGGCATATAGTGCAGATGAAATCCCTGAAGTATTAAAATACGCGGATAAAATCATCTTTAACTCTATCTCGCAGCTTAATGCTTTTGGCGAGCAGGCACGTGCGCAAGACATTCCTGTCGGCCTGCGTTTAAATCCAAAAACCAGTAACTCGTCATTTATTATCGCTGATCCTGCCCGTCCTTTTAGCCGTTTGGGTGAGCATGACAAAGATAAAATCACCGCGGTACTTGGTGACATTACCGGCGTTATGATTCATAACAATTGTGAAAATGACAGCTTTGAAGCCTTTAGCGAAAGTCTGGCAGATATTGAAAACAGATTTGGCGATATTCTGGCGCAATTAGAGTGGGTAAGCTTAGGCGGCGGTATCCACTTTATCGCGCCTGATTATCCACTAGAAAAGCTCGCTGAAAGGTTAAAAGGATTTAGCGAACAGTATGGCGTGCAAGTCTATCTTGAGCCAGGAGAAGCGAGCATTCATGGCGCTGGCTCGCTAGTCACGACCGTACTAGACACCATGCACAATGAAAAGCACCTTGCCGTGGTTGACTCGTCTATCGAGGCGCACATGCTTGATCTACTGATTTACCGCGAGTCAGCACCTATTGCCGCTATCAACAATACAGCAATGGATATCGCTCCTATCGGTCATTCAGTGATTGAGACGTCAGAACCTATTCTCGAAAGTGAGGTAGACAGTACGCTCATTTATGGTCGTTCTTGTTTGGCAGGGGATATTTTTGGTGAGTACGACTTGCCAAGTAATTTACAGATAGGCGATCAGATTACCTTTGGTAATGCTGCAGGTTATACCATGGTGAAGAAAAACTGGTTCAATGGTGTCAACATGCCAGCGATTGTGATTCGTCGCCTTGATGGATCGATTGATGTGCAGCGTGAGTTTGATTATCAGGATTATAAGGCAAGTTTGTCTTAATATTCAGAATGGAGTTTTAGCATCATATTTACATTGTTAATAAGATTGCTGTTTATTCATGAATTTTTGCCAAAAAGAGATTAAAAAATTGTTATAATCGCCTCGGGCAAATATCCATTGGTAAAAAATGGCATTTGCCCGACGGGTGCGTGGGTTTTCCTCGGTCTTCCTTTTTAATTCACGCATATCATTCACTCGTTTCTGTTTTGCATAGCCGCTATCAATGGTATCGACAGGGACACAAAGGAGGATTGTTCATTGAACACAAACCAACAAGCTACAACCAACAAAAAAGACGTACTTATCATTGGAGCAGGCGGTGTCGCTCAAGTAGTTGCGCATAAATGTGCCATGCATAATGACGTGCTCGGTAATATTCATATTGCCTCACGTACCAAAGATAAGTGTGATGCCATCGCCCAAAGTGTGCAAGAGAAAGGCAGCTTCAAGCAGCCAGCGACTTTGCATACGCACCAAATCGATGCCATGGATATCCCTGCGCTGATACAGCTGATAAAAGAAACAGGCATCCAAATCGTCATCAACGTTGGCTCACCTTTTTTGAATATGAGTGTGCTAGAAGCTTGTATCGAAACGGAAGTTGCTTATATTGATACGGCTATTCACGAAGATCCTCGTAAGATCTGTGAGACGCCGCCATGGTATAACAACTATGAGTGGAAGCGTAAGCAGCGCTGTGCGGACAATAAAATCACCGCTATCTTAGGTGCAGGATTCGATCCTGGTATGGTCAACGCTTATGCGCGTCTTGGCTATGACATGATGGATGCAGGCTCGGTCACAGACATCGATATTATCGATATCAATGCTGGTAGCCATGGCAAATATTTCGCTACTAACTTTGATCCTGAGATTAATTTCCGTGAATTTACGGGTACGGTTTACTCTTGGCAAGATCGTAAGTGGCAGTCAAACAAAATGTTTGAAGTCAAACGTACGGACGATCTGCCTGTGGTTGGTATGCAAAACAGCTACCTAAGCGGACATGATGAGATTCACTCGTTATCAGCTAACTTAGATGTGCCAAACATTCGCTTTTGGATGGGTTTCGGTGAGCACTATATCAATGTCTTTACTGTGCTTCAAAGCCTAGGTTTGTTGTCTGAGCAGCCTGTTATGACGGCTGAAGGGCAAGAAGTCATCCCGCTAAAAGTGGTGAAAGCCGTACTACCAGATCCAAGTTCTTTAGCAGCAGAATATACTGGCAAGACTTGTATCGGTGACAAGGTTAAAGGCAAGATAGATGGCGTGGATAGCGAAGTATTTATCTACAATGTCTCTGACCACAAAGAAGCCTTTGAAGCCATGGGCAGCCAAGGTATTTCTTATACTGCGGGTGTACCGCCTGTCGCGGCCGCTATGCTTGTTGCTACTGGTGAATGGGACGCAGGCAAGATGGTCAACGTCGAAGAGCTTGATGCCAAGCCAATTATCAACCTGTTGAACAAGATTGGTTTGCCAACTCGTATCAAAGACGAGAACGGCGATAGAGCGCTTGAATTTGATATCTAGCTTGAATTTGATATCTAGTTAGTCGTAATCTGTATCCGAAAGCCCCTCTGACTCACTATTGAGCCAGAGGGGCTTTTTTTTGTTTTTACAAAATTTTAGGTTCACGGGTTTGCAAGAATGTTAAGCCATTATTAGGCATTCAGTTTATAAATATTTAAATGATAATGATTTTCAATATCATTAATAATTAAAATAAGGTAGTATTTCAGCTTTGTATAGTTGAACTCAAATAATTTCGATACAAGGAAGCCGAGTGCAAGCTATACATTAGTATGGTTAGCGAGGGTGACGATGTAGCGGATTTATATGGATTTGACTATATCATTGGCTAGACATCTTGTAATTGTAGAGGTGAGATGTTTGTCAGTGAATAGAATAAGGAGCAATGAATGACATACACACGTTTTTTCTCTAATAAATGGGCGATAGCAGGATTTACTTGTTTGTTATATTCGACGTCATTTTCGGCATTTGGTTCGGAGACACCAGTGTTAAAAGTGGGAAATCCTGTGAAAGGGGAGCTAAGTTATTCCAACAGCGAGAATAATAATATCAAGCCACACACTCAGCCGCAGTCACAGTCTAAGTCGTTAGATATCAACGTACCTTGTGACAAGGGTGACTATCTGGCCGGATATGTTGAGAGTGGTGATAATACGATGACGATGGATATCATCGATGCCACAGGAAAATTATCGCGCCGTTTGATTGACCATAAAAGCGGCAAGCAAAAATTCTATTCAGTGGCCGAAAATTGCGCAGAGACATGGCAACTGTCTGGCATAGGTGCATATCAGATAGTGCTCGAACAACGTGTCAGTTTGGCGGAGCAGGATTTAGAAGGCTCTTTAGAAAATCATTTAGAAAGTAATTTAGAAAGTTCTGGTACGTTACTCAGCCCAAAAGTATCGGCATTACGTGAATCACTGCAAAAAGGACAAAGTAGTGATGGTTTTTGGGCAGATGTAGAAGTATCAGGTACGCCGCTTATAGAAGGTACAGCTTCAGGCACTTTGATGACGTTTTTGGCACGCGGACATTACAACAACGTAAAACTATTGGGCGGACCTTCCAACAACCACGAGTCACTACAACAGCTGGCTGATTCTGATACCTGGTACAAAAGCTTTATTGTGCCAAATGATACACACTTATCTTATCAAATAGCGCCCAATGTGCCTCAGCCACCATTATCTGGGCGTGCCCGTAGAATTGCCATAAAAGCTGTGGCTCAGGTTGATCCCTATAATCACCATCCGTGGCCTGATTCAGCAATTGATAAGTACACGACAAAATCAACTGTCACGCTGGAAGATGCACCAAAAAATCCTTGGCTAGATGTGCAAAAAGAAACCCCTAAAGGTGAGCTTTCTACTTTTAAATTCACCAGTAGCACATTAGATAATACCCGAGACATTACTATCTATTCTCCTGCTATTGATGAAGGTCAGAACAATAGAGAAGATGCGGTGTTGTTGTACGTCTTTGATGCCGAGTCATATATCGATACGGTTGGATTACCAACGATATTAGATAATTTAATGGCAGCAGGAGAGATTCCACCTGTGACGGCGGTGTTTATCAGTAATCCTGATGGTGATGCTCGTGCGCGTGAATTACCTGCCAATCCTGTATTTGCAGATGTATTGGCCAATGAGCTGGTGCCGCAAGTAAATAAACGACTGCCAATAGCGATATTAAAGGATAGAACTATCATTGCAGGGTCGAGCTATGGTGGATTGGCTGCCACGACTATCGCACTACGTCATCCTAATATATTTGGCAATGTTATCTCTATGTCTGGTTCTTTTTGGTGGAAGCCAGAAGATCAGACGGCAGATGATAAGCACTTTGTAGCGTCTGAAGTGATAAAAATGGATAAAGCACCCATTCGTTTCTTTTTGAGTGCAGGCGTGTTTGAAACGGCTCGTGGTAATAGTAGTAGCAACGGTATATTGGGAACCAATCGTTATCTGCGTGATGTGTTACTGGCAAAAGGGTATGACACTCGTTATGAAGAATATGGTGCAGGGCATGATTACTTTTCTTGGCGAGGAATAATAGGGGATGGTTTGATATCGCTTTTTCCGTCTAAAAAAGAGAAGTAGCTAAGGCCTATTCTCAAATAATCAAATCCTCATGCATAATTAGAGTCATAGATACGCAAAATTCCAATATAGTCATCTTCAAGCTATAAATGATGATAGAGGGCTTGATTTTGAAATTTAATTAGTTAATTTAGTATTCAAAAAACTGACTCTTATATAAATCATTTTTATGTTTAGCTTTACTTGGAGTGTTTGGAGAACTATTAGAGCAGGTCCTAATATAATCTATTATCTGTCTGCCTGTCTGCCTGTCTGCCTGTCTGCCTGTCTGCCTGTCTGCCTGCCTGACTGAATGAGAAGTTGGCATAGTCTAGGTTATTTCTATTGCCGCTCAAGTCTTTTTCGTTCTAATATCTGTATAATAGAAATATAAGCAGTCTAATGAGTTGGAATTTTATTTATCAATAAAGATGTAACTCTACAGGGCAGCTACAAATAAACCTACATTAGTCAAAATATGTTCAAAATAATCTCTTCTTAAGAGACTTAAATAGGTAGTTATATGAATAATAGCGGTATAGGAAAATTGATTGTAATAGAAGGTGGAGATGGCCTAGGTAAAAGTACGCAATATAGTCTCATAGAAGATATGCTTACTAAAAAAGGCTATGAAGTATCAACTTACGATTTTCCTCATAAGGCAGGGAATCCACTATCAGATCTGATAGGTGATTTCTTAAACGGTAAGCATGGGCAGGTTGAACCTGAATTCTTGAGCTTAGCTTTTGCTGCTGATAGATATATCTCAAAAGATACTCTTAATGGAAGTCTCAAGAGTGGAGCTATTGTCCTCTGTGATCGTTACATCCTATCAAACATAGCTTTCCAAACTTCTAAGTTAACAGATATCGATAGAAGTGAAAAGCTTGTAGATCTTATTCAGTGGTTAGAATATGAGGTATATAAGCTCCCTAAACCTGATGTAGAGATTATTATTACTGCTCCTGATTCTCATTACATAGATGGCGTACACTTAGAAAGAAGTGGCTCGAAAGATAGAAGTTACTCTTTAGATAGTTCGGATATTCATGAAAAAGATGAAAATCTACAGGTGAAGGTGAATAGCTTCTTTAGTAGTGTTGAAAATAAAAAAAATAGAATGTTTATTGAGGCATATGATGAATATAATAATCGTAAGTCTATACAGAATATTTATAACGAAATAACACCATTTATCAAAAAAATACTAGAGGAATAGTATATGAAAACGTTAGCTAGAAAATTAGTTGAAGCACATTCTTATATTGATAAATCTTCAAATATAACTGATATCGTCAATGAAATGAGTAGTGAAGATAAAATTTTAATAGAACATATAATTGAAAAAATTGATGAGAAAATTTTAGAAGATAGTAATAAACAGACAGTACTTATAGAGCTTGACTTAGGAATTAAAATAAGATTATTAGCCACTATTTATAATAAGGCGAGCGATATAATTTTATATCCTAAGGAAATGCGAGAAGAATATATTCAAATATGGTCTGATAATCTAGGTTTAGAAAATTCTGTGATGCGCAAGTGTTTAGTCATGGGTGCAGATAAAATTGATAATATTATAAGTATGTATAACGTTTGAATATAATAACCATTGAAAATTAAGATCAAATATGGCTAGTTTCAACTTAGATGAACATGAAACAATGCGTAAGCTATTTAATTCTACTACTTCACTACTAGTCTTAAATACTATCGTATTGGTGATAGGGGGAGTATTCGTTGCTTCTTGCAATGAAACTCTACGTGCAGTTGGAACTTCATTAATAGCTAGCTCTCTAGTAAGCTTTAGCACCTTGTGGGTTAGGTTTATTAAGACATCTGAAGATAGATTACTGTCTAACATTAGGAGCTATGGCTTAAAGGAAATACATAGTCAGAGAGCCTTAGTGAGTATATATGAAAAATTATTAGAAACGTCTAATGAAATTGATGTTACAGGTTATTCGCTATCAGGATTTTCAAATCAAGCTCTAGATATAATAAAAAAAAGAAATGCGGGTGAAAACCCTATAAACGTTAGGATTTTACTAGTTGATCCAAAGACTGAAGCATCGAAGAGTCAAGCTCTTAACGAAGGACACATTAAAGATTATTACCAAACATTATGTACGAATATATTAGCCAGTTTTGAAGGTATTGAAAATGTTGAAATTAGATTTATTGAACAAAGTTTGCCAGTTATGATATATCGTCTAGGAGATATATTATTTACAGGACATTATTCAATAATTAAAAGATCTAGAAGTTCATCTACTGTTACTTATGAAATTAAAAAGCCTGGTCGACTATTCGATATGTATTTATCTGAATTTGAAGAAATGTGGTATATAGCCAATAAAAAGGATACTTCATGTTAGTTGTTTTTTGTGGATTGCCTTCTTGTGGCAAAAGTACGTTAACAGTAAAAATAGCTGAAAATTGTAGTAGTCAGTACTTTCTAGAGCCAGAGGAGGATTTTTGGCCAAGTTGGATTAAAGACGAAAACCTAGATCAGTTTAGTGCTTTGAACTGGTTTAGATCTGCTAGAGTTCCTGAGTATAAGAAAGCTGCATTAATCTCTGAGAAAGAGCTAGTCTTCGTTGACAGCTTCTATGATGTATTAATTAAATATTATATTAGTGACCCGTCTTTTAGTTGGTTAATTTCAAAAGAAAATGCCTACTATGAAGTTGTTAAGAGAACTGCTGAATTAGATGCAGAACTACTGGCCACTCCCGATTTATTAGTATTTATAAAAGTAAGTAAAGACGATTGGAGCACATTGCAGAAAAAAAGAAATCGTGTATACGATGAAACAGTGAATTTGATTGAAAACTATCAAATGCAAGATTCAATCTATAACGCAGCAAGAAATTATTGTACAGATACAGGTGCAAATTTTATCGAAGTTGAACAGAAGATAGATGGTTATGAAGAGATAGTAGAGAAAATCACTACATGTCTAAAATCTCTTCAGTACATATAAATCATAGGTAAGTTTTAGTATGTTACTCAATCTGCTAAGAGGTAACAAATTAGGAGTTAATTCATCGATCTTTTTATTACCCCTCACTCGGATTATAAGCTCTCAACGCCGCAATACGGTCATCAAGCGTTGGGTGTGAGCGGAAGAGATTTGCAATACTAAAGCCTTGCGTTTGCCCAGACGAGATTGCAAACGCTTTCATACTCTCTGGCATTTGGTCGGGACGCTGTGCAGAAGGACGCAACGCATCAAGCGCACTAATCATTTTTTCGCGGCTGGCCAGTTTTGCGCCCATTTGATCCGCACGGAATTCACGTAAGCGTGAAAACCACATCACGATGGCAGACGCCAAAAACCCAAGCAGGATATCCATTACAATACTGGTGATGAAATAACCAACACCTGGACGACCACTGGTGTTTTTAAACACAGTACGGTCAACGAAACTGCCGATAATGCGTGCAAAGAACATCACAAAAGCATTCACCACGCCTTGAATGAGGGCAAGCGTGATCATATCGCCATTGGCCACATGACCAATCTCATGCGCCAATACGGCCTCGACCTCATCTTGATTCATATTCTGTAGTAGGCCAGACGATACTGCTACTAGCGCTTTATTCTTATTCCAACCAGTCGCAAAAGCGTTTGGCTGCGAATTATTAAAAATACCAACCTCAGGCATACCGATATTTACCGCCCTTGCTTGTCTCGCTACCGTATCGACCAGCCATTGCTCAGTAGCGTTGCGTGGAGATTCTATCACCACCGTACCAGTTGATCTCTTAGCCATCCATTTTGACAGAAATAGCGAGATCATCGAGCCAACCATACCGTAGATACCACACATAATGGCAAGACTGACATAGTTAAGACCGCCTGCTGTATGGACACCACCAATTCCAAAAAACCTCGACAATATACCGAACACAATGCTAAATACCACAATCACTGCTAAGTTGGTTAATAAAAATAATCCAATGCGCATCATGACGCTAACTTCCTATGTAAAGTGTCGGTATGGCCTCGATAGATGGTTCTCTAAGAGGTTTATTTGCTATAGTCAAGTCCATATAAATCCGCTACATCGTCATCCTCGCTAAGCATACTAATGTATCACTTGCACTCGGCTTCCTTGTATCGAAATTATTTGAATTCAACTATATAATAGATTTTACGATGATTCTGACTGTCATGTCATTTTAATCAGGGTATATTGGACAATGACAATGACGCTCACATCGACTATCGAATGGACGGTCTTAAATACTATTGTAAACAAAAGAATGTATGGCGATTGATTTAATTATTATAAATTGGAGTGATTATTATGGCGAACCGTAGTTATTTGTATTCGGCCAACACTATCCCCGAACCAAATCAAGATGATAGCAGCCGTGTGCTAACTGGTATTTCAGAATATAATTATGATATTCCAATCGCCTTTAAAGTTCTGCTCTCTGGCAATCCGCAAGCCTGTCTATCAGTAATTTGGGACAGCGCTGAAAAGATTGCTCTCATTGGGGATTATGCTAGTGGTGTGCAAAATCTTGAAGCATTCTTAGCAAGTATCACGTTACCTGCTGCTCAGGCCCCAATCACAGATGCGCTTGAATTTTTAAAAATGCCAGAGAACCAAAATCAGTATTTTATTTTGGAGTGTGGCGAGATTTTTGAGATGAGTGAGACGCCAGTAGAAACGCAAAATCTGGCACTTCTCAATCAAGTGCAGAACCTGCAGCCTGAGATAGAGGCAGCGTATCAGTCACTGTTATTGCCTGCGCCAGTAGTGAGCGACCAGCCTAAACCTATTGGCTTCTGGGCAAAACTATTCGGTCGTCGCTCAACACCGCCAAAAGCATCGTCCGCGAATAACCCAGAACAAGCTATCTACGCTCTCGGCCTTGGACTTTGGTCAAATATTCTGTATTTTGATTTTTCCAAAGATAACGATGACCAAGGTTAATCTCTAAAAACCTATAAAATTGAGAATATAAAATGCAGCTAGAAATAAATGTCATCGATGCTTTCACTGATAGCGTTTTGAAGGGTAATTCCGCAGCGGTTATTATTACAGAAAATTGGTTGTCCGATGAGCTGATGCAATCTATTGCTATGGAAAACAACTTATCCGAAACGGCATTTCTAGTTTTAGATAAAACGGACGATGCAGATATCTACCATATCCGTTGGTTTTCCCCATTTACTGAGATTGCTTTTTGCGGGCATGCAACCTTGGCGTCTGCCTTTGTGTTATTTAAGAAAAATCCTACTCTAACGTCTATCAAACTCTCAGCCAAAGCCGTTGGTATTTTGACCGTTGTGCAAACAGACACTGGTAAAATACAAATGGACTTCCCAAACAAAAAGCCTGAAAAGATTACCGATATTCCTCAGGAGTTGTTGGCAGGTCTTTCAGTCGTTCCTGTTGACGTTTATCGTAATGAGCAAGCGTATTTCGTGATTTATCATTCTGAAGCTGATGTGCTAAATGTAGAACGTGATAATGAAAAGTTAAAGCAGCTAGCGCCTTTAGATGTGGTGGTGACATGTCAATCTGAATCAGACGACTATAAAAATTACGATTTTATTTCGAGATATTTTTGGCCTGCCAATGGTGGCGATGAAGACCCTGTGACAGGATCGGTGCATACAGGTTTAGCGCCATTATGGGCTGAGCGTTTAGGGAAAAATGAATTGGTTGCTTATCAAGCATCCAGTCGCGGTGGGGTACTCGATTGCGTGGTTATCGAGGATAGGGTGCTAGTCTCTGGTAATGCCGTACAATATCTGACGGGGTTTATCACGGTAGAGTAGTAATGGGTAAGGAGTAGTAAGTTTTGACAGAATTAAAGACCGTTGGGCTGTTTGCGCTTACTGCATTAGCAGAAATTATCGGTTGTTATTTGCCTTACCTATGGCTGCGAGAAGGGAAGTCAATCTGGCTTCTGATACCTGCTGTACTGAGTTTGGCAGCCTTTGTTTGGTTGCTGACATTGCATCCAACAGCTCTAGGCAGAGTCTATGCCGCTTACGGTGGGGTATATGTGGTCATGGCGATTTTGTGGTTGTGGACAGTGAACGGCATACGTCCAACCACTTGGGATATTTTAGGTTCGGTAGTTGCACTGATAGGAATGGCGATTATTATGTTTGCACCCCGCAGTGGCTAATTAAAAATTAGTAGCTCACTCAAAAAAATGCCAATCAAACGGTTAAGCTTGATTGGCATATTGTTGTATTTACTATTAGTGTTTACCTAAGATACTGCCGCTGTCTTCTTTCTTAGCTTGTTTTGCCGCTTTCTTTTCTTTTGCAGTCAAAAGTGGTTTCTTTTTTACATTCTTTTTACTGTCTTGACCTTTGCTCATGATTTTTTCCTCTTGAAATAAGCTGCAATACCCATAAAGTCGAAATAAGCAGACCTCAAGGAATATATTGGTACAAATGACGCAAATATTGCGCACTGTCATGAGTATAAGCTGAAGAGGTGCTAATAGATAGCACGCGCACAATTCACCTACGATTAAATGGATTGCTCCTATTAGCTAAAATTGCGTCATGTCAATTCGTATAATAAATATGAGTATTCATAAGTGCTTACTTACGGATACATGGCGATTTGCTATAATGAGCGACAAGCCGATGAATAGACGCGGCAAACCCTTATTTATAGTCGAATTCAAATAATTTTGATACAAGGAAGCCGAGTGTAAGCTATACATTAGTATGGTTAGCGAGGATGATGATGTAGCGGATTTATGTGGATTTGACGATATTAATATCTAGCACAGTGGTGCTTACTGTTTTGGTCAAAATTATTATGCGTATTCGTAAACTTTTTAAATTTGAAAATGCCCATATTGTTCGTAATTGTAGCTCTGAGCGTTGCAAGCATTCAATCCATGGTCATAGCTATCAGATTGAGCTGATTCTAGAAGCTAAGCGTTTAGACCATGGTCAGATGGTCTATGATTTTGGTCTGTTAAAGTCTTCGATCAAAGATATTATCGACAGCTTTGATCATGCTATCTGTTTTTGGAATAAAGACGATCCTGAATATATTGATGCCTGCAAAAAGTTCAGTGCACGCTGGATAAGCTTGCCAGTATCACCGTCAGCAGAGCAATTCTCGCGTGTTATCTTCTTTTGGGCTCAAGAGATTTTACGCCAGACTCAAATGCAAAATGGCGAGTCGGATGTCAGTGTCTACTCAGTAATCGCGCATGAAACAGCTACGGGTTATGCGCAGTGTTTCGCTGATGATGTGGCCAATGATCAAATGGGCAAACTGGTTTTGGAAGAATTTGCATTCAGCGATCAAGTTTCTAAAGAATGGCATGACCCTGAACTGTATGCAAAACTGATTCGCGGTGAGCGCTTTATCAACCCATCAGTGACCATGCAAGTACAGACTGAGCAAGTACAGGCAGGTTCAGACTGATGCACACTGATGAATCTATAAAAGACGGCAAATACTCGCAAACATTGGTACTGAACTCTGAGCAAGATACTCAATTACTGGCGGAGCAATTAGCTGATTTACCATTGACGGGTAGTGTGTGGCTGGCAGGTGACTTGGGTGCAGGTAAGACCACGTTGACCCGTTATTGGCTGAAATCGCTCGGTCATACAGGGGCAGTAAAAAGCCCGACGTATACTTTGGTTGAGCCTTATAGTATTCAGAAAAGTGATGGCTCGATTAAGCCAGTTTATCATGCAGACTTGTATCGTCTGCAAGACCCAGAAGAACTATCTTTCATTGGGTTTGATGAGTATCTAGATGAGCCAAATGCTCTGGCCATTATCGAATGGGCAAGCCGCGCGGATGGCTATTTACCACCGCCGACTTTGTTTATTGATATGACCCAAGGTGATGGTAATAATCATGGTAAAGAGTCTCGTCTAGTTGAGCTGCGACTATCGAAAGCAGGACAAGCGCTAGATTTAGATTTATCAACGCTCAAAATTTAATGTTATACCAAACGCCTGTAGCCCAAAATATATGATGCTTATTCATGTCTGATAATTACGCTAATACACGTATCAAAAAACTGTCGCCATTGTTAATCAATCAATTAGCAGCGGGTGAGGTAGTGACGCGTCCGGCAGCCGTGGTCAAAGAGTTGCTTGAAAACGCCATCGATGCTGGCGCTACCAATATCGAGGTACATATTACCCAAGGCGGCATGGGTATGATAGAAGTCATAGACAATGGCGTTGGTATCCATCCCGATGATATGGTCATGGCGATTACCCGTCATGCAACCAGTAAGGTCGCTGATGTTGCTAATCTACACGGCATCACCACTTTGGGGTTTCGCGGTGAGGCATTGGCAGCAACAGCTGCGGTGTCCCGTTTGACTCTGACGAGTAGCCATGATGATAGCGGTGTTGGTCGCCAGTTACAGGTCGCTGGTATCTTGGCTGATATGCCAAAATTAGTACCTGTCGTACACAATCGTGGAACGACGATTACCGTCAAAGATTTATATTTCAATGTACCAGCTCGTCGCGGTAATTTGAAATCTATTGCGACTGAGTTTGGGCATATTGAGACCATCGTGCGAGAAGTTGCTTTGGCGCGAGCCGATGTATCGCTGACGCTGTTTCACGACAATAAAAAACGCATGTCTCTATCTTCAGATACCCTGTCTTCAAATACATTGTCTTCAACGTCACTATCTGTAGGTTCAACGCCTTCAAATAGTGTGCATATAGATGATAGCACGATAGGCGCTAATAGAAACGGCAACGAAAATGCTAGCCGTCTGCCGTTATCACGTCTTGAGCAAGCCACTGGCATTTCATTAATAGATAGCGCCATAAAGGTTACGATCGATCTGTCTAGTCTGATGCAACAGACTATGGATTATGCCAATAGCAATGATAATAACTTTGGCAGTCAAGCCAGTATCAGCGGTTGGTTATGGCCTATACATTATGAGCAGCAGACCAAAGTAGCATCGGCGTTGCCAAAGCTAATCTATGTGAATGGTCGACTGGTTAAGGAAGCCTTAATTAATAATCAGCTGCGTCAATTGGCTCAGAGTGCGCAACTAACTGGTATGGGTTACGCACTTTATTTTGACCTACCAACCCAGTGGCTCAATATCAATGTGCATCCATCGAAGCAGCGCATTAAGATTAGCCCCCTAAATAATATCATGGCGCATTTAAACCATACGATACAGTCCCAACTGAAAAATATCGAAGTAAACGAACAGCCTGCTAAGTATGATAAACCATTAATAGAAGATAACAAGCTGACAAGTGATGAAAGGGTAAATGTTGTTACTACCGATCAGCCTTACGACAGTGTTGTATCTCAGAATCGCAACAGACAGGTAAATACTGCTGAGCAATCATATGAGCTGCCAGCCAGTCAGGCGATCTCTCAATATTCAGCAGAGTCAGAACTAGGTAGCAATGAGTCTACCGGTCAACGTACTAATACTTTACATAACGTGTTGGTAGGAACGAGACCTTTACCAATTTGCTTAGAGGTTATTAGTGGTTTAGATAAGTTAGCACTTGGCACTGATATTGCTAAAGATATTGATGATAAAACCTTACCTTGGTTGTTATTTTTCCACCAAGGACAGTGCTTTCTCATTGCTGAAGCGGATTGGCAATCAAAGTTGAACCAACTGTTTGAATCACAGGTATTGAGCAGTAAGGTATTGCATAAAGACAAGCTGCCCAATAGTGCGAGAGAAATAAATCACCAGCTTATTACTATGAGCCAGCAGATGTCCACGCAAGACTCGATGCTATTTATAACGGATCTTGAAGCGTTGTTGATTCAAAACTCTATCAAGACGATCAGTAGCAGTCACCTAGTAACATTGATGCTTTTGTCTACCCCTGAAGCAATACCAAGCTAAGTTCAACAACACTTTAATTACTCACCCATAAATATTACTTACCTATAAATAATAATTAAAGGCAATTCTATGAGACATTCGTCTGATGGTTTATCTCATAAGCTGACAGATAATAGCGTGGTGTGCTTGATGGCGCCAACCGCAAGTGGCAAAACTGCATTGGCATATGAGCTATATGATACAGGGCGCTACGAGCTAATTTCAGTAGATTCAGCATTGATATACCGTGATATGACTATCGGTACAGCAAAGCCGTCAGCTGATGAGCTGGCACGTTATCCGCATCATCTGGTTGATATCATTGATCCGACACAGAGCTATAGTGTTGCGGAATTTGTCGCAGATGTCGCTAGTTTGATTGATAACTGTCATAAGAATGGCAAAATACCGTTACTAGTGGGCGGTACCATGATGTATTACATGGCGCTACTTGATGGATTGTCACCTGTGCCTGATAGTGATGATAGCGTCCGCGCTCGTGTGGATCAGTGGCGGCAAGAGGAAGGTATTGAAGCACTGCATGATTACCTTGGTCAAGTTGATCCGATAAGTCATGAGCGCCTTAATGCAACTGATACTCAGCGCATTACCCGAGCGATTGAAGTTTATCTGCAAACAAACATCCCAATCAGTGACTGGCAACGTCAGCCTAAACAAGCACTGGCACATAATCCCAATCAGCAGTGGCATGCATTGACAATTATGCCGGATCGTCCATGGCTGCATGCGCGTATTGCTCAGCGTTTAGATATAATGTGGGATGAAGGGCTGGTAGCTGAAGTGATTGGCTTACTTGAGCAATATACATTAACACCTAATTTGCCTGCTATGCGCTGTGTTGGCTATCGACAGGTATTAGAGTATTTGGTACATATTAATCATCCAATATTTGAGTTACCGCACTTGGACAAAGCGCAGTTTTATGATGCTTTTGGAGGATATTCAGAAACAGTAGATGGACAAGCAGCATCAAATAATACCGCTGAGCTGTCAGCGCAATCATTGATATCCAGTGCAGAGACCGAGTCACTTGCTTGTCAGCAAATGCAAAATAAGGCATTATATGCTACAAGACAACTGGCAAAACGGCAGTACACTTGGTTGCGTAAAGTCATGCAATTGCCTCATGCTACGACAGATGAGGTGAAAATGCCTGATTTGCCTAATGATGAGAATACCTCTATAAACACGGGTATGATTATAAAGTCATTTACAACGATGGCGCAGGCAAGAGAGTATCTATACTAAAAATTGCTCGTATGAGTAGACTATCAGCTTAAAGGTAAGTTGCGCGTAAAGCGTAACGTACTGAAAATTTGGTATAGAAACAGACGCTACACAGCCATCAGAAAGTAGTGACAATTAGTTTCAAATTATAACGTAGATAACTGCTATAATTTAAATCTATGAAAGTAACGGCTTTAACACTACTTTCCTAATTGCTAGTTACTGATGCTTGTTGAAAATAATCATCAATGATACAAGTAGTTACTTAATTATTTACAATAATAATGTATTCACGATAAAGTGGAATCACTTGACAACAATTAGGGTTTATTTAGATACGTTTTATAAAGATAGCTTATTATTGTATCTACCTTCAGCCATTATAATTAAATCAACACTTAAAATAATTGGCGCTCAAAACATAACTATATAATATTTAGGAGAGATTTCATGTCAAAAGGACAAACTTTACAAGATCCGTTCTTGAACTCGCTGCGCAAAGACCGCATTCCTGTTTCTATTTTTTTGGTCAACGGCATCAAACTGCAAGGCCAAATTGAGTCATTTGATCAATATGTTGTTTTGCTTAAGAATACTGTCAGTCAAATGGTATACAAACATGCTATCTCGACCGTAGTGCCAGCTCGAAATCCTCGTAGTAGCACGACGACTGGCACTAGCACCCAACAACCTCAAAGCGCAGCGCCAACGGCTTATCAAGGTGGTGGTTTCGAGCGTGGTAGTAACCCTGCTAGCACGGGTGGTTTTGAAGAGCGTGGTTTTGCTTCTAACCGTAGTGGTTTTAATCGTGGTGGGTTTAGCCAAGGCCAAGAGCGCGGATTTGAACGCGGTAGCTTTGGTCAAGGTCAAGAACGCGGATTTGAGCGTGGTGGATTTGGTCAGGACCGTGGTTTTGAGAATCCAGCAGACAATGCAGGTTTTGAAGATAAGCCAAATGATGGATCTAATGATAACAACGGTTAAATCTTTCAGTGAATTGCCTAAGCTGCATCGTTAAGATATGACTTATTCAATTAAAACCTGCTAATATAGTGGGTTTTTTTTGTATAAATAAACACACAATAATGATTCAATAGGTAGGTCGTGATGGCTATCGATAGGTTTTGCCTGATGCTATTAACAGCCTAATGCTATTAGTAGCCTAATATTATTAATATCGGGCATAGTATAGTAAAATACCTGATTGATTCATCATAAAAATAGAGCGTTTTCATGGATAATACCCAAGCCAATTTGACCCATAAGCAGTTTATCAATAGAGCTATCGAGGCGATTAATACCGAAATATCTGCGCTAACATTATTGACAGAACAGATAGATGATAGATTTGCACAAGCTTGCGATACTATCCTAGCCTGTCAAGGTCGAGTGGTAGTGACTGGTATGGGTAAGTCAGGACTGATTGGCCGTAAAATCGCGGCAACATTTGCCTCTACTGGTACACCATCATTTTTTATGCATCCTGGTGAAGCGGGGCATGGTGACTTGGGTATGTTGGTAAAAGGTGACGTGTTACTTGCTATCTCTAACTCGGGTGAGTCTGATGAAATCAAGATGCTACTGCCTGTTGTTAAGCGTTTAAATATTCCATTGATTAGCATTAGCCGTGATAAGCGTGGCATGCTGCCTCGTGCCGCTGATACCGTATTGACACTTGGTCAGTTTCAGGAAGCTTGTCCTCTTAATCTAGCACCTACCTCGAGCACCACGGCCACTTTAGCCCTTGGCGATGCACTGGCAGTTGCTTTGGTACATGCTCGCAATTTTACCTCAGAAGATTTTGCATTGTCGCATCCAGCCGGTGCATTAGGTCGTCAGCTGCTAACACGAGTTGAAGATTTAATGCATACTCAGTCTGAGAATTTGCCACTTATTCATCAGAACGCTCCACTGCAAGAAGCTTTGTTTACGATGTCTGCTGGGCGCTTGGGTATGACAGTGGTGACTGATGAGAGTGATAAAGTTATTGGTGTGTTTACAGATGGCGACCTGCGCCGTGGCCTAGAAAAAGGCATTGATCTACAAACGCCAATGGGTGAATTGATGGTCAGTAATCCACGCCGTATTAATAAATCTATGCGTGCCTCAGATGCGCTTAGCGTGATGAATGAAAACAGTATCAGTCAGTTGTTAATTATTGATGATGAAGATCGTTTAGAAGCGATTATTACGGTACATGACTTGTTGCAAGCTGGTGTAAAGTAAGTAGACTGGTGGTATCGGCGTATCATAATAAAATCTAACAAACGGCTCTAAGCAAGAGGTAGATGATGCAGGACTTAATCAAAAAAGCTGGACAAGTAAAATTACTGGTAATGGATGTTGACGGCATCTTATCAAATGGTCAAATCATCTATGATGTCAATGGTATCGAGACCAAAGCATTTTCAGTTCATGATGGCGTTGGTGTTAAGTCTTTAGCGCGTTATGGTATCTTAACGGCTATTATTACTGGTCGTAGCAGCGCTATGGTTGATAAACGTGCCCTCGAGATGGGTGTTGGCTATGTGGTACAAGGGCGTGATGATAAACTGATTGCTTTAAATGAGCTACTATCAACACTTGATCCAGCGCTCAATATTACGGCCGCTGATTGTGCTTATATGGGTGATGATTTACCAGATATTAAAGCGATGCAGACAGTCGGATTTGCTGCAACGGTCCCTAATGCACATGCGGAAGTAATCAATCGAAGCGATATGGTCACGACTCGTGCAGGTGGTACTGGCGCTGTACGCGAAATATGTGATCTCATCTTAAAGGGTCATGGACACTATCAAGACTTTATTGCGCACTATACGCTTGATGAAGTAAAAACTCAGGATGATTTGTCGTGAATACTCGTGTTTTAGTAATTATTGCATTAATTATTGCTGGTATTGCAGGTTGGTTTTTTCAGCAGCAGGGTGATGTTGCGCCACCAGTTAGTATGGCGCCCACTGATGTCGATTATGAGGCAACAGAAATTAAGGCGGTACAGACTAACGATGAAGGTGAGACTGAGTATGAGCTGACGGCTGAGTCCTTGACACATAATCCAGAGACCAATTTGGACGAAATGTCAGGTATCACTATGAATTGGGAGCCGTCCGCTGAACAGCGCTATCGTATTGAAGCGGGTACTGCTGCTATCAGTCAAGAGACAGGTGAGCTTAGTTTGTCAGGTGGCTTCTCACTTGTCAGCAAAGGCGATAAAGGCGCATCTGAGGTTGAGCCAATAAAAGTGACAGGTAGTACCCTTAAAGGTAATACTAAGTCAGGCAAGGTATATAGTGACGAGCCTGTTCAGGTTGTGCAAGGGATGAATCGTTTTGAAGCTTCTAGTATGACTGCCAATCTTGAAACAGGTGAGTATGAGTTTGGCCACGTCGCTGTTGCTTTTACCCCTTCTGAACGCCAAGATAAAGCATTGTTCTAATGATAACGGTGCTTATTGCTTATACAAAAAAACAGCAGCTAGCATAAAGTTTGCAAATTCTACTACCCATTATAAAACGAGTGATTTTATGAAATCTAAATTTTTGCCTACTTTGCGCTCAAATTCAAAAGCACATAGCTTGCGTCAACTGCGCAAGTTACCAATGGTCATGCTGCTAGCATTGCCACTTTATAGCCATGCACTACCATCAGATTCTAATCAAGAAATAAAACTGTTGGCTGACAAGGCGACTTATAGTGAGCGTACAGGGGTGACCAGTTACTCAGGCAATGTCAGTATCACTCAAGGTACGTTTAAGATGACAGCGGACAATATTACTGTCAACTTATCGCAGCAACGAAGTATTAACTCAGCCGTAGCGACCGGACGTCCAGCAACCATGCAGCAGGTAGTGACTCAAGAAAAAGGCTTAGCAAAAGGCCAAGCCAGCAAAATCGATTATAATGCGGTTACTGGCATTATTACTTTAACAGGTAATGCCAAGTTGGTTCAGAATGGTGCAAGTTTTGCTGGTAATGTCATTCGTTATAGCCTAAAAGCAGGCGATGTTGAGGCAACTGCTGGTGGTAATCAGCGAGTAGAATTGGTATTCCCACCCAGTAATGGCAGCAGCCAAAGTGGCGTACGCTAAGACGTTAAATTGTCTATGTATCAATATACAAACCAGTCTGCACCAGTGCTTAGATTCTTCAACAGTATGAGTAAGTTATGAGTGATAGTAAAAATATAGACTCTCTAGCCACGGGTAATAGTACAGTACCTGCTGAGCGATTATCGATGCAAAATCTAGGTAAGCGCTATGGTAAACGTTGGGTCGTAAAAGATGTCTCGTTCTCTGTTGAACAAGGACAAGTCGTTGGGTTGTTAGGCCCCAACGGTGCAGGTAAGACGACCAGTTTTTATATGGTGGTGGGTCTGGTTAACATGGATAAAGGCCGTGTGACGTTAGGAAAAATGGATCTATCTAAATATGCGATGCATGAGCGTGCTCGTGCAGGTATTGGCTATCTACCGCAAGAAGCCTCTATTTTTCGCAAATTGTCTATCGAAGACAATATCCTGGCTATTTTGCAAACTCGCAAAGAGTTAAGTAAAAGTGAGCAAAAGCAAGAGCTTGAAAAATTAATCGGTGAATTTCATTTAGAGCATGTACGAAAATCTTTGGGAATGAGTGTGTCAGGTGGTGAGCGTCGTCGCTGTGAAATTGCACGCGCATTGGCAGCGGACCCAAAGTTCATCTTATTAGATGAGCCTTTTGCAGGCGTTGATCCTATCTCTGTAGGCGATATCAAAGACGTTATTCTGTCCCTAAAAAATCGTGGTATTGGCGTTTTAATTACGGATCATAATGTACGCGATACATTGGCCATTTGTGAAAAGGCTTATATCGTTTCAGAGGGCGCCATCATTGCGGAAGGTACTTCGGCTGAAGTCTTAGATAATGAATTGGTGAAGTCTGTCTATTTAGGTAAGGATTTTCAGGTATAAACCGATACTTTTTCATATATATCACGCTAATATTTAAGCTGGCTGCTAGAATCAAAAGGTTTAATTGATGCCTTCAGCCATTGCTATCGCTATTTTACTTATTTCCAGAACATCACTCTATAGTTGAATTCAAATAATTTCGATACAAGGAAACCGAGTGCAAGTTATACATTAGTATGCTTAGCGAGGATGACGGTGTAGCGAATTTATAAAGATTTGACTATATTTGATGCCATCACCTCTATCACGCATAGTCCATCATGATTATGACTGATTGATCTCTAAATCATTCTTAAACCAATACTTACCTCTAACTAGCACTCATAAAGTGTCACGATATTTTCTCAGTTATTTCTGATTGAACACCTTAATAAGGCTCATAAATTATGGCAAAAAATAAGAGCAGTTATGTCTGTCAGCATTGCGGTGCGCATTTTGGCAAGTGGGCAGGGCAGTGTACCGATTGTGGCGAGTGGAATAGCTTGGTCGAAGCACCTAATGTCAGCATGCCACATCATAATAAAAATACAGCTAAGCCTAATGCCAGTCGTGCCGCTTCTCGTAGTACTGGTGCACCTGCGGGTAATTATTCAGGTACGCATAGTGCGGTCATGCCACTCAACGCAGTCAGTGTAACGTTAGACACGCGCTTGCCTACGGGCATTGGTGAGTTCGACCGAGTGCTGGGTGGTGGATTAGTCGCTGGTTCTGTAGTACTGATAGGCGGCGACCCTGGTATTGGTAAGTCGACTATCCTTTTGCAAACGGCGACTAATATGGCACGTGCTGACTCATTAGCAGGCAGTGCACTGTATGTGACAGGTGAAGAGTCACTTGCGCAGGTAGCCATGCGCGCCAAACGTTTGGATTTGCCAGCAGATAGGCTACGCGTACTTGCTGAAACCAATGTAGAGACAATTTGCGCGGCTCTAACGCAAGAGCAGCCAGCCATTGCCATTATTGACTCTATTCAGACGATTTATACAGATGCGATTAACTCTGCACCGGGCGGTGTCAGTCAGATTCGAGAGTCTGCAGCTATTTTGACTCGTTATGCTAAGCAAACGGGCACCGCACTATTCTTAGTGGGTCATGTGACGAAAGAGGGCACGCTAGCAGGACCTCGTGTACTCGAGCATATGGTAGATACAGTGTTGTACTTCGAAGGTCAGTCAGACTCTAAATTTCGCATGATTCGTGCTGTAAAAAACCGTTTCGGTGCGGTTAATGAGTTGGGTATCTTTGGTATGACTGACATGGGTCTCAAAGAAGTCGCCAATCCATCAGCGATATTTTTGAGTCGTTATGATAAACCTGTGGCTGGTTCTGTTGTCATGGTCAGTCGCGAAGGCACAAGACCTCTATTGGTAGAAGTACAGGCCTTAGTTGATGATTCACAAGGTTCACCTAGACGGATGGCATTGGGGTTGGACTTTCAGCGTCTGTCTATGTTGTTAGCTGTCATGCACCGTCATGGTGGTATTCATACCAGTGGGCAAGATGTCTATGTCAATGTGGTCGGTGGTGTCAAAGTCATAGAGACAGGATCTGATTTAGCAGTGTTATTGGCCTGTGCCTCAAGCATTAAGGAACGGGCATTGCCATCGTCATTAGCGGTCTTTGGTGAAGTAGGACTCTCTGGTGAAATTCGCCCTGTACCTAATGGGCAAGAGCGTCTCAAAGAAGCGATGAAGCATGGATTCAAGCATGCCATCATTCCAAAGGCCAATGCGCCTGCTAAGAATGCACCTCAGTTTAAAGGTATTAATGTCATTGCTGTAGAGCGGCTTGATGATGCGATTGAGAGCGCATTTGAATTGTAAGGTCTTATGTCTTTGATTCTGATATAGTCAATTTAAGCTAAATAAAAAAGCGCCTAACTCATCATGGTTAGGCGCTTTTTATTGTTTGATATAGCTATTAGATAGATAAAGGTTGCGGCAGGACGATTGTGATAAAACTATTGCGGCAGAACTATGGTCCTGAAACACGCTCAATAGAAACGTTACCAACCCCTTTGTTCGTAATACCTAGGCGTTTAGCAGCGCCATAAGATAGATCTAATACACGGTTACCATGGAATGGACCACGGTCATTCACTTTTACCACGACGCTTTTACCGTTTGTCTTATTGGTAACTTTAACATAACAGTTCAATGGCAATGAGCGATGTGCCGCCGTCAATGCGTTCATGTCAAAGGTTTCGCCACTGGCTGTTTTACGGCCATGGAACTTACGACCATACCAAGACGCTAGGCCAGTCTGCTTAAATTTGCTGACTGAATTAGAGGCAACGGCTGTCAGACGCTCTAGTACATCTTCATCGTTGCTTACTTGGGTTGAGTCATTAGCCAACAGTGAACTGCTAAGTGCTAAAGAAGTAGGTTGACGTGCTGACTTAACCAAACTTGATGCACCATCATGTTGACGGCTAAGCTCACCAAGCACACGATCGATATGGGAGGCGTTATCTTGTGAAATCATCGCAAGGGAGGTTTTGGAGTCTACAGCATTGGCATTAGTAACGGCTGCAGAGCCAGCAAACAATACTGCTGATACGGTAAGTAAACCAGATAAACGCTTATTCATAGATACCTCTATAACATGTACATTAAAACCTAACTCTAATCATGTTAGATAAAGTGTCACAGTATCCGTTCGAATTAACTGTGTCGTACACTCTGAAGCCGCATTATCAATCTAGTTTTTATATAATGATTGATACCAGATAGGACTTTTATAGATTTTAATATAGGGTAATTTTTCATCATCATAGGTCGGTTACAGTCACTTAACTGAAAGTACTTATGACACGCTCAAATGATAGTCAACGATATTCATAAAGCACATTACTTAAATAGGAAAGTTAAGTACTAAACCTATTACCTAATAAATGACTTTACGTATAACTTTGTGGCTAAACCGTTAATTAAGTAGTGTATTTGAAAGCTCAAAATCTACGAGCTGCTTACTATACGGCTAGGCTACAACTAGAATATAATTGAATGAAAACTTTTTTAGTAGCTCTGTACGGGTTATGTATCAAAGTACATTTGAACGAGGTTAACGCAATTATTTGTAAAAAACAAGGATTAAAATCTATCAGTACTATTTATGGAGGTATATTTCTCGAGAAAGGAATTAAAGATAAAATTGGTGTTTATGTGATATATATCAACTATTTATAAGTGTTTTTTATAGCGTGTATGAGTGATTTTTTGACGGCCATTATATTTTTTATTGAAATAGTCAGATACTAAAAATCATTAGTTAGGTTTAATATTTGATTGTTTAATATTCATGCTCAGTTGTTTTTAAATTCACTGCTGTCTAAATCCACTACTTTAATCCGTTAATTTAATGATTAAAAGATTTGATAGGAGGAGTGCTATTCTATTTTACTCCTCCCAGTTATCTTTAAGTGTTTTTTGACGAATCAGCGTTAACCTGATTTATGGGTGTGAATAGACATTAGCAGCCCAAAGCCTGCCATTAGCGTTACGATAGCAGTACCACCATAGCTGATAAAAGGTAGAGGGACACCAACCACAGGTAAAATACCACCAACCATACCGACATTGACGAATACATAAACAAAGAAGGACATGGCAATAGCACCTGCTAACAATCTGCTATAGGCATCAGGGTGGGTAAAGGCAATGTACAAGGCGCGCATGAGGATACAAGAGTAAATAAACATCAATAGCAACACACCTAGCAAGCCAAACTCTTCAGAAAAAGCGGCAATAATAAAATCCGTATGACCCTCTGGTAAGAAGTGCAGGTGCGACTGCGTACCTTCTAAGTAGCCTTTTCCTGTAAGGCCACCAGACCCAATAGCGGTTTTGGATTGAATGATATTCCAACCAGCCCCTTGAACATCGGCTTCAGGATTTAGCAATGTCATGACGCGTGTTCGCTGATAGTCGTGTAATAGAAAGTTCCAAGCGAAGGCGATAAGAGGTACTGCTAGAATGGCTGCTGCTGAAATCAGTCGCCAAGATAGCCCTGCTAAGAACAACACAAAAATACCGCTGGCTGCTACCAATATCGAGGTGCCAAGGTCAGGCTCTTTGGCAATCAATAACACAGGTACTATGATTAATCCCAACGTGATAGCGATACTAGAAGCGGACGGTGGCAGCTCACGTTTGGACAGAAACCAAGCACACATCATCGGCATGCCCAGCCTCATAAATTCTGATGGCTGAACACTACCAAACCCAGGTAGGTTAATCCAGCGCTGAGCACCCATACGTACTTCACCGATGATATCAACTAGCACCAACAGTATGAGCCCAAGCACATAAAATATGGGCGTAAAGGTACGATAAATACTAGGAGGTATCTGCGCCATAATAACCATAACCGTAAACGCCACACCATAGCTGATCATCTGGCGTATGACCATATTAACGTCTTGGGCTGCAGCACTGTATAAAATCGTCAAACCAATGCAGCAAACCGTTAATAAAAGCAGGGTTAGCCATGGGTCGATATGAATACGCTGCCATAGCGTTGGTGCATGACCTTGGCCGAAGTGATGGCTCTGACGTGAAAAACGATATTGCGGATTAGAAGACATAGGCAAAGTGAGTCTGGCAATTGGTGTAAAAGAAAAGTTTTATCTAATGATATAGATTCAGAGAGAACAGGGTGTTATTTACTAGGGCGTGTCTTCAATTCACCCGATAGTCATCTAAATGGGCTAAAAATGGCTAAATCTTGCCAAACATCGTCAAATAGCTGGTTAATATCTCGATATCATCTGCGCTATTTTTCTTGTTTGACGGCAATTTATCTCATTTTTATCACCATTTTTGAAATGAAGACATGCCCTAGTGCAATGTTGCGTAAAAAGTAACACCTAAGCAATAAAGTCACATAATTATAAAAATTATGAGGATAAGTGTTAATTACGAATATCACACCTCTGATTAGAAGCGATAGTTTAGCCTGCTTGCTGAAAATTTGATAGTATCGATAAAACGTTTTTAGCGGTAGTCTCTTGCGATGATCAATATAACAGCCCGAAACTATAGGCATATTCAGCAGCCTATGATTGCATTACTTGTGTGTGCCAGCAGTATTTCTGCCCATGCTGCGCTTACCAGTGATAATAGTGAACGTCGAATACAAGTACGTCAAGGTAGTAATGTCTACATTGAACCTTCCACAAATAACTCAATTCACAGCCCTGGTGTTACGATGCTGAGTGGCGACAATGCTACCAATGGCGATAGCATGCAGGGATTGATTGCTCAAAAACAGCGTGATTTTAATTTGGATGCCCGTCTATCTATCGAAGAAAACAAACGTGTCAATATCAACCGGCGTCCGCCTACTTATGGCACAGAACACAATCATGATGGCCATGAGACAGGAAACAATGATGACAATGACGCTGTCAGTGTTGACTTTAATGTCTGGCTGAATAATAACAGTTACCGTGCCAAACAAGTGGCAGAGTATCAACGCTATCTCAGCTCGCAAGTGGGCGCAAAAAACGTACCACCACTATCACAGTTATTGACTACTGCTCGTAGCTGGAGTAAATGTGGCTATGAGCCTTATCAGTTGCCTCCGCAAGAATTATGGGCAAACATTGTACCGACGTTACGTCTGTATAGTGAGCTCAAGCAGCAGGGCATCTTGCCTGCAAGTAGTGAAATACGTTCGGTATATCGTAGTCCCGGCCTCAATGATTGTGCAGGCGGTGCTGACAGCAGCAAGCACATGAATGCTAGTGCTATGGACATCTGGGTGCCAGAATATGAATATAACCCATGGCAGCGTAGTACAATGCAGGATGGATTGTGTCAATTTTGGCAATATCAGGGAAGCGGGCATAATTTTGGTTTAGGGTTATATGCGACAGGCGCTATTCATTTAGATACTGATGGCTATCGTAAGTGGGGGTTCAACCATGCGAGTAGTGGCTCGCCTTGTCGCTATTAGGATTACTTATCAATGAGTAGAATATCAGCTGTGAGATAGTTCAAAAGTAAAAAATAAACGCATGAGTCATAAATTTCTTTGGTATTAATGAATATGTTGATAAAATATATTCGCATAACTAAAAGTAACACTTATTTGATCTCTTGATTGAGTCGCTAGATAGCTTGTAAAGCTTGCCTGTCAATCTTGGTAATTCCATACTTTTGCAAGAAATTTATTATAAGTAGAATTTATGAAAAAGCAGTACTCAGCAAAAAATAATAATACCTGTAAGCCCGCCAAAAAATTTTTGAAGTTAAATAACAAGCGCATTGTTTTATTTGGTTCAGCCATTTTCTCAATTTTATTTATCAGTGCTTGCAGTCCAGATTCTATTTTTGAAGACAGTATGCCAATGACAGAGGTGACTGCTAACAATGCTGATAAAACCTTACAAGAGGCGCAAGAGATTGAAGACAATATTCGAAACTCTTATGCTCGATTGGCTTCACAACGTTCAGATGTTTGTCCAAAACTGATACAAGAGAATGTGGGTAGTCAGGTTGTTGAGCGTACTGCAGAAGTTATGGTAAATGATTATTGTGATTATTTTCTATATCCACAAGAAGGTCAAAATATTTCTGTTAAAGTTAACAACCGTCAAATCGAAGCATTATTAATAGTCCCTACATTACACAACTTTGCCAATGGTGATTATCAAGTAAGCTCTTACGACAAGCACGTGATTCGACTGGCTTATAATGGGGCAGACTATAAGCCTGAAAATTTTATTTATGACGTTGCCGTAACGATTGCCAATTAAATATGCCCTTAACTGTCTTTATCACTAAAGATAAACGTGAAGAGCGATGCTATTTCTGGCATCGCTCTTGAGCTAAGCAATTACTTTTTAGATTTCTTATCTTTCCAAGGGTCATCTTGGCCGACAGTGACAATTAAAAAATCATCAGGCTTTAGCGTGTCACGCATTGTTTGATTTACCTCCGATAGCTTTACTTGGTCAATACGATTGACGTAATTGGTCAGATAATTGTCTTGTAACTGATAGAAATTCATCATACCAAGTAAACCATTAATCCCCGCATTACTCGCAAACCCCATTGGAAAACTATTCTTAAGGCCATCTGTTGTTAGCTGCATCTCGCTACTGGTAATACCCTCATCTAAAGTATCATTGATAACCTCTAAACTGGCATCAATGGCAGCACGAGCTTTATTATTACGGGTTGAAAACCCAATCTGATATGGGCCTTTTGCGAGCATTGGGTTCATAGATCCTGATATGCCGTAGGTGTAACCAAGATTTTGTCTAATTTCAGTCATCAGCCGTGCATTAAAATCTCCCCCAGCCATCACTTCGTTACCGACAGCAAAGTTTGTTTGCTGCTGCTGATCTTTTGTGTTGGTAGCACGTTTGCTACCCAACTGGCCCATCAGTACGGTAGTTTGGGTGCTTGGAAATGGAATATGAATGTGTTTTGCTTGGCTTAGTGATTTTGGCTCAGGTAATTCAAGTGCTACCTGACCTGTCGGTAGCTCGGCGGTGATATCTTCAGCCAGTTTTTTCGCTTGTACTAAGGTTAGGTTTCCTGTCATAGCAAGCGAGGCATTAGCCGCAACTAAATAACGATTTTTAAAATCTATCAGCTGTTGTTTGCCGATATTAGGGATGCTTTCAAGCGTACCAGCGGATGGGTGAGCATAGGGGTGCTCTCCATATAGCGCCTGATCAAAGGCAATGCTGGCAAGGCTATTTGGATCTTGTTTTTGCTGCTGCAAACCGACCAATAGTCGTGCTTTATTGCGCGCTAAGATAGCATCGTCAAAAGCAGGTTCACTGAGCATCTGTGTCATTAAGTCGATGGCAGGCAGTAGATGCTTATCATCAGATAAGCTCCGTAATGAGACGATAAACATGTCTTTATAGGCACTGCTGTCTAGATTGATACCCAATGTTTCAACTGCTTGTGTGAATTTGTTTTCATCCAAGCTTTTAGAGCCTTGCGTCAGCATGGTAGCCGTCATACTAGCAATACCAAAGCCATCTTTTTGGATGCTGCCATCACGTGCGCTACCTGCATTAAAGCGCAAGTCGATATCGACAATTGGCAATGTTGTGGTTTGTACAAAGCGTACAGGTACACCTGATTTGGTTTTGAACTGCTGAATTGTTGGTACGGTGACGGTCAAAGGTTTGGCATCATTTAAGCTCGTCAATTTCGATAATGCGGCAATGGGTGCGCTCGTATCTACGGCAGCCGCTGAGCCGCGGTATTCTTCAGTAGCCGCTGAGTCCGCTTGTGCGGGTATCGTTAATATCGTCATACCGAACAATACGCCTATGCCTAGATAAGATAGTTTTTTAGATGCAGCATTTGATCGTTGCATTGGTATTCGTGCATGATTTAGAGGTTTTCTTCTTGTCTGCAACAAGTCATTATTTTGAGTCATGGTTTTCTTCTTATTAATAGTAACGTCTTTATGATCGGCGCAATTACCACACCATTATTTTTTTGTGTTTACTTGGTCTTTAGGCGGTATGATATGCATGACCGTTAAATTGTCTTTTACTAAATATTTTTTACTGGCAGTTTGTATGTCCGCGATCGAGATGCCATCAAGCTTGGCGGGTAGCTCGGCAAGCAGTCTGTCATCTAGTCCAATGGACTGCAACGAGCCAATCATACGTGCCTGACCTTCCATACTATCTTGTGCGTAGACAAGCCCTGTCACCGTGTTGGTTTTGGCACGGCTGATTTCATCGGCGGCAATTGGATCAGTTTTTAGCTTCTCTATCTCAGTCATAATAGCTTGCTGAGCTTGTTCTAAGCTCACGCCTTCACGTGGAGTTGCTTGAATCAAGAATAGGCCATCACCGCGATCGAGCAAATCATAAGACGTTCCTACTGTGGTCAATAGTCCTTGCTCACGTATCAGTCTACTCTCAAGGCGAGCAGACAAGCCACCATCTAATACATCTTGAGCCAGTGAGAGCGCATACGCTTGTTTTTCATTACTTTCACCTGCTGTGACGAGGCTAGGTACGTTATAGCCCATTAATAAAACCGGTACTTGTACAGCTTGCTCGGAGTCGACTTTCTGATAACCACGGAAGCCTTTTTGACTGACAGTAGGGCGTTTCGGTAAAGCGCTCGGCGTTAGCTCACCGAAGTATCGTTTGGCCTGAGCCAACACGTCTTGAGGGTCGACATCACCGACGATGACTAAGGTTGCATTGTTTGGTGCGTACCATTTTTGATACCAGTCTTTTAACTCTGGAAGCGTTATTGATTCAAGCTCGCTCATGGGTCCGATGACGGACTCACCTTTTGGACTGTTAGGCAGTGCAAGTAAACGAAATGACTCGTATGCTTTTGCCAGTGGATTGTCATCGGTACGTTGACGGCGCTCTTCCATGACAACTTGGTGCTCTTTGACAAACTCTTTTTCATTGAACAGTAGATTTTTCATGCGATCTGCTTCTAGCTCAAGCGCTAGGGGGAATCGGTTTGCAGGGAACAGCTCGTAATAACCTGTATAGTCATAGCTCGTAAAGGCATTATTGACGCCGCCAAACTTCGCAATTAAGCGCTCATAATCATCACTTGACACGTCAGTAGTGCCTTTAAACATCATATGCTCAAGTAAGTGAGAGATACCACCCTTGTTAATTGGCTCATCAGTTGAACCTACTCGATACCAAATCTGAGACATGACCACTGGTGCACGATGGTCTTCTTTTATCACTATTTTCAGACCGTTCTCTAACTGATACTCATGTCGACCGGACATGTCCATGGTTAATGATGATGACTGATTGTCATTGGTCGTTTGGTTTTGACCAGCTTTATCTTGGTTTAATATGCTCGGAGTTGCTGGAATTTGAGCGGTAGACAATGGCTTCGGATCGATAGCATTGGTTTGGCAAGCGGCAAGGGTCGTCATCATTGCGATGGAACAAGCAATGCGTAAAGCGGTTTTAGGTAGTGGTAAAGACAATGTCATGATGTGTTCTACTCATATAAAATGATAGCTTGTAAACTGATGATTGATAAATTAAACAATATATTAGGACAGGTTCACTATTCAGCTATGGTATAGACAGACAATGGCTATTGTTTAGACGATTTAACTTTTCAGATGACTTAACGTTAGAAAAGCACTGACAATTTGTGAATGTCTAATAGGCCTTAGTTGTCGTGATAAAGTGCTATAGAGAAGTGTGTGCACCGACCATAACAGTAGCAGTTGGCTTAATATCATGTGTGGTGTTACAGCCTGTTGTTGCTAGTGTGGCGGTCGCTATCAGCATTACGGTACTGATACTGATTATTTTCTGTGCATGTTTTTTATAAGTGTTAGATAGTGATGACATAGGTAACTCCTAAAAGGTGATAACCAAAGTGGTTTCTAGGTATAGAATGAAAAGCTAGAACAAGGAAGTAAGACTGGTAGAGTAGGTGAAGTTTAACATGTGTAAAGTCAGATTTTTGTGTCCAAACCTTAAGCAAAACTTTCTCAGTCGGTTATATGATCTCTTAAACTTATAAATTTTGACGATAGTCTATGAGGGTAAGGGCTGAGTACAACCTGAATTATGCTAAACTAGGGCAAAATTATTTGTCATGTCGATGGTCAAAACATCATGACCGATAAACCCATTTAAAATAAACAAATAACTGATTGTGATAACTTTTAGGGCAAGCTTATGAATAACCCAAACAATAATAGCCGTGTGGTCATTAACCTCGATGGAGATCTTGATGACTTAGATGACGACGATATTACTTTACCCAGTCTATCGGCACAATCCGTACCCATTATCGATGAGACTGTCGATGTTGCAGCAGCGCAAAAAGACAGCACGGTAAATAAAGAAGTACCAAGTATCAATGCTGTCGCCAATGCAGCAGACAATATCGCTCTGGGCTCGCCAATCGAAAGCGATACAGTTAATAAACATAACGCTGCGACACCTAGTAGTATTTCTACTGCGCCAACCATGCCATTACAGGATCAGTTAGGGGATACATCAGCTGTTAGTGCTGCAAGTAGCAATGCTAATATTAATGCCAATAGCAATGCAAGTAGCAATACGCAAGCGGTAACTCAGACAGCGCCAGAATCAGTAGAGAGCCAAGAAAACAATAAAAAAGGCAGTTGGTTTAATCGTATGAAAACGGGGCTGAGTAAGTCACGTAAAAACCTAGCCGAAGGTATGGTCAGTATCTTGATCGGTGGCAAAGAGATTGATGACGAGCTATTAGAAGAAGTGGAAGATCAGCTGCTTGTTGCCGATATTGGGGTGAATGCAACCAATCGTATTATCAAAAGTCTCACTGAGCAGACCGCCCGTGGAGATTTGATTTATGCACACTCATTATATAAAGCACTGCAAAGTGAGCTGGTCGATATCTTAACCCCGAAAGTTGCGCCTTTAGTGATTGATAGCACCAAAAAGCCATTTGTCATCCTAGTCGTTGGTGTCAATGGTGTGGGTAAAACCACAACGATTGGTAAGCTTGCCAAGCGCCTACAAGGTGAAGGTAAATCAGTCATGTTGGCGGCGGGTGATACTTTCCGTGCTGCTGCGACAGAGCAACTACAGATATGGGGTGAGCGTAATAACATACCAGTAGTAGCGCAAGGTCATGGCTCTGATAGTGCGTCTGTCATTTTCGATGCCATGCAGTCTGCCAAAGCCAAAAACATCGATGTGCTAATCGCGGATACTGCTGGTCGTCTGCAAAACAAAACTCACTTGATGGCTGAATTGGAGAAAGTCGTACGTGTCATGCGTAAAGCCGATCCAAGTGCACCGCATGAAGGCATGATTGTGCTTGATGCTGGTACAGGGCAAAATGCGATTAACCAAGTAGAGCTATTTAATAAAATCGTACCATTGACTGGTATTACGATTACCAAATTAGATGGTACGGCAAAAGGTGGCGTAGTCTTTAATATTGCTGAAACGACAGACGTGCCTATTCGCTATATTGGTGTGGGTGAGTCGATTGATGATTTACGTGCCTTTAGTCCAAAACAGTTTGTTGCTGCGTTATTCGAGACCGATGATAAAGAATAAAATAGCTGTTTTCAGTTAGGGCGTGTCTTCATTTCAAAAGTGGTGATAAAAATGAGATAAATCGCTGTCAAACAAGAAAAATAGCGCAGATGATATCGGAATATTAACCAGCTATTTGACGATGTTTGGCAAGATTTAGCCATCTTTAACCCATTTAGATGACTATCGATTAAATTGAAGACACGCCCTAGTAAATCATTTTTAAAACAATTGGGAAGTAGACACCATGATAGTTACCACAGCAGCCTTTGGATCACATCGATTAACGCTAATCGCCCGTGTCAATGAGCATGGTTACCCTATGCTCGTTGAGGCCAATTGGTTGCTGGCAGGTAACTCTTGGCAGCACTCAAAATCTATTCCCAAACTCAAAAAGCATTATAAACTTACAGAGCAAGAATTTACCTTTATAGACAATAATAGCCTAAGCAATAATGAACCTTCTCAAGCATTGTTAATAGAAGCCATCGCGCAATTAACGGCGTATTTTAAAGGTGAGCTTCAGGCGTTTGATTTGCCGATAGATATGAGCTTGGGCACTAAATTCCAACAGCAAGTATGGCAGGCACTACAAGATATCAATCATGGCGAAACGATCAGCTATGCTACATTGGCAAAGCGTGTTGATAGTCCTAAAGGGTTTCGTGCCGTTGCTAATGCCAATAGCAAAAACCCTTTTAGTATTATCGTGCCTTGTCATCGAGTGATTGCTAGTGATGGCAAGCTTGGCGGTTATACAGGCGGGCTAGATAAAAAAGAATATTTGTTAGCGCTTGAAGGGGTCAAATGTAAGCCATAATCGTAAATCTGCTTTTTACGAATTGATTGAGCACCAAACCTGTTATGAGGTTTGGTGCTTTTTATTTGGTGCATTTATTACAGCCAGAGCAGCCTTGTGACTTCTTAAATATGACCTTTGTCCATACATAGTAAATAGAGATGGCAACGATTATAAAGACGATAAAATATTCTAACCATATACTCATTATTAACTCCTTAGAATCCAAAAATTTGGCCTGTTATTCGATAAACTACCCAAGCCATGACGTAAGCCAATATAAACAAGTAGCCAGTGATGGCCAACGTCTGCTTTAACGATTTGGTCTCGCGGCGGATAACCGTCAGCGTGGCCAAACACATAGGCGCATATACGTAAAATGCTAAAAATGAAAATGCAGTCGCAAGTCCCCACTGGGCATGAATGATGGGAATAAGCGTTTGATTGATAGCTTCATCACCGACACTGCCCACGGCATAGACTGTACCCAAAGCGGCAACCACAACTTCTCTTGCTGCAAGCCCTGGAATCAAAGAAATACACATCTGCCAGGTAAAGCCAATAGGCGCAAAAATAGGCTCAATCAAATGGCCAAGCATACCAGCAAAGCTGTAATCAATAGCGGGTCCAGCGGTGCCAGTAGGGGCTTCTGGAAAGGTAACCAACACCCATAGCACAACGGACAAGGTGAAAATAACGGTACCGGCTTTTATGAGAAACGCACTTACTTTGTCCCAAAGCTCACCCGCTATATGCCTAACATTGGGCATACGATACGTGGGTAGCTCCATTAATAAAGGAAAAGCCGAAGACTCTGATTTTGTACTATGGAAGCGCTTGAACAGCCAAGAGATAAGCGCTGCTGAAAACGTGCCAGCCACATATAGTATAAATAACGTAATGCCTTGCAAATTAAATATGCCAAGTACCGTATGATTGGGTATAACAGCGGCAATAATGAGTGCATAAATAGGTAAACGAGCCGAACAGGTTAGCATGGGTAAAACAGCAATCGCTACCAATCGTTCTGTGTGACTAGGAATAGTACGGGTTGACATAACCGCTGGTACGGCGCAAGCAAACCCTGAGAGTAGGGGAATAAACGAGCGTCCAGACAGACCTATCTTGGCCAATAAATTGTCTAATAAAAAAGCGGCTCGGGGCAGATATCCTGAATCTTCAAGTATTAACAAAGATAAAAACAGTAAAGCAATCTGTGGCACAAACACCACGACGCTGCCCACACCAGCCACGATACCATCGACAATTAGGCTTTGTAATATTCCATCTGGTAGCCATTGTGATAACAGAGTTCCCACGCTGCCTACTAGCCACTCAATGCTGTCCATCAGTGGTGTGGCCCATGCATATACTGCTTGAAATATAACAAATAAAATCATCAATAAGATGACAACACCTATCACGGGGTGAAGTGTCAATTGGTCCAAACGTTCATGCCATTTGGGCAAACGCTGTACTGCCGTCACGGCTCGGCTGAGAATATCGTCAGCCTGTTGGTACATCGTATGGGTATCAGTATCAGTCTCAAAAAAATGTATGGGCTGCTCGCTATCACCAATATAATCAATCAGTTCATCGGCTAAAGTGAGTAATTTCGCACAGCCTTTACGTTTAATGGCGACTGTTTGTACGAAAGGAACGCCTAGCTCATCTGATAGTATCGACTCATCTACGACTAAACCACGGCTCTGCGCCACATCACTTAGATTGAGTGCCACGATGATGGGTAAGCCTAAGTTTTTTAGCTCTAGCAACATACGTAATGACATACGTAGATTGGTTGCATCAGCCACAAATATAATCCCATCAGGGACAGATTCGCCTGGCATCTGACCAAACAGTACTTTACGAGTGACTTCTTCATCGAGACTGGCTGTTTTTAAACTATAAGTGCCCGGTAGATCTAAAATATTGACATTAGAGTGCCCAAGTAGGCTAGCACTGCGTTTATCAACTGTGACGCCAGAGTAGTTTGCCACTTTAGCTTTAGAGCCTGTAAGTACATTGAAAGTAGCTGTTTTGCCGCAATTGGGTGCGCCGACCAAAGCCAGTGTGATAGGAGCAGTGCTGGCTTTAGTTTGAGTGGCTGGTACTGAAAGGGTTGCTGAAGAGGTCATAAGCTTATGAATCGCTGTTAAAGGACTGGCATAGTCATTCTAATAAAAGTGTTACTGCATTCACCTCGCTTGACGTATTTAATATACATCTACACTCGGTTGCCTTGTAGTACTTTTAAATGGAATAGACTATATGAAAAAAGCGTTTGGATAGAGCACGTGGGCATCCAACAATTAGTGCCTTTTATCATTTGCCTTTATGTGACAGCGCGGCATTGTATTTTTATTAGTTCATCGGCACGTAAGCTAAACTGTGCGCCAGTGCTCAGCTGCACTGCATAAGGTGGTTTACCAAATAACCCTTTGGCTACAATGTGAATCAACGTATTAGGTAAAAACCCTAAATCTTTTAGTCGTTGACTGATAGCACCATCGATCTCACCAAACCGACTATTGGCGACAATCTCATCAATGATGGCAGGTTGACGTTTATCGAAATCCAGCAATGAACAGACAGGAGATGATGTGGTTTTGTTATCAGAAAGAGTAGACGAATCGGTAGTGGGGCTTTGAGAAGGGAGGATCGTAATACTCATAGAGAGTCCTTAATTATTCGCATTATTGCAAATAATAACTATTACTGTTTTTGTGCGATTATATTCCTCAACTTTCACAAAAACAATATCCATAAGGCAGCTTGTGACAACAAAAAACCAGACAGTAAGAAACTGTCTGGCTCTAAAGTTTAAATGATTAATACTAAAAGGTATTTCTAATATTTAGGTCTCAAAGTTCAGCAACATAGGCCACATTTGAGACTGTATCGATCATCCTTCAAGCTGCGCCATCACATCGGCAGAGAAGTTCACATTGCTATAAACCTCTTGTACATCATCGATATCTTCTAGCATATCAATCATTTTCATGACTTTTTCGGCATCTTCAACATTGTCTATTTCGGCAATGGTTGATGGCGACATGGTTACTTCCGCATTGTCAGAAACAAGACCCGCTGCATTAAGCGCATCTTGAACTTGACCGAAGCTTTCCCATTCAGTGATAACAAGTAAGCTTTCACCATCATTTTCGATATCGAGTGCGCCAGCATCTAGTGCAGCCAGCATGACTTCATCCTCTAAGCTTACATCGTTAAAGGTGATTTCGCCGCGTTTGGTAAACAGATAAGCCACTGAACCTGTAGTGCCAAGATTACCTTCATTTTTTGTAAAAGCATGACGTACTTCACTGACCGTACGGTTTAGGTTATCAGTCATAGTTTCGACCAATACTGCCACACCGCCAACACCATAACCTTCGTAGCTAACATCTTCCATGTTTTCATTGTCACCGCCGCCTGTACCACGGTCGACCGCACGGTTAATCGTGTCACGGGTCATATTGACAGATAGTGCTTTTTCGATCACGGCACGTAAGCGCGGGTTTTTATCAGGGTCGGGGTCACCTTGCTTGGCAGCAGAAACAATTTCACGGATAATCTTGGTAAATACTTTACCTTTTACCGCATCCTGACGAGCTTTGCGGTGTTTGATATTTGCCCACTTTGAATGGCCTGCCATATAACATCCTTAAGTTCTGCGTACTATTTATTGTGCTTAAAAAAGTGTTTAATAATCATCTTTCATACTAAGTCACGTGTCTTATCAGATAGATAGTCTATCTTTTTTACGTAATAGAGCTACTGACACGTTAACGATTTGTATGTTGTTGAGAGTGCTTTTTTGCTACACTGTGGCAACTTATAGATTGTATTCACTGTGATAGGTGAGCAATATTATAAACCAGTTTTGTGTATTTTGACTAACTTGGCCTTATCCATCACATTTTAAGTCATTGGATGCTATCAAGCCATTGATTTTATGAAGTTACTGACTCTATGAAGCAACTCACTGCCGAAGCCATTACACACTTGCGTAACCGTATCCATGTCATTATTGAAGGCACGGACACTCGTTTAGGCAAGCTTTTTGATATTGTATTATTGATTGCAATCTTGGCCAGTGTGGCTGTGGTGATGCTTGATAGCGTGCTATATATGCGCCTGCAGTATGGCACTATATTCTTTTACGCAGAATGGTTTTTTACCATTTTATTTACGATGGAATATGCCTTACGATTATTTTCAGCCCCCAATCGCTTGCGTTACGTTTTTAGTTTCTTTGGGGTTGTGGATTTGTTGTCCGTATTACCAAGTTACTTAAGCCTGATGTTCGTAGGTGTGCAGTATCTACTCGTCATACGCGTTTTGCGCATTTTGCGTATCTTTCGCGTACTCAAGCTCAAAGCTTATATGCAACAAGCGGGTTTTTTGGCCTCAGCGCTCAAGACCAGTCAGCAAAAGATCACGGTATTCTTTTTATCTCTCGTACTACTAGTCACGATTTTTGGTTCGATTATCTACGTAGTAGAAGGACCAGAAAACGGTTTTACCAGTATTCCACTGTCTATCTACTGGGCGGTCGTTACGATGACTACAGTAGGTTATGGTGATATGTCACCCAAGACCCCGCTTGGTCAAGCGATTGCGAGCATGGTCATGATTACGGGTTATTCTATCATTGCCGTACCTACTGGTATTTTTACCTCTGAGCTAGCACGTAATATGCGTCCTCAACTAAATCCTGTTACTTGTCCCAACTGTGGTAAGTTTGGTCACGCCATCGCAGCAGAGTTTTGTGATCGCTGTGGACATGCGCTGCATGTTTAGTATGGCCTAGCTGCTTTGATATGAGTTTTTACGTCGTGTCATGCTATATATCGATGTACTCACTGATAAGTGGTGATAAGTCAATATCTACACCCAGATTGACCAAATTCCAATATTGCCCTGACACGGTTCGGTCGAGCATCATGGTCGTTGCAGAAGGTTGAAACTGGCCAAAATACTTCAAAGATGTTCGCATTTGTGCAATGGCTTCGTGGTGTATTTGACTACTACCAAAATCGAAAGTGCCTGTTTGATAAGGTTCAATAGAGAAGGGCTTTAGGCCAATGGATAGCCATTTTTCATAGAATTCACCAGGGATGTTTTTATCATCATCACGGCGAATATCTAACGCCACCAAATCTTGCTCAAGAGCCGTGACGTCACTTTTAATCGCATGTTTAGCGAAACGTCGGAACAGTTGAACCTCGTTGTCACTATAACTGCGAATACCGCCGAAATCATAAGCCACGACGCTACCATCTTTGCGAAAGGCAAAGTTGCCAGGATGGGGGTCACAGTGCATACGATACAGTCCAAATAGCTGCCCTGCAGTAAAATGAAACAGGCGTTTGGCTATTTCTTGTTTGATGTCATTATCCCAACTCGCTGCGACGGTGAGAGTTTCTCCCATCTCTTCAGTCAGTGTCAAAATCCGTTTAGAAGAGTGGCTACTAATAACTTTCGGAATAATAAGACCTTCGTCCTCTGCATGAAATGCACCAAATACGCGTAAGTTATGCGCTTCTTTAATATAGTCCAACTCATCATGCAAACTTTGGCGAATCTCATGAAACAACTGTTCTTGTAGTTGCTTGCTCATATTGAGCACGCCAGCGATTTTCAATGCCATACGTACTTGTTTGAGGTCACTATCACAGTTTTCATCCACATCGGGATACTGAACCTTGACCACGACTCTTTGACCAGAGGGCAATACTGCCTTGTGCACTTGTCCAATAGAGGCAGCGGCAAATGGTGTTTCTTCAAATTCGTTGAACAGCTCTCCAACAGGCGCTTTAAGCTCACGTTCTATTTGAGCTTGTATCTGTGCGTATGGCATGGGCGGCGCATCTTTTTGCAGCTTTTCTAGAGCTGTGGCAACCTCAGGTGGAAACACGTCTTTATATTGTGACGCGATTTGCCCCACTTTCATGACGGCGCCTTTCATTTCACCAAGCGTCTCAGCTATTTGAATCCCCACATCTTGCATGAGCTCCGAGCGTGCTTGCAGACGTTTCTCTTCATCGCTTGATAGGTGCTTAAATGAGTTTTTAGCTGCTTTTCCGGCAATACTTGCAGTCATGCCAGCGAGTTTCATAAAGCGCTTTCCAGACGATTTTGCCATTCATATCACCGTATATTGGGTTGTTTATTCAGCCATAATGCTAGGGCGTGTCCTCAATTCAATCGATAGTCATCTAAATGGGTTAAAAATGGCTAAATCTTGCCAAACGGCGTCAAATAGCTGACTAATATCTCGATATTATCTGCGCTATTTTCCTTGTTTGACTGCAATTTATCTCATTTTTATCACCATTTCTAAAATGAGGACACGCCCTAGTATTTTAATCAAACTATTTTAAATTGAATCAACTATATTACCGTTTAACTGAGCCATTTTTATTACATATAAGCAATCATTGCTAGCACTTAAAACCATCACTTCGAAAAACCGATAAATGTTAGTCGGTAAGGTTGATAGAGTAGAGGTTGTTGAGCCAATAATCTAGTGCCATTTGATAACCCATCTGTCCCAAACCACAAATCACACCGACTGCGACATCGCTCAAATAAGAATGATGGCGAAAAGGCTCACGTGCATGAACATTAGATAAGTGTACTTCTATAAATGGCTTTTGTGTGGCTAGCAATGCATCGCGTAGAGCAACTGAAGTATGCGTAAATGCAGCAGGGTTGATAATAATAGCATCTACTTGCGCTGTGGCATCTGCTAACAGTCCATGATGTTGGATGTCATCTACTAGCTGGCCTTCGTGGTTTGATTGTATACAAATCAATTCGATATCATACTGAGCAGCACGTGCAATCAAACGTTTTTCGATATCAGCAAGCGTCGCATGACCATAAATATCAGGTTCACGCTTACCCAATAAATTTAGATTGACCCCGTTAACCAGCAGCAGCATATGAGTGAGTGTATTGCTGTTGCTCTGACTAGAAAGCTTTGATGCTGCGGTAGATTGTGAAGAGGTCGTCATACTGGTCTCTATAGCGATTAGGTAAAGGGATTGGTTTATTCTTTATTGTAAGGCATAAGGGTCGTAGAAAAAGAGAATTATGTCACCCAATGGTGCTTATTTGTTTATGATAGCAGCTTGCTAGTAGTGGTTATAAAAAAATTACATGAAAAATCAACCTGAAAGTAAAAAAGCATGCTAAAAGTCTTTATGTTGCTAAAAACCCGTGCTATGATATTTTTTATGCAATAATTATTGCAAGTTTGTTGCTATAGCTAAAGTAATGCTGATATGAAAGCCACTTATCGTCTCTATAAGCGTAAAGAATGTTTATAGAGGTAATTGTCTATCATAAAAGCTATATGCTAGTAATAGTGGTTAGTGTAGGACTCTTAAGTTTTTTGATTTCATAATTTTAGATCCCGTTTGTATGCAATGTTGCAAAGGAATTTGGGGCTAAGCGGACTTTTTTAGGAAGTAATATTATGTCAGCTCGTGAGCAAGGTACTGTTAAGTGGTTTAATGACTCAAAAGGTTTTGGTTTCATTCAACGTGATAGCGGAGAAGATATTTTTGTCCATTTCCGCGCGATTCAAGGTGATGGCTATCGCTCTTTAACAGATGGCGCAAAGGTTGAATTCAGTGTAGTAGAAGGCGAAAAAGGCCTTCAAGCTGAAGAAGTCAGAAAAGTAGACGAGTAATCTATCCGGTCATTAGAGCGGTTTAGCTATAATGTCTGTACAAACTACTGATATACTACTGAGTCAAGCCCGTCTTATCTTACCTATGTTGAGTAAATTTCAGCATATTAGGTCAGAGTAAGTATCGGGCTTGGCTTTTTTATGTCTGCATGACTATCCGCTATCTATAGATTTGATGTGGCAATGATTATTGGTGACGCTATATAGTATTATAACGTTTGATAATGCGTTTGCTTACGATGGACAACATACAAGTGATTAATACAAAAAGGATATTTTTTTGAGTAATTTTACGACATTTACTGATTTGCCGCTTTCAGCACCGACATTACGTGCTGTCAGTGATTTAGGGTTTACTGCATTGACGCCTATCCAAGCACAAATACTACCACATACGTTGGCAAATCAAGACGCTATTGGACAGGCTCAAACAGGTACTGGTAAGACGGCAACTTTCCTATTAACGATCATGGAGGCATTGCTCAAGCGTCCTTTTACCAATGATGAAGAGCGCTATTTAGGTGAGCCGCGTGCGGTTGTAATGGCACCCACCCGTGAGCTTGCCCAGCAAATATTTGATGATTGTATCGCTTTGACCAAATATACGGCGCTACATAGCGTGTGTATCATGGGTGGTACCAATTATGAAACCCAGCAGCATGAGCTTGAGCGTCAATATGTCGATATTTTGGTCGCGACGCCTGGACGTTTGATTGATCTTGCAAATAAAGGCATGGTCTATTTAGATCGCGTTGAAGTACTGGTGTTGGATGAAGCAGATCGCATGTTAGATATGGGGTTTATTCCTGATATCAAGCGTCTGGTAGGCCGGATGCCAGCCAATACAGACCGTCAGAGCTTATTATTCTCTGCCACTTTTAACCAAGATGTTATGAATTTGGCTTATCGCTGGTTACATGAGCCACAGTTTGTTGAAATTGAGCCTGAGCACAAAACCAGTGAGTTGGTCGATCAGCACTTTTACTTATTGACAGAAGATCAGAAGTTAGAAGCCCTACAGCGCATCATTAGTGATCCTGCAGTGGACAAAGTCATCGTATTTGCTAACCGTAAAGACCAAGTTAAGCGTTTATATCACAAGCTGCGTGCAGACCACAAAATCGTGATGCTGTCAGGTGATGTTATTCAGCAAAAACGTGAAAAATACCTACAGCGCTTTAAAGATGGTCATGCATCTATTTTGGTCGCAACAGATGTCGCAGGGCGTGGTATCCATGTCGACGATATCAGTCATGTGGTTAACTATACTTTGCCTGATCAGCCAGACGATTACGTGCATCGTATTGGTCGTACGGGGCGTGCTGGGCAAACAGGTATTAGCATTAGCTTCGTGAGTGAGGATGACGCGTTTAATGTACCAGCCTTAGAAAAGCATTTGGATACTAAGTTTTCGCTTGAGCAATGGCAAGAGTAGTACTTTTAAAGCTGCTGGTTTTTCTATGTAGTCAATCCTCTATAAAAGAGTGACAGCGTTAACCTTGCTTGAAGTATTATATATACATCTGTACTCGGTTGCCTTGACTCTCTTTTAAACTGAATTAACTATAGTGTGCAGCGAATAAAATGATAAAAGCCCTTAACATTCATATTGATGTTAAGGGCTTTTTTGTACGGCAAGTTTTGATAGCACGCAATGTTATATTTTAATAATATAGTCAGAGAACTCTAAAATGGTTACAAGGCAGCCGACTGCAGATTGTACAAGTATTACATCTAAGGAGGATAACGCCGTAGCGGTTTAGTAGTTCACTGACTATATCTGTGGTCGACGACTCTATTGAGCGTGTTCCATCGTTTCAGAGTGCTCATTATGATTCATGTCCATCGACGCATCACTCATATCATGCATGCTATGATCCATGCTTTGGTGAGATGTGCTGTCATCCGATGGCATCATATGGTGACTGCTGTGATCCATGTCTGCATCCATAGGCATGTCTGTCATTTCTGAGTCGCTCATTTGCATATGATCGCCATGCATATTAGACATATCATGCCCACCATGCATACTTGACATGACCATCGGCACGACCGCGACGGCCAAACCTGATATGACCATGACAGCACCATTTAGCTGTCTTAGGCGAAAGCGTCCAATTTTGTCACGTAACCAGCCAACCGTTTCGTGCGTGGCGACCAACATCGGTATTGTCCCTAAGCCAAAGACAAACATGAGTGCCGCACCATTCAGTGGATTATGGGCAACTACGGCGATGAGTAAGGCACCATAAACCAATCCACAAGGTAAGAAACCCCAAAGTAAGCCGGCAGTTAGTGCACGTGGAAACGTGTTGAGCGGAAATACTTTTTGACGAAGTGGGCTTAGATACTGCCAAAATCGCATACCAAAACGTTCAAGTTTGGTCAAAAATGGTGCACCAAGCATAGTGACACCAACAAACACCAATACTAAGCCTAATAAAATACGTGGCATACTATTGCCCATCATTAATGGCGCTAGCACAGTGGTTCCAATCAATCCTGCGATTAAGCCCAATAATGCATAACTGCTCAAACGGCCTAAATGATAGGTGGCGACAAGGGCGCGGCGTTTAGCAGGACTGGCATCTTTCATCGATAGGCCAAACGCTGTCACAAGACCACCACACATACCCAAACAATGTGGTGAACCAAAAAATCCCATTAGTAATGCCGCAACGAGTAAAGCTGTGGTCATGGGGTGATTCTCCTAAAAACAGTGAAAGATTGAATCTACTTAAATAGATGGTATTGGACGAAACATAATCGTGGGTCACGTATAGTCAAGATATGGTCAGTTCTATATTGATTAGACAAGGTGCTAGGCTTGTTCAGTCTATTATGTGTAACACTTGAATTTGTCTTATTTGCCTCTAAATGATCTCGAACCGACTATCTCTCGAAGCTATATTTTTGGATTGCTATCAATATTAGAAGGGTTGACGGACTCTGTGTCATCAAGGTTTGTTTGATCATTTGTTTGCTGAGTAGATGTAGCATTCTCATGAGCTTGCATGGTTTGTCTGCGCTCTTGACGATCATCTAATATAATGCGCTGTGATGCATTGTCTAAATCTTCAAATTGGTTTGATTTTACCGCATAACGTACTGCCCAAATGGCAACCACAAATAACATGAGACTTAACGGAATTAATAAAAATATACTGAGCATGGAGAGTCTCTTAGATAGCAATTTCTGGTGGCATTATACACCTATTATTAATGTGGTGATTGCCTGTGAACATAAAAGTGAAATAGCTGCTAGCTATGCTCATCATTAAATAAAATCCAGTTCAAATGCTAATCCAGTTTTATTCTGTAGGTGACTTTGCAGCATTGCCTCTAGGTGTTAATAGCTGCTGTGATGTCACGTCTTTAGCATGACGACAATCCATCTGCGGCCGTATCACATCACGTAAATAAGCGGCGACTTCATAAACGGCGCGCCGTGAATGCGTTAGATTCTGTGCAGGTTTTTCCCAGTCTCGACCAACTGGTAGAGGAGCGCTGAGAGGCGTGGTATTGATACCATTTAGCGCAAACTGTCTACGGGCGCGTGCCATATGGTAGCTATCAGTGATGAGGTAGACGTGATGTAGTGGTATACGCTTTGCGGTAAAGCGTGCATTTTCGCAAGTATTCATACTGGCGTTTTCGCTTATCAGTCCATCAATATCATGCTCGATGAGCCATTGTCCGAGCCAAGGCGCTTCAGCACCACTGAGTACAATAGGTAAGGGTAGGTCGTGATAAGCGCCCGCAGCAGTACGAGCACGATTGAGACTATAGCTGTTTAGAATGATTTGATTGTTCTGGTCGTTGGTCAGTCCGCCACCTAATACTACATAGGCCGTCGGTGGAGAGCTCGATGCCCCAGAGGGTATATTTGGCAAAGGCAGTAGCGTAAATAGATAAACAATCGATTGCGAAAATAGGGGGGTGAATAAACTAATGAGAACTAAAATAACGGCCGTGGAGCCCAGCAAAAAGGTAATATTGATGATACGAAACAGCGTTATCATACGTTCAGCTGAACGTAAGTAGTAATGCCATAATCGCTTAGATAACAGCCGCTTAGACCGTGACTTTTTAGGCCACATGCTCATCATGCCCAATAGAGCTGTCAGTATTTACCCAAACTGGCTCACGTGATAACTGAATCGCAAATTTCTCATAGATCGTATCAGTGATATAACGCTGTGCTATCGCAACATCTTCTTGAGTTGCTTGATAAGGAGAATGGTTGGTAAGTACCAGTGCTTGCTGCTGATGGGTGACAATGGGTGCAATACCACCACCTTTTAACCCTGCCTGTTCGATGAGCCAACCGGCTGCAACTTTTATTTTATTATCAGGCATTGGATAACCAACGATAGCTGGATAAGTGGCTTGTAACGCAATGAATTGCTCTTGGGGAATGATAGGATTCTGAAAAAAACTGCCACAGTTAGCCAGATGCTTGGGATCCGGAAGTTTCTGTTGGCGAATATCTATAATAGCGTGCATCACATCAGCAGGAGTAGCCTTGTTTCGGTTTTGCTGTTCAGCATAACGCTGTGCCACTGTCTGTACATCACCGTAACTGGCTAACACTTTGCTTATATCTGTGTGTAATCTGAACCCCACACGGCTGATTAGCCATGTGTTGGGAGTCCGTTTAAAGATGCTGTCGCGATAGCCAAACTCACAGTCTGCTATTGATAGTTGATGCCATGTCTGGGTAGGGATGTAGTAAGCACGGACATACTGTAAGTGGTCTTCTAACTGGACACCGTAAGCCCCAATGTTTTGTATCGGTGCAGCGCCAGTGAGACCAGGTATCAGCGCAAGATTTTCTAATCCATACCAGCCTTGATTGATCGTATGGACAACCAAATCATGCCAGTTTTCGCCTGCCATCACTTCAATATCGACGTAACGATCCGTCTGGGCGGTCAAGCTGATGCCGCGCATTTTCGGCTGTAACACAATTGCATTTAGTTGTGTTGGCAATAATACGTTGCTACCACCAGACAGCACAAACAATGGTTTCTTTTGATCTGTGTTTTTTGCATAGTCTGCCATAAAGGTGTCAAGTTGAGCCTCATCTGTCAACGTCACACCATAGTCAGCGATACAAGTCAGTGCCATAGTATTGCTGTGTGATAAATCAACGGATTCATTAGGCAATAAGCTTACGGCTGAATCCGTTGTCGTGGCAGGTTGATCACTAAAATCAAGACATGAAACTGAGGTCATAACGTAACCCATATGGCAAATAGATAAGAAATTAAACAGTAATCATTATAAAGGATGCGAGACACAAAATGCGTGTAAATCTAGCTTTTATCGCTAGCAAGCTTTCCAGCTCTCAATCCAAGCTTGTGCGCTTGATTCTATACGCTCAATGACTTCTTCAAAGGCATCAGCATCACCTTTATAAGGGTCAGGTATATCATCACCGCCATACGTTGGATCTTCTTCACTGAATAATGCCAGCTTGGCCATACTATTTTCAGTATCTGCTAGGCTGTTTTTGAGCGCTTGCAGGTCGGCTAAGTTCTGCGCATCCATTGCCAAAATCAAATCAAAATTGCGGAAGTCATCGTTATTTACTTGGCGTGCGATGAGTTTATTGATTTTATAACCATGCGCTTTGGCATGACGCTGTGCTCGCTCATCGGGTTTATGACCGATATGCCAATCCCCTGTGCCGGCAGAGTCCACTTTTATTGATAATCCAGCAATCGCTGCTTGCTGACGAAACACTTCTTCAGCAGTTGGTGAACGGCAAATATTTCCTAAACAAACCAATAATACAGACGATGGCGTACAGGTTTTCATCAGCATAATATGACCTTGTATAACAAAAAAAACATGCCATAAGAGACCAGCATTATTAGTGCGGCTTTTATCAGCATGCAATTGATTGATTGAATCGGCTGTCAGCGTAACGTTTAATGCCGTAAATGGCAAGAGTATAGGCTGAACAATATGGTCATATGACACAATATTGATGGCGATATTATCTATAATTTAGTGTGGTACGGGCAGTATTTTAGTCTTGCTTGCTTTTAAAGCGCTGAATGTCACGACGCTCTTTCTTGTTGGGTTTGTTATCAGGACGAGCAAGGTTGGCAAGCTTGCGTTGCTCTGCATAGTAGGCACGGCGATTTTCACTCTCGTCAGTTTCTGAATACAATACTTCAGCTGCGCTCGCATTACCACGTTGAGTGGTTAGCGCTTCCACGATGACTGTTTTTTCAGTCATGGCAGTGGCTGAGCCTTGGCGGATGGTTAATTCATCTCCGACCGCAATCTCTTTACTGGTTTTTACACGGCTACCAGCGTAGTGAACTCGTCCACCTTCGATGGCTTGTTTGGCAAGCGTACGTGTTCGATAAAAACGTGCTGCCCAAAGCCACTTATCAAGGCGAATTTTAGCTAAGCCTTGGGTTTTGTCATTTGTATTATTCTGCATAACAGCTACTCTATATGGATGTCTGTATTTATTTAAAATAAGCTAATTTGAATGAGATTAGGGCATATTTTATATTTGCAAATAAGTTTTTGTGATTGATGGGCTGGATAGGGGATATATTACATTTTTAGTTGATTGAAATCAGTTACACAATTGCTGTTCACAAGGTATGCCATCATGATTGCCGTCCATTTTTGTATTGGGACAGTGTTGTGTAAAGTAAGTTGCCTCTTCGCATGAGGTCATCTGAGAGCAGTGTTGTCTACCATCACATGAAAAGCTGGATGTTGTTGGCTGTGAATTTGTTGTTGAAGTGATTACTGGGACTGCTTCTGAATTTGGATCCAAATCGACATACGTTGGTTGTATCTCATCAAAGTCAGCAGTGGTTAGTGCAGCGCCTACTGGAGGCGTATTGGATGAATCCGTAATAGAGCTACTCGGTGCGCTCTCAGGTTGAAATATTTTATAACCCACAACGACCAAAACCAGCAGTACTAGTATCATTAATATATTTTTCATCATGGCTTTATACTCACCAATAACCGTTAAAAACTAACTGTTGCTACCATCCGCTCGCTATTGTCAGCTTTTTAATGGATTAAAAAACTGACAGAGTAGAGAATAAGTGATACCTGCTTTATTATTTTAAAAACAATTGATAGCCGATATTGTCATTGAGCATCGTACAGTCGTAACCAATATCAAGCAGTGCGTCTTGTAGCTGGCGAGAGTTGCTTTCTGAGGCTTGTAGGCCTACCAGTACGCGACCTTCAGCGGCACCGTGATTGCGGTAATGGAATAAGGTGATATTAAAATCGTCGCCCAATTTTTCTAAGAAAGTAAGTAATGCACCTGGACGTTCTGGGAATACCACACTTAATAACTGCTCGTTTTCGACATGCGCATGACCACCAATCAAATGACGAATATGAGATTTAGCGATGTCATCATCGGTTAAATCGTGGGCAGTGTAGCCATCAGCAGTCAATTGATTGCTGATAGTTTGACGCTCTTTATCCCCTTCTTTTAAGGCGATACCGACGAATATCGAGGCAGGCTCCATAGAGTCTGGTGATTTTTTGCTATCAGCACGGTAGTTAAACTCAGTGATATTACGGCCATGTAGACTGCGACAGAAGTTTAAGAATGCGCCTGTTTGTTCAGGGATAGTGACTCCAAAGATGGCTTCTTTTTTCTCACCAATTTCGGTACGCTCAGCGATATAACGCAGACGGTCAAAGTTCATATTGGCACCGCAAATGATACCGACACAGTTTTTGCCTTGAATATTATTGGCAGCGATATATTTCTTCATACCCGCAACAGACAACGCGCCAGCAGGCTCAACGATGCTACGGTTTTCTTCAAAGATATCTTTGACAGCGGCACAGACCTCATCATTGGTGCAGGTAATCACATCAGGTTCGACGATAGGGCCTGAGTTATCACTTTTTTGTGTACGGATGACGTCAAAAGGCAATTCGCCAATCTGTGCCACTGCCACGCCATCGACGAACAAGCCAACTTGTTCTAACTTAACGCGTTCGCCCGCTTTAAGTGCGGCCTTTAGGCAAGCTGATTGTTCCGCTTCTACGGCGATAACTTTTACATGTGGTGCCACTTCGCCTAAAAATGCTGCAACCCCTGAGATGAGACCACCACCGCCAACCGCAACGAAGACGTAATCCATATTTCGCCACTGCTGGGTCAGCTCTAGACCAATAGTGCCTTGCCCAGCAATAACCAATTCATCATCATAAGGTGGTATAAAAGTTAAGCCTTCGGTCTCAGCGCGATTGATTGCATAACGATTGGCTTCATCGAAGCTGTCGCCATGCAAATCAACGTTGCCACCCAGTGCTCTCACGGCATCTACTTTGATATCAGGGGTGGTGGTTGGCATAACAATGATGTTGTTAAGATCAAGTTTGCGCGCAGAGTAAGCCACGCCTTGCGCATGGTTGCCTGCTGAAGCACAAATGACGCCGCGTGCTTTTTGCTCATCGTTCAACTGGCTAATACGGTTATAAGCACCGCGTAATTTAAAGGATTTGACGGGTTGTAAATCTTCGCGTTTAAAACGAATGTCATTGGCAAAACGTTGGGTCAGCTTGGGTGCCGTTTCAAGTGGTGTTTGAATCGCAACGTCATAGACAGTGGCTTGTAAGATGGCTCGTACCCAGTGTGACAGCATAGTAATCCCTAAACAGTGTGTAGATGAATATAAAAATGAAATAGATTAGCCTATGCTGATTTTAGCTTTCTTGCAAGACACAATTGCAGTTTTTGCTGTGATTTCAGGTTTTGATGAAAGATGAAGTTGGGTTTATATAAATATTTTGTCCAAAAAGTATTGAGTTATTTCCATATGTCTGTATTATTGGACATATGGAAATAACTAATGCTATCGCAAGCTTTGCTGCGCTCTCTCAAGAGACTCGTTTAAACGCCTTTAGGTTGCTTGTCAGTCAAGAGCCTGAGGGACTGCCTGCGGGTGAAATTGCCCGTCAATTAACCGTGCCCCATAACACCATGTCAGCGCATTTATCAGTGCTGGCACGAGCAGGGTGGGTGGTTTCGCAACGCCAAAGCCGACAGATTATCTATCGTGCTTCGCTATCGCACATGGAAGCTGTCGTTCAGTTTCTATTACAAGACTGCTGCGCGGGTCATCCAGAATTGTGTGCGTCCCTTATGGACAGTCTAAGTGGATGTGAGGTCATTAATACTAATGACTCAAACAGCAAGTAAGATAACTCTTAAGACTATATTTGAGATAAAGCTTAAGACAGTATCTAATGCCATTATTGAGCGAATCTGTAAGACAAACATAACGTCAAAATCAATTTGATTGATTATATTCAAACAATATATTCAGAATTCAAACAACATATTCAGACAATAAGTGAAATCACTATGACATCATTAATTTTTCATAATCCCAAATGTGGAACCTCTCGCAATACTTTAGCCATTATGCATGCTTCAGGTGAGCATCCTGAAGTGGTCGAGTATCTCAAAACCCCGCCAGCCCGTGAGTATCTAGTTGAGCTATTGGCAAAAATGAATATCACGCCAAGAGAGCTATTACGAAGCAAAGAGTCGATTAACGATGAATTAGGATTAGACAATCCTGAATTATCTGATGATCAGATCATCGATGCGATGATTGCCCATCCTATTTTAATCAACCGACCTATAGTGCTCACCAATAAAGGTGCCGCGTTATGCCGACCGTCTGAACGCGTATTTGAGTTATTAGAGCATCCAGTGAGTAGTTTTACTAAAGAAGATGGGGAAGTGATTCATCATGGCAAACGCTAACACAGAACAGTCTGGCCTAGATAATGTACTGAATTTAAATGAATTACCTAATATTTCTGCAAGTGAAATTCAAGCGATTGATATTGAAGCGTTGATTGGTCCAAATGATTCGCGCCATCCACCCAAGATATTGGTGCTATATGGTTCTCTACGCCAGCGCTCATTCTCTAGATTGGCAAGCGAAGAAGCGAGTCGGTTACTGCGCTGGTATGGTTGTGAGGTTCGGACATTTGACCCGACAGGTTTGCCACTGCCTGATGCCGCTGATGCAGATCATCCCAAAGTACAAGAGCTACGCGAGCTGGCACAGTGGTCAGAAGGCATGCTCTGGGTGAGTCCAGAACGGCATGGCAGCATGACCAGTATCATGAAAGCACAAATCGACTGGATTCCACTGTCATTAGGCGGTGTGCGTCCGACCCAAGGTAAGACATTGGCAGTGATGCAAGTCAGTGGCGGTAGTCAAAGCTTCAATACGGTCAATCAGCTACGTATCCTTGGTCGCTGGATGAGGATGATTACGATTCCCAATCAATCGTCTATTCCCAAAGCATTTTTGGAATTTAATGATGACGATCGCATGGATAAGTCGCCTTTGTATTTGCGTCTTGTTGATGTCTGTGAGGAGTTGGTGAAATTTACTTGGTTAACTCGTGGGCGCTCTGCCTATCTGACTGACCGCTACTCTGAACGGGTAGAGAGCGCTGAAGAGTTATCAAAACGTGTCAATCAAAAATCCCTCTAATTTACTCTCTCATCATGTATTTTTTAATACGGCTTCTTATAATAATTGAGCTTAGAAAGGTTACCCGATGATCGCATTGACTATATTTATCGTCACCTTAATTTTAGTGATTTGGCAACCTAAAGGACTGGGTATCGGCTGGAGCGCAATGGGTGGTGCATTGATCGCCTTAGCGTTTGGCGTGGTACAGATCTCGGATATTGGAGTTGTTTGGGATATTGTTTGGGATGCAACTTTTACCTTTGTCGCACTTATTATTATCTCTCTTATCTTAGATAGAGCTGGATTTTTTGGTTGGGCGGCGCTGCATGTGGCTCGATTGGGCAATGGGCAAGGGCGCTTATTGTTTCCTATGATTGTGATCTTAGGCGCATTCATTTCTGCTTTCTTTGCCAATGACGGGGCGGCATTACTATTAACCCCGATTGTCATCGCTATCTTGCTGCGTCTTAAGTTCTCGCCGCCATCTGCTTTGGCTTTTATTATCGCGACAGGCTTTATTGCTGATACCGCGAGCTTACCGTTAGTGACGTCCAATCTAGTCAATATCGTCAGTGCCAATTACTTTGATATTGGCTTTGGACGTTATGCGGCGGTCATGGTACCGGTCAATATCGTTTCCGTCATCGCGACACTCACTGTGTTATGGGTCGTCTATGCGCGGCACATTCCAAAACACTACTCTGTTGCTGAGCTGAGTGCGCCAGAGACTGCGATTGAAGACCCACTCGTTTTTAAGGCGGCTTTTCCGCTTTTAGCATTACTACTTGTTGCTTACTTTACGACGGAATCATTGGGCATTGCTATCTCGTTTGTAACAGGCGTTGCTGCGCTAGTGCTAATGGCAATCGCAGGTCGCTGGTGGCAAGGTGGACGCGGTGCAGTGGTTTCAGTATCTGATGTTTTGCGAAAGGCTCCTTGGCAAATTGTCTTGTTTTCAATTGGTATGTACTTGGTGGTTTATGGTTTGGGTAATGCAGGCTTGACGGCCTATGGTGCTCAAATGCTAAATTGGCTAGGACAGCAAGGCACCGTTATCGCAACATTGGGAACGGGATTCCTATCTGCTATTGTGGCATCTATCATGAATAATATGCCGTCCACCTTAGTTGGTGCACTGGCTATCGATAGTGCGCAAGTACCAGACGCCACTCGTGAGCTTATGATTTATGCCAACGTAATTGGTAATGATTTGGGGCCGAAATTTACGCCTATCGGTAGTCTGGCAACTTTATTGTGGCTCCATGTACTGGCAGAAAAAGACTATAAAATCAGTTGGGGACAGTACATGAAAATTGGGCTGATTATTACGCCGCCAGTATTATTGGTCACGCTATTGGCCTTAGTCTTGTGGTTGCCTTATCTGTCTACATTTTAAAGGCTGAGTAAATCTCTTGTGATTAGCGTGGTTATTACGCTGACATCGATCAAACTCATCGGGTATAATAGCGGCGCATTTTACCTCTTTTATAATGATATAGTCGGTTCAAGATAATTTGGATACAAGGCAGGCGAGTGAAAGTGCTACAAGTGGTAGGCTAAGCGAGTCTAACGCCGTATCCAACTTATATAGAATTGACTGTCCGTTTATTTTCCAAGGATTTATGATGAGTGATCAGCAAGCACAAAAGCAAGCCGCAGCCAAAGCTGCTTTAAACTATGTCGAAGATGGCATGATACTTGGTGTAGGCACAGGCAGTACAGTCAATTGCTTGATTGAATTATTACCGACAGTAAAGCTTGCTGGCGCAGTCGCTAGCTCACAGGTCACTGAAGACAAACTTCGTGCCCTTGGTATTGAGATCGTTGATTTAAACTTTGCTGGTACGCTTGATATTTATATCGATGGTGCGGACGAAGTGAATGAGCATTTGCAATTGATAAAAGGTGGTGGCGGCGCACTCACTCGTGAAAAAATCGTGGCAGCGGCTTCTAACAAATTTATATGCATGGTTGATGAGAGTAAAAGTGTTGAGATGCTTGGACGTGAGTTCCCAGTACCGATTGAGGTATTACCACAAGCACGCTCTTATGTTGCACGCCAATTGGTTAGTCTAGGCGGTGAGCCAGTCTACCGTGAAGATTTCGTTACCGATTATGGCAACGTGATTTTAGACACCTATGACTTGGATGTGAGTAATCCAATAGAGCTTGAGCAAACGCTAAATAATATCGTAGGTGTGGTGTGTAATGGTATCTTCGCTGCCAATCAAGCTGATGTATTACTCAAAGCTAGCAGTGACGGGGTGACAACACTAACTCGTTAAAACTTTTTGCTCGTTACAAGACACTCATCCGTTAAAAACGCTATAGTAGCTTGTTATGTAGTAGCAATAAAAAGGCAGACCGCAATCAATGTGGTCTGCCTTTTTTATGTTTATTCGTTGATAAATAGCTTATAGCTATATTTTTTAGATTTTGATTTTGTCTTTTAACAAAAATTCCATTAATGCTTTTTGTGCATGCAAGCGGTTCTCTGCTTCATCCCACACCACTGAACGTGGATCATCCAACATATCATGAGAGATTTCCTCACCACGATGCGCAGGCAAGCAATGCATAAACACGACTTCAGGATCGGCCTTGTCTAATAGAGATGGCGTCACTTGATAAGGCGCAAAACGACGAGCGCGGGTGTTTTGCTCTGACTCTTGCCCCATGCTTGCCCACACATCGGTGACGATTAGATTTGAGTCTTTTGCTGCGTCTTGTACGTTTTCGACGAGGCTGACGCAATGAGAGAAGCGTTCCATCAGCTTAGGATCAGGCTCAAAGCCATAAGGCGCTGCCACACGTAGCTCAAAACCAAACTGATTGGCCGCTTGCATAAATGAGGAGCACATATTATTGCCATCACCGACCCACGTCACGATTTTGTTTTCGATACTGCCGCGATGTTCATAATAGGTCTGCATATCAGCAAGCAACTGGCAAGGGTGGTACTCATCAGTAAGTGCATTGATAATCGGTACACTTGAGTATTCTGCAAATGTCTCAACATTTTCGTGACCAAATGTACGAATCATGATGATATCAACCATACTAGAGATCACACGAGCAGAGTCCTCTAGCGGCTCACCGCGTCCAAGCTGTGTGTCATTTGGCGACAAAAAGATAGCACTACCACCAAACTGGCCCATACCTGTTTCAAAAGAAATACGCGTGCGGGTCGAGGATTTTTCAAAAATCATACCCAGCGTACGACCAACAAAAGGCTGATATATCTCGCCAGCATGTTGCATCTTACGTAATTCGCTTGCGCGTTTGATAAGGGTTTCTAGTTCTTGTTTGGTTAAATCAGATAGGGTCAAAAAATGGCGCAAACTCATAGTAATCCTAGCAGTCGATCGCAGTCAGTGAAACGTTATCAGTCTTCAATAGCATCGCATCAGTGCGTATACTGGGGTGACAACAAACTTTTAGTATAGCGCAATTACTTCTAATGTAAACGCCCAATTTAGTCTGATTTTTCAGTCACTCCAGTACTCGGCAATTTCACCGTCGTATTATGATTATTAGGCTTGGACACGCTTTGGACGTATGCTCAGGCGGCATAGCAGCTCATAGCTAATCGTACCCGCATGTGCAGCGACCTCATCAACGTGTGGCGCATCGCCCCATAACATTACCTTACTGTCTAAAGCAATGTCTTCTGGCGCAGTGCTGACATCAATGACAATCATATCCATTGCCACGCGTCCAATGACCGAGCATCGATAGCTTTGATTATTGCTCGTGTCAATGACAGAGACATAAGCGTCATCGCTGACGACACGAGGGTAGCCATCTCCGTAGCCGATACTGACCAGAGCCGTTCTAGTGTCTTTTTGTGCGATCCAACGACTGCCATAACCAATAGCATGGTCTGCATTGACCGTTTGTAGAGCAATGATTTGCGCGCTAAAATCCATCGCTGGCTGTAACTCTAATTCCTGTGCACTTTGATCAACGACAGGTGAGCTACCATATAAAATAATACCTGGACGTATCCAATCATAATGATGCTCTGAAAAGTTGACGATGCCAGCTGAATTACACAATGAACCCTTAATCTCAGCGCTAACAGTCTCTTGTAAAGTGTTTAACACGTTTGAAAAACGCTGTATTTGCATCGCATTTAATGGATGAGTGCTGTTATCTGCATTGGCAAAATGCGTGGTGAGAATCAGTTGATAGCCTGCTGCATGGAGCTGTTTAGCTGCTGCAATCACACCCTCGGCATCGAAACCTAGGCGATTCATACCCGTATTGTATTTAATCCAAACTATTCTAGTGGCACTACTAGCTGGTGGGATATTTTCCAATGCCCACTGCAGTTGCGGTGTATGATGAATCACGCAGCTAATATCACTATCAATGGCCTGCTGCCACTCATCAGCGGTAAAGGCGCCTTCGATCAAACCAATGGTTTTATTCCAGCCCAATTGTCGCGCTTCTAATGCTTCAGTTAAGGTAGCAACGCCAATACCATCTGCTTGCTGCAATGCTGGCAAAACTGCCGCTATCCCGTGTCCGTAAGCGTTGGATTTTACCATGGCCAGAACTTTAGAGTGTGGCGCCATTTTCTTGACTCGGTTTAGGTTATGAGTAATGGCTTTTGGTTTGATAGTGATAGTACGCATAATTGGCTTCTTTATTAGCAAAGTTATGAAGTGATAAAGCCAATGCTACATCAACCCAATTGATGTGGCACTGGCTATGGTTATTGAGAGCTGTTTGTTATCAAATATCTAAGACTAAGCAAGCATAATATTTAAAGCTATGACTATTCGTCATTCTCGAAACTGACGTTTTGATAGTATTCTGGCGTCAGATTGATAAAGCGAGTAAATTGTCCTTCAAAGCCCAAACGTATGGTACCGATAGGGCCGTTACGCTGTTTACCGATGATGATTTCAGCCACACCTTTGTGATCTGAGTTTTCATTATAAACCTCATCGCGGTAGATGAACATAATCAAATCGGCATCCTGCTCAATCGCACCTGATTCACGCAAATCTGACATAATTGGACGCTTATTAGGACGGTTCTCTAGACTACGGTTAAGCTGAGACAGCGCAATCACTGGACATTCAAGTTCACGTGCTAATGCTTTTAGACTACGAGAAATCTCAGAAATTTCCCCAACACGGTTGCCATCTAGGTTTGGCACTTTCATCAACTGAAGATAATCGACTACGATAGCGCCAAGCTTGCCATCATGATTTTTGGCGATACGGCGACAGCGTGAACGCATCTCAGATGGTGGCAGGGCAGTACTATCATCGATATACAGGTGCTTAGATTGCAAATGCTGAATGGCATTCATCATTTTTGCCCATTCATCTTCATTCATTTGTCCAGAACGCAGATGCGTCTGATTAATCGCGCCCCACGATGAAAGCAAACGCATGACGATAGACTCTGCGGGCATCTCCATCGAAAAAACCACGACTGGTAGGTCTTCGTTAAATAAAATCCCTTCTGCTAAGTTCATCGCAAAAGTTGTTTTACCCATCGAAGGACGCGCGGCGACGATAATTAAATCGCCTGCCTGCAAGCCCTGTGTTTTATTATTCAGCTCAGCAAATGGCGTTTGCAAACCAATCATGCCATCAGGATTGGATTTTAACTCTTGAATTTTATCGATGACGTTGGTTAATACAGAGGTAATGCCGACAGGGCCACGCTGTTCAGCGCGCTTATTGTGTTGTTCATTGATACTAAATATCTTGCCCTCGACACTGTCTAAGATGTCACTAACGCTTTGGTCTTTCGGGTTATAAGCCAGTGTCAACATGTCATTACCAGTGGTAATCAGTTGGCGCAGCGTTGATAGCTCACGTACGCGCTGTGCGTAGGCTGTGAGGTTGAATAAGGTAGCAGGGCTTTGGCTCAAGATATCTGCCAAGTAACTGTCACCACCCGCACCTTTGAGTAGTTTCTGTGCTTCCAACCAGTCATGCACCATGACTGTGTCATAAGGCTCATTGACCGCTGCCAAATGAGCAATCGCATCAAAGATATATTGATGTCGCCCAGCATAAAAGTCATCTTTGGTAACGATATCGGCAATCTTGTCATACGCCTCTTCGATACTCATCAAAGAGGCAAGCAACGCCTTTTCAATATCGATATTGTGCGGCGGTGTTTGATTGAGCAAGTCGTCGTTTTTTTCGGTATCTGCCATGAGTGCCTAATGTATCAAGAGTCGGTATGAAAAAGGGTATAAATAGATATTTAATATAAGTGTTTGGTGATTGGCAATAATACAGCAAAGCAAATACGGTGTGCTGCTACGATACAACACAAAACGCAGTCTCACGCTTGCCAGTAAGTGCTACAATCAGATGCGAAAGTTTAACACATTATGGGCTTTTTTTAGACGGGTACGGCAACTAAATCTGAAGCCATTAGGGTTGGTCAGTGAAGAGATGGATTACGATTTTTAGATATAAAAACCAGTTCATTTAACTATAAAAACAATAAAATCAGATATTTAATTAAGACATGAGACTATTTTTATGATGCAAAATAAATTACCGTTATTAATCACAACAGGCGAACCTGCTGGCATTGGTATGGACGTCGTACTGCTACTAGCGGCAGAAAATAAGTTGCAAGACTTTTCGCGGCCGATTTGGGTAACTGCGGATGCAGACGCAATGACAGAGCGTGCTAAGGCGCTTACTACTGCCGGTATCTTGAAAGTCTGCCCATCATGGCAGACTGTAGACGCAAATATAGAGGCAGATGATTTCTCAGAGCAGATGTCAACGAATACGACTCATAGTGATGATGCTTTTATCTTGCTTCATACACCTTGCGCAGCACCAGTCATCTCTGGACAAATTAATACGAGCAATTCAGCCATGGTGGCCAACCAATTAGATATTGCGCATAAGCTAGCATTCAATAAAACAGTCGCCGCCATCGTTACCGGCCCATTGCAAAAATCCGCACTCATTGATGCAGGCATTGAGTTATTAGATGGCACTATGTTTAGCGGTCACACTGAGTTTTTTATGCAGCAAAGTGGCTGTGAAAAAGTCGTGATGATGCTTGCCAATCAAGCAATGAAAGTGGCGCTTGTTACGACTCATTTAGCATTAAAAGACATACCGGCAGCTATTACAGCAGAGAATGTGCGTCAAACGGTGCAGATTGTCATTGATGATATGCGAGAGAAATTTAGCTTAACGCAGCCCCGTATCTTAGTTTGCGGGCTTAATCCACATGCAGGCGAGGGCGGTCATTTAGGTGTCGAAGAGATTGAGATTATCAATCCAGTATTGCAAGAGTTTATCGATGCAGGCGTCGATATATCAGAGGCGATGCCAGCGGATACGTTATTTACCCCAAGGCATTTAGCAGACTGCGATGCGGTGATTGCTATGTATCATGACCAAGGCTTACCAGTGCTCAAATCACACGGCTTTGGTGATACGGTTAATCTGACCTTGGGCTTGCCTTATATTCGTACTTCGGTTGATCATGGTACAGCACTTGATTTGGCAGGGCGAGGAGGTGCAAGTGCCACCAGTTTATATCAAGCGTTAAATATGGCTAATGAGATGGCTGATAAGTCGCTTACTAGCTGATATACCTTTTTTATGATTCATTGCCTTATAGATATTTTTCACACAATGCTTGATAATTTTAGTGTGGGCAATGCCTGTTTAGGAATAATAAAATACGACCTAATGTAAGTGGTTCGATTATAGCAGTCTATTTATTAACGAGTTTTATTGTGTGGTTCATTTGAAGTGCATCCTAATAAAAAAACAGCCAATCAGACTTATTTCAAATAATAATCTTCCAAATTAATGTCTAATGATGTGACGTCAGAGGACAGTATTCTTTTATTATGGGGTTGCATGTTTATTAAAGAATTTAGCCAAATGATAACCATCGTATTATCCCTACCTATTATTAATTTTTGTGGTGAAGGGCTTCGCCCGAATCATATTGGCGATCTGGGCGGTGTTCCTGTTGATATGCCTAAAAACCTTGTGCATTTTGTTGCGTATGACGGCGACCCTACGTTTGGTAACAAACGTGAGCATCCAAAACCCATGCGCACTTATGACTCAAAAATCAACAGTTTCGGTTTTGATCTGCGTTATACCGACAATACTATGCTAGATACGACTAATAAAGCCCTTAAGAGCACTTATCGTAGAGACAATAAAAGAAACTTAGGAGATAATCCTTGGGTATCGGTCAGCGTCAACTCAGGCGACAGAGTGACTGTTCCTAACCCAACTCACCGTATCGGCTATGGCACACTTAACCCTAGCAAAGAAGCAGGTCCTGTTCATGAATATGAACGGCTTGATAATGATCAATTCGGATTGGAGGTTTATGCGCCGCCAAATATTGACCCAGTTACTAATAAACCGTGGCGTGAAAATAGATATGCAGAGGATGTCTTTATTCAGCGAGATAAAACGGGTCAAATTATAACTCATATAGAGTGCTCTAACAGAGACGTACCAAGACCACCTTGTACCCAATTTTTTGATCTAGGACTACAGAGGAACATATCTATCGAGGCGCATTATTCTCGCTACAATCTTGCTGACTGGCAACAAATTGAGCAAGTAGTCAGACAGCATGTTTTAGGCTTCCAAAAAACGTCATAGAGGCGCTAGAGCAAATAGTTTGAGAAAAATTCACTGTATCTGTTGCGATAAAGTATGAGCAGCTTATCGATAATAATGTTTCAACAATACAGCCTAATTCTGAGCTGTGGTATAATTTGTCATTATATAATTGGCATATTGTTGCCATTATCGCCCATTTATCTTTTACACATTAAGATTCTTTTATGTCCAAAACTCCGTTTGATGCCCAATCTATTTCCAACAGCCTACGTGCTGTCAAACACCAACCGCGTAAGCGCTTTGGTCAAAACTTCTTGCATGATGGTAGCGTCATTCGCGAAATCGTTGAAAGTATTCGTCTAGAGCGTGATGACAACCTAATCGAGATTGGACCAGGAATGGGTGCGTTGACTGAGCCACTATTGGCAGAGGTTGATGCAATGACCGTAGTAGAGTTGGATCGTGATTTGGCAGACAGTTTGCGTATCCGTATTGGTGCCAACAGTCATCCGAATTTTGAGATTATCAAAGATAACGCGATGCATGTGGACTATCGCGAGCTTTATAGTCCTGAGCGTGGCAAGCTACGTGTGGTCGGTAACCTGCCATATAACATCTCTACCCCGATACTTTTCCATTTACTCAGCTATGCCGATGTGATTCAAGACATGCACTTTATGTTGCAAAAGGAAGTGGTCGAGCGTATCACTGCTGATGTTGGTAGTAAAACTTATGGCCGCTTATCAGTCATTATGCAATATCACTGTGGTACAGATTATCTATTGACCGTACCACGTGGCGCTTTTAATCCGCCACCAAAAGTAACCAGTGCTGTATTTCGTCTGACTCCGCATATCACTAAACCAGTCGTGGCAGAAGATGAAGAGTATTTTGCGATTGTCGTACGCGAAACCTTTAACCATCGTCGTAAGACACTACGTGCTATTTTTAAGAAATCTACGCTATTGCCAACGTTGAGCGAAGAAGATTTCGCGGCTTGTGCTATCGACCCACAAGCGCGTCCTGAAGTCTTAAGTGTGAAAGATTTTGTCAATTTGAGCAATCAGGCACGCAAAGTAGAAGGTTAGTTTAATCTATTATTGAACACCTCTCAAAATATTCACATAAAATTATTCACCTAAAACTATTGATATAAGAGTACTCACTTAAGAGTGCTCTTATATCAATTCATATCTAAAAAGCATAGAGGTACTATGAGTTTTCGCCACCAGTATGTCATTGGAGACCTGCAAGGCTGCTATGCTGCTTATCTTAAATTACTTGAAACCTTGAATTTTGATCCAGCCCAAGACAAGCTATGGTTTGCCGGTGACTTGGTAGCACGTGGTGAGGATTCATTAAGTACGTTGCGTCATATCAAGGCGCTATGTGAGCAAGGATCGGCAGCAACAGTCCTTGGTAATCATGATATCAATTTGATTGCTGTCTGGCGCGGCGCGGCGAAGCTCAAAAAGAAGGATAAGACAGCGCCGATTTTTGCCGCTAATGATTGTGATGAGTTGCTTGAATGGTTACGCCATCAGCCGCTGTTGACTTACCCTGATGAACAGACTGTACTGGTGCATGCTGGTATTCCACCGCATTGGAGTATCGATGAAGCAGCAGGCTATGCTCAACAAGTAGAAGCGCAATTACAAAGCAGCTTATGGCAGCTCGATCGCTTATTACCGAATTTGTATAGCAAGTCAGTTGATGATTGGCAGTCAGATATTAATGGCTTTACTAAAATGCGTGCTATCACTAACTATTTTACGCGTATGCGTCTATGTAAACAGGATGGCACGCTTGAGTTTGGTTTTTCAGCAGGTTTAGATGAACCTATGCCTGAGGGCTTCTTGCCTTGGTTTGAATGGCAAGTACCACGGACGCGCAAGATACTATTTGGGCATTGGGCTGCGCTAAAAGGTGAGGTTGATTTGCCACATGCGCGCGCACTCGACGGTGGCTGTGTGTGGGGCAATTGTCTATTGGCTTATCGTCTCAGTGACGGTCATGTAATAACGTCAAGCGAGCAGTGCCCGAGTTTATAACGAGGGCTATAGCTGAGCTTGATATAAGAGGCTAGATAAGCGGTCTGTTATAAATGGTTCCATTATAACGGTCTATTTTAAGTAGTCTGTCAATAGGTTTGAGGGGTGAAATAGCTAGTTTCCTTGGGGTATACCCTTTTAAAAGGACAATAGTATGTTAGTTAAGTTGTTTTGGATTGATAGATGGAATAATGGAGATTTATATCCAGAAGGTATAATCTTAGAAGACAGTTCGAATATAAAGGGACTAATTTTTAACCTCTTGAATGATGATGGAGGACTTGGATTGAGCTATCTAAGAAACTGGATGGATGAAGGGCTTAAAGAAATTAAAAAGGTAAAACAAGGAAGCTTGAACTTTTATGACATGTGGGGGCAATCTTGGGGAGCAGAGGTTAGAAAGGACGAAGTATTAATTTATTGGGGTTATGACGATACAGAACTAGAAGAAACAATGAATTTTTCTAGCTTTTATAAAATACTAACTAATTGGATGATTCTTATAAGTAAAACACCATGCTTAGAAACAGAAATGTTGTTTGAATGTTGAAGTGATCTGTGCCGTGTGTTTTATAGTTATTAATTTCATATCGAACACTAGCAGTTCGATGCCTGTATAGCGCATAGAACTATCGGCTAACTCTTTATCAGACCATTATTATCATCAGTTTTTAATGCTGGTACACGTTCTTGTATTGCATGATAGAACCTACCTTTGTCTTTTGGTGATATCACTATGCTACCACCTTCATATCTTATCTCAATCCTATCTAAAGACAGTGCTGGAGCAGATAAAGTACTGCTGGTAGGATTGATATTGGTAATGTCTTTCAATAAAATGCTCTGAGTAGAAAAACCATTTTTCACTAACAATGTGTCAGCTGTCAAAGTGTACTTTATATTAAAAAACAGTACCAATAACAGTAACGCAGTTGGTATGGTAAAAAGACTGATAAATATTATTCTTTTAATAGAACTATTGTTGTACATCCATTCCCATACAGGCACCAAAATGAGCAGTGAGCTAAAACCCAACATTAAAAGTGCTAACCAGAAATCGATCTTTGATGTGAATACAGTACTTATCATAATTTGTTAGCAGAAAGTCATTAGTTAATATTTATATTCGAAAAGCTCATTTCATGTACACCGTAAAGTGCACTTGGACTGTTTCAGTGAGTTAGAACGCTAATACCAGTAGCTTACAGCCAAAAATCCAAATCCTCATTAGCGGACAGAACCAGTAAAGGCATCTGAGATTGGTTCGCCATAGGTATAAACCAGTCATAGAGAGACCATCCTAGATTCTGTGTAACTGCCATTTAGATTAAATGCTTACTAATACGGTCATCAAACATAATCATAAAGCGATTCAAAGCAGACGTCCAGTTACGAATGGGCATCGACCACTTCTTGGATGCCTGCTGGGTTGCTAAATACACCACTCTGAATGCTGCCTGATCAGATGGGAACACCTTACGCTTATTCAAGAGTCACTGACAACATCTTAGAGGACATCGCCGCTGTCCGAATCACGCTGTTTAGCGACTCTATCGCATTGGTGGTATAAATCACTTTTCTGATGTCTTTAGGATACTCGAAGAACACCGTTAAGCCCTCCCAGTTATTACGCCAAGACTTGATGATATGCGGATACTCCTTGCCCCAAGTCTCATCAAAGTGCTCAAGATTGGCCTCTGCCATCTCAAGCGTATCAGCGCCGTAGATGGCCTTTAAATCAGCTGCTACGGCCTTCTTATCCGTCCACGGTACGAACTTCATTGAGTAACGCACCATGTGTACGATACACAGCTGAACCTTGGCTTTGGGATAAACCGTGTTGATGGCATCGGGGAAGCCCTTTAAGCCGTCGACACAGGCAATGAGGATATCTTGTACCCCGCGGTTTTGTAGTTCAGTGAGAACGCCTAGCCAGAACTTGGCGCCCTCATTTTCTGATAACCACATACCAAGCAGCTCTTTTTTACCATCAAGCCCCACGCCTAGCGCCAGATAGATAGCCTTGTTGATGATCTGCTTGTCTTGACGTACTTTAACGACAATGCAGTCCAAATAGACGATAGGATAAACACTGCTCAGCGGCCGGTTCTGCCAAGCGGTGATGTCCTCTAAGATGTTGTCAGTGACTCTTGAAACTAAGCTGCTTGAGATGTCGACGTCATAGAGCTCTTTGATGGTTTCGACAATCTCGGTGGTGGTTTGACCCTTGGCGTAAAGGAATATGATCTTGTCATCGAGACCTGAGATACGGGTTTGATGCTTACTAACGAGTACAGGCTCAAAGCTGCCACCGCGGTCTCTTGGGGTGGAGATCTCAAGATCGCCTGTGTCACTGCGGACGGTCTTTTTAGTGTGCCCGTTACGCTTATTAGGTTTATCCGCCTTTTCATGCTTGGGATAGCCGAGATGGTCTTCCATCTCAGCCTCTAAGGCAGTATCGATAAAGGATTGCATGAGCTGCTTTTGGAAGTCTTTAATGTCATCAAAGCTGTTCATGCTACCAGCCATTTGCTCGGCCAGTTTTTTAAGGTCAGATTGAGTAGTCATTGCTTATTCTCCGGTTAATGGATTATAAGCAGTTACACAGTTTTTAGGAAAGGCTCGTCATAGAGATAATTAAGATAGTATTTTGAGTTATTCAAAGCTTTTAAGTAGATCTAACCACTCACTTATTATATTAGCGGGTTGATAAATTTCGACTTTCTCTTTACCTCTTAAGCTGATAGTTTTTCTCTGCTCATCATTCTTCATCAAACCAATCAACGCTGAAGCAAGTTCGCCAACATCATTTTTAGGAACTAAAATAGAGCCTGTACCTTTTAAAACTTCTGCGGGGCCAGGTCCACAATCAAAACTAACAATAGGTAGGCCAAAAGCTAAAGCCTCAGTTAAAACCATACCAAACCCTTCTGCGCGAGAGCTCAGACAAAATATTTCTGCCTCTCTATAATAGTGACCCACATTATCAGTCGCACCGACCAATTGCACACTCGCAGTTATTTGGTTTGCTTCAATAAACTCAGTTAGCTTTGCTCTTTCTTCACCCTCACCAACTATTTTTAATGTCCACTCTGGCATCATTGTAGTTACCTGAAGCCAAGCTTCAAGTAATAAGTCAAACCCTTTTTCTCTATGTAGACGACCAACCGCCAATACTATTTTTTTATTTTCCTCAATATATTCTTGAATAGGAAACGGACAAGGATTGGCGATAGCGATTATTTGTGATTTATGACGAGTATTTTTTAGCCAATATTCCTTATCTCTTTCGGTTAAAGTAACCACTGAGTCACAATATCGTGCCGCTAAATGTCTGACGATAGAGCTTCTGCTAATACCCTCACTAGGATCAAAGTTAAAATGCTCCCAGCCTATATGCTTTACTTTCAAGCCTAAAGTCGCGGGTAAGGTGTATGGAATAGACTTTGTGTCTACTGCCATTATTATGTCAGCACGCTCTGCTTTTAACAGCTTTCTTATTTTATAAATAGCATTAGGCGTATGACCTAACTTAACGCGCGGAGAATCCGATAGTGAAATTATTTTAATATCTTCATTTAGAGGGAAAAAAGGTGTATCACAAGGTCCAATACTAGCTAATATTATTTCATGGCCCACCTCAGATAGACCGTTAGCAATCATAGAACCTACGCGTTCAACACCAGCTCCCTTGTTAAGGCCATAAAACAACACCATTAAAATTTTCAAATCGATTGCCTTGCTTGTTAGGGTCTGTTGAACATGTACATATTAGGGCTACTGATGGTTCTGGTTCGGCTGACTCATGTTGTCAAAGCCGACAGAGATATGCCATCATTTCATACGAAGCGGTTAACTATGGTGACTTGATAAGATTTAGGTGGTGAGAGCAATGACGTATCAAATAACATGGTTAGCCATCTCATTAGCCATAAGAACAGTAGTTAACCAAGTATAAAGCCACCTAAACCATCCTATTAATTAGGCAGTTTTGGCGGCTTTTTTGGTTTTGGCAGAGGTGTCTTTGCATCGCCTGCTGCTTTACTATCAGGATCTACATGATGTGGTTCTTTGCTGATATCGCTGTTAGCATCGTAATCATGATTGTTCGGCATTTTGTCCGTTTGATTATACTGAATATCATTGGTGTAGGGCATGCTATTGAGCTCTTCATCCATTAAGCCATCGTCAAGGTCTACAGTTTGGTGAGAAGGGGCATGAGCTTGCGTATGATCGCCCTCAGGTTGATTGTCATAATATATATCAGTGTTTGTTTGAGGATACTGAGCATTACCTTGTTTAGACTCAGGTAAAATTCTGACATCAGACAAGCGTCGTACGACATAATTGCTTGGTAAATGTTTGCCATTTTTTTGCGCTGAGGTATCGTCAAATATCATATGCCCTTGGCTGTCGATACGTGCGTATTTCATTGGCTTATCACGTGGCCAGAAAAAGTCAGAAGGATGGCTAATAATATGACCGAACACCAATTTTGTTAGGCGACTCCATTCAAAGAAACGAACTTCTTTAGAGCGTAATGCAACAAACAGTGCCAGTGAAAAACTGACCAATAAGTTGACGATACCAATAAGCGCCACGCCAAGCATTGAGACTAAGATAACGCTCCAACTTATCTCATCGGCAGATATGTTAAATAAACCATGTGCCAAGTTCGCCGAGGCAAACGCAATATGGCGAATATCAATTGGCAAGCCAAATATAAAGCCAATTGTCGCAGTACTACCTAAGAACACACCGAATAAAAAGTTACCCATGATGGCACCCAAATTGGCTTCTATAAAGCCACCAAGGCGCTGAAGCCATGATTTCGGTAGTATGTACATGAGTAGTTTATGGCGTTGGATACGGGCACCTATATTATTGTACACCGCTAAATTGTCATAATAACCAGCAATCAAACCCGATAAAAATAAGTACACACCAGCAATCGCAGCATGGGGCAGTGCCAGCGAATGAAAGGGATCTAGATCATGGAGTAGGTGACCCGCTTTTTCGGAGTCAATCATCGGTGTACCCGTATATTGCAGCCATGCAAAAGAGATAATGAGAGCAACGGGTATCGCCAGCATCACATTACCCATGATGGCAACGAACTGAGTACGCAAAATATCGACGACCAACTCTGATAATTTGGTCAGTTGATGGGATTTTTTACCAGAGCTTTCAGATATGGTAGAGGCAATAGCGGCCGCCGTCATGGCTGGCTGCTTAGTAGCAACGGTACCACGGATGACATGGATAAAGACAAAGCCTAAACCATAAATCATACTGTTAACGAACGCTCGACCTATCGGAGCCAGTGCCAACTGATAAGCCAGTATTTTAATCGTGGCCATAAACGCAATGATAAAGCCACCAATAGAGGCTTTTTTGAACATCTTTCGGTAGCCGGACTTATCAGTGCTAATGTAATGCTCACCGACGCGGCTAGCATTTTCTGTCACTTTACGAGAGAGTAGCTTGGTATTATTATCGATTAAATAACCAATACTATAGCGACGATTGGCAGTCGTAATCAGCGTTTGAATTAAATCAATCACCGCGCGATCGCGCTTGTGATCGTCATCTGTGACCAGCTCCGTTAAGATGCGCATACGTTGTAAGCTTTGATCTAAGCGCAGCATCATATTCGTCAGTCGAATAGAGATACCAGTTTTGTAAATACGTTTGCGTACAGTAGCAACGATATCTTCACACTGCTCAATCATCACGAGTAAGGGAGCTGGGTCAACCGCTTGTTCAGGAGTGATATCCGTTAACGTGTCAAGCTCATGCGCTTTTCTGTATTCATTGACAAACAGGACCGCTTCTTGGTTTTGAGCCACAAAAGACGCTGAGTAATTCAACATCTGCGGATAAGAGTCCATCAAATCAGGATGCAAGCCGATACCACTGATGCGATAAGACAAGATAATAATCGCATTCAAAATACTGTTTTTTACGGTGGCGACTAAGTCTAAATGCTTCTCTTCTACTTTAAGCAGCTCTATTAACGTATCCCATTTGTCTTTTTCGATATTGGCAAGCCAGCGTTCATCAGATTTTTTATCAAACAAGTAGCCAACCAGCTCAACGACAGAGTCTTCTTGCGGTAGTATCGGTAAAAAACGATGGCCGACCAAACGGCGTAAGCTGTTAAAGAATCCTTGGTCTGACATGATGCCAGTGTCGGTATACAGAGCAATTTGACGGTATTGAATGATTATTTTTAGGACGAAGCTAGAGAGTCCATCAGCATATTCTGGATGCTGATGAAGAATGTCAATAAGTGATTGAATATTTGCGTTGGCGAGGGCGGGCTCTTTATCATTTACCCGTAGCTCGTCTATTAAACGCTTTAGTACCGCGTTATCGGGTACATCACTTAAGGCAGTAATCTGCTGTAAAATGTGTTTCATTTCTGACACGTCATACCCTTTGTTATGATTATTTTGGTAGTTTTTATTATGTAATGGGTCACAGTAAGCGTTTTTCTAAAAATATGGCAACCTCTTTATTTGGTTAAAATAACGCTTTATCGTACGTCATTTTAATCTGAACCATTCATTGATAGTTACTTATTTTGTTAGCAATTATGATGAGAATCATTTTGGCACAAAAAAGGACAGCTCAATGTGGCTGTCCTTTTTTAAGAGTATTTTATATGATAATTACTTAGCTAGCAGGTACATTAAAGTAATCAAGATCAAAGTTCATCATCGGATCACTACCAGCTTGTACCATCTGTGCATGAGACTCGATACGTGGCAATATACGACCGACAAAGTAATCAGCAAGCTTGGCTTTATTGGTATAAAAATCACCTTCTTTGCCATTGGCCGCTTCGACCATCAGTGCAAACATGTACGAATATGCTAGGTAGCCAAAGGCATGCATATAATCAACGGCACAGCCATTGACTTCATTTTTACGCTCGCCAATATTACCAAGCACAGTCTGAGTCAACGCTTCGATGGTATCTGCAGCATCTAACGTGGCTTGTTTGATGCCATGATCTGCTTGCATGTTACCGATAAAGTCACGGATTTCACCCAAGAAGTTTGTGACATATTTGCCGTTATTACGAGCGACTTTACGGCCTAATAGATCAAGCGCTTGAATACCGTTGGTGCCTTCATAAATCTGTGCAATACGAGTATCACGTACAATTTGCTCCATACCCCATTCGCGGATATAGCCATGACCACCAAATACTTGCTGGCAATCAACGGTGGCCTCTAACGCTTTATCGGTCAAAAATGCTTTAGCCACTGGCGTGAGTAGAGCAACACGGGCAGCAGCCGCTTTTGCCAACTCAGGATCTGTACTAAATTTCTCTTCATCGAGGTTTTTAGCAACGTACATGGCAAAACAACGAGAAGCTTCGGTATTCGCTTTAGCATTCAGTAGCATACGGCGTACGTCAGCATGATGAATGATAGCATCAGCAGGTTTTTCTGGGCTTTGTAGTTGCGTATCGCTACGGCCTTGACCACGATCATTGGCGTATAAAGCGGCATTTTGATAGGCAAGCTCAGAACCACCAAGGCCTTGTAGACCCATCGTGACACGCTCATAGTTCATCATAATGAACATTGAAGACAGGCCAGTGTTTTCTGCACCAACCATCCAGCCCTTGGCGTTGTCAAAATTCATCACACAAGTGGCTGATGCTTTGATGCCCATTTTATGTTCGATAGAACCCACTGCCAATGTGTTGCGCTCGCCTAAGCTACCATCTTCGTTGACCAAGAATTTTGGTACCACAAACAATGAAATACCTTTTGAACCTTCTGGCGCACTAGGTGTTTTTGCCAATACTAAATGAATAATATTGTCAGTCAGATCATGCTCACCACCAGTGATAAAGATTTTGGTACCAGAGATATCAAAGCTACCATCATCATTAGGTACTGCTTTGGTTTTGATGATACCTAAGTCAGTACCAGCATGTGGCTCAGTCAAGCACATAGTACCTGACCATTCACCGTTATACATTTTTTCGAGGTAAGTCTGTTTTTGCTCTTCAGAGCCAGCAGCGTTCAAGCAAAGCGTCGCACCGACTGTCAGATTTGGATACAGTGCAAACGATTGGTTTGCAGTAAAAACCATTTCTTCAGTCAACATAGTGACCATTTTTGGAAAGCCTTGACCGCCGTACTCAGCGTTACCGCTTAGACCAACCCAGCCTGATTCAGCAAATTGCTTATAAGCTTCTTTGAATCCAGTTGGGGTAGTGACGACGCCGTCACCATGAAAGGTTGCGCCTTCTTCATCACCACTGCGGTTGATAGGCAACAGAATGTTTTTTGACAGTTTTGCCATTTCTTCCAAAATCATATCGACAGTTTCTATATCAACATGAGCTAAGTTTTCGTTATTTTGCCAAAATTTAGGCGCATTAAACACATCATTTAAGATAAAGCGCATGTCGTTAAGAGGGGCATTATAGACAGCCATAAACATTCCTTTGGTTCAAATGAGTAGAGTTAAGAGTATTAAAGTTATAGGTTGTTTTTCTAATGTAACCTGAGCGATTAATAATTAAAGTTTAACAAATAAGCTTGCGCGCGGGTGTATTTCTTCGTGAATCGTGCGTGCACCAAAAGTTAGTAGCGACTATTGTGATGCTGAACTACCTCTCAAGGGCTAAGACCGTCATTGATATAAGATATCAAAGCGACTAACAAGGGCACAAAATAAATCGGCAACATACCGTAGTATGTTGCCGACCATGTATCTTAGCTAATTTATAAAGTCTTCAATTAAAAAGCAAATTGATCGACGTCCATGCTCATGTATGGCTCAACACCAGTGCTGATACGCTGTACGTGAGTGGTGGTACGTGGCAATAATTTAGCAAAGTAGAATTGTGCGGTTTTTACTTTGGCATCATAGAATGCGGCTTCGCTAGTACCGTCTGCAATAGCAGTTTGTGCAACTAGTGCCATACGAGCCCATAAGTAAGCTAGTGTGACATAGCCACTGAAGTACATGTAATCAACCGCTGCACCGCCTACTGCTTCAGGGTTTTCAGTCGCTTGCATGCCGATACGTGCCGTTAGATCACCCCATTCTTTAAGGTGCTTGACAAGTGGACGAACAAATTGACCCATTTCATCATTTTCTTTGTTATCTTCACAGAACTGTTGAATGATATTGACAAAGTTGCCAAGCAGTTTGCCTTGTGAACCTAATACTTTACGACCTAGTAAATCAAGTGCTTGGATCTCAGTCGTCCCTTCGTATAGACAAGCGATACGAGTATCACGGACGTTTTGCTCCATACCCCATTCGCTCACAAAGCCGTGACCACCATAAATCTGTATACCATGATTAGCGGCTTCTAAACCAGTTTCGGTCAAGAATGCTTTGGCAATTGGTGTCAACAGCGATAACATTTGGTCAGCAAATTTAAGCTCTTCGCCTTCACCTTTTGCGACGATATCCGCAAAATGTGAGAGGTAATAAACCAATGCACGACCGCCTTCAGCAAAGGCTTTTTCAGTCAATAGCATGTTGCGAACCGCTGGATGCACAATGATCGGATCAGCTACTTTTTCTGGTGCTTTAGTGCCTGAAAGCGAGCGCATGGCCAGACGATCTTTTGCATAGGTTAGTGAACCTTGGAATGCATACTCAGCAGCTGTTAGACCTTGAACAGCAGTACCGATACGGGCAACGTTCATAAAGGTAAACATGCACTGTAGGCCGCGGTTTTCTGGCCCAATTAGGTAACCTGTTGCACCATCAAAGTTGATGACACAAGTGGCAGAGGCTTTAATGCCCATTTTATGCTCGATAGAACCACAAACGACATTGTTGCTTTCACCAACGCTACCATCTTCGTTGACCGTCATTTTAGGGACGATAAACAATGAGATACCTTTTGTGCCAGCAGGTGCGCCTGGTAGGCGTGCTAATACAATGTGGATAATGTTGTCAGTTAAATCATGCTCGCCGGCAGAGATAAATATTTTTTGACCAGTAATGCTATAGCTGCCATCCTCTTTAGGCTCAGCTTTAGTACGGATGATACCCAAATCAGAACCCGCATGCGCTTCAGTCAGACACATCGTACCTGACCATTCGCCACTGATCATTTTTTCGAGATAGGTTTGTTTCTGTGCATCAGTACCATGGTGCTCGATGGTTTGAATAGCACCATGTGATAGGCCAGGGTACATAGAGAATGACCAGTTGGCCGTACCAACCATTTCATTGATAACCGTTGATAATGAAAAAGGCATGTTTTGACCACCGAACTCTTCTTCAGCAGACAAGGCAGGGAAGCCAAGCTCACAAAACGCTTTATACGCTTCTTTAAAACCTTTTGGCGTGGTAACAACGCCATTATCAAAATGACAGCCTTCAGCATCACCGCTTTGGTTCAATGGTGATAGCTCATTTTCAGCGAAGCTTGCAGCCATTTCGAACAGGCTATCCATCAATTCACGGTCAGCTTCCTGAAACGCAGGTAAAGTTTTATAGTGGCTTTCGCTATCAAGTAACTCATGCATTACGAATTGAATATCACGTAAGGGCGCTTTATATTGCATAACTTCCTGTCCTTTTTGGAATATAATCAATAATCGTCAAGAGTAGGTTGCTGCACTATTAGATAGCGCAAAAGTCCTGGTCACTTTAATCTGAACATCCTAAATAAATGCTAGGCTGTAATACAGATTGACTAAGTTATCGATTACATAAAATCGTATTGAAAAGAGTGGTGATTGTTAGAGTCGGCTTGAGGCTGAATAAGACCTAACAAATTCACTATAAAAGATAGGCTTTCACAGAAGATTATACAAGTTTGGTGACAGGACTGATAAGTCATGAACCTACCTTGCATCCGTTGTGTAATCGAAGCTAGGCGTTCAAGATAAAGACGAATAACCACATGAAATTATTAGTGATACTAAGTAAGTGACGTTCAATCAGGTTGGGTTATACCACACTGTACTGCTGAATTAACATATTGGTTGCAGAGTCAGCTGGCACGGGTCTGCTCAGCCAATAGCCTTGACCTTGCTTGCATCCCATGGCAAATAGTACGTCACGCTGCTCCTCGGTTTCGATACCTTCAGCGATGACCTGCATATTAAGGGCGTTGCCCAAATCTAAAATAGCCTTGACAATCGCATGTTGGGTAGGATTATTTTCAATATTAGAGATAAAGCTTTTGTCGATTTTAATAAAATCAAACGGATATTCTTGTAAGTAACTTAACGAGGCATAACCGGTGCCAAAATCATCTAAGGCCAGACAGATTCCCAACTCTTTGAGTAACTCCAGTTGTTTTTTAACGTTGCTATGGCGTTGAATGAGAGAAGATTCTGTCACTTCAATATGCAATTGATGCGTAGAAATCTCATGCTGTGTAAGGAGGCTGCTCACCATCTCAGAAAAATTAGGATGGCTAAATTCCGCGGCGTCCGCATTGATACAGATATGCTGAAGAAAGCCTTGTTTTTGCCAAATCGACAGCTGCTTGGCAATTTGAATGGCCATTTGTGAGAATAGCTCAAATGATAGCTTGTGAGCGATAATGGCATCGATAAAGTGTACTGGGCTCAACAGTCCACGAGTCGGATGTTGCCAGCGTACCAATGCCTCAAAACCAGTAATGGCGCCTGTCGCTAATTCAAATTTTGGCTGATAATAAGGAATAAACTGACCTTCAGAGGCGGCGACTCTGAGTTCAGCCTCTAACTGCCAACTATCAGTGGTGGCTTCATCAATAGCGGTGTCATACCAGCAGATATCGTCACCACCTTGATTCTTGACATAATGCAGCGCTTTTTCGGCTTTGGTCAACAGCCCTGTCAATCCTTCACCATCTTTAGGAAAGTAACTAACACCAATGGATACGTGACAATATATCTTTGCTTCTGATTTATCTGGAGAAAAGGGCCGTTCACACATTTGCATTAAACTGTCTAGCTGGTGACGAATGATATTAGCATTAGGGCATTCGAATAATAAGGCAAAATCATCACCACCAAAATGGGAAAAACAATGCAAATTATCGAGTTTGAGTTTTTTGACGCGTTTGACAAAACTGTTAATCAAAGCATTTATGCCATCAGGGCCTAGTAAGCTTGCAAGGCTGCGATAACGGTCGATATTCAAACGTACGATGACGACCTCTTGATAACTGTCTAATAGCAAGTCACTGACTTGACTCAAAAATACTTTACGGTTTGGCAAGCCTGTCACTTGGTCATAATTGAGCAAATGCACCAATTGTTTTTTGTCTTTGATGGCAGAAGAGGTATCACGCAGCATACCAACATAGTAAACAGTCTGTTCGACATAGAGTTTGCGATAAGTGATATGACAATCAACGATCTCTCCATAGCGATTGGCCATCGAAAAGTCATTTTCATAAAAACCATTAGTATCTAAGTGGCTAGTGATATCCGCTAAGATATCTCGCTCTTCTTTTGATAAAAATTCTGCCGCGTAGATACCAAGCGGTCGCCCAAGTAAAAATGACTCGGTATAACCAATAGTCATCTCATAACAAGCATTAACTGATAAATAGCGCAAATTGGCATCTAAGATGAATATAGAGTCATCAAGTTGTTCGCATAACTGAGCCAGCAACTGTTGCTTGTCTGCGATTGGCATAGTGGCGGCATTAGTCATAATTGGACCCATAACATTAAAGTTGAAGAATAAATAAGGTTACATACATGGCCTTTTGATAACTAATGACTCAAAGCATGTAAGGTCGCTAACGCAACTACCGGGGCGGTTTCGGTACGCAATACTCTCGTACCAATTTGCCAAGGATGAAAGCCGAGCTCTGATGCTTGCTGACATTCATCGTCGCTGAGCCCGCCCTCAGGGCCAATTAATAGTTCAATATAAGGTGTCGACTGTTTTAGGGTGACTGGTAACAATTCAGGCATCGCGGGCTGTCCTAATGCTGGCACGCTCAACTGTATACGTAAGTCAGCTGGCTGCTGTAGCCGATGATAATAGGCGTCTTGACTGAGTGTGGTTACTATAGGGCTGACTACTGTCTCTTGATTGTTATCTGCTACTTTGGCTAACCAGTCATGGATAGAGATAGGTGCGAGAATGAGCGGTGGACGATTGAGGCCGCATTGCTCGCAGGCTGCAATAGCTACTTGCTGCCAATGTGCCAGTTTCTTCTCAACTTGTGCAGGCTTTAGGTTGACCTCACCGTGATGGCTACTTAGTAACTGAATAGCTGTTACACCCAGCTCGGTTGACTTCTGAATCGCATAGTCCATGCGTTCACCGCGACTCATTACCAGACCAATTTTAGTGAGTACTGATGCGCTACGATCATCCTCTATATGAGCCAATAGAGTGACAGTGGCATGCTTTTTACTAATGGTCTGTAACTGTACTTGATACTCACCGCCAAACCCATCGAATAAAACACCTTGATCGCCAATGTTTGCGCGTAGCACACGGCACCAGTGATGAACAATACTGTCTGGCAATTCAATATCACTACCTAACGGTAAGGTAGCCAGTTGAGTTGAGAGTAAGCTATGATCATCATTACTGTCACTACTATAAAAAAAACGTCGCACGTATTCTTATTCCTATTATTTGATTGGTCGTACTTATTATTAGTTCAATAGAATATCACTTGAGACAATTAAAGACATTTCTTTTATGAGAATTTTTCTTAATAAAAGCGATTGTTATAAAATAGCAGTATTACACAGTAAAGAAATTTTTAAAAATTAAATAAGATAAGCTGTATTATGACAGCTATAGATGGTTGTTTATTAGAATTTTGACAAAAAAACTGGCACTCCGAAGAATGCCAGTCATTAGATAAGGAATCGGATGGTCGTTTAAGCAGTCAAACCTAGGGCCTCGACTAAGCGTTTATTAGGCTCAACCTTGTTCATGCTATAAAAATGCATGGCAGGTACACCTTCGCTAATGAGACGCTCACATAAGCGATACACCACATCAAAGCCAAATTCACGGATGGCCTTGCGGTCATCACCAAAATCTGCCAATTGCTTACGTACATAACGTGGAATGTCAGCGCCACAGCTATCAGCAAAACGCATCAGATTGCTCGAATTAGTAATTGGCATGATGCCAGCGACCAATGGTTTAGCAACCGTATCAACACCGCGCTTTTCTAAGGTGTCACGCAAGTATAGATAGCTATCAGCATTGTAGAAGAACTGTGTAATCGCTGCATCCGCACCCGCTTGGAACTTGTTGACCAAGTTGTCGATATCAGAATCGAAGCTACGGGCTTGTGGATGCATCTCAGGATAAGCGGCTACTTCGATACGAAAGTGATCACCTGAATGTTCACGAATAAACTTGACTAAGTCTAACGCAAACGGCAGCTCACCCATACCAACTTGACCCGACGGTAAGTCACCACGAAGCGCGACAATACGATTGATGCCTAAACTCTTGTAATGTGTCAATAGTTCAGCGATTTCGCTTTTATCATCGCCAATACAGGACATATGCGGAGCAACACCAGTATCACCACGTGTGCATAATGCTTGCACAATATCTAAGGTGCGACTGCGGGTGGAACCACCAGCGCCATAAGTCACCGAAAAATAACTCGGTGACAGCTTGTTTAGCTCATCATAAGTACTCAGTAGCTTTTCGTGTCCCTGCTCAGTTTTTGCAGGGAAGAACTCAAAAGAGAACGCAGGCTTACTCACAGTCTGGCTCCTTTTAGTATTTATAAGCGTCAGGCTTGAATGGGCCTTCGACTGATACACCTAAGTATTCAGCTTGCTTTTCAGTCAGCTTGGTTAAAGTACCGTTAAAGCCTGCAACCATCGCAGCGGCTACTTCTTCGTCTAATTTCTCAGGTAATACTTTTACGTATAAGTTATCGGTACGCTTGTCTGCTGGTAGCTCAGCGAATTTTTCTTCGAACAAATACATTTGAGCCAATACTTGGTTAGCAAATGAGCCGTCCATCACGCGTGATGGGTGACCAGTCGCATTACCTAGGTTCACTAGACGACCTTCAGCAAGCAAAATCAAATAATCGTTCTCATCGTCTGAGCGGAAGATTTGATGCACTTGTGGTTTGATCTCAACCCAGCGCCAGTTATCACGCATGAATTGGGTGTCGATTTCGGTATCGAAGTGACCAATGTTACAAACAACTGCACCAGGTTTTAGTGCTGCTAGCATATGTCTGTCACATACATGGTAGTTACCAGTCGTGGTAACGATCATGTCGGTATCTTCTAACAAGCGCGTATTGATGTTTTCTGCGCCGCCAGTGTTGTCACCATTAATGTAAGGTGACAATACTTCAAAGCCGTCCATACATGCCTGCATAGCACAGATAGGATCGACTTCTGATACACGTACGATCATGCCTTCTTGACGTAAGCTTTGCGTAGAGCCTTTGCCCACATCGCCATAACCGATAACCAAAGCACGGCGACCAGCAAGGAACATGTCGGTAGCACGTTTGATAGCATCATTCAAGCTATGACGGCAGCCGTATTTATTGTCGTTTTTAGACTTGGTAACGGCGTCGTTGACGTTGATTGCTGGTACTTTAAGTGTGCCTTTAGCAAGCATCTCAACCAGACGATGTACACCAGTAGTCGTCTCTTCTGAGATACCATGAATGCTATCAAGAAGCTCAGCATAATCATTATGAATCAAAGCAGTTAAGTCACCGCCGTCATCCAAAATTAGGTTGGCATCCCAAAGTTGGCCTGATGCTTCGCCGCCAACGTGAACTTGCTGACGTAAGCACCATTCATACTCTTCTTCTGTTTCGCCTTTCCAAGCATAAACAGAGATACCAGCAGCAGCAATTGCAGCAGCAGCATGGTCTTGAGTTGAGAAGATGTTACATGAGGTCCAGCGTACTTCAGCACCTAGCGCGACTAATGTCTCGATCAGTACTGCAGTTTGGATGGTCATGTGGATACAGCCAGCGATTTTAGCGCCTTTAAGCGGCTGATCGGCTTCGTAGCGACGACGCAGACCCATAAGGGCAGGCATTTCAGCTTCGGCAAGGGTGATTTCACGGCGGCCGTAATCAGCAAGGCTAATGTCAGCGACTTTATAGTCAGTGAAAGAGGGATCGATCGTATGGGCAGATGGGGTGTTAGACACTGCGTCCATAATATGCTCCTATCAGTGGTTAATTTATGATAAAAAGAATAAAAACGCAGGTGCCGTTGTTTGCGCTGTGAGCGACCAAAATAGGACACTCGACAGTTAACCGAGCCTAACACAACCTATAATTTGCATAATTTTAGCTTTCAATGCAATATTATTGGTCATGGCGCAACACCTCTCGGAGGGTGTCATTGTAATAGATGACAGGTAAAATGTCACCTACTGGCTAATAGAAATAATAGACAGCAGTGTTATGTTTGGTTTCAAGTTTTTAAGGCCATAAAAAAAGGTCATCGATTGATGACCTTCTTATTGTTTGCAGCAAATACTATGTTAACTTCCGACCAGTTTAGTACCAGTCATAGGTTAAAGAGCCGAAATAGCTAGTGCCCTCAGTAGCGTATTCTGTACCGAATTGATTAGATAGTGTGTAATCTTCATCAGTGATATTGTCAACGCGCAAGTTAGCACGAAGATTGGTCGTCAGATAGATAACGCCGCTTAAGTTTAGTAGAGTGTAGTCATCCAACTTAGTAGTATTTGCAGCATCAGAGAATCTTTCATCAGTATATTTAGCTTCTAAACGCACATCAAAAGCAGGTTGCTGATAACCAAGATAAATCAAACTGCTATTTTGAGGGCGGTATACAAGGTCGTTGTTATAGTTAGCACTATTGGTGGTTTTGTCTTTAGCTTCTAGATAGTCATAACCCAAACCAAATACAAACGAACTAACGCTCCAGTCTGAAGTCAAACTTAAGCCTTTGATTTGTGCCTCACTCGTGTTGGTATTACCACCAATCAAGTCATCAACGTCAGTATGATAGCCAGTCAGACGGGAAATTTGATTGCCTTTATTGTACTCTACAAACACTTCCGTATTTTTACTGGTCTCAGGCTTTAAGTCTGGGTTACTGTAACCAGGGTAGTACAAATCGTTGAAGGTTGGCGCACGAAATCCTGTCGCATAGCTTGCACCGATACGCAAGCCATCTAATGGACGTATAGCGGCACCTATGTTATATGTGTTCTCATTGCCATATTGCGAATTATCATCGACACGATAATTGGCTTGTAGGTCATAATTATCTTCTGATAATTGATAGCCAACGAAACCACTTTTAACGGTTCTATCTTCAGGATCGTAAGCAGTTTGAGTGGCAGGGGCAGGATAACCTGAAAAATCTAAAACATCAGATGCATCTAATTTCTGTGATAACCATTCTGCGCCAATAATCACGGTACCAGGTTGTGCATTAATACTTGTTTCTGAACGTGCCTGCTGTTGAATGGTATTGAATTGACTGCCATCTTGATAATCAATAGAGTTAGCATCATGAGTAGTGGATTTATCGATACTTTGGCCATAGCTAAATTTAGTGACAGCTAATGGTGTTTGATGTTGAATAAAAACATTGGCGCTACCATTTTTTTGATCTGAATAAGCATTTGGAAAAGCGTTGCCCGCAGAGTCAATATCCGTTGTAGAGTCAGAATATAATGCACTGATTCCAGCACTTAGAGAGTCTGAGATCTTATGTTGTAATGCTAGACTGGCATTGGTAGATTTAAAACCATCATCATCAGCATTGTAATCATAAGAACTAGGACTAGCAATCGCGTTAAAACCGTCTGTTTCGTTGCGGCTGACACCCAGACTCAATGAAGAAGTCTCATTTTTAAGCTGACCTGTTATGCCTACTTGGTAATGATTATTGCTACCATAACCAACGGTCGTTGAAACGTTAGATTGTTCTACGTTATTGCCTTTAGTGAATATTTGAATGACACCGCCCATCGCATCAGAGCCGTAAATACTAGAACCTGATGCACCATATAAAATTTCGATACGGTCGATTTGATCGGCAGATAATAGATTTAGTGCAGGCGCGCCTGTAGAAATAGAGCTGTAGCGAATACCATCAATGATTACAAGGACTTGCTTACTATCATACCCACGCATATAAAAATTGCTGACGGTTCCTGTACCACCACTTTGAGCAATATTCATACCGGATTGATTTTTTAGTACATCAATTACGGTTTGACCTTGATAACGCTGTAATTCTTCGCTATCAATAACCCTTGTCTGAGCAATGATGTTACTGGTCTTAGTAGGTGTGCGGGTAGCTGTTACAACGATTTCATCGAGTTCAACTTCTGGTACTTCGTTGTTGCTTACGACAGTAGAATCGGTTGCTGCTGTTGCATTCAAAGAAAATACGCCAAGTGCGCTCAGAATACATAAGCGAAGATAGGCAGTCGAAGAAGAACGTGGTAAAAACATAGTCAATTCCAAAGTAATCATATTAAGAAGTACAGAAATAAAAAATAACCATTTTGACGCTACTATGGTTAAAAATTACAAAAAGCAATAAGTGAGCAAAACTATGCTCATTATCTATAAAAACCACCACTTTATAAACCACTTTAACTTAATCTTTCTTCACGCTAACATGAGTAACTTTCATGGTTAGTTGCTAATTATTCATTTGATAATCATTTCGGTCTTCAAATAAGCTGATATTTATGAGAGATTTGAGCTAAGTTAGTAAGCAATATCGTTAGGCAGTCATTGATATAGATAGCTACAAAAATGCGTAATCAAAAGTACTGCTGTGATAAATAATTGCTATCATAGTCAGGATTTCATTGTTCTCTGTTGTACTATCCATAAGCTAAGAGGTTTGTTTTGTCTACTAAGTATCGTCTGATTCCCAGCACCGAGTTATCTTCACCATACTCAATCATTAAAGTACCATTACTCGCGATGGTATTTTTACTTGTGCTGCTGTTGAGTTTGTTATGGCCAACTCATACCTTTGCAGCAGAAGCCAGTTCATTGGGTATTAGTGATAGTAGCAGTGAAGAGTCAGAAAAATCACCGCGACCGGACTCATTCGGGCGAGATACACCAAGGAATACGGTGCAAGGGTTTATCAGCGCCCTGGGTGAAAATGACTACCTGCTGGCGAGTAACTATCTAAATTTATCGAAGTCTGACAATCCAACGACTATTGTACGGCAATTTAAGCAAGCACTAGATGCAGGTGGACGTTTTCAGCCGGATTTGCAGCTGAGCAATACGCCTGAGGGTAACCTCACTGATCAGCTACCACCAAATCAAGAAAATGTGGGTGCGATTAATATTGGTGAGAAAAGCGTGTCACTGATACTCGAAAAAGTTACGTCTGATAGAAATGAAAAGTATTGGCAGTTTTCAAGCGATACGCTCAGCTCGATACCGGAAGTAATAGAGAACACTGAACCAACTTTGGTATCTCGCTATACCATTGATTCATTGGACGGCAAAAAGCTTTTCGGTTATCAGTTGGCTGATTTGGTCGCGGCGCTTGCCATGATCGTCAGTAGCTTTATACTGACTTACATCATGGTTTGGCTGTTGTATCATTTATTGAGAATCACCTATCCGCATGTTCGCGGTGTGACATTGCCATTACCGGATAAGGTGATACTACCGCTTTCCGTGGTAATCATGGCACTGATACTGTCTGAGGTAATGGTATACGCTGGCGTATCAGTGACCCTGCGTGAGCCAGTCAATCGTTTCACGGAAATAGCTTCGTGGGTAGCGATAACATGGTTACTACTACGAGTCGTCGATGCCATATTTACTCGTGCGGTAAATTTGAGCTATAAGAAAAACTATACTGAGCGGGTTTCAATCTTAGGGCTGCTGCGCAAAGTGGTTAAAGCGCTGCTGCTGATATTTGCTGTGATTGTCATCTTTGGTAATTTAGGTTTTGATTTGACCACAGGTATTGCCGCATTGGGTGTGGGTGGTTTGGCATTGGCACTGGGTGCACAAAAGACCATCGAAAACTTAGTCGGTAGTGTCGTCGTCGTAGCAGATTCGCCAGTGCGAATCGGTGACTATTGTAAATTTGGCACTTATGAAGGTACGGTGATTGATATTGGTATTCGCTCATCGCGTGTGCGGACATTGACGCGTACGATCGTGACAGTACCGAACGGTGACTTTTCATCGATGCAGATTGAAAACTTTACTTCTCGTGATATGTTTCGTTTTTTCCATCATTTATATCTGAAGCGTACCGCTGATCTTGATGTGATTTTCAAAATGGTAAACGACTTGGATGAATTCATAAAAGAGCATGATTTAACCAACCCAGAGTGGAATCAGGTCAATATCTTAGAGCTGCGTCAAGATTGCTATGTCATTCAGTTGCAGGCTTATGTCAATGCTACTGGAATCATTGAATTCTATGACAAGCAAAATACGTTATTTATCGATGTATTAAAGAAAGTCGCGAAATATAAAGTAGAACATGCATTGCCGACTCAGCAGCTTATCGTCAATCAAGCCGAGCTAGAAGATCACATTGATAATGAGGATCAAAACCATAATCAAGAAAGCAATAATCAAGCAAACAACAGCATTGAATCGGTAAAAGATATATCAATTAGCAAGGATACTGATGTTGGCAATGACAGTTCTGATGACCATACTGCTGTGGATTTAAATAAAGATAAAGGCAATGACAGTACTAATAGCGATGAAGCCCTCAATGAAAAAAAGAAGGCAACATTGAAAAGTAAGAAAAGCCACACGCTCAAAGGACTCATACATAAAAGCCATGTATTAAAGAAAAGCAAGTTTAAGCATGTCAAAAAAAGACCTAGCTTTTCTATATGGAACCAATTTTAGGGTAAAGATTAAAGAGACCTTTGTAATGGTGTTAAATACAGAGGTCGCTATCAATATAAGACTCAAAGGATTGCCTTACTCACTTTTTTTAATGCTAGGTCTTTATAAAGGCACTGCAGTTTTATTGCGTAATGCACCATAATACGACCATAGCAACAGGCTGGCAGCACTACGGTGTGGTGACCAGTCTTGGGTCAGGTTCTTTAATTGTTTCGGTGTAGGTCGCTCTGCTAAACCTAGCAACTCCATGGCCGCCACTTTGATGGCTAAGTCATCGACAGCGAATACGTCTGCGCGTTTTAAAGAAAACAACAAGTACATCTCAGCTGTCCAGCGACCAATACCAGTGACGGCAGTTAGCGTATGTATGACATCTTCATCTAACATAGTCTCTAGTGCATTAAAGTCTATATCGTGCTCGACCAATGAGCGGATATAACGAGTTTTTTGTTTAGACAGTCCTTGTGCTCGCAAAGTCTCATCTGTTGCCTCAATGATTGCATTCGGTGTCGTCAAGCCTGCATCAACCAACCGTTGCCAAATGCTGGCTGCGGCAGCGACAGATAACTGCTGACCAACCATTGCTCTCATCAGCTGCTCAAACCCACCTGTATTATGTCTAAGACTTGGCGTGTCAACTTGCTTATGAACAGGCTCAAATCGTGGTTCGATAGCAATCAAAGCAGTGATATGCTCATTTAGTGCTTCAATACTTTCAATTGTTTGTATGCTCATGATAGATTCACTCGAATAAAAGTTTTGCATGTGTGCATGACAGTCGTATAGCTATGTGCTTACAGCTTGCTACTATAGAAATAGACGATTTATTTATATAAAAAAGGACTGCCATGTGCAGTCCTTTTCATTTCTAATACTGAGCTAGCAATAAAAATTATTCACCATCAGCTTTAGGCTTTTTGAGCAATACCAACACTGCACCATTACCGCCATCTTTAGGCGGGGCAGAGCAGAAGGCTAGTACTTCTGGTAATTGACGTAACCAACCATTCACACACGTTTTTAGAATGGCCTCAGAGCCTTTACCATGGACTATTTTTACCATCGTCTCATTTTTTTGTTTCGCTTGACTCAGTAATTGCGTCATGGCGTCACGAGCTTCTTCTATCGTGCAACCATGAATATCTACAGCATCATACCAGCGTAGCTTGCCTTTCTTAAGTTGATCAAAGATCTTGTTTTGCAAGGTTGGCTGTTTGTACGATAAAAATGCTTCAGCAGCGACAGGGTTGAGCAGCGCTTGCATATCTGACAAGCCTGCGCCTAAGTCACTGGCTTCACTACCTTGAGCAGCCGCACGTTTAGACAGTGTGGTTGCATCAGGTTTGCCCACTTTTGCTGCATTGGCAGGTGAACGGACATTTTTATCGTCAAGCTGATTGACGCCATGCATGGCTTGCATAAACAGCACTTTATCATCATCAACATGTTCGCTGTTCATTTGCTTAACAGTCTTATTGACTTGCTTTTGCGTGGGTAATGACACAGGTTCAGTTGGCTTTTGATCCTCACCTTCAGGTGATGTGGTATCACGACCTTTGCTTAGTTGGCCTTTTAGCTCTTTAAGTTGGTCTTGCATTTCTTTTGAAAACAGAGAATTTGACATAAAAGTTAATGTATCGTTGGTTGATGAATGAATGACTTGATAGTCTATATCGTCGCTGGTGCTATATTAATATAAGCTTACGAATCGTATCGTATCGTAGCCTAAGCTATTTTAGTTACTTTACTCGTCTGCTGCGACGCCCGCAAGTAAGGATTGTAACGCTTGTCCAGGATGATCCGTTTTCATAAACTGCTCACCAATTAAAAAGTGCTGAATATCATGGCTTAACATCAAACGAATATCATCACTGCTATGAATGCCACTCTCGGTGACGACGAGCGGTTTAAGGGTTGTATTGTCTACCGCTAATGCTTCGATCAAAATATTTTTTAGATCTAATGTGGTTTGCAGATCGGCGTCAAAAGTATTTAAGTCGCGATTATTAATGCCATAAATATTATGTGCTGAGCGTGGCAATGTTAGTGCACGATCAAGCTCAGATTTGATATGTATTTCTATCAATACATCCATACCTAGCTCGATACTCAGTGCATGCAGCTCGTGTACTTGTGTGTCATCAAGGCAAGCCATGATAAGTAATATACAGTCTGCACCCATTAGATAAGATTGATAGATTTGGTATACATCCACCATAAAGTCTTTGCGCAATATTGGTAGGCTTGCAGCATTAGCCGCTTGAAGAAGATAGCTATCATCACCTTGAAAATAATCACGATCAGTTAACACTGATAAACAGCTGGCACCTGCTTGCTCATACTGTTGGGCAAATAACGCCGGTGCAAAGTTATGATTGATAATACCTTTAGACGGTGATGCTTTTTTGATTTCAGCAATGATACCGACACTGTTTTTGTTCGTACTGGCCGCTCGTAAAGCAGCAGCAAAACCTCGGCGTGGTTTATTATCAGCTGCGACTTGCGCTTGTAAATCCTCAAGAGAAAGACTCTCACGCGCGGCTTTTACTTCTTCTATTTTGGTTGCAACAATGCGCTGTAATACTGAAGGTATGTCTGAGTGAGTTGTGGTCATACTGGTATCCGAATATCGTTAAATGTAAATATAGTCAAAGAATTACTAAATGGCTACGGCGTTACCCTTCTTAGATGTACGACTTGTACAATCTGCAGTCGGCTGCCTTGTATCCGTTTTAGACTTCTTTGTCTATAGACAGTGGTGGCAAATTTTGCACCATATGAGTGCTTATAAGTTAACCCTGAGCCACTAATTGCTGTGTATAGTTGGCCAGAGACTCAAGCTTGAGCAACGCATCACCATTTTGAATGGCTTTTTGCGCTCGGCTCACACCATTAGCGTAGTTGCTGGCAAGTCCTGCCGTGTATATTGCCGCACCTGCATTGAGTGCAATCATATCACGCGCCTTAAGTACAGAGCGGTCATGAGTGTCGGCTCCAGATAGTGCCGCACGAATCAGTTCCAGACTTTGTGCTGGAGAGTCAACATCGAGACCGATCAGGGTCTGTGATTCAATACCTGCATCTTCTGGCATCATTTCATAAACAGATATCTCGCCATCTTTTAATTCAGCGACAGTAGTTGAAGTAGCAAGGCTAATCTCATCCAAGCCGTCTTTTGCACCCACGACCATCACATGACGGGCGCCCAAGTTTTTCATGACGTTGGCGATAGGCTCACACAATTGAGCAGTGAAAACGCCAATGACCAGATTGGGCGTGCCAGCAGGATTGGTTAATGGTCCTAAAATATTGAAAATCGTACGCGCTTTGAGTTCGCGGCGCACGGGTATGGCATAGCGCATGGCACTGTGATGATTGGGTGCGAACAGAAAGCCGATACCTTGGTTTTCGATACAGTCTTTTGCTTGTGCAGGTGTGAGCGCAAGACTAATACCCGCTTGTTCGAGTAAGTCTGAGCTACCCGACTTGCTAGACACGCCGCGGTTGCCGTGTTTGGCAACTTGCGCGCCAGCCGCTGCTGCCACAAGAGCAGAGGCGGTAGACACATTGAATAAATTAGCGCCATCGCCACCAGTGCCAACGATGTCCACTAAGTAATCACAGTTCTTTGGTTCGATATTAGAAGCCAAGGCACGCATGGCACTGGCCGATGCAGTAATCTCATCGATTGATTCACCTTTCATACGTAAGCCAGTCAAAATAGCGCCCATCATGGCGTCGCTACATCTGCCTTGCATGATGATCAGCATTACTTGATACATCTCATCAAAGGTTAAATCAATGTGCTGAAAAATTCTTTCTAACGATGCCGTCAGTAACTTATGAATATCTGCATCAGACAATTGAGCAATACTATCTGGAGTGTGATTACCCTCTATTCTTGTTGTACTCATTATATTCTCGCTTACTATTTTTATAAGTTTATTTTAGATTAAGTTGGTTTCAAATTTAATATTTTAGATGTATTTTTTAACAATACTTAGCCGACTTGTGGTAATTCGTTCGAGGCCAGTACTGCCAAATTATGTGTTTGCAAAAAGTTATTGAGCAACTGATAACCGGCCTCGCTCAAAATAGACTCAGGATGGAATTGCACCCCTTCGATGGCCAAAGTTTTATGTCGGATGCCCATAATTTCCTCAATGCTGCCATCGGCATACTGTGTCCATGCGGTCAGCTCAAGACAATCGGGCAGGCTGCGTTTGTCAATGACGAGCGAGTGGTAACGGGTGACTTGTGATGGATTAGGCAATCCAGTAAACACACCTTGACCGTTATGGTAGACGGCCGATAGCCGACCATGCATGACTTCACCCGCTTTGACCACTTGACCACCGAATGCTTGTCCAATGGCCTGATGACCCAAGCAAATACCCAATATCGGTATGACACCCTTGAATGTTTCGATCACTGCTAAAGAGATGCCAGCTCGATCAGGATCACATGGGCCAGGACCAATGACAATTACGTCTGGTGCAAGGGTTTGAATTTGTTCAATGGTAGCCTGATCATTACGCCAGACGGTGATGTCCTGCTGTAATTCACCGAAGTACTGTACGATATTGTACGTAAAGCTGTCGTAATTATCGATCATCAAAATCATTGGGTTTTCAACTTATGGATGTGATTGTATTTTTAGATTTATAGTTATCTATAGTTAGAGGCTCTTTACTCAAGTTCTTTTTGATTCAGATGTCTCTTGAATCATACGTTTGTAAGGCGCGGTTATCTTACCATTATTTTGTGGTCTATCAAATGTAGGGTACAAGCTATCTAAGTAAGTCATGCGTAAAAATTATCTTACCTCACAATACTTTTGACGAAATAGTTACGAGGAGACTTTGGTTATTGGCTTGTCTGATATTTTTTAATTGTAAGGTATGCACTAAAAAAGAACATTGTTCGTTAATGGTGCGATTTTTTAGCACCGAAAAAGTGCAATAATATGATGTTTTATACCTATAAATGAGAAATAATAGGCGAGTGGGTCGTTGATAGGCCATGCTTGATAAAGAATAAATCATGTTATAGGTAATTGTAATAATTGCGAATTAAGTTGATGGGTATTGTCTCAAATATTATTTTTTTATAAGTTGGCACAGCGTTTGCATCACTACTTTCATGATTATTTATGGCTGAAAATTGATTCAAAAATAATTATTAATAAGTGCCGGAAGAATTTACTATTGTGAGTTATATGTTGTTAGAATGAAAAATAAGCATTAAAAGGATGTCTTGACTAAAGACATTGACAGTGCTGATAATAAGCATAATATTGAAGGCGCTATTTAGTATTAAGAACACAGCTGATATTCTTGAACCAGTAAATGGCATCAGTCACTTTAAATCGCAATAACGTGATCAACACAACGGAGATTATTTATGTCGAACAAATTACTAGACCTTATCAAATCAACAAATGCTAAATGGGTTGACTTTCGTTTTACCGATACCCGTGGTAAAGAACAACATATCAGCTTTCCTTCACATACCATTGACGAAGAAGTAATGGAAGACGGCAAGATGTTTGATGGTTCATCTATAGCTGGTTGGAAAGGTATTGAAGCCTCAGATATGATCTTGCGCCCAGATCCAGAAACTGCTTTTGTTGACCCGTTCTTTGATTCAGTTACCGTTGTCGTTACTTGTGACATTATCGAGCCATCAACGCTACAAGGCTATGATCGTGACCCACGCTCTATCGCACGCCGTGCTGAAGAATACTTAAAGTCTACTGGCATTGGTGATACTGCTTATTTTGGTCCTGAGCCTGAATTCTTTATCTTTGATGACGTGAAGTGGTCAATTGATATGTCTGGTGTTAGCCATAAAATCACTGCTGAAGAAGCAGCATGGTCAACAGGCGAGACGTATGAGTGGGGCAACATGGCGCATCGTCCACGTGTCAAAGGCGGCTATTTCCCAGTACCACCTATCGATAGCTCACAAGACATGCGTTCAATTATGTGTGAGCGTATCGAAGACATCGTTGGTGCAGGTAGCGTTGAAGTACATCATCACGAAGTAGCATCTTGCCAGTCTGAAATTGGTGTTGCATTTAACACCATGGTACGTAAGGCAGATGAAGTTCAACAGTTGAAATATGTTGTTCATAACGTTGCGCATCAGTTTGGTAAAACGGCTACCTTTATGCCTAAGCCAATCGTTGGTGACAATGGTTCAGGTATGCACGTGCACATGTCTATCGCTAAAGATGGCGTAAATACCTTCGCTGGTGATGAATATGCTGGTTTGTCTGAAACAGCTTTGTTCTTCGTTGGTGGTATCATCAAGCATGCTCGTGCTTTGAACGCGATTACCAACCCATCGACCAACAGCTATAAGCGCCTAGTACCACATTATGAAGCGCCTATTAAACTGGCTTACTCAGCATCTAACCGTTCAGCGTCTATCCGTATTCCACACGTGAGCAGCCCTAAAGCGGTACGTGTAGAAGCCCGTTTCCCTGATCCAACAGCGAACCCATACTTAGCATTTGCTGCATTGCTGATGGCTGGCCTTGACGGTATCCAAAACAAAATGCATCCAGGTGAAGCTGCTGACAAAAACTTGTATGACTTGCCACCAGAAGAAGAAGCACAAATCCCAACGGTTGCAGAGAGCTTAGATGTTGCATTGCAAGCATTGCGTGACGATCATGACTTCTTATTAAAAGGCGATGTGTTCACTGAAGACATGCTAGAAGCGTTTATCGCTTTGAAAGAAGAAGAAGTACAACGTCTGAATGTAACTGTACACCCTGTCGAATTTGACATGTACTACAGCTGCTAATTAGTCGCTAAAGCACTCAGTTATTTTGAGTCAAAAAAACCAGCTAAGGTTAACTTAGCTGGTTTTTTTTGTGGAATTTAAACTAGGGCGTGTCTTTAATTCACTCGATAGTCATCTAAATGGGCTGAAAATGGCTAAATCTTGCCAAACATCATCAAATAGCTGGTTAATATCCCGATATTATCTGCGCTATTTTCCTTGTTTGACGGCAATTTATCTCATTTTTATCACCATTTTTGAAATGAAGACACGCCCTAATAATTATCTCAAAATAAGAGATTAATACCAAACCCAAAAAATACGATTAGCTGTGTCAAACTCGTTTAGTCTACAATGCGTAGTACTTGCACTTGTTTTCCTTGCCACTCTAATTTTTGTGAATGTTATAAGAATGAATAATCGATAATAAATACTGGTCGTAACGCTCAATGTTTCAAAATCAGCCATCATAATTATAACAACAGGCACTGCCATGAAGACTTCAACGTTAAGCTCTTTAGTAATAATAACCTTGTTACTGTTTCAAATAAGTTGTATGCAACAAAAAAAGCAAGACCCCTATAAAGAGGGCGACATCGTTATTTGGTTACTATGGGGTGAGATGATAATTAAGGCTGAAATAGGGGAGAGGCGAACTCATTCGCTTGAGAATCATTCTAAACGAGGAGAGTCTGAGTTCTATCGTCCACACGCAGAGCATTATCTCGGTCAGTTCCCCATTGATTATCAGCCCAAAGCATTCGACACCATTAGCGAAGAAGAAGCGCTAGCGATGCCAGTAACACCAATTATGCCAGGGCAAGCCTTGGAATTTAATCTAATGCTTAATGGCTCATGGGTACAGGCGTCGGATAGAAGTGTTATATCTGATGAAACATTAGATCACCCCGATCAGGTGAAAGTTATCGTAAATAATTATTCTCTAGGGGGGAATACCAAGCAGTCTTTTGATAATTACACAATGTTAGAGTTAGAGGCTGATTCTGCAGAAACTAACAATGGAGTGACTTGTTATCGGTTTAAGGGAGAAAAAGGCGAATATAACCATCAAAAATGTTTTGGTCAATCTGAAAACTCACTCATTTCAGGTTATAAAATTTATATTCCAATAACTAAGCAAGCTCCAATGTTTGTTGAATATAGAGAGTCCATTTATAACGGTGTAAAAATTAACTGGTATGCTGATCGCAAAAACCTTGACCAAGCACAAGTGATTGATGCTGCCATTTGGAGATTGCTGGATACATGGAATATATCGCCAATAGAGTAAATACTGATTACTTAAATCAGCCATCATAATTATAACAACAGGCACTACCATGAAGCTTTCAACGTTAAGCTCTTTAGTAATAATAACCTTGTCACTGTTTCAAATAAGTTGTATGCAACAAGATAAAAAGCAAGATCCTTATAAAGAGGGCGATATCGTTACTTGGAAGATTAATAATCATCTTATTTTAAAAGCTGAAGTCGGACAAAGGCGAGAGCACTCTCTTGAAAACCACTCTAAAAGAGGGGAAGCCGAGTTCTATCGTCCACAGTATGAGCGTTATCTTGGACAATTTCCTATTGATTATCAGCCTATAGGATTTGACAAGATAAGCGAGTCAGAGGCAAGAGACATGCCTATCTCTAAGCACTCAGGCAGAAGATATGAGTTTAATCTGATGCTTAATGGTTCTACAGTGCAGGCGTCGGATAGAGTAGTTGAGTCTAATGATACTTTAGATCATCCTGATCAGGTGAAGGTAGTGATTAACTCATATCAAGCTAGTCTTACAACTAAAGAGGCAACAGAAAAGGAAGAAAGAGAGGTAAAGGCTAAATACGAAAAAGAGCTTTCAGAAAAGTATGGATTACATTGCCGTACTAGAGATGATATTGGAATACCACACTGCTTTGGTAATTCTATTAATCCACAAGTCTCTGGCATAGTTTTTTCATTTTTGAATGATGGGAAAATCAAAGCTATTTCATACGATCCTATCTATGGGGGCATCAAAGTCGAATGGTACTTTCATCCTAGCAACTTACAACACTGGCAGGAAATTGATACTGCAATATGGGATTTGATAGAAACGTGGAATATATCGCCAATAGAGTAAATACTGATTACTTAAATCAGCCATCATGATTATAACAACAGGCACTATTATGAAGCTTTCAATGTTTAATACTCAGATTGAAGACACGCCCTAGTGTTATTCGCTGAAAAATACCCCATAATGGTACTATCATATTTGTTAAATACGCGCACTTATTAGGTTGACTGACTATGCACTCACTCTCAAAACATTCCCGTTTGATTCAGACCGCCATGACCATACGCAGTCATACAAAAAATAAGATGTTATTCACAGGCTTGCTCGTCTTCACAGCCAGCCTCTACGCCCCTTTAGCAAATGCCTCTGCTATTTATAAAGTCGTTGATGAAAAGACGGGTCAAGTCACCTTCACCGATCGTCCACAGAATTATGAGCAGCAAGCAGACAAGCAAGTCACTCAGACCAGTGTGATGACTAGAAATGATACGCTTAACTCAAGTAACAATAGCAATACGAGTGGTCAGTCTAGCAGTACTGCTCAAGCTGCTAGCACAGAGACGACGATTACACCTGATGCTGATAGTTCAACCGTCAAAACCGCGGTCAATTATCAGCTTACGATCACTGAGCCTAGCGAAGAGCGTGCTTATCGTCGACCTGCCCAAAATATCGCTGTAAATGTACAAGTAAAGCCATCTTTACAAGCAGGCGATAACGTGAGTATTTACTTGGATGGTAATGAGGTGGCGCAGGGTCTCAGTGCTTCCATCCCAACGGTAGATATTTTACCGGGATCGCACAGTATCACAGCAGTTTTGACTAATGATAAAGGTAAAACCCTGCAACAAGTAGCACGAACCGTTTATGTCATCCAAAACAATACAACCTTGCAAGATAATAAAAGAAAGGCAGAGCAGCTGTTGGCTTATCAGAATCTATCGTTGTACCAAAAACTATTACTAAAGTTACGTCAAGGTGATTAGAGCTTGTCTTATTGATGAATAACGGCAGCATAGATAACAGCTTAAGAAAAAAGGCAAGAACCTTAATGGTGCTTGCCTTTTTAGTATGAATAGTTCAATTTATAAACGAACCAACTGCTGGTATAAGTTGATTTATTTAGTCAACTCAATCGTACCGTTTGCCGTCACAGAGATTGTACTGTTGCCAGACTCAAAGCTTTGGCTTGGTACTGACTCAAGTGAGTCTGATTTCATGCTCATGGCGCTATACATCGGACGCGGGTAGTTACTACCTGTATTTAGGTTGACGTTCACCACGCGATAGCCGCGAGCATTCCATGCGCTAGTTAGGTTTTTAGCTTGTTGCTGAAACGCGCGAGAGGCACTGGTCATTAGCTTCTGTTCTAGCGCATCTTTTTTGGTGTCTGACACACCAAAGCTGAGATTTTCCATGACAAGCGTTTCTTGTAGGTCGGCAATGAGCTGACTGGTCGCGGCAAAGTCAGTACTCTTCAAATCTATATTGGCTTGTCCTGTCCAGCCTATGATTTTGTTGTTTTTATCATAACTAGGGTAAGTGCGCTGCTGTCCTGTGCTGACAGTGACGCTAGGATAGCGCTTGGCGATTTTCAAGGCATTGTTGATAGAGGTGTTGAGCGTGGTGGCCAATGCTTTTGAGTCAGTTGCCTGTGCTTTTTTGTATAAGCTGGCTCGTACTTCATCATTTTGCGCTTCTTCTTTTACTTCTGTTTGAAAAGTAAGCTGGTCGTAGCCAGTTGGTTCTGCATGCGCGCTGCCCATCATAGCGGTTAATAGAAGTGCAGAGCCAGTCGTTAGGGCTGCTTTGTTTAGTAGAGTGGTTTTCATTACTATCTCCTTAGTAAGTTATATCAATGATAAAGAGAGAAGCTATCATTAAACGCTGTCTCTCTCTATTAAAAGCGGTGCATTTTATTTGTTAGTTGCTATCCATCATGCTCAGCTTTATAGGCTAACATAGCAAAATTCAGACGCGATGCTGTGATAATTTTGTCACCTAAGTTACTGATTTTTTTGCCTTACAAAAACAGTTTTACGATAGGGGTTGTAAAATTAAAAAATTCTTGTATAATTTGCAACTGGTGGCTCCATTGGTAGCCTCGCAACATTGTTCTATGAATCCCGCCAGGACCGGAAGGTAGCAACGGTAATAGTCACAGTGTGTGCCGAGGATGTGCTTTTGGAGTCGCTTTTTTTTGCCTAAAATTTGATAATTGGTTTTATAATCAGTCAGAAACACTCGTATTATGTATTAAGCCCTTCATTGTAAAGGGCTTTTTTTTGCGTGAATTTTATCCATTTATATTTCGATTTATTAATCAATTTCGAAGCTTCATTGATTAATATGAGTTAAAATACAATGTATTAACTTTTTAGTAACATTAGAGTGTGTTGAATATTCACCAATAGTCGCTGTCAGTGCCATGGTGGAGTATGTAACAGACCTTAATATCAATACGAAACGTTTTAGGATTTGATTATGAAGATGTTTGTCTGGCTGTTTATTGCCTTTGTGGTGTTGGTGGTGGTATTTGGGGTATCCATATTTAATAAATTGGTACGCGCCCGTAACCAAGCAAAAAATGGTTTTGCTCAGATCGATGTGCAATTGAAGCGCCGTCATGATTTGATTCCAAATCTTGTTGAGACGGCCAAGCGTTATTTGACGCACGAAGAAGAAACGCTTACTCGTGTCATCAGCGCGCGTAATCATGCCCAAAGCTTGCAAGACTCTAACCAGCATCAGCCAGACTCACTGGAGCATATGGCACTATTTGCCAAAGCAGAGAGTATGCTGTCCAAAGCCTTGGGACAGTTTTCTGCTGTCGTGGAAGCGTACCCTGAACTAAAAGCAGACAGTATGATTAAAGAGCTGATGGATGAGCTGACCAATACGGAGAATCGGATTGGTTTTGCGCGTCAACACTATAATGATAGTGTGATGTTTTATAATAACGATCGCGAAGTATTTCCCAATAATCTAGTTAGCACGACTTTTGGCTTTCGCCCATTGAGTCAGTTGGTGTTTGAAGATAGAAAGGCGATTGCTCAAGCCCCTGTTGTCAATATGGGCTGATATTCACATGCGTTCGGCTATGTTTAGACAATATAAAGTTTAGGTAAGACAAGTAGATGGATTTTTTTGGTGAACAGCGCACACGTACTCAGCGCAGTCTATTGCTCTACGGGCTATTTTTTCTCATTGTATTTGCGCATATGGCAGTGGCGCTCGGTGTCATGGCATTGTTGCTCACATTATTTACGGGTGGCATTTATTATTGGGCGTTAGTACTGGTCATTATCTGGACATTAGGTAGCTTCGCTGGTGGTAGTTTTTTAGAGTATCGTCGTCTAAAAGCGGGCGGTCGTGCTATTGCTCAGCGAGTAGGTGCTGTTAGGTTATTTATTGATCATAGCCAAGACGCTTGGGAGCACAGTGAGGGCATTGCTCATCAGCATGAGCCTGTACAAAAGGTTCGCTATAGTGCACGTCATATCGCGGTTCGTGATGAGCGTGACTTTCCACCAGTCTACCGCCGCTATCATGAAATTGCGCAACAGTTGGCCATTGCTTCAGGTTTGAGTATGCCTGTCTTGTATGTGTTGCCTGATGAGCAAGGCATCAATGGTTTCGTGGCTGGTCGGCATAGTCAGGATATGGTGCTGGTCGTGACGCAAGGTGCGTTGGATAAGTTGTCTGATGAGGCTTTGTACGGGCTCATCGGTCATGAGTATGGTCATATCCTCCATGGCGATGCCACCTTCAATCTGCAGCTGATGGTAGTGTTGGCAGGCTTGCAGATACTATATGACTGGAGCGATCCTATCGGTAATGGCAATTATTTTGATAATGCCGTCAATCAAAACCTTGTTCTATCACAAAAGTCCATCGATAATCATGCTCGTAGTACCGAAGCAAAAACCGCAAGCTTTACCACTCATAGTGAGTGGGTGGCGTACTGGCAGAGTCAGTCGCAAAATCAGCAGTCAACCGCAAAAAGTCAGTCGAAATGGCTACAAAACAAACCGGTAGTAGATCGCAAAGTGCCTCGTAGCGTTTGGACATTGTTGTTACATGGGTTGAGCTTTTCGAGTATGGCCAGTGCTCAGTTAATCAAACATAGCTTCAATCGTGAGCGTGAACTGCTTGCCGACGCGACCAGTGTGCAGCTGACGCGCTCTCCTGCGATTATGGAGACACTAAAAGCCATTCATCAAGATTCACTTGGTTCACGCTTGACAGGTATCACTGATATCAATGGACTCAGTCATTTTTTCTTTGCCAGTAGTGGCACAGACCTGGGGGATGTCTCTTGGTTTGCGACTCATCCCAGTTTGTCCGAGCGTATGGGTGCTATCAATGCCAATGCTTACCATAAGTTTGCCGTACAAGTTGCTAAAGAAAAACGCATCAACCAGCAAAAAATAAAAGAAATATATGAGCAGCGTCGACTCGGGGACGTGGGTAAAGTAAAAACAAATAGCCTAAGTAGTAATAAAAAAGAAAATACTGACAATCAATTACCCCACGCAGAGCTACTTTCTACTCAAGCGTTGAATAGTGAATTAGAGAAAGAAGAGAAAGGGCTAGATTTCGTTGTAGCGCAAGATGTCGTCATTGATGGGCGATTGCAGGTATCGTCGCAAGATATGGATATCCATGAACAGTTAAAACCTTGGCAGGCAAAACCTGATAGCGATTTACCATCGGCAGCGCTGATTAGTATTGATGATATTGAAAAAGTCTCGCTGCCACAGTATGTGCTCAATCACAGTCACCACCCCTTAGGCGCACAGGCTTTGATTGAGGCGGTGATGCTATGCCATCAGGGTCAAGCCCTAGCAACGACGAGCACTTATGACTTGGCTGATATTTGGTACGAAGTTACTACCAATAAAACCGATGATCATCGCCAAGCGCAAATACTACCGCATGCCATCGACCATAAATTGATAGAAACCGTAGCGAGTATTGATCGACGATTAGACAGTGCGCTAATCACAACTGCCATAAAAAATTTGAGTCAGCATAATTTATCCGAAAGCGTGATTGCAGAGCTACGTCTGAAGCATGAGAGTAGCCATAGCAATGAAAGCTATCAGCATTATAGTCAGCAAAAAAAATGTCGTATGATGCTTATCCGCTATCAACAAGGTATCACTGAACTCTTTAATGGTCAGTTAACTGCTGATCTGAGTATAGACTTAGCGGATAAGATGACGGATAAAGGTTTTCTTACGCATAGTATTCAGTCAGAATCAGCTGACGCCAAAAGTGATGCGTCTTGGATGCCTTCTATTTTGTCATTATGGCAAGCGCTGCATTTACAACAGCTGTTACCGGTACTATCTACGGTGCTAAGTGATGAGCCGTCACATGTACGAAAATATGAGTCATGGCAGCACACATTGAGAGCTGGCACAAAGGGTATATATGCTCAACTTGATCCTTCAGGTCAAGTGTTTGCTCGACTGAACGATGTTAAGAGAACGATGCTAATTTTACTAGCATATCGTTTGTCAAAAGATGTCAAAGGCCAAATGACATCAGCGCTATATAGTTCAATGCTTAACTATAACGATGCTAGTGTGGCCCACTATATCGTGGACTTGCGCCGCCATGCACGCTTGATTGATATTGCTTTAGCAGCCATTAGCGATGCCAATCTACAGTGGTTGCTGTTGATGGCACAAAACCTCAATAGTATTCAGCTATTGGCCTTGATAGAGAATGTGCCTGTGTGCATAGCCTCTACCGTTAAGTCGTCTGCAATAGCTGCCAAACGCAGTGATAATTATCAAGAGAGACAACAGAGCCTCAAGCAAATAGATTATAATGATACGACTGGTGAGAGTTACACCTACAATAATTATCAGCAATGGCTGAGTACATTGCATACAGTGATGTTACACGATACGATAGTCAGCCAAGATGAGTATGATTGCTTAATGCTGCTTTCAGAGCGCTGGTTAGGCGTTCGAAAGCTCTTTTGAATACTATGATTGAGTGATGTTACTGAGTGAAGTGCGTAAGCATTTTTTGACACGTATTGGGCTGGCCAGAAGTTGCATGATTTAAGTTGTTATTTGACATTTTTTAATACAGATATTCTGTAAACCCATCTTAGATGAGTAGGATAGTAAAGACGTATGAGTGACATTGCAGACCCGCTAATTGTATTGCAACATCGTATGCAGCAGCGCCAAATTTTAGCGATGATGGGTATCAATCAGTGGGTGCAGCCAGGCTCCGCCACTATCAATATGGCAGATATCTCTGCGCCTACTATTCCTGATTCTACAATTGATACGCCTACTCAGGCTGTGTCGTCTGTTACTAACACTGAACAACCAAGTATAGAGCAGCAAAGTAATAATGCCGCGAGCATCGAAATGTCAAATATAGCATTTGCTGATTCTGTATCAGCGGCCATCGATGATGACGCCACGCGCAATTATTACCATGATGCTAGTGATGTAGAGTTAAAATCACCTAATGAACAAAGCCCTGTCACTTATAGTTTTGATACCACTACTCCTGATGTGGCAGTTAGACCTCTCGTAGATAACATAGCTCAGCAAACTACTGCCGCTATCAAGCAGAGCCCTATTGCTCATATAAACAACGATGAGAGCTTTAAAAAAATAGCACCATTCGACTTGCAAGGCGGTCGTTATGGCGACTGGGTGGTTTTGGTTGATATCCAAGCACTCAACAATGACAGTCAAAAGCTATGGCAGAATATCACCCAAGCGTTATTAATCACTTGTGAGACCACCTCTTTTCCTATTTGTGAAGGAATGGATACCGCAGAGCTCGCCAATGCCAGTCTTGCTGGGTATGTCTTTAAAATTGGTCGCAGTGAAGAGATACAAGTGGTGGCATTGACTGAGTTGCCTGAAGGGCTTGAGCATCCGACACTTACCACTGTGCCTACGTTAGATGAAATGCTTACTGATAGCAGCTTAAAGCGCCAGCTTTGGGAAAAATTATCTGGTTAAGCTAGCTGGTCATAGGTGCGGTCATAAATTACTTGTATAAACTATCGGCATAAAAAACAGACATTAGCAAATAAAAACAACGAAAGTCACTTTTAGAGTGATTTTGATAGGCAACTTTTACGCTCCAACAAACAACGATGATTTCATCATATTTAGGATAATGACTATGACCACCACATCAACTATCAATACCGTCGCTCCTAACCGTGTGCCTAACTTTTCAGCGGGGCCTGCTACGATACCAACTGCTGTATTATCACGCGCTCAAGACGAGTTGCTTGATTGGCAGGGAAGCGGTATGTCGGTCATGGAAGTAAGTCACCGTAGTAAAGAGTACATTGCTATTACGGAAAAAGCTGAAGCAAAATTGCGTTCGTTGATGGACATTCCAGATAATTATAAAGTGCTCTTTTTACAAGGCGGCGCTAGCTTGCAGTTTTCAGCGATACCATTAAACCTATTGAATGGTGGGCGCGCAGATTATCTAACGACAGGTGCTTGGTCAGGCAAGGCAATTAAAGAAGCAGATCGCTATGCCAAATTAGGTCTGGGCGAGACTAACGTGGTCGCAACAGGTAAAGGAAGCAACTTTACTGATGTGCCTGATCAAAATGAGTGGCAATTAAGTGAAAATGCGGCATATTTTCATTATTGTGCTAATGAAACCATTCATGGCTTGCAAATATTTGAGCCGCCAACAGTCCATGCACCGATTGTCGTTGATATGTCTTCTTGCATTTTGTCACAGCCAATTGACGTCTCTAAATTTGGGATGATTTATGCGGGTGCACAAAAGAACATTGGTCCGGCAGGACTGATTATTGTGATTATTCGTGAGGATTTATTGGGGCAGGCTAGTGAGTGGTGTCCGCTGCTAATGAACTACGAGCATCAGGCTGAAAAAGAGTCTATGTCAAACACGCCAGCGACGTATTCTTGGTACTTGGCAGGACTGGTCTTTGATTGGTTAGAAGAGCAAGGCGGCGTGGCGGCTATCGGCAAGATTAATCAGCAAAAAGCAGACTTACTTTATAAAACGATTGATGACAGCGATTTCTATAACAATCCAGTAGCCATTAAACATCGTTCTATTATGAATGTGCCGTTTACCTTGGCAGACAGCAGTCTTGATAAAGTGTTTTTAGAAGAGTCAGCCGCCGCAGGCTTGATGAACCTAAAAGGTCACCGTGATGTGGGCGGTATGCGTGCCAGTATCTACAATGCCGTATCACTAGACTGGGTACAGCAACTGGTTGATTTTATGATTGCCTTTGAAAAAAAGCACGCTTAAATCAGCACCAGTTTTAGAAAAAAAGACGCAACTTTATGAGCTGCGTCTTTTTTTGTCTAAAATCAACGTCTCTGTTTGCTAGGCTGGTGTATGGATAGGTGGCTTGTTTGTAATACCACGCACTTTGCATGGCAAACCATTAGGTTAAAAAACTGAAGTTTGTTATGATAAATTTTGTGCAACTTATCATGCTTAGCGAGTTTTCAATTAGCATGCAGTCACTAGGGTCTGTTGAACATTCAAATATTAGGGCTGCTGATTACTAAAATTGCACCAAATTAGGCGCAAACCGACGATAATGTCGAGACCTTAGCTAGGTTTGCAACAACGTTTGGGGTGATTTTAGCATCAGCCTTTCAGGGCAGTACTGTTTTTTGCCAATATATGGCGAAATTGTTTAACCTAGAATGACTAGGTGTCAAAAATTTCACTGCATATTACCTAAAAAATAGTTACTGCCAGCACCACATTTGAATGTTCAACAGACCCTAGTTAAATTCTAAATATATTCATCAGTTTGGCAAAAGGGCTTGTTATAACTTTATTATGATAAAAAACACCATGCTAAAAGCCATAATGCTAATTGCCGCAGTGAGCTGTATACCTGTCAGTATCGCAGCGCCAATCACCACGACTGCGCTTGGTCATAATAGTCCTACCAACTATATTGACGCACCATTTATGCCTTATGCCAATCCAAATGCACCGACAGGCGGCACGCTCTCGCTCGATGCGCGTGGCACTTTTAATGCTGCCAATAAATGGATGACCACTGGTGTAGCAATGGCTGGTACCGACTATCTGTATGATACCTTGATGACTGGCTCATTAAATGAAGCCTTTACGATGTATCCGCAGCTGGCAAGCAAGGTGACGTATGATCCTGACGATACCAGTTGGATTGTTTATCATATCAATCCTGCTGCCCGATTTTGGGATGGGTCGCCAGTCACTAGCGATGATGTTAAAGCCACTTATGATGCGATATTGAACAAAGGGCCGATGTATATTCGCAGTTATTTGGGTGATATTAAAGACGTTCAAGTTCTGGATGAGCAACGAGTGAAATTTGTCTTTGCGTCTGATGAGAATAAAGAAATTTTGTTAACGGTTGGGCAGTTTCCTATCTTTGCCAAATCTTCTATCGATGCTGATTTTGAGAAGATTAGTCTAACGCCATTGATGGGCAGTGGTCCTTATAAGCTCGGACGTGTAGATGCAGGGCGAGCGGTCAGCTATATACGCGATGCCAACTATTGGGGACGTGATTTGATGGTCAATCGCGGTCGTTATAACTTTGATATGATTAAGTTTGTGTATTATCAGAGTGATGAGATTGCGTTTGAAGGGTTTAAATCTGGTCAATATCGATTTCGTCCTGAGAACAAGGCATCTAACTGGGCAACCGGTTATAATTTCCCTGCGGTAAAAGCGGAGCTGATTAACAAAGAGACGATAAGCAGTCAAAATCCAGTACCGATGCAAGGTCTGGTGATGAATATGCGTCGGCCAATCTTTCAAGATATTCGTGTTCGTCAGGCATTGACGGCGGCTTACGACTTTGAATGGATGAATAAAACCTTATTTCATGGGCAATATGAGCGCTTACAGAGCTTCTTTCATGGCTCAGAGCTTGCTGCCACGGATACGCCATCTACTGCTGAGATGCAAGTGCTTACCCCTTTGTTATCCAAACTTGAACCCATACAACGTCAGGCGGTATTGGCAGAATGGCAGTTGCCTACTACTGATGGTAGCGGTTTTAATCGTCAAGGGCTATTAGAGGCAAGGCGGCTATTGCTAGATGCGGGTTTCTATTATGAGGATATGAAGCTGTATCAACCTGATGGACAGCTTGCTCAAATTGAGATTTTGATGACGGGTGAGACCATGGGGCGAGTATTGTTGCCCTATATTCGCAACTTGAAGCGTTTAGGGTTTGACACGACTTTGCGCCAAGTGGATGGTCCACAATATTATGAGCGTATGCGCAATTTTGATTATGATATGGTGGTGGATGTATTTGCGCAGAGTTTATCACCTGGCGCTGAACAGGCCAGCTTTTGGGGTGGCGCGGCAGCTGACCAAGCAGGTAATAGAAATACAGCTGGTATTAAAAACGTGGCAATCGACGATGTCATAGACAAGTTGGGCCGCGCTAAGAACCGTGAAGAGATTGTGTTATATACCCAAGTGCTGGACCGCTTATTACGTGCTGGTCATTATTTAGTGCCACTATATGGAAAGTCGGGTACCAATGTCGCCTACTGGAATCAATACCGCCATACTGAAAAACTGCCTACCAATGCCGTTGGTATCGACTACTGGTGGACGGACAAGGCAGCAGAAGCTCGTATTAATACCTATTTAAAAAAGTAAAAATCAACAATTTTGAATGTTAAAGCGTTTCACAAAAACGTTTGATAAAAATTAAGTAACAAAGATAACTATTCGTAAGGATTTACCATGAGTATTCGTATTCACCCGATTAAAGCATTCAATGACAATTATATCTGGACATTGATTAATGAAAATAATAAGCAAGCGATTGTCATTGATCCAGGTCAGGCTGAACCTGTCATTGCTTACTTAGAAGAAAACAATCTAGAGCTAACGTCTATTTGGACCACGCATCATCATCATGATCACATCGGCGGCGTCGCAGCGCTACAAGAGTCTTATCCGATGACGCACCTAGTGGCGCATACTGAGCATAATGTTGATGAAGATCAAACCATCAAAGATGGCAGTACGGTAAGTGCATGGGGCTGCTCCGCACAAGTTTGGGATGTGTCTGGTCATACCGCCAGTCATGTGGCTTATATCTTGGATATCGATGGGCGCAAGCATTGCTTCTGTGGTGACACGCTATTTAGTGCAGGGTGCGGACGTGTATTTACCGGAACAATCGAGCAATTGCATGACAGCTTTAAGCGTTTGAATGGTCTAGCAGCTGAGACGCTACTGTATCCTGCACATGAATATACGGCCAGCAACTTACATTTTGGGCTATCGATTGAGCCTGCCAATGAGGCAATGCAGCAAGCATTGGCACAAGCAGAAGCGCAAACCGCACAAGGTATGCCGACATTACCTGTGACCCTAGAGCATGAGCGTATGGTAAATGTATTCTTACGTACACAAGAGCCCAGTGTGATAGCAGGTGTGAAGGCTAAAATGAGCATCAACGATGATAAGTCTTTGACCGTATTTGCTGCTTTACGTGAGTTAAAAAATAACTTCTAACTGCGTTCACCGCTCGTTTTCTCTATCGTCATGTTTGTTATGTTAGGAAGCTGCTGTTATGGGTCGTTATATCTTAAAAAGATTACTGTTGATATTACCGACGCTATTTTTGATATTACTCGCAAACTTTGTCATTGTGCAAGCAGCCCCCGGCGGCCCTGTTGAGCAGCAGCTGGCGCTTATTGAACAAGGCGCAAAAGACAATGCGTTAGCTGGTAATATTGGCGCAGGCAGTGCAGGCAGCAATAACAGCACGTATCAGGGTACGCGTGGTCTATCTGAAGAGATGGTGGCAGCGATTAATGCGCAATACGGTTTTGATAAATCGGCCCCCGAGCGCTTTTGGCTGATGCTAAAAAATTATGCCCAGCTAGATTTCGGTGAGTCATTTTTTAAAGGTCAGACAGTGACCGATCTCATTGTAGAAAAGCTACCAGTATCAATCTCGCTTGGGCTATGGAGTACCCTGCTAATTTATATGATAGCGATTCCACTCGGGGTCTATAAAGCCATGCATCATGGCTCTGGGATTGATAAAGCAACGGCTATGCTGCTTGCTATCGGTCATGCGATACCTGTCTTTGTATTCGCCGTCATACTACTGGTGTTCTTTGCGGGTGGCAGTTATTGGAATATCTTTCCACTACAAGGGCTAACCTCTGAGAACTTTGACCAACTAAGCGCCCTTGGCAAGGTGAAAGACTATTTTTGGCATTTGGCGTTGCCACTCTTAGCAAGTACGGTCGGTGGGTTTGCTGGCTTGACCTATTTGACCAAATTTAGCTTTTTAGAAGAATTAGGTAAGCAGTATGTACTTACTGCTCGTGCCAAAGGTTTAGGAGAGCGGCAAGTGTTATACGGGCATGTTTTCCGTAATGCTATGTTAATCATTATCGCTGGTATTCCAGCCGCTATCGTTGGTATTTTCTTTGCTGGTAATTTTCTGATTGAGATTATCTTTAAATTAGATGGTTTAGGCTTGCTCGGATTTGAAGCCATTCAACAGCGCGATTATCCAGTAATCTTTGGTACGTTATTTATCTTTACCTTGGTGGGATTGTTATTACAATTAATCAGCGATTTAAGTTATCACCTGATTGATCCCCGTATTGATTTTGAGGGGCGCTAATGTCAAGTCATCCATCACCTTCAATGCCCTCATCTGACTCTACTGTTTCTATGCCAAAAAAACGTCGGCTAAATCCTATCTGGCAGGCACGCCTAAACCGTTTTCGCCAAAATCGCCTTGGTGTTATCTCGCTATTTGTTTTTGCGCTGATATTTACCATTTGTATGGCAGCCAATGTGATTGCCAATGACAAACCGCTACTGGTGCAGTATCAAGGTGACTATTACTTTCCTGTTATAAAGGCTTATCCTGAAACGACTTTTGGTGGTGTGTTTGAAACCGAAACCAATTACAAAGATCCTGCGGTGCAAGCATTGATTGATGAGCAGGGCTTTTATATTATGCCGCCGATTCCATTTGCTGATCAGACACCCAACGTAGAGCTAGGCATTCCTTATCCAGCGGCACCTAACGCCCAAAACTGGCTTGGTACGGATGACTTGGGCCGTGATGTACTGGCGCGCATACTTTATGGGCTGCGAGTGTCTTTATTGTTTGGCTTGGCATTGACACTTGCAGGCGCATTGATTGGTATTATCGTTGGTGCCATCCAAGGCTATTACGGTGGCTGGGTAGACTTGATTGGGCAGCGTTTTATGGAAGTGTGGGGCGGGATGCCTCAGCTGTTTATGATTATTATTCTGGTCAGTTTATTCAGTCCGAGTATCACCATGCTGTTTGCCTTGATGTTATTGTTTGGCTGGATGGGTCTGGTGGGTTTGGTACGGGCAGAGTTTTTGCGCGCGCGTAACTTTGATTATGTCCGAGCTGCTCGCAATCTTGGTGTGTCGGACAGTCAGATTATGCTGAGACATATTTTGCCGAATGCTTTGGCCTCAAGTTTATCTCAATTGCCCTTTATTTTAACGGCGAATATTATTGCCTTAACGGCACTAGACTTCTTAGGGTACGGTTTACCGCCGGGTTCACCATCACTTGGTGAGCTGATGGTACAAGGCAAAAATAACCTGGATGCACCGTGGCTGGCCTTATCTGGGTTCTTCAGTTTGACCTTTATTTTATCGCTACTCATCTTCGTTGGCGAAGCGCTGCGTGATGCATTTGATCCGAGGCGCTCTTAATATGACAATGATGACTGATAAAAATAATAGATTAAATGAAAATGATGGTCAGGCAACAAACACAGTCATACTGTCGGTAGATAAGCTCAGTATTCATACCGATGGGGGCGTGCCTTTGGTGGATGAGTTGTCTTATGAGCTGACGCAAGGGCAAACCCTAGCTATCGTTGGTGAGTCAGGTTCTGGTAAATCAATAGCCAGTCTCGCGCTATTGGGATTATTACCAGATAGCTTAACTATTACGGGCAAGGTGCAGCTGGCAGATTCAGCAGGTATGACAACCTTACCGATAGCTAATGGAAAAGGGCGGAACACGGCATTACGTGCTGTGCGTGGACAGCGTATTGGTATGGTATTTCAAGAACCCATGACGGCGCTTAACCCTCTACATACGGTCGCTAAACAAATTACTGAGTCACTGCGCCTAAGTGGTATTCCTAAAAAGCAATGGCGCGAACAAAGTATCGCCTTGTTAGATGATGTCAATATTACCGACCCTGCTGATAAGCTGAATCGCTATCCGCATGAGCTATCAGGTGGTCAGCGTCAGCGCGTCATGATTGCGATGGCATTGGCACAGCAGCCCGATATTTTAATCGCTGATGAGCCGACGACGGCACTCGATGTAACGTTGCAACATGAGATTCTTGAGCTGTTAGATGATCTAAAGCGTCAGCATAATATGGCGATGGTGCTTATCAGTCATGATCTCAACTTGGTCAGACGTTATAGTGATGATGTCATCGTTATGCGCCAAGGAAAGACGATTGAACAAGGACAAACGGCCGCTGTATTTAATCAGCCTAAAGCGGAATACACCCGCACGCTTATCCAGCAGGATTTTGGCCAAGCGTTGACTATCTCAACTGACAATAAAAATGAAAATGAGCAGTCAACGGTACTGCAAGTAAACACGCTACAAGTACAGTTCCCAATGGAAAAAAGTCTATTTGGCGGTACCAAGCGTTGGTTTGAAGCAGTTAAAGGTTTAGATATAACGCTGCATAAAGGACAGGCATTGGGTATCGTGGGTGAGTCCGGCTCTGGCAAAACGACGACAGCGCTTGCTTTAAGTCAGTTACTTGGTAACACGGCGCGTGTTGACGGACAGATAGTTGTCAATGGGCAAGATATTGCGGCATTATCGAAACGTGAACTGCGCACTTTTCGCTCGCAGATTCAGATGGTGTTTCAAGACCCATTTGCCAGTATCAATCCTCGTATGACAGTGATGCAAATCGTTGAAGAAGGGTTGCTCGTCCAAGGTGTCGATAAGGCCACTCGTCAGCAGGCGGTCATTGATAGTTTGGCTACTGTACATCTACCAACTGAGTTTTCGCAGCGCTATCCGCATGAGTTGTCTGGTGGTCAGCGACAACGCGTGGCACTCGCACGCGCGCTTATCATGCAGCCAAGTCTATTAATATTGGATGAACCGACTTCCGCGCTCGACAGTACCACGCAGGTGACAGTTGTTAACCTGCTACGTGAGATTCAACAAAAACTGCAAATCAGCTATGTATTTATCAGCCATGACCTAAAAGTCGTGCGGGCGCTATGTCAAAAAATTATGGTATTAAAAGACGGTGCGTGTGTAGAGTCAGGGAGTACTGAAGATATTTTTCATAATCCGCAACATCCGTATGTTAGGCGTTTGCTACAGGCGAGTAGCACTTAGTTGTGACAACACATCTTACCTAAATGGAATTGACTGTAGCAGTTCATATTAATAGCGATATCATATAGATGGCAGTGATAAACTAAGGATAGAGCAACGTTTTTTCAGCATAAATATTCAGGCACGCTTTGACGTTATAGATATGTTATTACTTTAATAGTGACTTTTAGTCGCTGATTAAAATGGTTGTTATTACTATTTTGGTATGATTAAAAAGGACTGTTTACCCATGAAGAAGCAAAATAGTATTTCTAAATTAGTAGGTAGCACTGGATTGCAACATGCAGGGTATGTCGCCGTTGCTAAGACTCGTGCCAAAGTGCTTAAAGCTGTCTCTTATGTGATACCTATCAGAAGACCAATGCTGTTCGTCGGTGAGTCTGCTTGTCATGAGCTGTGCGATATGCTCATCAACGAAGGAAGCACCAACGTATTTATTGTCACTGATGCGGTATTAAATAAGCTTGGTATACCTGCGAAAGTCACTGAATATTTAGAAGAAAAAAATATCAGCTATCATGTCTACGATGGTGTTACACCAGATCCTACTTTTACGGTAATCGAAGAAGGTCTAAGCCAGTCTATAGCAGCAAAGTGCGATGCAATCATCGCCATCGGTGGCGGTTCGGTCATTGATGCTGCCAAAATGATGGCGATTTCGCAGGGTAATCACTGCGAACCTAAGCAACTCATTGGTATTCTCAAAGCAAGAAAACCAGCCATCCCATTGTACTGTGTGCCTACGACGGCTGGTACTGGCTCGGAAGCCACGCTCGGTGCGGTAGTGTCTGATGACAAGACGCATCAAAAAGCACTTTCTATTGATCCTAGAATGGTGCCATTGGCAGCCGCGATTGATCCGGTTATTATGAAAGGCATGCCAGCTCATATTACCGCTGATACGGGTATCGATGTACTGACACATGCATTAGAGGCATGGATGAGTGTGAACGCTAGTGTAGAGACCGACTATTATGCGGCCTCTGCGGTCAAGTCTGTTATGCATTACTTACCCATAGTTTATAAGGACGGTGGCGACCTGAAAGCAAGAGAAGCGGTGGGTGTGGCTGCTCATTATGGTGGTATCGCCTTTAATAAAGCGGGCCTCGGTTATGTGCATGCGATTGCTCATCAGTTAGGGGCGTATTATCGTATTCCTCATGGTCGTGCAAATGCTATTGTATTGCCTTACGTTTTGGATGTGAACCGTCAAGCAAGCCAAAAAAGACTGGCAGCATTGGCTAGAAAAACTGGCATAGTAAACACAAATCAAGCAGCTGGAAGTGACAGTATTGACAGTGCGATAACCGATCATCTAATCGCTCAAGTACGTGAGCTAATTACAGACTTAAATATCGATCCCACTATTGATGGCTTACAAACCAGTGATTTTGATAATATTGCTAAAGCCGCTGCAAAAGAAGTCAGTGATACCTATGCAGTACCACTTTACCTCACAGCATCTGAAATAAAAGATATCTTGATAAAGATCAAGCAGGCAAGTGATCACTGTATGAATGACAAAACAGAAAGCACTAAAGTAGCCTAAGATATATAAATGCGGTATAAAAAGAGCATGCTACCACCAGTGTAGCGTGCTCTTTTTCCGTTATTACGCTGTATGGGTTTAGCTTATAAATACTCAAAAAACCGCTATTCGAAAAGTAAAAACCTAAAAAATAGCTTAAACCAAAAATATTAGACGATGATTGTTCAGTTTAAGTACAGAGTTTTTAATCTACGTTAAATTTTTATAACAAACTAGGTGTATTCCAGTGACACACAAGGGTTATGATAACTGTGTAGCTTCACTCCATAACATTATTTTTAGGATATTCTAATGAACCTCAAACTAAACACCAAGGTCGCTGCTATGGTTGTTGCGGCGAGCAGTACTTTCTTTGTTGGCTGTGCTGCCACTGAAAATACTGCGAAGACCACGCCACCAACCACTGGTAACAACCCTTATGCGCCTACAGATCCTAATTTGGCTGTGGCGACAGTCGCTGGCGGCTGTTTTTGGTGTGTAGAAGCGGGTTATGAGAAGATACCTGGTGTTGTGGAAGTGGTATCAGGTTATACAGGCGGTGAGACTCAGAATCCAACTTATAAACAGGTATCAGCAGGTGGCACCGGCCATACTGAAGCGGCACAAGTATATTATGATCCGACGAAAATAACGTATAATGGCATAGTACAAGCATTATGGCGTATCGCTGATCCAACCGATGCTGACGGCCAGTATGTAGATCGTGGAACCCAGTATCGACCTGCTATTTTCTATAATAATCAACAAGAAAAGCAAACAGCAGAAGCGGCGAAAAAAGCGCTGCAAGACTCTGGCGTCTATGACAAGCCAGTGGTGATAGAAATCGTTCCTGCCAGCACCTTCTACCCGGCAGAAGATTATCATCAAGATTATTATAAAAAGAACCCACTTCGTTATAAAGCGTATACCTTCAACTCTGGTCGTTACCAGTTTATCGAGAGCGTATATGGTAAAAACTATGAGTTGGACTTTAGTCAGTTCAAACCAGCTGCTGGTAGTGTGACAGTAAATACATCAACCACACCTTCAAATACCGCAGCGGCTACTACTGGTTTTAATTCAAAGACCTTTGTAAAACCTGCCAAGAGTGAATTAAAGAAATCACTCAGTGATATTCAGTATAAGGTGACTCAGGAAGAGGGCACTGAGCGCGCTTTTGATAATGAATATTGGGATAACAAAGCGCCTGGTTTATATGTCGATGTCATATCAGGTGAGCCGCTGTACTCTTCTCGTGATAAATACAAGTCTGGAACAGGCTGGCCAAGCTTTACTCGTCCATTAAGCACAGATATGGTCGTTGAAAAAGAAGATCGCGGTATATTCTCCGTTCGTACCGAGATACGTAGTCGCTATGCTGACTCGCATGTCGGTCACGTGTTTGATGATGGCCCTGCACCAACAGGCAAGCGCTACTGTATGAACTCAGCAGCACTGCGTTTTGTACCATTAGCAGATATGGAAAAAGAAGGTTACGGTGATTGGATTGATGACGTAAAACCAATTGCTTCTTAACTTTTGACAGAACTAAAAAAAGAAAAGGACGCTAATGCGTCCTTTTCTTATTTATGAATATTTAATGACTCTATATTTAATGACTATTTATTTTAATAACTAAAAAGCAGGTTGACGCTTAGGTATCGCGCTCAAAAATTCCGTACGTGCTTGATTGTCATGGACAAACTCACCTAACATTGACATCGTACGTGTAGTGGAGTGCTGTTTACCTACACCACGCATCATCATGCACATGTGTGCTGCATCCATCACGACCGCGACGCCGCGGCAGCCAGTGACTTCCATAATAGTTTGTGCTATTTGTTCGCTTAGGTTCTCTTGAACTTGCAAACGACGGGCAAACATATCAACGATACGGGCAAATTTTGATAAGCCCAAGACTTGTCCGTTAGGTAAATAGCCGACATGTGCAACACCATGAAATGGCAACATATGATGCTCGCATAATGAGTAAAACTCAATATTTTGTACCAATACGAGTTCACGATTGCTTGATGGGAACAGCGCATCATTGACGACTTCATCTAAGTTCTGATGATAGCCTTGGGTTAAATGGGCAAAAGCTTTTGCGGCACGCATGGGTGTATCTTCAAGACCAGGGCGGTGTAAGTCTTCACCAGTTGAGCTGATCAATTGGCGATAAGACTCAGCGCTCTCTTGGTAATTTGATGTTATTGTTAGGGTGTTACTCATAAGTTTGGCAGCCATCCAAAATGTGGGTGTAGCTTAACGCTAAATCCTTGTTTACAAACAACGGTTGTAAAGGATTATTATAAAAATTGTGCAAGCTGGGAAGGGCTGTGATTATACTTGAAATCTGCTTAACTTCATACTGCTGTGGTTCGTAGTTCAATGTTTAATCAATATTAGACGCCATTGTAGGCAAATCTAGTTTACGACTGTTTACTTAAATTAATTCGTGTATAATAGTTCACCTATCATTTGTGTTTAATTATCACTGGCTATCTGTCATATATAACAACTCTAAATAATTTTTTAATATCAATAAATTTGATCGATTCAAAAGGAAACACTATGCTACTTCAAGGACAAAGATTTGTCGTAACGGGCATTGCAAGCAAACTCTCTATCGCTTGGGCAATCGCAGAAGCACTACACCGTGAAGGTGCCTCACTAATTTTGACTTATCCAAACGATAAGATAAAAAAACGTGTGGATATGGCTGCAGAAAAGTTCGAAGCAGATTTGGTACTAGAGTGTGACGTAGCATCTGACGAGTCTATTGCTGCTTGCTTTGAGCAAGTGACTGCTCATTGGGGTGATGGTATTGACGGTGTGGTACATGCAATTGGTTTTGCACCGATGGATCAGCTCGACGGCGATTTTGTCAACGCGACCACTCGTGAAGGCAGTCACATTGCGCACGATATCTCAAGCTATAGCTTTGTTGCATTGGCCAAAGAAGCTCGTGCATTATTAGCCATGCGTCACGGCTCTATGCTGACACTAACTTATGAAGGTAGTATCTCAGTATTGCCGAACTACAATGTCATGGGCATGGCAAAAGCCAGTCTTGAAGCCAGTGTTCGCTATCTTGCGACCTCTATGGGCGGTGAAGGCATCCGTGTTAATGCGATTTCAGCAGGTCCTATCCGTACGCTTGCTGCTAGTGGTATCAAATCATTCCGTAAAATGCTCGATGTCAGCGAAAAAATCGCGCCACTACAGCGTAACATTACCCAGACAGAAGTAGGCAATGCTGCATTGTTCTTACTATCTCCGTGGGCATCCGGTATTACTGGAGAGATTATGTTTGTCGATGCAGGTTTTAATACCGTTGCCATCAGCGAGCAGTTAATGATGCTGGACGAACCAAAGTAACTATACTTAGTAAGAGCATTCTTAGGTAATTAATAGCATTGTTTAAAAAATAGCGTTTAAGAAATAAGGAAGGCAGCCAATTGGCTGCCTTTTTTGGTTATACTAGAGGCCATTTTTAAGTTAGCCTTCAGGCAGTAGATATGATAACTAAACTACCAAAGTGGATATTGTGGGGTGGTGCAGTGCTTGCGTTTAGTGCAGGCTGCGTCAATACTGCTGCATTAATGGGCTTTGCTAATTTATCAGTCTCTCATGTTACTGGTAATGTGAGCTTATTTGCATCAGCGATTGCTTATTTAGATGTGCACAGTATTTTGTATATTGGTGCGCTGCTGCTGTCTTTTTTAGCGGGTGCGGTCTTGAGTGGTTTCGTGATTGGACAAGCGCCTTTAAAGCTGGGTAAACGTTATGGCCGTGCGTTATATCTCGAAGCATTTCTGCTAGTAGTCAGCTATTGGTTATACCAGCAGCATGATTATTTAGGGCAGTTAGCCGCTGCGATGGCGTGTGGATTACAGAATGCCATGGTGGCAACTTATAGTGGTGCCGTCATTCGTACGACTCATCTCACAGGATTGACGTCAGACATGGGAGCGGCGATTGGTAATTGGTTAGCAGGTCGTTCAATCAGCAAGCCGACACTAGGTTTTCAGGCTATTATCTGGTACTGCTTTTGCGGTGGTAGCGTAGTAGGGGCATTTTTGTATGCCAAAGTAGGCTATGGCGCGTTACTAGTGCCTATCACTATCGTACTGACAGCAGCATTTATATATAACTATGCGTCAGACCACCTGCCAGAAAAAAGACTGCCAAGACATAAAAAGCGCTCATCATCATAATAAGCGCCTATTCTCTTTTGCTTTAAACATGAAGCGTTAATTTATTTATCGTCTTCTTCGCTGTGGTTTTCATGTTCGTGCATACCTCGCATCATATCTAATGCAGAGTCATCGGTACGTTGCTGATCTTCTTTGGCTAGACCGTCTTGATTTATATCTGTCGGTGCCATCTTCGTGGTTGAGTCAGTTTTATTTGCGTCTGTCATAAAGTGCTCCTGTTTATTTTTATGTATTTCTAGCATAAATTTCTAATAGAGATAGGCTTTGAGATGTCTACTATTATTTGGCTCGACTGTCAGTATGAGAGACGGCTATACTCTTGTATACATACGGTGTACACTTGTTTAGTGAATATATGTAACCAGAAATTATATAGGCTTTAAATAGTGTATTTCTATTTCTAACGCACAGATAAAAGGCATAATTACGCCACAGTTAACATAGAACTTATTGCGAATAAATACGTCAGCATTAAGAATGGTTAAAAGAATATTCTGGTATAAGTTTATTAAGTAATTTGTCAATTAATTTTTCTGTCATATATCTGCTATGATAGCCACGTATTTTTTTGGGTTAATGACAAAGTGAATACTATATATAGTCGCCTTCATATGTAGGGCATTTTCACACTGTCTTTGAGGAAATAAGGACGTTTTATGTCAGAGCAAAAACTAGACAGCCATCTACCTAACGATGGTAATGAGTATTTATTTACCGATACCTTTCCAAAGGGTACTGGTAAAGGATTGATTGTTGTCGCTATTGCGGCGATTGTCGCTATGATTATCTATAATGTGTTGCCGTTCGATATCAATGCCAATAAAGGGCTAGCCTTGTTGTTTTTCATTGGCGTGTTGTGGTTGACGGAAGCGGTACACGTTACCATTACTGCGCTATTGGTCGTGGTCGTGGGTGCACTGATTGGTATACCAGACTTCGATGCCAAAATTGGTTTAGAGAGCTTTGCTAGTCCGACGATTTATTTGTTCTTTGGTGGTTTTGCTTTGGCAGCCGCCTTGCATGTACAGCAATTGGACAAAAAAATCGCATTAAAGATTTTATCGATGTCAGGTGGTAAGCTAAACACCGCTGTGTTTTTGATATTTGGCGTGACGGCATTTTTGTCAATGTGGATATCGAATACGGCCACTGCGGCGATGATGCTACCGTTAGCGCTTGGTATATTGACACAAGTCGATCGTGAGAAAGATCGCGGTACGTTTGTATTTGTCCTACTAGGTATTGCTTACTCGGCAAGTCTGGGTGGTTTAGGTACTATCGTTGGTTCGCCACCTAATGCTATCGCAGCAAAGGCACTGGATATCGCCTTTATTGACTGGATGAAGTTTGGTATACCTATGATGTTGGTGCTATTGCCACTATTATTAGGTGCGATGTATGTGTTCCTCAAACCTAATCTAAATCGTAAAATCGTGATCGTAGAAGATGAGCCTATTGCTTGGAATAAACCGCGTGTGGTGACGATTATTGTCTTCATTGTGACTGCGTTGAGTTGGATATTTTCCAAACAAATTGGTGAAGCACTAGATATCACTGATACGGATGCCATTATTGCTTTATCAGCGGCTGCAGCAGTGGTGAGTTTAGGATTGGTATCCTGGAAGCAAGTCTCTGACAATACGGATTGGGGTGTACTCATGCTGTTCGGTGGCGGTATTGCGCTGTCGACAGTGTTGAAAGTATCAGGTGCATCTCTAGTACTGGGTGAAACGGTCGCTAATGCGTTGTCTTCGGCACCACTGGTTGTGGTGATGATTGCGGTATCTGCGTTCATTATCTTCTTAACTGAGTTTGCCTCTAACACAGCATCTGCCGCATTGTTGGTGCCAGTATTTGCTGCTATTGCAGAGCAGATGGGTTTGCCACATGAAGTGTTGGTATTGGTCATTGGTATTGGTGCATCATGTGCTTTTATGCTACCAGTTGCGACGCCACCGAATGCTATTGTGTTTGGTACAGGTCTCATCAAGCAAACAGAGATGATTCGTACCGGTATCATTCTTAATATTATCGCCACCTTTGTTGTGGGGCTGTGGGCATATTTTTTCTTAATATAGCTTAGCAAATAATATAGTAATGAAACCAAACCCGATGTTTTAAGTGATGCTTAAACATCGGGTTTTTTACTTTTTGAGGTTCTTAATATTTGTTTTTTAATATTTGTATAAAACTTTATTGGTGAGAAGAGGTAAGTAATATCATGAACCTTGATGATCAGCAGATAAATACCATCGCTGCAATTTCTGACATTCATAGTAATGTCTTTGCTCTAGAGGCGGTTCTTGCAGACATAAAGCGGCGCAATGTAGAACAAATCGTCAATCTTGGTGATATTTTATATGGTCCGATTGCGCCGAAAGCAACTTATGAGCTACTGATGACCTATCGAGACGATATTATTGCTATTTCTGGTAACCAAGATAGACAGATATACGAGGCGACAGCGGCAGATATTGAGAGTAATTCAACGCTAGGTTTTATTATCGATAACTTGCCAGCCGCCGCAATGAAATGGATGCAAAACTTGCCTTTTGATTGCCATTTAAGCAAAGACTTTTATCTGTGTCATGGGTCGCCGACGGATGACATGATATATCTGTTAGAAAATATAGAAACAGGTCAACCGAGAGTACGTAGCGATGCAGATATTCTGGCATTGCTCAATGGTATTGATAGTAAGGTTGTCGTATGTGGCCACACCCATATCCCGCGTACGGTAAAGCTATCGACCGATCAAATAGTTATCAATACTGGTAGCATTGGTTATCCCGCCTATAAAGATGAATTACCTAATGTCCATAGAATGCAGACCTATTCTCCTCATGCAAGTTATGCAATCATTAGATGTGTTGATACCGAGCGAGGGAGGTGCTGGCAAGCAGAGCATATTAAGGTGCCTTACGATTATGAGGCTGCTGCTCAATCAGCTTCAAAGAATGGTCGTGAGGATTGGGCATTTGCACTGAGAACGGGGTGTGTGCTGTAAGCTCGTTATTTAGAGTAATAATTGATATTTTGCATTGTATTCAGCATAGTTTGTTTCGTACCAAGCTGTTGTAAGTGCTAGTATTTATAGGGTTGCACCAGACTTCTTGTAATGCTAGGTAGTCTTTTAGATTTATAGTTCTATAAAAACCACTGACACCAATCTGTCTATGGTTTTCTCCTCGTTCCAGTAGCATATCTGGAGCTAAAGAGAAGCTAGTAACTAGCTGCTTTGAGTCGTCATAAAAAGAAATTCCGATGATATTGCCTGCTTCTTTACCACCATTTACCTTTATCCATGACTCGTAGCTTTGTTTATTTATGTCATTGACTATGGCGGTAATTTTTTCAGGATGATGTTGTACGTCGTAAACCAATATTGTATTTTTCGAATCAGGGTACTTAACCTCGACTTTAATAATATTGTGATAAGTGGCCTTAAATGTGAGTTTTAACTCTTTCTGAAAGAAAGTCTCTATTGGAAACAGTGCTAACAAAGTCATGATTGCTGCAAACATTACTTTTACCACTGGTAACGACTTTTTCATCTAGAGTCTTCTTTATGATTGATTGCGCTTTATTAAGAATGTAGAGAAAACTCTCATGATAGCTAGAGTTTTGAAAATATACATAAGTATTCTATCATTGGCAGCATGCTCATATGCTGAAGATAATAATGGTAAGACAGTTGTTCAAAGCCAAAGTGCATCCTAATAACTTTACCTATAAGGCAATAATTTATGCCAACCCTATATATGATTCAACTGGGCGCTCGGCCCAAAGGTCGCTTGATTGAACAGCACGATATTTTCTTTGGTGTGGCCAACCAGGTGAGTGAGTTAATCGCAGATATCAATGACCATTGGCCAGAAGTAAAGAACAAATGGCATATTGACTCGTATCGTGCGGTTACCAACGTTGATGGTCATGCTATTAAACTGGTTGAGCCCAGTAATAAAATTGACAATCAAACAGACCATAGTAAAAGCCTAAAGCTGTTTTTCATTAATCTCGGTGGATACCAGCAGGGCAGTTTTGAAGAATTTCATTATAAGTTACTCATCGTTGCCCCCAATCAAGCAGGTGCTATCAAACAAGCAAAACAGAGTGCTTTTTATCAGCAGTTTACTTTTAAAGACAGTAGCTCTCCTTTTGATGCTGCGTCACATATTGATGATAAGTTTGAGGTAGATATAGACGATATATATAACGTGAATGATCTAATATCAGACCTTCAGTTAGTGATTGAACCTATTAATGGTGTCGATAATGCAATAGATGAGGATTTAGCAGATAAAGAGTATGTTGGCTATTTGAGTATCAAGAATTTGAAAAAATTGGCGTTATGATTAATAAGTATGATTAACAAGCTGACTAAATAAATAATTCATTCACAAAAACAAAATAGGGCGAGCAGATTTGCAAAATTTCATAAAAGGATTTTTAAGTGGGTTATTGCAGGTATGGGCATTGGAATAGGACTGTTCATTGTTCTAGTGGCTGTAGCGTTTTGGAATAATAAGAATGAACTAGAAAAATCTGATGACACTACAGCAGTATCAAGTAACGAGGTTGAAAGTGCTATAGAAGATAACAGTGAGTTATCAAGCTCTCAATCTATAGTAAATGCTCAAGACGTACCGATAGGTTATAAATTGATGGAAGAGGGAGGTGTCATGTTAGATGCACCTATTATGGGCATGGAATGGGAGAGTGTGAAAGATGAAAACACGACCACTAATCCACGTGTGTATGAACTCTTTATAATATATCAATGTGTCACGGAAGACGGCGAGCATTTACGTTTGGATGTGATTAATAGCGATATTGGTTATATGCTCAAGTACTATTTTGCTACACAAGGTAACCCTTTAAAGCTAGAAGCACAGCAAGCTACTGAAGATGCCTATTATGTGAAGTACCTCAATTCTACTGATATCACTATGCGGGATCCGAATAATTATTATAATTTGACACAGTACGAAGACGGCGATACCTCTTTTTATATCATTAATGCCATCACTGGTCAGGAGATGAATCATTTTTCTTGTGAGAATAACTCGATTGAAAATGATCAGTATGCTTTGATTGCTCAAATGGAGCCAGAGCATTTTAAATTTAAACCTATGACTGACGAGCTTGAGTCTCTTTTGGCTGAGCGCTTTGAAAATCAATAAAAGCCTTTTTGGTTACCAACCAAACATCAGAACCAACTTGAATCGCACTCAAATTACCCCCATAATCTAAACACTTTTAAATAATAAATAGCCTAAGTAAATATGCCCAATAATTCTGAGAATACCACACAAGCATCTAACGAAGATGCTGCTCGTCAAACCAATAACACTATAAATCCGAATAAAAAAAGTGATAATACAAATCACGAAAATTTACGTATTACATCGCGTAGTGCCACACCAAACAGTGCCATGCCGAGCAATGATAAAGCAGCTGCTCAATCTCCTATAGCCGCTGATTTGCCAGTACTCGCCAAAGACAGCTATTACTTAACGCGTCTAGAGCGAGAGCTGGCACGTGCCGTTGTGTCGAGTAAAAAAGAGAATAACGAAAAAGCCAATGAAGCGTTAACGAAAAAACGCGAGCAATACGACAAAATAAAAACTCGATCTCAGGAAGCAGTACAGGCACGTATTGATAGTATTCCTGCAGACTTGCCAGCCAAGCTAAACCTTGATTTGCCCGTGAGTCAACGTGCTGATGATTTGATTCAAGCCATCATCGATAACCAAGTCATTATCGTCGCAGGTGAGACAGGTTCTGGTAAGACGACGCAGTTACCGAAGCTTGCGATGCTGGCAGGACGTGGCATCAAAGGGCAGATAGGGCATACGCAACCAAGGCGTCTAGCAGCGAGAAGTGTGGCAAACCGTATTGCAGAAGAATTGGGCGAACCCTTAGGCAACACCATTAGTTTTAAGATTCGTTTTAATGAGCAAGGATCGGCGCAATCCGTTGTGAAGCTCATGACGGATGGTATCTTGTTGGCTGAACTGGGTCATGATCGGTTTTTGAGCAAGTACGATACGATTATCATTGATGAGGCGCATGAGCGTAGCTTAAATATTGACTTTATTATGGGTTATCTGAAAAAGATGCTACCCAAACGCCCTGATTTAAAAGTCATTATTACTTCAGCGACGTTAGATACCAAACGCTTTAGTGAGTATTTTAGTCATTACGATGCCAAACTTAAATGCAAAGTCCCTGCGCCCATCTTTAATGTCGAAGGTCGAAGCTTTCCGGTAGAGGTTCGTTATCGTCCACTCACTGATGAGCCTGTTACGAGCTCCGATGATGACAGTTATGATGACTTTGAAGAGAATTTGCCACGTGCCATCGTTGCTGCAGTAGAAGAATGCTTTAGTGATGCACAAAGCAAAGGACATGCTGATCAGGCAGATATCTTGATATTTGCCGCGACAGAAGCTGAGATTCGTGAGACACAAGAAGTCCTAGAGCGTCATGGACCTAAGCACACCGAAGTGCTGCCTTTGTTTGCGCGACAGACCTATGAAGAGCAGCAGCGTATTTTTCAGCCGTCCGGTCGTGGTCGACGTATCGTTATCGCTACCAACGTGGCTGAGACAGCGCTGACTGTACCCGGTATTCGCTATGTTATTGATCTAGGATTTGCGCGTATTTCGCGTTATTCCTACCGCTCACGCGTGCAGCGTTTGCCGATTGAGGCAATTTCACAAGCCGCAGCCAATCAGCGTAAAGGTCGTTGTGGTCGAGTTGCGCCGGGTGTCTGTATTCGTCTATATAGTGAAGAAGACTTTAGCGGTCGTCCAGAGTTCACTGAACCTGAGATTCTACGAACCAACTTAGCGTCAGTCATTTTGCAGATGGCCAATCTGCGCTTAGGTAGTGTCGATGATTTTGCATTTATCGAGCCACCTGACAGTCGCTTGGTCACGGACGGGCATAAATTGCTCGACGAGCTAGGAGCTATTACTTCTAAAACTGCAGCCACTTCTACGAATAAAACCAATAAACCAAAACCAAAAAAAGGTCTTGATCATCTCGCCTTGACAGCTACTGGTCAAAAGATGGCACGTATGCCGATCGATCCAAGGCTGGCACGTATGTTGGTCGCGGGCTCTGACTTTGATTGTATTCGTGAAATGCTCATCGTTGTCGCCGCACTTGCAGTTCAGGATCCACGTGAGCGTCCTGTTAATAAACGTCAGCAAGCGGATCAAAAGCATGCTGAGTTTCGTCAAGATGACTCTGACTTCCTATTCTATTTAAGCCTATGGAAAGCGTTGTTTGAAAAAGACGAAAACGGCAATAAGTTGTCTGGTAATCAGCGCAAGCAGTTTACTAAGAAAAATTATCTGAGCTTTCCACGTGTACGAGAGTGGCATCAGACGCATCGCCAACTGGTGCAAATGGTCACTGATTTAAAGCTTACCGATGTCAATGATGCCAAAGCTGCTGCTAAGGGCAAGGCGCTAGAGGCTACTACTAGCGACCCTACGGCGATTGAAGATGAAGAGCTAAAGGCAGTTAAGTACGCGAACCTGCATCGTGCGTTGATGACAGGTCTACTTTCTACTATTGCTCACAAAACTGAAAATCGTGGCGAATATCTCGCGGCTCGCCAGCAAAAAGCCAAGATATTTCCAGCCAGTACGGTATTTAAGCAGATACCACCATGGGTGATGGCGTTTGAGGTGGTAGAAACCTCTCAGGTATTTATGCGCACGGTGGCCAAGATTGAACCAGAATGGATTATCTCCGCTGCTGGTGACTTGTTGAAGTATCACTACTTTGAGCCGCATTGGTCGAAGAAAACAGGTCGCGTCAAAGCCTACGCACAGATTAGTTTATTTGGTCTGATTATTATCAGTAAGCAGCTGACCAATTATGAGCAAGTCAATCTAAGCGAGTCACGTGAAATCTTTATCCGTGATGGTCTGGTCACTGGTAACTTGGGTCGTCAAGCGCCATTTTTACAGCACAATATGGATAAAATCGCAGACATCGAACGTATTGAAGATAAATTACGCCGCCGTGATTTGTTGGTCGATGAAGAGTCGCTGTACCAGTTTTATGACAAAAAAATCCCTGAGCACATTGCCAGTCGTAAATCTTTTGAAGATTGGCGCGCTGAGGTTGAAAAATCTGACACCAAGCATTTATTTTTTACCGATGATGACGTACTCAATAGCCAAGCACCGACCACGGGAGACTTCCCAGAAGTATGGAAGTTGGGTGATTTAAAACTACCGCTACGTTATATCTTTGATCCAGCAAGTGATGATGATGGTGTGACCATTCGTGTGCCGCTTGTCGCGTTGCCGCAGCTTGATGCCATCGAGCTATTGTGGGGCGTGCCTGGCTGGCGCTATGAGCTAGTGCTGCAATTACTTAAGTCGTTACCCAAAGATATCCGTCGTCAGATAGTTCCTATTCCTGATACGGCTGATGGTTTGTTTGACGAGTTGCAACCTGCTGGTGGACAAGGACTATTGAAGCAGCTCTGCCAAGCGTTGAATCGTCGCGGTATTATGTCAGTGACACCAGATAAATTTAATCCGTCTACGATTGACCGCTACTTACAGCCCCAAATCTGTGTGGTCGATGATAAAAACCGTATTATCGAAAAAGGTCGTGACCTGCAAACGTTGCAGATTCGACATGCCAGTGAAACCCGTCAAGCCGTTAATGAGCAGCAAGGAGCACACACTGAGTTCCCTGAACATTTTGCCTTTAGCAAAAATCATCATAGTGCAGGCGTGGTGATGAAGCAGTTTGCGGCTTTGGTCGCTGATGAAGCAGGCGAAGCGGTATCGATTCATCAATATACGGATGTTAATGCGGCACTACAGGCGCATCGTATCGGGGTACTAGCCTTAATAAAGAGCAAGCTTGGCGCAAAGAAAAAACAGCTCACCAGTCAAGTTGACAGTATCTTTAAATTGGCATTTGCACCACTTGGTGATATGGGTAAGCTTAAGACCATCATCATCGATGCGGCATTAGACGCGGCGCTTGAAGAGCATTATATATTGTTCGATCATAGTACAGACTTGCCTGAAAATGCAGATGATACTGCAGTGGCACTTGCTGAGGAGTTGCCTTTTACCTCAGTAGAGTATGAGAAAACATTAGAGGTCGTGGCTGGCAACTTCTTATTGACTGGTCAAAGCGTGATAAAAACCCTGAAAAACGTCTATACCCGATGGCAGCGTATTCGCCAAGGATTATTGATGCTAGATAGGGAGATATTTGGTGAGTCTATCGAGGATATTGAAGATCAGCTAGAAGATTTACATTTGGCTGATTTTGTCTATCGTATGGATTATAGCCATTGGCAACAGTATCCACGTTATCTAGAAGCATTAGAGGTTCGTCTTGAACGCCTTGAGCACAATCTGGATGCGGATCTGGATGGCGTCTATGCATTAGATTTACATATGGAGCGACTAGCAGGGCGTGCGGACAAAGACGCCATTAGTGACTACCGCTGGATGGTGGAGGAGTATCGTATTCAGCTATTCGCCCAACCTATGAAAACCCGTATGGCAGTATCGCCGAAGCGTCTAAGTAAGATGTGGGATAAAGTGAGTTAGTCAGAGAGTTATAGTGCTAAACAATCATAATTTTTTTAAAATTTGGTAGTGTGACGAATTTTAAACCACTAATTTGACAGTGATTATTTCACTAATGCTTTGTGCTTATCTTATGTAAGCTACCGTCAAAGTAAGAGATAATCTCAAACAAAAAGGATGATAAACATGTGGGACGAACGCTATAGCGGCACAGAATTTGCATTTGGTAAAGAACCTAATGATTTTTTGAGAGAAACGTTTGAGCAGATTCCCACAGGTGGGCACGTATTATGTCTGGCAGAGGGCGAGGGTAGGAATGCCGTTTTCTTAGCGCAGCAAGGCTATAACGTTACTGCGATGGATATGTCCGAAGTGGGTCTGATAAAAGCGACGCAATTGGCAAAAGATAGAGGAGTGACAATTACAACTCAAGTGGCAGATTTGGCTGATTACCCCTTTGGTACCAATAAATGGGATGCTATTGTCTCTATCTGGGCACATGTACCTGACGCGTTACGTCACCATATGCATGCGCAGATTGTCACTGCTTTGAAGCCAAATGGTGTGTTTATCGTTGAAGCCTATACCAAAGCACAGCTTGAGGCAGATGCTGTCGGAGGACCGCCTGCGAGTCAAATAGAGCGTTTTGGGTCGTTAGAGAACTTACAAAGTGAGCTTGTAGCGCTTAAGGAAATCATTGGTATTGAACGACTGCGTATGGTGTCAGAGGGAAAGCGTCATCAAGGACTTAGCGCTGTCGTGCAGTTTGTTGGAAAAAAAGAATCAATAGAATAATAAAAGTTAAGTAATTTATTTTTATAAAAATTATTAGATAATATTAAGAATTTTTTCTCGAGCCAAGCTATATATATCCTGAGTGAGTGAACATTTCATTTGAAAAATTAGACTAATGTTTGGCTGTGTTACATGACGAATTGTGAGTATTGATATATAATCAATACATCAGAGTTATGTGTAATTATACATTATTACTTTCTTACACATAAATTATGTGTATTTTTTTGCCAAATATAATACGGATATACTTATTTTGAATAAGTATGTTCATAAAAAAACTGTCTTAATGTAAGTTCATAGCTCAAATATAGCGTATTGTTAGAAAAACTCAGAAAAGTTACCCACAAATCATTGATGAATTAGGAATGAACCATGGAAAGAGTATTCAAGAATATGACAGCGGCTATCGTATTGCCAGCCCTTTTATTGAGTCTGTCAGCTTGCGCCATGACTGGTCACAGTAGTGTTGATAATGAAGGCGACAGCCGGCGAGTGGGTAACGTAACATGGAACAACCAAGTGGATACTGACTTCCAAAAAATCTTGGCTACTAACGTTGATACTGATGAAACGAGACTGGTCTTTATTCGCAAAAATGATGATGATGTAGAACAAACCAGTGCCAATGTATCCATTAACAACAGATTCCAAGTCAGCTTGCATCCTGGTAACTATACCGTCGTCAATTCTTGTGTTGGTACCAATCAAGTTAGTGCACATGCTACTGGCTTTAAAGACAATGACTTACTAGCAGACAAAAAAGACTATCAGCTGGTAGGCGGTCAAACCTATTTCTTTTATGTAGATATGGACGACACAGGCAAAAGTAAGCTTGATCAGATAACCGCTGAAAGTGCCTTACCATTACTAGATGCTAAACGCTATCAAACGCATCAAATCAGCCGAGTGGTACCTAACTGCCCAGCGCCTGTCGTAACACCGCCACCTATTGTGCAACCGACTGTACCTGTACTCGCTGAAAAAGTAACCATTGAACTTGAAGTCTTGTTTGAGACAGACAAATCCATAGTACGCCCTGAATATTATTCTAAAGTATCTGAGTTGGCCGCGTTTATGGTGAAATATCCTAATACTGTCGTGACCATCGAAGGTCATACCGATAGCCGTGCCAGTGACAGCTACAACCAAGCTTTATCACAGCGCCGCGTAGATGCCGTCAAAGAAGTGTTGATAACACAGTTCTCAGTTGCGCCTGAGCGCTTAACTGCCATTGGTTATGGTGAATCTCAGCCAAGAGCCAGTAACGATAATGCAGCAGGCCGACAGCTTAACCGCCGTGTGGTTGCAGTAGTTGAAGAACGCACAAGCAGCTAATAAAAAATGATGCATAGGCAACCACACTTGCCTAATTAGAAATACTAAGCGGTATCACTGAATTAAAAAAAGAAGGTAATAACATGAATACTATAATCGTAAAAACGAACGATGTGCATAAGACCATCAACCAAATAGAAGTGGTTACCCAAGATGGCGTGCCAACAGTCATCCAAGCGACAGATAAGGTCAATTACGAGTTTCATGATACCGCGATTAACCGTGCACCTAATCACATCATTACCAAACGCATTAAGAATGATTTACATGTCTCATTTGAAGAAAATGGTGAAGATAGCGATCTCATCATAGAAGGATTTTATGACAATCCAGACAGTGCATTAGTCGGTATTGCTGAAGATGGAGAATATTATTACTACATTCCAGATACTGGTGAAACGTATGACTATGTCACGCAATTAGAAAATGGTGACGTAGAAGGACAAGCTTTGGGTGGAGAAGAATATATTGCTGCAGCCATACCTTGGTGGATTCCTGCAGCAGCAGGGATCGGTTTGGTAGGTTTGATTGCTAGCTATAATAGTAGTGATGATAATGACGAGAATAGCGCACCATCAGCAATAGGTGAAACCCAAAGCGGTACGGTGGGACAACCTGTAGTTATAGATGTTTTGGCTAACGACACCGACCCTGATGGCGACATAGACCCAACCAGCGTCAAGCTTATTGATCCGACTGATGGCTCTGAAGTGACAACATTAACCGTACTAGGCGAAGGCGAATGGATCGTTGACCCAGACACAGGTGTGGTTACCTTTACGCCAGAAACAGGATTTACTGGCGATCCAACTCCTGTTAGTTATGTGGTTTCAGACAGTACTGGCTTGAAATCTAACCAAGCGACCATTACCGTTGACTATATACAATCAGCCCCCGTTGCAGTAGATGACGTAGGATCAGGCCCATTAAACCAGCCCGTATTGATTGACGTATTGGGTAACGACACCGACCCTGATGGCGACATAGACCCAACCAGCGTCAAGCTCATTGATCCGGCTGATGGCTCTGAAGTGACAACATTAACCGTACCAGGCGAAGGCGAATGGGAAGTTGACCCAACCACTGGCGCCGTTACTTTCACCCCAGAGTCAGGCTTCACAGAAGATCCAACGCCAGTAGACTATGTAGTCTCTGACATCACAGGTGAGCCATCTAACCCAGCCACCATCGTGGTTGACTATCCACCAACCGTACCCGTGGCAGTAGATGACGCGTATACCGTAGAAGAAGACGGCACCGTAGTGCTTGACCCACTAAACGCTGACAGCGACTTCGATGGCGACACCCTCAGCATCACTGACATTAATGGTACCGCCTTAACCCCAGGTGTGGCTCAAAGCATTGACGTACCAAACGGCGTGGTGAACATAGATACCGCAGGTGTCATCAGCTTCACCCCTGATGCCAACTTTAATGGCGACGTTGAATTTGACTACACCATCACCGATGGCACGACAGCAGTTAGCGCCACAGAAACCATCACCGTCACGCCTGTGAATGATGCGCCCGTGGCAGTAGATGATGCATATACCGTAGAAGAAGACGGCACCGTAGTACTAGCACCGCTTACTACTGGCATCGCTGATAGTGACTTGGATGGCGACACCCTCAGCATCACTGACATTAACGGCACCGCCTTAACCCCAGGTGTGGCTCAAAGCATTGACGTACCAAACGGCGTGGTGAACATAGACAACGCAGGTGTCATCAGCTTCACCCCTGATGCCAACTTTAATGGCGACGTTGAATTTGACTACACCATCACCGATGGCACGACAGCAGTGAGCGCCACAGAAACCATCACCGTCACGCCTGTGAATGATGCCCCCGTTGCAGTAGATGACGTAGGATCAGGCCCATTAAACCAGCCCGTATTGATTGACGTATTGGGTAACGACACCGACCCTGATGGCGACATAGACCCAACCAGCGTCAAGCTCATTGATCCGGCTGATGGCTCTGAAGTGACAACATTAACCGTACCAGGCGAAGGCGAATGGGAAGTTGACCCAACCACTGGCGCCGTTACTTTCACCCCAGAGTCAGGCTTCACAGAAGATCCAACGCCAGTAGACTATGTAGTCTCTGACATCACAGGTGAGCCATCTAACCCAGCCACCATCGTGGTTGACTATCCACCAACCGTACCCGTGGCAGTAGATGACGCGTATACCGTAGAAGAAGACGGCACCGTAGTGCTTGACCCACTAAACGCTGACAGCGACTTCGATGGCGACACCCTCAGCATCACTGACATTAATGGTACCGCCTTAACCCCAGGTGTGGCTCAAAGCATTGACGTACCAAACGGCGTGGTGAACATAGATACCGCAGGTGTCATCAGCTTCACCCCTGATGCCAACTTTAATGGCGACGTTGAATTTGACTACACCATCACCGATGGCACGACAGCCGTGAGCGCCACAGAAACCATCACGGTAACCCCTGTGAATGATGCGCCCGTGGCAGTAGATGATGCATATACCGTAGAAGAAGACGGCACCGTAGTACTAGCCCCGCTTACTACTGGCATCGCTGATAGTGACTTGGATGGCGACACCCTCAGCATCACTGACATTAATGGCACCGCCTTAACCCCAGGTGTGGCTCAAAGCATTGACGTACCAAACGGCGTGGTGAACATAGACAACGCAGGTGTCATCAGCTTCACCCCTGATGCCAACTTTAATGGCGAAGTCGAATTTGACTACACCATCACCGATGGCACGACAGCCGTGAGCGCCACAGAAACCATCACTGTAACGCCTATGAATGATGCCCCCGTTGCAGTAGATGACGTAGGATCAGGCCCATTAAACCAGCCCGTATTGATTGACGTATTGGGTAACGACACCGACCCTGATGGCGACATAGACCCAACCAGCGTCAAGCTCATTGATCCGGCTGATGGCTCTGAAGTGACAACATTAACCGTACCAGGCGAAGGCGAATGGGAAGTTGACCCAACCACTGGCGCCGTTACTTTCACCCCAGAGTCAGGCTTCACAGAAGATCCAACGCCAGTAGACTATGTAGTCTCTGACATCACAGGTGAGCCATCTAACCCAGCCACCATCGTGGTTGACTATCCACCAACCGTACCCGTGGCAGTAGATGACGCGTATACCGTAGAAGAAGACGGCACCGTAGTGCTTGACCCACTAAACGCTGACAGCGACTTCGATGGCGACACCCTCAGCATCACTGACATTAATGAGGCCACTGCCTTAACCCCAGGTGTGGCTCAAAGCATTGACGTACCAAACGGCGTGGTGAACATAGATACCGCAGGTGTCATCAGCTTCACCCCTGATGCCAACTTTAATGGCGACGTTGAATTTGACTACACCATCACCGATGGCACGACAGCAGTTAGCGCCACAGAAACCATGAGCGCAGCTTCAGACCGTCACGCCTGTGAATGATGCGCCCGTGGCAGTAGATGATGCATATACCGTAGAAGAAGACGGTAAACGACCGTAGTACTAGCACCGCTTACTACTGGCATCGCTGATAGTGACTTGGATGGCGACACCCTCAGCATCACTGACACATTAGCCATTTAGACCCAACCCGCCTTAACCCCAGGTGTGGCTCAAAGCATTGACGTACCAAACGGCGTGGTGAACATAGACAACGCAGGTGTCATCAGCTTCACCCCTGATGCCAACTTTAATGGCGACGTTGAATTTGACTACACCATCACCGATGGCACGACAGCAGTGAGCGCCACAGAAACCATCACCGTCACGCCTGTGAATGATGCCCCCGTTGCAGTAGATGACGTAGGATCAGGCCCATTAAACCAGCCCGTATTGATTGACGTATTGGGTAACGACACCGACCCTGATGGCGACATAGACCCAACCAGCGTCATTATCACCCAGTCACCAGCGGGCGGCACCATCGCAGCTGACGGCAAATCGGTTATTGTGGCAGGCGAAGGCACATGGAGTGTTGATGGCACCACACGGTCGATGACAATACTGGTGAAACCTCAAATGAGGCCACTGTTACCATCGATTACACCTTCAGGCTCAGGCAGTCCAGTTGTGGCCATCACCTTCACACCAGAAGCGGGCTTCACTGGTGACCCAACGCCAATCAGCTACACGGTCGATGACAATACTGGTGAAACCTCAAATGAGGCCACTGTTACCATCGATTATCCGCAAGCGATAAATGACCTTCAGACTGGCACCTCAGGCAGTCCAGTTGTGGTCGATGTGTTTGATAACGACAGCGCAGCTTCAGCCAATTTAGACCCAACCAGCGTCATTATCACCCAGTCACCAGCGGGTGGCACCATCGCAGCTGACGGTAAATCGGTTATTGTGGCAGGCGAAGGCACATGGAGTGTTGATGGCACCACAGGCGCCATCACCTTCACACCAGAAGCGGGCTTCACTGGTGACCCAACGCCAATCAGCTACACGGTCGATGACAATACTGGTGAAACCTCAAATGAGGCCACTGTTACCATCGATTATCCGCAAGCGATAAATGACCTTCAGACTGGCACCTCAGGCAGTCCAGTTGTGGTCGATGTGTTTGATAACGACAGCGCAGCTTCAGCCAATTTAGACCCAACCAGCGTCATTATCACCCAGTCACCAGCGGGTGGCACCATCGCAGCTGACGGCAAATCGGTTATTGTGGCAGGCGAAGGCACATGGAGTGTTGATGGCACCACAGGCGCCATCACCTTCACACCAGAAGCGGGCTTCACTGGTGACCCAACGCCAATCAGCTACACGGTCGATGACAATACTGGTGAAACCTCAAATGAGGCCACTGTTACCATCGATTATCCGCAAGCGCCAGTGGCAAATAAATGACCTTCAGACTAAGCCTCAGGCAGTCCAGTTGTGGTCGATGTGTTTGATAACGACAGCGCAGCTTCAGCCAATTTAGACCCAACCAGCGTCATTATCACCCAGTCACCAGCCAATCGCAGCTGACGGCAAATCGGTTATTGTGGCAGGCGAAGGCACATGGAGTGTTTGATGGCCAGCACAGGCTGCCATCACCTTCACACCCAGAAGCGGGCTTCACTGGTGACCCAACGCCAATCAGCTACACGGTCGATGACAATACTGGTGAAACCTCAAATGAGGCCACTGTTACCATCGATTATCCGCAAGCGATAAATGACCTTCATTGCAGTCCAGTTGTGGTCGATGTGTTTGATAACGACAGGCAGTCCAGTTGTGGTCGATGTGTTTGATAACGACAGCGCAGCTTCAGCCAATTTGAGACCCAACCAGCGTCATTATCACCCAGTCACCAGCGGGGCACCATCGCAGCTGACGGCAAATCGGTTATTGTGGCAGGCGAAGGCACATGGAGTGTTGATGGCACACAGGCGCCATCACCTTCACACCAGAAGCGGGCTTCACTGGTGACCCAACGCCAATCAGCTACACGGTCGATGACAATACTGGTGAAACCTCAAATGAGGCCACTGTTACCATCGATTATCCGCAAGCGATAAATGACCTTCAGACTGACTCAGGCAGTCCAGTTGTGGTCTCAGGCAGTCCAGTTGTGGTCGATGTGTTTGATAACGACAGCGCAGCTTCCAGCTTCAGCCAATTTAGCCAACCAGCGTCATTATCACCCAGTCACCAGCGGGTGCAGCTGACGGCAAGCCAATTTAGACCCAACCAGCGTCATTATCACCCAGTCACCAGCGGGGCACATCACCCATCGCAGCTGACGGCAAATCGGTTATTGTGGCAGGCGAAGGCACTGCCATCACCTTCACACCAGAAGCGGGCTTCACTGGTGACCCAACGCCAATCAGCTACACGGTCGATGACAATACTGGTGAAACCTCAAATGAGGCCACTGTTACCATCGATTATCCGCAAGCGATAAATGACCTTCAGACTTAAGACCTCAGGCAGTCCAGTTGTGGTCGATGTGTTTGATAACGACAGCGCAGCTTCAGCCAATTTAGACCCAACCAGCGTCATTATCACCCAGTCACCAGCGGGTGGCACCATCGCAGCTGACGGCAAATCGGTTATTGTGGCAGGCGAAGGCACATGGAAGGCTGTGCCATCACCTTCACACCAGAAGCGGGCTTCACTGGTGACCCAACGCCAATCAGCTACACGGTCGATGACAATACTGGTGAAACCTCAAATGAGGCCACTGTTACCATCGATTATCCGCAAGCGATAAATGACCTTCAGACTGGCCTCAGGCAGTCCAGTTGTGGTCGATGTGTTTGATAACGACAGCGCAGCTTCAGCCAATTTAGACCCAACCAGCGTCATTATCACCCAGTCACCAGCGGGGGCACCATCGCAGCCGCCGCCATCACCTTCACACCAGAAGCGGGCTTCACTGGTGACCCAACGCCAATCAGCTACACGGTCGATGACAATACTGGTGAAACCTCAAATGAGGCCACTGTTACCTCGATTACCGATAAATGATCGATTATCCGATGTGTTTGATAACGACAAGCGATAAAGCCTTCACTCATCGCAGCTGACGGCAAATCGGTTATTGTGGCAGGCGAAGGCACATGGAGTGTTGATGGCACCACAGGCGCCATCACCTTCACACCAGAAGCGGGCTTCACTGGTGACCCAACGCCAATCAGCTACACGGTCGATGACAATACTGGTGCAGCACCTCAGGCAGTCCAGTTGTGGTCCAGTTGTGGTCGATGTGTTTGATAACGACAGAAGCTTCACTGGTGACCCAACGCCAATCAGCCACGGTCGATTTACTGGTGAAACCTCAAATGAGGCCACTGTTACCATCGATTATCCGCAAGCGATAAATGACCTTCAGACTCACCTCAGGCAGTCCAGTTGTGGTCGATGTGTTTGATAACGACAGCGCAGCAATTTAGACCCAACCAGCGTCATTATCACCCAGTCACCAGCGGGTGGCACCATCGCAGCTGATAAATCGGTTATTGTGGCAGGCGAAGGCACATGGAGTGTTGATGGCACGGCGCCATCACCTTCACACCAGAAGCGGGCTTCACTGGTGACCCAACGCCAATCAGCTACACGGTCGATGACAATACTGGTGAAACCTCAAATGAGGCCACTGTTACCATCGATTATCCGCAAGCGATAAATGACCTTCAGACTGGCACTCAGGCAGTCCAGGCAGTCAGTTGTGGTCGATGTGTTTGATAACGACAGCTTCAGCCAATTTAGACCCAACCAGCGTCATTATCACCCAACCACCATGGAGTGCAGCTGACGGCAAACACGCCATCACCTTCACACCAGAAGCGGGCTTCACTGGTGACCCAACGCCAATCAGCTACACGGTCGATGACAATACTGGTGAAACCTCAAATGAGGCCACTGTTACCATCGATTATCCGCAAGCGATAAATGACCTTCAGACTGGCACCTCAGGCAGTCCAGTTGTGGTCGATGTGTTTGATAACGACAGCGCAGCTTCAGCCAATTTAGACCCAACCAGCGTCATTATCACCCAGTCACCAGCGGGTGGCACCATCGCAGCTGACGGCAAATCGGTTATTGTGGCAGGCGAAGGCACATGGAGTGTTGATGGCACCACAGGCGCCATCACCTTCACACCAGAAGCGGGCTTCACTGGTGACCCAACGCCAATCAGCTACACGGTCGATGACAATACTGGTGAAACCTCAAATGAGGCCACTGTTACCATCGATTATCCGCAAGCGATAAATGACCTTCAGACTGGCACCTCAGGCAGTCCAGTTGTGGTCGATGTGTTTGATAACGACAGCGCAGCTTCAGCCAATTTAGACCCAACCAGCGTCATTATCACCCAGTCACCAGCGGGTCATCGCAGCTGACGGCAAATCGGTTATTGTGGCAGGCGAAGGCACATGGAGTGTTGAGCGAAGGCACATGGAGTGTTGGCGCCATCACCTTCACACCAGAAGCGGGCTTCACTGGTGACCCAACGCCAATCAGCTACACGGTCGATGACAATACTGGTGAAACCTCAAATGAGGCCACTGTTACCATCGATTATCCGCAAGCGATAAATGACCTTCAGACTTAAGACCTCAGGCAGTCCAGTTGTGGTCGATGTGTTTGATAACGACAGCAGCTTCAGCTTCAGCCAATTTAGACCCAACCAGCGTCATTATCACCCAGTCACCAGCGGGTCACTGGTGACCCAACGCCAATCGCAGCTGACGGCAAATCGGTTATTGTGGCAGGCGAAGGCACATGGAGTGTTGATGGCACCACAGGCGCCATCACCTTCACACCAGAAGCGGGCTTCACTGGTGACCCAACGCCAATCAGCTACACGGTCGATGACAATACTGGTGAAACCTCAAATGAGGCCACTGTTACCATCGATTATCCGCAAGCGGTAAATGACCTTCAGACTGGCACCTCAGGCAGTCCAGTTGTGGTCCCTGTGTTTGATAACGACAGCGCAGCTTCAGCCAATTTAGACCCAACCAGCGTCATTATCACCCAGTCACCAGCGGGTGGCACCATCGCAGCTGACGGCAAATCGGTTATTGTGGCAGGCGAAGGCACATGGAGTGTTGATGGCACCACAGGCGCCATCACCTTCACACCAGAAGCGGGCTTCACTGGTGACCCAACGCCAATCAGCTACACGGTCGATGACAATACTGGTGAAACCTCAAATGAGGCCACTGTTACCATCGATTATCCGCAAACTGCGCCAGTGGCAAGTAACGATTTAAAAGCAGGTCCTTTAAATACGCCTGTATCAGTTGACATACTAGCCAATGATACTGATCCTGAAAATGATCTTGACCCAACTACCGTCATCATCACCCAATCACCAGCAGCAGGCAGCACCATCGCCGCTGATGGAAAATCAGTTGACGTACCAGGTGAAGGTTCATGGAGTGTTGACCCAGACACAGGTGTTATCACCTTCTCGCCAACAACAGGTTTCACTGATGACCCAACGCCAATCAGCTACACGGTCGATGACAGAACGGGATTGACGTCAAACGAAGCAACTGTCACTATCGACTATCCACCAACCGCCCCCGTGGCAGTAGATGATGCGTATACTGTAGAGGAAGATGGTACCGTAGTGCTTGACCCACTAAACGCTGACAGCGATTTCGATGGCGACACCCTCAGCATCACCGAGATTAACGGCATCACCCTAACCCCAGGTACCGTGCAAACCATCGCCGTACCAAACGGTGTAGTGAACATAGATACCGCAGGTGTCATCAGCTTCACCCCTGATGCCAACTTTAATGGCGAAATCGAATTTGACTACACCATCACAGATGGTACCGAAACGGCGACAGCAACAGAGACCATTACCGTTACGCCAGTCGATGATGTGCCAGTGGCCATCGATGATGCATATATCGTAGCAGAAGACGGCACCGTAGTACTAACCCCGCTTACTACTGGCATCGCTGACAGCGACTTTGATGGCGACGTTCTAACCATCACTGATATCAATGGGACCACTTTGACCCCAGGTACAGCTCAAAGCATCACCGTACCAAATGGTTTGGTGAATATTGATGCGGCAGGTGAAATCAGCTTCACCCCTGATGCCAACTTTAATGGCGAAGTCAAGTTTGACTACACCATCACCGATGGCACGACAGCAGTGAGCGCCACAGAAACCATCACTGTAACACCTGTGAATGACATTGAAGCCAATCCTGAAGTTGAAATCACGCCTGAAGACACGATATTGACTGACAATGTCCTTACTAATGACACAGATGAAGATGGCACCACACTAGCGGTTCAATCAGCGACCGTAGACATTGATGGTAGTGGCACCCAAGTTGCATTGGTGCTAGGTACTGCAACGGCGATCGAAGACAGCACTGGCGCTCCGATTGGTGACTTGACCTTGAATGCTGATGGCAGCTACACCTTTGATCCAGCACCTGACTTCAATGGTACTGTACCGACCGTCAACTACGTGGTGGCGGATCCTGATGGCAACACCGACAGCACCACCTTAGACATCACCGTTAACGATGCACCAATAGTCACTTTTAGTAATATTGCTGTGTCAGAAGAAGGGTTAGCAGGTGGTATTGCTGATAGTAATGCGTTAGCAGGATTTACTGATACTACCAATAGAGCTCAGCAGACAGGTACCATCGTTGTAACAGACACTGACTTAGCTAGCGTAAATGACCTATCTGTGACATTGAATGGTCCTATTGGTATTACTTCACAAGGCGAGCCTGTCACATGGACGCAAGTCGGTGATACGCTCACAGGTACAGCGACGATTGATAGCGTAGTAGTAGATGTTGCGACTGTAACTATTGGTGCATTCACTGACAATGGTGGCGGTAACTATACAGCTGACTATACGACAACCTTACTACAGTCCATAGACCATCCGAATACTACTGGCGAAGACAGTCTGGATTTGGACTTTACGGCTACCGTTAGTGATGGTATAGATGACTCAGCCTCATCGGCGTTTGTCATTTCTGTAGAAGACGATACACCGGATGCTAGTAGCTCAAATACCGACATTCTTTTACAGCCAGTTAATACTAACTTGTTACTGATTGTGGATGTGTCAGGTAGTATGAACACTACTGAAAATGGTGTCAGTAGACTGCAGGCAACGAAAGACGCTTTGATAGAAGCTATTGACAAGTATGAAGAGTTCGGTGATGTTAAAGTTAGACTGGTCACCTTTAGTTCAAATGGAGAAGCTATTGGTACCGAGTGGGTGTCGTCTGCTGATGCCATTACCCAGATTAATGCTCTAACTGCTGGTGGAGTCACTAACTATGATGCTGCATTGGGTAGCGCTATCGATGCGTTTGACGATGTAGGTAAGCTTGAACCAGTATCGATCGTCGATAGTCAGGGTAATGAAGCATTCAATAACCCTACAAATAAATCTATCTTTATTACTGATGGTGTACCTAATAGAGGTCTTGGTGACACTACTCAGCTTTCTGGAACAGTAAGTACAGGCTCTGCTGATTATGGTATTCAAGCAGCAGAAGAGGTTATTTGGACAGATTTCCTAAAAGCTAATAGTATTGACTCATCAGCGCTATCGATTATTGACTTCGCCTCTGGTAGTACTGCCGAAACGTCTTTGAATTCCATCGCTTATGATGGCCGTAATGATGTCGATGCTGATGGTGTCATGGTTACTGCTGCGACCCTAGAGCAGACGATATTAGATGGTATTGACGCAAGAAATTCAACGGGCAATTTAGTGAGCGCAGGTGGCTCAACCAACACAGGTTTTGGTGCTGATGGTGGTTATCTAAGTGAAGTGGATATCGATGGTTCTAACTATAACTTTAATAAATCAACAGGTCAGCTTACAACTGCCGCTGACGCATCTACCTATAGTTATGATCAATCGACTACTACCGTTACTATCACAACTGCAGCAGGTGGCTCACTCATCGTCAATTTCAGCACAGGTAACTATCAGTATGATGTACCAAATGATGCCACTACTGCCTATACTGAGACGTTAACCTTTTCAGTTCTGGACAACGATGGAGACGGCGTTAACAATACTATAGAACTGAATATTCTCTTCCCAGTGACTACAGGAACTGCTGGTAACGACTTCTTATTAGGCAATAACAATGACAACGTACTAGATGGACTCGATGGTAATGACGTCATTAGTGGTGGTACTGGAGCGGATAGTCTCACAGGGGGTGCTGGTAATGACACGCTCATATTCCAAGTAGATAATGTCTTGATGGATGGCGGCGATGGTACCGATACCTTAATTATCAACAATAATGGTATCGATATTGACTTTAGTACTTTCGATACCACGAAGTTTGGAAGCATTGAGGTTATAGAGATGACGGGTAGTGGTACACAAACACTGAGCAATCTCACGACTAGTGATGTGCTTGATATCATTGATGAAACGGTTGTCTTAAATAAAGGTCTTACCATCAATGGCGATAGTACAGATACCGTACAGTTGACAGGAACTGACTGGAACAATACCAATACTACTGTACAGCAAGATGGTAAAGACTATGACGTCTATAACTTTACAGATGTTAATGGAAGTGGAGTGCATGAAATACTGATTCAGACTGATGTCAATATTATTTAACGATAACTATTAAACAGGGCTAAGGGGTTCGGTTGATATAACGCCCCTTTGACTCGTTATGATATTCGTAGTATTTCGTAGTCCGCTTTTGGTTATTTGAATATAATATAAGAAGGCTAGCAACCATTCGACGAAGGCTTTAGTAAAGCCTTCGTCGAATGGTTGCTAGCCTTTATTTACTTATAGATTATTTTTATGTATGGAGATGATAGATATTCGATCATAATTAAAGAGAGTATCGTTTGAATAGGCTCACAAGTAAAATAGCCACCAGCATAGCCTAGTGTCTCATACTATGAAGGGTTGCTTTTTATAAATCAGCTGTCCTCAATTTGGATATAATGTCACGTTGGGTGCGCCTGTAGGTCATACTTAAGGTGACGATATCGAAGGCATTTTGTCAGTTGATTTTGCTATTGAAGTATTTAAAAATGTGACTGCCACAGATACATTAGCCAAGTCTGATGAGCTGTTAGCTATCATCGAAGATGATCCTCCTGCACCTCAGCCAGTGGTTTGGAATATTGATGTTCAACAAGAAACCGTTACTATCATAGGTTTACAAACAAGCTTTACTGACTCATTATTTACTACACCAACCCAAGCAGGTTGTCTAGTTCCTAATAATGTTGATGCTGCAAATACGGGTGCTACCGTCTCATCTAGAGACTATGGCGGTACTATTGGTTAATTGTTTGCTGAACAAGATGCCACAATACAGCGCCAGATGGTAATACTTACATTGACAACCTAGATGAAGCTATCTATTGGAGTAGACTCGCAAACAATACTGCGCCTGCAGGATATATCACTTACGAAAATACTATCTACCAAGGTGCAGGTGAAGAAATCAAGTTTGAGACCAATCTAGATCTGAATTTCAACGTTGATCTTAATGGTAACTCTCAATCAGTCGCTGTTGAATATAAGATGCAGCATAATGAAACGCCTAATAATCTAATGGCTCTTTCTCATGGTTTAGGTTCTGCACTTTATGATGATGACTATGTCCAAACAGCTATAGATGACAACATTATTGAATAGACAGTAAAAAAGCGCTCCTAAATTAGGGGCGCTTTTTATTGTCTGTAAAAAACCAACTGAAGACAGAATATAGTCTAATTAAGGTAAAGATTTAGTACTTCAATCTTTTGTCAAAGATTGATAGTAGTGTAGTGTTGAGTTCAAGGTGTTTTTTAGCTTATGCTTTAGACTTATCATTCTAACAATTAATGACTGATATTTTCTGTCATCACACCCATGCTATAAAGTGCATAGGCAACTACGGTTAGCGCGACAATAACTGGGGTAAACACCCAGATGACGACATTAATCAAGATAGATGGTAATAATCCGTTGAATAATTCAGTATCTGGTGCAAAAAACTCTACCATCACATCGACTGCACGTTTGGCAATAGGGAAGAGTAAAGTGCTTAGTGCTAATGCATAAAGATACTTAGCAAAGCTAGGGTCGCTCATTACAACTATGAAGTAAAATACTGAAAAATAGGTGATACCCAGCATCCAGCATTTGAGAGTATAGCTTAAACGAATCATGTTAGTTTCTCCCAAAGTATTTTGATAATGGCATGTAGAGAAAGTTATTATAATAATTCTATAATAATGAATATACTATATATGTTATAAGTTGAATATACAAGTTAGCTGTTCTTTTAATTATCTTTGCAAAAATAACAATGCTTATATAACTCTAATAAGACTGAGTCACGCTTTATATTAAACTTGACTATTGTTAGCTTTTATATGAAACTCAGGGGCTTTTGATTGTCGAGTTAAATACTAAATATGGGGCCGTTACAACCCAAAAAGTGATGGTATAAAATAGAGATATAGTCGATTCAATTTAAAGGTAGTACAAGGCAACCGAGTGTAGATGTATATTAAATACTTCAAGCAAGGTTAACGCAGTAATATTTTTATAGTGGAGTGACTATAAAGGGATACCAACTGTCCTATGGATAAATACATAATACGACCGCAAGAGATTTATTTGTTAGAGCGCTATAGTTCATCTGCCTACTTTAAAGAGATGCGTGATGCCTTTGCTCATATGCTAGAGGCGGCTGAACAAGCATTAAAGTTGTTTATGAGAGACTTACCCAGCGACTATCGTAATAGACCCATCAATCGTCAGCCTGATATTGTTTGGGGCCAGCGCATGCTGCCGAATTTACGCGGCACCTTAGATAGCCTTAATATCGGCTATCAAAAACTGTTAAAAGGGGATTTAGCGGCGATAAGATATGGCGGTAATGTTGAGAGTGATTTTCGCGCTATCAGTATGGATTATGATTTCGACTGGATGCCTGAGCAGCAACAACTGGATTATGAGAAATGGCGGAGAGAGGCAAGCTTACGCGCTTTTAACATGGAAATAACCAGCTATTTTGGTTGGTGCCTTTACGGCTTAATAGAAAATTACAGTATTGAATCAAGAGGACCGCTTAATCCACCTGAATCTTGGCCCATCTATTGTCTAAACCTACAATATACGGTTAAGACAGATGAGGTAGTTCCTGTAGCAGGTGTTTATATACCGAATAGAGCAGATGCCAGTGCCCAAGTGTTACTAGATGGCATGCTAGCAAATGAAGCTCACGTCGGTTATGACCCTGATACGACACATGCTGTCGATGACGCTCCTGTTACGTGGATACTCGTTGAGCGCATCGCTGATAGTGGTGGCGGGAGTAGTGCAGTATCAGAATACTCAAGTTGTGAGGCAGATAACCCCTGTCCACAGACAGGATATTGGTGGTCACCTGCGAGTCAAGAGCTGCAACACTTTCAAGCAGGTAATATCATGCCAGATATGACTATAGATATATGGCAAACCATTTGGTATTTTAACGAAACCAATCCGATGGATATTCAACCTACTACTAATTATATGAAAAAGAAAAGAGTAAAGCGCCCCAAAGGTTATCAATTATGGAATGGAGATGCATTTTTTATTATTGTTGTCGTAGATATAATCATTTTTCTCTTTGTTGAACAAACCTGTGGAGCAGTTATCTATGGACAGTTATTACATGCTATTTATATGCAAATATTGTGTTTGTTTATGTTCGCGGATTCCAAATGGATGATAGCGTTGGCTAGGGTAGTCAATAGGCCGCTAGCCACTATGAAAGTTGCTGCTTTTTTTATCATGTTAGGATCATTCTATCTATTTTTTCTTGCGACGAAAGGGGTGGTTTTTCAGAGTGCTCTTAAATGGTGTGGTTAATTGGCTCAGTAGAACGCGTGTACAAATCCTAGATAATCATTCGTTGAGATTGATGAGGTAACGTTTCTAGCTTTTGATGACAAGGATTGACAGGTAAATATCAGATGGATAGTAGTGATATTAATTAACATTAGTTTGTTTTATTGGGTAACGCTTGCATATAATAGCTAGCTAAAATTGTTGGCTAACTAAATACTGTATAACTATGATCTACAATCCTCCAAACAATACTCATCCTATCGAAAATCTCCTGAGTCGACCTTGGGAAGAAAGCATACCTGCGTATCGAGAAAAAGTAGCGAGTATAGAAAAGCTGAGCCGTGATGTGCATGAGGTAAACCCAGATTATCTATTGTTTCACCCGATTATTAACTCGCATCAATTGGTTGGTTTTTTAATGGCTTATGCTTTTAGTTGGTTGTTTGGGCAAGGTCTTTTCTTGTTTTTAGTAGTAACATTTAATTATTTGATAATTGAGAAATTTGAAGTATTGTCTTTGTTTCCCATTGGTATGCTCATCTTATTTTTAATAGTTTTAGGTTTTGCATCATACTTAGTTTTAAAGCAACTTAAAAACAAAAAATCCTATTACAACAAAATAGTATTTTTGAAACAGACCCAACAAGTTGCCTATTATGAACACAACCGTAAGCAAGAGCCTATTTTCCATTTAATTAACTACAAAGATATTGTCGCGTCGGTTAGACGTAACAAAGGCGTTGTCTTTGAAGCCTTGAATCTGCATGTGATTGATCCTAAAACAAACCAAACCATTCAAAGCATCAATCTTGAAGACATGCAGCTCAGCCCCTACGATCAATGGACATTTATCCGAACCTATATGGAACGTCCAGCAGACGAGCTACCGCTTGATCCAAGATACGCTCACGCTTGTCCGACAGATATCAGTACCTCGCTATTGGCTTGTCCTGACATCGCTCAAGATAAGAAAGGCAAAGGCTTAACTGGTCTGCGTCATGAAGTGACGATTATGGGCTGGTTGCGAGCCTGTACAGTTAGCTTTTTAGACTTAGCAGAAGGTAATATTTATCAATCTAGCGCCAATCCAGCATTACATCCTGAGGTGCAGCGTCGGCTCATGTGGGATGGAAAAGATAACCCATATAACGTGTTGCCTGTCACCGCAGCGCGCCAAGCCGCTTTTGATAATAAAAATTCAAAGGTCAAACTAAAGTGGTACTCAGGTATAGCAGTGAATGCGACATGGTTTATCGGTTCGATATTGTATGTGATGCTGGTGATTGCTTAGATAAAAATGTGAGTATTCAGTGACCTGTTTTAAATGCTCAATTTTAAAAGACATGTTTTCAATGTGAACATTTGATAGGCTCACATTGCTATTTTTAAATTTTCACTGTCTTTTTATTCAAAATAAATACCAACACCGCACCCAATATCACAGCGCTTGCCACGACGAATTGCATGGTCAATTGCTCAGATAAAAACACCACGCCCAGTATGGCTGCAAGCACAGGCACGCACAGCTGTACCACTGCTGCTTGAGTGTTTTTTAACAGCGGCATTGCCATATACCAAATGCTATAGCCCATACCCGATGCGATCGCCCCTGATGCACATGCCAACAGTATTCCTTTGACAGTAATATTACCTAAATCGATGTTTTCCAAGCCGATATTATCGAGATACACCATGCCGATTAATAACAGGATAGGAACAGCAACAAGGCTCCGAATAAAGTTAAAGCCGGTGGCGCGTAGCGGTGACACACATGATTTTCCACGTATACTATATATACCCCAAGCCACACCACTGACTGCCATGAGCGTCGCTGCTAGTAACGAAGGCACTGCTGCTGACGGTAGCATCAAATAAATAAATCCGACCACTGCGACGATAAAGGCAGCCCATTGTAAGACGCTTAATTGTTCTTTTTTATAGATGCCCCAGCCAATCATCGTGAGCTGAACTGCTGAAAACAAAATCAATGCGCCAGTACCCGTATCTAGTTCTACATAGGCAATCGAAAAGCAAAGTGCATAAATCACCAAGCTTGCACTACTAAGCCAACTGCCTTTATCATTCAAAATAGCCTCATAAGAGGTGCTACCTAGATTGAGCTTTTGACGTCGTAATCGATAGGTATAGACCATCATGATGATAGCTAAACAAACAGCCGCACTCACCAAGCGAATGATCGTAAAGCTCCAGGCATCTATATAGCCTGCTGCTAGCGCCATTCTTCCAAAAAGAGAATTTGCGGCAAAGGCGATCAATGCGATAACAGTATAAAGCGTGGCTTTCACAATAATTCCTACAATAAATAAGTTGATTTTGAAATAGGCGAGCAGATGATTTTAACGTTAATTTTTTAGATATATTTTTATAACAGCCAATCATCGTTTATCGGAAATGAGGGCTAAGACTCTAAAAACCCAATTGATGGTTATCTCACAAGGAACGATATTTTGTCGTACTTGCGACAAAAAGTCTCTTTTAAATTAGAATAACGATAGTTGCATTGATGATAAGGCTTATGAGTGAAATAAGTGGTCAAAATTACTATCGGCAACCTTTCAATAGTTTCAATCAACTAGTCAATCAATCAAATAAAAAAGATACGCAGGAAACGATAACATGGATTGGGCAAGTATTTTTATTTATGACACAACGTGGGCATTTGCACTTGAAATATTAGTACGTGTCACCGTCATGTTTGTGCTCATTATTTTATTTTTACGCTTTACTGGCAAGCGTGGTGTCCGTCAGTTGTCAATCTTTGAGTTAACCATCATTTTATCACTGGGCTCTATCGCAGGTGATCCAATGTTTACAGAAGATCTGCCAATTATTCAGGCAGTATTGATCATGAGTACGGTCATCTTTCTCTATCGACTGTGCACATGGGCCATGATGAAGTTTCAGCCGTTCGAAGATTTACTAGAGGGTAAGTCGTTATATATCGTCGAAGATGGATTATTGGTACTCGAAAAGATTAAAAAGGGCAAGATGTCGCATGATGAGTTTTTTGCTGAAATGCGTCAACAAGGCGTTGAGCATTTGGGTCAAGTGCGTACGGGGCTTTTGGAGACAGATGGCAACTTTAGTATCTTATTATACCCACCCGAAAACACAGGCTATGGCATGCCACTTTTCCCCAAGCAGTACCAGCCAGTCGAGAAAGTAGAGTCAGGCGTTTATTATGCTTGTATGCATTGTGGCTATATTGACACTATCTCTGACGCCAACCAGCTGTGTATACGCTGTGAGGATGACTGTCGAAACTGGGCAACAGCGTTGAAGAGTGAAATTGTGAGATGATAAAATGCTTGGGCTGTTCTCTGTATTTTTATGCAGACCTATTACACAGATAGGAACAGCCCAAATTTCAATTATTTAAGGTGTCATCCTTTCTAGATATTTTAATGAACTTAGGCGACTTTATACCAGTCAATTTTACGAGTCATGACCATCACGCAGGCGAGCAGTACAAAACAGAAGACGGCACCCAGCAATAAGTTCATGTCTTCTGTGGTGAGAATACCAAAAAACGATGCGTACAATCCTGCGAGTGTAACGGTAAATATCGCTGCTCGTTTTACGCCACCGAACACGTAGTAAGTATACCAGCCAATGAGTCCGACACAGGCACTGGCCGCAATGGCATACGCTTTCCAAAACACTATCTGCTCAGCAAGTGGTAGCAATAACACATAAAAGACGAATAGTGCACAACCAACCAATAGATATTGAATCGGGTGAATACGGCTCGATTTAATCACCTCAAATAAGAAGAAAGTGCCAAACGATACTAAGATTAATAGCAGCGCATATTTCATGGTTCGTTGGGTTTGTAAATACACATCATTGGGCTCGGCAAAACTAACCCCAAAGCTGCTGAGGCGCATACTATCAGGCATTGCACCACCTTCTACTGCAATCAAGTCATTACGAGACATCGACTGACTGCTAGTATCAAGGCTGGCTTGACTCGTAACAGCACATTCATTATTGGCGATGCCGATACAATGTGATAAATATTGGTTGTTAGTGACGGTCAAATACTGATTCTGCCAATTGGCTTCAAAGCCTTTCGTGGTGAACTTTTTGGCATTTGGAAGGGCTTTGCCAATAAAGTTGGGCGCATGCCAGTTACTGCGCATGGTTAGGCTAAAGTTCTGCCCAGTAGGCACCGTATTTAAATTACTAATACCTGCTAAAGGTAAGTCTACTATGATACTAATCGCTTGAGTACTTTCGGTATCGGATGGCTGATTGGTCAAGTCTGTACCAGATAATGTTTCGTTATCCTGCGGGCTAGCAATAGGTTTCGCTGGACGATTCAATAAATCTTGAGGAATGGCCACCTCTACATAGGTCAGCTCTTTCAGCATGGGTGTTTGCGGATATGTTGCTTGTATTGATTTTTTATCAATGGTCACTGTTGGTAGTGTCGCTACACCGCGTAGGTCTGATACAGGAATAATTAATTTGGCTTTATTCCAGTGAATGATGGTTTTTTCAGGTTTTATTTTATTGATAAAGGGGTTTGTAGCGGTATCGACTAAATCTGATGCTTGGTTATTCGTATTATTAGGCTCGTTTAAGCTACTAAGGGTTGAATCAAAAGTATAGTTTTGGTCAAATTTCAGCGCACCGTTATAACTGGTCGCATGATAAACACCGCGCTTATAGGTGTCCGTGTTTACCTCAAGATCTTGAGCTGCTTGGGTTTGATTGGCAAAAATAGTTTCAATTTTTGAGTAGGAGGCGGCACAGTTACTGGTTGCTTCGGACCCTGTAATCTCACATTCAGGTGTGACCGTGGTCGGAATGGCGATAAATGGCGTAATGACTTCTTGCGGGTTGACGTGCTGTTGAGCGATTTCTCTGATAACCGACTCTGAAAAACTTTGCCTCTCATAGATGACCGAGCCAATCATGTTGAGACCAATGGCAAACAGAACGCACAGCCCCGCGATGATGGATAATTTAATCAGTAGTGTCTTTTGCATGGGAGCTCCTCATATAAATCTTTAGTCCAAAACTGTCAATACAACAGTCAGCAGGTTTAAAGAAAAGGATAGAGGAGGGATGAAGAAAAAATATGTAAGAACAGTGGAGAGTGTGTGGAAAAATAAGCGCTAGTGTTTTTTGGTATCGCCAACCACCTTGTCCATGATGGCAAACAATAATCCTGATACCACAAAGGTCATATGAATGATGACTTTCCACATAAGCTTGTCGGCCTCAGCATCACTCAGTTCACTAGGGATATCCATAAATGACTTTAAAAGATCGATGGCAGAGATGGCGACGATGGCACCAATGACCTTTAATTTAAGCCCAGAAAAATCTACTTTTCCCATCCAGCCAGGCCGGTCAACGTGATCGCCCGTGTCAATTTTTGAGACAAATATTTCATACCCACTGAATATGATGATGAGTAGTAAGCTAGCAACCAGCGAAATATCGACCAAGACTAGTATGTCTACGATCACACTTGCTTCAGAGGCGACAAGAATATCTGCAAACATACCCCAAAGTTTTTGGATAAATTTTATAAATAATAAAACAATGCCTAAAACCAATCCTAAATAAAAAGGCGCCAGTATCCAGCGGCTGTTAAATATGGTTTTTTCTAAGTAGTATTCAATATTTTTTAGCATGGATATCTCTTAAGATTCCTAAAAGTAAGGCTATAATACATATATGTATAACGTCAAATATGATGCATTTGAGCAAGCTGTCTAGCCACTTGTTGCACTCGTTGCTCTCTATCACCACCGATACGATGAAACCGCTTTTGATGATGGGTTAGCTGGCTTGCAAAATAGTCGCTTATCTCATCACGCTGATGTGGGCTATCTCGTAAATCGTCAGCGACCCACGGGATATCCACTTCAGTTAATAGGATTAAGTCATAATGATGCGTCAATGCGGCCTGAGTCAGTGCTGCAGGGCAGTCGTCATAATACCAGTTGGAATACGCCATTAATTCAAACAGACTGGTATCACAAAACAGATAGTGGTTGCCTTGTGATGTTTCAGCTGCTTGTATGGCGAGTTTATTTTCTAACGCTATCTGACCTTGGGCGATAGGGAGCAGGTCATTCCACGTACAAGTCAGTTGCTCACTGTCCCATTTGGCTTGTAGATAGGTGCGCATATACTCCGGTACCCAAGGGCTATTAAAATGCACTGCCAAATCGCGACATAAGGTGGTCTTTCCCGTACTTTCTGCACCTAACACTGCAATTTTAGTGACCGATTTAGGCGTACGCTGTCTGAGATTGTCTGCGATGTTGTGTGCGATAGCGTCGTTGCCATTCATAATAAGCCCAGATTGCGATAAGAGTGAAAACCACATACTGTAGTGCGGTAAAGGTAAAACCTTTATAGAAGTATAAAGGCACAGAGATAGCATCGGCGACGATCCATAGTAACCAGTGTTCAATTTTACGTCGCGCCATGAGCCACATTGCCATTAAGAACAGTGCAGTGGTTAGCATGTCAGTATAGTCTACCCAGGTAAATAAATTTAGACCGAGGACGGCACCGTCGAAGCTAAAACCATTATTAATCACTGGGCGGAAGTAATAAACGGTAGCGACAAAGGCGACAGTCGCCGTAGCTAGTGTGACCAATATGGGGATATCTGTCTTGCTCAAGCGTTCAACTTGAATGCTACTCTGAGCATCACTGTCTGTTGACGACACATTTTGCTGCTGGCTAGTGGGAGTCTGTTGTTCTTGATTTTTTTTGCTGTCTTTGTTTTTTGACCAGTTAATCCATCCATAGATGCTCATAATACTGTAATAAGCATTGATGAACATATCGCCGAATAGCTGCCATTTCCATAATAAATAAACAAATATTGCAGTACTTACCAGTCCAATAGGAAAGACCAGAACGTTGGTTTTTCTGGCGAGAATGACACTTGATACGCCAAAAATAACAGCAATCAATTCGAGAACAATGAATAAAGTGGTGTAGTCAGCGTATTGCCCAAACAACCAGTTGAGAAGTTCTGCCATTAGCATTTCCAAATATTAGCTTGTATATGTATTTTGGTGAGTTTTGGAAGCATAAATAGGGCCAATTATAACGTAGCTGCTATAAAAAACAGGCAATCTTTGCTTGTTTTTCGCAACAAACAGGTTATTTGTAACAAAGTATTAGAAAAATTATAATATTCAGGCATAATAAAGCCACTGATTTTAAGTTTACAGTCATTCACCGAAAGTAAATGGCTATTATTTTTTAACCTTTATGCTTATTTTAAGCACTATAGTAGTAGACAAGGAAGCTTATCATGACGACTTGTATCACAGGCACAGGCCTATACATTCCACCTTATAGCATCAGTAATGAAGAGTTAGTTGATTCATTTAACCAGTATGTTGAAAATTATAATACAGAGCATGCTGATGAGATAGCTGCAGAGACGGTTACGGCGCTCGAGCCTTCATCAGCCGCATTTATCGAAAAAGTGTCTGGCATCAAATCACGTTATGTGATGGAAAAAGACGGTATTTTGAATCCTGAAATCATGGCGCCAGTGATTGCTTATCGCAATCTAGGTGAAGAGCTGTCTGTTATGGCAGAAATGGGCGCCGCTGCATTAAGAGATGCATTGGCGGACGCTGGACTAGAAGCTAATGACTTAGATGGTATTATCCTTGCGTGCTCAAACTTTCAGCGTACTTACCCAGCAGTCGCCATCGAGATTCAAAACGAGATTGGTATGATTGGCGGTTTTGCTTATGACATGAATGTTGCGTGTAGTGCAGCGACGTTTGGTCTATCACAAGCGCATGGTTCTATCGTTTCTGGTCTGGCCAAGCGTATCGCTGTGGTCAACGTTGAGATTACCTCAGCGCATCTTAACTGGCGTAACCGTGACAGCCACTTCATCTTTGGTGATGTCGCAACAGCATCTATCGTTGAAGATCTGGACACGCCAAAAGGTTATGAGATTCTGAACTCTAAGCTATTTACACAGTTTTCGACCAACATCAAAAACGAATATGGCTTTATGGATCGCTCAGAGTATTTAGCCGCACAGACTGAAATGTACCCAGATATCAAAGCACCAGTGACGGACAAGCTGTTCCTTCAAAATGGTCGCAAAGTATTCCGTGAAGTCTGTCCAAAAGTATCAGAGATTATCACTGAGCATTTGACTGAGAATGAATTACAAGCCAGTGATGTGAAGATGATGTGGTTACATCAAGCCAATGCCAATATGCTAGATTTAATCCTACGTACGGTCGTCGGTAAAGAAGCTGATAAAGCCATCGTACCGAGCGTCATCGCTGAGTTTGCCAATACCAGTTCAGCCAGTCCAATGATTGTATTCCATCGCTACAAAGACAAACTAGCATCAGGTGATTTGGGTGTTATTTGCTCATTCGGTGCCGGTTACTCGATTGGTTCAGTATTGGTTCGTAAGGTTTAATACTGTCATTAGATAGCTGTTGTAACGATAAAAATAGCCAAGAGCAATCTTGGCTATTTTTTTGTCTGAATGTTTTGACATACATATTGCAAATACTTGAATAATGAAACAAAGTGAGGGTATTTCAGAATAAGTGGAGATGTTGAGCAATATAATGGCTAGATTGCTTAGAATAACGACAAGATTACTCAGAGGTTTTAATTTACGGTGAAAAATTTGCTATAATCACGATCTTATTCCTCTTATCCAATTAAAAGTCCTTTTATGAAAGAATCCTTACGCCTGCGTTTAGACCAGATGGTAGACCGTTATGAAGAGGTCACCGCCTTATTATCAGACCCTAGTGTCATCAGCGATAATAATAAATTCCGTGAATTGTCTGTCGAGCACAGCGACTTGATGGATATCACTACTTTATGGCAGAACTATGTAGGGGCGGAAACGGATCAGGCCGATGCAGAAGCTATGCTGACAGATGCTTCAGATCCTGACATGAAAGAGATGATGCAAGAAGAAATTGATAACGCGCGTGATACCATCGTAGAGATGGAAGAAGCACTCAATGTCATGATGCTACCAAAAGATCCTAATGACAAAGTGCCAGCATTTTTGGAGATTCGAGCTGGTACAGGCGGTGATGAAGCAGCGATTTTCTCTGGTGATTTGTTCCGTATGTATCAAAAGTATGCTCAAACTCAAGGTTGGACGGTGGAAGTGCTGTCAGCCAATGAGGGTGAGCATGGCGGTTATAAAGAAATCATCACACGTGTATCTGGCAATAGTGTATATGGTCGCCTAAAGTTTGAATCAGGCGCTCACCGCGTACAGCGTGTCCCTGAAACCGAGAGCCAAGGTCGTGTTCACACGTCAGCTTGTACGGTTGCGGTCATGCCAGAAGTTGAGATTGATGATACCGTCGATATCAATCCTGCTGACATAAAAATGGATACTTTCCGCTCAAGTGGTGCAGGTGGTCAGCACGTTAACACAACTGACTCAGCCGTACGTTTAACCCACATTCCAACGGGTACCGTGGTAGAGTGTCAGCAAGAGCGTAGCCAGCACAAAAACCGTGCACATGCTATGAAGATGTTGGTCTCAAAAATCCAACAAGCCAAAGTGCAAGCGCAGGTCGATGTAGCTGACTCTATACGTCGTGACTTGGTCGGTAGTGGTGATCGCTCAGAGCGTATCCGTACTTATAATTTTCCACAAGGTCGCATGACTGATCATCGTATCAACCTTACCTTGTACAAGCTCGACTCTATTATGGAAGGCGACTTGGATGAGATTCTTGATGCGTTGTTACGTGAGCATCAAGCAGATCTAATGGCGAGTATCGGCGGTGGTGATCAATAGAGCTTTAGTAGTAAGTAAAGCGATAACCATAAAGTCAGTAGACAAAACTTAATTGAAACCTATGCTGCTGACGATAAACCTTGTGGTTATCGTCAGATTACTCAAAGCAGTGTAGCAAGAGGGTTGTGGTGTATAGATTAACCATATAATTTTCCAAATCTACAATTTAACTTATCAAAATTTGAGAGTGTTATGTCAAAGCAAAACCAGAATAATCAAGCCCAAGAAGAACAAGCCCCAACACTAGAAGAAGCCAATGAGCTGATTGCTCAATTACAGGCCAAATTAGATGATATTACGGCTTCTGGTAAACAGCCTTATCCCAATCAGTTTAAGCGCACTGATTATGCTAAAGACTTACAAGCTGATTTTGATGGTATCTCTAAGCAAGAGATTGAAGAAAAAGCCGCAAATGGCGACAAGACTCAGGTTAATATTGCTGGGCGTGTGATGCTCAATCGTGGCTCATTTATTGTCATTCAAGACATGACGGGTCGCATCCAGCTGTATGTTGCACGCAAAGAGTTGGATCCAGAAACACTTGCTTCTATTAAATCATTAGATTTGGGTGATATCGTTGGTATCTCTGGCTACATCGGTCGCTCGGGTAAAGGTGATTTATACGTACATATTGAGGAGTTCAACCTTCTCACTAAATCACTACGCCCAATGCCGAACAAGTTTCATGGTTTGGCTGACGTAGAAGCTCGCTATCGCAATCGCCATCTTGATTTGATGACCAATGAGACGACTCGTGATACGTTCATGATCCGTAGTCAGGTCGTTAGCGGTATTCGCAAGTTTATGTTGAATGAGCGCTTCATGGAAGTTGAAACACCAATGATGCATCCTATTCCAGGTGGTGCTGTTGCGCGTCCATTTGAAACTCATCATAATGCATTAGATATGCCACTATATCTGCGTATTGCGCCTGAGCTTTACTTAAAGCGTTTGGTTGTTGGTGGTTTTGAGAGAGTATTTGAGATTAACCGTAGCTTCCGTAACGAAGGTGTCTCTACTCGCCACAATCCTGAATTCACCATGATTGAGTTTTATCAGGCTTATGCTGATTATCATGATTTGATGGATTTGACTGAGCGTTTATTTAACGAATTGGCATTGGATATATTAGATACCACTGAAATCACGTATCAAGAAGAAGCCATTAGCCTAAAAGCACCGTTTGAACGTCTGTCTATGTCTAATGCGATTGCAAAATATGCAGAAAACTTCGATATGGCGCGCATCAACGATCGTGAATATCTAGCAGAGTACGCCTCAACGGTACTAAAGCAGCAAGTAAAAGACGGTTTTGGTGTGGGTAAATTGCAAACAATTATCTTTGAAGAAACTGCTGAGCATCAATTACGCCAACCAACGTTTATCACTGAGTATCCAGCTGAGACTTCACCACTAGCGCGCCGTAGTGATGATAATCCTGAGATTACTGATCGTTTTGAGCTATTCGTTGGTGGTCGTGAACTGGCCAACGGCTTTAGTGAGCTTAATGACCCTGCTGATCAAGCCGAGCGTTTCCGCGGTCAGGTTGCTGAAAAAGACGCGGGCGATGATGAAGCCATGCATTTTGATGAAGAGTACATTGAAGCCTTGTCTTACGGTTTGCCACCAACCGCAGGCGAAGGTATTGGTATTGACCGTTTAGTCATGCTATTGACAGACTCTGCTAGTATCCGTGATGTGATTTTGTTCCCACACATGCGCCGCAAGCACGAAGGCTAAAGTGGATTTGCTTGCTAGTAATCCGCAATGATATTCAACTAAATATAAAAAGCTTTTACTTCTTTCAATGAAACGGGTGTAAGCTTTTTTATGAAAATTCATTTATAGGAGCGTTATGGATACTCAGCAAGCATCGCCTTCACTATGGCGACAGATGATTCAACAATTTTCTTTATCATTGTATGAACTACCTGATGATAAAGTAAGCGCTGATCCTGAAAAGTTTCAGGGTTACGATTTTGTTTTTGAGTTTTCTAGTGCCATTATCTACTTGGTTGTCAATGATGTGACAACGGAAGCGAATAAGCAAGATGTTGATAGTGACAAAGTTCGCGAGTGGAAAAAAGAGATTGTTAATAAATTAATCAAACGTCACACTCAGCTTTATCAGAAAAACGATAAGTTGATGGCTGATGGTGACATAGCGACAGATCAAAAAGCCGTTTATTTTGTTGGCTTAACCTCACTCTCTATCAATCATCAAGACGATAAATCAGGATCATCCTCTTATACTATTGATTATGAATATGGCAGTCAGTTTTTTGCTGAAGATTGTGTTCTAGACTTGGATGATGAACAGAGTGTCTTGCAAATATTTAGTCATCGAAACTTTGCCAAGATACTCAGTCAATTGGCTACACCAAGTGATCTGACGACGTTTTTAAGTTTTCACCGTGATCAATTGACAAGTTTTGTATCGTTCAAAAATGAATCGACACTCCTTACACAATTTTTACAGTCTCCTGACTTTCATAAAAGAGCGATCAGGGTTCAAGAGCAGTTGCTTGAGGGTGAGCTAATCGATCAAATCGAGCCACGCTTACTTAAAGCAGTAGAACCCAATCAGGTAGAATTTGCCAATGCATTGATGGCTGAGATTCAAAGAAATACTCGAATGTGGTATAAGCTATTCAATAGCTTGCTCAAGCGTTATCGTGAAGCGGGACAATCACTGCCTACTGCGCAGGTCGATATTTTGGCAGATGAGTCAATGTATACCTATGCTTGTCTAGTAGAAAAAATACTAGCATATAGAATGGTTGACCAAGATTCACGCTGGAATGGTTATGTTCGTCATGAGCACTCTTATCATGTCTTTGGGCGTCATTATCTTATGGTGTTTTATGCGCAAGATGATAGTAGCTCGTTGAGTGCAGAGAAGGTTCGTTTGTCTCATCAAGATTTGTTATCGGATCTCAATGCTCAGATGCAAACGCCAGTGATGGATGATCTGTTTTTGATTGGCGTAGAGTTTAGAGCTTGTGAAGACAGTGTAAACACTGAGGTGTACTTAGATATTTTTCATCAAACAGGCGCATTTATTGATGTAAATACTCAGCGTTTACACGAACGGTTGGCACAACTTCAAGCGCAATTATAGCCAACCTTATCTCTATCAAAGAAAGTGTCAGGTTCGCCTGACATTGTTTCTTTGATAAACGAGTTACGATTTGTCGTATCTTTACTCGCCTTTCTGGTATCCACATTACAGTGAACAGACGCTAGGGCGTGTCCTCAGTCTGAATCTAATTCGCTATCTCTATTTATACTACTTGTATTACCTATACTGGCATTTACTATGACGCAGCAATATCAAGTTTTAGCTCGAAAATATCGCCCCAAAAACTTTCACGAGTTGATTGGGCAAACGCATGTCTCGCAAGCGCTGATTAATGCGATTGATTATAATCGCCTGCATCATGCGTATCTCTTTACTGGGACGCGCGGTGTGGGTAAGACGACGATTGCACGTATTTTGTCCAAGTGTTTGAATTGTGACATGGGTATCACCAGTACGCCTTGCGGTGTGTGTGATAATTGCGTGGCCATCGATCAAGGACGTTTTATTGATCTGATCGAAATTGATGCCGCGTCTCGCACTAAAGTTGAAGACACGCGTGAGCTGCTTGATAATGTACCCTATGCGCCAAGTCAGGGTCGCTATAAGGTTTATCTGATTGATGAAGTGCATATGCTGTCTACGCACAGTTTTAATGCGCTACTCAAGACTTTAGAAGAGCCACCTGAGCACGTAAAGTTTTTGCTAGCGACGACTGATCCACAAAAGCTACCAATCACTATTATCTCACGCTGTTTACAGTTTGTGCTGCGTCCGCTACCACAGACATTACTTAGCGAACACTTGGCAAATGTCCTTACCCAAGAGCAAGTGGCCTATACTCAGCCAGCCATTTGGCAGTTGGCAAGTGCTGCTAAAGGCTCAGTACGTGATGCGTTGTCATTGACCGATCAGGCGATCGCTTTTGGTCAAGGTGCGTTAGATGATGTCACTGTTAATGCGATGCTTGGTCTGATTGATGCAGCTGATTTGGTCAGTTTAATTACAGACATATACAATCATGATAAATCTGCCGTTGCTGCTCATATTGAGCAAATGCGTGCACAGATGGTTGATGCCACCAGTATGTTTGATGGGCTCGCTGAACTACTTCACCAGTTGGCATTGACACAGTTATTACCTGAAGTCGCGCTCAATGTAAATGAAGCACAGGCACAGAATATTACTGTACTGGCGCGGCATATTAATCCAGATGTGTTGCAACTTTACTATGAAATCGTGGTACAAGCACGTGAAGGCGTGAAGCTTGCTAGCACACCTATGCAAGCGCTTGAGATGTGTATTCTACGTTTACTGGCCTTTCGTCCATTGCCAGTCGATGAAGTATTGAGCAACACTTATGACAGTGAGGTATCCTCTACAGAAATATCAGCTGTAGCAACAGTTGCTTCTATACCGTCTACAGATGCTATCAAGCATGAAGCTTCAGCACCGCCATTACAGTCATATGATGTGGATTATCAAGCACAAGATTATGATGATCTCCAAAGCAGTAGTTATGATGAAAACCTAGCACAGCCAGTAACTAGTATCATGCCTGAACCAGTTGTTGAGCCTGAACCAGTTGTTGAGCCTGAACCAGTTGTTGAGCCTGAACCAGTTGTTGAGCCTGAACCAGTTGTTGAGCCTGAACCAGTTGTTGAGCCTGAACCAGTTGTTGAGCCTGAACCAGTTGTTGAGCCTGAACCAGTTGTTGAGCCTGAACCAGTTGTTGAGCCTGAAACAGTTGCTGAGCCTGAAACCGATGTTGAGCCTGAACCAGTTGTTGAGCCTGAACCAGTTGTTGAGCCTGAACCAGTTGTTGAGCCTGAACCAGTTGTTGAGCCTGAACCAGTTGTTGAGCCTGGCGTAAATAATTCTCAGTTAACCTCACACATTGATGATCCTCGTACCTTGCTACGTTGCCCGACACAAGAGCTGATGGGTGAGTGGACACCAGAGAAATGGGATTATTGGTTACAGACGGCTCGTGAGGCAGATGTCTTGGCCCAAGATGAGTTGGCGCTTGCTCGCCAAGGCATGATGACAGGTTTATGCGATGGTCAGGCAGTCTTTGTGACCAGTGTAGATAGCCGTCACTTACAAACCACCTTTCAACAGTTAGCAGCTAAGCTACAACAGCAGTTTACTCATGCAGATATTGACCTGAAAATTGATGGTAGCGTCATGATGGCTGAAGATAAAACACCTGAACGTCGCCAGCAAAAACGCCTGGTACAAGCTAAGGCTGTAGCAGAGTCAAAACTGCTAAATACTCCAGTGATGCAATACCTAACTGAGCGTGGTGAAGGAAGAATGGGTAAAGTACATTTGTATTAAGCAGTCAGAAAAAATATTGTTAAAATTATTTAAAGTTCTATATAGTTGTCAGACGCAATTACTACACAAAACATCAAGGTGATATTGTACTATCGTCTTGATGTTTTTACTTTTATTGCTTATAAAATGGATAAATCTGAATAATAGAAGTATGCTTAATTACCATAAGGAAATTAAAAATTCGTTATAGTGGTTAAGTTATATTAAAAATTGAAATGTAGCTTAGGTGAAAGTATGTTGGATAATTTACGCGGTATGGCTGTGTTTGCCAGTGTGGTCGGACATGGTTCTTTTAGTGGCTCAGCTCGTGAGCTAGGTATTACTACCAGTGCAGTGAGTCAGCAAATCAGATCATTAGAAAATGATTTGGGTGTGGTGCTATTACATCGCTCAACTCGTAAGCTGAGCTTAACAGAAGCGGGTGAGAGTTTTTACGAGGCCGCAAAAGATGTGGTGAGTGCGGCTGAACAAGGCCGAATCAAGGTCAATCAACTGCGTGATGAGTTAGCAGGCAGCTTACGCGTGGCTACGACGCCAGAACTGGGTGTGAACCATATTTTGCCAGCACTATCTACGTGGATGGCAGCACATGATGACCTTAGCATCACTTATTTGGCAGACAATCATTATGTTGACATGATTGACGCGCGTATCGATATAGCGATACGGATGAGCCCATCGATGAATGACTCTAGTCTGAGCAGTCATCCTTTGACAGACGTGCGCCAAATGCTCGTTGCTTCACCGCAATATCTACGTCAACATACTAAGCTTCAGACACCTAAAGATCTGGCCGATCATCAGCTAATTTGTATTGAAATCATGAAAGATGCTAATCAAATTGATTTGGTTCAAACTGAAACGGGTAAAAAAACCCGTACAAAAATGAACTCACGCATTTATACCAACAATGTCTTTATGGCAACCACTTTGGCCAAAGAAGGCCATGGTTTGGTTAGAATGTTGGAAATGGATATCAAGAAAGAGCTTGAGAGTGGCGAGTTGGTTGAAGTTTTAACTGGTTATCAGTTACCAAGCTTTGTGCTATATGCAGTTACCTTAAATGGTGAACAGCAACCCGCTAAAATAACTCGCTGTTTAGAAGTTTTGAAAAAGTATTTTCATGCCAATTAAATCTTGAGTGCTAATCTAACGACACGCTAGCAGTTCAGCAGTCAGCAAAAAGCCTATAGATAGTTTATATCTATAGGCTTTTTTATGGTATTTAGTTCTATATCAACTGGATAGAGTCTTAAAAATGCTATCGTTTAGTCTGCCATCTATAGTGCTTTTGCTAATCTGACTTGCACATATTCAAATGATTGTGAATTAACTATGGTATTTATCAGTCACACCCTAAAAAGCCGGTTGTAATAAATCAACCAAGCGTTCAACCACTTGTGTGCTCTCATCTCGGCTCATATTCAGTGGCGGTAGCAAACGTATCACATGACCACCAGTGATGTTGATGATTAGCTTTTGCTCATCACGTGCACGATCTACCAGCTGGCTACAGTCCATGTCTTCAGGCAAGGCGATACCAATCATCATCCCTGCACCTCGACTGCTCACGCCGTGTTGTCCAAGTGTATCGACTAGCGTCTCTCGAATGAATAGCCCTTCAGTAACGGCGTTTTCCATTATGTCACTGTTGCCGAGTACATCATAGACAGTATGAACCACGCGGCTTGCTAATGGCGTACCACCATACGTTGAGCCGTGACTACCTGCACCAAATAAACCATTAGCACGTCCGCGTACCATACAGGCTCCCACTGGGAAACCATTGCCTAATCCCTTAGCTGTTGTTAATACATCAGGACGCGCATTGCTGTGTTGATAAGCGAAATACTTACCAGTACGGCCGTTACCTGTCTGTACTTCATCTAACATAAATAGCCAGTTGTTAGCTTCACACTCTGCTTGTATCTCTTCAAGATACGTAAACCCGTTGGCAGCGGTGTTCAAACCACCTTCACCTTGTATAGGCTCTACAAAGATAGCGCAAATGTCATCATAATCGAGCGCCGCTTGTTTAACAGCTGAGATATCGCCAAATGGAACACGAATAAAGTCATCATCCAATGTGTAAAAGCCTTCACGCGCTTTTGGATTGGCAGTGGCAGACAACGACAGCAATGTACGGCCGTGAAATGATTGTTCCATTACGATAACTTTTGGACGTTTAAAGCCTTGTTTATGTGCGTATAGTCTTGCCAGTTTTAATGCTGCCTCATTTGCTTCAGCGCCACTATTGGCAAAAAACACGCTATCCATTCGAGCTGCTGTGCATAAAATCTCTCCTGCACGCTCTTGCCAGTCAATACCGAATAGATTGCTGGTATGCACTAGAGTCGCTGCTTGCTGCTGAATGGCATCGGTCACCTGTGGATGGCAATGCCCCAATCCGCAGACAGCAATGCCAGTCAGTGCGTCTAAATAAGGCGTATCATCTTTGGTATATAACCAACTGCCCGAACCACGCGTAAAGTTGATTGGCTGGCGGTTATAAGTGGGCATCAGGTAAGTAGCAGACATATAAAACATCCTTAAGAGGAACAGTGAGTAAAAAGAAAAGTGATTGGTTATAGCTCGTCAGAGAATGGCGTGGTTTCCGCAGGCAAAGTATAGTCTTCATTTGCCCATGAACCTAAGTCGATAAGTTTGCATTGACTACTACAAAACGGCTTATATTTATTATCCTGCCATGCTGTTTGGGTGCCGCAGCGTGGGCAAGGATAAGTCTTGGGTGGTGTATTGGGGGTAGGGTCAGTCATAATAAGAGTGAAAGCACCCTCGATTTATTTGAATTATTAATAGTGAATGACAGTCAGTAGGTTTGCCTACGTGATGATTAATAGACGGTTTTAGCATTGCTAGCTGTCGTCATATTACTATTGCAGCGGATTGACTATATAATAGCATGCAGCCGAATAATGGCAAAAGACAAATACTTTAAGGATAGTAAATGACTGACAATATCGAGATTACGCATCAGCAAGAGCGTGCATTTCAACCACAGAGACTCTCAGCACCACGTGACTTTATCTTGCCAAGCATCATTGGTGAAAACGAAAACGATCTGCCTTTGTTATTAGAGATTGGTGCAGGGAAGGGCAAGCACGCGCTTGGTTTTGCAGTACAAAATTCTGATAAGCATCTAATAGCAATTGAGCGTACACGCAACAAATTCGAAGCGTTTGCCAAACTGGCAGCAATACAAGTTTCACCGAACCTAGATGCGATTCATGCTGATGCCATTGCATGGACGGTGCACGCTATCAAGCCGAACAGTTTGGCAAAAATATTTATTCTTTATCCCAATCCTGAACAGCATAACCCCAACCAACAGTGGTTAAATATGCCATTTTTTGAGTTTTTATTATCACGCTTGCAGGTAAACGGCGAAGTAATACTTGTAACCAATATAGAAGCGTATATGGATAATGCAGAGCGGCAGGCAACTAAGGTATGGTGCTTACCAAACACTCGATATACAGTAGCGACTGACAGCCAGCGTACACATTTTGAAGTGAAGTATCTAGCGCGTGGAGAAACATGTTGGGAGCTGAACATGCGTAAGCCAGAAGGGTATAAAACAAGGTTTGATGAATGGCAAGTTGGCCATATAAGCGAAGGCGAATAGCCTAAGTAAAAATAATATGAATATGAAGAGGGACTGAAATAGTCAAAACTAATAAATATAAAATAGCCTAAGCAAATAAAATTTGTTGAAAATAAGACCGTCGCTAAAAGACGGCCAAAAAATAGGTCGTTATTCGATACTATAAATAGGGTTTAACGAGCTTATTAGAATCGGTATAAGCATCCAAAACCGTCAAAAAAGTGTAGGCTCCGATAAATTTGCGGCTGATAAACATAAATTCTTTTGGTGGCAGGTTAAATTCGAAAGACTGCATTGCTCGCGTTGCTTCTGTAGAAAGGCGCGAGTGCAGCTTACTATTCGCCCAAATATAGCGGTTGCCTTCATCTAGACAGTCAGACGGAATATCAGGATTCATCGCTGGATCACTGAATGGCTCTGTCGCCAACAGAAATAGCGAGGCGATATCAGAACGTACTTTGCCACTCATGCTATCAAAGAAATCATAGCCAGTCATTGCTAGCTTCATCGCTTGATGGTTATGGCGGTAGCCAGCTTTTAACAAGCCGTGGGCAATGGTTAACAAGTTATTATCAAACTGGCGAATCGCACCAAAATCTAATAATACTAATTTATCTATATCGTTTTCATCATCACTGACTCGAACTAGATAGTTACCAAAGTTTGGATCTGTCTGCATTTCACCCCAAACAAAAATCTCTTGCATCATGATTTCGATAGCAGCTTGACCAATGGCATTGCGGCGCTCATGAGGGAGTAATTGTAGGGCATCAGATACAACCGTAATACCTGGCTCATAAGACATACACAGCAGACGCTTCTTTGAATAACTTCGGTTAATCTTAGGAACGACATAACGCGGATCGTTACTTAGGCGCTCATAGAAACGTTCTGTGGTTGATGCTTCTGCTTCATAATCGACTTCATGATGAAGTAGGTCACGTATCTCTTCGAACCACGCATCGAGTGAGCGAGTTTGGGGAACGATGTTACTAACTTTTAATAACTGCTTAAATAGAGAAAGGTCAGAGTTGATAGCATCAGCCACACCTGGATATTGGATTTTCAGTACTACTTGCTCGCCAGTCTCGATGACTGTTGCTCGGTGTACTTGGGCAAGTGATGCGGTTCCAATAGGGACAGTGTCAACTTCTAGTTCATCTAACTTTTTACCCAACAACTGACGTAATGTAAGCTCTATCGTTGGCCATGACAACGTGGCCGTATCATCGTTTAGGGTTTGGAGCGCGCGTGTGATTTCAGGTGGCAAAATGTGCTCACCATAAATTGCCAGCATTTGGCCAATCTTTACGACAGAACCTTTTAGCTTACCAAGCTCTGATGCAAGATAATTCGCTTGTTCTTCCATAAAAGCTTGGTTACGCGCTGTACGTGTCTCTTTATTCAAAAACATGCCAGACACGCTATTACCTGCCCAACGACGACCAATGTTTAAGGAAGTTTTGGCAATCGACATTCGACGCTCAAACCCTGAGGTTTTTAAGTTATCGATTGATTGCTTATTGCTAGAAGGTTTAGACGTATCATTTGCCATAAATATAATCATTCATCCGGTTGGTATTGATTTGTGGGTTAGGAACCTACAATACAAGGGAGATACGATGCATAAGGGTAAAATTGTATCATATAAAGCATATCTGGTTGATGAGTCTGTTGATAATACTAAGGTTGAATAACCTCTTTAATACTTATGTTAACATTTAATTTTTGCTAAATTATTGGGTGTCATTTTGTAGAAAGATACTAGGGTGTGTTTGGAAAACGAAACTGTATCAAAAAATAAGACCTAGCATGTTGCTAGGTCGAATAATAGAATAGAAGGATTTTACCCAGTTAGATGACTAACTGATTTTACGGTAATTAATTTACTGAGCATTTTCACGAGCAATGGCATGATGGCCAATGTCACGACGATACTGTGCACCATCAAAACTAATCGCACCTGTTACGGCCAATGCAGCTTGTTGAGCATCAGCGATATTGTCTGCTAGCGCAGTCACGCATAACACACGGCCACCATTGGTCACCACTTCATTCTCAGTGCTGGCTTCATTAGCGTTAGAAAATGCAGTACCCGCATGGAATACTTTAACGGCATTGTCATTGCTGCTATCTAACTTTGGCAAGCCAGCGATAACGTCACCTTTTGAAGAGGTTTCTGGATAGCCTTTAGACGCAACAACGATACCGAGAGCAGGGCGGGCATCCCATTTAGCATCACTAGGCAACTGACCTGCTAGCCCTTGAGCGACCAAATCTACCATTGATGACTGTAAACGCATCAAGATAGGCTGTGTCTCTGGATCGCCGAAGCGGCAGTTGAATTCGATCACATAAGGATCGCCTGCTTCATCAATCATAAGGCCAGCATATAAGAAGCCCGTATAAGGATGACCGGCATCTTTCATGGCATCAACCACTGGCTGAATGACTTGAGTCATTACCTTGTCATGTACATCCTGAGTGACGACTGGTGCAGGAGAGTATGCGCCCATACCGCCCGTGTTTGGCCCTGTATCACCTTCGAAAGCACGCTTGTGATCTTGGCTGGTTGCCATCGGTAAGATGTTGTCGCCATCAACCATGCAAATAAAGCTGGCTTCTTCGCCTTGCAAAAACTGCTCAATAACCACACGGCTACCTGCATCACCAAATTTATTGTCTGCTAGCATGTCGTCGATTGCATCATGTGCTTGTTCGATCGTTTCAGCAACGATGACGCCTTTACCAGCAGCTAAACCATCAGCTTTGATAACGATTGGTGCACCTTGCTCATCGATATAAGCTTTGGCTGCTGTTGCATCTGTAAAGCCTTGATAAGCAGCTGTTGGGATATTGTTTTGCGCCATAAATTCTTTAGCAAAGGTTTTTGAGCCTTCTAGTTGTGCACAATATGCTGTTGGCCCCCATGCTTTGATACCAGCATCACGACACGCATCAACGATACCAGTCACCAAAGGTGCTTCTGGTCCAACGATGACCATGTCGATATCATTATTTTGGCAAAACGCTATCACTGCGCTATGTTCGCTAGCGTCATCATCAGTAGATTCTAAGACTACGTTTTGGCATTTAGGTTCGAGTGCAGTACCAGCATTACCAGGAGCGATGTAGATATTATTGACCTTATCGTCTTTTGCACACTGCCATGCCAGCGCGTGTTCGCGACCACCTGAACCGATTACCAAAATATTCATCATACGTCTCGCCCTTAGCATTAAAATTAATAATGAGTTAGTCACACACTCTCAAATATACCGGCATATTCTAACAAAAAAGTCGTACTGATTACCATGAGTATCACTTGCCTGCAGCCAATCAATAACAAAGACTAGCAAAAGTATACTTTTATCTCATTAGCAAATGTTATCGACATGTTGCTGATTCATGAAATGATGTTGCACACTTCAGCTAGCGCCCTAGTTGCGTTACACTTCACTAGATTAATGGCGTTATATCCTGATTGCTGCATGTCATCGAAAAAGAGTAGTAAATATAGGAGAAAAACTCAAAAAAGTAAGAAATAATTAGAATAATTTTTATATATGGATATACTGCCTCGCGGCATCAATAGTATTCAATATATTTATGCGCTACCAGTGATGTTACTCATTAATAAACTCAAATAAATAATAGATAGACTAGATCTATAAAAAAGGATAAAGAACATGCCAAGCTCTCTTAGTATCGCAACAGAGCGAATCAGTCAGATAAGCGATATTGCGACCAGTTATGTACAAAAAGATAAGTCGTTGTTTGATCATTTTATCCATAGCTATTACCAGCCGCTCCACCAAGAAACGGCAAAAGCCATCAGTAATGCTGATTTGGCAGGCATGGCGTTACATCACTTTACTTTGCTCAAAGCCTATGACCGCAGTAGACCACAACTGACTGTACTCAACCCTAAAGCGGAAGAGCAGCATTTTCACAGTTCGCACACAGTAATCCAAATTGTGGCGTATGACCGATCGTTCTTAGTCGATACGATTTTGATGAGTCTCGAAGCGGAGGGTATCGATGTACATCGTACTTACAATATCATTGTTAGCGTTGATCGTAACGATGATGGCGATATTACGCATATCGAAGGCGCACATGAAAGTGCCACTTCACATCTGTCTTTGATTCATTGCGAGATTGCTTATCAAAATGACGAAGATTTGGACGCGCTACAACAAATGCTATTGGCTAAAATCGATACGCTAGATACAGTCGTTGGTGACTGGACGCAAATGCGCTCGAAGCTGACAGATATTAAAGCAGAGCTGTCTACAAAACCATTGCCAGAAGTGTTTTATTCACAGCAAGAAATTCAAGCGTTTTTAGATTGGGTATTAGACGATCATTTTATCTTCTTGGGTTATCGTGAATACCGCCTAGAGGGTGGAAAATCTGTTGAAGTTGATACCGATTCTGTGGATTTAGATTTATTTGCCATTGGCAATAGTGGTCTTGGTTTATTGCGCGGTGCTGAAGAAGACAAATTGTCAGAAAGCTTTAGTCAGTTGCCTAAAGTGTTAAAGCAATTATTGACTGAACCACGCGTATTGATGCTATCAAAATCAAGCCGTGTATCACCTGTGCATCGTCCTGTATATATGGACTTTTTGGGTATTCATAAGTTTGATGATAACGGTAAATTGGTTGGTGAATATCGATTCATCGGTCTACTGACATCACAAGCGTATCAGCTTACCGTGCAGCAAATACCATTATTACGTGAAAAAGCCAATAAGATTATGGCCATGGCAGAGTTGCCACGTGACGGTCATGCTCATCATAAAATGATGCACGTGATTAACACGTTACCGCGTGATGATTTATTCCAAGCCGGTGTCGAAGAGTTATATCCTATCGTATCTGGTATTAGCCAGTTACAAGACAAAAAGAGCTTGCGTCTATTCAGCCGTATTGATCATTATCAGCGTTTTGTCTCGTGCTTGGTTTACATCCCACGTGACAAGTTCAACACTGAGCTGCGTATCAAAGTACAAAACGTGCTAAAAGATGCTTATGGTGGAACCTCATCAGGATTTACCACTGAGTTCAATGAATCTGCACATGCTCGTGTGCATGTCCATGTACGCACAGTGCCTGGTCAAGTGAACGACGTCAATACGACAGCACTAGAAGCCAAGTTGTCAGCATTGATGGAGTCATGGAGTGATGACTATCAAAGAGTACTGCTTGATAACGTCGGTGAGCAGCATGCCAACGCCTTAAACCGTCGCTTTTTGAACTATATCCCTGCTGCATATCAAGAGCGTTTCGATGCGCGTACAGCGGTTGAAGATACCAAGCGCTTGGCTGTATTGACCGCAGAGCAACCGATGATTTGGCACTTGTACCAATCAACGGGTGATGCAAGCAACCAGTTGCATCTAAAACTCTACGGTCGTGAGAAACCTGTCATTTTATCCAAAGTCCTGCCAATTCTTGAAAACTTTGGTGTGTCGGTTATTTCAGCACAAACCTATGAGTTTGATCTGCCAGAGCAACCGATTTGGATGCAAGAGTATGAGCTGACGCTAGAACATGTCGATACCGTTAACATGCAAGTGGTACGCGGTCAGTTCGAAGACAGTCTCAAGCAGATTTGGGCCGGAAAAGTTGAAAGTGATTCCTTTAACGAATTGGTATTAACGACCAACTTGGATACTTATGGAGTGGTGTTATTACGAGCGCTATCACGCTATATGATGCAAGCCCGCGCACCATTCTCTAGTAACTACATTCAACAAACTGTGGTAAAAAACAGCGATATCAGTGTGGCACTGGTCAGCCTGTTTGATGCTCGCATGAATCCGAAATACAATGAAGATGAACGCAAACAGAAAACGGCTCAGGTGCAAGAAAAAGTTATCGCGGCGCTAGCAGATGTAGACAGTCTCGATGAAGACCGTATCCTACGTTGGTACTTGGATTTGATTAACGCGATGGTACGTACCAACTTCTACCAGACTGATACCGACGGTCAGCGTAAAGATCGTTTGTCGTTTAAGTTTTTGGCAGCAGACATTCCGAACTTGCCTAAGCCTAAACCGATGTTTGAGATATTTGTATACTCACCGCGTGTTGAAGCTGTGCATTTACGTGGTGGCAAAGTTGCCCGTGGTGGTTTGCGCTGGTCAGATCGTATGGAAGATTTCCGTACTGAAGTACTGGGCCTAGTCAAAGCACAGATGGTAAAAAACGCAGTGATTGTGCCTGTTGGTTCAAAAGGCGGCTTCATCGTCAAAACCAAAACCATGGCGGATGGTCGTGAAGCATTCCAAGCGGAAGGTATCGCTTGTTATCAGACGTTCTTGCGCGGTATGCTCGATGTCACAGACAACATCGTAGACGGCGTGATTGTCCCGCCAGCCAATACAGTCAGACATGATGAAGACGATCCATACTTGGTTGTTGCTGCAGATAAAGGTACAGCGACTTTCTCTGACATCGCCAACGCCTTAGCAGCAGAATACAACTTTTGGCTTGATGATGCCTTTGCTTCAGGTGGTTCAGTAGGTTATGACCATAAAGCGATGGGTATCACGGCACGTGGTGGTTGGGAGTCGGTCAAACGTCACTTCCGTATGCGCGGTATGGACATCCAAAACCGTGATGACTTCACTGTCGTCGGTATTGGTGATATGAGTGGTGATGTATTCGGTAACGGTATGCTGCTATCAACGCATACCAAACTGGTCGCTGCCTTTAACCATCTACACATCTTCATTGATCCTAATCCAGACACTGCGGCCTCTTATGCTGAGCGCGCACGTTTGTTTGAGTTACCACGCTCATCATGGGCAGATTATGAAACCTCATTAATCAGCCAAGGTGGTGGTATATTCTCACGCCAAGACAAAAAAATCGCTATCAGTGCCGAGATGAAAGAAATCTTTGATATCCATGAAGACAGTCTCGCACCCAATGATTTAATCAGTGCGTTATTGAAATCGCCTGTTGATCTCATCTGGAACGGCGGTATCGGTACTTATGTCAAAAGCGCTAATGAGTCCCATGCTGATGTCGGCGACCGTGCGAATGACTCACTACGTATCGACGGCAATGAGCTTCGCTGTGCGGTGATTGGTGAAGGTGGTAACTTAGGCTTCACGCAGCAAGGACGTATTGAATACGCTCAAACGGGCGGACGCATTTATACGGATGCTATTGATAACTCAGGCGGTGTTAACTGCTCGGATCACGAAGTCAATATTAAAATCTTATTGGGTAAAGTGGTTGAGCAAGGTGACATGACCTTAAAGCAGCGTAATGAGTTGTTAGAGAGCATGACCGATAACGTGGCAGAGTTGGTACTACGCCAAAACTACCTACAGCCTCAAGCAATTGAACTGAGCCACATTCGTGCATCAGCGAACCTAAGCGATCATCAACGCTTTATTCAGATGCTAGAAGGCGAAGGACGTCTCGACCGTGCAATCGAATATCTGCCATCAGATGAAGAGATTGCCAAACGTCAAAAATCGAATGCTGGCCTGACCAATCCTGAGCTAGCCGTTGTAATGGCTTACGGCAAGATGTGGGTGTATGACAACTTATTGTCTTCTGATTTGCCAGATGATCCATACTTCATCAACGAGCTACGTAAGTACTTCCCTGATGAGCTAGCGTCACGCTTCTTTGATGAGATGACAGAGCATCGCTTACATCGTGAGATTATCAGTACTTATCTGACCAATAGCGTGGTCAACCGTTTGGGTATCGAAGCACTGTTCCGTCTGTTCGAAGAGACCGATCAATCACTAGCCACCATCGTGCGTGGCTATGCGATTAGCCGTGATGTCTTTGATGTGTCAAAAGCTTGGAAAACGCTTGAGTCGTTGGACAATCAAGTCGATGCTAAGTTACTGCTGAACCTTGAGCTACGCCTGCGTGACGCACTTGAGAGCGGTGTTGTGTGGTTTATCAATGCCTTTGGTCAAGACTTGCAAGTCGCTGACATGATTAGCCGCTTTAGTGATAGTGTTGAAAAGCTAACGAAACCAGGTGGTTTCATTGAGCAACAATTTGCAGCGTACTTGCAAGAAGATACGACCAGCCTGATGCAGGAAGACCTGTCTAATAGCGATGCTGCGTTGTTTGCTATGCTACCTTATCATGTGGATGCACTCGATGCTGCGCTGTTGGCAGAGCTGTACGAGCGTCCTGTTGATGAGATTGCAACGCTATACTTCGAAGCCTATCATGTCTTGCAGTTAGACTGGATGATGGACAACATCGCCACTTTACCACAGCAAGATTACTGGGATCGTCGTGCACGCCATGCATTGATGAATGAGCTGTCACGTAGCTTGCGTCTGTTGATGGATGCCATATTATCTAAACCGGATGCGAAACAAGCGTTTGGCGAGTGGCGCTCACGTCACTTAGATCATCTGGAATCTGTCACATCAGAGATGAGCAAGCTAGATCAGCTTCATGCTAATGATGCAGACAGTCAAATCAGCCTGTCTACACTATCCGTGTTGATGAGTGAGCTGAGTGGTTTAGTTACTAAGTAAGTAACTAAATGAGCGATTAAATAAATCGTTGACTGAATAAAATACTGTTTCAAAAAAACCACCGTTATTAATTAACGGTGGTTTTTTATTGTCTAATTAAACAAGAGTCAGAGTATTTAGCTCTTGATTACAGAAACTCTATTATGAAAAATCAGATTTAAGAGGCTTTTTCACCGACAACTCTCTGACACCCTTGACCGCTAATTTGGCTAAAGCCACCAGAGATTTTCTCAACCTTAATTTGGGTTAAGATACGGTCTTTTAATGCCTGCACGTGGGAGATAATACCAATTAACTTACCTTCCTGTTGCAAGCTCGTTAACGTATCGAGGGCGATATCAAGTGACTCTTCATCCAGTGTGCCGAAGCCTTCGTCCAAAAATAACGAATCAACGCGAATGTTGTGACTGGCCATTTGTGATAGCCCCAATGCGAGTGCCAAACTAATGATAAAACCTTCGCCACCGGAGAGGTTTTTAGTACTACGAACATCGCCACCCTGATAGTTATCAATCACATTGAGCTCAAGCGGATTGTGGTCGTCATGGATGAGTAGGTAACGGTCACTCATTTTTTGCAATTGCGTATTGGCATGACTAATCATAACTTCAAACGTTAACCCTTGAGCAAAGGTACGATATTTTTTACCATCAGCTGACCCAATTAGCGTATGTAGCTGCTGCCAAACTTGTAGCTTTTGTTTTTGCTCATCGATAGCCACGAGTTGTGCTACTTGTTCGCCTTTTTGATTGTCATTATCTTTGAGCTTTTGGTCAATTGCACCTATCTTCTGACTGAGTTGATCAATATCTATCTGTATTTGATGATACTCGCCAGCAAGCGTTTCTCTATCCTTATCTGTCATAGGAGCAGCAAGTTTTTGCGCTAATAATTGCTGAGTACTATCTAGCTGTGACTGCACCTGTTGCAAGGCATTGTCGATAGTCGATTTACGTATGTGTAGTGTGTCACGTTCTTCTTTAGGCAGGCGAGCACTTACAAAAGCAGCTTCGTCGACGAACTGTGAGTCTGATAGTAAATCAGAAAACTCACTTTGTTGCATATTGAGCGTACCAGTTGCAGATTGTAGTTCTGTTGCTAGCTGTTGCTGTCTAACCTTTAATTGTTCTAATGTCTGCTGAATGGTATCTAGCTGCCTTTGTGCCGTTACCTTACTAGTTTGAGCTTTATCGACCGCACTTCGTAATTGAGCCTCCTCAGCATCTACCTCTTTATCTGCAAAAAGCTTTTTTCTCTCTTGCTTTAATTGCTCGATAGTATTGGTTTTATTAGTAGTTAAGCGCTCTAATTCTTCGAGCGATTTTTTGTCATTGGTAAGCTGTGTTTGTTTGGCTTCAATCTGTGCTGTTAAGCCGCTTATCGTATTGGTTAGCTGCTGTTGTTTATTTTTTTGCTCATGGCAATATTGCTTTAACTGACTTAGGGCGCCACGCTGTTGACGCAGTCTTTCGATATGAGGGTCGTAGTCTGAGCTATCTACTACAGTCTGCTTAGTAACACTATTACTTAGTTGCTTAAGTGCATCTTGAATGTCTACTGCATTAAAAGCTATAGATAAATACTCTTTATGGTTATCTATAGGGTATTTATGCGCTAGAGATGAAACAGTGGTCATAGTAGGTGCTAATTCAGAGAAGTTGGCAGCGATACTTTCTTTAATACTCTCAATTTTCTGTGCATTAAGCTTAATATCAGTTGCCAAATTACTGATGTCGCGAATAAGTACTTGTTGCTGATTTTCATCGGTTTCGATTGTAGTACTAATATGTGCCATACGTTGTGTCAGCACATCGTATTGGACCATCATGGTTTGTAGAGACTGCTTATAATCAATCAGGTTATGTTTGGCGGAATCCAATACAGATAGAGAGCTGTCTACGTCAATCGAACCATTGATGTTATCCGTAATTTGAGTAAGCGGATGAATGGTCGCTGCAATGGATTCAGAGTAACTATTTTTATCATCAAGTAATGAGGCCAGATAAACATGAATATCAGTAGATAAGGTCTCTGTCTCTTGCTGTAACGGCGCTAATAGCTGTTGTTGGTTATTGAGCGTCTCTTTCTTTGTAGCATGTTCAATATGCAGTTTTGATACCGTCTGCTCAAGATTGTCTATAACAGTTTCTAGTGCCGCCATTTCCTGTTGAATATTTTGTATTTCAGACAGTTGGCTTTGGTTGGCATTGTCGTCGATATGATTGTCTAATAACGGATGGTGTTTACCATAAGGATGTTCATGAGCGCCACAAAGTGGGCAGGGCAATCCGTCTTGTAGTTCTGTTATATAGTCTTCAAGCTTAGCGACTTTCTGTAATAGATTTAGATGCTCTTGTTTGTCTTGGCGTTTGAGCTTGGTATTTTGAATGTCTGATTGATGACTGGTAATTAGTTCTTCTAAATTCGTTAACGCTTGGCTAAGTGCTGGTAGCGAAAGCGTGGTTGTTTTTATTTGGCTAGTAAGTTCAGACAGTCGTTGTAACTTGAAGCGAGCCTGCTCAGTTTGGTTATTAATTTGATCAACATGTTCTTGATCACGACGCATACTAGCCAGCGATTGTTTTTGGATGAGTGCTGCTTGCTGCTGTCGTACGCTGGCAAGTTGCTCACGCTGTTGTGTTATTAATGACGTATCAGCGTTTTGCTGCTTAGACAGTTGATCGAAACTTGCTTGTAGTTGGCTGGCTTGATGGTCATGTGTTCGTTTATTGGCAGCTAAGCGCACATTGTCTTCTAGCAATGCCTTTAATCGGCTACAGCTGCTATCAAAGGTTGCCGTATCTGTATCGAGATCGTTTACCTCTGGATAGTCATTAAAGTATTTTTCGATACTGTCAAATTGAGTCTTAGTATCCTGCTTTGTTTGTTTATGGCTAGCTATTTCTTGACGTAATTGTTGAGTATTATTAACCAGTACGCCTTTACGTTGATTGTCATGTGATAAAACATGAGCTTGCTGTTGTATATCAGCATCTAATTCACGCACCTTCTTAATAATGGGTAAAGCGGTTTGTAAGTTATCTATGGCGTTTTTTTCAAAAGTATTCGCCTCATTTAGATGAATAGAAGCTTGCCCGAGCGCTTCTTGCTGTGCCGGAATCTTATTAAGCAATTCCTGTTGTTCAGCATCCAATCTACTGACCATCTCTCGGCTATAGCACAGCGCACGAAACTGGCTGTCAATCTCTAAGGCTTTAGTCGCAATATTTAAGCGTTGTGCTTCTGGGATAAAGTCTTTCTGTGCCTGTTGCGCTGTTGCGAACTCAGTCTGATAAACCGAGAGGTTTTGTTGTAGTTGATAGACGCTATCCAGCCACTGTAGTTGTTCACTCAGGGTTTTGAATGTTTGTCGTTGTTTGATTTGCTGTTGATTCAGAGTGTCTAACTCTGTAGCCAGTCGTTTTTCATCTTCAATATTTAATAGGGATAAGCTATTAACGCCTGCTTGTAAATTGCCAAGCACTTCTTCCTCGGAGCGTTTTTTCTCGTGCACGTTTAACGATATTTTGGCATAGATGGCCGTACCCGTTATTTTTTCTAAAATAGCGGCTCTATCACCAATATCAGACTTCAAAAATGCGGCAAAACTGCCTTGTGCCAACATGATGGAACGAGTAAATTGATTAAAATCCATGCCGATTAAATCTTGGATATAGGCAGATGTTTTAGATTTTTTCTCTTCTAAAATAGCGCCTGTTTCAACATCAGTAATCTCATGCTTAATGGGTAATAAGTTGCCCTTAGCTTTTTTGTGGGCACGATGTTGATACCAATAGCATAGATAACGTTTAGAGTTTATTTCAATGATAACTTCTGCTGAGCATTCACCCGTACCTTGGGTCATTATCTCATTCGTTGAACCCGTAATATCACCCAATCTTGGCGTTTGACTGTATAGCGCTAAGCAAACGGCATCCAGTATGGTGGTCTTGCCAGCACCTGTTTGCCCAGTAATAGCAAAAATGCCCTCATTGAGAAAAGCGGGGTCACTAAAATCAATGTGCCATTCGCCTTTTAAGGAATTTAAATTTTTGAGTCGCAGTTCAATCAGTCGCATGGGCAGGTCTTATTTTGATATAGGGCAGTGTTGAAAGGTGAGAAAGCTAAAGGCATCAGTTATTAGCAATTAAAAGTTAGAAGCTATGTATGTTGAATAACTTATATTATTCGGCATGGCTATCTGCATGACGTAGGTTGTAGACGATTTGATCGTACGCATCACGCAAGGTTGATTTTTGCTCATCAGGAATACTATGAGCGGTTAAGCAACGCTCAAATACCTCTTCTTCATTTAGGTCTTGTAATGTCTCAGAAGTTTGCTGTTGGTTAAGGACTTTATTATAAGTTTGAGTATTCTTAATTTTTAATACTTCACATGGCAAGCCTTCTACCATGGCCTGAATATGCTCACGTAATTCACTAACAATATCATCGCCGGTATAAATAACTTCTAGCCAAACGGATTCTTTTGAATCAAGTGATTGAATGGCTTTATCAATAGACTGATGAATAGACGCTAAGTCACCTGAGACTTGTGCCAGTTTCTGAAACTTGGGAATGGGTAAGGCAACTACTTGCATCTGATTCAAATTATCGTGATGCATTATTTTATTGGTAGTGGTGGCAGGAATAGGCACTGATTGATTATTTAGACCTTGCTGAGCAGGAGTGTTTTCTGTGACAGTAATTTTTACAATATCATCATTATTCTCATTGGCTGATGGCTCATCAAAACCAAACAAGTCATCCATAAAAGGCGTTGCCTGATTTGTTATTTTTTTAGCGGTTTTTTCTACTGGCTGTTCAATCTTGGCCGTTTTAACATGAGAGGTTGTATTGATAAGCTGAGAGGTATTACTATCAGGCGTAACGTTTACCCCTAAGACTTCATTATCGAAGTTATCTGTGGTACCAAACTTTACTAGCAATACTTGTTTTTGTTGCTTGGCCTCTCCAAAACCCATGGCAATAGGGGAGCCTGAATAGCGAATATGCTCACAACCTCCGACCCGCTGCGGCACGTGCAAATGCCCAAGCGCAACGTAATCAAAGCTTTCATCGAACATATCAGCAGAGATTTTACCCAGTGAGCCGACATAAAGCTCGCGTACGCCGTCATCATCGGTCGTGGTACCGCCAGCGGCAAATAGATGCCCCGTCGCAATGATAGGAATATGCCGCTTATGTGCTTCGATAAGTTCAGATTGCTTGGATTTTGCAATGGCAGCCACTTCATCATAATGTGCACGAATACCTTTTATGACATTGGCATCTTTGCTATCCGCAGATTCGCCAACGCTACTACTACGCACATCGCGGTCACGCAAGTAAGGGACGGCAGCGATAATACAATGTGGCGAACTATTTCCATCATCCAAAATCAATACTTCGTTGTTTAAATCGTCACAGGCTGTACCAATCACATGAACGTTTAGGAACTTAAGCACCTGACTGGGTGCATCTAAAAAAGTAGGGGAGTCGTGATTGCCCGCGACTATCACCACGTGCTGACAGCATGATTTTGACACTCTACCTAAAAACTCAAAATACAACGCTTGGGCTCTGTTACTTGGTGTCATGGTATCAAAGATATCACCAGCAACGATTAATACATCGACTTTTTGCATGCTAATTGTCTCTTCAAGCCAGCTCAAAAACGCCTCGAATTCCTCATAGCGCATGCGACCATAAAGCCTACGACCCAAATGCCAATCTGAGGTATGTAGGATAGTTAATGGTCGAGTGGGCATTGAATTGGAAGTGGCAGGTGTAGACATAATTGCACTTAAAGACAGTTAATGGGAAGCTGTCATTCTAGCAAGAAAATCTATATTTTTCTGTATTTGGAGGGGTTATTTAACCTTATTTCCTACTGCAAAAATAATAATAACTAAATAAAAATTACAACCTTTTGTCTACCATAGGTGCTGTATATATTAAAATCGATACTTTAATACCAATGTGCTCATAGGCTGTTTAAAGTTCATAGCAGCACTGCATGTATTGTGAAGTGAATCAAATGTGCAGCGTCTATTATAGATTGTCATGATAAGACAAATTACGGTGTAAAAAAACAATGAAAAAATATATTATTATAATGTTCACTATAATTTATCTGTTGGGTTATATTGAGATCAGACGTAATCACTTACTTGTACATAGCTCAGGTTTTATTTCAAACTATGACGGGGTTAAACTTACTAACGGTCATAAAATTTCACCGGGTGATGTTGTAGGGTTACTACAGCCGCGCTTACTCTATGCCAGTTTTTTTGCTCATTTAATTTATAGGCCTTTAAGTATAATCGAAGAGAGATATTGGTATATGGTTGAACCAAAAGATGAAATTTGGCCCTATACACTTAACACTATTTTATGAGTAGCTACCGAAGCTAGTTACTCCATCGATCAATGATTTCATGACATAGAAAAGCCACGCTAATAACAATTAACGTGGCTTTTTGATTGCTAAGACAACAGTTAATCAATAATCAGTTGTTCCAAACCTTCTTCTTGCTGTGTTGCCAAACTGGAGATCATAGAGAGCGCATGTGCTTGCTGGTCTATCGATTGTTTTTCTACTTTACCTCTTGATCCTTCGCGTAACCAGTTCTTCGCTAGATCGTTACTGTTTTGATTGTGCTGCTGATTTTGTAGATTGTACCAAGCCAAATCATGATGTAGGGCGACCACATCTCCCATGATAAGTAGCGCTGGCGTTGGTAGTTGATTTTGCTCCTGTAACTCAACAATATTGGCAAGTGTGCCGGTTAATACTTGCTGATTGGGCATACTAGCATTGGATACGATGGCAATAGGAGTGCTATCAGCTCGTCCGGCATCAATCAAGCCTTCGGTCAAACGAGGCAAAGAGTGCAGACCCATATAGAAAACAACCGTCTCATCGGTATTCAAAAAGTTTTTAAAGTTACTGTTTGGTGCGCCAGCCTTTAAAAACCCAGTGACAAAGCGTACCGATTGCGAGTGATCACGATGGGTAAGTGGAATACCTGCATAGCTAGCAGCTGCGTTGGCAGCAGTAATGCCTGGTACAACTTGATAAGGAACGCTATGTGCCCGTAAGCTTTCAATCTCTTCACCGCCGCGCCCAAAGATAAAAGGATCGCCACCTTTTAGACGAACCACACGGCGACCTTCTTTAGCGCTATTTACCAACAGCTCATTGATACCAAGTTGAGCAACGGCATGATTGCTACGTTTTTTACCTACAAACACTTTGTCCGCATCACGGCGGCACAAATCTAAGACTTGTGGCGAGACCAAGGCATCATAATAGACAATGTCTGCTTGCTGCATCAGGCGTAGCGCTTTAAAAGTTAGCAGCTCTGGGTCACCAGGGCCTGCGCCCACAATATAAACCTCGCCAACTTGAATGGTAGTTTCAGCAGAGATATCATTGTCGACTACAGGAGTGGCTACCACAGTCGTATGGGTTGGTGATTCATTGGCACTGGCAACATTCGCAGCAATGCTATCTAAATCGGCTTGTAGCTGCTCAGTGGCTTGAACTTCATTACCAGCAAACATGAGCTCACTGACTTTACCTTCAAAAGCTCGCTCCCAAAACTGGCGACGCCCCGTTAAGGTAGGGATTTTAGCTTTTACCTCAGTACGGAACTCGCCTGCCAATTTGGCCAATTTGCCATAGCCTTGTGGAATCAACGTCTCAAGGCGGGCACGTAGCAAACGTGCTAGCACTGGTGCTTTGCCGTTAGATGAGATACCAATCACAATAGGGTTGCGATCAACAATGGCTGGGAATATAAAGTCGCATAAATGCGGCGTATCAACCACATTGACTGGAATGTTCAGTGCAGTGGCATCAGCATGGATTTGATGATTCAGCGTTTCGTCATCAGTAGCCGCAATAATGACGCGTGCGCCTGACATATAGGTGTTATTGTAATTTTCATAGATGAGCTGATGCTTACTATCATTGAGCAAGGATTGTATCTCATCACTAATAACGGGGGCAAGGATAGTGATTGCCGCCCCAGCACGACTAAGCAGATCCGCTTTGCGTAGCGCCACGTCACCGCCACCAACGATAAGCACTTTGCGGTCTTCTAATTTAAAAAATAATGGAAAAGTGTTCATAGCATCACCAGCAATTCATTCAATGTAAAATATACCACTATTATGAGGTATCGTGCGCGACGTCTCACGCAGTGAATTGGCATTAGTATATTCGTTTTTGATATGAGCGGTGTGATTTTTGATAGGAAAAGGAATAGATGAACCAAATAAAAAAATGAATACATCTGTATATAGCAATATTTTTTAAGGGTGTTTCATTGTTTAAGTTGTTGATAATGCTAAATCACATCGCGATACTTAGCAATCAAAGGTGGTAGAGGGTAAGTATGAATGAAGGTGGAATATTATAGCCAAAGCGATATACTTAAGTGCTCTGGCTATAACGTTTACAAAATGTTCGCAATCATATATGCAGTCTTATGCTAAAACCTACTCAAACTCACTGAGCATTTTAATCATACGTGCATCTTTTTGTTGCCAGATATCTTCTAACCAATCAAACATCATCTTTTTCGTGGCTTCATCACGGTCGTAACCACCATCCATAATCGCGGCAAACAGCTCATCAGGTATCTTTAGGCGAGTCACATCAACACCTAGACGACGGATATTACCTTTCCATAAGTCATCATAGTCAGGAGTGCCATCTGGATACACGATAGTGACATCTAAAATCGAATCTAACTGATCGCCTAACGCATTGATTGCCAATGACAGACCACCAGCCCGTGGTTTTAATAGATGCTGGTAAGGTGAGTCTTGTTTGTCATGTTTTTCTTTGGTGAAGCGCGTACCTTCTAGATAATTAAGTAGCGCAAAGGGTTTGTCTTTTAATTGGCGACACGCACGCTTAGCTTCGATTAAATTTTGTTTTTTAAGTTCTGGATTTTTTGCCATCGCTTTAGAAGAAAAGCGCTTCATCATTGGAAAGTCTAAGAAGTAAAAAGCTTGACCGATAACAGGAATATAGATCAAATTAAACTTGGTAAAGAACCGTGTCAAAGGCAATCTATCTTGGCTAATGTATTGCACGATACTGGTATCAACCCAAGACTGATGGTTGCTCACGAGTAGGTATTGTTTATCCTCGCTCAGATCGTCAGGCATATTAATACGCCAGTCTTTATGAGGCAACGCATGATTGATCACAGCGTTATTACTATTAATCCAGTACTTAGTAATCGCAATGAGTGCATCGTCGGCGTATTTTGACTTGGTTAATACTTTCGCAGCACCCAAAGTCCAAATAGGTAAACCAACGAAGATGCTGTTGGCAGTAAGGACGCTGGCACCAGTCAGAAAAGACGCAGCTTTACCGACAGGAGGCAATTTATCGTGGAGCTTTTCGTAGAGTGAGTCATTTTTTTGTATAGAGGGCATAACAAATATCCATATTGATGAGTGCGGTAAAACTATTACCAGTCTTGAGTAACGCGATGCGCGTGATTATCTGCAAAGATGGCAATTTCGTTCGTAATTGGGTGTGAAAGGGTTGGCTTAATGGAATGATGGCGCACAGCCCTCAAAGATAAACCATAGAATAACGTAATGTTATACCACAAGACGTTAAAAAAACGTTATTTATTCAATCGAATGCATTATAGAGTTGCCTTTTCTTATTAGCTTGCATACTAGAAACAGAAGAAGCTATGATACTAAAAAATCTAAGAAGAGTAATACTCCTAGATAAATATAAAACAACCGAAAATTAATTTTTTTAGCATTTGTTTGAAACTTAAGTAATTCATAATACAGCAATGAATTTTTCACGCGAATTGGTAGTCGACATGATTGTAGTGCTAATTTAAGGTGTTGAATATTATTTTACGTAGCGGTGCGCTGAGTTTGGCGTCTGCGGTATTTGGCATTCTTTTATTATTGGCTTTTGTACTGACTCATCAAATGAGCTGGTCCATTTCTGGTATCTATCGCTACGATATGTTGTTGGCATATGCTTTGGTTATTCAGGTTTTTTTAGTTTATTTTAAATTAGAAACACCGCGTGAAGTATGGGTTATTGCCATTTTTCATATTATGGCCATGGCCCTAGAGCTTTTTTTAACCCATCCCAAAATTGGCTCTTGGTATTATCCCGAACAAGCAATTTTTAGAATTGCCAATGTCCCGCTTTTCGCTGGTTTTATGTATTCGGCAGTGGGTAGTTTTTTAGCACGTGGCCTAAGACTGTTTAATGCATCCTTTACCAATTTGCCAAGTTTAATATGGGTAAGTTTATTGGTTGTTTCTTCTTATATTAACTTCTTTACTAAATTTTTTGTACCCGATATTCGCAATGCACTGTTCATAGCTTCAATAATTTTGTTCTGGAAAACCAGAGTTTTTTTTCAAATTAATCACGAAACCAATTTGCAATTACGTGATGCCAAACAATATCAATTACCTTTTTTACCATTACTATTGTTTCTAGCTTTTTTGATTTGGTTAGCAGAAAACATTGCTACTTTTGCAAATATTTGGCGTTATCCATCACAAGAAAATTTATGGCATATGGTAGGTTGGGGGAAGCTGGGCTCTTGGTATCTGTTGCTGATATTGAGTCTGGTGTTGGTTTTGGCAGTAATGGGGAAAAGAGATGCTAAAGGGAGTTGGCAGTTAATTTGATACTAGGGTGTGTTCTCAGTTTGAACAAGAACGACTAAACGAGCACAAAGTGGCTAGATAATAATTGAATCGGCTATAAAAATTAAAAAGCCCTCTCTTAAATTTAAGAGAGGGCTTTGGATATTCAGAAAACGCTACAATTACAGCTGAGTATGCAAACCACACTCACGGCTTTCTTCTACTTTCGTTGGATCAAAGTAGTCAAACTCATTTGGTAGGTTATGATCTTCAAGATACACGTCCAGATCAGCATCTGTTTTTTCAAATAATGGTGCTACTTTCAACACGCCATCTTTTGACAGGCTAAGCACATCAAGACCTTGACGGAATTCCGTCTGATCTTTACGAATCGCATTGAACCAAACGTCAGGCTTCAATTCATCTAATGCACGGCGGAATGGCTCAAGTTTTACTTGGTCAGTAAACTCATCATGCTGCGGATTATCAATACCAGGAATACCGTTCATGGTCGCGTCACGATGCGCAGCGGTTTGCTTAGGAATATAAGTAACGACATTTAGATTGAGGTCACGAATGACTTTATTAGCGAATTGATACGTCGCATCCGTGTTATAGCCTGAATCTACCCATAATACAGTGATATCTGGACGCTGCTTGGCAACTAGATGTAAAATCGCTGATTCATAAGGACGAAAGTTAGTAGTAATGATTGGGTTTTTAGCTTGGCTTAGTGCCCATGAAACGATCTCTTCTGGCGACTTGCCGTTTAGCTCTTGGTTGGCTTGATCGATATCTAGGTTTGGGTGTAATTGACTCATGATACATTCCTTACAATGGGATTGGTTTAACAATAAATTTGGTAAAAGTTAAATAAATAATGGATGGTAAATTAAACGTTAGCAAACATCGGTAATGCAGCAGCGTTTCGACCATCGTAGCTACTGGCAAGCGCGTTAAATGCTTGACCAATATCAGAAATCGATTGCATATCATGCTCACTGAGCACAAAGCTATCTGCACCAGAACGTAACAGATAAGCGATTTGGTCACGGCCAAACTTGCCAGCCATACGAATCTCGCCTTCGTAACCCATTTGGCGTAACGTCTGTGCAAAACTGAAGCCGCGACCATCGACAAACAATGGCACATGAATGACAATTAAGTCTTGCTGTAATAAAAACTCTGACAAGCCAACCAATACATCCGTGTCACTGTCCGATGTCACCCAAACGCCTGTACGGCTAGTGTGTTGTGACAACAACTCGCGTACTTGTTGTAATAGTCCGCCGGCAATCTTGCCTGTAGCGTCTAGCAAATCATCAAGTGGCAATAGCACATCTGTTTTTTCTGATTTATGTAATAGCTCAAGCAGTGATGTGTGGGTTAGGGCAATACCTTCTGGTAGCTCATTAGTAGTGAGTGCTAGCCACGTATCGGATTGACTGATATCGATACCATTGTTATTTAATACGTGATGATTACCCATAGACCTTCTCCTTAAAAGGTGCCACGCCAACGCGATTGACCAAGTCACTAAAGGCTTCTACGTCGTTCTCATTGCTCACACGCTGCTCTAAATACACATCCAGTATTTTTTGTAGGGTGATTACCACATCTTCGGCTGGTACTGCTTTACCCAATATTTTACCGACTTTGGCATCGTTGCTAGAGTTACCGCCTAGGCTGATTTGATACCAATGCTCACCCTTTTTATCAACACCCAAGATACCGATATCACCGGTATGGTGATGAGCACAGGCGTTCATGCAGCCAGACATATTTAGGCGGATTTCACCCAAGTCATAAAGGTAGTCGAGATCATCAAATTTCTTTTCGATTTGCTCAGCGATGTTGTGAGTCGTGGCATTGGCGAGCGAGCAATAGTCCCAACCTGGGCAAACAATCATATCGGTTAGCGTGTTTATGTTGGCACGTGCTAAATGCAAATCCGCCAACTGTTCCCATAGCTCATATAGTTGATTGGTTTGCACATCAGAGAATACGAGGTTTTGCTGATAAGTACCGCGCAACTCACCAAAGCTATATTTGTCTGACAGATCAGCGAGAGCATCCATTTGTGATTCGCTGACATCACCAGATGGTACGTAGGTTCCATCGACCAAGCCTGCTTTTAGAGAAATTACGACGGCGCGATAGCCTGCTATTTTATGCGCGACTGTATTTTGGTTATACCAATCGGCAAAGTCTTTATTCGCATTGAGTTGCTGTTGCAAGTCAGACTGTACTTGTAGCGCATCAAAACCAACATAGTCAGGCTCACTAAAGAAGCCAATAGCCGTGTCAAAGTTTGCATCGCTCAAGGTCAGTGGACCATCTTTGGTATGGGCTTCCCACTCAGCATCGACCAATTTAGCAAAGGCAGGACCGCCCATGCTCTCGACCAATATCTTGATGCGGGCTTTGTATTTATTGTCACGGCGACCATGTAGGTTATAAACGCGCAAAATAGCGTCTAGATAGCTAAGTAGATGCTGACGTGGCAAGAATTCGTTAATCACTTTGCCAATCACTGGCGTACGGCCAAGACCGCCACCCACCAATACTTCAAAACCAATCTCGCCTGCGTCATTGGTTTTTACATGTAATCCGACATCATGTACTTGCGTCGCCGCGCGGTCATTGGCAGTACCAACGACAGCAATCTTAAATTTACGCGGTAAAAAAGCAAATTCAGGATGAAAGGTAGACCACTGACGGATAATTTCGCAATAAGGGCGTGGATCCGCAATCTCTTCTTGATGAATACCCGCATAAGGATCGGTAGTCGTGTTACGAATACAGTTGCCCGAGGTTTGAATGGCATGCATCTGTACTGATGCCAACTCCGCCAATATGTCTGGCACTTCTTCAAGTTTTGGCCAATTCAACTGGATATTGGTACGGGTCGTGAAGTGTCCGTAACCCTTATCGTACTTACGGGTAATCTCTGCCAATTTGCGCAACTGGTAGCTGGCTAGTAGACCGTAAGGAATAGCAATACGTAACATCGGCGCATAACGCTGAATATAAAGACCATTCTGCAAACGCAGTGGCAAAAACTGTTCTTCTGGCAGCTCACCCGCCAAAAACCGTTCGGTTTGGTCGCGAAACTGGGCGACTCGTTCCTCTACTAAGTTTTGGTCAGCGTAGTTATATTGATACATGACGTAATCTCAAATTTGTTTTTAGACTTAAAAGCAGCGACGAAAATGATTTGCGTGTGTAATATATTTTGTTGTCGATCGCAATGTGTACCGTTCAGCTTTACATCATATAAGCTTGTGCTTCAAAACATAAATTCCTTTAAGACATATACATATCCAAACACAGCATAAATTTTCATAACGAAAGTTAGGTAGCCTATGCTTATCAAATTTAACCCCTAAAATTTAATATCTGGTAATGCATGATTTTAACTGACGATCGTTAGCATCTTATTCATAAAGTTACCTTTTAAGCCATTCACTTGCTGTTATTCAACTCTTTTTTCTATACATTGAGGTTTTAAAATTACTATGACATCTACTATCTCTAATCAAAAGCCATCACAACTCGTTCCTCCACATGGCAGCGATGTACTAAAACCACTATTATTAAACGGTGACGCTCGCAGCGAAGCGCTGACACTTGCCAGCACATTACCGACCATTACCTTAAGCTCTCGTGAGCGCGGTGATTTGATTATGTTCGGTATTGGTGGCTTTACACCACTGAACGGCTTTATGAATCAAGCGGATTGGCAAGGTGTCGTTGACAAAATGCGCTTGCAAAGTGGCGACAACGCAGGCTTGTTTTGGCCGATTCCTATTACGTTGTCAGCACCTAAAGCCATTGCCGATAGCTTAAGCCAAGGTGACAAAGTCGCATTGGTCGCCCAAGATGGTGAAGTCATGGGAATCTTAACGGTAGAAGAAACCTATACCATCGATAAAGCGCATGAGTGTCAGCAAGTCTTTACGACAACTGATAGCGAGCATCCAGGCGTACAGCAAGTATTGAGTCAAGATGACGTTAATATCGCAGGTAGTGTAGAAGTATTAAGCGAAGGCGAGTTTCCAACACTGTATCCTGAGATTTATAAAACCCCTGCTGAGACACGTGAAATATTGGACGCCAAAGGCTGGAAAACAGTTGCAGCATTCCAAACGCGTAACCCGATGCACCGCTCACACGAATATCTTGCCAAGATTGCCATCGAGATTTGTGACGGTGTATTGATTCACTCATTATTGGGCGCATTGAAGCCTGGTGATATCCCAGCAGACGTCCGTCAAGAAGCGATCAAAACTTTGATTGATAATTACTTTAGACAAGACACTGTGATCCAAGCCGGTTATCCGCTAGACATGCGCTATGCAGGCCCACGTGAAGCGTTGTTACATGCGCTATTCCGTCAAAACTATGGCTGTAGCCATCTAATTGTGGGTCGTGATCATGCAGGTGTTGGTGATTATTATGGTGCTTTTGATGCGCAGACCATCTTTGATCACGTGGGTAAAGATGACCTCATTACTCAACCATTAAAAATTGGCTGGACGTTCTGGTGTAACGCTTGTAATGCAATGGCTTCAGACAAAACTTGCCCGCATGATGCTTCTGAGCATGTCAAAGTATCTGGAACAAAACTACGTAAAGCACTATCAGAAGACGAAGTGGTGCCAGAAAACTTCAGTCGTCCAGAAGTGCTACAAATATTGCGTGATTACTATGCAGGTATCGCAAAAGAAGAACGTGCTGAAGTTAAGTTGACAGGTGCTTCTGCGGTATAGTCAATCCTCTATAAATTGGATACGGTGTCAGGCTCGCTTAGTCTACGACTTGTAGTACTTTCACTCGCCTTCCTTGTATCCAAATTATAGTGAACCGACTATATAACAGCATCTGACTGACTACGGTATTTAACGATATCCAAAAAGCTGTCTTTAAAGGAAGGGATCATACGATTATCGTTTGGTCCCTTTTCTATGAAGTCTTAGTCAGAAAACTCATATCTTTATATTTTTTATAAAATTAAGTAAAAACAGACAGTTAAAGGCAGTCGAAAAATTTGCTTATGCCAAGTTAACCACTCGATAAGCGAATTCGTCACTAAGAGTCCGGTACACAAACTGCTAGCATATCTTTTATTATCCATAGGGTGATTTTCGAAATACGTTGGGCTGCAATATTAATAATAAAGTGCCCACTATTTTGCTAACGCCCAACCATCTATTAAGAAGAAAATCATGCAATCAGCCATACAATCAAAACTGTCTAATATTACCTTAAAAGTGGGTAGCGTACTGGCCGTTACGGTGCTCATAGCAGGTTGTAACTCTAATGAATCTACATCGCAAGACACATCGACAGCAGGAGACTCGCAAGATATTAGCTTATTGAATGTCTCTTATGATGTATCACGCGATTTTTATAAAGACTACAACACTCTATTCAGTGCAAGTTATCAAAAAGAGCATCCAGGTAGCAAGATCAAGGTAAATCAGTCACATGGCGGATCGAGCAAGCAAGCGCTGTCTATTGCCAATGGTCTGCAAGCAGATGTGGCAACCTTAAACCAAGAAAGCGATATGAATCTGCTGGTAGAAAAAGGGCTGGTAGCCACTGATTGGAAGCAGGCATTTCCGGATAATGCGGTGCCTTATACCAGCACGATGGTGCTACTGGTCCGTTCTGGCAATCCAAAAAATATCAAAGACTGGTCAGATCTGGCACGTAATGATATCGATGTGGTCATACCGAACCCAAAAACCAGTGGTACAGCGCGCTATGCCTTTTTAGGTGCTTATGGCTACGGTCTGCATCAATTCAAAGAAAGCGTGGAAACGCCTACCAAAACCGATGACTTTATCAAGAAATTATTGGCAAACGTGGTCACTTATGACAATGGTGCGCGTGCGGCGACGACCAGCTTTACCCAGCGCGGGTTAGGGGATGTGCTCATTACGACTGAAAATGAAGCACATTTGGCTGCCAAGGAATTTGCTAAAGGAAAAGTCGATATCGTTTATCCAAGCTACTCTATTGTGATTGCCAATCCAGTGGCGGTCGTCACAGCCGTTACGGATAAGAGCGGTAAGACAGATGCCGCAAGTGCTTACTTACAAGGTCTGTGGGATGTACCTGCTCAGGAGCTCATGGCAGAGATGTATATGCGCCCTAGTAATGCAGAAGTGCTGGCTGCTCATAGAGACACATTGCCTGAGATTACGACTTTTGAGCCAGTGGCTGTCTTTGGTGCTTGGACGCAGATTATGGATACGTTCTTTGTCGATGGTGGACGATTCGATCAGCTGGCAAGTGTGAAAAAGTAGTCTGTAAAGTAATCTATAAAGCAATATATAAAGTCATGCATAACTTGCCAGCTGTCAGATAAAAAATACCGTCAATCGTATCCGCTTTTGAGTCTCTATAAACGAGGCGCTTCTAGTAGGATTTTGCCAACTGATTGATAAGTTTAACGTTACGCTCTTGTTATTCCGTTTTGGCAATAACATACGCATATTCATCATTAAACATAATAAGATGGCGCTGTTAGCATACTTGCATTACTTAACAGATATCTTTGAGGGATTTATGACATACGCTGTGCGCTATCAACAAAAGAGTAAAACACTGAACGTCCTAAGTATTGCCGGTGTTGCATTAACTTTAGGTCTGGTCGGCTGTAGCAACAGCGAGCAGACAGATGCAAGTGGTAGCGCAGCAACAGAAACTCAAGATATCGAGTTGTTAAATGTCTCTTATGATGTGGCACGTGATTTTTATAAAGACTACAACCCATTATTCGTTGAGCATTACAAAGCTGAAAACCCAAACAGTAACATCCTAATCAAACAGTCACATGGTGGCTCAAGCAAACAGGCACTGTCTGTCGCTAACGGTCTACAAGCGGATGTTGCCACTATGAACCAAGGGTCTGATATTGAGCTGCTTGAGAAAAAAGGCTTGGTTGAATCAGATTGGGAAAGCAAATTCCCTGACAACGCCGTACCTTTTACCAGCACCATCGTATTTTTGGTACGTAAAGGCAACCCAAAAGGTATCAATGATTGGGACGATTTGACCAAAGACGGTCTTGAGATTGTGATGGCAAACCCGAAAGTCACGGGTAATGGTCGTTATGCGTTCTTAGGTGCTTATGGCTATGGTCTGCATGCTTTTAACCAAGATGAAACCAAGGCTAAAGGCTACGTCAAAGACATGCTAAAAAATGTCAAAGTTTATGAGAATGGTGGACGTGCTGCAACGACTACATTCGTTCAGCGTGGTATCGGTGACGTTTTGGTTACTTTTGAAAACGAAGCAAACCTTGCAGCAACTGATTTCGGCGCTGGTCAAGTCGATATCGTTTATCCAAAATACTCGATTAAATCAGAAAGCCCAGTGGCGATTGTCAAATCAGTAACGGATAAAAAAGGCACAACGGACGCAGCAAAAGCTTATTTGGATTACTTATGGAGCGAGCCAGCTCAACAGTTAGCCGCCGATCTTTATCTACGTCCTAGCGTGCAAAGCGTGCTTGATAAAAATGGTGATAAATTACCACCAGTTGAAACGTTCCGTCCGAATGATGCCTTTGGTTCATGGGATGACATCATGGGTACATACTTCAGCGATGGTGGCGTGTTTGACCAACTGGCCATCAATGCACCGCAGTAGCAAATGACTAAGACAAGAATGATCACTGAGTAGCGATTTAGTAAAGGTGATTACTTTGCTATAAATCAGGTGATGTAGTCATTCATAAGAAATTCCATAAAGGACATGGTCGTACGCACTATGTCCTTTATACCGTAAGCATACTAGGGCGTGTCTTCAATTCACTCGATAGTCATCTAAATGGGCTAAAGATGGCTAAATCTTGCCAAACATCGTCAAATAGCTGGCTAATATCCCGATATTATCTGCGCTATTTTTCTTGTTTGACGGCAATTTATCTCATTTTTATCACCATTTTTGAAATGAAGACACGGCCTAATAATAAGTTCGATATAACATGGTCTTACGATAAGTACCATCAGTTGGGCAACAGGATATCATTATGAGTGCACCCACATCTTCTACCAGCAAACCCCTTCCTAAGAAAGGTTGGCTGACACGCTTGCGTCAACGCAATGTGCTGCCAGGGTTTGGTCTAAGCATGGGCATTACTGTTTTTAGCTTATCGCTATTGGTGGTGCTGCCGTTTGCCATGATGGCCTATACGACCACGCAGATGGGCTGGACGGGTTTTTGGGAAACCATTAGCCAGCCGCAAGTGACTGCTGCTATCAAGCTGAGCTTATGGATGTCATTTTTAGCGATGCTCACCAATATGGTGTTTGGTACATTGGTCGCTTGGGTATTGGTACGTTATGAGTTTTGGGGCAAGTCCTTGATCAATGCCTTGGTTGATTTACCATTTGCCTTACCAACGGCTGTCACTGGCATCTCGCTTGCCACTCTGTATGCGCCTAACGGTCTAATGGGGCAGTGGTTTGCCAAATTTGATATTCAAGTGGCCTTTACACCGATAGGTATTTGGTTGGCGCTGGTCGTGGTCAGCTTCCCCTTTATCGTCCGTGCCGTGCAGCCAGTACTCGCTGAGCTATCAGTTGAGTTTGAAGAGGCGGCAGCCGTATTGGGTGCCAATCGTTTCACCACCTTCCGTAAAGTAATATTACCAGAGCTGCTACCAGCACTATTAATGGGTGCGGGTATGATGTTCGCCCGTGCGACGGGTGAGTATGGCTCAGTTATTTTTATCGCGGGCAATATCCCGATGCAGTCTGAGATTTTACCGCTGATTATTATCAGTAAGCTTGAGCAGTTTGACATTCAAGGCGCCTCTGCGGTCGCGCTATTTATGCTGCTCATCTCGTTTGTAATTTTATTAACCATTAATATTGTGCAGTGGAAGCTGTCGCGCCGTGTAGGAGCTCGCTAACATGCAAATATCCAATAGCTACGACTACCAAAGTAATGCGGCAACCAAAGATACGCCATGGATACGCCGCACCTTTATCGGTATCGCTGTACTGTTCATGGTGATAATGCTAGTAATACCTTTGCTAGCGGTGTTCTATGAAGCCTTTAAGGGTGGCTGGCAGTTGTATGTTGCTTCATTGGTCGATCCAGAAGCGCTACAAGCCATTAAGCTAACGCTAATTACCGCTGCCATCGTTTTGCCGATTAACATGGTGATGGGCATCGCGATTGCATGGTTGGTCACACGTTATCAGTTTAAAGGGAAGCAGTTGGTCACTACGTTACTTGATTTGCCATTTTCAGTGTCACCAGTGGTCGCAGGCTTGATGTTCATATTGCTATTTGGGCTTAACTCTACCATTGGTGGCTGGCTCGAAAGCATGGGTTTCCAAGTCATTTACGCCGTTCCTGGTATTGTCTTGGCGACATTATTTGTCACCTTTCCGTTTGTGGCACGTGAGCTGATACCGCTTATGCAGACTCAAGGCGACAGTGAAGAGCAAGCAGCCTTAACGTTGGGCGCGACTGGTTGGCAGACTTTTTGGCATGTAACGTTGCCAAATATCAAGTGGGCACTGTTATATGGCTTGATTTTGACCAATGCGCGGGCGATGGGTGAGTTTGGTGCTGTCAGTGTGGTATCAGGTCACATTCGCGGTGAGACCAATACCATGCCGCTATTAGTCGAGATTGCTTATAACGATTATAACTTTACCGCCGCTTTTGCCCTATCTAGCTTACTTGCTGCATTGGCTCTCGTGACGCTACTCATTCAGCAAGTTATGACTAAGCTACAAGAGCGTAAGTTTGCTAAATCTGAGCGACTGGCCAATATACCTGAGCTATCAGTGAGTGCCAATGCTACGGTTGCTACGACTAAAAATAGCAGTGATAAATAAGTCACGATACGACAAAAAATATAATAAGAGATACTATTATGAGCATCGAGATTCGCAGCGTTAATAAAAAATTCGGTAATTTTACCGCCTTAGACAATATCAATATCACGGTACCTACCGGCAAGCTGACGACATTACTAGGGCCTTCAGGCTGTGGTAAGACGACGCTATTGCGTATCATCGCTGGTCTTGAGTATGCTGACTCAGGGCAAATATTGTTTGATGAACTGGATGTGACCAATACGCCTGTGCAAAAACGTCATATTGGCTTCATGTTTCAGCACTATGCCTTATTTCGTCACAAAAACATCGCTGATAATGTCGCGTTTGGTCTAACGTTGCTGCCAAAGCATGAGCGACCAAGCAAAGCTGACATCAATAAGCGTGTGGCCGAGCTGTTAGAGCTCGTACAGCTGCCACAAATTGCCAATGCTTATCCACACCAACTATCAGGTGGTCAGCGTCAGCGCATTGCACTCGCACGAGCGCTTGCAGTGAAGCCTAAACTATTATTGCTTGATGAGCCGTTCGGTGCACTGGATGCCAAGGTGCGAAAAGAGCTACGCACTTGGTTGAAAAATATTCATCATGAGCTAGGTATCACCAGTATCATGGTCACACATGATCAAGAAGAAGCCCGTGCGGTATCGGATGAAATCGTTGTCATGAACCAAGGGCGAGTGGAGCAGGTAGGAACATCAGAAGAGCTGATACACCAGCCAGCCAGTGCCTTTATCAGTGAGTTTTTAGATCTGACATAATTGAATATGGCATAGCCATATTGCTAAAGCCACGTTACTAGAGTTATGTCATTACAGCCACATTCTCATAGTCACATTGTTAGCAGACATAAAAAAGACCTATGATAAATAGGTCTTTTTTGCGTTAAACGATGCCTCAGATTTTCTTAATACCAATCACATTTAGCCTGCTTTTGGTAGCGCAACATCATTGGCAGATATTTGCTTATAAGTAATCTCTAAAACCTCTTGGCACCATTCTGGTAAATCATCGGCAACTTCATACCACATCCATGTACCATCACGTACACAGTTCAAAATACCTAATTTTTTCAAATGATTTAAATGACGCGATATCGTTGGTTGAGGTTGATCTAATATTTCTACTAGCTCTCCCACGCAACGTGATTGTTTATTAAAAAGAATTTGAAATATTTTTAAACGCGTTGGATCGGATAGAACTTTAAATAATTCAATTGGTCGTATCGTAAAATTATTATCAGACATAAAATAATCCCTATGGGGTTATTGTTGATAGATGGTCAATATAGCAGTAGTTATCTACAAAATCGATTAAAAAATAAGCTAAATTACAGTTTATCGTAAATTTACTACCATTCATCTATATCATAACATAAATATTTATATTCGCTTACATAGATTAATTGTTGCAATATTCTTGCCAAGTTATACCTTTCCTTTAAAAAAACTTCGCTGTCATTAAAATATATCAAATACTATTGAAAATGATAATAGTTATCGTTATTATAGGTCAAGCAGTAAAAATGATTAGCCAGTAGTTATTGGATAGCGATATTCGTAGGAGTTAGTTCATGTACGTATGCATCTGCAACGACGTAAAAGAAAAGCAAATTAAAGCAGCTATTGCCTCAGGCATTGATACGCTTGATGGTTTAAAAGACACGCTTGATGTAGCGACTTGCTGTGGCTGCTGTGAACCTATGGTCAATGATTACTTAGAAGAGCACCATGCGAAACTTGATGTCTTAGCTTACGCCGTTTAAGCAGCATCAACTTTTAATATTAAAATCAAGAATAGGCTTTAGCATCACACAAAATATCTAACAGACTTCACTTACGCTTTAACTATTATATATAAAGGGTAGTTGCAAGCGTCCGTATAACTTCGCTAATACACCTATTTTAAGCACCTCTAATAATCAGAATTAACGCTAGCTAATTATTGTTCTCAATTAGCATCTTATTCTTAGTTCCTAACGTTACAAGCGATATCAGAGCCGTTATGCTACTATATATGTCTGACGCTGTAAGGCATTTTGTTGGTTTTGATATCTACTACTCAGTTTGCTAATAACACTATCCTTATATGGGTAATTATGGATGCAATGTGAGTAGTAAAGTATAAATAGGGGAGTATAAGTTATGATAGGTAGCCCAAAAGTCATTGATTATTTGAATTTTTTATTAGGTGGTGAGCTTGCCGCTCGTGATCAGTATTTTATTCATTCAGAAATGTATGCTGAATGGCATTATGGCAAGTTGTATGATCGCATCCATCATGAGATGGCTGATGAAACATTGCATGCCCAAGCCATCATTCGCCGTATCTTAATGTTAAGTGGCACGCCTAAAATGACGGTTGATGCGATCAATATCGGCGCTACTGTTCCCGAAATGCTTCAGCTTGACCTTAATCTAGAGTATCAAGTACAGCAGCATTTAAAGGATGGCATTGCTATCTGTGAAGCAGAGCATGACTATGTCACACGTGAGATGCTGGTCGAGCAACTAAAAGATACTGAAGAAGACCATGCTCATTGGCTTGAGCAACAACTGCGCCTAATTGATATGATTGGCCTGCCCAATTATCTACAAAGCCAAATGGCTGAAGTCACTCCTAATCTCATCTAACACCATGCTAGGGCGTGTCCTAGATAATTAGATGAATAATGTTTAGCTTAAATAATAAATGAATAGGGAGAAAGATAATGAAAGGGGATAAAGAGGTCATTCGTGCTTTAAACAAAGTACTTGGACAGTCGCTGATTGCTATTAATCAGTACTTTTTACATGCTCGCATTGCACGTCATTGGGGATTAGAAGCCCTTAATGAAAGCTTTTATAAGCAGTCTATTGCTGAAATGAAATGGTCTGATGATCTGATTGCACGGATTTTATTGCTAGGCGGTTTACCGAATTTGCAAGATTATGGCAAAATGTTCATCGCTGAAGATGTGCCTGAAATGATTGACTGTAATTTGCGTTTAGAAAAGCAAAAATTTGCAATTATTACGGACGCTATCACGTTATGTGAGACAAAATCTGACTACGTATCTCGCCAGTTATTGGTCATCTTAAAAGATGGTAATGAAGAGTATGAAGACTGGTTAGACACGCAAGAAGATTTGATTAAGAGTGTCGGGGTGGAACGATACATCCAATCACAAATGAGTGATGACGACGCACCATAAGATGATGTGATAGATAAATAGATCATATTTTCTAAACTTGCCAGCCTATGATTGGTCATAAACCAAAACATGAGCTGGCATTATTATGTCTGAAATTTGACAGACTCTATCCGGTACTCTTTAATATAGACCGCGACCATCTTCAGGCTTTAGGCGTAAAAAGTACAATCCTGAGAGAATGGTTAAAATACCAAGTATCCAATAAGTGGTTTGGAATGCAGCCAAGGTATCTAGCTCGAACCTATCACGCAGCAAATTAAGTACTGCTGCACCAAAGGCGATACCAAAGCTAATGGCCAATTGCTGATTGACCGCCATTAGGCTGTTGCCACTACTGGTCTGTGTGCCATGAAGGTCGCCAATAGTAATGGTATTCATTGCGCTGAACTGCATAGAATTACAAGCGCCCATGACAGTCAAGATGGGTATGAACCACAGCCATTGTGATGCGTCATTGAACTGTGCCAATACGATGATAAGCGAACCCATAAAAAAGGTGTTGTAAACCAAAACAGTGCGATAGCTGTAACGCTGAATGATTTTACTCACCCATGGCTTGATACCGATGGCACCTACAGCGATAGGGGCCAGTAACCAACCCGCCTGTGATGGTGAGTACTCAAACACCACCTGTAATAGTAGCGGTAGTAGGAACGGAACCGCACTGATACCGAGTCGCGTAAATAAGTTACCCGTAATACCAATGCGGAAGGTACGAATGTCAAATAGGCTCAAAGGAAACAGTGGCGCATCCCGCTTTTTGGCATGCCAGATATAAGCACCTATCAGCAGTCCCGCACCCAAACCACAGAATAACCCATAAAGCTCTCGTCCTGCCTGTGAGCCGAACTCTACCGCCAACGTAAACCCACAAGCGGCTGCCGCAAACAATAAAAACCCTGTCCAATCTAGACGCTTAGTATCCTCAAATAATGCAGGCACGAGTTTTTTGCCCATAATAAAACCGATGATACCCATCGGAATATTAATTAAAAATATCCAATGCCAGCTGGCATATTGTACGATATAACCACCCAATACTGGGCCAACCAAAGGCGCGACCAATGCCGGTATCACCGCAAAGTTCATCACAGTCAAGAGCTTGTTGCGAGGATAAGACTTAACCAGTATCAAACGAGCAACGGGCGTCATCATCGCACCGCCAATACCCTGCACGATGCGTGAGCCAATCAAAAAATCTAGCGTAGGTGAGGCAGCACACAGCAACGAGCCAATACAAAAAATGACGATGGCCGATAGAAATACCCGACGTGTGCCATATTTATCCGCCAAAAAACCACTGATAGGAATGAATATAGCCAAGGTCAAGGCATAACTGATCACTGCCCATTGCATCTTCAGTGGCGACTCACCCAACGCCTGTGCCATTTGCGGTAAGGACGTGTTTAAAATAGTGGCGTCCAAAATCTGCATGAACAGCGCTACCGCTAGCACATAGGGTAAGTATTTATCTTGCGTTGGGGTTAGCGTTACCATGTAAATCTCATTGGATATCTGATTATAAAACAAGCAAAAAGTATATTAACGACTAGAGCGTTATAATAAAAGTGACTCAAGGTAACGGTGCGCTGTCAAAGCGGAAAAATAAAAAACCTAACCGCAATTACATTGATTACAAGAGAGGACTTTAATGTAGGGAGTGGTTGTCGTTATAGTAAGCACTCCCTACATTTATAAAAATAAACTGAGGATAAATTATGAGTCAGGATAATAATAAATATGTACCACCAAAAATTTGGACGCAAGATAAAGAAAGCGGTGGTAAGTTCGCCAACATCAATAGCCCGACAGCTGGCGCACGTTTTAATAAAGAGCTACCAGTAGGTAATGCGCCACTACAATTGTATTCGCTGAATACACCGAATGGCGTCAAGGTAAACATGCTACTAGAAGAGCTGGCCGAAATTGGTGTCAAAGGCGCTGAGTACGATGCGTATAAAGTTGACATTTCTGAGGGCGAGCAATTTGGCTCTGGCTTTGTGACAATAAACCCCAACTCAAAAATCCCAGCTTTGGTCGATCATTCTAACAGAAACGACGGTGAGCCTATTGCGATCTTTGAGTCTGGCGCCATCTTAATGTACTTAGCAGAAAAGTTTGGCAAATTTATCCCTTTATCGGCTAGCAAAGCGCGTGCCGACTGTCTGTCTTGGGTGATGTGGCAGATGGGTAGTGCGCCGTTTCTCGGCGGCGGCTTTGGACATTTCTATGCTTATGCACCCGAACCATTAGAGTACCCAATCAACCGCTATACGATGGAAGCCAAACGTCAGCTTGATGTACTCAATATCCATCTAAAAGACAACAAGTACATGTGTGGTAACGATGAAGCGGATTACAATATCGCGGATATGCTCATTTGGTCATGGTATGGTCAGCTAGTGCTTGGTAAGCTTTATGACGCAGCAGAGTTTTTACAAGTAGATGATTATACTCACGTAAAACGTTGGGCAGAGGCTATTGCTGAGCGACCAGCGATCAAGCGTGCTGTAGAGTTGCCATTACAATCAATGGATTAACTATAATTAGAGAACGACTAAACTGCTACGGCGTTAGCCTTCCTAGGTGTACAATTTACAGTCGGCTGCCTTGTACCATTTTAGCGTTCTTAGACCATAGTTGAGCAGTACACAGCGTAATAATAAGGCTGATAAGCGGATTGCTTATCAGCCTTATTTTATAGACATTTATAACCATTCAACTCGCAGTTATTCTGTATTTATATATGGTTATATTAAAATAATCATATACTTGCCCGTTTACATAATAGTACATTAGTATAACAGACAGAAACATTGATACGTTAAGATAGCAGACACTGCCTTGATGGGTAGGTACTTGTACTGCTTCTATTGATGAGTAATGACTATGAATGACGACAACCGTAAGCTGATGGATATATCACTACAGACAAGCAATAATCGCTTTGCTGTTTGCTATTCTCAGATCAAGGCTGCTCAGAACTATCGACATATAAACGTCTCTCCATACTTACAAACGAACGATACCACTCGTCTAAGACTTAATTCTAAAAAAACAAAAAAGACACCCTTATTAATGATAAAAAATAAAATACGATTATCTTTATTTGCTGCTATCAGCACCACCTTATTTAGCACAGCAAGTATGGCACATTCAGGCGTTGAGCTGACCAGCCAAGATTGGCAAGTTGCTTGTGATAACACCCGTACGTGCCGACTGGCAGGCTATCAAGCAGAAAACAATAGCGAATTCCCTATATCTGTATTACTCACACGCCGCGCAGGTGCGAATGCAAGCGTGGATGGCAAAGTAAAAATTGGCGGTGCCAAAGAAAGCTCATCTAAAGCCTTGATGAAACTGGGTAACCGTCACCGTATATCATTGTTTATTAATGACAAAGACTACGGTGAAACTCAGCCGTTTTCGGCCACAGCAGGCAGTGCCGAATTGACTAAAACACAAGTGACCGCACTGTTAGAGGCGCTGACCAAATCAAGCAATATCGAACTGGTACTGCGCAACTCACGTTGGCAGCTATCTGATAAAGGCGCGAGTGCCGTTATGCTCAAAGCGGACGAAGCACAGGGGCGAGTAGGGACATCGAGCGCTTTTATTGATCATGCTAGTGCGGTTAAACCTAATAGCGGTGTGTTAGCACCTAAAGCGGCACCCACATTACGTTTTGTCGCACCTAAACCAAATGCCGCCGTGAATGATAAGAAAAAGTTTGTCATGAAGTCGTCGCAATTGGCCGCACTGATGAAAGGCACTATCAAAGATGTCGATGATGACTGCCCAAATTTGTCAGATAAATCACCATGGCGTGTTAGTCGCTTGAACAGCTCGAAATTAATAGCACAGCATGATTGTTGGACGAGCGCTTATAATACAGGGGCGGGTGCCTGGGTCATCAATGACACCAAACCTTACAATCCAACACTGGTAACGACCAACGCGACTGACTACGATAAAGGTATAGTCACTTCAGTACAAAAAGGTCGTGGTATCGGTGACTGCTTAACTAAGACTGACTGGATATGGACGGGAAAATCGTTTGAAAAAAGCCATCAGAGCAGTACTGGGCTGTGCCGCATGATTGAAGCAGGTGGGGCGTGGCAGCTACCGACCTACGTGACAGAAGTTAAAACAAGTAAATAGTATTGAATATAAACGATAACCTGCTGAATCATATCGATACTTAAACATCGAGCTGTTATTGGCTAAGTCTTATTTAATAATTATGTGAAAAAATAGGTATAGTTGTACTTTTATTATGATATACTACGTCGCCACGTTAGCTTATAGCTTTCGTGAATTATGAGATTGATAACATCGCCTGCGATTTTGGGTCTAGGATGACCATAAGTAATTGTTGCCGATGATTTTGTGTACTTAAATAACCTTTTAAAATATCCGTTATTTTTGACTCATATCTTATCTACTGTTCCATAAGTATGGATTAGATTGGTTGCTGTTTGCCTTTATCTGCTTTAGACAAAGCATCGATAATGCGCGTATATCAAGCAAGGATAAGACACTCGGCACTACCACCAAAATACGTCAGACAGCACGAACGCATTTATTGTAGAAACGACAGCTCTATTGGCTGGGTTTCTGATTATCGACACTCCTACAGTGGTCCGGTAATTCTTTAATAAAGGCAGCGTGGTGAACGGTTATCAGTGGTATGCATCAAGTTTGCTGAATTTACAGCAGCTTATACTTACCAAGGATTACTATGACTGACATCTTATCTGCAATCGCCGCTGAAAACGGTATCATCGAAAGCACTGACACCCCAAACACTGACACTCAAGCGGCTACTACTGACGCTGTTGACGAAAACCAAGTTACTTTTACTGATCTTGGCATCGCTAAGCCTATTCTAACTGCACTTGATCGCAGTGGTTACACCAACCCAACGCCTATCCAAGCACAAGCTATTCCTTTTGCTCTAGAAGGTCGTGATCTTTTATTGTCAGCGCAAACGGGTAGTGGTAAAACTGCCGCATTCGTTATCCCAGTACTTGATCGTTTGAGCCGTGCTACTAGCTTTGACAAATTAACCAAAGCACTTATCCTAACGCCAACGCGTGAACTTGCTCAGCAAGTACATGACAGCGTTCGTACATACTCTAAAGATATGCGCGGTCTGTTCTGTGTACCACTAGTTGGCGGCGCACCGTACAATGGTCAGATCACTGCTTTGAAAAAAGGCGTTCAAGTAATCGTTGCAACTCCTGGTCGTCTACTTGACCATATCAATGCTGGTCGTGTTGATCTATCAAGCCTAGAAGTATTGGTACTTGATGAAGCTGACCGCATGCTAGACATGGGTTTTGCTGATGACATCAGTGACATCTTGCGCGCTGCTCCTACTGATCGTCAAACCATCATGTGTTCTGCAACTTGGGATGGCCCAGTAGGTAAAATCGCTGCCAGCTTCACTAAGAACCCTGAGCGTGTATCAATCAAAGTAGAATCTGCACACATCGAAGAAAAAGTGTACTACTGTGATGATTTCGATCACAAAAACCGTTTACTTGACAAAATCGTTTGCCAGCAAGATATGGAACAGATCATTATCTTTGCTGCTACCAAACGTAGCACTGAAAAACTAGCAAAACAGTTACAAGAAGCTGGTCATAAAGCAAGCTTCCTACATGGTGACTTGCCACAAAGCAAGCGTAACCGTATTGTTCAAGATTTGCGTAATGGTAAAGTTAAAATCCTAGTAGCGACTGACGTTGCTGCTCGTGGTCTAGACATCCCAGCAATCTCGCACGTAATCAACTATGATCTTCCACGCCAAACTGAAGATTATGTCCATCGTATCGGTCGTTGTGGCCGTGCTGGTCGTACTGGTATCGCTATCAGCTTATGTAGCATGGATGACCGTCCACAGCTAAACGCTATCAACCGTTATTTAGATCGCAAAATGGAAGTATGTATCATCGAAGGCATGGAGCCTAAGAAAACTTACGTACCTAGCGAAAACAAAGGTAATGGTCGTGGCCGTGGTCGTGGTCGCTCTAACGGTGGTGGTAATGGTCAAGGCCGTGGTCGTTCAAGCGGTGGCTATCAAGGTAATCCTGCTAATGCTCGTGGTCGTTCAAGCGACAGCTCATCAACTGGTCAACGTGCTAGCAATGATAGCGGTTATCAAGGTAAGCCACGTGATTCATCTGGTAAGCCAAATGAGCGTTCAGGTGGCAAGCCTTATCAAGGTAAGCGCACTGGTGGCCCTAGCCGCGGTGATAGCACTGGCGTTCCACGTGGTGAGCGCGCTGCAACTGGTCGCGGTCGTCCAAGCGGCAGCCAAGGTCGTCCAGCTGGTCGTTCTGACAGCCGTGGCCAAGGTCGTCCAAACGGCGGCAACCGTGGTAACAACTCGTAATAACGCTATCGTTAACGGTTAATAATGATCTGAATAAAATCACTTAATTTAATCGTATAACGCAGCATTGAAAAGCCAGATACTTGTTATCTGGCTTTTTTGCGTTTGATAATTCTGTATTTGTCCTTGTATGAGTTTTTTGCCTTGTCTATACTGATTTACTTTTGCCCGTTGTAACACTTGGAGCACCTTGATGTCTGCCACCTCAAATTTAGCAATTGATAATTTGCCATTAGCTTTTGGCATCATCATGGCCATTATTGGTCTGGTTTTTTATACCCAAGGCTTACCGGGTAAGTTTTGGCGACGGTTTTATGCGGTACTACCAGGTATTGTGTTGTGCTGCTTTATACCAGCCACTCTGAATAGCTTAGGCGTTTTCGCTGATGGTATTGGCTCACAGATTTACGGTTTTACTGCGACTTATTTACTGCCAGCAAGTTTGCTGTTGATGACCTTATCGATGGATGTGCCCAAGATATTGGGCTTAGGTTGGAAAGCGATCGCCATGTTCTTCGCTGCGAGTATCGCCATCGTCATCAGCGGTCCAATCAGTTTAGGAGTGGCTAAGTGGATATCGCCTGGTATGTTCACAGATGACACGCTATGGCGCGGATTTTCAGCGGTGGCGGGTAGTTGGATCGGCGGTGCAGCCAATCAAGCCGCGATGAAGGAGCTATTCGGGGTCAGTGATGATTTGTTTGGTATGATGATTTTGGTTGATGCTACCAATGCCTCATTATGGTTATTGGCTATCTTGGTGATGGCAAAACACAGTGACAAGATAGACCGTTTTCTACGCGCGGATACCAGTAGTATCGATAAGGTTATTAAAGCCGTCGAGAGCTATGAGCGTGATCATGCGCGCCCAGCAACCATCAATGATTTGATGGTGATGTTTGGTTTATGTTTTGCGATGGTCGGAGTGGCGCATTTCGTCGGAGGACAGATTGCAGGGTTTTTTGCCCCATACAAATGGGCAGTCCAGTATAGCTTTGCCAGCTCGTTCTTTTGGATGGTGGTGATTATCACCTTAATAGGCGTCATCTTTTCTTTTACTAAGATTCGCAGGCTTGATCATGTTGGTGCATCAAAAATAGGCACGGTATTTATCTTTGTATTAATCGCCGCGATCGGTATGCAAATTAATCTGGCCGGTATCGTCTCGCAATGGCGACTATTACTAATCGGTCTGTTATGGATGAGTATTCACGTCGTGATTATCTTTGCTGTCGCTCGACTCATTCGAGCACCGTTTTTCTTTTTGGCGGTTGGCTCCAATGCTAATACTGGCGGTGCATCCTCTGCACCAATTGTGGCAACGGCTTTTCATCCGTCACTGGCTCCAGTTGGCGTATTCTTAGGTATTTTAGGGTATGCAGTAGGGACATTTGGTGGCTATATCAGCACCCAATTGATGCGTTTGGTGGTGTCTTAATCTCTAATTTGTCATTTTACTAATAGTGTTTTTTGCTAAACAAAACCCGCATTGATGCGGGTTTTTTATTATTAATGATTGGGTGACTTGAGTTATCGTTTTGTCTATCTATGCTATTGATACGTAAGCTTAGCCATAGCCTTGCATGAGTACGTGTTAACCTTTCTGCTAATTGAATAAAGACAAATAGGCATGTTAGGAATAAACAAAAAGTTAATAGGAACAGTAGCACTATGGCAAACCCAAAAAAATTAGAAGAAAAAACAAGTATAACAAGCACAGTAAAGAACGCTCTCTATAACCCTGACCAAGAAAACATTCAGGTCAGAGGCGCACGCGTACACAACTTGAAGAACGTCGATGTTGATTTACCTCGTAATGCGCTGGTGGTCTTTACCGGTATATCAGGCTCAGGGAAGTCGTCATTGGCATTTGGTACGTTGTTTGCCGAGTCACAACGCCGCTATCTTGATTCGGTATCCCCTTATGCAAGACGACTCATTGATCAGGTCGATGAGCCAGATGTTGATTCTATAGAAGGGTTGCCGCCAGCAGTCGCATTACAGCAGAAGCGGGGTACACCTTCAGTGCGCTCGTCTGTGGGTAGCGTGACGACGATATCCAATGGTCTACGCATGCTGTACTCACGCGCAGGAGAATATCCGGCAGATCAGGGGATACTATATGCCGATGCGTTCTCTCCCAATACGCCAGATGGTGCTTGTCCGACTTGTTCAGGTATTGGCCGCGTATTTGAGGTCACTGAAGAGTTACTGGTCCCAGATAACACCAAGACCATCCGTGAGCGTGCGATTGCAGCATGGCCACCAGCGTGGCAAGGTCAAAACCTCAGCCGTATATTGACCACATTGGGTTACGATATTGATAAACCATGGCACACATTGCCGAAAAAAACACGCGACTGGATTTTGTTTACAGATGATACGCCACCAGTGCCTGTCTATCCTGAATACAATATTGAGCAAACGCGCGATGCGATAGAAAAAGGCGAAAAGCCAAACTATATGGGTACTTTTACCAGTGCCAAAAACTTCATTTTGCATTCTTTTGCCACCACCCAAAGCCCGCGAACTAAAAAACGCGTCTCGCAATTTATGCAAATATCTGAGTGTCCAGAATGTCATGGTAAAAAATTGAAGAAAGAATCGCTATCGGTTAAGTTTGCAGGACTAGATATCGGTGAGTTATCACAGCTAACGCTAACAGAAATGGCGGAAAAACTAGAAACAACCGCTCGTACCAAGGTAGCCAACGAGACACCAAACCGCGAAAAAACTATCGTTGCTCAGCGTATCGCTAGTGACATTCTTTCTCGTGTTGAAGCGCTGACAAGGCTAGGGTTGGGCTATCTCTCGCTTGAGCGTACCACACCGACACTCTCTCCTGGTGAGTTACAGCGATTGCGCTTAGCCACTCAAATTCGCTCGCAGTTGTTTGGCGTGGTATATGTCCTTGATGAACCATCGGCAGGTCTGCATCCCGCTGATACTCAAGCATTGTTAGGGGCGTTGGATGAGCTAATCGCGGCTGGTAACTCGGTGTTTGTCGTTGAGCATGACGTTAGTGTTATTAGACATGCTGATTGGGTAGTCGATGTCGGGCCAAAGGCGGGCACGCATGGTGGCGAGATTGTCTATAGTGGTCCTGTAGATGGTCTTCGTGAGGTTACGCAGTCGCATACTGGCCAATATCTCTTTGCCAATGCTACGTCTAACGCACAGTCAAAATCTAGCACAAGGCAGCCGACAAATTGGCTCAAGCTGGCCAACATTGAGCGAAATAACATCACAGGACTAGACGTTGAGTTTCCGCTTGGGGTGATGACAAGTGTCACAGGTGTCTCGGGCTCAGGAAAATCAAGCCTCGTCAGCCAAGCGTTGGTAGAGCTTATCAATGAAGCATTGGGACAAAAAACAGTCACAGAAGCGCCTGTCGGTGAGGCGGACTTACTTGAGCAGGAGCTTGAGTCAGTAACTGGTGGTAAAATCGTCTCTGGCATGGAGCACGTCCGCCGTCTTATTAATATCAATCAAAAAGCGATTGGGCGTACACCGCGCTCTAATTTGGCAACCTATACTGGCTTGTTTGACGATGTACGTAAATTGTTTGCGGCCACCAAACAAGCAAAAGCACACGGCTATGATGCTGGCAGGTTTTCATTTAACACCACAAAAGGCCGCTGTCCAAACTGCGAAGGTTTAGGGTTTGTCAGTGTTGAGCTGTTGTTTTTGCCAAGCGTCTATGCGCCTTGTCAGGTTTGTCATGGTCAACGCTATAACGAGGAGACGCTAGCAATCACTTATCGAGACAAAAACATCGCTGAAGTACTGAATTTAACAGTGGAAGCAGCACATGAGTTTTTCGTTGATGAGGCACCTATTTTGCGTGCATTAGAGGCACTGCTACAAGTAGGGCTTGGCTACTTACGTCTGGGTCAACCCGCCACCGAATTATCAGGCGGCGAAGCGCAGCGAATCAAGCTTGCCACAGAGCTACAGCGTGTGCAACGAGGTAACACGCTATATATATTGGATGAACCAACCACAGGCCTGCACCCTGCTGATGTATCCATGCTCATGACGCAGTTAAATGGTCTTGTCGATGCGGGCAATACCGTCATTATGGTTGAACATGATATGCAAGTGGCGAGCAATAGCGATTGGATCATTGATATCGGGCCAGGGGCAGGAGATGCGGGCGGAATGATTGTTGCTAAAGGTACGCCATATGACGTTTCTCAGTCAAAAGACAGCCGTACTGCACCATTTTTATTGGTGTAATGGCGCTATATTTATATCAGTGTCTTTACATCATTACATGTTACTGATGTAAAAATGAGTATTAGAAATAGAATTTTTCTAATACTCATTTTTTATAAATATAAATAAATATCTATGCAGATGTCTCTTGCTGCACGTGCAAACGCTCAATTCTATCTAGATAACTATGTCCCAACTCTGGCTCTGCCGAGGCTATCCAAGCAGCATATCCTGACAGCGTATTTAAAGTCTCATCGGCGCGTAATGTGCCGCCTGACTCTAAGTTATGAACGGCTGCTCGTAACATGCGCTTAATCTGACGAGATACCCTTGGCACGCCGCTACCATTGACCACCATGCCTGTCACTTGTTGCTGGTTGCCTTTACGAATCACACGTGTCTTATCATTATTTAGTGCAAAGCCTTCTTCTCGCAATATTTTATTCACTGATCCTAAGAGCTGACCAATCAATTGGTTGTGCTTAGTGTCTGAATCGCTCTTTGCAGTGTTGGATTTCTGATTGGATACTGGCAAACTAAACGTTAAATCATCGGCATAGCGGCTATAGCGCAAGCCAATTTTGTCAGCCAGTCCCGTTAAGCGTCGATCTAAATTTAAGCAGACGATATTGGATAGTGCAGGGCTAGTAGGTGCACCTTGTGGCAAAGCTCTATCACCCAATGCCACATAGTAGGTAACGCCATCTTGTTTGATGATTTGTCTGGGTGCTTCGGTGCACAATAGCGCCAGTAGCGTGGATATTTGTTCTTGATAACCGGCATGACGGAATACGCCTTTGACGCGGCGCCAACTGACACTAGGGAAAAAGTCTTTGACATCCAGCTTAATAAGCAGCTCGCTATTGCTGTGTACGGCTGCATTGGTCACGATGGATTTGCCACGAACAAAACCATGTGCGGCATCATGCGTCGTTAAGTTGTTTAAGACTTGATTCAAAATCCAGCGCTGTACAAACTTCAAACGCGGTATGGGCGACCAAATTTGACGCGCTGTTCCATTGCGCTTGGCAATAGTGAAATGCGAATAGGCCAGATTGGTTGCGACGTCCCTTTGATAGCAGAGTCCTTTCAACTGGGGCACGGTTAGGTTAACTGCGTCTGCCAGCTCAGTATGCTTGTTGAGTAGTGGCAATTTATTTTCAATAAGCCGATTGGAAGCGTCTTTGATATCCCATTTATCGGTACTGGTGTCATCTGACCAGTAAACTTGGTGACCAAGATGGACAATATGATGGGCTTTATAGGCTTGCCACGCTGATTTCTTGAGGATTCTTTCTTCTGCTGCCTCTTTTTTCAAGGCTTTTTTATAGCGATCCCGTTCTTTTGGGCTCATATTATCGACAGGTTGGCGATCTACCATAAAGCCGTTCTTCACCAGCTGCTGCTGAACGTATTGATAGCGTCCGCCTGCCAGCTCAATGTCTTGCCATAGTTGCTGCCACTGTCGCTCAAAGGGCGTGGCATTAGGCACAGGGGTTATATAATCATTCTGCTGCTCTGTCTGCGTCGTCATACCTTACACCCCTTGGTTTTCGATAAAGCCTTTGGCTTCAAATCTGGCAATATGTTGTAAATAAGCCACTTTGGCTTGAGCAGGTTGGTTAAACACGAAATGCTGATGTGTACTGTCATCCCCCGTGGTCTGCTCGATCGTTATTTTTTTATGTGCGATGGTCAGATAGATATAAGTGATACAAGTCTCATCTGTTGCGGCAATCGCTTTGTCTTTGATATTGTCTGTCTTATTATCTAATGATGGTTCTGAGGGCTGCGCCAATGCAGATAAGTCCATCACCAGATCTGAAGGTGCTGTGATCGCCTCGTTTTTATACTGAGTGTCAGCGTTAGTGGAATGGCGAATAGAGTGGCGAACAGGCACACGCTGACTCAATATGCGAGTGTCATGCCAGCTGTCGTTTTTGGCAGTGGTACTATCGTAATTGTTATAACTAAGCCTTAATGCGATGAGATGCGTACACACACCGTGTGTGAGTCGGTGTTGTAAGTACTGCGGACAGCTACATTCTGCTCGGCTGACCAGTGCTTCATCGCCCAGTTGTAGCTGACTGTGGTAAGTACGTCGATCCTCTTCAACATAGATATCAGCACTGATGCTCACGCCTTTAGTAGCGACTGTCTCGACAGAGAACTTCTGCACGGCATCCGCACGGCCAATCAAATCAAAGGCCTGTTTTTCTGCTTCATTGTGGTAAGCGAACTGTGCCATATCAAGCGGCACTTGGCTCAAAGGTCTGTAGTGATACAGCTGCGTCGCCATCTCATAGCGAATTAAGCCTTGCTGAGTACCTGACAGTAACCACTGCTGTACTTGTGAGTGAGAAACAGGCACAGACGTTAATGAAGCATCTGCTGATAGCGACTTTACCAAGTCTTCTAGATTGCTGGGGGTATTTTCCAGTGTTTTAATTAATACAGACAAACCATTATGCTCATCGTTACTATCATTATTGCTGTCATTTAAAGTTGCTTTACTACTGTCTGATAAGCCTTCACTGGCAGCTAATGTATTACGCAATGGGCGCTTGGGTAGTAACAAGTCAAAGTTTAATGACTGTGACCAATTAGCTTGGCTAAAGCCTGTCATAGCAAAGGTGAAATGAAAGCCTTTGCCTTTTAATGTCCAATAGCTTGGCATGCCTTGACCCAGTATCGATACTGAAACGCTGTCAGTATGTGGCAACAGGCGTTTTAATAGGCTGAGACGACGGCGACCCCATAAGCGAATGAGTTTTGCTTGTTGACCTTGATAGGGCTTTTGCTGTTGGCTAACTTGGCTTGTGACAGTGATGTCAAAAGGTTCTAATATAATCACCGGCAGCTGCTGAGGTCTAAGCTCAATCAACAATCCTCGGCGCTTGCCTTTGATGTCAGCATGCATACGCAGCTCAAATAGCACGTTATACAATGCGATTGGATCAAGATGAATGGTGTCTTGTGGCAATTGACCTGCAGACTGTACTTGTAGCAGTGCTCTGATCCAGCTTTTGGGCACATTGATGCGCTTTTCTATGATCTGTTTTTTTACGGTGGGCGTGGCCACTGTACTATCAGTATCTGCTTCAGCTGTCTCTGGCATGGTTTCGAGTAATTGTAAGCCGACCGCTTCATGACCAATGTCTAATATCGTTTGTTGATGATCGCGAATTTTCTCAATACCGTTAAACAACGCCGCACTGTAATCAATACTTGTGGTACCAAGGGTAGGTTTAGCACTTTGCTCAAAAATCTCATTGGTCAATGTCAATTGAGCATAGCAACCTTCATCACGGCTAAATACCTCAAAGCTAACACCTTGCTCATGCACCTGAATAATCGGGTCCAAAATACAAAAGGCGAGCGGGTCATTGTCGAATAGCCATGTGAAGTAATCACACTGCGCAGTAAATAGGTTTTTATTGCTGCTGGCACGGCGCATCTGCATAAATACCGTATACGCTGAGCGGTCTTTTGGCACATAACGGTAGTCACTACTCACCACATCAAACAGCGCTAGCAAACTGTCACGAAAGACAAGGGGAGATTTGACCTTACCGTGGAAGTTAACCTCCGAGCGATTCAGCTGAGCAAATAGTGCCACATGCTGAGTGTGTTCTCTTGTTTGCGCCTCCGACAATGAATCTGACGATTCGTTAACTTGACTGATTTGGCTAGGGGCGGCGTAGTCCAACTGCATCATCAGGCCATCAGTGTTTGCCACTATTTCTGACTCTGTTTCTGATGCTTGGTCTAATTGATTATCTATAGTCATTGACTGTCTCCTTCACCCTGATTGCTTTTTTGACTGCTGTCCTGACTATTTTGTGCTGCGATGGTCGAGCTAGGTTGCGCCTCTATATTGACAGATGACAACGGACGCTTTTGCTGCGCTCGTATCATGGCACGTTGCCAGCGGCGTAGTACTTTATAAGCAAGCTTCTGAATGTCTGAGTTTTCATGTGCCATGAGCGTCGTCAGCCATTGTTCAATATTTGGATCATGTAGCTGTCCAAGCGCTTCGATGGCACGGATACGAACCGTCAGCTCCATGTTGTCATTACTTGCACAATGATAAAGTGCGTCAGTGTCTTTTGCTTTGATCCACTGTAGCAGCTGTTGATTGATTGGTATCTCGGTAGACGAGCCTTTATGTTTCAGCGCATTCTTTACTACAGTTATTATGGATTTTTGGGTAGATGTATCGCTTTGTTCAATACGAGTTAGTAGCGTTGATAGTAAGGTTTGGTTGTCATAAGTGAGCGGCGATTGAACCGTAGTTGATACGCTGCTCAATGTTGGCAAGATACTTGATAGCACCTTATCGTCAGCGACTGGTCTGGCCAGTAGTCCTAACAGCGCTTGCTGCCACCAACCGCTAACCATCGTAGAGAGCAGTGGAATAGAGTTGATGGTCAATGGTTGACGAGCATCATTGAGCCAATCAAGCATTGCCGCGATTTGCTTAGTAGCTGCTTTATCGACAGTTCCTTTGGCAGTTGTAATGGCTATATGACGCATGATTAGCCAAACCAGTTGTCTGATGGTGCCACCTACTTGCTCAACCATATCAATCCACTGACTATTATTGATGGTCGTTGGACTGCGGTTGATGGTATCGATCAGCGTATGCCATTGCTCGCTTGCAGTGTCAAAACGCTGCTGTAATGTCGCAACCATTTCTTTATCAAGATAAGTGGTCGGATATTGGGTCAGATAGCACAGTCCAATATGCTGTGTCAGTATGTTACTACTGGTAATCAACGCGGTAAGCTGCGATGTTGGCATGTTTTGCTTGGCCATAATGGCATTTTGCAGTGCCATCAAGGTGTCGGCTGGTAAGTGCGCGCCATGCTGGGTGATAAATGCTGCCAGCTCATCGATGCTGCTATTATCAATGATACGCTTTAGACTCAAATGCTCAGTCTCTTCTATAAAGTCATTATTATGGCTTTGAATGGCTGCCCAATCATAAGGGTAAACCTGCGATGCGAGACTGCCCCAAGTTTTCTGTGCCGCCGTATAAGCCGCCATAAGCACAGCACGGTCTAAATTGCTCGTCTTTAAAATATCTAAGATTAATGCTTTATTGGCATCGTTATTATTCATCTGCAATAGCCATACTGCATGCCTTTGCGGACGGAAAAATATGGCTTTATCAAGATGAAGGCGTATATAGCTGCGGATTTGTTCCCAAGCAGGCGTTGTGTTGAGCCAGCGCAGTCCATTTAACCAATGGACAATGGCGGGATTGGTGAAATGGACTGCGGGGTCTGACAAGTGTGATTTTAATAGCTCAAAAATATGCGGGCTATGCTCAAAATCACCACCTTGTGCAAGGCGACCTAAGGCTTCGCTAGCCACGTCTTGCAGGTAATGCTCGTCGTCTTCGGCCAGTTTGATCAACTTATCATAGGCTTTGTACAAAGTATGAATCTGTAAGTTTTTATCAGCATTGTTCACAGGCGCTTTGGCATTAGGCGAGTTATCACTTTGATTTTGATTTTGATGGTCACTGCTGCCTAGTAGTTCGCCAATGGCTAACACACTGCAGCTGCGGAATTCAGCATCAGGGTTGTAATCTATCGTGGCCATCAAGATGTTGACCCCATCAGCGTGACCGCACTTAGCCAATCCTTCAGCCGCGGCAAATTGCACATCAGCGTCTTTATTGCGTAGAGCGTTTTGTAATGAGGCAATGCTGCTATGTCGTCTTTTGGCTCGATATGCCAGTGCCTCGACCAATTTAAAGGTATGGTTAGCTGGCATCTGCTCGTAGGCTAGCGCTAAAGTAGTATCAATGCGCGAGGATAAATTACTGTTGTCCGATTGTACCCATGCCAGTGACGGTAATAGCTGCGCGGCAAGCGCATAATCACTATGATTCATAAGCGTAGTAAACAGCGATAACAAGACTTGCGAGTCTTTAGGGTGCTGACGTTGCAACCAGCGCGTGTCTTCACGCTCCTCCAAATAATCCTCAATGTTTTGATCGTAACCACTGATTTTTACTAAGGTATCAAATAAATATTTACGCTCTTCTTTATTTTTTTGCGGCGTGTGCTCAAACAGACTTTCTAAACGCTGTAGTAATGGCGCCACGAGATTCGTGTTACGTAGGTCAGCGATATCCCAATAAATAAACTGCTTAGGTTTGTTGATATGTGGATCATCAAGTAAGGCTAATAATCGTAAGTGCGCTTCATTGGCGACCTGTTCAGCAGTCGCAATATCAAAACTACTCTCTAAACCATTCTTTAAACGACCCTCTAAAGTGTTCTTATTGATGAATTGGTACGACGTGAGTGCCTCAGTAAGTAATTTCCAGCTACGATATCTCTCATTACTGGACTGAGCGTCTTCAGCAAAATCAAACAAGTCATCAAATAGCGTGCTGTCCGCAAAGAGTACGTCATGAAACTCGACCAGTTGACTCAGTGCTTGATATTTTGCATTCCAATCATCACTCTTCACAGCATGCAGCAAAAACGTCAGCTTGTCTTGGCGCTGCACTGACGGCGATTGACTGTTTGCAAAGGGCGTGACGATGACTTGTTTCCATTCAGCAACGATCTGAGGCAGTAACGACTGACAATAAGTCTGTAGTCCAAGTAAGCTAGCAGGTAGATGGCCTAGTCGGCCTTTTAGCAGCTGATAGGTTTCTTCTGCTAAGGTGTGATTATTGGTTTTTAACAAATCAATGAGTTGTTGATCAGCGCTACTACTGACAGTAGCTGTATCCGATGATTTGCTTTGCTGCTGTACGACATTGTTATTTGCGGTATCTAGCAATAGATCCAAGCCGCGTTTGACCATATCACGGTAGGGCGTGCTCATGGCATAGTCAGCCAGCTTTTTGGCAGGCATGTCCAGCTTATACAAGCATGCCCAAGCCAACTCACGAGTGTCAAAACTACTGTGGTTGAGTAGTGGCAACAACACGCGACTGGTACTATCTCGCCAGTCCTCATCGTTATTAGTGTTGTTATTGGTGTTAAGCTGCGATGATTGAGCAGCAAGCCACATCAGTCCTCGAATGGCTTGGTCTGTGGTGCTGCTATTAGCATAATAATCATCGCCTGCGCGTATGACGCCAATCCAAGCGCCAAAAGCAAGGGACTGGTATGGATAATGCACCTCAGAACTGTCTTGTTTGTCAGTAGGAGAGCTATCGCCTGCCATATTAACGGTGGCCGTAACTGGGTGAGCACTTAACAATGCCTGTAAACTGCGTTGCCATTTTTGTAATGTCTCAAAAACATCGTCCTCATCGTCATAATAATCATGAGCGAGTAATTCAGATAAGTTACAAATGACACTAATGGTTTGGGCGCGTACCAATGGCTGCTGATGGCGACTGAGGTTGGCGAGCTGTTGTAAGTTTTCGGTACTCACCGTCGTTAGAATACTTGCTCGGATAGAGGCCGTATTATTCGACTGTCCTTTAACACCACCTTTATCTGCCGCGTTTGGTATAGCATCCATCATCATCGTGATGACTTCAGAGTGAGACGATAAAACACTGCCTAATTGACGTGACAAGTAATCACTTAGGTACTGCCACGTTGACGATAGTGCTTGCTGGTTATTAGGGTGTTGTACGTTATTTGGGTAACGAGCGAGTATGTTGGCGTAGACTACTGCCGTGTCATTATCGGCAAAGCTTAGGGCTTCTATCAGTCGGTTAGGTCGACCAGTGCTAGTAGCGGTCGTTTCAGGAACTTGCCTGCCACCTTGCAAGCCAACTTTTAAGTCGTTAAATATCAATAACAGTCTGGCTGCTATGGCATAGGACTCTGACTCAAACAAAGGCTGTAATTGCCGTGCATGTGTAATACCTAAACCGTGCTGCGCTTGTAGCCAATGCGTAGGCGTCATCGGTGCAACAAGCGTACTCAGATTGTCTGTTTCGTCTCCCATATCATGAGTAAGGAAGTACTGCCCGCGAGCGTCACCCAAAATAGCCAAACACAAACTGGCTGATTGACTGATAATGGCGCGCTCATCTTTTTGCCATTTCACCAGTAGATCAATGTCCGAAAAAGAAACTATCTGCGTAATCTTTGGTGCAAGAGGTTTAAAATCAGCATCAGGGTGGTGTAGATATTTAGCATACCAACCTAGTGCATCATGCTTTGATGGGTATGCCAGTTTAGACAAGCCAGACAATGCTTGGCTAACATGACTGTGCCACTGGTTATAGCTGTCATTTTTCTTGCCTTGAGAGGGCATAGGCAGTTCTAGATAGTGTTTAAAGACTTGATACGCTTGTTCATCACTTCGCTGTGCCTGTTCTTCATCAGCATATAGGCGTGATTGGCTGGCCAGTAGTTGAGCGACTGTTAGCTGAATATCAGGATAAGGGCTGTTGAGGGCGGCTTTAATTAATGCTTTATGATGATTCGATTGATCATCGGTGCTACTATCATCTAGGCTACTGTCATCCGCTAAAATAGTAGACTGTAAGTCTGTCAGTGCCAAAGCGCCCGTCAAGGCTTGCTTACGCAGCTCAATACTGTCATCAGCGAACATGGCCACGAGCGCTGGCATCAGTTGTGTCAGCTGAGTCATATTTGCTCTGGCTTGCACTGTCGTAAGAGCCAGTTTCTTGGTATCCGCATAAGGGCTGGCAAGCGCGTTCAGCATTACGTCAGCAAACCCTAAATGCTTACTTTGCTTAAGTGCGATGTCAAAGGCTTGCTTACGGATAGCGGCAAACGCATCTGCAAAAAACAAGGTTAAGACAGCTTGATTGGTCTTTTGACTATCAGTTTCTTCAACTTTATTTGTTTTATGCTTCGAATTCATCGCTAGCAGCAGTCGTTGCCATTCTTCTATCGCAACTTGATGCACATCTTCAAAGAGGCTTTGTTGCAATAGCTCAATGATGTCAACGATGGCACTATCAGAAACATTTTTAGAAATAGTGTCAGATGACTGCTCAAATTGGCGGTTCAACAAGACTTTAACCACTTCCAACCGAATACTGGTAAAAGGGTTGTTCAATGCCTGTAGCAGTGTGTCTGTCATCTCTGACGACATCTGAACGCTTTTATCACTGCTATCACCACTATTTGCGCTATCTGGTGCAACATGCTTTAAAAACAGCGCTAAAGACTGCTCATGAATATCTTGATGTTTAGACGCAAAACCTGTCGCTGCCCAAGACAATGCATTGTCTGCCAATTTGCCATAGGCTTGCATGGCGACCTGACGCACGCCAGCGTCCTTATCGTCTAGTAATGTCGGTAGGACTGCTTTGGCGTCTTCTATATTTAAATGACCAAGCGCGGTGGCCACACCAGCACGGATGATGGCACTGTCTTCATGGCTCATCAGACTAATTAGGGTGCCAAACGCACGTTTGTCTTGTAGGCAAGCCAGCGCATAAGCCGCTCGGAAACTGATATCTTCGTGACTATTGCTTAAGCTTTGTAATAAAGGCTCTAACGTGTCATTGCTTAGATTTATGGATTCAGCAGTAGGCTTCTTGGATTTGGCCGTTTTAGCCTTACTCTTAGATGCTTGGGTATTATCTGCTTGCGAGATAAAATCTTGCGTAGATAAGGTTAAACGGATCGCCTCATCGGATTCTTTAACACTCTTATCATTTGCCGCTGTGCTGTTAGCGTTATCTAATAGCGTGCCACGTAGTAAGCGAAAGTCATCAAAGTCAGTCAGGGTATGCAATGTTTGCGTGTCACCTTGCTGTTTCAACGCCTCTATCAACTTAGGCTGAGACAGCAATGAGACGTAAAACGCTGTTTGCCTAATCTCTGTATTACGATGATTCTGTAGCAGCATCAATTGACGTGAGACTTCAAGGTGATTTAGCATGCCGCGCTGATACAGACGAATCAGTCCTGACTGGACAATGTCTGATTGATTGCAGTCTAATGCCATCAAGTCTGCTTGAGGACTGTTCTCTGGCAACAGTGTCTCAAGTGAGGCCAATGCTTGCTTGCGAATATTCGCAAAACTGTGTGACAACGCGTCTCTTAAAATAGGTAAGATGCGGCGCTGGCTCGTGGCATCCTTCATCGCGACCTTTAGGTAACCTTGTAACGCAGAAGCCACCACTTCTTCGTAGTAACGGTTTTTAAAGGCTTCTTCTAGATAATGCAGCGGGCTCTTCGCCGTACTTGCACGGTCGGCTAAGGCATGAAAAGCAGCAAGACGTACGTTTGCACTGTGCGCCGAGCTTAGTTCCTGCTCTAAAACCTGTGCAGTTTTATCAAGATTAGTAGTAGCAACCCACTGTACCAATTGCAATGCTTGGTTAGCCGTGAGCGTGTCGCTATCAGCAAGTAATTTTTTAACCAGCTCTAACGTTTGGTTATCTGCTTGCGCCTGTAGCAGCGCCAAGCCTTCTTTAAACGACACATCATTATTGTTTGACGTATCGGTAAGTAGCTTGCTGATTCTCTGATAACCGTCTTTGATAATATAATTGACTGGTAACAGCTTGCTATTTTTTGCCGTACTATTTTGTGAGGTGCTATTCTTTGACGTACTTTGAGTATGGTCAATAGGTATGAAACGTAGGCTCTGATCGGCACTGACGACGATGAGCGTCGGTTGTTCAGCGTAAGAAGATAAGACGATCTGTCGAGACTTGGTTAGATCCTCTTTACAGCTGTTTGGCTGACCTTTATCAAATGCCCATGATTTGACGCTCTTGTCATCGGCGGCAGTGAATAGCCGAGTGTCTGAGACACAAAGCGCCGTGATCATTTCGCTGTGTTGGCTAGACTTAGCTCTATCAACAGGGTGCAGGTCGCCTTGGACATGAGTACGGTATAAGCATTTATCTGCGCCTGCTGAGAAGAAGTACTGACCGACTGGCTCAAAACAAAGCGCGTTTACTTTACCTTGGTGGAGCTGTTTGCGACTACTTAGATTGAGCTGAGCTTTATCTGATACCCATTGATAGCTACTAACCTCTCCCGCTTTATCTGCTATTACAAGCCACGAGCCATCACTTGAGGTTGCTAGCGCTGTCAATACAGACTCTTTACTTGATGCTATAGAAGACGAATAAGGCTCAATAATGACAGTACTGCTGGCCTGGCTGTCCTGATAAGGCCATACCACGATGTGTTTTGGATATAGGATAGCCAGCGCATCTTGTAGCGGCGCCATGGCTACGGCACGGCCTATATCATTGTTATTATTTTCAGGTCCATCGAGCAAGGATGTAGCACTGGTTTTCTTAACTTTCTTTGCTTGCCAATCCGTTTGGTAAAGATGACCATCATCACCAATCATCACAATAGTGCTGTCATCTATTTTGGTGATGGCTTGCATCGCACAAGGCAGCGCAGTTGTCGATAAGCTAAATTGCTCACCTTGTTGATCGAGGACGTATAAGACCGTGGCAGCTGCTTGCTGCTGGCGAGTAATAAAAAGACTGCGCCCATCTTGCTTGGTTGTCTTTTGAGTTGCCGCTCGAGTACTATTGGCCTTACTGACTAAGCCAATAATTTGACCCCAATAGGGGAGTGTTATTGTTTTCATGGTGTTATCTCAGTTGAGGTGACGTCATATTTTTTAAAGTATCTATTTATCTATATCGGCCAAAGCCGTTAAGCCGATGCCACTGGCTGCAGGTTTTTAGATAGCTCAGGATAGCGATGCAATAACCGTGTGACAGCAACCAAACACGCATGACGCTCCATCTTGCCTGCCGAGTGCGTAAAGGTGAACAGTGTGGGCATAATGAGTGCCGCAAAGGTGCTGTCAGCCAATGCCACATCACGAAAGGTCTCAATCAATGCCAGTTTGGCACGACTCGCAGATATAGGTTTTAGCGTGATATTGCTATCTGACTCAGTTTGCTCTGATGAGGTTTTATCCGAGTAGCGTTGTTGTTTATGCTTACTGTTGTCACTAACATTGGGCTCTTGCGAACCGCCTAGACGACCAGGTGGTAACTCGAATAGACCACGACGTAGTAGCATTAGTAGCTGATCGACCTCTGCAGGCAAGCTTGCCAAACGTTTATCTGACTGCTCTGTTATGACTGGTTGTGCGCGGCTGTCTTTGTCTCGTACAGCATCTTTATCTTTACTATCGCTACTGGTTGGCTGCCAGTTTGGCGACACGTGACGCGCCTTATAGTGTTTCCATAGCATGGTCACGGCGGCATAGCGTACTTCGCGGTCTGTGCTTTGGGTCAATCGATATAGAGACTGCACATCTTGGAAATTGGCATGACGCTGTAGCAAGGTGATACCGATTTGGCGAGCGACTCGCGCTTTGCTTTCAATCAACGCATTCAGCATGCCAGCATTCAATTGTGCTGACTGAACGTGATAACGTCGATTGGCAACGGATGGCTTGTCCAATAGCGCACGCTTTAGCAGTTGAGTGATATCCGTATAGGGAGATTCTGCCATCATCAGCCATAGGGCTGGCGTTGGTTGCCACGTCGCCATCTCATACTCACTCAGTAATAAGCCAAATGCTCGCAGCTGGCTGTTACGGTGTTGCAGTAAAGGAATGACGCGCTCCGCATCAAAAAATGAAGAAGGGATAATCGCATCGGGATCGACTGGTCTGTCTGTCAGTGCCATGCAAATCTGTTCATGATGATGACTGAGGTAGCTGATCGCAAGCTCACTGATAGGTGCAGTACCGTCATCTGTTGCCATATGCCACAGTGCATTGGCACCTGCAAAAGTATCGTCTTCAGACACCTCTCTCGATTGACCACTTAGCATCTGTAAAAAGGCAGTTTCGGAAATAATCTTTAGCGGTGCACCATCAGCGATTAAGCTTTCGGCTTTAACTTGCTTGCTACCTTTACGGCCATTGCCGTATAACGGTGAACCATCATCACCGATGACCAAGTAATCCAACTTGCCGTTGACAGCACCACTGATGGCACCATTAGCCGCTTTCACAACTTTTTCGGCCTCGCCACGAGTCATGCTTTGCATCTTGCCCGTGAATAAATAGCGTTGTCCGGTTAAATCTACTTCAGTAGTAGCGTCGCTATTTGAGTCTTTATTGTCAGTGCTATTACTGGAAGCGTTGTCAGTAGAGTCGCCTTCATTGCTGTCGAGATAAGCGACAAAGTCGGCAGGCAAAAACCCTTTGTTAATGCGTTCAATCGCAAATTCACGATAGAGTGCTTGTTCGCTATGCGCAAGATTCATAAGCCAGTCGAAACCTAAATCTATCGGTGCAAACCGACGCACATCAGATAGCCAACCCCTCACGTTTCCTGCTAGATATTCATCAAAGGCCAAGTGCTTTTGCCAGTTTTTAATAGGAGTGTCAGCAGATTTTGATTGTTCAATATATTCACTCACTTGCCAATCAGGCTCATAGGCAAGTGCATGCCAATAGCTCATATCAAGCGTCACCGCTGACAGTACATCTTCATCAAACCAATCGGTAATAGTCGCTTGCGACAGTGGATTTAATAACAGTGTTTGCCATACGGCAGCGTTTACTTGGCTCAAATCCAAACGTCTGAGCTGGTCCAACGCAAAATCCATGCAGTCGCTGTCATTGCAATCACTAGCATTGTAGTAACTGCCATTATGAGCAGAGAAGTCCTGTTGCTCTGGTATATCTAACTGCTGGGCAACGCGAATAAAGTATTCAGTCCCTAGCTCTTTGGCGCTATAAAGCTCAGGCAGTTTTTTTATCGCAAATTTTACGCTGTGTGTTCTACCGCTAGTCAATCGTTCAAAGAACCACTCAGGGGTTAAATCGCGCCTTGTAAAGTGTTTGCTAAGTTGTTTGCTCGCGGTTTGATAGTGATGCTCTGTGTCTAACAGCTGACCCCAACCGTTGACACCGATATCAGAAACAGGGTCATGACTTAAGATATTGTTGATGGCAAATGCTCTAACAGGCTCATAATCTGACATGGCCAGTAGCATCAGCTCAGTGAGTGATAAGTCCTGAGCGTAGCTTTTGGCATAGCCAATCGCATACTGATAGGCGGCAGGATAGTGTGAATGGAGTAGTTGTAGCACCACTTGATGCAAGCCCAATGTTTGAAATTTAGACTTTTCAAAATGCGGTGAGTTTTCTAATAGCCAAACAATCATCTCATCACGTGCTTTGCTATGCGCTTGTCCGGCAGATAAATATTGTAGCGTCTCACCACTCACATCACGTAATTGGGTCTTAAAGTCGTGCTTTAGGCTATCGGTTGCGAACTGTCTGACAGCCTCGTTTTTGGCGATAGCCAGTAACTTAATAAGCGGTTCAGGGTCTCGTTGCCACGCCTCAGCGAAAGCGCGACCTTTGGTATCAAAGAGCTTGCGAGGGGAGCGACTGCTGAATCGATTGACGCCATAATCAAGACTGTTGTGGAAGCAAATGTGATTGAGCACCCAGCTGTTCGTTTGTTCAGGGCTGCCAGCTGTCATGGTTTCGTCATAGCTGGCGAGTACAGAGAGGGCAGCATCAATATAGCCAATTGGCATCTGCTGACCCAATTGCCGCAGATAACGCCATGCTCTGAGGCTCATATAGGTTTTGGTGGCTAGGCTGACAGTAGAATTAGCGGTTTGATTGAAGCGTTGTAAATCGATCTTGGCGGCAATTTGTCCAAATATCTCATAATCTTGAGAAAATTCCGCTTGCTTGTAAATACGCTTCAAACCTTTCCACACACCATAGCTGACTGGCAAAGCCGTAATTGCTTGTTTTAAGATGGTTCTAGAATAGGCGCTGCCATCTTCCCACAGTGCGGTTAATATTAAATGGATTTTGTAGCGATCAGGGAGAGGGTAGACGCCTTCGTCTGCCTCAAGCTTGGCAATCATTGCCACACGCTCTGCAAACTGTACTTCGGGGTTTTGCTCTCGGAACTGATGACTTAGAATTTTGTCCAAAAATCGCTCAAATGTCAGTTCGTGCTCGGGGATGGGCGACTCAGGAATATCATCAACTTGTGTTGCTAATAAACATAACTTATCAACCAAGCTAGGGTCTTGGGCTTGCCAAGCTTGCTGAATTTGTGCGAAGGACAGACTCATAGAAATTTGCCTTAATTTTTATTTTGTCAGCTTACGATGTATTTGTATGCCCTATGTAACCGCGTTTTGTAACAAACATCAAGAACTTTTGTCACAAAATAAATAGCTGGCGACAACAGATGTCGCAAGCAAAGAAAGTGGGCAATTATGTATTGACAGTACTAACTGTTATGAGGCACACTTAACGGGTTGTGAGATTTAGCGTTTCACCGTTTACGGTGATGGGCGACGTTGCGTCGTCCACGAGTCAAGCCATTACATTTTACCCAAGGAAGACTGTTTCAGTCCTGCTAATACCTAGATAAAGGCCCTAGTGTCATTAGCTCGCTGGCGCAATCACGCAATCGTGATTGAGCTAATGCACTAGGGCCTTTATCTAGGTGCAGTCCAGTGAGTCTTCCATGTACCAGGTCATGAGGTAGATTACACAACAATTGAGTGTGACATCACTATGATGGCATTCAAGGTCTTTAAAGCAAAACCGGAGTAGTGCTGTTTATTCAGTCATACTCCGGTTTTTTATTGCCTAATTATTAGTTGATAATAAAAAAGCCCTTTGTATTAGACAAAGGGCTTTTTAGTGCAGAGAATATGATTTTATACGGAACTTTTATCCCCAATAACCATCAGGACATTTAGGCAATTCAACCAAAATACGGCGGAGCTCCTCTGACCATTGACGACGAATGCTATTGAAATATTCATCATTCTCATCAATACGTCGGCCATTAGGCAGGGTTAGGCTGTCATTGTCATAAAGTACAAAATCTATGGGCATGCCTACTGACAAGTTGGATTGAATGGTTGAATCAAATGACAGCATCAACGCACGTGCTGCATGCCTCACATCCGTATTGTAGCTGACAGAACGATCTAGAATTGGTTTGCCGTACTTACTTTCACCCAATTGGAAAAACGGTGTGTCTTCAGTGGCTTTAATACAATTACCTGCAGGATAAATCATGTAAAGCTCAGGCGGCTGCCCTTTGATTTGACCACCGAGCATAAAAGAGCTGGTAAACGCGCCATCGACATTAGCATTAGCGACTGCTTTTGCATGATTCATAATGTCACGCATACATTCACCAACCATTTGGGCGGCATCAAATAAAGTGGCTACTGTATTAAGATTACTCTCAAGGCGCTGATCAATATCGTTTTGCAGTTTGTTAAAGACCGCCTGCGATGTCGCTAAGCTGCCAGCTGTTTGCAATACTATAAAACGCTCGCCTTCAATGCCATACTGATAGAGCTTTCTGAAGGTTGAGATGTGATCAACCCCAGCATTGGTACGCGTGTCGCTAGCAAAAACCATCCCTTCTTTCAGGCGTATAGCGGCACAGTAAGTCATAACTTATCCTTAGTGGAATAGGCTTAAAAATAGCCTATGATAGTCTCGAAACCAGTACTTGACTGTAAAGATTTTCGTAACCGCCGCCCATACGTACACCGCGTACAGGGGCTGTATCTAAGTAGTCTCTACCAATAGCGACGTAGACGTGAGAGCTTGGTTGAAACAGCTGATTTGATATATCAAAGGTATACCAGTAGCCATCTAACCACACTTCTGCCCACGCATGACTTGCCATGTGGTTTTCGGTATCGTCATACAGATAGCCTGATACATAGCGGGCTGGAATATGCTGATCACGACAGCAGCCTAAAAACACATGAGTATGATCTTGACACACGCCAGCGCTCGTCGCAAAAGACTCAGCAGCTGTCGTACCTACATGGGTCACGTCCTTTACGAACGGCATTTTCATGATGAGGGCATTAGCCATCGCCTTTAGGCTGTCATGGGTGGGTTTCTTTAGATAAGGCGCTGCAAACTCACGCATCTCTTGTGAACATTTGGTTAATGGCGTTTGTACGGTAAACAGCAGATAGGGGACATGAGCCATATCCTCTAAACGTTGGGTCTCTGTATCAATCTCCACGATACCTGACGCTTGCATTTGCAAATTATTATGCGCCTCATTACGGCTTAGCGTGAGCCAGTCATTACCAAAGCCATCCTTTTGATTGGTCGCCACTTTAGGGAGCATTACCTCCCATTCATGAATAATTTGATGCGGCATCTGCATGGGAGTCATACGTATATACTGGACACTGCGCTGTGCAAGCTCGCCGTAGTAGTAATTGGTTTGATGGCTGATTTGAAGTTTCATGATAGCTTCCTATTTTTCTGTTTATTTCATATGTATGGTCAATCCCATATAAATCGAATACAGTGTCAGGCTCGCTTAGTTTACTATTGTTAGTGCCTTTACGCGCCTTCCTTGCTTTCAAACCCTATCGAATTGACTGTATCATTAGCGCTTGTCATCATTTTTCGGCTAGACACCTTGACGCAAGATGATATTAAACTCTTTGCTAATCAGCTCAAAATCACTAAATTTCTTCGATCTAATCATCTGATTGGCCAGACGTGTCAGCTCACGCCAGCGCGTGTTCTCCGGTAGCTCATTGATCCAGTACTTAAATTCAAGACTGACTTCTATTGAGTCCTCTTCCAGTAGCACAGCACGCTCAAGCTGCTCAAAATGACGCCCTAATTGCCAGAAACAAGTCACCGTTGGATGCTCTTGTTTCATAGCGGCGTTACATGCATGTAGCTGTAAGGTCGCAGCACGATAAGTACCAGCGCTTGAAAGCCGCTTAATCAAATTATATAACTCAGCAGTATCTTTACCAATGACGCCTTTGGCCTCCTGTACATTGTCATCTATCGATTGAACGATGTTGGGTATGATATTTCGTTCCAAATCAGACAGCATCTGCGCTTTCATGGTCTTAAACGATTCATCTGCGTCCGCGTCAAAACCTAAATGGCTGATTAAGTGCTTCAGCTGTGATTTCTTAAGATCATCTTTGACCAGTTTTTTCATGACATCATCATAGTAATACAGGCGCTCACTGTATCGACCCAGCCATATTAGATAACTGGCAGTGGAGAGTAGCAGGATCATGGGTGCGTCATCTAGCATCTCATAGCCCGCTTCTAGAGGCTGCACACGATCATAATAGTTGGCGTGATCTGAGGTATTGGTCTCTGATGATAAAGGCGAGCATTTGCCAGCTTGACCATTGCAGTTTGGTTTTTTAGTCGAAGACTGCAAGTGACTGTCATCGACGACCCACGTGTCCTTGATACCGCCCCCTTGAGATGAATTGACGACTAAGGAGCCCTCAACCATGGCCACACGAGTCAAACCACCTGGCACAATATCTACCGAGCCATCGCCGTGACTTAGGATAAAGGGACGCAAATCAATGTGGCGCGGTGCGATGCCATCGCTGACAGCAGTAGGATTGGTAGATAGTGAGATAGTCGGCTGGGCAATGAAACCAGCTGGATTTTCAAGTAGACGCAGGCGATACTCTTCAATCTCCTTTTTAGTAGAGGTTGGACCGATGAGCATGCCGTAACCACCTGAACCTTGGGTTTCTTTTACGACCAGCTTATCCAAATTATCAAGCACGTATTTAAGCTCATCAGGCTTACGGCATTGATAGGTTTCTATATTGGGTAAAATAGGCTCTTCATTCAAATAGAATTTAATCATATCTGGTACAAAGGGATATAAGCTCTTATCATCAGCCACACCTGTACCTGGCGCATTTACAATAACGACATTACCAGCACGATAGGCGCTCATCAGCCCTGAGACACCCAATATCGAGTCAGATTGAAAGGCTAGCGGGTCGATATAGGGGTCATCAATGCGTCGGTAGATAACATCGACTTGTACCTTGCCACGAATACCCTGCATGTATACCTTACTGTCCTCAACCACCAAATCATACCCATGTACTAAGGGTACATTCATCTCGTGTGCTAAAAAAGCATGTTCATAGTAGGCACTATTGAAGCGACCAGGTGTCAAGATGACGATTTGTGGATCGTATTTGGACGTTGAGCTGGCAAGACAGGCTTTGAGGCGATTGGGGTAATCGCTGATGCCCATAATAGGAGTGTCAGAAAACATATCAGACAAGAGCGTCTCTGATATTTTACGGCTCTCAAGCATATATGAGACGCCAGACGGGGTACGCAAATTATCCTCTAATACACAGAACTTGCCAGACTCATCACGGATCAGGTCGATACCACTGATGTGTGAGTAGATGGGTTTGTCCAGTTCAATACCCATCATCCAAGGCTCATAGCAGCCGCTGGCATAGACATAGCTGGCAGGCACAATGTCGGCCTTCATAATCGCTTGGTCATGATAGATATCGTGCAAGAATGCATTGAGGGCAGTGATGCGCTGCTTACAACCAGCCTCTATCTGTCGCCACTCACTGGCAGCGATAATTCGGGGGATAATGTCAAACGGTATCATTCGCTCGATGTTTTTGGCATCGCTATAGACGGTAAAGGTGACGCCTTTACGATAAAAGATATTTTCGGCTTGTTCGTTGAGGTAGTTGAGGGCATCCATGTTGATGTTATCAAGCCAGTTTCCAACGGCCTTTGCCACTGGGCGATACTGACCTTTGCTTATCTGTAGCTCGTCGAAGCTTTGTGCTTTATTTTGTGCTTTTTTCTCAGATTTTTCTAAAGTGTCTTTTACTGTTTTTGAAGTAGAGTTTTTGGTATTGGTATTGGAGTCAGATGCTTTTATGGATTGACTCTGGGTTTGATTTTCAGAGCTTTCTTTGTTTTGGGTGTTATCGGTAGACTGACTTTGAGATGCTGTTTTATTCATAAAAACCTCACGTATTCTTGGTAAAGTTATACTTTATGATGAATACACTGTCTATGCTAAGCCGCGTAGCAATGGTATTGCGCTGAACAGGTAATCTATCTCCTTTATTAACTATACAACGTATACTGATTGATATACAACAAAAGTTAAATAATAGATTTTAAGCAAGTTTGACCTATTTATTCAAACAAATTTAGCTCAATTATTGACAATATAGGAGTGGAACAGATATGAGTCTAGGTGGTAGATTTTTAGCGCTGGCAAGCATAGGACTTGCTGCAGCTATTGGCATGACAGGCTGTGATAGTGAACCAATGCAAACGGCTTTACCTGCAGGCAGTACGGTGATTGCACTTGGTGATTCGCTGACCTATGGCTATGGAGCAAATACTGAAACAGCATACCCTACGGTACTGGCAGAGCTAAGCAAATGGAGGGTTATCAATGCGGGTGTCAATGGTGACACTTCTGCAGATGTACTGACTCGAGTGAATGAGATCACTGAGCAAAGTCCTGATTTGGTATTATTGGGTGTGGGCGGCAATGACGTATTGCAGCGCATTGCACCTGATACGACGCGGGCTAATATCATCGCGACTATCGATACTTTACAATCTAAAAATATTAATGTTGTCCTAATTGCTGAACCGCATATCAGTACCAGCGCCTTGTTTGGAAAAGCCAGTGATAACCCACTGTATGAAGATATTGCGGAAGCTGAAGACATACCGCTATACTCTGATGGCTGGTCGACTATTCTGTCAGATGACGCATTAAAATCTGATAGAATTCATGCCAATGCGGAAGGCTATAGACAGTTCGCCGAAGGATTGCATGGTTATTTAAAAGAGGAAGGTTGGGTACATTAAGCCGCGAATATTAACCTTGAAAAGTGTAAGTAGGGCGTATGCGTTTGGCATCTAGAATCTAGAATCTAGAATCTAGAGTACAATACGGAAAAAGCAGAGTGCCTAGTTAATAGACGCTCTACTTTTTATTAATGACGAATAAACAAATTTTATAGTCAGGCCTTTACAGCCCAGTCATGTTATTCATTGTCGCCTATGATGACTACTAAACCTTCATCAGCGGCTATTTTACCTTCGCAAATGTCTTTATACACTTCCAGCAAGCCATTAACCCCGTCAAGCTCTTGAATTTTTAGCCATGCATTGGTTTTCGCGGTGCTGTTCATGATATAGCGCATGGAGCGTTTGTTGAATGCTTCAGGGCCCCATTCTTTCATGCATTGCTGTACATGACTGGGCGCAAAAAACTGCTGGCTACGTTCTTGAATGATACCGTCTACATGACGTGGCTCGTCCCAGTGCGTAAGACCAACATTGCTGGTGTAGCGCATGTTATCGCCTAAGTGTCTATGTAGACGGCTAAGCACGTCAGTATTGGCTGACATATCTACGATGACTGTTGGTTTGCTGGCGTCAATCTGCTCAAGCGTGTCATAGCTAAGCACACTGTCATAGGCGTTGATTGAATTGACGAAATCTATATGACGGTTTGATGTGAGGCCGATAACGTGCGGTGCGTCCTTATCATCAGTGAGGCCATATGCTAGGCCAATACTGGTTTTACTAGAGGCACTGATAATCACCACTTGTTCTGCGCCAAACCAGTCATTGCGCTTCAACAAATCATGCAAGCAGAATGAGGTTAAGTGCAATACGAACAGTAGCATGCGCTGATTGTCATGGGCGCGGTCATAGTTTGGTTCGTGGTTAACGCGCTGATACATATTGTAGCCAGGCGGCAGCTCGGCACGATGGGCACTACCATCGAGCAAGCTGGTTTTCGTGACTCGCTTGGGGGTAATAGTTAATTCGCTGGCAGGCGGAAAATAGCCAAATAGTCGTTCACCGACGGGCAGCGCATCACTATTGGACTCAACAACATCGGCAAAACCCCAGACTGGAATAATGCCCCATTTTTCGGGTTCATCGCCATTTGGCGCAAAAAACTGCCAGTATCGCAATTGGTCACCCATGACTGCATAAGTAATGTTGTTAGCAGTAAAAGCAAAGCGATCGACTTTTACACGTACTTCGCCATCACCGAGGGTATGTACAGGCGTCTCTTGTAGGCGAGCTTGGGTTAAGTTTGTTTTGTTGGTCTGAAATTCTTGCATAGTCTCTTCCTTGACAGTTGTTCTTGATAATTATTATTACTAGTTACTTTTTAGGCATTAGCGGTGTTGGCTTGACGTGCTGCCGTTATTTGCATAACTTCACCCATCAGTTTAGGCATATTAGCAGCGGCTTTTGGCCCTGCTGCTTTTAGACGCTTAAGGATGGCCAGCTCTTCAGGTGTTGTGTCTTCGCTGGCTTGTACCAGTTTGGTGAAGCCATCTAAGCGATTGCCAATCATCCATTCACGTAGCTCAGGCTCTTTTGACCAGCGCATTTGGTTTTGCATTTGTGCCACAGCACCAACCAACCAGTCTGTATCATGGTTTGGTATAGGCACCACGCGGCATAACTCGTTTTTTATCGTTTCGTCATCATAGTTGGCCTCGACATGAGCGGTAAACGCAGCACTAAATATGGGCTGATAGGTACGCACCGTTTGAATGACCACCGTATTGCCTTTGAACACATCGTACGTCTCGGTCACTGGTACTGCCCGTGCAGAGCAATCGATATGCATGGTATTGGTGGTAGTAGCAACACTGTCATCACCAAAATAGATTCTATCAGTATCCAGACGGGTCACACGGCCTTTACGCACAATGTTTTTAACACGGCGTAACTGTGTCAGCTCATCACTACTAATGGTGGCGCCATGGAACATTTGAGGGCGCACATTTGGATCAAGACGCATTAATACGCCACCTTTTTCTAAACGATCAAACAAGTCTTCGATGTTTTCAGCATCAGCAATAGCTTCTGCCTGAGTGGCTTGTGCACCCATGGTATGAACGAAAAAATCACGAGAAGGTTGAGTATTTTTACGATCGATAAACCAAGCATCTCTGGGCATAATCCATGTTATATCGTCTGGATAAATATGGTTCTCTAATAGCCATAATACCGCATCGATACTTGTTTTACCGCCACCAATGATGACGTAACCATCACGAGGTTTGGTTAGACTTGGTAGGTTATTTAATGGTTCAAACTTAACGCCTTCAACAATCTCAAAATTTGGAGTATGGGTAGCTGGCACTGAGGTTTTGAAATAAGTACCGTCAATGATTTTTTTATTGACCTTGACCTCATAGCTGGTATCAGACAGGAGGGATGAGAATTTCCCTTCGCCCTTGTATTCACACATAGGGAAGTACTTCACACGGCCACTTGGTAAAAACGTGTGCTTCATGACTCTATCAAAGTAGGCCATGATTTCTGCCCCTGATGCCAGCTCAGACAAGCCTTTGTTCAAGCCAATCTCGTCAACCATACCGCCGCAAAGCTCACGCGAGCTGACACCATAAAAAGACGACGGCTGATGTAAGGTGACAAATGAATAGGCGTCGTTCCAATGACCGCCTGGCTTATGATGTTTATCGACAATAATAATATTGGCATCAGTCTCTGTGAGTAGTACATCAGCAAAAGCCATGCCCACCGCGCCACTGCCAATAATTAAGTAATCTGTTTCTAGGTGTTGAGTATTCATAGCATCCTTACTCTTAAGTTGAATTTATCCATATAAATCTTATATAACTGTTTGTACATAACAGTGTTATATACTAAAATAACACTGTTATAATTGTCAAGACCTAGTGAGAATCTAATGGATGCCAGAACCAAAATATTAAATGCTGCATCAGAGCTTTTCTTAGAAGGAGGCGGGGATGCCTTAAGCGTGCGTGGTATATCCAAGCGGGCAGGACTGTCCACCATCGGTATATACAGCCATTTTCAAGGCAAGCAGGGTATACTAGATGCGCTGTATATAGAAGGGTTTAACCTAGTCCGTGAAGCCATGGATGTGATTCCAGAGGGTAAAGCATGTAAAGAGCAAGTATTAGAAGCGTGCTTGGGTTATCTCAATGTGGGCGAGCAACACGAGGCACACTATCGGCTGATTTTTGGGGAGTCTGATGCAGGATATCAGCCCTCAATCGAGGCCATTGCTGCTAGAGACAGTGCGTTTTCGAAACTGGTACGGGTGGCTGGTTCGTATCTACCAGATGGTGCGACTATTGAGGAGCGCAGACAAATAGCGCTAGATATCTGGGCCATCGTACATGGGTACGTGAGTATCAGTCACCACATGGTGTTTACTGATGATATAAATTTGGACTGGAAGTCAATGGCGCTACGAGTGGTAGAAGTACAATTGGATGCCATTGACATAACTAAAGCTAAGCATCAGTAAAGCATTCCTAAATGAACCGATAAATCAGCAGTATGGAGGGTGAAATTAATATTAAACAGCGATCCGTAAGTATTGATTATAGCTATGCAGAGAGCTTTTTGATGGGCCACCATTTTGCTTAAAAAGTTAATTAACAAACATATATCTTTTATCTTGTAAACTACATTGCTTTAGGTTATTTTTTAGTATTGATTGCAGTTCTTTAACCAAGGAGAAGCAGTTTGGATACTAACTTATCACCGCTTAAGATTTCAGTGGTTGCGGCGCTGACACTGCTTACAGGCTCGCAAGTATTTGCAGAGGCCAAGTACGGTGGTTATGGTACAGAAACGGCGCTGACGCTTGCCCGTGACTATGCTGGTCGTTATACAGGTTCAGATAAAGAAGTCCAAGCTGCTGATTATATGCAGCAGCGTATGACAATCGATGGCAGTAACAACCAAGTCGATCGTCAAACTTTTGATTTCGTAGCGCCTCGTGGTTTATTCAGAGGTCAAACGTTAACGAGTAATAACGTTGTCGTGACTCAAAAGGGCAGTGCTGATACCAACAGAACGCTATTTGTCGGCGCACATTATGATTCTGCCGTCGCCTATCCAAATTACGAAAACCTAGAAGCACTGGACGATAATGCTTCTGGGTCTGGCGTCTTAACTGAGTTGACCAGAAACCTGACTGGCATTGAGACAGAGCATGATATCCAGTTTGTAGCATTTGGTGCAGAGGAGGGCGGTCTCAATGGTTCAAAGGCATTTGTTGATCAGCTAACGGACGCAGAAAAATCAACAGCACTGGGCATGATTAACCTAGACAGTCTGATTACAGGCGATAAAATGTATGCCAATGCAGGCCGAAATGCTTACGACAATGATGGCAATGAAGTGACTGCCAATGTAAGTTTGCGTGAAAACGCACTGCGCATTGCAAAAGAGCTTGGTATTACACTAGAAGTCAATCCAGCCATTATTGCACCAGGTGAGACAGAGCCATACGAGCCTTATGGCGTTGGCTGCTGTAGCGATCAGGAATCTTTTGATAGTGTCATGCAGGTCGTAGGGTTTGAGGCTACTAACTGGGGCCTTGGGCCTGATTATGATGGTTACACACAAACTGAAAACCCGGATATTCCAGGTGGCTATACGTGGCATAACCCTGCATTAGATAACGAAGAAGTGCTTACTGCTGCCTTTGGTGAAGAGCGCATAGCGCAAAGAATGCGTGACTACTCTCGTATCATCAGCAGATTGATTGTTGAGCAAACCAATGCTGATATCATCGCATCAACCAAAAGTGCGCTCAATCTGCAAAATACGATGGGTGCTGCGTTAAAAATTAATGCCACCGACTCGCACTCAGCGGTGCTTGAGCGCGCCAATGCTTTGGCATTACATACTCTCGATGATGCGGAGTCTTTTGATTCCGAGTCGCGTACTCAGGTTTGGGTAGATGGTTCTCAAAGCTACGTGGATGCTGATGAGGTGCAAGAGGGCACTCGCGCCAATATTGGTCTATATGGCGAATATATGGTACAGCCGAGCTGGCGTGTTGGCGCAGGTGTGCAAGCGGCCAACCAAAACAATAACACCGTAGAAAACGGTATTAAAAAAGATACGAGTTACGGTGTTCAGGCATATTCTTTATTGGGCGGAAAAGACACGGCTTGGTGGAACACCACATCCCTGAGCTTATCTAAACATGACTTAGACGTTAACAGAACTGTAAAACTGGATGGTAATGACGGCATAAACATCATCAACAATAGCGAACGCGGTGATGCGGATGCCGATGTGTTTAGCGCATACAATGAGCTTGGCTATAATTTTCTTATCAAGAAAAACGTCGCGCATGGTGCATTTTTGGGTCTGAATTACAGTGATACAGATATAGATGGTTATACCAGTGGCAATGCCAATTCTCGCACTGCACTAAAGGTTGATAGCACCTCTAGCGAGGCATGGGATTCAGAGCTTGGTTACCAGTTACAATATGGCTTTGATTTGATGGGCACGCCTGCCAAACTTCAAAGTAAAATCGCTTACGTGCATGTTATCAATGATGGTTTAATAGACAGTTTATCGACAACGTCTGTAGCTGATGGACAAACAAGAGAGGTTAGCATCACCCAAACAGATAAAGATGACGACTATGGACGTTTTGAGTTGAGTGTGAGTAATAAGGTTCATAAAAACGTTTATGCGTATCTGAATGGCGATACCACCTTTGCGCGTGACGATAAGGACAGCTCAGTACAACTAGGTTTGCAATATCAATTTTAAATCTCAATGTGTGAATGTAAGCCTGCGCTGCTCAATAATTCATTTATGAGCAGCGTTTCTTGCTTATGCATGTCAATATATTAATTATAAGTGCGTATTACTGATTGCAGCTACAGTACTCAGATTCAGTAATACCAATGTGTGCGAAATATTAAAAGAATAGGGGTGGCGTATATGTTTGACATCATAAAGGATTGGCGTGAGCAGCGCATACTAGATAATAGCGAGTTTACCCATGCCGATTGGATGCATGCAGCTGAGCGTATTGTCATATTGGATCGATTAAGTACCGATGAGATGTCAAACCTGTTTGAGCTAGCAACGTTATTTTTGGCTGATAAGTCCATCACTGGTGCACAAGGTTTTGAGATTACTGATGCTGTCAGACAGTCGATTGCACTGCAAGCGTGCCTACCGATCTTAAACCTAAGTCTCGATTGGTATGCTGGCTGGTCATCCATCATCATTTATCCTGGCTCGTACAAGAGCGATAGCACCACGGTAGATGAGTTTGGTATCGTCCACGAAGGCACTCAGCACCGTAGCGGGGAAGCATGGCTGCGAGGACCTGTCATTCTCTCATGGAAGGACGCCAAACATTCAGGTGAGCGTGATGGACACAACGTTGTCATTCATGAGTTTGTACATAAACTCGATATGATGAATGGTCGTGCCAATGGCTTTCCGCCACTGCAACCTGATATGGATCCTGCTCGGTGGACGCAGATTATGTCGCGAGATTTTGAAGATTTTCAAACCCATCGTAAATCAGGGCTTGATCGTTATGGTTCGACCAATCCTGCGGAATTTTTTGCGGTTCTGAGTGAAGTGTTTTTTGAAACACCGCAAAAGCTCATCGATGCCTATCCTGATATTTATGAGATTATGGTGAAATTCTTTCGTCAGACGCCGTTATGAGTGATATTTATAGAGATGGTGACAGTAAACTGTATTCAAGACAACATAAGCAAGTTGGAATTAGGAAGATGAGGTGATTAACACTATAAGTGATAATGTGGCAAAAGTAGAAATCTATGAAAGTGCTGATGGAAAGGCGCAAGTAGATGTGCGTTTCAAGAAAGAGACAGTCTGGCTGTCACAAGCACAAATGACTGAGTTGTTTGGTCGTGATCAATCAGTAATTTCTCGTCATATCGCCAATGCCATAAAAGATAAAGAAATCGATGAAAAAAGCAATATGCAAAAAATGCATATTGCAAATTCAGACCGTCCGGTGACTTTTTATGACCTAGATGTTGTTATATCAGTCGGTTATCGCATAAAATCTCCTCAAGGTGTGCAATTTAGACGTTGGGCGACGCAGCGCTTACGTGAATACTTGGTACAAGGCTATACGCTTAATCAACAGCGCTTCGATAAAAACTCTATTGAATTGCAACAAGCGCTAAAACTAATCAAAAAAACCGCACAAAGTCCCGAGCTTAACACCGACGAAGGACGCGGACTGATTGAGATTATAAGTCGTTACACGCAGACGTTTTTATGGTTGCAGCGCTATGATGAAGGTTTACTGGATAATCCTACAGGACAAGATGGCGGTATCTTACCAAGTACGACTGAGGCGATGGCAGCGTTAACTGATTTGAAAGCGCAGCTGATAGATAGGGGTGAGGCGACTGAATTATTTGCCAAGCCTCGTGGTGATGGTTTGGATAGTGTATTGGGTAATTTACAACAAACTGTCTTTGGTGAGCCTGCGTATCCGACTATCGAGAGTAAAGCGGCACATCTACTGTATTTTATGGTAAAAAATCATCCTTTTACTGATGGTAATAAACGCAGCGGCGCTTTTTTATTCGTGGATTTTTTGCACCGTAATCACCGACTGCTGAATGATAAAGGCGACATGGTCATCAATAATACAGGGCTTGCGGCATTAACCTTATTGGTCGCTGAATCTGACCCCAATCAAAAAGAGACTCTGATCAAATTGATTATGAATATGCTGTCGTTAGAGGGCTAATGAAAAAGCTTGTCATTAAAAACTATACCAAAAACAAAGTAACATAAGTTGCAAAATATATCTTAATATTTGAATATATGGTATTTATAATCAGATGACGTAGGCTGCCATTTTAAACGCGCCTTACAAAAGTGGTCAGTTAATCATTTTTATACGCTCTAAACCGTCCATTGGTCATTAATAATCGCCACCAGATAACGTTTTCCTTGATATTCATCAAATACTAGGCGTAGAGCGCGCCAGTCCATTCCAGCGTATTTTTCTGTACCTTTATGATAGAACTCTACAACATCTGATTTTTGATATATGTTGTCTATGTTATTAATCATATTGCCATGAGACTTAAGGTCATTACTGCTAGGCGTAACGCTATTAAACTTGTTGGCTGCAACCCAAGTATCTAAATATGCTGGTAGTGGCGTGATTAATAGATCGCCAGTGCCGTCTTTTTCGCCCCAAGTGAAGCGAATTTTGGACTGTTGTAGATACTGCGCATATTGTTCACGACTAAAGACTTTATCAGTCTCTGGACGCACATAAGCGTACATCGAAAACCGAACGCCGCGTGTTGGATGAATATCATCAATGATAGCAGCATATTTTTGACTCGCTAATGCCTGCTGAATATGTGTGGCTTGCTGCATCAGTGTCTGTTGGTTGTTTTCCAGTGTAGCGTGGCTTTCAGATGAATGACTGCTGTTATGAATATCAGATTTTGTCGTCAAAGACTGGCAACCAGTGATAAATAATACTGGCGCTAAAATCCCAATAGTGGACAGTTTTGAAAAAGATGCTCTTGTCATAAAAATATCCTTAAATATGTGATCAGGTATGATTAGACGTTAGCATAAAAATACTGGAACAAGTTAGTAAAGAGGATTTTTATGCTGTTCAGAATATTTATTCAAAACCACTTCAAACCGTTGGTTTGTTTTCGTATAATGTATATTATGTTAAATAGACTCTATTGAGCATTAGGTTTATGGCGTATCAACTATAAAATCGCAGCAATCATGTACTTCTCATCATATTTTTAATCATCGAATTCTTATCCAGTTTCCCAGCTCTCACCGACCAACGTCATCCTGTTTGATTATTCAGAAATATCTTTGACTGTCGCTCGCGCATGTTGAGGGTTATTTTCAAAAGTCTTTTATATATGTATTGTTGGAACGGCCACTTTTATCTTTTATCAAACATTTAAATTCCAAAGTTTTATACAACCAGGCATAGAGATTTTAAACCCTCTACAGTATCGACCATCTATTTATATCTGAACACACAGTTAGCTTTTTATTCTTCATGATCATGACTGCTAGCTCATTTATTGATTAGATATACTCGCTGACTAAGTTCCTAGTATGGATACCTTAATAACCTATTAACGGTAATTATCATTTATTAATCTGGATATGTGCTGATATCACCAATCTAAGTTTAATTGCAACAATTGCACTAAATATCATAAATCCCTCGAATGCTCTTATTAGTTATATATCGCTCTTGAGTATTATCTATCCAAGCCATCGTACCCATCCTTTTTCATATTTCAATTAAAAGCCAGATTAGAGTGTTAGTTAGCGCTGACTTAAATATTTCTTATGCTTCTATGAGTTTGAGCTATTTGCTTCCTATCGCTAAGACCATTCTAAAGCGAATAAATTATTCATTGATAATTTTTAACGTATTTCTCTTTCTGTTATGTATTTTATATATTACTCGTTAAATTGACCTCTCTTAAATTTGCACAGAATAGTACTATGACCCTAATTTTTATATTATGTGCGAGTACAGGAGCATGGATTTTATTGAAAACCCTCTCAACTGCTTACCCAATGGGCTATCTGCCCTAAAATGACGTTTAATTATCTATCGAAATAACTAGCAAAAATGAGATGTAAGCCAATATCGACGTGGTCTACTCCTTATTTTGACCATTATGCTATAATTACCCCCAAGTTAACCTTGGGGATAATTAAGTGTTATAACCGCTATAAATAAAGGGTTCTTTGATTATTATTATAAATACCGGTGTCCATGCCAGTGTCCAATAGTTCTTTATGTTTATAGATAAGACGCTTTTCATAAGTTATAAACCCTAAACCTACCATTCACCTTACTTACTATGTTTACGGATACACATCATGGCTGTCGACAATGCAAATGACATCAACAAACTTGAATGCCGAGATAAAGACTATTCGGTCAGCGTCTCAGGCGTGGCTGGTTTAAGTCTTCGTATTTATCCAAATGGCAAAAAGGAATACTACCTGCGTTATTCTCATCCGCACATCGATGGCAAACGCCCTAGGATGATGTTGGGTAAGATTGAAGACATCAGTCTGCATGAGGTTAAGTATAAAGCAGAGACCATCCTTAATACGGTCGCAAAAGGCTCTGACCCCAAAGCCATTCAGAAAAAAGAGCAAACCAATAAATATGCGCACCTAAAAAACGCACCGTTTGCTGAGATTGCAGAAGCGTGGCGAGATCACAAAACATCAGGTCGCCAACAAGGCAAATCTAAAAAACCGTCATTTAGTGAGTCAACGCTTAAGTTTTGGGATTTATGTCTCGGATATATGTGTCGTGAAATTGGCGACTTGAGAATGAATGATATCACCTGCGAGATGATACTAAGCGTGTGTGAGTCGATTCAAAACAATGACAACCAAGCGACTTTCGTTGGTGCAAGCACTCGGCTATACACTGAAAAGGTGTTTTCATTCGCTGTCGCACGAGGACTGTGTGAGAGAAATGTGGCGATTGATACACGTGGTGAGCTTGCACCTGCCAACTCAGGCAATCATTTGCCAGCCATTACCAAGCCAGATCAATTTGCGACTCTGCTAGAAGATATGTCTGATTTTAGAGGTGCAAGTAAGATTACATTAGAGGCGATGAACTTATTACCTTATGTGTTTGTACGTAGTATAGATTTACGCTCTATGCGTTGGAGTGATATAGATTGGGATAATAATTTATGGTCGTTCTCCCCTATTAAAGGTGAAGGTCGTGATGATATGGTCTCGCATTTAGTCGTGCCATTGGCGACACAAGTGATTGCACGTCTAAGAAACATGCAGTCCATCACAGGCCATAAGGAATATGTATTTGCTTCGATGCACGGTTCAAGCAATGCTTATATTAGTAAAGCCACGTTGGTGCAGATATTTCATCGGTTGGGATACAAGGACGTCCAATGTGCGCATGGATTTCGGGCATCGGCTAAAACATTGCTGATGGAACAGCCGGAGTTACGTTATTCGGATATCGTCACAGAATTGCAGCTGGGTCATAGAATCAAAGACACGCATGGTGGTGCTTACAATAGACTCGATGAGATAGATATCAGAGTAGAGATGATGCAGGATTGGGCAAATTATATAGATGAGCTCCGAAATAGCTCTAAAAATTAATAATGACGATTTTTCAATGAGTAGATAGCAGTATGTCCGATAATCAAAACATAAAAAAACCCTTCACGCTAAATTTTCATAGCGTGAAGGGTTTTTTATACGTTCTGTTTTTAGTAATCGACGGTATAGCTTAAACCATAAGTGGTGCCTGCTGCCGGTAAGCGGTTCAGGTCTCCGTAAGTGGTTTGATGGTAAACCGTTAAATAGTCTTTATTAAGTAGGTTATAAATACCATAACCTACTCGGCCTACTGGCATTTCTACTTGTCCCAACACATCCAATGTCATGTAACCCGTAACTGGCAATGCACTAGAATCAGGGTCTTTTTGTTGATCTTTAGAGGCTCTGTCATCACCGCCAACGGCCAATGCTTGCAGACGTATGTTACTGCCTTCATCAAAGTTATACTGAGCAAATGCGGTGCCTTTTAGTGGTGTTAGGCGCACAGCATCTAGCTCTAACCAGTCGCCATTATAGTCATATTGACCACGGGTATAGGCCACACTACCACCTACTTGCCACTGATCGCTAAGGTCATGAGTCAGTGAGCCTTCTACGCCATAAACTCGCTCGTCAGTATCCACAACCTCGACAGTATAGCTGTCTGTAAAGCGTACTACTTTATCTGATTCGTTATAAAAACCGCTCAAGCGTGCCGCTGTATCACCGTGTTTGCCCTGCCAACCAAACTCGTAGTTGTTGGTTGCAATCGGTTGAACATTGTCTGAATTAACCACGTAGCCGGCACGCACATCACGTAAAGATCGCTGTATATCTGCGGTATCAAGACCTTGTGAAAAATTGGCAAATAATTGATCTTTCGGTGTTATCTGATAGCTGGTACCAAGATTAAAGAGTACTTTGTCATGGTCGGTACTGCCTGCTTCTACCGTTCCTGCTTCATAATTATTTGTAGGATCATTAGCGTAATACTCTTCCATCATTTGTTCGTAGATCGGTACAAAGGCATCAGTATCCGATGACAGCTTTTGATAACGCACGCCAGCACTGGTATGCCACTTATCAGTCAAATCCACATCTGCATTGACAAAAGCACCCAGTTTATCAATGGTGGTATCTGGTCCAGCATTGTAGGTGAGACCGTTTGTTTTAGCCGTTAAGCCATTGCTAACATAAAATGCCGTAAAGTCTTGTCCATCGTAGGTTTGCTCGCTGTTTTCACGTTCAAAATCAGCGCCGTAGCTAAACAGTGTCTTTTTGCCAGCAATTTCAGTTTCCGTTTGCATGGCGGCACGCAGACCCATGACATCAATTTCTGCTTCTGACTGAGTGATAAAATATGGATTACCATTTGCGTAAGGAACATAATCGTCTAGTACTTCTACAGTTTTAACTGAAGGGTAAAAACGGCCTTTTTCATTTCTGTAGTAACCAGTCAAGCTTAAGCTCGAACCTGATCCTACAAAATCATCATCACTATAATTTAAATTTACTGAGCTTTTTTCGGTATAAGGCTGGTTTTCTATGTTGGCGCCATCAATTGCTACTAAAGATGGGCTAGCACCACTCAACACTGCTAAACCATCACCGTAGTCTGGGCCATAGTCAGTATCTTGCTTATCTTTATAATAAGTCACTGCGAGATCAAGACGTTGGGTGTCCGTTAGCTCTACACCTAAGCTGCCGTTCACACTTAGTGATTCGGTATCTTGTTGATCCGTTTGGTAGACATCAGGGCTAACTCGGTCGCCTTTGCTATCAAACTTACCACCTTTGGTCTCATAATCAACATCTAGGCGCCCATAAACCCGCTCACCGCCATATCCTAAAGATTGCCCTACATTATAGCCAAATGAATCTGAATCAAAGTCACGACTGCTACTAACGCCCACTCTTGTTTGTCTAATAGGGCCATAACCCACCAGAGATTTAGTCACAAGGTTAATCAGACCACCTGACGCGCCAGCACCATAGATACTAGTGGCACCCGAAAGCACCTCTACCCGCTCAAGCTGTGACGTATCAATACTGTTAAGCTCACGTGAAAGACTGCGTGAACCGCTTAATGGTACACCATTTAGCAAAAACTGTACTGGACGGCCATGCATGGTAGTGCCGTAGTTACTGGTCGAACCACTACTGGTACCCAAGCTCGGAATCAGCTGTGCCAATACGTCACCAGTGGTACGGTTGCCCGTCGCCTGCATCTGAATTTCACTTTCAGTAATCACTTGCGTGACGGCAGGCATCTCACTAATCTTCTGAGCCAGTGCAGTACCTGTTCTGGCACTAGCAGTGACTTTAATGGTATCTAAAGTCACATTAGGCGTATCAGTTGATGCCGCACTCGACGCCAGCTCTGCTGAAGTATCTTCGGCCACAGATGCCGTATTATCATTGGTTTGTGCATATAACTGCTGGCTAATACAGAGGGTAAGAACGGATAGAGCAACTTGATGATGGCTTTTCATATTTACTTCACTTAGTTGGGTCGTCAAATAGTGGTATCAGTTATATTTAGCTAATAATACTGTGTGTACTAACTTTGTGAATAGCATTGTAAATGATAATTGTTTTTATTTCCAGATGAATTTTTACCTTGTTGTAAGTAGTAATATATGCCAATTTTAGGTGCGCTTGAGTCGTTCTATTATTAATAACTTCACTGGCTTTCAAACAACTTATCCAACTGATTATTACGGTAAGCCTCAAAAAATATCTGAAACTTCACCTCATCTTCTTTGTGCTTTTTTTGACAATCTGGTAATAACTTCTGCGCTACATCAACAGGCAATATAAACACACCATCGTTATCCATCATAGCGATATCACCTGAACGGATAATCGTTGTCTGCTCACCAAAGCGATAGACAATATCGGATGCTAGCGTGCCTTGTATGTGATCGCTTTTAAATGTGGTCACAGCACTGATACCTTGTGCAAATACAGGAAATCCCAATTGTTGAATCTGTACTGAGTCCGTTGCCTGTCCAATGACAATGACGGCGGATAGCTTCTCATAGATAGCCGCGCAAGTTCGCAGTGCTCCCCAACACGCGGTGACGCCCAATACCTGAGCATCAATACATAACACATCATTAGGCGCTGCTTGAATGAGTGCCTGATTGATCACATTAGTGTTGTCAGAGGTTAGCTGGACTGTTAACACTCGGCCTACTATGGTAGCCGTGCAGGGATTGAGTGGTTTAATATCTGGTAAATACCCTTCCCCAGTCAGATGACCAATGGTTGAGGTGCCTATCTCTTTATAACCGTCTATAAGGTCGTGAATATCAATATCATTCATTATGTTCTCATCATGGTATTTCATAATTTTAACTACTTTTCTTGACACGCTTGAAAGGATTGATCGTTTTACTTTCTCCCGCTGGCATACTGCCATGAGGATCAGCGCCACGGGCAATAACGGGCAATAGCAATGTTTTATGCGGATAATGTGAACCGTTCAATAACTCATCACGGATAACCTGACGTTGATCGTCATCAAAATCGATAGTCACCAAGGATTCCTCAATACTTATCATTGCCTCGTGCCACAGCGTATCTTCATTAATATGATAGTGCTCAACCAGTGACTCGATAATCGCTCGAATATTAACTAATAACCCTAGCGACTGTAGATAAAATATTAGCGCTTGCGGCGTCTCGCGATATAGACGATTTTTAAAATCTGGCGGGCTTAGATATTCAGGATCTGATATTTGCTGGCGTGCCAGCCATGGTAGATGGATGCGTACGGAATCATGGTCTCGTAGTAACAGACTCGTGAAACGATTATCCTTTAATACAATAACAATATTTTGCCCGTGCATCTCAGGCGCAAACCCTAGGCGTAGACAGCGCAGCATCGTTCCCAAAAACACATCACAAAGATTTTTAAAACACGCTATGACAGCGGTTTTTTTATTCTGTGGCGCAACTTCTTGGATGCTGTCCTGGCTACTATTCTGGTTAGTACTATGAATGCCCTCCTGAACAATGCCGTCAAAAATATGATGGCTGACACCTTGTTTGTAAACCAACATACCCAAGCTTGCCATCGGTAACAGTTCAATCGTATCGTCACACAGATCTTCTGGCAGTTGACGTAGCATCGCGCCTAAATGCGTGGGTTTTTCTTGATAAAAATAAGGATTGATAGCGCTTTTATCATGCAAATGAGAGGGCGACATATAACCCCACCATAGGCGCTCATCCCATAACCGTAGCTGTGCTGATAGTACAGGGTCTAACGTTCTTGCCTGCATCAATATGGCTTGGTTTTTTTCACCATTAATCAGCTTGAGGGCTGGCAAGTAACGCTTTGAGTTTAGTGCGTACACACCTATAGGTAGCTTAATGCTATTTGGCGTATCAGCATCAATTAACATACTGCGCATGGATGAGCTGGCATAAGTGATGAGTGCATCAAAAGTCAGGGCGACAACTGTGCCATTGGCAAGATCGTCGGCATACATGTCATCAATCACATGAGTCATTTGCCAAGGGTGTACGGGCATCGCAATGTGCGTCTCCGTAATACCTTTATCGTCTAGCTCTCGCATCAACTTCTGCTGCTGCGTAGTATCCAAAAGATATTTCGCTGGATTTTGCGTTGTTGTGTCTTGAACATGCTCTGCCACCATGACATGGCTTTTGGCAATGGCGACCCATGTCAGCGTAATGGGCTGGTTAAACTCTGCCATATAGCGTTTGTATTCTGTTGCCGTAAAGCCCAATTTACCTTTTGCCAGTGGATGAAAAGGACGATCCATCAGTGAAGCCCACTGCTCCGCTGCAATCAAGGTTTGATGCCAATGCGGATACTGACAAACTGCCGTCGTGATGTTTGCCACCGCTGACTGTTGCTGCGCTATAAATGAAACCTCTAAGCTTTCTTTTAACTTTAAGACACCGACATCAGACTTCATCATTGATAAAAAGATATTTAACAACTGCTGTGCTGAGCCTACTGGCTCTAGCAAAGCGCTATCTATATGATGCTTGTTATGTACGACAGGCAGACAGGACTTAGATAATCGCCATGGTGAAGAATAAGCAGGCTCGACCAGTAGTAATAACTGTCTATCTTGGTCAACTTGCATCACCATTAACGGGTTATTTTGGTCAAAGAAATCTCGATATTGCTCTGATAGCATTTTTAAAGATTGACGTACATTTTGAGCTTGAGTCGTCTGATGATTTGCCAAGTACTCAGTGGTAGTTGTCACTTGAATAAAATGCTCATCCACCCACTGCTCTAATAGAAAGCACTCTACCAAATGACTAATCAGCGACCATTGAATGGCCTCTATATCTGGCTCAGGGTTTGCATCAAGGTGGCTGTTTTTCGCAGAAGTTTGCACAGGAAATAAGGTATGCATCGTCTTACCCCCGACTTTTAAACAATGGGTTGTTGATATATTTAATTGGGAATGCTTTATCTCCGAATAATCGGCGCTTAGCCAATGACTCAATGCGCGTTTGTTCAGCGAATACATCAAACAAGTCGAACCGTACTTGATGCTCTGGATGAGAGGTTTGGTAGTCAGTCACGCAGTCAGCAACCTGTTGCCAAAACGCCACTTCAGCATAGTTATGATGCGTCTGCATAAAAATCGCAATATCTGACAACGCCACAAAAAACAAGCAAGCAACCGTCATATCCCGAATGCCATCTGTATCTTCGGTCTCGATGAATGAGCCTCTATTTAAGGCTGCATGTGCAGGCGGCAAGCTATAAAAATCCGGACGCAAGTGTTGTTGGGTTAAGTGCGTGGGTGAATAGCGAACCCCGTCATGCAAATCTTTTAATAATATTTTTATGGGATAGCCATTTTCATGTACCAAGACGATGTTTTGCGCATGGCACTCTAATGCCACACCATAACCAAATAGGATATGCAATAAAGGGGTGACAGTGACCTTAATTAACTGCGCAATCCATGTTTCTACGCCATATTTATCAAGCCAAGGTGCTATAAGATGCGAGCCGTCAGCATTGATATAACTGACACCATTGAGCGGGAATGCTGTTTGATCTTTAGATAGATACTGGTTCACGTTTTCTCGCCAAATCGCAGCTAGCCCGCCATACATATTTGGATGCTGATAGCCACGCGCGCGTAACGCCTCATGGTCTAGACTAACGCCAACGGTCTCACCTAAAAACGCAATGGGTAATGCTTGAGCGCTCTTATCGTCTGCAATCAGTTGGTTTAACCACGTAGTGACAACAGCGGCATTCATCACGGTATGCTTTGCTAGTATTCGCGTGCTTGAGGTATTAATCAAATGCATACTTAGTTTTAGGTAGGCTTTATCATTAATAGTGTCATTGTTACCATTGTCATCGCTATTACCAAGCATAGTCAATGAGCGAATAGACTGCTGAGCGCGGTACTGATGACCTGCATCACCCAAATAGATAACTTCTTGCGTGGCAATCAATGGTTGTAATGCTTGAATTAAGGTGTTTTGCCATTGCCAAGGATGTGCAGGTATTAGGCAATAATTATTAGCCGTCTCATTTGTGGTTGTAAGTACTTCTGTGAGTTTGGCATTAAGTGCATCAAATTCATCAGCACCCACATAATCTTTCACCCATTCATTGATATCGATACCAGTAGTGGTATTGCTCACCAGTAGCTCTTTTTTGACCGCCAACCACACCACGCCGATGTTTTGATCAAACTCTGGGCCATAGTCATAGTTATCTTGCAAATCAAAACCAATACGAGACTTAAAACACGGATGATAAGGATGCCCTGCCGTCAAATAGCCTTCGAGTTGCTCATAAGTGAGCGTATCAATAGGTACAGGTATATTAGACATCAGTATCTGAGCTTGTATTTCGTTCACTAAGGTATGGCGCAGCTCTTTGATAAAGCTGTCTTTGAGTTCTGCACCTTCAATATTGAGCAAGATATCACTGATTATATGCTCAAGAATAGCGTCTTCGGCAACACCGTTAACCACTCGCTGCACATTCAAGTCATTTAAACGGATGATGTCAAAACTGTAATGAATATAACCTTGCGCGGTATAACGGACATCATCACTTGCTTGTATGACAAAATTCAGCAGCGTCTCGTTACTAACACTGTCATTAGCGTTGTTCGCACTTTTAGATTCAAAATCAATGATATTTTCATATAGCAATGCTTGTAGCAATTGCTTGATCACCCGTTGCTCAGCGCGTGCCATGATTTTAGAATCGACAGATGATTGCCACGGTTTAGTTGCATAAGTGACGTCAGTACTATGATTGCTATTATTGTTTTTGGTAAAGTTTGCTAGATTATTGGACATAGATATAAGCTTCCTGTCTGAAAATTGAATCGAGTTAATGTATCACTAGAGATGCGTGTAAAGCGAATGATAATTATTTACGTTAATAAGTTAAAGTAAACCCCGATACGGGGTATTTGTTTATGGGGATCGTGGTAATTTGCACGCTGAAGGAATCGTGAATAATAAAATCACCGCGATGACCACCAGTATTTCTTGGATCGCGCTTGCCATGCCGTCACTACTACCTGCTGCTAATAACTGCGCACTTCGACTGCCTATATAAAGGGTGGACAGCGTGATAAATATGGTAGAGATGATGCGGCGACTGATGTTATTAAGTGCGGCTCCCTCAGTGACAGAGTCTTTGGGTAAGCTGCTAAACCCAACGGTAGTGGTTGGTAGGTATGCCAGACCCACTCCAACGCCTCGCATACTCATAATCAACATTAATAGCCAAAGCGTGGGCTGATACAAGCACCATGCCAGCATCAAAGTAGACAGCGCACTAATCGCAATTCCTACGATGCCAATCCCTCTGGCACCTTGCTTATCTACCATCTTGCCAGCGTAATGCGTGGTGATACTGGCCACGAGCGTCGCGACCATTAGGACAACGCCTGTCCATAAGGCACTCTCACCCATCACATCTTGTATCAACACGGGTAATAACAAGAGACACAGCATCAAACCGACTGTTTGGCTAATGCTAATGATATTACTATGCAAATAGGTCTTATTATTGAACAAGCGCACGTTTAATAATGGATGTTTCTGCCGCCGCTCATATGCCCACCAAACCATCGCGGACAGTAAAAATCCAACAGACAATAAACCCAACGTGGCTATCTTTAATAATCCGTCACTGCTGAATAATCTACCAGTAAAATCTATTTTCAGCGTGCTTAGCCAAACCATCATCGCAAGCAGCCAAGTGAGTAAGCTGATAAACCCGATGGTATCGAAAGGGCTTTTTTTGTCATGTGAGCGCATGTCAGGTATTAGCCACCATACCATCGCCATGACCGCCACACTGAGTGGCAAGGTAATGGCAAACAGTGTCCACCACGCAAACTGCTCAACCAAATAAGCACCGACCAAAGGGCCAAACGCTAATGACATCATAATAACAATGCCCCATAGCGCCATTACTCTGCCGTGCTGCTGCTGCGGATAAATCTGATACAGCATGCCAATAGACAGTGGAATAATCAGACCGCCACTCAGCCCTTGTATGGCTCTGGCAATGATGACAAAGCTCATACTAGACGCCAGCATCCCAATGACTGAGCCCAGCATAAATCCAAAAATTGCCGCCAAATAAACATGCTTAAAAGGAAACTTTTTGTTTAAGTAGCCGCTTAGCATCAGCCCCACACTCATGGCCAATACATACGCATTTAGCACCCAGCCGCCCATCACAATGTCGACATCAAACACCGACATAAAGACAGGAATCGCTGGATTGAGCGCGCTATTACTAAAGCTGACCACCGTACCGCCGAGCAGTAATGTCAATAACACCTGCTGTACCTGTTTGTCGCTCAAGCCATTACTACTATTCGAGGCTTCGTTTATAGGCGACTCATTGGTAGATGCCTTATTTATAAGTGCTTTGCTCATTAAGCAGTGACACCATAAAAACTGAGATAACCTCTAGATTCTAAAAACTCATCGCGATTGCAAAAATACAAGACGGCGGTCTTTTCTGGCATCTCAATCAGGCGTTGTACTCTATAGGCAAAGCTATCGGCCACCCACTGATACACCTCAACCTTGCTATCGGGCTCACCCACGATTTTTTTGGCCTCAGTATGCTCAAATATAAACTTGCTGATCATCAAACCCGTTGGCTTTAGATAGCCTTTGCCAACCACCGCTGGATCGCCAAGCAAAATATGCCAGCCCATGTCCGTCTCTTTGGCTTTGTAATAATGAGATAACCGGTCACGAGCCGTTTCATAAATCTCTGTATAGCCAATCGGCTTATCATCACAAAGTATGAGGTAGAGACGCTGATGATCATCGGCCAGCATTTTTTCAAAATGGGTTTTTAGTTGTGGCATCGGGAGATGTAGCTGCCACTGATCGACCACATGCTCAGCATGCATCCATTTATACAGTAATGGCATATCATCTGGATATTTGACAGGTCTCAACGCAAACGTCTTTTGATAAGCCTCAATACTAAAGGTATCGGGTAGGTTTTGGGTAATGGTCGGCATGACTGACTCCTGATTGTTATACAGTTATATTGTTATGTGATTAATAGGATTTTTATGAAATACGAGTCTTATAAAACATTACGCGCCAAAATTTTGAAATACTTTTAAGGCGTCAGTGTCGTAAGTCTGCTCACCTGTTAACTGATTGATGATACATCCTGCTCGATAAGCACCCAGCCCTAAGTCTGGTGCGCCAACGCCATGTGTGTGCACCTCTTGGTTTTGTACAAAAATCTTGCCATCAGTCGCGATGTCTTTTTGATGCGTCAGTGCATATTTCAGTGCATAGTCTCTATCAATGACTGGCTGATCAAAATCATCGTGCGCGATGCTAGGCAGTATCGTGTTTAAACACTCAGGCAGACCGTAACGATAGCCTGTGCCAGCAATAACACAGTCATAATCAGCAGTAAAATCTTGATTCTGTTCACGCTGTCTACCCACCAGTTTTATGATGTCTGTCGGCTCTGGCACTTCTAGCATTGTTGTCAGCGTTGCCTCAACCACTTCACAGTTAGACAGCAACGTCGAATACAGATCTTGATTGGTAATACTGCGCTCATAGAGACGATGATAAATATCACGTATGGTCTCAAAGCCCATGCCTTTATAGAGCAGATCTTGCTTGGCAGTAACTTGAGGTTTGGTTGCTGAGTCTAAATGATAAAAGTAATCTGTATACGCAGGGCTAAAATGCTCTAAACCTAATGGGGAGTACTCCATGGGAAAAAATCCTGCCGAGCGAGTCATCCAATCTAGCTGAAACTTAGGGTCGTCATTAGTACTATCATCGCCATCAAACTGCTGATCAAACAGCGTTCGATACACCTCTGCTGAGGACTGCCCAGATCCCAACACCAATATTTTGGTCAGCTTGTTGTCTGTCTTGGTGCTATTCAGATCAAGGCTACTAGTGAGGCTATCCAAGTCAAAATTGTCTGCAAAATGGGCGGTGTGCATACAGCGGTTGGGTGCTTGTTTGGCAATGTCCTGCAATGATGGTGGTAGTGTGGCCTGTGTGCCCGTACCTATGACTAAATTTTTAGCATGATAGTTGTTTTGTTTGCCTTGTTCAGAGACTGTCACTACAAACCCATCATTATTATCGTCAAACGCCACGTCTATCACTGCCGCATCAAAATTCAGACTATCCAGCTGCTCTGCTACCCATTGGCAATAATGATTGTACTCTTTACGATAAATTTTAAATTCTTCTAAAAAGTAAAACTTGAGCAATCGGTGCTGAGTATGCAAATAATTCAAAAAAGAATACGGACTGGTTGGGTCTATCAATGTCACCAAGTCTGCCATAAAAGGCACTTGTAGTGTGGTGTTTGGCAATATCATGCCTTTATGCCAATTAAACTCAGCTTTTTGCTCAAAAAACTTGGCGGTTACGTCGGTCTTTGTCAGTAATGCTGCCAAACTTAAATTAAACGGCCCTACGCCAATTCCAATAATATCTAACACGGTCGCCCCTTAGTGATTTGGTAGTAGTGATTTGATAGTCACGTTAATTCTGATGCACGTTCTTGTTGAACCCTAACTTTTATCTTTGCCGTCTCAATATGACTTGCTACGTCACCATAGGGTTTGGGATATCGACATAAATAGACTGGGTCTCAACAGGCGCGGTCAGCTCATCGAGTGCATAGAGTCTGGTGAGTAGATTGCCCTTGAACGGCAATGTAGGGCTACGCAACAACAAGTCAAATAACGAACGATGCGGGTATTGTTGCTCTAACGCTATTAGACATTCTTTAAACGTCGTGATTAATGTCTCCTCACTCACAAGCTGAGTGCGGGCAATGGCAGTGATAAGACCAAATATACTGTTGCCAACTAAATAATAGGCAAAACGTGAGTCAGCAAAGTCTTCTGGAATGACACACTCTCCTTCGCTAATAAGCTCGGGATAAGCGTCAATGAGCGGCGTAGCATACTCTGCAATATAACCAAACCCTTGATTGTCTCTGGCCCAAAACTTAGTAGGATAGCCGTCTTTTAGCTCGATGAGACTGTTTTGCTGATGTACCTCAAACCCAATACCATGCTGATAGTACATATGAACCAGCGGTATAAAACCAACTTGCAAATAAGTGTCAAACCACTGGACAGCCACCTGTTCTAAAGGTTCATCTGTCTGTTTATGGATAGACTTAAACAGTGTCTCTAAGCGATTGGTAAGACGGGTTGGATGGTCTTGGCTTAAGCTGGCAAGATTGGTGACTTGCGTATCCTCTGTAAAAGGGTTGTCACGTAAGATACAAATGGTCTCATCAATGATTTTTCCATCGATACGTAAGGCAATCCAAGCAGGGTCATTCAATACCGCAATCGTAGGGTACTCGGTTTTGAGCTGGGTACCATAGTCGCTACGCCAGATTCGGCAGGCATGCATCCCGCGTTTACATTCTTTGGGCAGGTTAATTCGCACAGAATTGGTAATCGCCACAGACAACGACAGTTTAAACATCCAAGGCGCATCAAAGGCCGCTAGCGTGCGTACCGATGTAGTCGGATGTAGATACCAACCGAGCTCACCCAAATCAAACAATTGACCTTGTTCTAGCAGTTTTTGATACCACGGCTGCTGCTGCAAAAACCTTGCTTGCCAAGGGTGCAATGGCAACAGTTTATAGTCAGGATGCTCATCCACAAGTTGCTGTTGATAGCCACTCATATCAGCTTGTAATTTAGATTTTAGCGCTGTGGTAATGCTCTCGCCATCTACGAATTCTTCTGTAATGCAGCTGGGGTGCACTAGCCAATAATGCAGCTGGGTTTTGCTACTGGTCTCGGGCGCATACTTCGCCCACTCGTCGCCATAAAATCCTGCGCGGCCTTTGGGTGTAGGATGCATAGCATGACCGTAAATAAGATTTTGTTCGGTCTGAATGAAGTCTTGCTGATAGTCAACGATATCATCAATCTCATCATTGCGATGCTCTAAAATAATCTGTAGCCCCTCATAACTCTCAATCCAGCGCTTTAATACACCATTGGCATCTAGCGTTGCTTTGTCTTTATAACGATGCACGATGTCTTCAATAATCAAAGACGCTAGGCTCATAGCAGAGGATTTTATCCATCGGCTGTTTTGCAAAGGGTCGTCCAGTTGCGTGTCTAGCTTCGAGTCTGATCGTATGCTTACCTGCTTATTCAATGTAAGCGGCGTGCCCGCCAAACGATGTTGACCCAATTGGCTCACTCTGTCGACAGGTACGACCATTACCGTGTTCGAAGGCAATAGCATTAGCACTAATAGAGGCTTATTTTGTGAGGCCTGCTTCTGTATATCATCCTGTTGCTCTACGGCAATAATATCGCCGCGCCCAGTCTCAAAACAGTAAGCATTGATTAGATTTTGTAGTGTAAGACGATCAAGCGTTTTGTGCTGCATCATGTTATTTCTTCCCATCAACGTTGAGGTTGTCAGAATTGAGTCGGTTAAAACCAGCAATAGCCATCTGCTCAATGATGTCTGCAATATCATTGATTTGGGTATTGGGATTTAGAATGGTGAATTTAAGGCAAAGGCGCTGCTCAAACTGGGTGGTGGCCACATTAGCGATATTATTGACCAGTAACGCTTGAGCAATGTGGCGATTGAGCTGAGCGAGTTGGTCATCAGATAACGCGGTATCTTTAGGTGTAAAGTAAAACAAAACACTGCTGATAATGGGCTCATGTACCAGCACGAAATTTTCATTTGCATCAATCAGCTGTGCCGCCTGCTTAGCAGTATCCAAACAGTTATCAATCAAGGATGCATAGCCATCTGTCCCTAGTAGGTCCAGCGCCATCCACAGCTTTAAGGCATCGAAACGGCGTGTGGTCTGTAAAGAGTACGTGACCAAGTTTGGAATGTTTTCCTGTTCGTCATCAGCAGAGTTTAGATACTCGCTATGATGGCGAATGCTCTCGAAATTTCGATTGTCTCGTAAGAGAAAAGCACCACAGCTAATCGGCAAGAAGAAATGCTTGTGAAAATCTAGAGTGATAGAGTCAGCTTGATTCAGACCGTTAATCAAGTGTCGATAACGCTGTGATAGTAGCAATGCCCCGCCCCATGCCGCATCGACATGTAGCCATATTTTTTCATCACGGCAGATTTTACCGATAGCGATTAGAGGGTCAATCGCACCCAAATCCGTTGTGCCAGCCGTTGCAATGATAGCCATCACATTGCAAGCGCCTAGCTTATCTATCTGATGTTGTAAGTCAGACATCAGCATGGCACCTGATGCATCAGTCGCTACTTTGATGACGGAACGTTGGCCTAGGCCCAGTAGCGCCGCGTTTTTTTCAATAGAAAAGTGCGCTTGGTCTGAGCATAGGATGTTGCCGCTAGGCTGACCCATCAGGCCGTCCTTTTGCACATCAACGCCCTTAGTCTTATAGAATTGATTGCGTGCCAGCAGTAATCCCATCAAATTACTTTGCGTACCACCACTGGTAAAGACGCCACCAGCGTTATGGTCTGTCTGTTCATCAAAGAAGGCATCAGAGATATCACCAAACTGACAACGTTGACACAGCCAATGGATTAAGTCTTTTTCAATATAGGTCGCTGCTGGGCTTTGGTTCCACGAGTCCATACTTTGGTTAGTAGCCGCGATAATCATCTCAGCAATCTGACCGATGACTAGTGTGGGCGGATGCAAGTGGGCTAAGCAATTCGCATTGGCCGTCGACACACAACTGGGTAAAAACTTACTTTGAATATCAGCGAGTATCGTGTCGATGTCTCGGCCTTGCTCACGGATGCTAAAGGCATTGGTCGCTTGCACTTGTTGCGGCGTGCCGCCCAAATACACGTTATTGTCGTCTAGCCACTGTTTTATGACAGCGCTGGTTTTTTGCATATGCGTGACATATTGCTCACTGGTTTGCTGGTTTAATAAATGCAAAATGTCCTCACTTGTCTATTCTACGATTGTATAAATCGCAAATAAGTGACTTGTTATTAAAGTTGTTATCAGAATCGTTATCAGAGTTTTTTTATAAATGTGTGAGTCATATTAAAGCGCTGGCAAGACTATTGATTGTCTTCTAGCGCCATATCAAGCCTCTGCAAGACTTGTTGCAACTCATCTTTGGTTATATTGAGTGGCGGTAATAATCGCAGTACGGTGCCACCACGCCCGCCTTTTTCAATCACCAATCCATGCTTAAAACATGATTGCTGGATTTTGGCAGCCACCTCACTGTCTGCCGGATAGCTACCGTCATTTTGTTTGGGCAGGCTGGGATTGATAATCTCTATGCCAATCATGAGACCACGCCCTCTGACTTGCCCCATTTTTGGATAGCGCTGTTGGCGTATTTTTAACTGCGCCATAAACCATGCGCCTATTTCTAAAACATAGTCAGCAACATTGTTGTCTTTTAAGTAATTAAGGGTAGCAAGGCCAGTTGCCATCGCCAATTGATTGCCTCTAAACGTGCCAGAATGATTGCCCGCCTGCCATACATCGTATTGTTTTTTGATACCCAATACCGCAAGTGGCAGACCACCACCGATTGCCTTTGACATCACAATCATATCAGGATCAATATCCGCATATTGATAAGCAAACCAACGTCCTGTACGGCAAAACCCCGTTTGTACTTCATCGATAATCAGCATGATGCCCAGCTCTTTTGTCACTCGGCGCACATGCTTTAGCCACTCTATCGGCGCAGGGTTAACACCACCTTCCCCTTGTATGACTTCTAAAATGACCGCTGCTGGTTTTACTACGCCGCTCTCTACATCTTTTAGGAAGTTTTCAAAGTAGCTCATATGGGCCTGGATGCTTTGCTCAAAAGGCAAGCCAAACGCGCAGCGATACATATTGGGATAAGGTAAGAACTGTACCGAGCTCATCAGACCTTCGATACCTTGTTTAGGTGCTAAGTTCCCTGTCACAGCCAGCGCGCCATGTGTCATGCCATGATAGCCACCGCTGAAGCTGACAACACCTGAACGACCCGTGACTTGTTTGGCCAGTTTAATAGCGGCTTCTACCGCATCAGCACCCGTCGGGCCGCAAAACTGCAAGCAATACTCATCGCTATTGGTGGCGAGTAGCTTGTACATGAACTCGCTGAATTTGTCTTTCAACGGGGTGGTAATGTCCAATGTATGCATCGGTAGATTGCTGTCTAATAGCGCTTTGATGCTTTCTATAACTACGGGATGATTGTGCCCAAGTGCCAGCGTGCCAGCGCCTGATAGGCAATCTATATATTCATTACCCTCCACATCGGTAATCCATGCGCCTTTTGCAGACTGAATCGCAAAGGGTAGCTTACGTGGATAACTACGAACCTTCGATTCAAATTGTTCTTGACGGTGTAAGTAGCATTCGTTATCAAGTGGTTTGTCTAAAAGGATCGTGTCCATAGCTTCAGCCTTATTATTTATTGTCAGTCGTCTTGGATAAACATTCAAAAGTAAGTGTTGATGTTTACTTCTTAAAATACTACTTATTGATATTGAATAATAATGTAAATGATAATCATTATTATTAATGAGGCGTAGTATCTACCTCTGATTATTTTCTGTCAACCCCTACTTATTGGTTTTTTCGATATGTTAGGGTGTGTTCTCATTCCAAAAATAGAGACAAAAATAAAATAAATGGCCGTCAAACGAGGGGAAATTAGCGCGAATGTTGAATTGATAAACGAAAAAAGAGCACAGAAGATATTCTGTGCTCTTTTATTATATCTGCCTGCTATCTAATGCCTACTAACTACTAACGGATGCAGTAGTCTAACTATTAAACCCAACCATCTTCCAATAGATGCTCAGTATTACTGACTTTGAAACCGTTGCATAAATCATAAAATGTCATCGGATCCTCAATATTTTCGAGCAACTCTCGTTTATGCAGCGCCACAAATAACGCTAACGCATACGCCGCACTATGGATGGATTTTTTAGGATTAAAAGTAATATCAGTGAACCCTTGATATTGAATCACTTCCTCATGTAGCTGAGGGTTTTGCTTTAGAGCATTCACGTACAGCCAGTCATAAAACGTCGTCAATGGCTCTACGCCCCACTCCATACCAAAATAATTATAGCCAATGAGCTCACCTGATGTCGTGAGTCGCTCATCTTTGCGGGCTTGTCTTGGCGCTACTGTTAGCAAATCAAGATAAGGACCACCATCTTCAAATATCATGCTGGCTTGAAAGGCATTTTCGACACTGTATGGATTGCCATCATGCTCATCTGTAATCTGTAAGCTGAACGGGCTTAGCGGAAAACTTAGTTTATTGCCAGACTTGCTAGAGAGCTCGAGTACTTGCTTAAATCCATATTTTTTGCGAATGACTTGTTGTAGGTCATTGATGGACTTTTTCTTTTGTCTGCTCGCAAATCCCACATGTCGCTCAAACATAACCATGTCTGTTTTTACCAAATTGTCACTGTTGACTTTGGGCATGAATACGGGTCTTTGTTCTATAGTATTTGGTACTTCTTCCATAGTGATGTGCCTTAATATCAATGGTCTTGTATAAAGTATGCTTTCATAATTAGTCTAGCAAAAATGCTTATGACAGCTGACTCTGTCACTGCTATCAACGTTCTTTATTATTGGGGTTTTGCTTTCTAGTAATAAAATATCGCTGCTCAATCTGAAATGCGATGAACCGAGTCAACGCTCGCGGAGGCAGTTTATCTTATTCTTAGTCATTTATCCTACCCTATTTCAAGGTTATTGATAACCTTACCGAGTTTTTTGCATCAATGCTTTGCATGGTGTAAACATAAGCAGTGTATTTGACCTATATTCGTCTTACTTTATCCTAAATGCATTGAATAACCGTGATAATCTCCGCATAATATGCATTGAATAGCATTATTAATCACCGCATCTATGAGAAAGTTATGAAATATGTGACATACAACCATGAGCGATCAGATTGGACACAGTGGCACTGGTCAGATAAACAATTGCTGCCATTGGTGAGCCGTGTGCGTATATTACAAGGCCATCTGCTCGGGCAGCTATCGACACTAGGGTTTGACTTAAACGTTGAAGCACAGTTGGATGCGGTGACGCTTGAAGTGGTTAAAACGTCTGAGATTGAAGGTGAAACGCTGAATAATGAGCAAGTACGCTCCTCTGTCGCGCGTCACTTGGGTATAGATACTAACGACATGCCAGCCGCGACGCGTGAGATTGATGCTATCGTTGAGATGATGCTTGCCGCTACCTATGGCTATCAATCGCCGCTGACCCTGACTGATTTGCTGGGATGGCATCACGCTTTGTTCCCAACAGGATATAGCGGTCTGTACCGTATTAACACTGGAGAAATCCGTGATGATAGCAAGGGCCCTATGCAAGTGGTATCTGGCGGCTATGGGCGCGAACAGATTCATTTTGTAGCGCCAAGTGCTGAGAGGCTGCCTATAGAGTTAGAACGTTTCTTGTTATGGTTCAATACAGCAGCAGATGAGCAAGACAATTTAGATCTGGTAATCAAAGCAGGTATCGCTCATTTGTGGTTTGTCACCTTGCACCCTTTCGATGATGGCAATGGCCGCTTAACTCGTGCCATCACTGAGCGGGTGCTAGCGCAAAGTGATAATAGTCAGCAGCGTTTCTATAGTATGTCGGCTCAGATACTCCAGCAGCGCAATGACTATTATAAAATACTAGAGCGCACACAAAAAGGCGACTCGGATGTGACTGAGTGGCTAACTTGGTTTCTACAGACGCTAGAGCAAGCACTGCTATCTGCTCAGACCACAACCAATAAGATTATCAGCAAAGCAAAGTTTTGGCAGACACACTGTCAACAAGCTCTAAACACAAGACAAGTAGCTATGCTTAATACCTTACTAACGAGTTTTTATGGCAAACTGACCACCAAAAAATGGGCAACGATAACCAAGTGCTCGGCTGATACGGCATTAAGAGACATTAATGACTTGGTAGAAAAAGGCATGTTAAAAAAATCTGATGCCTCAGGACGTAGTACGAGTTATGAGGTGATGCTATGAATTTAGAATATTAATAAATAATTATCTAAGGACGCTTCACAATTTGAGAAACGTTCAATTAAGGATTGTTTAGAGTATTAGTGCTCGCGCCATCACTCAAGAAGGCGACAATCTTCATTCAATGGTGGCCAAGTGAATTCTTTATCATCACAGTGCAGTAAGATAGTATCGTTAGTGATTTCATTTATTGTGCCATTTAAATCCTGTAGGCGTATTTTCAAAGAAGTCAGACTACAGTGGGCATTTTGGTAGCTCTCCGCCTCTAGGCTAGCTAACGTTTGCTCTACATACTTATTGATACCATCAATCATCTCGTTGGCATCTTCTTGCCATTCAAAACTGTAATCTGCATCAAGAGAATCTAGATCATCAATTTTTTTTAGATTAATTAAGGCATCCATGAGTTTGCGTAGATTATTAAAGTCTAGGCTCGATATTGTGGTCTGCTTCTTAATGTTTTGCATAGAGAAAACCCCCATGGTTATTAGGATTTTTTAAGTGATTCCATGTTAACAGTCTGCTTTAAGTAGTCTGTTAATAGGTTTGAAGGGTGAAATAGCTGGTTCCGCTGGGGTATAGTCAAAGTTTCTTGCTATATATTTTGATGAGTTGAACCCAAAATATATGCTTTGATATTGACATAATCAATTAGACAGTGCGGTTAATTTTGAGACCATCCCAGATTCTGTGTAACTGCCCTTTAGATTAAATGCCTGCTGATACGATCATCAAACATAATCATAAAGCGATTAAGAGCAGCCGTCCAGTTACGAATCGGCATCGACCACTTTTTGGATGCCTGCTGGGTTGCCAAGTACACCACTTTAAACGCCGCCTGGTCAGACGGGAACACCTTACGCTTATTCACCGCTGTCCGAATCACGCTGTTTAGCGACTCAATCGCATTAGTGGTATAAATCGCTTTCCTGATGTCTTTAGGATACTCAAAGAACACCGTTAAGCCCTCCCAATTGCTGCGCCAAGACTTGATCACGTGCGGGTATTTATCACCCCACACCTCATCAAAGTGCTCAAGATTGGCCTCTGCCATCTCAAGCGTATCAGCGCCGTAGATGGCCTTTAAATCAGCTGCTACGGCCTTCTTATCCGTCCACGGTACGAACTTCATTGAGTAACGCACCATGTGTACGATACACAGCTGAACCTTGGCTTTGGGATAAACCGTGTTAATGGCATCAGGGAAGCCCTTTAAGCCGTCGACACAGGCAATGAAGATATCTTGTACCCCGCGGTTTTGTAGTTCAGTGAGAACGCCTAGCCAGAACTTAGCGCCTTCATTCTCTGATAACCACATACCAAGCAGCTCTTTTTTACCATCAAGAGCAACACCTAGCGCTAAGTAAATGGCTTTGTTGATAATCTGCTTATCTTGACGTACTTTGACGACAATGCAGTCTAGATAGACAATAGGATAAACACTGCTCAGCGGCCGGTTCTGCCAAGCGGTGATGTCCTCTAATATGTTATCGGTGACTCTTGAGACAAGAGAGCTTGAGATGTCGACATCGTAGAGCTCTTTAATGCTCTCTACGATCTCGGTGGTGGTTTGACCCTTAGCGTAAAGGAATATGATTTTATCATCAAGACCTGAGATACGGGTTTGATGCTTACTAACGAGTACAGGCTCAAAGCTGCCACCGCGGTCTCTTGGGGTGGAGATCTCAAGGTCACCTGTGTCACTGCGGACGGTCTTTTTAGTGTGCCCGTTACGCTTATTAGGTTTATCCGCCTTTTCATGTTTGGGGTAGCCGAGATGGTCTTCCATCTCAGCCTCTAAGGCAGTATCGATAAAGGATTGCATGAGCTGCTTTTGGAAGTCTTTGATGTCATCAAAGCTATTCATGCTACCAGCCATTTGCTCGGCCAGTTTTTTAAGGTCAGATTGAGTAGTCATTGCTTATTCTCCGGTTAGTGGATTATAAGCAGTTACACAGTTTTTAGGAAAGGCTCTTAATTTTTAGCTTAACTTGTGACTTTTTCAAGACGTATAGTCTTTAATTCTATTTTTTTGCATTCAAAAACTATTTCTGTATCACCTAATAAAAATAGTGAATGTATGATATTACTATCAGGCGTTACGTCTACTTCATGTACCATTATTGTGATTGGTAATATACAACAATTGATATTAACATTCACAATATCGGAATAGATGATTTCTATTAAATCTTTGCCTTGTCTTTGCTCGATCTTCAACGAAATCCTATCATTTTCTAAATCATAATAAATCGTCTTGATTATGCCCTTATTAAGCGTCTTCTCTCTATTATCTATTCCGTTTAAATCACTTGATAAAATCGGGCTCAAATCCTCCCTACGTTTAAGGATCTTAGGAACTACTTCATGATAGTAATACGTAAAATCCCAAGTATGCTCTCCATAAGAATTTACAAAGTGTTTGATATATTTCATTATAACTATCCTTACATCTGACCCATGTCGTTAATCTCGTAGAAGTTGACTTGGAAAATTTTCATAATATAGTTTGATGCCTGTATAGCGCACCAAACCAGTGAAAGCACATGATTGTTTCGCCATAAGTACACCTCACTTACAGATAGATTATTAAGAAATCGAAATTTCTTGGCATTCATTGAGAAAATCCTCTAAAAATAATTTAAAAGCACTTGCCCTAACGGAAAAATCCAAACCAAAGTCATATCCTGTAATTTTACCGTTTGTATAAACTCCAACAGGCACTCTTAGCTTGATAAACAACAAGTAGTCATTTGATTTAAAGATATCCATAGTAAAGAACATATCAATAGGATAGATAGAAAAGACTAGTTCATCCTCATCTTCAAACTGATCTAAATTATCCAGCTTTGTAAGTTGTTTTTTCAGATAAGTTATATTCTCATATGACATATATCTATTTACTTCATTAACATTTTTAAAATCCAAGCATATCAGCTCTGCTTTTACTTCCAAGCTGCACATTACGCCAAACTCATTATAAGAAACTGGTGCAAGCTGAATGGATATGTTTTTATCATAATTGACTAAGCTACTCATTTTTATTGCTCTTGAAAATGAATTACGGTGACTACTAGTGTAGTACCTATCAGGCTACCTGCTAAATTATTTAATACAAGTAGCAGTAATGCGATTCAACATCGAAAAGCTCACTACATTTACACAGCCAAGTATTCAAATCTTCACTAGGGAACCGCCCTTGTTTCCATGAGATAAGTTATCGGCAATACCTTTCTTTGTTATCTACCACTCCTCTCATTTTAACCTTCCGCACCTTTACTTCATCATCACAACACGGTTCAGGAGTAATGTTTTGAAAGTATTATAGAAATACGCTTGACCTTACCATGATGTCAACCTATATGCTGTCACTATAGATTAAAAATAGAATTAAAAACGACAGAGGTTGTTATGAAAACAAAAAATACTAAAGCCCCTATTTATCAAGAAATACTTAGCGTTGAAGGCATGAGTTGCGCCTCTTGTGTTGGGCGTATCGAAAAACAATTGAAAAATATTGAACACGTTGAAAATGCCGAGGTAAATCTTGCCACTGAACAGGCGACTGTTTATTCATCGCAGCCCTTAGATGTTGCCCAGTTAAACAAAGCGGTAGAGCGCGCAGGTTATAAGGTGACTGAAACCAAGCCTATCGAGCTATCTATAGAAGGCATGAGCTGTGCCTCTTGCGTTGGACGAGTAGAAAAATCCTTGGCCAAAGTCGCTGGCGTGCAACAAGCTACGGTAAACCTTGCGACTGAACGCGCTTGGATTAAAGGCGATGCTCAAATACAAACGAGTGAATTGATTGATGCCGTTAAAAAAGCGGGCTACGAGGCCAAACTGGTAGAACAAGATCAAAGTGACCGGCAGGATAGAAAAGCCTCGGAGCAAAATCAGCTTAAACGAGATTTAGGACTTTCTGCGCTGTTATCACTGCCCGTATTCATTCTAGCAATGGGCTCGCATATGATTCCCGCTTTTCATATGTGGGTAGTGAATAACCTCGGTACTCAGCAAAGTTGGTTGATACAGTTTGTTTTGACCACACTGGTACTACTCTTTCCAGGTCGACGCTTTTATCAAAAAGGCGTGCCAGCCTTATTGCGTTTTGCGCCAGATATGAATTCGCTAGTGGCGATTGGTACTATCGCAGCGTATGGCTTTTCCCTCATAGCGACATTTATCCCGCAAGCGTTACCTGAAGGCACGGTGCACGTCTATTACGAAGCCGCTGCCATGATTGTGAGCTTGATATTATTAGGTCGTTATTTTGAAGCAAAGGCTAAAGGACGTACTTCTCAAGCCATTCAGCATTTAGTGGGCATGCAGGCAAAGACCGCCCGTGTACACCAAGATGGCAAAGTCATTGAAGTCTCTGTAGAAGATGTCACCGCAAAAATGATAGTTGAGATTCGTCCAGGCGAGCGTGTGCCTATCGATGGCGAAGTCGTCGACGGTCACAGTTATATTGATGAATCTATGATTACGGGTGAACCTGTCCCTGTGAAAAAACAAGCAGGCGATCAAGTGGTCGGCGGTACTATCAATCAAAATGGCACCGTGAATATTCGGGCAACGGCTATCGGTGAAGATTCTGTTTTGGCACAAATCATTCGTATGGTAGAACAAGCCCAAGGCTCTAAATTACCGATTCAAGCATTGGTGGATAAAGTCACCATGTGGTTTGTACCAGCGGTGATGTTTTTATCAGCATTGACCTTTATAGTTTGGTTAATTTTTGGTCCTGACCCTGCCTTGACCTTTGGCTTAATCAATGCGGTTGCCGTGCTCATTGTAGCCTGCCCTTGTGCAATGGGATTGGCCACTCCCACCTCTATTATGGTCGGTACGGGTCGCGGTGCAGAGTTGGGTGTGCTATTTCGTAAAGGTGAAGCGCTACAAATGCTTCAGGATGTGAGCGTGGTTGCCGTTGATAAAACAGGCACATTGACTGAAGGCAAACCTACCTTAACGGATTTCCAAGTTCAACAAGGGTATGAGAAAGAACAAGTCTTACGTGTGGTGGCATCGGTTGAAACAAAATCTGAGCATCCCATTGCCTTGGCCATTGTTCAAGCCGCAGAACAACAGAATGTTCAACTGCTACCTATCACTGACTTTGAAGCAATGACAGGTTTGGGTATTCAAGCAAACGTGACAGGACAAGTGATTCACATTGGCGCAGATCGTTATATGCAACAATTGGGGCTTGATGTCGCGCCTTTTGAACAAGATGCGCTACGTTTGGGGCAAGAAGGTAAAACCCCACTCTATGTATCGATTGACCAGCAGTTGGCTGCTATCATTGCCGTTGCCGACCCTATTAAAGAAACGACTCATGCCGCCATCGCCGCACTACATCAGTTAGGCTTAAAAGTGGCCATGATTACAGGTGATAATCGCCATACCGCCCAAGCGATTGCCGCAAAATTGAATATCGATCAGGTAGTAGCAGAAGTGTTGCCCGAAGGCAAAGTCGATGCAATACGCCAGTTGCAAGAACAGTATGGCCGAGTGGCGTTTGTTGGTGACGGTATCAATGATGCCCCTGCATTGGCTCAATCCGATGTTGGCTTGGCCATTGGTACAGGCACAGATGTGGCGATTGAAGCCGCAGAAGTTGTATTGATGTCAGGTAGCTTGCAAGGCGTGCCTACTGCGATTGCCTTGAGTAAAGCTACCATCAGTAATATCAGACAAAATCTAGCTTGGGCATTTATTTATAATGTTGCCTTAATCCCGATTGCCGCAGGTGTCTTGTATCCCGCCTTTGGTATCCTGCTCTCACCTATTTTTGCGGCAGGCGCCATGGCACTTTCTTCTGTTTTCGTCTTGGGTAATGCATTACGCCTCAAGTACTTTAAAGCATAGTCAGCGAACTACTAAACCGCTACAGAGTGAATGTAGAATCGTAAAGGATATCCATATAGGGTTTAAATACACAGGTTATTTAAACCCTTTTTAGATTAGGAGGATAAATATGAATATTGGTCAAGCATCAAAGCAATCAGGTATCTCTACCAAAATGATTCGCTACTATGAGCAGATTGGCTTGTTAGAAACCGTAAATCGCTCGAACTCAGGTTATCGCTTGTATTCTAAAGACGATATCGACGACTTATGTTTTTTAAGACATTCTCGTGACTTGGGGTTCTCATCCAAGCAAATGAAAGAGTTACTGTATCTGCGCAAAAATGCCAATCGTCAGAGCGCGGATGTTAAGCAACTGACACAAGAGCATATCGAAACGTTAAACCAAAAAATCACTCAATTGCAGGAAATGGTTAACTCGCTACAGAACTCTTTTGATCATTGTGCAGGCGACGATAATGCAGATTGCGCTATCTTAGAGGATCTTGGGCAAGCTAAATAGAGCTTTTAACGAGCACTTCTCCATGAAAACGTTCTCGGTTAGAGCCTTTCCTAAAAACTGTGTAACTGCTTATAATCCATTAACCGGAGAATAAGCAATGACTACTCAATCTGACCTTAAAAAACTGGCCGAGCAAATGGCTGGTAGCATGAACAGCTTTGATGACATTAAAGACTTCCAAAAGCAGCTCATGCAATCCTTTATCGATACTGCCTTAGAGGCTGAGATGGAAGACCATCTCGGCTATCCCAAGCATGAAAAGGCGGATAAACCTAATAAGCGTAACGGGCACACTAAAAAGACCGTCCGCAGTGACACAGGCGATCTTGAGATCTCCACCCCAAGAGACCGCGGTGGCAGCTTTGAGCCTGTACTCGTTAGTAAGCATCAAACCCGTATCTCAGGTCTCGATGACAAGATCATATTCCTTTACGCCAAGGGTCAAACCACCACCGAGATTGTCGAAACCATCAAAGAGCTCTATGACGTCGACATCTCAAGCAGCTTAGTTTCAAGAGTCACTGACAACATCTTAGAGGACATCACCGCTTGGCAGAACCGGCCGCTGAGCAGTGTTTATCCTATCGTCTATTTGGACTGCATTGTCGTTAAAGTACGTCAAGACAAGCAGATCATCAACAAGGCTATCTATCTGGCGCTAGGCGTGGGGCTTGATGGTAAAAAAGAGCTGCTTGGTATGTGGTTATCAGAAAATGAGGGCGCCAAGTTCTGGCTAGGCGTTCTCACTGAACTACAAAACCGCGGGGTACAAGATATCCTCATTGCCTGTGTCGACGGCTTAAAGGGCTTCCCCGATGCCATCAACACGGTTTATCCCAAAGCCAAGGTTCAGCTGTGTATCGTACACATGGTGCGTTACTCAATGAAGTTCGTACCGTGGACGGATAAGAAGGCCGTAGCAGCTGATTTAAAGGCCATCTACGGCGCTGATACGCTTGAGATGGCAGAGGCCAATCTTGAGCACTTTGATGAGACTTGGGGCAAGGAGTATCCGCATATCATCAAGTCTTGGCGTAATAACTGGGAGGGCTTAACGGTGTTCTTCGAGTATCCTAAAGACATCAGAAAAGTGATTTATACCACCAATGCGATAGAGTCGCTAAACAGCGTGATTCGGACAGCGGTGAATAAGCGTAAGGTGTTCCCATCTGATCAGGCAGCATTCAAAGTGGTGTATTTAGCAACCCAGCAGGCATCCAAGAAGTGGTCGATGCCCATTCGTAACTGGACGTCTGCTTTGAATCGCTTTATGATTATGTTTGATGACCGTATTAGTAAGCATTTAATCTAAATGGCAGTTACACAGAATCTAGGATGGTCTCCTCGGTTATGTTATTTTCTCACATCATTAAAAGAGAAGTGAGTATTAACACAGATCAAATATTAATAGTCATTTCAGTGCCATAAGCAGATGTTCGGAACTTTAACCTATTGTTATATCACGACTTCACTTAAGTGAGTTTTTATTCACCCCTTAAATCTAAATGTTTCACGCTGATTATTTCACTATTATCTTCATTTAGTTCAAATACTGAGTCAGTAAAGTCTAGTTCTAAAATTTCAGCATTAGCTCTTATCCCACTCATGTAATCAATACTGACATAGGCTGAAAAAACTTCAGTATGTTTCTTCACAATATCGTTACGCAGTACAAACATATAAACTTTATCTTCAGGATCCCACGGTGAGCGACCGTAATCAGCAATTGAATAATAAGCCTTTAGAACAACCTCAAAATCTATTTCATACTCAACATTCTCATCTGACACCGAAATTATATTCTTGTGATTTATACAAACTGACTCAATATCTATTTGGTATATTTCATCATCAAATTCATTCATCTCGTCTGAATAGAATTCTGATGAATCAATTTTCTCTTTGGCATTTTCAATTAATTCTTCTTTCAGCTGCTCAAGAATACTATCTGCAAATTTGACAGGTTCTTTCAACTCTTCTTCTTTACGAACAACTAAATCCAAGAGATCATCAACTCTCCTTAAATGAATCAAATTATCTAAAGTGTTCGCATATTTCTCCATATCACCATCATCACTGATGATATATAAAGTATGCCCTCTATCTTTGCTTACCTTAGCTACAGCTTCGAGAACAAAGGCATCAGGAAATTCAGATTTTTTATTTGCTCCTCCGAAGGGAGGTTCTGATTTAAAATATTTATCGAAAACACTAGAAGCATTAACATTTTTTATGTCAACAATTTCAGCTGAACTTTTATCAAGAAACTCTTCAAAACTTGCTAAAGCAATTTGGTAAATCTCTTCGGCTTTGACTTTCTCAAAAATTCCATGGCAAGCAAGATTAGGAGTATTTCTCAAGAACATTGCATCTTTTTGTATTTTCTTTATAGCTCTTGCTGATTCTTCCGATTTTAATAATAAATGAGCTTTTATTTCATTAATTGTAATTTGAGTAATAAGGAGATGGAGTCTTTCAGATTCAAGAAAATCACAAAGCTTACCTAACGCATGTTCATTAAATTGGAAATTTTTGCTTTCATACGCAGAAGTATCAATAAATACCAATCTACTCTCTAGTTCTGTGCTCATGAGTTACCTTCTTAATATAACGCCTCAATAACCAGCGCATCCTTACTGCGTATGGGCTTTCAAGAGCGTAGTTAATTTGTTTGTTATGACTTAAAAGCTCAGTGTCTTTAACTTGATAGTAGGAATCAGACCAATGCAGAGTGCACCAGTGGCCTTTTAAGAGCATCACCGAATTGTACCATTCTAGAAGATCTAGGACAGAGCAAATAGCTTATATCAGATGCACGAAATACATGACGAGGCTAATACAAATACTCAGCACATAAAAAACCCTTTAAGCGACAGATGACGCTTAAAGGGTTTATATTTTGATTTAACTAAAACTACGTTAACGGTTTTTAACTACGGGCTAACTCGAAAATAGGTTGTCCGTATTCAACGTTCTGGCCATTTTCAACCAAAACTGCTGTGACCATACCTTCTTTGTTACTAATCACTGGCTGCAAACGGGTCAACTCATCAATGAAGCAAATGGTCTGACCTTTTTGAATGTGGTCGCCTTCTTTAACCAAGTTGTCTGTTGCATCGTCTTCACTTAAGTATACCTGCCCTACGTAGGTGGCACCTACTTGCAAGACATCACTACTAGTCTGTTCAGGCTCATTATTAGGCGTGGCCTCTATAGGATTAGCGCTCACATTATTCTGCGCACTTAGATTATTAACCACCGTAATAGACTGCCCATTGTCTGCAATCGTGACTTCGTGCAGCTGACTGCTTTCAACTAGTTTGACCACACGTTCTATTTGCTCTATATCCATAATACATTCCTTCTCTTAATTTTTTAACTCATGCCCAGATATTTAGCAATGGTCATGACACTTAGGATGCTCATAACGATGGCGATTAACCAACCAAATACCGCAATCCAAATAGGATGCTTATAATTGCCAACGATATTTTTTCTGTAGGCGGCAATTAAGATGATAACCATGGCAATAGGCAATACCAAACCATTTAACGTACCGACCAATACCAATACTTGGGCCGGTTTACCGATAGTGGCAAACACCATTGTTGAGATCACGATGAAACCAATAATGAAGTAGCGTTTGTGCTTTTCAATGAATGGATGGAAGTTGGTCATAAAAGACACAGAGGTATAAGCAGCACCAATCACCGAGGTCACAGAAGCCGCCCAAATCACCATACCAAAAATAACTTTACCCGCATTTCCTAGAATGTACTGAAACGGCGACATGGCTGGGTTGGCGGGATCCAATGCAAAGCCTTGAGATACCACGCCTAATACTGCAAGGAATAAAAACACGCGAATCACAGAGGCAATCAAAATACCAGAGACCGAGCTTCTGGTCACTGATTTTAAATTCTCTTCTCCACTCACGCCTGCTTCTAATAAGCGATGCGCACCTGAGAAAGTAATATAACCGCCAACCGTACCGCCGACTAACGTCACGATAGCGACTGCATCAATTTTGTCAGGCATGATCGTTTTGCTGACGGCTTCTGCTAATGGCGGATCAGATTTAAAGACCACATAAATGACCAATACAATCAGGATAAAGCCCATTAATTGAGCGAACTTATCCATCATAGGCCCCGTTTCTCGGCCTAAAAATATCGCTACGGCAATCACACCACTGATCAAAGCGCCTGTGATGGGTGATATATTAAACATGGACTGCATGCCAAGTCCGGCACCGCCAATATTACCAATATTAAAAGCCAGACCACCGGCAATGATTAAGAAAGCGAGCAAGTAACCGACACCAGGAAACACCAAGTTGGCGATTTCCTGTGCACGTTTTTTGGAGACAGCGACTACTCGCCAAACGTTAAGCTGGACGCCGATGTCCATAACAATAGATATTAAGATAACAAAACCGAAACTCGCCATTAGGCTTTCGGTGAATGTGGCCGTTTGGGTCAAAAACCCTGGCCCTACTGCTGATGTAGCCATCAGGAAGGCCGCGCCTAAAATGGCGGTATTGTGTTTTTTTATAGTGCTCATAAACATCCTTGTGCTATATGGGATTATTTAATCAAATGATTAGTGGGCGGATATTTAGTGGGCAGATATAGTGATACCTTTGAGCTCTAGTTGTTTCTTTATCTCTTGCGCAAACAAAATAGCGTGTTCACCATCACCATGTAGGCAGATACTTTGCGCCTCTACGGGTACGGTTTGACCGCAGACACTGGTGACAGTCCCTTCAGTTATCATCTGCAATACATGCTTAACCGCATCATCCGTATCGGTTATTAGCGCATTGTCTTTGCTACGAGAGACCAATGAGCCGTCTTTTTCATAGTTCCTATCGGCAAACACTTCTGATATCGCCTCTAGACCATGTTTCTTAGCTGACTTGACCAAATAGCCGCCGGACAAACCCATGACTTTTAGATTTGGATCAAATCGTTTGATTTCGCTCACCAAGATATCTGATAAGTCTTCATCAATAGCGGCTTGGTTGTACAACGCACCATGCGGTTTTACATAGTCCAAAGTCACGCCGACTAAGTCACAAAGTGCTTTGGTTGCGCCCAATTGATATACCAATAGCGCGCGATAGTCGGCTTCACTTAACGGCTGATGAATACGACCAAAGTTTTCTCTATCGTTTAGACCAGGGTGCGCGCCTACGCTCACGTTGTTTGCTTTTGCCAATTGCAACGTTGCTAGCATCTCGCTATAAGACCCAGCGTGCAAGCCGCAGCAGACATTCGCTGAGCTGACTATCGTCAATAACTTATCGTCTTGCCCGCAGCCTTCTGCCACATCAGCATTTAAATCAATTTTCATTGGCATACTCCTTTATTTGATCGATGTAATGTTGTCTTTTCTGTTGTTCATGCAGCGCCTGCTCTAACGACACAACGACGAACTGACAGGCTTTGCCAAATCTAATCTGTGCCATCAGACCTATGTCTGCTCGAATCACAGTTGCAATTTTAGGGTAGCCACCCGTCGTCTGCCCATCTGCCATTAACACAATCGGTTGTCCTTGTGGTGGCACCTGAATCATGCCAATATCAACGCCATGTGAGCTCATTTCTACTGGCTTACTAAATTCAAGCGCTGTAGCTCCTTCTAAGCGGTAACCCATACGGTTGCTACTGCTTTGTAGTTTCCAAGGCTGATTTTCAAACGCTTGTTGAGACGACTCAGTGAAGCAGTCATATTCACTGCTTTTTATCACTCGAATAACCTCGGTTGGGGCAAGTCGAGCCACCCCAATGACAGGCAGACTCGATTCGGATTTTACCGTTAAGCTGTCATCGGCTTTTAAGTATCTACCTTCAAATCCGCCAAATCCTGCTTTGAGATTGGTGCTGACCGACTGTAATACTGGCTCGATATCAAAGCCGCCATGCACACATAGATAGGTATACATGCCTTGTAGCGGGCGCAAAAGTTTGAGCGTCTGCCCAGCTGTTGCATTGATACGCCAATAACAAGGAACGCGCTTGTCGTCTAGATAAGCCTCGTATAAAGCGCCTGTTAAGCAAAAGCTGACGCTTTCTTCAAACTGTATGGTTAGCTCACCCAGTGCTATTTCAATAGCGGGTTCGTTGGCTTCGTTTTTCATCAAAGCGTTGCCGGCTTGTAGCGCCCAGCTGTCCATCACGCCATTTCTACCCACACCCATGCTTCGGTAACCCAGTCGTCCCGAATCTTGGATACTGGCAAGGGCACTTGCGGTTAAAATTTTCATTGATACCACCTGTTTTTTTGTCTTTTTGATTCATGCATCTTTTATTTATCGCTTATTGATGGATATCAATCGCTTTAAATGTCAAAGTATCGCCTGCGTTAAGCAACGTCGGAGAAGACTTGGTTAAATCAAATAAAGCAGTATCCGTCTGGCCTAGTAACTGCCAGCCGCCTGGAGACTCAAAAGGGTACACCCCTGTCTGCTCGCCGCCGATACCCACTGAGCCTGCCGGCACTTGAGTTCTAGGGATGGCGTGTCTTGGAAAGTACAGCGACTCAGACAAGCCGCCAAGATAAGGAAACCCTGGCTGAAAACCGATAAAATAAACGGTATAAGTGGCTTTGGTATGTAGCTCAACAACGGCTTCAACCGAGAGGTTTAGGTCATTCGCCATGGCCGCTAGATCGGGGCCATACTTACCGCCGTACTGCACGGGTATCTCGACGTGCTTGCCTTGGATGGTTTTTGAAGGGATATCATTGAGCAGATCTGACAGCCTATCTTTAAAGGTAGTAAGCTCAGCCCACGTTAATGGCACGATGAATACACTGAGCGTATTCATACCAATCACCACTTCGATGACTTCTGGCATTTTCTGGATACTGTCTGATAAAGCCCAGCATTTTTGTTGTTTTTCTAAGGTGATCGGTTTAGGAAAAAACAACGCTAGATTGGTTTCACTGCATAGTTGCCATTGTAGTTCCATTAGCACGTACTCCATTATTTTTTATCTGCTATAGTCAAATCCTCTATAAATTGGATACGGTGTCAGGCTCGCTTAGTCTACGACTTGTAGTACTTTCACTCGCCTTCCTGGTATCCAAATTATATTGAACCGACTATATCTTGATTCTGACGCTTCTGACGCTAATATCAGATTTGGTTTTCATTTTTGCGGGCAAGAACTGATTTATATATTATCTTGTATCCACTGTTCCAGATAATGAATGCTCATTTGACCTTCACAAAACACCTCATCTTCAAACAGTCGTTGATGCAGACCAATATTGGTATCAATGCCCGTAATTTGCGCTTCCGATAGAGCCGCACGCATTTTTTCTATCGCTTTTTTTCTTGAACGGTCTTGTACACATATCTTGGCAATTAAGCTGTCATAAGATGGCGGCACAGTGTAGTTCGACTCAGCATGGCTATCCACTCTGATACCAAACCCTGCTGGCATGTGGCAGTAGTCTATGCGCCCCGCATTTGGTAAAAATGTCTGCGCGTTTTCAGCATTGATACGGCACTCAAAAGCGTGTCCGGTAATGGCGATATCACTTTGTTTGTATGCCAATGGAAGCCCTGCAGCCACTCTGATCTGTTCTTGCACAATATCGACGCCCGTCACCATCTCAGTGATGGTGTGCTCCACTTGCACACGAGTATTCATCTCGATAAAGAAGAACTCGCCGTTTTCATATAAAAACTCAAATGTGCCGGCGCCTCTATACTGCATTTGCTCACAAGCTGTGACACAGGCTTGGCCGATTTTTTGGCGCTGCTCTTCGGTGATACCGGGTGCTGGCGCTTCTTCAATGACTTTTTGATGACGGCGCTGCATAGAGCAATCACGCTCGCCTAAATAAATCGCATTGCCGTGGGTATCAGACATGACTTGCACTTCGATATGACGCGGTGCTTGTAGGTATTTTTCAAGATAAACGATAGCGCTACCAAAATTGGCTTTGGCTTCTGTTTGCGTCATAGAAATCGCAGAGAGTAAGTCGGCTTCTTTTTCGACCACGCGCATACCACGCCCGCCGCCGCCGCTTGCTGCTTTGATGATGACTGGATAACCAACGTCACGGGCGATTTTGATAACTTGCTCTGAATCAGCAGGCAAAGCGCCATCAGAACCAGGCACACAGGGCACGCCCGCCATCGTCATTTGTTTTTTGGCTTCAACCTTGTCGCCCATGTTTCTGATATTGTCAGCCGTTGGGCCAATAAACGTGAGACCTGAGTCTTCAATCAAGGCCGCAAAGTCTGCGTTTTCAGACAAAAAGCCATAGCCTGGATGGATGGCTTGTGCGTTGGTAATTTTTGCAGCAGAGACGAGCGCTCTTTGATTGAGGTAGCTGTGTGTGGCATTGGCAGGCCCGATACAGATTTTTTCATCGGCTAGGCGTACGGGTAACGAGTCTTTGTCTGATTCAGAGTGCGCAATGACTGACTGAATACCCAGCTGCTTACAAGCTCGGATAATACGTAGCGCAATTTCGCCACGATTGGCAATTAAGATTTTTGTGAACATGTTTATTCCCTTAAAAATATAGTGTCAAATACAGTGTTTGTGCAGCGTCTATACAATATTGAGTGGCTATTGATTGACTTTAACTATCTGGCGCTATAATAAATAAGGGCTGTGCATATTCTACGACGTCACCTTCATCGATCAGAATTTCTTGAATCGTACCGTTAGCTTCTGCTTTTACTTCATGCATCATTTTCATGGCTTCAATAATACATAGGGTCTGCCCTACTGCTACCTGATCGCCCACCTTAAAGAACGCCTCAGCGGTTGGCTCAGAGCGAAGATAAAAAGTACCGAGCATAGGCGCCAATACTTGGGATGAAGATGAAGAGCTAGATGAATTAGTGACCTCTGTCGTCACCGTTTCATCCATAGAGCTGTTGTCTGCACTGGTATTATTAGGAGTGTTATTGTGGGAGCTTACTGTGTGTGGTTCTGGAAGAGCAGTTTTTGAGTGAGAGGTATTGCCATTAGCCTGACAAACGATAGAGATGCGTGCATCACCATCGGTTACTTCTAATGATTGTATATCAGCGCTTTCTGCGATCTTGATTAGCTTTTCTAGATCCGTAAAATTTATATTCATATGATTGGCTATTCCATTAGGGTGAAAGTAAGTAATTATTTTTTATGAAAAATCTGTGCGATATACATGATGTAACTGATATAAATAGGGCCTTACTGTTAAACACTACGTTTTTATTTATTGAAAGCTTTGTGGGCAAATGAGATTGGACACCCTTACATTCTAAAAAGGTTTTTTAAAATAGCGTTGCCATCCAAAATTACAAAACTGCCAAATCCTCATCCTTTGGATCGCAGATAAACATATGCCCCGGAGCATGCGTGATCATCAGTTCTGGTTTACTGGTCATTGCGATGCTTTGAGGCGTCACACCACAAGCCCAAAATACAGGCACTTCGCCTTCCTTTATGAGTGATGCATCACCAAAATCGGGAGAGTGAATGTCTGTGATCCCGATGACACTAGGGTCTCCAATATGGATAGGCGCGCCATGTACTTGCGGAAATCGAGAGGTGGCTTGTACGGCTCTGGTGATTAATGGATAAGGTATCGGTCGCATACTGACCACCATTTTTCCATGAAACTGTCCTGCAGGCTCAGTTTCTATATTCGTGATATACATCGGAACATTGTGACTGTCTTCGATATGTCTGACAGGAATGGATGCATTGAGCATGGCAGACTCAAAGGAAAAGCTACATCCTAAAAGAAAGCAAACCAAGTCGTCTCTCCAATAGTCTGTTAGGTCTGAGACCTCAGCTACTAGCTCGCCAAACTCATATATTCGATACTTTGGGACATCAGACTTTAAGTCTGCGCCCTTCGCCATCAGTCGTGGTTCCGAACTACCAACATCTGTTACGTCTAAAATAGGACAAGATTTGGGGTTTCTTTGTGCAAACAATAAAAAATCATAGGCCAATTTCTTGGGTACTATGACTAGGTTTGCTTGTATGTGACCTTTACACATGCCAGAAGTCGGCTTGTTGATTTCGTTCTTACCAATTAGTGCTCTGACCTCTTGTGGCGTCATATTTGCTAAATCTAACATGATTACAACCTCTTACGTTTTGTCATTGCTAGCAGATAAAAATCCTCTAATAAAATCTGTACGAAGTTGGTACTTTTTAACAATATTTTATATATAAATAATCATATTATCCTTATGTAACCTAGCAGAACATTTTTAAAATAACAAGACGTAAGCGTTGCAAATAAGCGCACGTGATACATAAATAAGGACAGTCAAAGAAGGGTTGGTTCTAGGTATGGGCACATGTTCAGTCTTTGTCATACACATGGCCAACAAATGTTTTTATTCGCATTTACTCATACTACTTATTTAAAGCAATCGCTGCTGATTTTAGCCAAGTTGCCGCTTTGCCTAAAGAGCGCTGCTTGTGCCAAATCAGCTCTAATGCGACTGGCCAATCATGATCGTCGAAATCCAATTTCGGTGCGACCAGATAGCCATTATCTAAGGCACTAGCAACCACGTGCTCAGGTACAAACGCCCAGCCTAGATTGCGCTGTACCAATTCAACGATTACCCACTGACTCTCCACCCACCAGACATCAGAAGCAACTCGTAACCGGGCTTTTTCATCGCTGTGATTGCGTGTGGCTACCATTAGCTGTCTGTAGCGTTTTAGCTCTTCCCATGCGACTGGCTGATGTGCCAGCTCATGTTCTGGCGCGCATACCAATGTCAATGATACCCAGCCAAGCGTATGAAAATTCAATGCTGAAGGAAGGATTTCTTGACGCCACATAATGCCCAAATCCGCGCGATCTTCTAATACCAAACGGCTGACATCCTCCATCAGTGGAAACAGTAGCTCTAGCTCTACACTGGGGAAGCGACGAGAGAACTCTTCCATTAGTGTGCCCAGTTTGGATTCCGGATACAGCTCATCAACCGCTAATACCAGCCTGCTCTCTACTCCTTCACCCAAACTCTGTGCAACCCCGCGAAAATGCTCACAACGCTCAAGTATCACCCGAGCTTCGACCAGTAACCGCTCTCCAACGGGCGTTAGCGTTGGATAACGGCCACTGCGTACAAATAAACTACTATCTACATCGACTTCTAAATTTGAGACAGCCGTGCTGATGACTGATTGCGCCTTACCCAGTTGCCGCGCTGCTGCTGAGAATGACCCTGTTTCCACGGTCGCTACAAAGGCTTTTAGTTGCTCTAATGAAAAGCTCATCTATCTGTATATCCTATAGGTCCCAACTTGGTTATCCGATTTTAACAGATACAATAGCCCGATAAATCACTAATTCAATTGGGAAGTTCGATGCGTACTACTAAAGACCGTATTCGCCATACGCTAGGTTTTGAGATAGTTGGCTTAATCATATTTGTACCGCTGGCAAGCTGGTTATTTGGCTTTGATATTCATGCGATAGGTCTGATTGCGGTGGCTGGATCCATCATTGCAACAGTTTGGAATTATTTTTATAACCTACTGTTTGACCATTCTATGGTGAAGCTGCGTGGGAATGTGCATAAGACGGTGCCAATACGATTGCTACACGCCTTTTTATTTGAAGGGGGCCTACTGTTGTTATTCTTACCAATGATTGCATGGTACTTAGGCATCAGCCTATGGCAGGCCTTTATGATGGATATTGCAATGGCTACTTTCTATGTGGTCTATGCCTTCTTCTATAACTTAAGTTACGACAAGGTGTTTCCTATTCCAGAAAATCACCTTGCCACTCAATTTAATCATTAAACTCTATGGTTGAATCAAGCTAAGTCTATATAGCGGTAGTTTTTCTCAGATTGTTTTATATCTGTTAAATCGATGTCCACCACTGCTATTTCTTGCGTCGAACCAAGTTTTTTTATAATGCTTCCTGTAGGAGAGACGACCAGACTCTCTCCTACAAACTCACCGCCATGACCGGCGCCCACACCGTTGCAGGTAATCACAAAACATTGGTTTTCAATAGCACGCGCTTGAGTCAATACATAATGGACATTCGCATAGGGAGACATGTTGCCGTTTGGCATAAAAATAATTTTTGCACCTTTCTTTGCCAGTGCTCTTGAACCTTCTGGAAACTCTAGCTCAAAACAAATCTGAGCACCGCAAACCACATTGTCAATTTCAACGACGGAAAACTCATCCCCATTGGTAAACACGCCAACATCATCAAGCCAAAGTTTTGATTTTCGGTGCTTATGAATGATTTCGCCGTTTTTTATAAAAAAGCATGCGTTGTAGAACCGTTGATCGTGTTTTTCAATATGCCCAACAATGATGGTTGAATCGGTATTTTTGCTGGCTATTAATAAGTCTTCAAAATGTGATTGTGACTGACTGCATAAAGAGTCAATATTATCTGCTGTCGGAAATCCTGTAAAAGCGAGCTCTGGAAAAATCATAAAACCTTGACAGTCTTTGTGCTCATTGATGGATTTCAATATCAAGGCGGCATTTACCGACACTTGATAATCGGTGATATCAATCTGGTTAATGACGATTTTCATAGAATTTTATTCTCATTATTATAGCACTGGGATTCCAACCAACGGCTCAATTTAATAATGTCAGCTTGATTTGACTTTAAATCATTATAAAAGAAATAGAAACTGTCGCCAGTGAGTAATTCATGCATTGGGATTCTAACGAGATTTTGCTGATGGGTTTGTTCTAGCATCATATAGTTGTCGATAAGCGTAATACCTAAGTTATAACGCGCGGCCTGTGCTGCAAGAAGTACGTGGCTAAACTGATTGATTTTTACATTGCTTGGTAACTCGAACCCACCTGCTTTGCACCACTTTAGCCAATCATTGGCCGCATTTTCGCTTTTTCCAGCGTATTTTACGGACAGTATGGGATGCTGCCATAACGCCTCAGGCAACGGTTGGTCTTTTATTTCCTCCCACAGCCTTTGACCACAGACAGGGAATAGCTTTTCAGCGAATAAAAACGTACTGACCACGTTACGCTTTGGCGGATGGACGGTTATAAAACAGTCAGAACATTGCTCATTATAATCGTCTTGGTCTGTCACCATGTTTAAGGTGAGCTCAATTTCTGGGTGTTGTGTATGGAAGTCTTCTAATCGAGGAATCAGCCAATTAACAGCCACCGAGCTATACAGTGCTAGGCGAATATGCCCAGGCTGGTCATTTCGAATAGCCTGACTGGTATTGGACAGAGCCGTCAGCGATTGATTTACTTCTGTGAAATAACGCGACCCTATTTCTGTCAACGAAAGTGTCCGACCCTGCCTATAAAACAATGCTTCTCCAAGGTACTCCTCAAGCGTTCGAACCTGATGACTCACGGCGCTTTGCGTCACGTTGAGGCTTTCTGCTGCCTTTGAAAAGCTATTCAGTCTTGCAACGGATTCAAAGCATTGTATCGCGCGCAATGGCGGTAGTTTCATTATTATCTCAGCTAATACTAAAGGGCTTTATATCATTATACGTCATGTAAATATATGAATATACTGCTTACTCAAGTATTAAATGAATGTCATTTGATGTCAATTTCTAACTGTTTTTAGAGTAACGCTGAGGGTTGTTATGCCAAAGATGAGTGTTGGGTTTGCCATGATTCTATTGGTTGTGGGGAATATGATTGCCGTCCTATCAGATGCGTTGATCAAAGAATTGCCAGATGGCGCAGCGGTCTATCAATTTGTCCTACTACGTCAGCTGACAGCTGTTTTGATGCTACTGCCCTTTTGCTTTTTGAATAAAAAAACCAAGTTGATTAGTGATATAAAATGGCATTTTGTACGTGGGCATATTTGGTTATTTGGTGCGGTATTTATGGTGTTATCTATTCAAGCGCTGCCGCTGGCAACGGTGAATGCTATTTTTTATACCGCTCCTTTGATGATGTTGCCGTTAGGGTTTTTGTTTTATAAAGACAGACTCACCGCGCCAAGCATCATTGTGGCAATATTGGGTTTTGTCGGTATTCTTATCATTGTAAAGCCAACGCAAATTAATATAGGCGCTATCTTTGCACTGATAGTGGCCTTAACCATGGCGACGAACAACCTACTAGTGCGAAAATTACCTTCGAATCACACCGTTGCACAAACACTGTTTTTGACCAATTTAGTCGGAATACCATTTGGGCTTAGTTTGGCCATTTGGGAAAATGCCCCTTTGAGTTGGTATGCGCTATGGATAGCAGCCGGTTCAAATTTGTTTATTTTGATTTATGCGGGTATCTGCGTACTGGTCTACCGAGCAGTGGAAGCCCATAAAATATCTAGTGCAGAATATACGGGTCTGTTAGGGGCAGTGTTCATCGGCATTGTGTGGTTCCATGAGATACCCGATATCAGCTTATTGATAGGTTCAGCATTGATCATTATCCCTCTTATCTGGCTCGCCACACGAGAGTCTGTTAAATATAAAAGATCGGTTCCGATAGAGTAAATATTAACCTTGGTAACAACTCTAAGAAAAAATAATAGCAAAAAAATTGTTTCGTCTGAATATTTTGCTATACGTTTTTTGCTAACCATACCTTGTGGGTTTTATTTTTAGGAATCAACCCTTTGCTTACAAGTCCTTTTAAACATCCAAACCTTGAGTGACCTTCGACTAAATGCAACTTAGAATCTAACGCTAGGAAAAGTGGTGCTCTTCTCCACGTGTGATACTGCTTCCAGTACGTTATAGTCGGTTTTGTATGCCCGATATGCTTCCAGTCTGAACCTATAGAAACGCCACAAGATTTTATGTAGCAGGTATTTACCCAATCTTGAAAATCAGGAAAAATTGTAGCACATGATATTTCATCAAAAGTGACACTAATAAGCTCCCAGTTTAAATTGGAAATGTCTAATTCGGAGTATTGCTTTTGAAACTGATCTTTACGTCCATGATCTTGATAAAATTGCTCTAGCACATCTTTTGGTGTACTAGGCAGTTTTAAGGTCAGTTCGTCAATATCTATGTTTCCTGCTTGGTCTGAATGAAGATTCATCAACTCTTTAAATTTCAAAACTACCTCTCATTCCCTAAATAAACTAACCGCTACATTTCTGTTTTAACTACCTTTATCCTCTCAATCATGAAATCGACGGCGGCTTTCACTTTTGGTACGAGATAACGCTGCTTTTGATACAGCAAATACACAGCCATATCAGCATGTTGCGTAATCGCTAACGGATGCTCAAATTTAATCTCTTGTAATGCGCCCGACTCAAGGTATGACGATAACGCCCAGTGGGTAGACATTAAAATACCTTCCCCGTTACAAGCCTTTTTGGCGAGCCATGGCCCATTATTTGAGATCGCAACGGCTGGCCCCGAGACATCATGCCACTGATCATCCACATGACATAACCAAGGCGTAGGCCCATTTGGCGCTTTGAAATACAGGCCTTTATGTTCTTTTAACTCCATCACATGGTTGGGTGTACCATGCATCTCCAAATAACTGGGCGACGCAACGGGAATAAACCCATTGTCCATTAACCTAATGGCAATCACACGCTCATTGGGTGCGTAACCCCCACGAATCGCAATGTCTACATCGTCACGGCCTAATGCCGATAGCTCATCGCTGAGACTGACATCCAGTACAATCTCTGGGTATAACTTACCAAGTTCGTCTAACAACGGCAGCAGTATCTTTTCACCAAAACCCACCATCGAGCTGATTCGTAAGCGCCCCATTGGCGTGGTCTGGTAACTGCGCACCGTTTCTTTACTTTGTTCTAGTTGGTTCAATATGTGCTGCATATCATTGTAATAAACCTGCCCTACTTCGGTCAGTTTAACGATTCGAGTCGAGCGCTTTAATAATGTCGCGCCCAGACTTTTCTCCAAATCAGATACCCGTCTAGATAGTGAAGATGGTGGCACATTAAACGCACTTGCTGCTTTAGTAAAACTGCCTGTTTCTACGACTTTGCTGAAATACCGTATCGCACGTAATTGATCCAACTGACCTCTCCATTTATATAAATATTTGAGTATTTTCGCCTTATTATTGTCTTAATAGCAATAGTGATTCACGTTATTCCTTATATATAACCACATTAAAACCAGTAATAATGTGGTTAACTTAAACGTCGCAATGAAAACACGATTAAAAATAACCTTTACGTCAACAATGGAAGAATGACTTATGATTACTTTGCACGGCTTTGCTGCAAGCAACTATTACAACATCGTAAAACACGCTCTTTTATATAAGGGCATTCCATTCCAAGAGGACCTTTTGTACGCTGGTAGTGATGATCTACTAACCGTCAGTCCAGTGGGTAAAGTACCTGCAATCACGATGCCTGACGGTTTTAATCTGTCGGAATCTAGCGTGATTTGTGACTTCCTTGAAGAAACCTATCCTGAAAAGCCGCTATACCCTACCAATGCAGCAGAACGCGCGGCTGTACGTCAGATTATGAAAATAGCAGAGCTTTACTTTGAGCTACCATGCCGCCGACTGATTCCTTATGTGTTTTCTGGTACTCAAGCACCTAACGCAATCAAAGAGGAAGTACGTCAAGTATTGGGCCGCGGTATTATTGCCATGAATCGCCTATGTAAATTCTCTCCTTGGATTGCAGGCGAGCAATTCACCATGGCCGACATCTATGTGCATCATGTCAACACCATTGTCAACGCTTTTGGATCTACTCAGCTTGAGTGGGATGTACTGGCAGAAGTGGAAGGCATGAAAGAATGGAACAAGGCCATGAGTAAAACCGACATCGCACAAAGCGTTCAGGCAGATAGCCAAGCGAATATGCCTGAGTTCATGCAGCATGTGACTGCCCAAATTAAAGCCGCGAACGCTGGCTAGTTCGATGTTAACAAGTTCAATTCTAAAAAGTATTTAACGATAAAACAATTGCTATTGAAATTCTTACTCACAACTAAACGACCAAAAAATAGGGCCAATGCCATCACGTGATTGGCCAAAAAATAACTATTTGCAGGAGCAAACCTTATGACCGATAAAAATATCCAACTGACCTCAACCATCAGCGAAGACAATAAACTAACCTTGGCTTTGCAAGAAATCGACATGCCACAACCGGGTGCCGACGAAGTTGTTGTTCGTATTGAAGCCGCACCATTGAACCCATCTGATTTAGCCGTCCTCTTCAGCGTCGCTGACATGTCAACTGCCGCGCAATCAGGCACAGACAAAAACCCAGTTATCACTGCTGACGTGCCAGCTAAGTTCATGCCATCTGTCAAAACTCGTGTGGGTAAAGACACGCCAGTGGGCAATGAAGGCGCAGGTACAGTGGTCGCAGCAGGATCATCAGATGCTGCACAAGCACTCATGGGTAAAACCGTTGCTGTGATCGGTGGTGGTACGTACCGTCAGTATCTTCGCGCAAACGTACAGAGCTGCTTAGAGCTAAAAGAAGGCACCACAGCTAAAGAAGGCGCGTCTTCTTTCGTGAATCCCCTTACTGCTCTAGCTATGGTCGAAACCATGCGCGCTGAAGGCCACAAAGCCATCGTTCATGCAGCAGCGGCATCTAGCTTGGGTCAAATGCTAAACCGTATCTGTATGGCAGATGGTGTTGACTTAGTGAATATCGTTCGTAAAGACTCGCAAGAAAAGCTATTGCGCGATATGGGTGCAAAATATGTGGTCAACTCAAGCAGCGAGACATTCATTGCTGATTTAACAGCGGCCATTACTGAAACAGGTGCTACCATTTCGTTTGATCCAATCGGCGGCGGGCAGTTAAGCAGTGATATTTTGAACTGCATGGAAGCGGCTATCAATGTTGACGTAGAAGAATACAGCGTCTACGGCTCTAATACGTTCAAACAAGCGTACATCTATGGCGCATTAAACCGTGGCCCTATCACGCTAAACCGTAACTTTGGTTTTTCTTGGGGTGTGAATGGTTTCCTACTGTTCAATGCGTTAGGCAAACTGGGCACCAAAACCGTCGTAAAAATGCGCCAACGTGTTGCAGAAGAAATCACAACCACATTTGCAAGCAGCTACACACATGAAGTTTCATTGGCTGAAGTATTACACTTACAGTCAATCGCCGCCTATGGCAAACAAGCAACAGGTGAGAAATACTTAATCACGCCTCAGGCTTAATTAAAACCTGAAAGCATTTATACAAAAAAGCAGATACTGATTATGGTATCTGCTTTTTTATTGACTTGGTTTTATAGAAATTTGACTACACAATCAAAGTCCTAGCCCTTACGTCCTGTAAAACACTTTAACCATACGATACTTTGCGAAAGTTTAAAATCTGTTCTCTGACCACTTGCTCAATTTGTTTCCAATCAGCGATATTATGGCGAGAATACTGCACATTGACATGTAAAGCCATTTCTGGCTCTAGATCAAAGCGATGACCACAAGGTGGCCTAGGCACATCTCTATTGCTGCATTTTATATAAGTTATGATTTCTCCCTTGTCATCTCTTTGGATAAACACATCTTCCGCATCTCTGTCTTCACGATAAGGACGGTCAGTTTTAGGATCTATACCAGGCGGCGCATAAACTTCCAATCCGTATTGATCGTTATTAAGCTGTTCATATTGATGAACAGAACCTGCTTCTTTGCTAGGATTAAGTGTTCCATCGCCCATACGATGAATAGTACCTGCTCCATAATATCTATCGCCAGAGGAGACATTGACCGATACCCAAGGGTCATTCGGTAAGTACTGTTCTTTATCATAAGCATGTTTATGACTTTTATTGCTCTTATCGAATATGGTGTTATCGGTATAACGCACATCAAAGCCAAAACTATTGATCCTTGAGTCATAGCTACGTGTGGGCTTTTTACCCTCTCGTTTTTTACCCCATGCAGGATCACCGTCATACTCAACTAAATGAACCAGATTTCTTGGTAGATCAACAGGGAAACCACCTAAATCACCAATATAGTTTGCAGGCGCTCTACCAATACAAGATGTCATGAGAGTAACACTCACAGTTATAAGAACAATCTTGCTTAATTTTTTAATAAACATTGAATACCTGAATAATTTAAGTTTTATAGCAACACTTATGATACTTTGCGGAAGTTTAAAATCTGTTGTCTGACCACCTGCTCAATTTGTTGCCAGTCAGTGATGTTATGACGTGAATATTGCACATTGACATATAAAGCCATTTCTGGCTCTAAATCAAAGTTATGAATACAAGGTGGCCTAGGCACATCTCTATTACTGCACCTTATATAGGTTGTAATTTGGCTATTTTTATCTCTTTGGATAAACACATCTTCTGCATACCTGTCTTCACGATAAGGACGGTCAGTCTTAGGGTCTATACCCGGCGGTGCATAAAATTCCAATCCGTATTGATCGTTATCAAGCTGTTCATACGTATAAACAGGGTCTACACCATTTGCACTAATTGTTCCATCGCCGATACGGTGAATAGCGCCTACTCCATGATATTTATCGCCAGAGGAGACTCTGACTGATACCCAGGGGTCATTAGGCAAGTACTGTTCTTTATCATAAGCATATTTATGACTTTTATTGCTCTTATCGAATATGGTGTTGTCGGTATAACGTAGATCAAAGCCAAAACTATTTATCTCTGATTCATAGCTGCGTGTGGGCTTTTTACCCTCTCGTTTTTTGCCAAATGTAGGGTCACCGTTATACGCAACGAAAGTTACGATATTTCTTGGCAACTCAACGGGGAGACCACCTAAATCACCAATATAGTTTGCAGGCGCTCTACCAATACAAGATGTCATGAGAGTAGCGCTCACAGCTATAAGAACAATCTGGCTTAATTTTTTAATAAACATTGAATACCTTGAGAAATGGACATTGCTAAAAAGCCTAATATTGCAATTCAAGAGACTAGCTAGAAGCATATATTATATGAGCAAAGATACAGAGGTAAATTTATTAATGTTTATTATTAAAAGGAAACCATCCGACATCCGTCTTAAACAAACGTGTGGGTCAACAAGATAGGCGCTACCAATGGGTTTGGCGGGCATGTCATTTATATCCTTACCAAAAAATCAGGCATCGTCATTTTAGCAAATAAGAACTATCCTAATGCAGATAGGGTCAAAGCGGCCTATACGATATTAGAAAGTGCGATGGCTAAATAATTCATTTATTTAGTATGAGACAAAAAATGACTGGATGAGATAAAAGCTCGTTTTATGAGCAGCTAGGTCATCGTATTAAAGGTACCCATGGCGGCGCGTATAATTGCCTTTAAGAAATAGATACCAGAGTAGAAATGATGCAAGATTGGGCAGATTATATTGATACGCTGTGTAATTATCTCGAAGAATCATACTAGGGTGTTATTAATCAGCTGATTTCAATTATTAATGTATAAAAAAGCAGATACTACCATTAGTATCTGCTTTTTTATCATGCTATTAGGTCATGGGGAATCGTTCTTTCTGCTTAATTTATAGTTTAATTAAGCAGTAGTGGCCAGTTCCTGCTGAGTGAAAAATGAGGCACCATCAGGTACTTCTGGCAGCTGGATATTATTTGCTGTCAATCTGACATTGCCGCTGGCGATACCTTTTACCAACGAGCCTTCATGCTTACTTGGCAAAGGATTTGGCGATAGCGCATGTGCATCTTCTGCGTTATAAACAGAGATGAACAAATATCTTGGCAACTCGCTTTTGTTGGGGCCAGACGAGTGCAGTAATCTGCTATGCATAAAACAGATCGAACCAGGTTTTCCAATACAAGGAACAAATTGTTGGCATTTTTCGTTTTCTACATCGTTACTCACTTTGCCCACAAACTTGCCATTTTCCCAGTGCGAAAATAGCTCATCTTTATGACTACCAGGAACAACCAGTAGTGGTCCATTCTCCATCGTGACCTCTCCAATCATGAGTAGTGCTGTCAGCATGTCATCATTGGTGTGAGGTGTAAATGGAAAGTCCTGATGCCATTTGACAGTGGTGGTGGTATTGGGTAGCTTAGCGTTTATCTTACTGTGATGAAAGCGTGTTCCATTGCCGCCAATCAAGTCACCTGCCATTTCTGACATGGTGGATTTAAGTGCCATATCAGAGAATTTATCAGATATCTCTGTAGGAGATGTGATACGTCTTAAAGAAGGGTTGTCGGCACTATGATCCTTTGGATCAACATCAAACCTTGCTCTACCATCCAGTGTCGCTCCCCACGCTTCGGTATGCGTCTTACTTTCATCAATCCAAGATTTTATCTGATCCAACAGTTCTGTCAGCTCAGCAGCCTCAATTGCATTTTCTACAACCAAATAACCATCGTCATAATACTTCTGAATTTGTTCGTTTGTTAACATCTTAAATTCCTTCTATTTGCTTATAGTAAAATACCAATAAATCCGCCACACCGTTGCTTTTACTAATCGAATTGACAATCGGTTAATTCATAGTTTGATCAATGTCTGCTTGGCTTGGAACAGTAAGTCCGTGGGCACTTAGTATCTTCTCTAGATCGCCCGACTGCTTCATTTGCTCTATACCATCTTCAATAATTTTATAGGTCTCAGTGTCGCCTTTTTTGATGCCGATACCACCAACGATGGGAAAGAACTCTTGTGTAGAGGTCACCTTAACTCGATCACCCAACTTTGCAGAAGCCTCTTTCATAACTGCCGCATCATCATACTGAATATCAACCGCTCTAGATAATAGCGCTTGTGTGGTTTGAGGTGAGTTTTCATACTCATTGATGGTAATAGCAGCTTTATTTTGTGTGATACATTTTTGAGATATTTCTGCCAATTGAGTAGAGAAAGCAGTGCCTTTCATTGAACCGACCGTTTCGCCACATAAGTCGTCTGCACCTTTAGGTTCAATATCCGAGTCACCGCGTACGAGCAAAGAAATATCCGTTTTATAATAAGGAATCATATCAATTTGTTCTAGGCGTTCTTTGGTGATATACATTGATGAGTACAGCACATCAAACTTGCCACCTTTTAAGCCAGGAATCAGATTGGCCCATCTTGTATCTTCCCATTTAGGCGTAATGGCGCCATTAAGCTCAGCCACTCTGGCCATAATCTCTACATCTATCCCGCCAGGATTTCCTTGTTCATCCAAATATTCATAAGGTGGAAAAGTCATGTCCGACCCTATCGTAATCACCTGTTTATCAACACTTGTATTCGTAGCAGTATCACTACTTGCGTCGCTATTTGAAGGGGCTTCATTCGAACAAGCATTCAACATTAAACCTGCAGTGACAGAGAGTAATATAAGTTTTAGTTGCTTCATCGTATTCATTCCTAGAGGGTTAGTGAGTTTGAACGACAGTATTTGATGTGTTGATAACATTAATATCTCTTAACCTAGTTATACTAAAAATACCCTATCAAAAGCAATTTTGAAAAACCTACGCACTACTATTGTAAATCCTATTTAAAAACACAGTGCTGCTTTCAATACTCTCTGTATAGTAATAATCACACCCATAGGAGTATTTTATGACGAACTTAATAAGCAGCTCTATGAACTCTGAAGCGCAGGCACGTATTGACCTCGCAGCTTGTTTTCGCTGGTTTGCAAGGATCAATATGCATGAAGCGGTTGCCAATCATTTCAGTGCTTCAGTGTCTGAAGACGGTAGTAAGTTTCTGATAAATCCAAAGTGGCAGCATTTCTCAACCATCAAAGCCAGCGATTTAATATTATTAGACACCAATAACCCTGATGAAGAACTGTTGGCAAACATTGACCCAACCGCATGGGCCATACACAGTCAAATCCATCTCTTGAGACCTGACATCAAATGCGTGCTTCATTTGCACCCTATTTATACGACAGCCATATCGACGTTGAAAGATCCTGTAATCAAACCTATTGACCAAAATACGGCACGTTATTTCAATCGTGTGAATTATGATAGATGCTACCAAGGTATGGCTGATAACAATGCAGAAGGTAAGCGACTGGCTGGATTATTGGGTGATCATAGTCGTCTGATGATGGGAAATCATGGGATATTAATCGGCACACATAGTATTGGTGTGGCGTTTGATGATATGTATACGATTGAAAGGTCTTGTCAGATATTGGTGACTGCCTATGCTACCAATCAGACATTAAACATCATTCCTGATGACATCGCAGAAAAGACGGCTAAAGATTGGGAAGGTATCGAAGATTTTAGCGAAGCACATTTTGAGGAAATAAAAAGATTGCTGTTAGCACAAGAGCCTGACTTTATTGATTAAGCACTATGTTAGTTTTTTTACGGTGTCATTCCTCGCTTTGTCTCATAAAACGAATCAAGAATATTGGTTCGTTTTTTTGTTTTACGATATCCGCAGACTCTTACCTGACTATGACTACGATTGAGAGGGAGGAATAAATAAATTAGCGAGACATACAAGTTAATTTACCATCAAGCAATAGGCCGACATATGCAATATATCGGCCTATTGCTTGATGGTAATAAAATGACTGAATAGCGGTCAAGATAAGACAACCCATTTTAATGATTACTGATCAATATTTTGTACAAATTGATTAAACCTCTCATTTGAACTGTTTTCTAGTTCTTTAGGAGATCCTTGCTCTATGATATGACCACCTTCCATAAAGATAACTCTGTCAGAAATATTAAAGGCAAAGCTCATCTCATGAGTCACAATAATCATGGTTAAGCCCTCTTTGGCGAGTTGTTCCATGACTTTTAATACTTCACTCACCAGTTCTGGATCCAATGCAGAGGTTGGCTCATCAAACAAGATGATTGAGGGTTCCATAGCCAATGCTCTAGCAATAGCGACACGTTGTTGTTGACCACCTGATAACTGGTGCGGGTATTTTTTAGCATGTGCTTTCATACCTACTTTATCTAACATTGCAATCGCTGTCAGTTGGTTGATACCTTTGTCATGCATTTTATGATACTGAGGCGCCAGCATAATATTTTCTAAGACTGTCTTATGAGGGAATAGGTTGAAGTTCTGAAAAACCATACCGATATGCACAATTTGCTCTTTAAAGGGCTTGGACTTGTCCGTTAATACCGTGTCTTTCAAAAATGGATTACCCATCAAGTTTACCGTGCCTTTATTCAGTGCCTCTAAGCTGTTTAAGGTTCTAATAAACGTTGTTTTACCTGATCCTGACGGTCCAATGATAGAAACCACCTCGCCCCATTTTACCTTTAGATCGATGCCCTTTAACACATGATGTTCACCATATGACTTGTGGATATCAGTGGCTTCAAGAGCATAATCGCCTTTTCTTTCGTTATTTATTTCCTTGTAATTGTTCAAAGATTTATTGGCAGAGATGCTACTGACCAACTCACCTTCTTTTAAAATAGAAGGGGTTTTTTGAGTGATGTCGATGAATTTTTCAAACCTCTGAATCAAAAATCCAAAGACGGTAACGATGAGGACGTAGTAAAAGGCAACTGCTAACATGGTCTCAAGCACTAAGAAGTTTTGGGAATACAACCGTTGCCCAACCAGTAATATTTCTGTTAAAGAAATAACAGAGACCAATGAGGTTAATTTCACGATGACCACGAACTCGTTGCTTAAGGTAGGCAAAGCAATTCTTAATGCTTGTGGTACCACGATCAGCCTTTGAATACCCATTGGTTTTATACCCAAAGCTTTGCCCGCCTCTATTTGGGTCTGATGTACAGCATTGAGTCCACCACGATGAATTTCAGCAATATACGCTGACTCGCATAAGGTTAATGCAATTAAACCTGAGATAAACGACGATGATAAGATAACACTGGTTTGTGGGAATACTTGAGGCATGCTATAGATAAAAATTAGTAACACTAATAGAGGGATGCTACGGAATAACCATATATAGGATCTGCTCAATAATGAGACGGGTTTTATTTTAGATTTTTTACCCAATGCCAATACAAAGCCTAACACTATACCTAAAAGCCATACTAAGACGCTGAGCTCAATAACGGTTAAGGTGGCTTGCCAAAAGTTTTTGTCTTTTAACAAACTAAACGTATATACCCAATCAAATTGCATGATCTATCCTCTAAAATTAGTTAACAACTGAGTTGTGATAATGTTTCAATATGCCTGTTTAGAAGGCTGCTACGAGCTTTTAATCAGCCAGTAGCAAGGTATTCATTGGGTTAGTATGTAACTTCGATTGAGCCTGAGTCCACAAACTAAAATCAGAGAGTCGAAATACTGGTGAAACGGATCAACTTCCGTATTGAATACGATTCTAGTGCTGTGGAACTGAGCTTTTCTCATTCTTTTTCGCTTCTGATATGAGCTTCCGAAAAATACGAAACACTCATGCCTGGTATATATTGATTAGAGATAAAAGCCTGACAACGACTAGAAAAGGCTTGTTGAACATTGGTTAGTCTGGCGTTCTTAGGCGTCGCAATACCGATTTTCATGGGGCGTACATCTCCCGATATTCTGACCATAACCACTTTTTTGCCATCGGCAGAAAAATCCGTCTTTGGACGAACATTGAGAATGGTATAACCAATATTGTTTCCCACCATGGAACGAATGACATCCAAGTATTTACAGGTTTCTTTAATATTGGGTTTTAGATTCTTAGTGCGGAAAAGAGAGAGGAAATAATCATTACTGTATGGCATGTCTAGCAGTATCATCGGATATTCAGTGAGCTCTTCCAACGTAACTGCTTGGTTTTTGGCCAATGGATGAGATTCAGCCAATAGAACATATGGAGGTAAATCTGCTAATGGCGTAAAGTTGATTAGGTTCTCATCGATATGCAAGTCATACAATAATGCAAGATCTAACGTGTTTTTTATCAGCTCTTGTAATAATTCATGGTGATCCTCTATGACGGCTTCTAACTCTACCTGCTTATATAAATTCGAAAATCCATGTATGATTTCGGCGTAAATAAAAGGGGCAAATGCTGAAAAACACCCAACTTTTATTTTTCCGCGCATGACGCCTGTGAAGTCAGCTGACATAGAATAAAGATCAGACGATTGTGCCAATATCACTTTGCAAGCATCTTTTACCTGCTCTCCGATTTCTGTTAACAGCAACCCTTTGGCATGTTGGCGAATGAATAACTGTGCATGAAGCTCAGTCTCCATGTGTGCGATTGCTGCTGATATCGAGGGAGATGAGATATGGATCTTTTCAGAAGCAATAATAATACTGCCACTTTCTGCTGTGGTGACAAAGTATTCCATTTGACGTAGAGTGATGCGACTTAACACGATAGATCCTTTTTATTAAATAGTATTTACAAATCTCCAGGTACTCCATAACTCGGTGACATGGTTGGATTGAAAGCTCTCATAACATAATCGCCCAATTGAGGTTCATAGACCTTCCACAATTGCTGCAAGTCTTCTATGGGAGTATCCGACCAATCAACTCGAAGGTCTACAATCGGCCATGTGGTTTTATCGACCACTAGCAAGCCTGCAGAATGTACTGCCCCTTCTTCCCCACCTGCGTTATAGCCAGATACTAAGCTCTCAAGCAGTCGGCTGGCAAGCGACCCCTCACTTTTTTCAAAAGTATTTAGCATCTCTTTTGGTATAGAGGTGTTTGACAACATATTTCCAGCACAAGAAGCGTGTTTGCCTTGAGCGGTAGAAAATGTGCCTAAGGTGTGCTCACCACTAAACACGAAAGACGCGTCTGTGGTATTCAAAGCCATTAATTGGCGATATTGGATAAATTCTGTGCTTTTTATCAGTTCTTGACCCGCGTCATTTGGGGTTAAATCATATTGCATCATTTCAATCAATATTTGAGACAAATTGGGATCAGTAATGTTTTGACTCGCTACCACACCGACACCTGCTTTAGCACGAATACATCTAGACGCCACCGCTGGTGATGAAGAGCTAACCGCCGCACCCAACTGTCCTGTTTTTGTGCATCGAGCAATAATAGAAAAGGTCATCATCTATCCTTAATAGAAATATAGTTTTAGATTACAGCGGTAGCATCAACTTCTACCAACCACTCAGGACGAGCCAAAGCAGACACCACAATGCCAGTAGACACTGGATGGACGCCTTTTAGCCAACGCCCAACCACACGATAAACATCTTCACGATATCTAGGATCTATGATGTAGATAGTGATTTTGCAGATATCCTCTAGCTCTCCACCGGCCTCTTTCAGTAACTGATTGATGTTAGACATGGCTTGTTCTGTTTGACCTTTTACATCCCCAATACAAACACTTTCATTGGTCTCTAAATTTTGGCCAATTTGCCCTCTTAGAAATACCGTGCTGCCTTTTGCAACCACTGCTTGGCACAAGTCATTATCAATATTTTGCTCAGGGTAAGTATCTTTTGTATTAAAGGGTCGAATACGTGTGTGTTTCATGGACTACCTCATATCAGGTTCGAATAAGATGGGCGATATCTAATAGGGAAGTTATGTTTGACTGCCTTATAAACAGTATGTAGCAAATCGATTTCAAGGCAAATTAAGATTTCCTTTCCAATGATTAGGTTCAGCCATATCAAAGCTGATTCGGTTTTTTGAGGTAAGAGTTCAGGACATACGATTGTCCTTTGATATGAAGAAAAATTACGATGACTTTAGTAGATATGATCTATTTAGAGACTTTGAGCTATGTAGAGTTGCTATTGAAAATATTAATTTTTGTTTAGAAAGAGAATGGTCGTATGTCAATCAACAATAAAAATGTAGACATGCTAGTGGTTGGGTCGGGTCAACCTGGTATGAGGATGAGTGAGTATTTGAGCAAACTAGGTATTGAACATATAGTTTTGGAAAAGAACAGAATTGCTAAGGTATGAAGGACTCGTATATGGGATTCGTTAGTAGCTAATGGGCTTTGCTGGCATGACAATTCTCCAAATATGCACTTTCCTCATAACCTAGAATGTTTCGTCCCGCACAATGAAGTCGCCGAATATTTTGAAAATTATGCCAAGATGATTGATCCACTCGTTGCAACCGGTGTGGAAGTACAAAATATTGTCAAAATTAAGAACAAGAAGGGTTTTACGGTCAAAACCAACAACAATGTATTGCGAAATATAAGACATAAAAAAACATTATCAGAGCTATAAATTGGTTGCAAAAATTTGATTAATGTTGTGATAGTAAATTTATAATTAGTGATGAAGCTAAGGAAATATTCCTGTATAAAAAACTGAGTAATAGTAGATAATTAAGTCTCAAGTGTTTAACGACTCTCTAAGGATATCTATGCATCACTCTATTCATGACGAGCCTCATCTTAGCAACCGCAACCATTGGTTAAGAGCAGCCGTGTTAGGTGCGAATGATGGGTTGATTTCAACTGCCAGTTTACTGGTTGGCGTTGCAGCGGCAAATCCTAGTAGTCAGACAATGCTATTGACCGGACTGGCAGCATTAACAGCAGGTGCGTTATCAATGGCAGCTGGCGAGTATATTTCGGTATCTTCGCAAGCAGATACCGAAAAGGCTGATTTGACCAAAGAGCAGTATGAGCTGACACATAATGCTGATCGTGAGCTCTTTGAATTAACGAAAATTTATGAGACGCGCGGACTTGATCACACATTGGCTCATCAAGTCGCGGTGGCTTTAACGGAACATGATGCCCTTGAAGCCCATGCCCGTGACGAGATTGGTTTGACCGATCTTAGCCAAGCAAAGCCAATTCATGCATCCGTTGCTTCAGGATTATCGTTCATTGCTGGGGCGATATTGCCTGTGATTGGTGTAATAGTATTACCAGCGCAGGCATTGGTTTGGTCACTGGCATCTATTACCTTACTTGGTCTCGTTCTGTTGGGTGTGATATCTGCCCGTTTGGGCGGCGCGCCCATCATACCTGCTATCGTTCGGATCGTTTCGTGGGGAGCGATTGCAATGCTAGCCACATCGATGATTGGACGTTTATTCGGTGTGGCAGTGTAGAGAGGCGTCTATTGAAATAGTGGGTGAAACCTAGTCGTTGGTCTCACGATACACTGTATTTTGTGATTCTTGTCTAAATACCTCATAACTGATAGCAGTATCAGCCTGTGGATCATTAGATGCAGATGATGGTGCCTCAGCAACCTCAGTTTGATTGGTTGTGCTACTTTGATTCTCGCTAGTAGCCTCACCTTGTTTTGTAGCTGCTACTGGCGTATCTGCCGTACTTGGCTCTGTCTCATCTACGCTTGTTTCCGATTCAATATCTTCAACAGGTATACTGTTTGTCGTTACTTCTGTCTCAATTGTCTCATTATTATTGGGAGTTGAGCTTGCACTATCAGGCATAGTGGTATTTGTTGAAGTGGATAGAACACCAGTGAAAATGAGCACTGCGACGATAACAGCAATTAATAATGAGCCAAAAACGATACCAATAATAAGCGGTTTTTTGCTACTTGCCAGCTTGTTCTGTGCTGTTGCTGCTGGCTCATTAACGACTTCCTGTATCTGCGCCTCTTGAGTGGCCCAGTCATCATTATAGGTAGTCGCTTTGGCGTCAGATTGCATCTCAGCTTCTGAATCCATGACTTTGTTATAGTCACTATTCAATTGAGTATGAGTATCATCAGATTCTATCTTTAATGATTCATCGATATTGAACGTTTCTTCTTCTACAAGTGAGTTTGAATTTGAGAAATCAAAAACAGTATCTGTGTCGGTCGCGGTTATATCTAATGCTTTCTCTCGTGTCTTTATATTGCCAGTAGCACGGCTGTCATCTTCAGTGCTTTGAACACGACTGATGAAGCGATCATAGATATCGTTGTTGGTACGGGTACGCGATTTTTTGTTGGCAATTTTCGCCAACCTCTCTTCAAAATCTGTCTCGATATCCGTTTTTTTGTCGCTCATAGAATAATACCAAACCAGTTTATTCTACTGGTATTAAATGACTGCTAGAATGAGTTGTGATATTTATCACCAAATTGTAACTATAGCGTAAGCAAACAATATAGTTGCTCACCATATTATCTTCAAGCACAATTTATTTGATATTAATAATATTTGTAAATATATCCAGCATAATATCGTCAATATGCTAATGAATATAAAGACAATATATAAAAACAGGTTTAAGGGTATGGACTTAAAACAGCTTAATGCATTTATCGCTATCGCAGATTTGCGCAGCTTTAGTGCAGCCGCAACCAAAACAGGATTGTCACAACCTAGCCTCTCCCGCCTCTTAAAACAGCTCGAAACAGATATGGGCGTAGAGTTGATCGATCGCTATCATCGGCCGCTAGATTTGACTGAAGCAGGCGCGTTTTTTTACGATAAAATCAGTACCATACTGACTGAGATTGATACCGTTACCAGTATGACTCAACGACTGTCTGCACCAAGTAGTATTTTAAACATTGGCTTTGTGCCCTCTGTGCTTTATGGCTTGCTTCCTGAAATAATCGCGATGCTCAAGCAATCCAGCCCCGACATCGAAGTCAATCTAAAAGACATCAGTTCATATCAGCAGATAGAGGCACTCAAATCTGGTGAAATCGATATCGGCTTTGGTCGCTTTGCTCACAAAGACCCGTGGATTCAGCAGATATTACTACGTCATGAGCGTTACGTCGTCGCGCTACCAAAAGCACACGCCTTAGCGCATATCCGTGAACAGCGCTTGATAGACTTGGCAAACAACCGCTTGATCCTATACCATCAAACGCATTTACCAATAGCCACAACCGTATCGACTTCGAACACACAGAGCGCAAAGTTGACCGCTCATACAAAAAACAACCGTACAACCAACAAGCAGTCCACACTTAATACACCTATTACCGAGCCATTACTACATTTGTTTGCACAATACGGTATTTCACCATTTATGACCACAACAGTAAGTGACTTACAGGTAGCGCTGGGTTTGGTGGCTGCTGGTGAAGGTATTACCCTCGTACCTGCCAGCCTAAAAACGGTGCGCACTGAGCAAATTAGTTATCAAAGCTTGGTGCATGAGAATGTTACCTCACCTATCTATCTACATACGCTCAAAGACTTCGTTCACCCTAGTATTCCTGACTTACTCAGTGCGATTTATCACGTTTATGAGCAGCGCGGTATTACTTATCGTCAGCAGAAATTTATGTGAGTATTGTCAACCTTGACTGTTAAGTGCTAATCTCGCTATCACGCCCAGTAAAAAACGGTCAATCGTTAACTATCTATTGGTATTGACCGTAAAAATTATCATTATTACGAGCAGTACAAGGTGTGATACAGTCACCGCTTATTTTTTTGTACACATTGCTGTAATGGTTGCTGGCAGTACATCACAGGACGTGATGGCTGGCTATTTAACTATTTCGAGGGACTCATGACCACACAACAACTCAACAATTCCGACATGGCTGGCACTGCCCAAGAAGGCTTTAGCTGGCGCATTTTTGGTCCTGGTATTTTAATGGCGACTGCTGCTATTGGTGGCTCGCATCTTATCTCCTCTACGCAGGCTGGTGCTATCTATGGCTGGCAGTTGGCTATCATGATTATCTTAGCCAATGTATTCAAGTATCCTTTCTTTCGCTTCGGCACTGACTATGTCTATGATACGGGCGAAAGCTTGATCGCAGGTTATGCCAAACGCTCAAAAGCATATTTGTGGATTTACTTTATCTTGTCTATCCTATCTGCGGTGATTAGTACAGGAGCGGTGACCCTGCTTGCTGCGGTGATACTGGGCTTTATGCTACCCGCGTCTCTTGGTCTATCAACGATGGCACTGTCATTGATCATAGTGGGAGTGTCTTGGTTCTTTCTACTTGCTGGACACTATAAACTACTGGATGGTGTGACTAAGTGGATTATGATTGCTTTGGTCTCCGCCACAGTATTGGCAGTACTGATTGCTGCTGGCAAGCCAACGGTGATGACGCCTGATTTTATTCCTACCTCTCCTTGGAATTTAGCAACGTTAGGCTTTATAGTAGCGCTCATGGGTTGGATGCCAGCGCCGCTTGAGTTTGCTGCTATTACCTCAATGTGGACATCTGCAAAGCGAAAAGCTGACCACACCACTCTCAAACAAGGTTTGCTTGATTTTAATGTGGGATTTTTGGTTTCTGCTATTTTAGCGTTGTTCTTTTTATCATTAGGTGTATTCGTTCAGTATGGTTCTGGTCAAGAAATTCAAACCGCAGGCGTCGCTTATATTGATCAGCTCATCAACATGTATACGGCGACCATCGGTGAATGGTCAAGGCTTCTGGTCGCCTTTATCGCCTTTATGTGTATGTTCGGCACGACGATTACCTGTGCTGACGGCTATGGCCGTGCGAATGCTGAGTGCTGGCGTCTACTGAAAGGTGAAAGCGAGATTAATAAAAAACAAGTCGCCTTTTGGACGACTTATGCCATCGGTGGTGGTCTAGTGATTATCACTTTCTTCACCGGACAATTGGGTGCCATGCTGAAGTTCGCCATGATATCAGCGTTTGTGTCTGCGCCTATTTTTGGTTGGTTAAATTATTCATTGGTCAAAAAACATAAAAAACTATCAGCAGGTATGAATGTTTATTCAATTATAAGCTTACTGTTCCTAGGTGGCGTTGCCTTGTTATTCTTAGCCAATCTTGCCGGTCTCTTTGGTTAGACGCTTATCTAGAGTACGTCTAATCATTTATAAAGCCCTTTTAGCCTTGCTATCAGGGCTTTTTTCTTGCGTAATATTTATAAAGCGTGACAAGTACTTAGCCTATCTTTGTAAGTAAATGTAAATATTAAAGGTCAATCAATGAAGTCGTTTTACTAAAATGAATAGTAATGCATATGAACCGTTGATTTATGGATACCATTATTTATTATTCAAATAATATTAATTTTATTTAATTCATAATTTAAATTATATAATTAATGACAGCAAAAACCCCCTTCCCAGTGACTGATAATTGGGTATAATCGATAACAATAAAGAGAATATCATCCCTCCAAGTAAGGATTACAACATGACTTTATCATCTGCTGGCGCGCGCTTCCGTAGTGCCTTAAAACAAAAAAACGATAACAACCAACCACTACAAATTGCTGGTGCTATTAACGCTTATACTGCGATGATGGCAACCCAAGTTGGTCATCAAGCGCTGTATCTCTCTGGTGCTGGCGTGGCCAATGCGTCATTTGGCTTGCCTGATCTGGGTATGACCAGTCTTGATAACGTCCTAGAAGATGCCCGCCGCATTACCGATGCCGTTGATACACCGCTACTGGTTGATATTGATACTGGCTTTGGTGGCGCCTTTAATATTGCTCAGACCATCAGAAAAATGGAAAAGGCAGGCGTCGCGGCAGTACATATCGAAGATCAAGTGGCGCAAAAGCGCTGTGGTCATCGCCCTAATAAAGAAATCGTTAGTATCTCAGAGATGGTTGATCGTCTAAAAGCCGCACTAGATGCCAAAACCGATCCTGACTTTGTGGTGATGGCGCGTACAGATGCCTTATCTGTAGAAGGTTTAGATGCTGCTGTTGAACGTGCTGTTGCCTTCCAAGAAGCTGGCGCAGATATGATTTTTGCTGAAGCGTTAACCGATATCGAGATGTATCGTAAGTTTACCGATGTACTAGACATTCCTGTGCTAGCGAATATGACTGAGTTTGGTCAGACTGATTTGTACACCACTGATCAGCTGCATGGCGTTGGAGTTGACATGGTGCTGTATCCGCTATCAGCATTCCGTGCGATGAACAAAGCGGCATTGAATGTCTATCAGCATTTACTGAACGATGGTACACAAGACAAAGTTGTCGATACCATGCAGACTCGTATGGAATTGTATGATTTCTTGAATTATCATGAGTCTGAGCAAACGCTAGACAAGCTATTCGCTGATAACAAATAGTTAATGATTAGCAGCTAGTTGCTAGTTAGTTTAATTAGTGATCTTAATTAGCACCTAGCAACGCCAAAAGATACATTGCTACTGCTGTTATCTTTACGATACTCCTCTTCACTTACCTTTAGGTTATTTATGTCATTTTTTACCCCTAGTTCTATCGTTAAATCTTCAATTTTTAGCTGCACGCTCGCTGCGTTGTTGCTTACGACGGGCTGTGATAAAACACCAGAAACTGCTGACGACACGACTAGCGATGCAAGCACTGCTGAAGTCGTTGCTACAGATAAGGCTGCTGCACCCGCCACTCAAGACGACCTAGTAATGACAACAATTACGCTAGACACTGTCAACAAGCTATTATTTGCACCGATTATCAATAGCGGTACACTCAGCGCAGAGCAAGTAAGCTGCCTTGAGTCGCGCGATGAAGACTTAGGTAAAGCAGAAGTCGACAGCTTCTATAAGAGTCAGTTTACCGATGCAGAGCTGCAAGAGTTGGATGACTTTTATACATCAGATGTGGGGAAAAAGTTGATTGCTTTTGGCAATGAGCAATTGCTCGTCATGAATGGCGAAGAAATCGCAACGCCAATGGCTGAACCTACTCCAGAAGAGATGACGGAAATTCAAACGTTTATGGAGTCACCGCTTGGCGTTAAGTATATGAAGATTAATAATGCAGAAGGCGAAGGCAGTGCAATGGAAGTGCTAAACGTGCCTATCGAAGCCGAATTTAAGCGTTGCAATGTCGACTTAGGTGGCCCACAGCCTGAACAGCCTGCGTAACGCTCAACTGGCCGCTATAGTCAGTTATTAACCAATAAATTCATTATCAGAAACACCGTTTTTTACCCAAAAAAGCTACCCACAAAAGGAATTTAATCATGGCAGCACAAAAAGAACTTTCAGGCGCAGGTTTACGCGGTCAAGTCGCTGGCAAGACGGCACTATCTACTGTTGGCAAATCAGGCTCAGGTCTAACCTATCGCGGTTACGACGTGTCAGAACTGGCAGACAAATGCATCTTTGAAGAAGTGGCGTATTTGCTACTGTACGGCAACTTGCCAAGTCAGAGCCAACTTGATGCTTATCAAACCAAACTAAAAGGCTTACGGGGTCTGCCACAATCACTAAAAGACGTATTAGAGCGTATCCCAGCGACTGCACATCCAATGGATGTATTGCGTACTGGTTGCTCTATGCTTGGTAACCTTGAGACCGAGACTGACTTTGCAGAAGAAAACGATCAAACCGATCGCATGCTTGCTGTTTTCCCATCGATTATCAACTACTGGTATCGCTTTACGCATGATAACGTGCGTATCGAAACCGAAACGGATGATGAAACCATCGGCGGTCACTTCTTGCATCTGCTAAAAGGTGAGAAACCAAACGAGCTACACACAAAAGTGATGAACGTGTCTCTTATCTTGTACGCAGAGCACGAGTTCAACGCTTCAACCTTTACCGCTCGCGTTTGTGCTTCTACTTTATCTGACATTCATTCTTGTATCACAGGCGCGATTGGTTCATTACGTGGTCACTTGCATGGCGGTGCGAACGAAGCCGCGATGGATATGATCGAAGGCTTTGGTTCAGCTGATGAAGCTGAGACAGAAATGATGGCTATGCTGGCACGCAAAGACAAAATCATGGGCTTTGGTCATGCGATCTATAGCGAGTCAGATCCACGCAATGTCGTGATTAAAGGTTGGGCTGAAAAGCTGGCAGCGGACGTTGGTGACGAAGTGCTATACCCTGTATCAGTACGCTGTGAAGAAGTTATGTGGCGCGAGAAAAAACTGTTCTGTAATGCTGACTTTTTCCATGCCTCTGCCTATCACTTTATGGGCATCCCTACCAAACTGTTCACACCAATCTTTGTTTGCTCTCGCTTAACAGGCTGGGCATCTCACGTGTTTGAGCAACGTGCTAACAACCGCATCATTCGCCCAAGTGCAGAATATACGGGTGAAGAGTTACGTCCAGTACCGGATATGAGTGCGCGTTAATTTTTCTTGATATAGAAGCTATGTAGAGTGTACCGATTTGATGCACTCTATCATTACTTTTAAAACATTTGAAATGCTATGATATTCGACAATACTTTCGATATTAAATCGGCATTAAAAGATGCACCGTTTTTGCATACTTGGTGGTCTTGTACCAAAGAAAGTAAGGATTTTAAGAAGATTTTCACAGACGAACTAGAAAGAGAGCTTTATATAGGCCATCCACTATATGGATTTGAAGTTGAAGCTCTTGCACAAGGTATAGGTGATGATTGGTTATTTAAGATTACTCATTCAAACCAAGTCTGCGTTGTGCATCTAACTCGCAAGCAGGCTACTGAAATCCCCCCTTATCCATTAACACAAATATATGAAAACTTAGATGATTGGTATGAAACAGACTACATACCTGATTTTTTTGAAATATTAGGTATTCCAAGCAATTTGAGTTTTTTTGAGCAAAATGTTATTGGTTACGCCATCGGTTTTATTACGAGCTTGGATTTTGAAAGTTACCTTTATACTTTAGATAATAAAGAGTACCTGTTGACAGAGGATGAATATCTCAGCTTTATTTCCTTAAATTTTGATAATAAGTTTGAGGTACTGATAGCTTTCAATCAGTGGTTTAGAAAAAATTTCAATGATGCCAGATATGATTTATTAGAGATAAACAAAAGATTCAACAAGTAACTATAAACTGAATATCTATCTGATTTTTTAATAAAAACATTCCTATTCCAACCAGCCAACCGCCAAAGGTGACTTATGGACAATGCACTAGTACAACCAATGAATGAACCCTTTAAAAAGCCACTGCCCGATACTGATTTGTATTACTTTGATACCCGTGAGGCTGTTGAAAACATCGAAGCTGGCGCGTATGACAAGCTATCATTCTGCTCAAAAGTATTGTGTGAAAATTTGGTTCGCCGTTGCCCACCAGAAGAGTTAACCAATGCACTAAAGCAGCATATCGAAGGCAAACAAGACCTCGACTTTCCTTGGTACCCTGCCCGCGTGGTATGTCATGACATCTTGGGTCAGACCGCTTTTGTGGATTTGGCAGGCCTACGTGATGCCATCGCTGAACAAGGCGGCGATCCGTCAAAAGTAAATCCAATCGTGCCAACTCAGCTCATCGTTGACCACTCACTAGCCGTTGAGCACGCAGGCTTTGAAGTAGATGCATTTGAGAAGAACCGCGCGATTGAAGAGCGCCGTAATGATGACCGTTTTCACTTTATCAACTGGTGCCAGTACGCTTTTGATAATGTGAATGTCGTACCACCAGGCAATGGCATCATGCACCAAATCAATTTAGAAAAAATGTCGCCTGTAGTACAGGTGGTGCAAAACAAAGCCGGTGAAAAGGTCGCGTTTGCTGATACTTTAGTCGGTACTGACAGTCACACGCCAATGGTTGATGCCTTGGGTGTTATCTCCATCGGTGTTGGCGGATTAGAAGCTGAAAGCGTCATGCTGGGTAATCCATCATATATGCGCCTCCCTGATTACGTTGGCGTCAAACTAACGGGCAAACTGCAAAAAGGCATTACGGGTACGGATCTGGTACTCGCGATGACTGAGTTTTTGCGTGATGCCGGCGTGGTGTCTACTTATATTGAATTCTTCGGTGACGGTGCACGCCAATTAACCGTCGGTGACCGTGCGTCTATCTCCAACATGACACCTGAATATGGTGCCACCGCAGCAATGTTCTATATCGATGAGCAAACCATCGACTATCTACGCCTAACTGGTCGTTCTGAGGCTCAGATTAAATTGGTTGAACAGTATGCCAAGCAAACTGGCCTATGGGCTGACGGCATGGAAAAAGCCGAGTACGCACGCGTGCTTGAGTTTGATCTATCAGCAGTGGTACGTAATATGGCAGGCCCTTCGCGTCCGCATGCACGTGTGTCGACTACGGACTTGGTTGCTAAAGGTATCGCTCACGGCGCTGATGAAAAGCTACCAGAACCAAAAGATGGTCTCATGCCAGATGGCGCGGTTATTATTGCGGCGATCACCAGTTGTACCAACACCTCAAACCCACGCAATATGGTAGCTGCAGGCCTCGTCGCCCGTAACGCCAATGCTAAAGGCTTGTTACGTAAGCCTTGGGTAAAATCATCATTAGCACCCGGCTCAAAAACGGTCAAAATGTACCTAGAAGAAGCTGGTCTGATGCCAGAATTGCAAGAGATTGGCTTTGATGTAGTCGGCTTCGCTTGTACCACTTGTAATGGTATGAGTGGCGCGCTGGACCCTGATATCGAAAAAGAAATCATCGATAACGACTTATTTACCACGGCAGTGCTATCTGGTAACCGTAACTTTGACGGTCGTATCCATCCGTATGCCAAGCAAGCATTCTTGGCATCGCCGCCACTGGTTATCGCTTATGCTATCGCCGGTAACATCCGTTTTGATATCGAAAAAGACTCATTGGGCAAAGATCAACAAGGCAATGATGTCTATCTAAAAGACATTTGGTTTGATGATGATGAGGTTGACGCCATTGTAGCCAAAGCAGTTAAGCCTGAGCAATTCAATGCCGTTTATATCCCTATGTTTGATGAAGCCAAAAAAGACACGGGTAAGGCGTTAAGTCCACTGTATGACTGGCGTGAAATGACGACCTATATTCGCCGCCCACCGTACTGGGAAGGTAAAATGTCGAAAAAGAATACGCTAACAGGTTTGCGTCCGTTGGCAGTGTTGGGTGATAACATCACGACCGACCACATGTCGCCATCAAATGCGATCTTGGGTGCATCAGCTGCTGGTGAGTATTTGGATACCATGGGCTTGCCTGCCGAGGATTACAATTCATACGCAACCCATCGCGGCGATCACTTGACTGCGCAGCGTGCAACGTTTGCCAACCCTAAACTATTGAACGAAATGGTGCGCGATGAAGATGGTGAGGTTATCCAAGGCTCACTGGCGCGTGTAGAGCCGGAAGGTCAAGTCATGCGCATGTGGGAAGCGATTGAAACCTACATGAACCGTGAGCAGCCACTCATCATCATCGCAGGTGACGGCTATGGTCAAGGCTCAAGCCGTGATTGGGCTGCCAAAGGTGTACGTCTCGCTGGTGTAGAAGTGGTCGTCGCTGAGGACTTTGAGCGTATTCATCGTCAAAACTTAGTGGGTATGGGTGCGCTACCGTTACAGTTTGAAGAAGGCGTTACTCGCGAGACCTTAAGCATTGATGGTACCGAAGTGTTTGATGTGACTGGCGAAGTTTCTGCTGGCGGGTTGATGACTCTAGTGATCCATCGTGCTGATGGTAGCACCACTGAGACGCCTATTATCTGCCGACTTGATACTGCTGATGAAGTCAAAATGTACAATGCAGGCGGTATGCTACAGCGTTTTGCTAAAGAGTTTATCGAAGGTACGCTAGATATTGTCTAAGTATTATATGTTTTGAGTAATCAAAGAGCCGATGTTATATGGAGATATGGCATCGGTTTTTTAGTCTCTAGATGTGACAAATAATGAGACTAATGCTTTATAGCGATTATTAAAGCATTAATTTAACATCACGATAAAAATTCTCATGTGTGCCAACCATTAACAAAGTAAGGACAAGCTGACCATCATCAATTATATAAGCCAATAATGTTAACTGCTTTAGCATTTTAAACTTATAGACACGTACGGACGATAAGTCGCCTACTTTCTGCACACCTATATCAGGATCGTCAATGATGGTACGTACAGCATTATCTAAATCAGCTTTCTGGTTTTGATGTAATCTTTTAACCGCTTTTTTAAAACTATGTGACTGAACAATACTTAAAGACTGAGTCATTGTTTATCCAAAATACATTATCCAAATTCGTAAGGTTCAACCATACCAGCATCCACTTCTGCTTGCGCAATCAAAAGCTGACGAACAAATTCATAAGATAGATCAGGATTGTCTTCCATAATTTGTCCAATGGTTGCCCAATGTTCTATTTGCTTTGGCGGGGTGCGATGTTGTGCTTTAGATATTGCATAGGCTTTATCAACCAATGCTTTATTGAGACGTATGCTTGCAGTGGACATAAAATTCTCCATATTCAAAAAATATTGACGTTTGTGGTATTTTACCACAAAAATACTATATCAACGACTATCACTCTAATAAGCATAAAAAAGGAATCCATGTAATGACCCAAGTAACTTCAAAAAATAAAACAGCTTTCGCCCCGCAACTATCCGTTCCTGCTACCTATATGCGCGGTGGCACCTCCAAAGGTACATTTTTTAAACTATCGGATCTACCAGAGCGTTGCCAAGTCGCTGGTGAATCACGTGATAACTTCTTATTACGTGTCATAGGCAGCCCCGACCCTTACGGCAAACAAATTGATGGGTTGGGTAATGGTAGCTCTAGCACTTCAAAGACGGTTATTTTATCGGCCTCTGATAAATCAGATCACGATGTGAATTACCTGTTTGGACAAGTCAATATAGCCAAACCTATGATTGACTGGGCGGGAAACTGTGGCAATTTAACCGCAGCGGTTGGTGCCTGTGCCATTAATATGGGATTGGTTGATGCTGACAAGATCAATAACAGCATCAATGACAATGCTGAAAGCGGTATTTGTGAAGTACGTATCTGGCAAGAAAATATCGGAAAAACCATCATTGCCCATGTGCCAGTCTATAAAGGCGCAAATAACAAAGTACAAGTTCAAGAGACGGGCGATTTTGAATTAGATGGTGTGACCTTCCTTGCTGCTGAAGTCAAAATTGAGTTTATTGATCCTGTGGATGCCACTAGCGATATGTTCCCCACTGGTAACTTGGTCGATGACTTCGATGTATCTGGCTACGGTTTAACTACCGACAGCGTCAAAGCCACTTTTATCAGCGCAGGCATCCCGACCATCTTTCTGAAAGCAGAAGATTTAGGCTTTACGGGTACTGAGTTGCAAGGTGACATCAATGGTGACAACGAGCTACTTACCAAACTTGAGAAAATCCGTGCCAAAGGCGGTGTAGCGATGGGCTTGTTTAAAGATGTGAGCGAGGCGCAAACCAGTCAACACATTCCTAAAGTCGCTTGGGTAGGCGCAGCACAGAGCTATACCGCCTCTAGTGGTAAATCGGTCGATGCTGGCGAGATTGATTTGGTGGTACGTGCCATGAGTATGGGGCAACTGCATCATGCCATGATGGGTACAGCAGCCGTCGCCATTGCAGCAGCGGCAACCACACAAGGCACCTTAGTAAATGAGGCCGCTGGTGGTCAGAAGTTCGATGAAGTACGTTTTGGTCACCCATCAGGTACGTTGCTGGTCGGTGGAAAAACAGAGCAAGTCGACGGCCGCTGGCAGGCAAAAAAAGTATCAATGAGTCGCTCAGCCCGCCGTATAATGGTTGGTGAGGTTTTTGTGCCAGCCGATGCATTTTAGATCGATAATAATAGGTTGCCAATCATGATATCGCATATCTAAAATGGATGAACCACTCTCTTTCTCCGATAATTCTGATAATATGCTATACATTCTGAGATTTTAATATCAAAAGGTATAGCATCATGAGTGATCTAGATTTTGAGCAAAAAATCAGCCCTTTTTTTTGGGTAGAGCATGAAGATAGCGTGTCGGTATGTTTGAGTGACGTCGGCTCTTATAAAGCGGATATATTCGCTACACGTGCAGATGAAGGGTTTGAAGGCAATGGTTATGACTGGGAAAGTTTAGCCGCTGTATTTTTGCAAGAACAGCATCCTGAATGGGATAATCTAGTAAAATTTGATCCGGAGGGCAGCATGTTTGTGGCTTATTCTTCAGATAAAAAGGCCTTAAGCGCTTTCATTTTAGCTTTTAAGCAAGCGTGTGAAGATGACAAACTGATATCTGACCTTATTTTTGCGAGCTGAGCTAGATTAAAAATTCACCCTAAACGTTAGGTTTGTTTTTCGATATGCCAACACCACCGCGCCGTGTACCACTTAATAACAAGCCGCCCACCAATAAAGTAGAACGGGGCGCTTTGCTGTGGTCTATCCTTAAAAAGTTGGCCGTGTTTGCTGCACCTTACAAAGCATTAATCTTACTGACCTTAGTATTGACTGTACTCGGCTCTTTTACCGCGCAGGTCAATGCTTTTGTTTTGCGTTATACCGTAGATACCTTAACCGATATCGCTATCCTTGCTGACCCTTGGGCAGCTGGTGTACGTATGCTGAGTATTATTAGCGCCGTGCTACTTATAAAAGAGCTACTGTCCATTTTTATCTCGTTTGGGCAGCGCTATTTTGGTGAAAGAATCCGCATCAATCTATCAAGGGATTTGTCTCAAAAGGTGGTCGAGAGGATATTGACCTATCGCATGTCGTTTTATACCAGTAGCAATAACGACAGTGGCAAACTACAAACCCGTATCGATCTAGGCGTAAGTAGTCTCACCACTTTGGTACAAAACTTTTTTATTGATATGCTGCCGCTGTTTGCCAGTGCCATTGTGTCACTTGTTATCATGTTTTCGACCAATTTTTGGGTAGGTATGGTTGGGCTTATTATTGTGCCCATTTATTTCTTTATCAGTCAAAAACAAGCCAATCGTTTACAAGGATTTCGGCGACAAATGCGCGGCTATCGCGAAGCCAAAAGCGGCTTGGTCATCTCCTTGATTAATGCCATCAGCGTGGTCAAATCTTTTGTACGTGAGCCAATCGAAGCCCAAAAGCATTTAGTCATTCAAAAAGACATGACTGACAATCAGCTGCGTATTCGTAGCATTGCCTTTATTTATGATGCCATCAAAACTTTTATCGAACAGATTGGCGTGGTGGTCATTATTTTACTCACCGCGTATTTTGTCTTAAAGGGTGAGATGACCATCGGTATGATTTTGTTTCATGTCATGTTGTTTCAAAATGTCGCCGCCCCTATCCGTCAGCTGCATCGCATTTATGACCAAATCAATAATGCCTTAACTTATGCAGAAGGCTTCTTCGATATTTTAGAAGATGACAGCCAAATTGAAACCCTTGGCGGTTTACAAAGTGATAAATTGCAAGGTCATATCGAACTTAAAAATGTCGATTTTACCTATCCTAATGGCACAAAAGCCCTAACCGATGTCAGCTTCGCCATAAAACCCAACCGTATTACTGCACTAGTGGGTCTAAGTGGCGCTGGTAAAAGCACTATTATCAACTTGTTGGTGAAGTTTTATGCGCCAGATGCGGGCAGTATTTGCTTAGATGGCCATAATTTAGACGACTATGATACGCAGGCATTGCGCCAAAAAATTGGGCTTGTATTGCAAAGTAACCATATTTTTTCAGGTACGATTGGTGAAAATATTCGTTATGGTGACATGAGTGCGAGCGATGAAGACATTGTAGCTGCTGCCAAAAAAGCCTCTATCCATGAGCAAGTCATTCAGCTACCACGGGGTTATGAGAGCGAGGCAAAATCATTATCTGGTGGTCAGCAGCAACGTATTGCGCTGGCAAGAATGTTTTTAAAGGATCCGCCCATCGTTTTTTTGGATGAGCCCACGGCCAGCCTTGATGCAATTGCCAGTCAGCAAGTCAAAAAAAGCTTGGATTTAATTAAAGAAGATCGAACCGTGATTATCGTATCGCACAATATTGCGCAAATCATTGATGCCGATGATTTGGTGGTGATAGAAAATGGCCGAGTGGTAGAGACAGGCACGCATGAAGAGCTGTATAAAAAACGTGGTAAGTATTTTGAGATTTTTAGCGCCATGTCTGATAGCTTGAACTTGGATAAAATCAGTCAAACCCTACATGGTTAGGAATGGTTAATACGTACTTAAATCGTTATAATGCGCATTACTTGAACCGTTCCGATGTTTAATCGCCATTTAATATTGTACTTAACCTCAATAATCAATTCGTTAAAAGCTGCTTAATTATGACCTGTACCTTTTCTATTAAAACGTTCGATGAGCTAACCTCCGTTGACCTGTATCATATTTTAAAAGCTCGCTCACAAGTGTTTGTGGTCGAACAAAATTGTGCTTATCAAGATATGGATGAGCTGGACTTTGATTGTCTGCATCTGATTGCACATCAGAACGAGGCATTGGTAGCGTATTGCCGCATTATCCCGCCTGAATTTAATAAGTTACGGTCTAACTTATCATCATCCGATGCTACGACCAAAGTAAGCGATACCTCTATGTCCTCTATTGGCAGAGTGCTGGTGTTAGCCGCGCATCGAGGGGACGGTTTAGCACGAGATATGATGAATCATGCCATTGCGCATTGCCGTAAAAAATACGGTAAAAAGCGCCCTATTATCATCTCTGCACAAGCTTACTTGATTAGCTTCTACGAATCTCTAGGGTTTGTACCAGAGGGTGAGCATTATCTCGAAGACAATATCGAGCATGTAAAAATGGTTTTGCATGTTGTCAAAAAAGTTAAAGTAAAAAAGGAAAGTACAGGTGCGTCCTCTACGACAAGTAAAGTGCTGAGCTTTTTACTACTGATTATGGCGGCCTTGTTTGTTTTAGGTTTGTTATATTTAATGACCTAAATCAATCTCGTGAAACCATCTTTATAATTACCACGGTATCGACTCTCCAGCCCAATCTACAAAGCTACCTGATTGAGTGGCGGTCATATTACTCAGTACTTCTAACAAGCACTCTGCACTATAGGCTGGCGAGAATAAATGTCCGTCAGCCACATTACTCTGAAAAGGCGCTGAGAGTTGCGTATTGACCGTTCCTGGCTGCATGACAACCACGCATACATCTTTGAGCGACCTTCCCCATTCGATACTCAGGTTCTTCATCCCCATATTGAGTGCCGCCTTACTCATCCGATAGCTATACCAACCGCCTAGCTGATTGTCACTGATACTACCCACTCGCGCTGATATCGTCGCAAAAATTGCGGGCGTGTCATGGCTACGTGTGGCTTTTGCCAGTAGTGGTTTCATATACTTGGCAATCAGCAAACTGGCTAAGGCATTCACTTGCATATTCTGTAAGAAAAAATCAGTTTCCATCTGACGTAGGGCTTTCTCCGGTTGCTGCGTGTCAGTATGCAATAATCCCGCACAGTTAATGACCCAATCGATATGAGTGGTCTGCTGCTTAATGATGTCAGCCGCTTGCTCGATACTGCTCTCATCGCAGACATCCATCGATATCCAATGTAAGTTGGGTGCTTCAAAATCAGGTATATTCTTATGGTGAGTAGCAAAGACAAGCGTGTCCGGTGTTGTACTGGCGGTTAGCTGCTCTATCATGGCTTTACCAATGCCACCTGTACCACCGATAATTAGATAGGTTTTATTATTCATGACGATTCCTTTTTTGGATTATTTTTGACTGAGCTTTTATAAACTTTATCGTTCTTGTTGTCGTATATACGGTTCATTTTGGCGTACTTTTATGGTCTTTACCATGATGGAAATGTTTAAAGGGTGGGTAGTTACGAATGAAGCCCGCCAACTATAAGACCTTTATGGATTCAATTTTTCTAAAAATAAAATCGTTGATATAGAGGCTATCGTTATTAGGGTCTATTGAACATTCAAATGTGGTGCTGGCAGTTACTATTTTTTAGACAGTATGCAGTGAAATTTTTGATGCCTAGTCATTCTAGGTAAAACAATTTCGCCATATATTGGCAAAAAATAGTACTGCCCCAAAGGGCTGACGCTAAAATCACTCCAAACGTTGTTGCAATTCCTAGCTAAGGTCTGGACATCATCGTCGGCTTGCGCCTAGTCTGGTGCAATTTTAGCAATCAGCAGCCCTAATATTTGAGTGTTCAACAGACCCTATATATACGCTACAATAATCAATTATGACCATTCTAAATCAACGCTTTTATACGGATGTTATCGCATTATGCTATCACCCCAAGACCAATTGACTGAGTTGGTACGCACGCTTGAGACACAGCAGCATGTGTTTGCCACTGACCCGCTACTCATCACAGAAAAACTGCAAGGCGAAGATGGCAAACCCATCCAAAAGCTGCATCGTCGAGCCTCACGTATCGATAGTAACGGTGCGTTGGCACAAGTTTTGGGTAAAATTGACGGCCGTATCAAAGGCATCATGGTCGTGATGAGCGTGGTATGGTGTATTTCAGGATTTTTAGGGCTGTTTACGCTATTACAGGCTAATGTGGTTAACTTCTTTTATGTGCTGGTTTGTCTATTAGGGTTTCATACTATTATGCTCTTTGGCTGGCTGGCCATGACGCTGATTAATCAAGGCAAGCAATCTTCTAATTGGTTTGCCAGTTTTGTCAGTCCCAGTTACCTAATACGTGGCAAGGATGATGTGACTAAGGCAGCTGTTAACTTGTACGAACGTCAATTGCAGCATAGTGGTATGCGATGGTATCTCGGTCGATTTAGCCATCAATTGTGGCTAGCAACGTTGACCGGTATGCTACTGGCGATTGTGTTTTTGTTGATTGTGCGCCAGTACAGCTTTAGTTGGGAGTCGACCTTGCTGTCTGATCAGGCGCTTATTACTTTGACTCATGTATTGGGCTGGCTACCTAGTATGGTGGGATTTGGGGTGCCGGACAGTACCGCTATCGCACAGAGCAGATTGGTGACAGATGCCATGCCGCTATCTGTTGCACGGCAATGGGCGGGGTTATTGGTTGGTAGCTTGCTGATGTATGGCATCGTACCACGAGCGATTGCTTGGGCGTTTTGTGCCTTGATGTTCCGCCGTAAAAAAATGCGTTTGGATATCAAACTGCCCTACTATCAGAAGATTTTTAATTTTTGGCAACGTCATGTGGTAGACGCTGATGATTTTAATGAAGCACCTGCCCCTGTCGCGCCAAAAGCCACCGTGAGTGCTGGCAAGAAACTGGTTGCGCTACTTGAATATCCAACCGAGCAAGATAATTGGTGGCAATCAGGTCTTGATAACATACTTGAAGATGATGTGGAAAATTTTGGCATATTAGATGATCGTGATGATATGGCACGGTTAAAGACGTATTTAGACAGTCACCCAGTACAAGTTGTACTGGGTATTCATAACAAAGCATTACCTGACCGTGGCACATTGCGTAAGCTTGATCAGATTGCCAGTCATGCAACAGAGGGACTGATTGTAAAACTGCTTAGCGATGCTAGCCCGACTGCCAATCACGTGAATAATGAGACTTCAAACATTGCAAATGCTTCGGCATCACAACAAGTGGAAAACCAAGGCGTTCGCTATCAGCAGTGGCAGACAGCGCTTTCTGCTCGAAAAATCGGTTTGGTGGATGCTGAGAGTTAGAGAAAGGTATTTCAAAGCTCGCTGATAGAATAAGGATAACTCATAATGGAAAGGAGTCCAGTATGACAGCAGCAGATAACGACCTGATGACGCTAGGTCAATATGGTCAGATATTGGATGGTTATAAAGAGGCGCTGAATCAAACGATTTTGACCATTTCTCCTGAGTCATGGCACCCAATGCTAACAAGTATTTTGCCTGCGCACTGGCAAGAGTGGTTATTACCGCTGGCAGGTGGACCATTTTTCTTATTATTCCTAGCAGAGTGGTTTTATCAATCTAAGCGTGGTAATGGTCAGAGCTTCAGTTGGAGACGTGCGATGACCAACTTTAGCTTGGGTGGCTCTTACTTGGGTTTTGAGCTGGTGGTACAAGCAATTATCGTCGTACCCATCTGTTTATGGTTATATCAATATCGATTATTTACCATTGAGGTCACTTGGCTAACGGCTATTCCTATATTTATCGCGGTTGAGTTTAGCTATTATTGGTTCCATCGTGCCTCACACCGGATGAATTGGTTTTGGTCTGCCCATGTATTGCATCATTCTGATGATAATATGAACCTATCCACTGCGATGCGCCAAAGTTTATTGTACTCAGTCACAGGTTGGTGGTTATTCTTTGTGCCGTTGATGCTACTTGGTGTACATCCAGTATGGGTATTTTTCTTTTACGCGCTTGATCTTATTTATCAGTTTTTTATCCATACCGAAACCGTTGGTAAATTTCCGAAGTGGGTTGAGTATATTTTTGATACACCCTCCAATCACCGTGCTCATCATGGTACCAACGATGAATACATTGACCAAAACTACGGCGGCGTCCTTATTGTTTTTGATCGCTGGTTTGGTACTTATGTAGAAGAAGATACCATCAATAATCCCGTGCAATACGGCGCAGTTGGTGAAGCCAGTCACGATAATATTATTGGTTTAATCTTTGGAGTGTTTTATCGTATGTGGCAGCGTGTCTTTCGTGCCAAAGGATTTAAGCAGAAGTTAAAAGTATTGCTCAGACTACCCAGTGCCGCATAACGCTTTTGAATATTCCTCATTAATATAAGATTCTATTATGAATAACGACGACAATTATGATAATAATAAAAACAATGACAAACCAGCTGGACTCTTTGCGGATAAAGGGTATGCAGTAGCGCCTGATGCTGTTACTGCTGATGCCACGATGACTAAGAAAACGGTAGCCAGTGGTGAAGCGCTCAAACTGGCGGTCGTTGGTCATACCAATACCGGTAAGACGTCTATTTTGCGTACCTTGTTACGTGACGTTGATTTTGGTGAAGTTAAAAACGAGGCTGCCACCACACGGCATGTCGAGCAGGCGCAACTGACAGATAGCCAAACTGGCGAAGTCTTAGTGGCACTATATGACACGCCTGGTCTAGAAGATGCCTCAGGATTGATGGATTGGTTAGAGGATAATACAGCCAGTCGACGTGATGGTATTGAACGCTTGCAGCAGTTTTTGGCGTCGGATATTGCTCAAGGTGTAGACCATTCAGACAACTATGACTATAGCCAAGAAGCCAAAGTAATTCGGCAACTGCTGGCAAGCGATATGGCCATCTATGTCGTTGATGCGCGTGAGCCAGTGTTAGGTAAGTATAAAGATGAGCTGGCTATTTTGTCTTGGGCCGCTATTCCTGTGATGCCTGTCTTTAATTTCACGGACAGTCAAGATGCCAATATCGACGAATGGCAGACAATGCTGGCAAGACGAAACTTGCATATATCCACGCGTTTTGATTCAGTTGCTTTTGAGTTTGAAGATGAGATGCGGCTGTGGAAAAATCTATCGACTATGCTCACCCACTCTGAAATGCTTGAGCAATTGATGCAGCGCCGAACGGAAAATTGGGCACAATTGAGTGATGAAGCAAATATTATCATTTCTGACTTTCTAATCAATGTCGCCGCTTTCGTTCGTGAGATTAATGACAGCGACGATCCTATGCCAGTGTTGGCACAAATGCAGGAAGCTGTTCGCCAAAGCGAGCGTGCTATGCAGCATAATTTGCTTAACTTATATAAGTTTTATGACAATGCAGTTGCTGCCACGCCACTTGAATTACAAGCGTACCAGCAAGACCCATTTGACCCTGAACTGCTAAAAAGCTATGGCATACGCACGACTTCTGGGGCAGCAGCCGGCGCACTATTAGGCTTAGGTGTTGATGCAGCAGCATTAGGCACCACATTGGGGTTGGGTGCAGCGATTGGTGGTATTGCAGGAGGGTTGTTGTCTAATACTAGTAGTATTGCTGATAGGATTACTGGGGTAAAACGCTTATACATTGATCCTGCTACGTTGACACTATTAGCCACTCGCTCGATAGATTTACTCACGGCACTACGTCATCGTGGACATGCTGCCACAGATGCGACCCAGCTGATATATAAAGGCGAAAAAAATAACGTTGAATCAGAACAAAATGAAGACGACAACTTAGTGACGCCATGGCCAACGCATAAATTACCAAGTGAGTTAAAAAAAGCACGTGGCAAGCCGCAATGGTCATCACTTAGTAGTGGGAAATCCGAACAAGCGCAACTATTACGAGCAGATATGGCATGGTCGCTTTCAGCTAAATTGCAGTCGTATAATAATGACTAGCCAAACTGATCATAATTACACACTTGGTAAATAAAAGAACTGCCAGCGTTGTTATTATTGAAGGTCTATCGCACTGGTCGCACTGGTCGCAATAAAGCACTTAGTGCAGCAGTGCCGCGTACATCCGTTTGCTGCAGATAAATTGGATATAACGGATACTTGGTAAAGCTTTGTTCTATATCTTGCATAATTTGCTGTTGTCTATCCGCACGCTGCTGCCAAAAGTTATCAGACTGAGTAGGCGTTATTAGTTGATTGATGACTATCGCTGCTGGTGTGAGCTTACTTTCTTCTAATTGTTTGATAGCACGTCTGGTCTCAGCCAATGGCAATACGTCGGCGGTCATAACCAATACAATCGCTGTTTGGGTACGGTCATGAAGCAGTACTCCTGCCTGACGAAACAGCTGCTTGCGTTTCTCTAACACAGATACAGCTTGCTCCCAACGGTCGGATTTTTTTGCTGCAAAAGGATTTGCCACATCATTTTTATCATTTTTTTGATTGTGACTGTCTAAATGGTTTGCCACCGAGCGCAATTTAGACTGTCGGCGCTGCTGTGCAAGCAGTCCGTCCGTCCACGCACCCATCATCTCTGGTAGCACCAGTAACCGCAGAGTATGCCCTGTTGGTGCCGTATCAAAAATAATGTGATCGTAATCTGCATCTGCAGCGTTCACTAAATGCTGGCACATAGACTCAAGCATCGCCGCTTCTTGTGCGCCTGGTGCTGATTTTGATAGTTTCAGGTGCTCTCGAATCTTGGGCATCATATCTGGATTGGCATAGGCTGTAATGGTGCGCTCAACTTGTGCAAAATGCTCATCAACGATAGTGTCAGGGTTTAGCTCAATCGCATCCAAATAAGGTGATATCGCTGTTTTTTCGTTCTTCAGTCGAACATTTAATACATCGCCTAAACTGTGTGCTGGATCGGTTGAGACAATTAAGGTCTTTTTCTGTTGACTGGCATAGTAACTGGCAAGTGCAGCGGCAGTCGTAGTCTTTCCCACACCGCCTTTTCCACCGATAAATATAATCGGTTGTGTTACTAGTTGCTCTACCAATGCCTGTAAAGAATGTAATGCCATGCTTATCTCTCTTTTTTAATCAATATATAGTCGGTGAAATACTAAACCGCTATGGCGTTATCCTCCTTAGATGTACTACTTGTACAATCTGCAGTCGGCTGCCTTGTACCCATTTTAGAGTTCTTTGACTATAGCTGCTATTAGCAACATCCAACGTGGTCAAAGGGACATCTATCCATGCCCATTCTAGTATGCCATTCGTGGAAGTTTTCTAAAAATAAAGGCTGCAACTCTAGCGTATAAAAGCTGGCAGGATTATCAATACCTAAACTCTCAGCAAACATGAGTAGCATAAAAAAATCTTCTTCATCACGTGCTGCACGTGCCATCGTCTGACGGTATGGCGCATGATAAAACTCATTTAGCCCAGCAGTAAACCGTTTCCACCATGGCTGAATATCTGGCATATCGTTCGATATGGTATCGCTTGGTTTAGCATTATTTGACATATTGGTATCGTCCATAACTTTTCATCTCCTACGTCTTGTTATCTATCATGCCTATTTGATACAAAAAACGCCAGCAATGGCTGCTAGCGTTTTTTATTTTTTACAATATATGTACTGGCCTATTAATTAAATACTCGATGGCACTTAAATGATTGACACTTATTAGGTATCAGATATTAGGCATCATCTTCGATTTTGCCTTTACCTTTATGTAACGACCATTCTTTGCGCAATACAGATAGACTCTCAAACGTGACTAGAATAGTCGCTATCAAAATGATGATGTCCATAATGATAAGTAGCCAATTTCCATCCGTGAAAAAAGTTTTAAGCTGAATCAATAGTGCGAATACGGTCATGACCAATAGGAACGACAACGGCGCTAAGGTAAACCAGACAGGTTTGCCTTTACGTAACAAGATAACCGTTACGATCATTAAGGTTAAGGCAGCCATTAACTGATTGGTTGTACCAAATAGTGGCCAGATAACCATACCACCAGCACCATCAATACCACCAGCACCAAATGCTAATAATAGACAAGTTCCGACTGCGAGCAATGTTGCGACAATACTTTTACTAAGTACAGGCAATTTATAAATCTCACCAAATTCTTGGAAGATATAACGTTGCAGACGTACACCAGTATCCATCGTAGTACCTGCAAACAATGCAGCCATTACCGTAAGCATGGTCTGTGATAGCACCATATCAATACCAACACCAGCATTCAAGATGGTTGCACCACCATCAATAAAGGCACCAATCGAACCGTCGCCGAATTTTTGGTAAACTGCTTCCCAATCACCAAGCGTAGCAAAACCTGCGGTTGCGGCCAAAACGGCACCCAGTGCGAGCATACCTTCACCCAATGCACCAAAGTAACCAACGAAACGGACGTCTCCTTCTTTATCAATCTGCTTAGAAGTCGTACCTGTCGCGACCAAACCATGGAACCCTGAAATAGCACCACAAGCAATCGTGACAAACAACAACGGCATCAGTGAAGGTGTGTCCATTGGTAATGATGTATTAATAGCTGGCGCAACAATATCAGGCGTCGCGATAAAAATCGCAGCGTATAATAAAATCAAACCGACAAATAACTGTAAACCATTAATATAATCACGTGGTTGTAATAGCATCCATACAGGCAGTAGCGAAGCAACTGCTGCATAGGCAAACAAGATAAGAATCCATACTGCATTATCAGGCAACCCGAAAATAGTCTCAGGCAATACAATAGGGAACATAGGGCCAAGATAGATAAGTCCGTATAACGCACTTACTCCGATAATTGATACCCAAACCAAATTCATATTGTAGCGATAAATACACTGGCCAATGATAAAGGCAACGACTAAAGCGCCCCAAACTGGCAATACAGCAGATGGGGTCTTGATCATCATGTTAGCGATAGCAACGCCAAATACGGCATTAACCATCAGCAATAACAAGAAGATGACGATCATCATCAGACTGCGCACACGGGTACCCATAACGGTACCAGCGATAGAACCAATTGACTGGCCTCTATTACGCATACTTGCCCAAATAGCCGACATATCATGTACGCCTGCCATAAAGATTGTGCCGAACACAATCCAAATAATGGCAGGTAACCAACCCCAAATGACAGCGATAGCAGGACCAATAATCGGTGCTGCCCCTGCGACTGACGTAAAATGATGTCCCCACAATACATATTTATTGGTGGGGACATAATCTATACCATCTTTCATAGTATGAGCTGGCGTGGGACGACTGTCATCCAGTGCTAGAATTTTTGTGGCGATAAACTTTGAATAAAACACGTAACCGCAGAGCATGGCGGCGACGCCAAATAGTAGTACAATAGCACTATTCATCTTATCTCTCCCTAGACAAGTGGCATATAGCCTTATGAGTTCAAGCTTTTTAAATCAAAATATTAAAAATATGATAAATTAGTGTGCCGCGAGCAGCCCACCCCGTTGTAGCAGAATAATAGCGATATTTTAATATGATTACTAGCTAAAAAACCTAGACTGTACAATTATAAAAAGTCACTAAATGAGACGTATTGTGATAAATTTTGAGTAAATACTCGGCACAGGTTTAAATAAGCATCCTGTAAAAGTAGTACTTATTTAATGATAGATATAACATCAGGCAACCATCGAAACAGCGAACAAAGGAAGCATCATGGCGCAATATTTTGGATTCGTACCCTCAGATAAATTAAAAGTATTGGTGAAGGAAGCCGAACAAGTCGTTGCTTCAAATGAGACCGTAGACTACTACCCTTATCGTGATGCACTCACCCATCAAACGGCACGTGATTTGATCGACAATCTACTGGTTGGACTGGTTGAGATTACACCAAACCCTGAACGCAAAGCCTCTATGCAGAAGATAGTCGTTACCGTCGAAAAAACGGCAGACACACTGCTCAATATTTTGCTCGGTAAAGAAAATAACGAAGAAGTACTCCCTAGCTTTCATTTTTTGAGAGACAGAGCAACTTTTATTGATAATGACGGGATAACACGAGTAGGTTTCAAGTTATCTGAGGCAGATGGCCAAATTATTAATAAAGGTTTTTCTGCCATCACCCCTGATCATGTAGATGTAAAAGCGTTTAAAACAGCACTTGAAACAATGAATGACCAAACATTGACGCATTTCATTAGTAACTATGCTGAAACTTTAAAGTTGGGGATGATTAAACGCAAATCAGTGCCAGTCGCTAAAGCTGCCATTGATAAAGGTATGAGTATGGCACTGAATAAGCTACTGCCTGACCTACCTGATAGCTCATTAAATCGTTTAGCGAACTACTATCGCCCTTTTATCGTAGAAAAACCAGAATAAGACCCTGTATTAGATTAAATTTGCCCCAAAAGTCATATGCTATTGGGAAATTTCACTAAAATTTGCTAAAATAAGCGGCACTTTTTACCGAAGGCGCATCCGATGACCCAAATCAGTAACCAAGAAATCGAAAAAACACTACGCAACTCAGAGTGCCTTATCAGCAGTATCGAAGTTGCTGCTGCTTACGAACGTCTTGCTGCTCAACTTAACCTGCATTATGCTGGTCTAAACCCAATCGTCATGGTCGTTATGAATGGCGGACTTATCCCAGCAGGTCAATTATTGACTCACCTAACCTTTTACCATCGCATGCATTACATCCATGCGACACGTTATCGCGATAACGAAGGTACTAATGAGTTAGATTGGAAATACAAACCTGATGTTAGCATCGAGGGTGAGCACGTATTACTGATTGATGATATTTTTGACGAAGGCATTACCTTAAAAACAGTCGTTGAAGAACTAAGTAAAGAAAAGCCTTTATCACTAGAATCTTGCGTTTTGCTCAACAAAGAGCACGATCGTAAAGTTGAAGGGTTTGACGTTGATTTTGTTGGTATCAATGTCGCTGACCGTTATGTCTATGGCTGTGGTATGGATTTCCATGGTTACTTACGTCACTTGCCAGGCATTTATGCTATTAAAGAAGATAAAGTTTAAGTCCTATTCTTAATTACTTAAAAACATTTAAGTCCTAAAAAAGCATCCGAATCGGATGCTTTTTTATTGTGCCATGAATATTGTGTCACGAATAAAGTCAATTCACGATAGCGACTAAAACTGTAATGCCAAACCTGTATGACGCTCAGTTGGGGTTTGAACCGCTTTTTCTAGGGCGTGTTTGGTACTATAAATGGTCACTTGTTTCTTAGCACGAGTCACTGCTGTATATATAAGCTCTTTACTTAGTAATCTTGCATGACTATTATCAAAAGTAACGGCCACATGATCAAACTCAGACCCTTGTGATTTATGAATGGTCATCGCATATGCAGTGGCAATCACTTCTTCATTTAGCAAGTTGACCGCAATCCCTTGTGTTTTATTCTCAAAAAACACTTCTAGTCGGCTTCTATCATCGCTAGTCTGCAAGCAAAAACCAATATCACCATTAAACAAGCCCAGTTCATAGTTGTTTTGTAGAATCATAACGGGTCTACCATGGAACCATGTGTTTTGACCTAATGGTAGCTTTAGCTCAGCAAGATGCCACTGAGTGAGATAATTATTAATATAATGATCACCCCATTCGCCATTATGGCCAGCACTTAAGACTCTAAATTGATTAAATATTTTCATTAATAGGGCTATAGTATTTTTTACCGACTCTGGCATGGATTTTTCTATTGGATTCTCCAGTAAATTTTGGATTTTACTTACGTATGGATGGTAATTTTTGCTGATATTTAATAATAAATTTTCACTACTTAGGCTATTTTCTTTTTTATCATTTAATATAGACTCCGTTTGCAGCGTATTGACATATTGAAAGCTCAACGCTTCATCTTGTCTTAACAACTTCCAAATGGCTTGTATATCTACCTCTGCTTTATTAATTTGAGAGGCAAGCTTTCCTATTCCCGACTCTGCGCTAAATCGCCGGCTTTCGGTTAGTTCTGCATGAATGGCTTGTAGTCGTGGAATACGACAGAGATCAGCCAGTACAGCCCCTGCATCTACCGCTGCTAGCTGATTCGCATCGCCTAATAGTATCAGCCTTGCACCCGGTTTTACCGCACTCACAAGATAATTGGCCAACTCAACCCCAAGCATGGATGCTTCATCAACAATGATGATATCTTCCCCTAGTGGGTTATCAGCATTGTAACGCGGCCTGCCTGTCCGACCAATACCTAACAAGCGATGAATGGTTTTTGCTTCTTGCAACTGTAGCTCAACATTCGCCGCGTCTAGAGCCGCCTGCAGAGACTCCTGCATTCTCTGAGCAGCCTTACCAGTTGGTGCTGCCAATGCCAGACTGGCACTGTCCGTACTGAATCTAATGTTCTCAAGATCATCGCCCCTACTCTCTGTCGCCTGTTGCAACGCGATGACTAACTGAGCAACAGTGTAGGTTTTACCTGTACCTGGGCCACCAGTAATAATACTAAACGCGCTGTTATTAGCGACATTGATCGCCTTTACTTGATGTTCATGAAGATTTTCAGGTATTGCTATCTGTAAAGGGCTTACTTGCTGATTTAAGATGTTGTTTATATTTTTTGCTAAATTAAACTCTGCTTGCCAAGCACGGTGTAACCAAAAGGTGATCGATATTTTCGTCTCGTTACCTGCTTCGATTTCCTGTATTTGGTATATAATAGGTTTATTTTTGCTTAGGCTATTTTTAATATTGCTATTATCTATATTGACGTCAGAAAACAACTCATGCTCGTAAATTAACTGAAGGAAAGTCGTTAAGTCCGTATTTTTTAGGCGCTGATATAGCATAACTATCGTATCAAACCGTTTGACCATCATTTCTCTTTCATGGCTGCTAAGTGCTAGCTGCGCCCATAGCTGAGCTCGTTTACTAAACAAAGCATCTAATGAGCCAAATAATGGCAGCTCAATTGAAGAATCATCTTTTGATGGCGTGTCTATTTGAGCATCCATCAATGCGAGTATCGGCGTTGCCATCATCTCTAGTAAGTTTTGCTGCCACGCACATAGTGCGACCAACTCACCATTGATTTGACCTTGTAGCGGTGTGTCATGCTCAGCTGTCTCAATGGTCAATACGGTATGACCCTCCTCCAAATGAGTGGCCAACATAATGAATAGAGCCGTAAATAAGCCATTATCCTCTGTCTTACCGATATGCTTACTCTCAGCCTCTACTTTTATATCTGTCACGTTATACGCTACATACGTTTGCTGACGACGCAGCAAAATATAATCACTGAGATTACTGGCCCAACTCTCTTGTAAGCTAATGGCTGACTTGCTCTTGTTGTTATTATTACTCATCGTGTGCTTGTCTCTTTTTGATCTGATTAAATGTTATAACAATTTTTGCCCATCTAATTGTCATATAAAGTTTATTAATCTGGCGTGCCAAATAGTGCGTCTAAACCTTTAACAAAGTCGATGGGAATATCCCAAGTGACCAATCCATAGCAGCCATAATTCTCTAAGTTGTTACTGCTAGGTTTATTATTATCTTGAGAGGTAGTGTCAACGATTTTAGCATTTGGATCATACACGCCGCGTAAAAACACATACTCTACAGCGCCTAAGTACTTATCTTCGTTACCCGCATAATCACTGATTCTCATCGCAAGGAACCGATGTAAAGCTACTTGATAAATCGCTGCTTGTAGCCAATACCCCGCTTTAGACATTGCTTGTTTGAGCGTATTTTCATTATAATCGCTTAGGCTATTTCCTAAAAAGTTGCTCTTATAATCGACCACATAATACTTGCCAGCATGCTCATACACTAAGTCAATCTCACCACGCAGATAACGATATAGATGTGCCTTGTTTTGCGGAACTAGAGTGACATGCTTATCTATCTCATCAGGTAAATACTGTTGAAAAAGCCTACTGATATCCTGGGCTTTGAAGTTCTCTGACAACCCCATATTGAACTCTAACTCAGCAAATCGCTTATCTTTATCAAGAGAAATCAAGGATTGATTAGAAGATAATAGCGGCGCATGTAGCACCTCTTCAATCCAATTAATTAATGCCTCATGCTTCGTTGTATCTATTGACTCAAGATCAAACCCATCGCTATTTCTTTGTTTGTTGCCTTGCAATCTGCGGCTCTGTTGTTCAGCACTGCTATATATAAGCGGCAACTGATAGCTACTAATCGCTCTATCAATAACCTGAGGCCACTGGGCTTTATTGGTAAAGTCTATTTGTTCAAATATCTCATGCAAGAACGTACCGGCATTAGCACCCTTTACAAAGGTAAAGCGGATATCCTCTTCTGACTTGAGGCTTAGCTCACTGTCTTGTTCGAGAGACTCTTTACTATTCAGTGAAGAGAGGTCTAAAACAGAAGACTCTGTCATATCAATGTCTATCGCATCATCAATACGCTCATCCACTATCGCCATTGCTTGTGTAGATTCATCTAGCTGACGTGCCAAAGCCGTAAAGCTGGTCTTAGCCCAACCATAAAAATAATTGGTTTTCATCACCTCAGAAAATGGCGCGTACTCAATAGCCTCTGTTGTAGGCTTATGAGCATTTGACTTGGTGGCGACCAGTTGAACATTGTCATTTATACCTGCTGAATTGGCATCATTGCTTGCGTAGTTATTGTCATAAAACTCATTAACCTTATACCCTCTGAGCATGTCTACGATGCCTTTGAGCCTATCTGGTAGCTCGAACTTTGCTTCTGGCGATTCAAACCAATAAAACACTGGCTTTAGCTCAAACCCTGTCTTGTTACTCGGATCTCGCAGCACCACATAAAGCTGCTCACTGGCCCGAGTAAATGCCACATAACCAAGCCGTCTTATCTCATCAAAACCTTCTTGTGTTTCGATATCAGTATAGTAATCCTCAACCGTGGCAGAGCCTTGCAGTGGTGAGAAGCGGCGCTGATTTCCCGATTGATTATCTGTCGACTGCTGTACTTCTATCGACTGCCGCACTAGCGCTGAAGGCGCTTGTTGCGCGTTATATAGATACAGCCCATAGTCTTCCTTATTCCCAGACTTCCTACTGGCATCACCCATTCCCAGTACATAGACAATAGGGAACTCAAGCCCCTTTGACTTATGAATGGTCATTAGCTGCACACCAGACTCTGTCGGTAGCGGATATTGCTTAGCCCAATCACTATTAGGCGCTGCATCTATATGCTGCCTGAACCAAGCTAGTAGCTCATGTTCACCCATGCCTAGACCATACTGCGCCAAAATGTCCATCACATGACGCAAGTCCATAATATGACGGTCACCTTCTGGATGTGCAGCTAAGGCCTGCCAAACACCTTGCGGCTGCACAGGGCTTTTATCTAATAAATAATGTAGTGCTGATAATATGCCAAAGTGCTGCCAACGCTGTGCACCTTCTTTTAAATAGGTAATAAAGTCTTGATAGCTCTTTTTATTATCCGTAGCTTCATTGGCTGGGAGGTCTTTCGAATTAGAGTTTTGTGAATGGAAGCTTGTTGTACTGCTGCCCTCAGTAATGCCTGACTCATGGTCCGTCATCATGGCTTTGATGTTTTTAATACTCAGTCCATATAGATGACTGGTCAACACCCGATTAATCATGTCATGACGATACGGGTATAGCATGGCACTTAGTAGCGCCGCCACATCTTCTGCCATAATAGTCTCAAAGATGCTGACATCACTGGTAGTCAAGGTCGGCACATTAAGTTTTACCAGCTCATCTTCGACCCTTTTCAGATCTTTTTTGGCACGTGCCAGCACCCCAATATCACTGGGCTGAATCGGTTTACCTTTAAGTGTCTGACCACTATTAAGCAAAGTGGCTATATGGCGAGCTGTTATTTCATGCTCATCATAATCAAACTCTTTGTCCTTGTCATAAGGCAAGTGCAATAAGCTTACTGGCTGAGCAGAAAGCACTTCTGTCACCAGTACATCATCCAAGCTATCTGACGCATTAAACCAAGATAGTTCATATTCCGGTTTTGCTGCTTTGATATGTTGATAATGAATACCAGTACCCAACTGCGACAGCTTATTCTCAACAGTTGTTGCATTAGCCATACCAAACCAACAGTTCAATGCGTTAATCACACCAGCATTCGAACGGCGATTGATATCAAGCGTCCAAAGAGCACTTTTATCAAATTGGGCTTTCATATAGTTATAGTTGGCCACATCGCCACCACGAAACCCATAAATAGCCTGTTTCGGATCACCAACCAACAACAGAAACTCATGATTTGCTTTCTTAGTGGTTGCCTGCTTATCACTGTCCGACTGTTTACGCTTATTCTTTGGCAAATAGATGCTTTCAATCATAATGGCTTGCTCGCCATTGATATCTTGCGACTCATCAATCAATGCCACTGGGTAATGATGACGAATATAACGCGCCAGCTTATCTCCTTGACGGCCAGTCAATGCTTGGTTTAAGCGTACCATCTGCAAACTAAAGGTCGTCTCGCCGCGCTCTTCTAAAATGACTGGCAGCCTATTGCGCACAGCCAGCACAATATGACGGTTAAGATTGGCCAATACCAACAATATATGCTGATTTAAACTGTCTAGCATATCTAAGAGAACCATTAACTTACTAATGGTTTCTAGCTCAAAAAGCGTCTGATGCTCTTTTTCTTTATTCTTATTAAAGTTCTTAATTTTGCCATTTTCATCTGAATATCTGGCATCTTGCAATGATGTCAAAATCTTATTCTCGCTCTCATTTAAATAGCTATTAAATGCTAGCTGATACTGCGATATCTTTTGATGCACTTCAATAATGGCAGCAAACTGTTTGGTTAGATTAGAACCACCATGAAACCCTTGAGACTTTCTATAATCAGGATTCAAATAAGGCTGGATATCGGCTAAATCTAACTGGGAAAACTCGTTGATTAGCTTTTCGTATGCATCAAAGTCAAAGCTTTTCTCATGCCTTATCTCATCAATCGGTGCAGAGATAAAATTAAGCGATCGAGTCACATATTTCTTATGATCGCCAACTGCAGTCAGCTTACCTTGCTGATCCATTAGCGCATAGAGTTTGGGCTGCTCATAGTATAAGCGGCTTTGAAACTGACGCAGCTCATCATGGATAATACTGCCAGTCACCTGCTCAATACTGCTGTCTTCAATAATCCCCATGCCCTGCTGATGACCTGTCTCGCTACTGTACTCAGTCAGCCATTTTTGTGCCAAGCTATCAAGCGTGCCTACGAACAGCTTATCTAAGGTGGTTAGTATCAATGCAGTACGCCTGATAGCTTCCGCCATGGGGTAACTGTACACGTGATCTAGCAAATAGCCGACGAGATGCAAGTTGATAGGATCTTGCATGATGCCATCTAAACGCACATATTTGGCCTGATTAACCAGCCAAACTTCACGATCTTTTTTTGCTTGTTTACGTTGCTCAACCGCCGCTTGCTTATCAGCAGCAAGGACTTGATTTAAATCATCAATACCTATATCAACGTTTGTGTCTACGTCTGAATTACTGCCTGCTTTTGCGTCTTTATTACTCTCAGGCATAACTTGCAGTATGTTGGGATAGAGATTCTCTTTATTGCTAGTATCAGCACTTAGGCTATTGACCCATTGTAATAACTGATAGAAATCCACCAAACGATCATGAATACGTTGACGCATTTCGGCAGCGGCAGCTCGAGTAAAAGTCGTGGCGATGATTTGCTCTGGCGCACGTCGCGCTTCGATCAGTAGGCGCAGTACAATACCAGTCAGCGTCCAAGTCTTACCCGTGCCCGCTGAGGCTTCAATCAGGTGTTTACCCGTCAGATCAACATCAACTGCCGGTATGACATCATTTTTACGTTCAGGCACAGCAGATAAAGTCAGCTCATCTGAATATTCATCAAATAAATTCGGTTGTGTAGACGAGTCAGTGGTATTGGTTGGGTCGGTAAAGTCTGTCATATGGGCGCATACTTTTAATTATTATTTATTAGAACAAAATAGCAAAAATTAATTAGGGGCTGCTTTAGATAATGAGCTAACCATCTAAGTTAGTTAACGCATTAAACATCGGCTCATACAGTGGCTGAGCTAATGTAGTCAACGCTGCTGACAAAGCCTTAAACGCATCTTGGTCACGCAGTACGTATTGCCAAATGGCATGCTGCGAGCAAGTATCGTATACCGTATCTGAATTATAGTTAGGTCTTAACCAGTCCGAGAAGTCGGCACGTTTTGGCCAATAGCTAACCCCCTTTTCGACTTTTGCGCACTTATCAAGGTAATTCAGTGCATATTCTGGTAATAGCGTAATAGGCACTTGACCCGTTAACTTGCCAAAAAACGCCCATTTTATCAGCTCAATTACTGCGTCTTCATAGACAATTGGGCTTAGTTTAAATGCGATTGCTTTGTCATACTTTTTAACCTGCGAGCTGGCCTTATTGAAGCGCCAAATACTTACGCCATCATTTAATGCCACTTGCTCGGCAGTGGTACTTCTGGCCACTTGCCAATACAAATGTGATAACCAAAACTTGAGCAAATGCCTAGGGCTAGCAGAATTGGGCAGTATATTTAACCATTGCTTAGGCGATTGCTGAGCATAAGGCACGCCTGCCTGAATAACTGATATGGGTGCTGATATTGGTACTGAGCCCTTTATCTTAATGACTTTCGGCAACAGCTTAAACAGTGTTTCTATACCCTCTATATTCGTCTGATTACTTGACTCGTTGTCAGTGCTACTCAGTATATTTTTTAGTTCTATCTGAACAGGATGTTCGGCGGTTGGCGTCAATAGCTGTAATATAATGGCGCTATCTGCTTCACCCTCATTGAGAATACTGCTCTCATCAAAGCCATTAGCAATTAACTGCTCTTTGAAGTCTAGACATTGCTGTTGCAGTTTCTTTTGTTGATTGGGTAGCGTGGTCTGGCGAGCGACACCAGCGGGCATGATTTTTTGATACATCAGGATTGGAGTGATGGTTTCAGCCGCTGCATTACTATCATTCTTCTTATTCTCATCAGTAACCAACTGTTTAATCAAATGATCTTTGATTTGATAGGTAGTCAGACTGTCCAAGAATAGCGGCTCTTGCTGCGACAGCGCTTCTTCACCTTGCACCACATGCACTTTTTGAGACCGTAAGAATGCTTTGGCAGGATGGCGCACTTGGTAAGCCAACACTCCTTCAATATCTATCTCTCCGATGTTAAATACGCTATCAGATAAATCTTGGATGAGCGCTTCCGTCATGCTACTGACATCGCTAGCATCAACAGCTGTATCTAGCGCCAACAATTCAGCCAATGCAGACAAGGTTTGATTGTCTACTTGACCTAGCTGACCTAAGCCTTGACCAAGCACCTGAGCGATTGATTCATACTGCGCTTTTGTGGGTAGGCCGACCAGTTGCATAGGCTCGCTAGATACTCTCCCCTTCAATGTATCAAACACCGCTTGCCAAAGCGGCGCAGGCGGAAACTGTTTTTTCTGAGCCAGTTTGGTTTTGCGCATGGCTGTATTTAATAAAGTATCCAACTCATCAATCATATCGGCAGGGTTAGTCTCCTGAGCATTGATATTAACGTTGGCATTAGCATTAGCATCAATATCAGGAGACGCTTGCTCAAAAACATCATCGCCTTCCATTTCTGTCTCAAACAGACTCTCATGAAAAGGCAATGCAGGATGCTCAGTCACTAGCCACTGCTTAATCAATTTAGGCAAATAGCGCTTGAGACTTTCGGTGGTGGGATCAATATTCTCAGGCAATGTCTCAAGCGAGTTCACCTGCCACTGCACCTCGCCTTGCAAGAACTGTAATAGCTCGCTCACTGGATTGGCTGGCAGATGCTCATGGGTGTCCGTCAAGCTTTGACCGTTATAAAACATCCAGCAAGCACTGCGCGCACACAATAGCGCATCTAAAAATGCGCCGTTGTCATCATCTTCACTAACTCTGTCACCGCGGCGGGCATTGGTCGCTTTCATCAAATCATAGCGGTTGTCACGGTCACGCCCAGGAAACTCAGAGAGATCCATATTGAGCATAACCACCAGCTCAAACGGCACATTTCTTAATGCACCAAACCGACCAAAGGTAATTACCCCAGTTGGCTCAGCACTGACCTGCTGACTCTCTAGCTCCGCTTCGATACTGTCTAGCATAAAGCTCAGCTTGAGCGGCAATTGTTCCACACCTGCCAGCCTCTGCTCCACTTCTCTGTTGTCGATATCACCACTAGCGTACTGTCTATAGTGACGATTGGCTCGTAGACTTGATTTAAAACCATTCATCGCGTTGTAAATGGCGCGCATGGTACGCGTTTGGTCCACATCGCCAAAGTAGCGATGGATAACTTGTGTCTCAATCTGCTCGAGCCAGTCTTCCGCTTTCATTTTTTGTGTATGGTCATCACGTCGTGCGACCAAGCCAGTATAAATACGGCAAAGCGCTTCAACAATCAGCGCATCATTTAGGCTCACTTGTGGTAGCGGTAAGGTCATTTCTGGTAAAGCTGTACTTGGCCATTCATCCTCATCTAAAGGATACAAGCAGCCGCTCAACTCAGCCTCTGGCATGACCAGACCTAAGGTCAATCTATCTAATGCTTGCGCAAAGCTAAAGCGATAGTCGTAATCATTACTGTCCAACGTTTGCTTAAGATGCAGCTCGTCGAAACCGCGAATAAAGCCTGCCTCTACCAACAAGTCACAACCACGGCTCATTTGTTCATGAGTCAGCCCAAAGCTTTCAAATAAAGGAGGCAACATGAGCCAGTCCAAGACTTCAGCCGCTTCAAAACGGGCACTATGACTACCCAATAGTTTGTAAAAACCGATAATGGCTTCCCATAACTGGCGAATATCTGCATCGACAACACCCGTCACTTTAGCAGGCAAGGTCAAACCGTCTTGACCCTTACCATTGACGAAGATAGAGCCAATCAGCGCATGATGACGTTCAACATCGGGTAGCAGCACAACAATGTCAGAGATATGGCGTTTATTCTCACCCAGTTTGATAGGTTCGTTCAACCAGCGGCCAATCATGATACGCAACACTTCAAGTTGACGTTGCAAACTATGACACGAATGAATGCTTAGGCTATTATCTTGAGAAGAGATTGCCCAAAAACGGTCTATCTCAAAGCGCTTATTCTCTAACGCCTCATCTTCATACCAAGCCGTTGCTGGCTTATCTTCATCAAAGCTCGGATCTAGTTGCTTGCTCACTGCTTGCGAGACTGTAGCAGCCGTTGCTTGCTGGGTCGATTGCTCATCAAGCATCAGCACATCGTTCTGTAAACGCCTTAACAAACTTGGACTATTTTGAGCGCTACTAGCATCATCAATATACTCAGCAGCAACCTCATCATTGAAACCACTATCAAAACTATCTTGCCATTCAACCAGTGCATCGTCGTACTGCTCATTACCCGACAAGTTGGCAAGCATGGCAAAAGCATCACGCGACTGCTTACCCAAGCGCGACAGCAAGCTGTGGCCGTAATCACGCAAAAACACGCTTTCGGGATTAATAATCTGCTGGCGTTGTAACCATGATTTATCAACGATATCTGCCCAAAACAGCTTTGATGGATTGTAATGTAATAGCGTGATATTCATGTATTGCGATAAGCGCTGTAGAAAGTCCAGCTCGGTCTGTGGTAATTGCTGAATGGTAAAAATACGTAGTATGGTTGGCAACTGGTCACGCTCATTCGCCTTGTTACTTTTTAAAGCCGACCAGAACGCACGCTCCAGTGCCACACGGTGTAGATGAACATCAGCAAACAAATGCGCCCACAAGAATCGTTGGGCAACTTCCAACTCAACATAATGCTCGACCAACCACTCAGGCGTGCCACGCGCATATTTATCAAAGCGCAGTGACAGTGCATCTTTATCTGCTATCAACTCATCTACATTCAGCGGCTCGTTGTGCGACCATAATGCTAGCCAATCTTCACGATGGGTCAAATAGCGGTTAAACACCCTCGCCAAATCACTTGCCAGCTGCCAAATACGGGCATCTTGTTGCGCTTTATCCTGTCGCACATTGTCTTTTAGCACACTGTCTTGCTGTAAATTGTTCTGTTGTAAGCTGTCTTGTTGAGCGCCTGCCTGCGGTTCATCAATCAAAGACGCCAGTAATGGATGAACCGGATGTTTTTCATCTGCCACAATCGACTCTTGATAATAAGTCAAATACCCGAACAGTCGCCATTGCATTACCGTTGGTGACAACACCGCCACTTCTGGCACATTCAGAGTTTCCGTTTCAGGATTTTGCGCTAGTAAAGAAGCGTTATGGCGGGTTAACACATCTTGCATCAATGTCCATTGATACTGACCCCAAAACTTAGTCCGCACCAATGTACTAATACCAGCGCGACTGGCAATCGTCTTATCCAACCAATCCCCCAATACCATTGAGGGTACAATGACAATAAAAGGCTCAAAAACAGGCTGTTCCTTAGACTGGTATTGTATAAGCAGTTGATCTACAAGGTTTTCGGTACGGTGTGATTGAATAATGGTAAACATAGACACTAATCTGATTGGAAGTATGGAAGCGCAAAACGAACGAATCTTGCTTGGAGGTCTTGAGGTATCTATCGTTTTAGCAAAAATTTAGATAAAATAAACTTGTTATAATAACCATGTAAATATGTCATTCTTAGATTTGAAAAACTATTTAGGTATATAAAGCGAAAGTAAGGATATACTGAACGACACTGGTTAATCTATATTTTGCAGTCGTGGTCAGCATTTATTTCTGCTAATATTGCGGTTTTATATACTATAAAGATAACGACAGCTATCGTTGGTTATTGACCCACAAAAATGATGAAAATACGCTGATGATTAGTGTGCCATTGATAGCCATGGTTTACTAGTATATATGCTAGCATTATAACTGTTCGCGACATTTAGTGTCGTTTTCAGTCGAATGGTAATAATCAAAAAACACTATCGTCATTTGTGTCAAAATAAATGTTCTAGTTTATCGACCCTCACCCTTTTTTATCAACGGGATAACGAAATATTATGCCCTTGCGCCCTATTGATGCCATTTTTGTTCACCCTAAACGACGTTTGTACGTTGTTTACTATCGCGGTGAACTGTGGCAATTGCCACGTATGAAAATTGATGATAGATCATGGCAAAACAGGCAACCTTACACTGATGATAGTAAATCGCTCTATCTTAGTATTCATCAAGCCATTAGCGACCCTATACTGGCACAAAAGCTTCGCACATTAAACTTACCAGTCGCTGTGCGCGGGAGCACGTTACCACGCTTTGAAGCATGGTGGGAAGCACATGGCTTTAAATGGCTGACAGACAAACTTATCTCAGGTGAGTCACCTTTAGCTGCGCATCAAACAACACCTGCAAGAACAACAGACAATCCATCTGTTTCGTCTTCAAACTCCCCTCCTGTATCATCAAACACAGAGAACCAGCTAAGTAAGGACAATAACGAGCAAAAAACAACGCTACCTTTAGAAACAGATGTTTTCGCAGACATGCTCGCAGATTTAGCGGATGAGGTATTGCATCAAAAGATCTAAAATATATTATAAATCCATCACAACTTTTTATTTAATCCCAACGTAAAATAATTAAAAAAAGAGCAGTCATACATGAAAGACTACAAACTGCTGCTAGCCGGGCTGATTTTACTACTACTCGTCATCTTCATTGCCATCTTTGCTTGGTTATATACCAGTAACCGCAAAAATACAGACCCTTTACCAATCATGGCAAACAAAAATGAATCGACAGCTACCACTACTCAAGATGATGCAAATTCACTGAATGATAGTGCTATATATTTGCAAGCGGAAAAAAGTCTACAGATACCTCTAGACGATATCATTGCTAGATTCGAGTCTCGATATCCTCACATACAGGTAGTGGCAAACTACGTCCCTGCAAGCGACATACTAACTTTAGTAGATAACGATACTAGCAAGCCGTCAAAATTTATATTTGATGTCGATATGATTATCGCTAATGATAGGTTATCGACAGAAAGACTCGCACCGTTGCAAGCAGAGCTTAAAGCTGCTCAAGATAAAATCAAGAAAAGTAACATCCTTACCAACAGTGCAGATGAGCTCAGTCAAGAAAATCTGTTTAGTGATGAAGATGAGGGAGATACTGAGGGTAATATTAATATAGAAGCACGCACTCTGAATTCTTTTAGCTATGCGTTAAAAGATGAGAAAACGCTTGAAGGGGTTATTTTGACAGATAATACGGCTGCTATTACGTTCCGCAACTTTTTACTTTCAAGCACAGGACAAGATATCTTAAAAGAATACGATTATTATAATATTGAAGGCTATAAAAACAGCGTCAATGATCTATTTAATCCAACATCACGTACACAACAAGTATCGGAAACTGGATCAACCAATGTCGCTGATGCCCTTAGCAATGGCGAGTGAGCATAAATTGTCTTTATTTATGTTTTGTTGATTGCTTTTATAGTTGGTTTTTTCTACAATGTCACTCCATAATGCGCCTATAGCTCAACAGGATAGAGCAGTTGCCTCCTAAGCGATCGATCCGAGTTCGAGTCTTGGTGGGCGCACCATCAAATAATATTAGAAGACATTAAAAAACCCCATAGCCTATACGCTGTGGGGTTTTTTAATGTCTTAATATGTCAAAATCATAACTTACGATACTTTTGCATAAAAGCATTTCAAAGGAATTCTAGCAGGTATCTGAACATACTTTTAAACAGGATACTGAAACGTTAATTTCAACGCTCATTCTTTAGGGTATTGATGCTCCAAAAATCTTGGGGCAGTTCAGTATAAGATCTATAGCTTTCTCAGGCCTTTATTATTAGGTAAGCTTATCAATATCGGGGTTTTGAAATAACTATCCTCTACTAACTTCAGTCCTAAAAACTCAAGATAAAATCATCGAAATATAACCACCAATCAAGGCTAAAACAGTCGTAAGCGCATAACTGACGGGATAAGGTATAGCAGCAACTGAACTTTTTGACCCTTCCATAATTGCATTTAGTCCAGGTGTACTATTTCTAGCGCCAGTGGCGGCACCATCAGCAATGATTGAGTTAAGTTTAAAAAATTTCACCCCTATCCAGAAGGCAACGAGCGGTGGTATTAACGCACCTGCTATTCCAATTACTGCTAGCCATAATAGAGTGTCACCATGTAAGGCTGTAATGACTTTAGGCCCATCATTAGCAGCTAAAACTGCCACAAAAACGTTTAAACCAAAATCTTGCAAGAAACTTCTTGCGCCTTCATGTATCGGACCACCAAACTCAGGGTTACGACTGCGAAAATAACTAACGGCAATCCCAGCAAGAATACACCCTGCTGAAGTTCCTAGTGCAAATGGGATACCTGAAATTTTCACCGTTATAATACCGACTAAATATCCGATAACCATCGCAACGGCAAGATAAATTATTTCAGACTTCATGGTTGGTAATATTACTCGTCCTCCCAAGCGTTTCCCTGCCATTTTTAAGGCCACATCCGGACCTGCCAATCTAATCACATCGCCGAAAGAAATCTGTGTTTTAGGACCTAAAGGGATTTCATTACCTGCTCTAAATAAAGCTTGAACCGTGACGCCTCCTATTCCAGACTCGCTGAGGTCATCAATATTTTGACCTGAAATATCATGAGAGCCAATGTGAATATCTGCAACTTCTATAGGAACATTGCGGGCCAATTGATCATCCGCTTCAGGTCCGATGAGCTCATTGTCTACAAAAATCAAATCGTGAATATTGGCTCTAACCGTAACGATATCGTTCAGTTGAACGATAGGATCATCTGACAACTCTACAATCGCGCCATTTCTAACCAAACGTAAGATAGGCGCTTGCGGATATTCTTTGACTAACGCTGAAATACTTTTGCCAAGAATGTTTTTGTGAGTCACATAAAAGGCGCGTAAATCATACGCTGAAAAACCCAGCGTTAACGCCTGAGGTGCTCCAGGTAAAGGGTCTGTCGCGCCGCCATTATAATCAGCTTCAGCGGCTTTAGCCTCTTCAACAGAGTTGTAACCAAAAATCTTAGGTAAATAGCGAATGAGTAAAATGATACCAACAGTGGATAAGACATAACTAACGGCATAGGCCGCGGCCATATTAGCACCAATTTCTTCCGCGGTTATTCCTGACGGTGGTATATAGGCACCACTTGATAAAGCGCCTTGCCCCACTCCTAGTATGGCCGTTATGGTATAGCTGCCAGAGATAAGTCCTGTTGCGTATCCAGGTGCTAAGCCTGCAAACTTTGCCCCAAAAAAACAGATAACCCAGTTTAATGACCAAACAATGACGCCGATACTAATGAATGCCAAACCGCCTTTTTTTAATCCAGAAAAAAACTGAGGTCCAACTTTAAGCCCTAAAGCATACATAAAAAGAAGGAGCATAAAGGTTGAAAGAACCCCTGGTATGGCATAAGTAATATCATAAGCAGATTGTGCAATCATCGAAAGCACAACCCCCACCAGCAAAGTACCCGCTGTTGACCCTAAAGAGATATTCTTGATGCTACGATTACCAATATAAGTACCTAAAGCTAATGATAACAAGATAAATACTATGGGCTGATTATCCAGCAGTTGAAAAAATCCATGTAAGCCTGAAGCAGTAACAGGCTCTATCTTATCGAATATCTGACCGACTACAGTAGGATTACTCATAATGCTCTTCTATGTGTGATGAAAGGTACGAGTAGAGCTAGAGTGTGAAACTGGATGCGCTTTATAGTATCCAACAGCGGCTTTAATATCACGTAATAACAACGCGGCCATATCTCGACTGATACCATGACGAATTAGAATACGTTGAATGACGGTGTCCTGACGATCGTTTGGTAGTGGATAAGAGGCTATTTGCCAACCATGCTGGCGAACTTTGTCAGATAAATCATAGAGATTGAAACCCCAGTCTCCTTCTTTTAGGGTATAACTAAGGGCAGGTAAACCACCTCGTCCATCATAAAACATCTCAAACGGACCTAACTTTGAGATTTCGTCTGCTAACCATTGAGCGGTATCTACACAGGCTTGTTGAACACCTCTATAACCTTCAAAGCCTAATCGTAAAAAATTATAGTATTGCGCGACAATTTGACCACCTGGTCGAGAAAAGTTAAGCGCAAAGGTTGCCATGTTTCCACCTAGATAATCGACATAGAATATCAAATCTTCTGGCAAGTCTTCTTCTGAGCGCCAGACTACCCAGCCGACACCTAGTGGTGCCAAACCGTATTTATGACCACTCGCATTGATAGACTTCACTCTATCGATACGAAAATCCCACTCAAGTTCAGGTTGAATGAAGGGCGCTATAAATCCACCCGAAGCGGCATCTACATGAATAGGTATGTCCCATCCTTTTTCGCTTTGAATATCATCTAGCTCTTTCGCCATCGCAGCGACGTCTTCATACACACAAGTGTAAGTCACACCTAAGGTAGGAATGACACCAATGGTATTTTCATCAACATAGTCTTTTATTTTTTCGGGATTGGTACTAACCTCATTACCTTCAAGTGGAATTTGGCGAAGCTCAACATCAAAATACCGCGCAAATTTATGCCAGCAAATCTGTACTGGCCCAACGACCAAATTGGGCTTTGAGGCATCTAATCCTGCTGCTTCGCGTTTTTGACGCCAACGCCACTTCATGGCTAATCCGCCAAGCATGCAAGCCTCTGATGAGCCCGTAGTTGAGCAACCGAGAGTCGTATGAGCTTGTGGACTATTCCATAGATCCGCTAAGATATGAACACAACGTGCTTCCATTTCAGCAGTCTGTGGATATTCATCCTTATCAATCATATTTTTATCGACACATAAGTCCATGATGTCATGAACCTCATCTTCCATCCATGTTGTACAAAATGTAGCCAGATTCTGCTTGGCATTGCCATCGAGAAGCAGCTCATCTTTTATAAACTGAGCAACAACTTCTGGCTGGGTACTATTTTGAGGCAATTGAAATTTATTGAGTAGCGTATTACTCATTGGGTCTTCGTAAACGTCTTCGCTAATAGGATCTATCCGATTTCGGTTGTGTAAAGGCATAATCTAACGTTCCTTTATATGATTGAAAAATCATTGTGTGTGTCGACCTATAAATATTAGATACCTTTGCAAGTTTAGAATATGTTGCCTTATTGTTAAGTTAAATTTATATGACAGTTATGTTATTGTTAAACAAAGTAATATTTATCTTAAATAAATATTTAAATTAACTAACTAAATTATGGGCTATATTTGTAGGCATTAACTTGGAAAATCATAGTTACGCAGCCAGACGATAATAACTAAACTGCATTTTTAGTGATATCGCTGATGGCTTCGAACCTTGTTTTGTAGTCTTGGTGATAGTTCTACAGTTTTTTCAACATAGATCACTCATAAGCTATCTGAATTTACGATGCCTCCGCAGTGACATTTTCCATCCACCCTCCTCCTAGTGATTTATAAAGGTTCAGTAGCATTTGTGCTCGAGCAAGCTGCGAGTAAATCAAGTTTTCTTGTATTTGTTCCGAGTCGAGCTGCGCTGTCAGAGCTTCATCTAACGTTTGATAACCATAACGAAACAGTTTTTCAGCATCATTTGCTCGTTTTACAGACTGCTGATACGCTTTATTCAGCAATTTTTGTTGCTGCTCTAGTGCCTGATGTGCTTGATAGGTATTATCCACCTCACTAAGCGAGAGCAGTAGCCTTCGATCATACTGTAGCAGCGCCGTTTGCAAACGAGCGTCTGCGCTGTCAATATTGGCCTTAATCCGACCGTTTGTAAAAATGGGAACCTGTATACCCACACTCAATATACTGCCCCAACCTTTCAAATCTGGCACATCACTATCAACGTCAATACGCCCGCCTTGACCTAAAAAACGAATGGAGAAACGTGGCAGCAGATCGGCTTTGGCACTTGCCAGTTTGGCAGAATAGGCATTGACTTGTGCGCCATAGGCACGCAGATCTGGACGACGTTCTAGCAACCCTTGTGGCGTTTGGCCACTGGGCGCACTCGGTTGATGATTGAGAATGTCTACAGTCGCGGAAGGCAACTCAAAACCTTGCGGTATTTCCCCAATAAGTACGGCAATGCTACGTACGTGTGTGGCATATTCTGCATTGATTGTGCTTTTTTTCGCACGCATGGCATTGAGCTTACTTTGGACATTATTGACTTCATACATGGTGACTTGACCCGCTTGAAAACGCCCTTTTATATATCGCTCAAAGCGCGTCAATATCTCTACATTGCGGGCGGTAATGACTTCACGCTGCTGGGCGGCACGGGCTTGAAAATAGTGATCAGCAATTTGATCTGCCAATAACATTTGCGCGCCATATACTTTTTCTTGTACACCCAACGCCGCATAATGGGCGGCATCAGCATCACTTTGTTTTCTGCCAAATATATCAGGCTCCCACGCAGCAGAGAATCCCGCATTAGCATGACTGCTGTCTATATCTTGGTGCGTCTCCAGCAGCGCTGTACTAGCACCCAATAGACGACTGAGGTTGTCATTTGCAGACAGATGAGCCGAACCATTTATAATGCCCGCTGAAGCATTGACGCCAGCTTGTGGCCCAAGATCAGCAGTGGCAAGACGACTGATTGCCACTGCTTCTGCAAAACGACTTTCAGCGATACGGATATCGGGGCTGTCTTGTAAGCCTTGCTCTATCAGACGACTTAATAGCGGATCTTGCCATTGTCGCCACCAGTGGCTAATTTCTGGACTGCCCTTCGCCGCTTTGTTTTCGTCAAATGTTGTCGGAATAGAAATGTCACTTTGGCGTACAACCTGTGTGCTTTGGCAGGCGCTTAAGATCAAGACCAATGCTCCCAAACTCACAATTTTGGATAATGGAAACATGCGCTTCTTCTCCTTATATTCTCTATCATTATTTTTAATTCAGTGCCATGGTCGAATATCAAACACGCCCTATAACGTCTCTTAAGATATCGTTATATGTATAACTGACTTTTATTGAGCCAAATTGGGCCAGCCTGTTTTGCACATTATCCTAGCTTTTCAAGCATTGCTTTAAATCGTACTAAAGCAAAAATAAGAAACACGACGCCGATACCTGTCATGACTAATAGCTCAGGCCAAACAATGTCCAAGCCAGCATTACGGAATAAAACATTTTGAGTAAAGCTGACAAACTGAGTCGTAGGCCAATACTCGCTTATCATTTGTGCCGCTTCGGGCATATTGCTGCGCGGTGCTATAGAGCCAGATAAGAGTAACGATACGACCAAGACGGGCAACATTAGTAAGGCAAACTGCGGCATACTCGGTGCTATGGTTGACAGCATAATGCCTAGAGAAGATATGGAGAACAGATACACGACCACACCGCTACCGAATAAAAGCAGTGATCCGTTAATGGGAATACCAAGCAGATATTGGACTACAAAAACCATCGATAACATGGAGGCACATAGAATCACCAAGCCATTGGCAAGTATTTTTGAAATCACGATTTCTATTGTATTAACGGGCATCACCAAAAGGTGCTCGATGGTGCCACGTTCGCGTTCACGGATAACGGCAGCACCAGACAGCCCTATTGCCAAGAGCGCAATCATATTGCACACTTCCATAACTGGTGTATACCAGTAGCTGTCTCCATTTGGGTTAAATACCATGTTTAGTACTGGCTTGACCAATAATGGTGGATCTGCTTGTTTTAAAAAATTACTCACTTCCTGATTGAATATTTGGATAATATAAGCCTGCCCAATACCTGCTTGAGTCATGGTGGTCGCATCAATTAGCAGCTGAACTTGCGGTTTTCGTCCAGCAAGTACATCTCTTTCAAATCCAGGTGGAAACTCCAACACAAAAATCAGCTTACTTTTGTCCATCAATTCACCAACATCTTCGCGTTTTACATCGACAGGAAGTAGAAAGTAAGGTTGTTGTAGGGCATACTGAATTTGTCTGGTCAGTGCTGTGCGATCTAAATCTATAATACCTACAGGCGCATTACGTACATCCGTATTGATGCCTTCTGCCACAGTATAAATAGTGACAGAGAACACGAAGCCAATCATGAGAAACAGTATCTTGTCTCCAAATAGACTGCGTAATTCTTTGATGGTCAACGTCCAGATATTTTTAAAAGTCTGCATTTATACCTCCTGCTTTTTCAGGAAAATAGAGGCAAGTGTGATAAATGCCAAGGCAAAAGCTGTCAAGACCATATACTCAGTCAAAAAGCTAGACCAACCCAGCCCTTTGGTAAAGCCGCCAATACTGATACGCTGATACCAAGATGCGGGGAACCCAACACCAATGGCATAAGCGAAGCCGTCCATACTAGATAGCGGGTACAACAACCCAGAGTAGTTAATGGTGGGTATCAGAGTAACGATAGCGGTAACAAACAGCGCTGCCACCTGTGTGCGAACCAAGCTAGACACTAAAAGCCCCAATCCTGTTGACACATAGACCAACAGCAATGCGCCAAAAGACATTGCCCAAAAAGAGCCTTTGATAGGCACTTTAAACCAAAATATGGCCATGAGCACAAGTATGAGATAATTGATCAGCCCTAGAGCGACATAAGGCAGCTGCTTCCCGAGCAAATATTGAGGCACACTGGCTGGTGACGTGTAAAGGTTTGATATTGAGCCAATTTCGCGCTCACGCACCACTCCCAGCGTGGTCATCATTGCTGGAATCAACATGAGTATCATCATTAGCACACTGGGGATGACTGCATTCACGCTTTTAAAGTCTTGGTTATACATAAAGCGCGGAACCACTTCAGCGGCAGGGTCTAAATCAATAGGCAAGCCAGTATCTTGAAGAAGGTCTGTGATATATATCGTCATAATCCCTCCTACATAGCCCTCAATATTGGCCGCATTGAATGGCACTGTCCCATCAATGTAAAAGCTCGCTTCTGGTTGTCTATTGGCCAATAAATCACGTCCATAATCCACTGGAATATCAATGACCAATTGCGTCTCAGAGCTTCTAAGCGCGTATTCGGCTGCTTTTATAGAGCGTACGGGTGACGTAGATGTAAAATATTCTGAGCCCGAAAAGTACTCCGTTAACTGTCGACTTTGTACAGAGTGATCTTGATCGAGTATCGTATAAGGTAAATCATGCACATCAAACGAGATACTCCAACCAGTCATGACCATCAAAATAATGGGTCCAACAATAGCAAAAAACAGCCTGATTTTATCGCGTAATAGCTCTTTAAATTCACGCGTGGCAAATGTCCAAACAGTGGTAAACCAATACTTAAACGTGTCGGTTTCGTTGGTTTGACTATCAGGTTCAGACGCTATGGTCGCTGATTCTGTTGGTGTGTTTTCAGTCGAGTCTTTTGGGCTGGTGGGTTCAGTGTTATTTTTCTCATCTTCAAGCAGATACTCTACAAAGGCTTCTTCGAGATCCTCTGCTTGTTTATTACGTGTCAGCTCTGTCGGTGTACCAACGACCAGCACGCGACCACGGTGCATAAAAGAGATGCGATCGCATCGACTGGCCTCATTCATAAAATGAGTAGAGATAAATATCGTGATTTTATCTTCTCGTGAAAGCGTCAATAGCTGTCGCCAAAACATATCACGAGCACCAGGATCGACGCCTGAGGTTGGCTCATCCAAAATCAATACTTCCGGATGATGCAGACAAGCCGCTGCCAACTGTAATCGTTGGCGGATACCCAGTGACAACGAGGCTGGCGCTGTATCCGCCACAGCACTGAGGTCAAACTTATCTAACGCATCCTTTACAGCTTGCTGTCCACGCTCTCCTTCTATTTGATAAAGGGTTGCATGCAGCTCTAAGTTTTGACGTACGCTCAATTCTTCATAAAGCGAGAAAGACTGCGACATATAGCCGACACGCATTTTTGTCGCTATATCATTTGCATCGATAGATTGACCCAGCAGTTTGGCTGAGCCCTCTGTTTTATCAATCAATCCAGTCAGCATCTTCATCGTGGTCGATTTACCACAACCATTAGAGCCTAAAAAACCAAAAATCTCACCTTTCTCAATACAAAAGCTGACATTATCAACCGCTGTAAAATCTCCAAAACGTTTGGTTAGATTTTTTGCCTCAATAGCGGGCGGTGCATCAGGATCAGGGACAAATGGCGTGATAACCAACGCGCCTGCATTCGTTTGTTTCTCTGGTGGCAATAGCTTGATGTAAGCCTCTTCAAGTGACGTGACATTCAGCTCTGTCATGACGGTTTGCGTCCGCTGATTGGCTAAGAGCTTGCCATCATCCATCGCTAGCAGGTATTCAAAATTTTTGGCTTCATCAATATAGGCTGTCGACACGATGACCGTCATCTCTTGACGTTCAGCTTGTAGCGAGGCCACTAATGACCAGAATTGACGGCGTGATAGAGGGTCTACCCCTGTGGTTGGCTCATCAAGAATCAATAAGTCAGGATTGTGCACCAACGCACAGCATAAGCTCAGTTTTTGCTTCATTCCGCCCGATAGCTTGCCAGCCGCACGATCAGGAAACGGTGCTAGCCCTGTTGCCTCAAGCAAACGGGCTATTCGCACATGGCGCTCATGCGCATTCAATCCAAACAGTCGCGCATGAAACTCCACATTCTCATATACCGACAGGGTTGGATAAAGATTATGCCCTAAGCCTTGTGGCATAAAGGCGATATGTTTTGACAGCGCCTCACGTGCAGATTTTTCTGCCATATCCTTACCGAATACTTGCACGGAGCCATTTTGAATGACCTTGACCCCTGCAATAAGAGACAACAACGTTGATTTTCCGACACCATCAGGACCAATTAGCCCAACGGTGCTCCCTTCTAAAATATTTAGGGAAATATTATCAAGAGCAACCGTCTTGCCATATGTATGTGACACAGTGTTAATTTCAACGGCGGTATGTTGGCTATCCATACGTTATCTCACAGTTTGTATCGTTAATTTATTCATAAAGATAACTCTTCGGTTGTAAAACCCTCTGAATAATTTATGACCTCATTTTCTGCTGTCATACTCGAGCGTGAGAAACTAGGATTGGCCTTTTTTGGGAAGGTTTATAGCAAGATTACTCGGCCATACTACGTCGGTATTGCTACGTACATAACCATTACCTGTCATGCCGCCTTTGAGTAGGCCTTTGTATTCTTTGGCTATTGCCACAGGTAACTTGATACGCACTTTAAACATGAGCTTTTCGCGCTCGTTCTGTGTTTCCACTGACTTGGGCGTAAACTGTGCTTGTGATGCAATAAACGATACTTTTGCGGGCCACACACTGTCCAGACCATCCAGCACGACTCTCGCGTCGTTACCGACTCGTAGGCCACTCATCTGCCCGTTAGGTAAAAAAAGAGTCATAGATACATCTTCTGTGTCTAGCAGGCTGACCATTTTGCTACCTGCTGCAATCACACTACCAACCTCGGCAATTCGGTATTCCACACGGCCCGCTTTAGGACTGCGTATCAACATATCGTCATTCATCGATGCGGCAGATTTTTCTTGAGCTTTGGCCTGATTGACACCAGCGTTTGCTTCCGCTACTTGAGCGTCAATTTGTTGAACAGCTGCCTGTGCTTCTGCATACGCTGCTCTCGCCGCCTGCACGACCGCAACCGCGCCATTGTAGGCCGCTTGGCGTTTGGTCACTTCTGAATCTGACACCAAATCTTCGCGGCGCATCTTGCGAGCATTATCCAACTCCATTTTGGCTATTTTTTGCTGTTCAATCTGCGCATCGATTTGGGCGTTAGCACGCGCCATTGCCTGCTCTCCTTGCTTACGACCCGCCCGTGCCTGCGACACCATTTCATGTGCACGCTGCTCGGTTGCCTGTGCCGCCACTAACTGACTTTCGCTTTGTGAGGAAGACAGCTTCACAAGCAGCTGGTCGACTTCGACATCCTCTCCTTCCGCCACCAGCATTTGCTCGACTCTGCCTGGATAAAGGCTAGCAATATCAAACCGCTCAAGCTCCAATCTACCGTTTGAGCTGACTATTCCTAGCGGCAGGGCTTGTGCAAGCTGCTGCTGTTGCCAGTAATACCAACCAGCAGCGGCGGCCACGACAAGCAATAGAATCAAAACCCATGCTTTTTTCATAACGGTTCCTATATATTATTTATATGCGGAAATAAAACAAAAAATAACCAACCCATACGTCTTTTAACCGTATTAGGGCATGTCCTCAATTTAAAAATTTTAATGATTTTTAGTATAGGGCGTGTTGAGTGTAGGAAATCAGCTCAAGCACACCTCGTGTCGATCACCATGACGGGCAATATTAGCGCTTTGTGAGCACAAGACACTTTTTACGCTAATGCAGGATGCTGAGTGATGTATATAAGGTGTTCGGCAATACAGTTGATTCATCGGATATTGGGCCGATTAGGACACGACCTAGTCAGAAATACCAATAAATCCATAATTTTATTGTGGTTATGGTACTCGATACCACCTCAATAAACCATCAGAAACTGAATCTATTCTCAATCATCATACGTTCCACAAAATCTAACCTTATGAGCTTTAGCCTATCTGAGTTATAGCTTTTACAAAAGATACTGCCGTGAAAAATACCTTTGCCGTCAAATATCACGGCTGTTTGGTTGATATAGACACATAGAAATTACAAGCAAAAATCATTCATCTAGCAAATGTATAATAATCCATGCTAATATTATGGGGTTTTCATATATTAAACAATGTTTTTAAGTATTCTTCAAGGCCATATCTATTTTGTTGCTTTCATATATTTCTCAATCAGAGAGTAAAAGGTCGTCACCATGTCTGAAACAACGCATAATCCATCCGAAAAAAACCTAAACTTTACTGCACTCATTGCCCTTGTCGTAGGCTCTATGATAGGCGGCGGTATATTCTCATTACCACAAAACATCGCTGAAACCGCAAGCCCTGGTGCGTCCTTGATTGGTTGGATCATCACTGGCATCGGTATGCTGATGCTTGCCTTCGTGTTCCAAAATTTAGCACATCGCAAGCCTGAACTTGACAGTGGGGTTTATGCCTACGCGCAGGCAGGCTTTGGTAACTATATGGGCTTCAACTCTGCATGGGGCTACTGGCTCTCTGCTTGGTTGGGCAACGTCAGTTACTACGTGCTGATATTTAGTACGCTGGGTTATTTTTTTAATGTGTTTGGAGATGGCAATACCCTAACGGCATTGGTGGGTGCCTCTGTATTATTGTGGGCATACAACTTCATGATTACCAAAGGTATCCAGACGGCTACCTCAGTCAATACGTTGATTACGATCGCCAAAGTGATACCGTTGTTCACCTTTATTGTCATTATTTTTACGGTCTTTAATATGGATCTTTTTAATAGCGACTTTTGGGGCAGAGAGACGGATCTAGGGTCAGTCCCTGATCAAGTTAAAAACATGATGATGGTGACGGTATGGGTATTTATTGGTATTGAAGGGGCCAGTGTCTATTCTGCACGCGCCAAAAAACGCTCCGATATTGGTAAAGCCACCGTATTGGGGTTCATTTTTACGTTAGTACTATTAATGCTGGTTAACTTTTTAGCAATGGGTGTTAGATCACTCCCTGAGCTGGCAGCGATGAAAAACCCTTCGATGGCTTATTTGCTGGAGTATGCCGTTGGCCCGTGGGGCGCGACCTTTATCTCAGTCGGTTTGGTCGTCTCGCTGCTCGGTGGTTTATTGGCTTGGACGCTATTCTGTGCCGAAGTTTTATTCGTTGCCGCCAAAGACGAAACCATGCCGAGGTTCTTTTATAAAACAAATGCCGTTGATGTGCCGGTAAATGCACTATTGGTGTCTTCTGCAGCGACACAGTTATTCTTAGTCATCACCTACTTTAGTAAAAGCACGTATAACAATATTTTTTATCTGTCCACTTCCATGATTTTGATTCCCTATTTCTTTTCTGCTGCCTATGGATTTTTGGTGGCCTATCGCAAAGAGGGCTACAAAGCATCCGAGAGTGCCAAAAAAGACATTGTTATTGGGGTAACCGCGCTGTTTTATAGTATTTGGCTGTTGTATGCCGCTGGTATTCAGTACTTTTTACTATCCGCTTTGTTGTATCTTCCTGGTGTGGTTCTCTATATAAAAGCACGCAGAGAGCACAAGCATCAGCTGTTCAATACAGCCGAAAAAGTGGTGCTGGCCGTCATTACTGTCAGTGCCATCTATGCAGCCTATGGCCTCTACAGCGGTACGTTAAGCTTGTAGTGACCCTATTAAATAAAATGCCTTACCGTTGTAATCACCAGAAAATCCGTTCGTCGTAATTGTCACATCAGTTACTTTTTTAGATTGTTCGTCCTCTAAACAGTGGTGAGATACTTGCACCCAAACCGCATAAGGATACAAAAATGTCTGACAAATCTTTAGGTGTTCATTCAGAAGTCGGTAAATTACACAAAGTTATGGTGTGTTCTCCAGGTCTTGCCCATCAAAGACTGACACCACAAAACTGCGATGATTTATTGTTTGATGATGTCATGTGGGTTAGCAAAGCCAAAAGTGATCATTATGATATGGTCACAAAGATGCGAGATCGCGATATTGAGGTGGTTGAGATGCATCAACTGCTTGCACAAACCCTTGATAATAGTGATGCCATGCAGTGGATTATGGATCATAAAATCACTGATAATCATGTCGGTACTTTATTGGCTGGCGAAGTGAGAGATTGGTTGACCAAACTTGAGCACAAGAAACTGTCCTCATTTTTAATTGGCGGTGTCACCACTGAAGAGTTACCGAATGATATTGGGGCGTCACTCAAAAAATTATCCGCACTGTCAGGTACGACTGAGTTTGTATTGCCACCACTGCCCAATACTCAGTTTCCTCGCGATTCCTCAAACTGGATATATGGCGGTGTGACGCTCAACCCGATGTATTGGCCCGCTCGCCAGCAAGAAACGCTCCTTATTTCTGCTATTTATAAATTTCATCCAGACTTTAAAGGCGCTGATTTCAAAATTTGGATGGATGACACTGAAGAAGATCTCAGTGGCTGTAGTTTAGAAGGTGGTGATGTCATGCCTATCGGCAACAAAACCGTGCTGATTGGTATGGGTGAGCGAACGTCACAACAAGCGATTACCAGACTGGCCAAAACTTTATTCATCGATGGTTCGGTTGACCATGTCATCGTAGCGGCCCTACCTAAGCAACGTTCTGCAATGCATTTGGACACCGTGTTTACGTTTTGCGATATTGATTTAGTCAGCGTGTTTCCAGCAGTGACAGATCATATTACGACCTTTCATATTCGTCCTGATGAAAGCAAGCCACACGGTATAGATGTGCGCGAAGATGACAGACATTTTTTGAAAGTGATAGAAGAAGCCGCAAGGGTCGATAAATTAAGAGTGGTCGAAACAGGCGGCAATAGCTACGAAGTTGAGCGTGAGCAATGGGATGATGGTAACAATGTCCTTGCCCTTGAGCCAGGCGTTGTCATCTCTTATGACCGCAATACTTATACCAACACGTTACTGCGTAAACAAGGCATTGAAGTGATTACGATTCCAAGCTCCGAGCTGGGCCGTGGCCGTGGCGGTGGTCACTGCATGACTTGTCCTATCATTCGTGATCCAACAGATTAGGGCATATTGAACCCTACCTGCTCATAGCGGTGCCAAATACAGTGATAGTCCATCCAAAATAAACACATACTAAAAATTAGGGAACCATCATGAGTTTCAATCTTCACAATCGTGATCTACTGAGTCTTATGCATCATAGTGAACGCGAGCTTACGTATCTTTTGGATATGGCTCGTGACCTAAAAAGAGCAAAATGCTCGGGCACAGAACAAAAACATCTTTTGGGCAAAAACATTGCGCTGATCTTTGAGAAGACCTCAACCCGCACTCGTTGTGCTTTTGAAGTAGCGGCATATGACCAAGGTGCCAATGTGACGTTTATTGGCCCGAACTCATCACAAATAGGCTACAAAGAGAGCATGAAAGACACCGCTCGTGTGTTGAGCCGTATGTATGATGCCATCGAGTATCGCGGGTTCGGTCAAAAGATTGTCAATGAGTTAGCAGAATATGCAGATATTCCTGTTTTTAATGGCCTAACGAATGAGTTTCATCCCACACAAATGCTAGCAGACGTAATGACCATGCGTGAGCATACCGACAAACCAATCCATCAGATTAAGTATGCTTATTTTGGTGACGCACGTAATAACATGGGCCGCTCATTATATTTAATGGGCGCTAAGATGGGTATGGACGTACGCCTTTGCGCCCCTAAAGACTTATGGCCTGAAGCAGATTTTTTGGCCACCTGTGCAGACTTTGCCAAAGCATCAGGTGCGCGTCTTACCATCACCGAAGATGTAAAAACGGCGGCAGAAGAGGTTGATTTTGTTCATACCGACGTATGGGTATCGATGGGTGAGCCTATTGAGAGCTGGGCTGAGCGAATCGATGCGCTAATGGCTTATCAAGTCAATATGGATCTAATAAAAGCCACTGGTAACTCAAAAGTGAAATTTATGCATTGTTTGCCCGCTTTTCATAATTCAGATACCGAGGTTGGTAAAAAAATTACTGAAAAATATCCACAGCTCGCAGATGGTATCGAAGTGACCGAAGAGGTATTTGAATCACCTTACAACATCGCATTTGAGCAAGCCGAAAACCGTATGCATACGATTAAAGCCGTTCTAGTCTCTGCGCTTGGTAATATCTAATGTATAACATTAGCAACGCGTGCTACTGATATGACGTTAACTGAAGATAATGCGTAGGAAAATATCATGAGGTTACTAATTGCCTTAGGTGGTAATGCTTTATTAAAACGTGGAGAGCCGTTATCTGCTCAAAACCAACGCCAAAATATCAAGACGGCCGCTGAACAAATCAGCAAGGTCACGGAGGGTAACGAGTTAGTCATTGCTCATGGTAATGGCCCTCAAGTCGGTTTGCTTGCGTTGCAAGGCGCGGCTTACACTGAAGTCGATACTTACCCATTAGACGTTTTGGGCGCAGAAACGGAAGGTATGATTGGCTACATCATCGAGCAAGAGCTTGGGAATGTCCTGCCGAGAGTCTCATCCATTGCCACCATACTCACTCAAGTAGAAGTCGACCGTAAAGACCCTGCTTTTAACAACCCAACCAAGCCTATTGGCCCTGTATACTCAAAAGAGGAAGCAGAAAAGCTAAGTGCGCAAAAAGGCTGGGTTGTTAAAGCCGATGGTCAATATTTTAGGCGAGTGGTTGCAAGCCCTAAGCCTAAAAAAATATTTGAGCTAAAACCCATACAGTGGCTGCTTGAAAAAGGCGCGATTGTGATCTGTGCAGGTGGTGGTGGTATCCCAACGGCATTTAATGAAGACGGCTTTTTACAAGGGGTCGAGGCAGTAATCGATAAAGATTTGTGCGCATCGTTACTTGCCCGTAGCCTTGAATGTGAGTTATTGGTGATTGCCACGGATGTGGCGTATGTTTATACAGACTTTGGGACTGACAAACAACGAGGTATCTTGCAGGCGCATCCAGATGCATTAAGTGAGCTTGATCTTCCTGCGGGCTCTATGGGACCAAAAGTTGCAGCGGCTTGCGAGTTTGCGCGTGCTACTGGAAACACCGCTATTATCGGCTCACTGACCAATATTGGTCAGACACTTGAAGGAGGTGGCGGTACTCTTGTCTCAACGGAGTATGAAGGTCTCACATATGCCGCTGTATCTACGAAGAACACAGAGTAAACCCTCGATTTAATCTGTAGTTTTACAATATAAAATATTTTTTGAGTCGTTCCTGAAATAACCGGCTCAGCAGTCTGATATTGGTTTGCTCAAATTTGACGGTATCTGCTAATTTTCTCTTCTCAATATCAATGTTTTTAATTTCGATATCTATTACCGTTGCTGGGACTGAAGGTGGTTTTCTAAATCTAAGCCAGGCCTTAACACTATAAATCTCTTACACCTTTCAACAAACTACTAACGGTTGAGGTACAAACCTATAACGGCCGATGCCATAATACTTTTGTTATTGATGTATGATTAATATCACTTTCATCAGGTTGGTTTATCTCACTTCAGTACAACTTTCAGTACGACAGTCTTTGATACAGTCGCGTTATTTGAATGAAGCCATTGCATTAGGCTTTTTATTGAGCACGAAGAATAGGAAATAATGGGATTATACTAAGCTTCTTATAAACAAAGATCCGTACACAGTTGGTGCTATTTTTGATAGCCGTGTTGCCGTTGATCACTGAGACCGCATACTTCCTGAAGAATTCCTTCACATTACTATTATAACGTTGGGGTCGGTTATAGGCTTGTCTTAGCTGACAAAAACTGTCTCCCCTTTCCGTAGAACGATTTCACGATTATTAACATTCATCTTTAGGAGGATGCTATGAGCACCCAAATAACAGAAAACCATACCTACATTGACGGGCATAAGATTGCATTTTTGGAACAGGGTTCAGGTAGTCCAATAATCCTGCTGCACGGGATTCCAACAAATAGCCTCATGTGGCGACATATTATTCCACAACTTGCAAAAACACATCGGGTCATCGCCCCCGACCTTCTCAATTATGGGAAATCTGCAAAACCAAAAAGCGCAGATGTGTCCATTAATGCGCAAAGCAACATGATTGTAAAACTCATGGATGTCTTAGGTGCGCGGCAAGCAGATATTGTTGGGCATGATATTGGTGGAGGTGTTGCTCAGTTGATAGCTGTCAATTATCCAGAGAAAGTTCGAAAGCTTGTTTTGATAGATAGCATCTGCTTCGATTCATGGCCTATCCCAGATTTTGAGCCGCTACAGGAACCTGGTGCTGAGTCGGAGATGAGTCTAGAGGACTTTTTAAGTATGATGCGAGGCTTCCTACCAAAAGGTGTATATGATAAGAGCGTCATGACGAATGAGCTTATTGAGATGTATCTCGAACCTTGGTCAACTGAAGATGGCAAGCATGCCTTTTTTCGCAATCTCAGACGGTTGAACAAAGAATATACTCAGGCCATTACTGACGAACTTAGCAACCTTCCGCATCAGACATTCATCATGTGGGGTGATAAAGACCCTTTCCAGAAACCGGAATATGCACCAAAGCTGGCAGAAGCGATTCCAAACGCAGAGCTTGTCTGGATTAAAGATGTCGCTCATTGGTTAATTGATGAGAAGCCTGATGAAATTGGTGAGCATATCAACCAGTTTCTAAGCTAAAGTACGAGTGGTACGGAGACATACAACACAGTGCTGCATCGAACAGAAATGCTATATTTCTGTTCGATGTAGCGTTTTTATTGTGCCGTTCGCCATTACAGAGAATTAACCGTAGACATGTATACGAAATGGACTTTCAACACTTCCGTAAAATACAGCTTGGTATAAAAGACCATTAAGACCATCGCTTACTATTAACAAGCGCACCAGTTAAGATATGATTAGTAATTATCTAAACCCTTGTAAGCCTCTCACAAGGATTCTTTATTGCCTTTTAACAACTAATTGCTTACTATCTTAATTGCCATATTACCCAAAATCAAAAAAGCCTTTCAAGCTTTATATCTCATAGCTTGAAAGGCTTTTTCGATCGCATATTTTTATCTAGGTAAGCGTTTTAATATTAGTATTTGCTTACAGTTTAGAGCCGCTCTTACTCTATGTTCAACATCGATTTTGCCACAGCTTCGGCCACTTTAATGCCATCAATCCCTGCGGATAATATGCCACCTGCGTACCCAGCGCCTTCGCCAGCCGGGAATAGTCCTTTAGTGTTAATGCTTTGGAACTCTTTATTGCGCTTAATGCTGATTGGTGACGATGTTCTCGTTTCTACGCCAGTGAGTAAACCATCATCAGATGAAAATCCTTTGATTTTTTTATTAAATGCTGGAATGGCTTCACGTATGGCGTCTACGGCAAAGTCTGGCAGTGCTTTGCTTAAGTCGGTTAAGGTAATGCCCGGTGTGTAAGAGGGTTTTACATCGCCTAATTCTGAGTCTGGTTTACCTTTTAAGAAGTCGCCAATAGTTTGCGCTGGTGCACTGTAGTCTTTGCCGCCTAATTCAAACGCTAAGGTTTCTAGCTGTCTTTGTAAGTCGATACCGGCAAGTGGGTGGTTTGGGTAATCTCGCTCTGGGTCGATGCCTACCACAATAGCACTGTTAGCGTTACGCTCGTTCCTTGAATATTGGCTCATACCGTTAGTGACAACACGGCCTTCTTCTGATGCGGCGGCAACCACGGTCCCGCCTGGACACATACAGAAGCTATAGACAGAACGACCATTTTTACAATGATGCACCAGTTTGTAATCCGCAGCGCCAAGTATCTCGTTTCCAGCATTGTCGCCAAAGCGTGCTTGGTCTATGGTTGACTGTTTATGTTCAATCCTAAAGCCAATCGAGAAAGGTTTTGCTTCAACATACACGCCTTTATCATGGATCATTTGGAAGGTATCACGGGCGCTATGACCAACAGCTAAAACAACATGGCTAGTTTTTAAGGTTTCACCACTATTAAGTGTCACGCCAGTTACTTTTGAGTCAGTGATGTGCAAGTCGTCTACGCGAGTCGCAAAACGGACTTCCCCACCGAGCGCTATGATCTCGGCACGCATTTTTTCTACCATGGTGACTAACTTATAAGTACCTATGTGCGGTTTACTAACAAATAAAATCTCATCTGGTGCGCCAGCTTTTACAAATTCAGTCATGACTTTACGGCCATAATGATTGGGATCTTTCACTTGGCTATATAGTTTACCGTCAGAAAAAGTACCCGCTCCGCCTTCACCAAACTGTACATTAGATTCTGTGTTTAATTTACGCTGACGCCAAAAACCAAAGGTGTCTTTGGTGCGTTGTCTGACTTCATTACCACGTTCAATGATAATAGGTTTAAAACCCATTTGAGCCAAGGTAAGTGCTGCTAATAAACCACAAGGTCCAAAACCAATAACAACAGGACGCTCAGTTAAACTATCTGGCGCTGCACCTACATATTTATAACTGGTGTCTGGTGTTGCTTTAACATGGTTGTCTGAATCAAATTGAACCAGTAAATCATGGGTTAAATCCGAGTCGGTCAGTGTGATGTCTAGCGTATAAATTAATTGGATATTTCTTTTATTACGGGCATCATAACCACGTTTAAACATCACAAATGACGCCATTTGCTCAGCAGAAATTTTAAGTTTTGTCGTTATAGCAGTCGTTAGATCTTCAGGTGCATGATTTAATGGCAATTTAATTTCAGTTAAACGTATCATTGGTTACTCATAAACTCGTGTAGAAAACAGTCTCGCATTTTACTGGTACTGGTGCAAATAAGCGAATAAATATTTTACTTACGCAGGGTAAATTTACGGATTTGGGAGGGTTTAGTGACGCAGCTCAACGATAATAATCGCTCACACCTGTGTTGGCGATTTATAGCCCAAATCCTTTTGAATTCTAGTTTTACTGCGAGTACGGCTTTTTGAGAATAGATCAAAAATTTTGATGTTCAACACATCTTAGGGCTACAGATGCTAAGCTATAATCACCCTCAAAGATTAAAATGAGCAACAGACCATTCTATGTATTCTTCATCCGACATCTTAGACCGATTATCAGACATGGCTAATGCGTCCTCACCTGCCAGATAACGCAATCTATTGGTGCCATCCGTTGCTGCATGATAGATTGTTTCAGCTATATCACTTGCTTCAGAGTAGTCATTACCCCGATCAGCAGAAGAAAAAACAGCCATTGCCCCTTGAATGGACTTGTCATAAGCGTGAAGGTCAGGTTTTTGCATAAACTCGAGAGAACGCCCTGCAAAATCAGTTCTAACACCGCCTGGTTCAACAATTTTTACACCAATACCTTGCGGTGCAAGCTCTTGTGCTAAGGATTCAGAAATCCCTTCAATCGCAAATTTTGTACCATGGTACAAAGAGTTGAATGGTAAGGTAAGCCGACCGCCAATCGATGACACATTAATTATCAAGCCAGCTGATTTCATACGAAAATGAGGAAGACAAGCCTGTATCATGTAGATTGGACCATATACATTGGTCGCGAACTGGCGTTCGAGTTGTGCTGAATCTACTGCTTCTAACGGACCTGCCAGTCCATATCCCGCGTTATTAAGTAGGACGTCAATCTGTCCAAATTCTTTAAGCACTTGTTCAACGGCTAAGTTGATACTGCTTTGATCCGTTACATCTAATGGAAAAACAAGGACGTTGTTGAGCGCTTGCAGTTCCGTTTCTTTTTCAGGATTACGCATCGTGGCGGCCACGTTCCAACCTGCACGTTGAAATCGCATAACAGCTGCTCGTCCAATTCCCGAAGACGTTCCAGTAATTAATATGGTTTTCATTTATTCTCTCCTATTAGGGTCTGTTGAACATTAAAAATACTCTAATACATCTTATTGCTATTGGCTGATATTTTTGGTATGAGCTGAATAGAATCCCAATGCTCAACTATCTTACCTAGCTCGTCAAATCGAAAAAAATCCATTGTGACGTACTCATCCACTGTTTGATCTGCATTGTGCCAAACTTGATGGGTATGCAAGGCAACCAAGTCATCTTCTACAATACAGCGTTTAAATTCGATTGATTTATTCGGATATTCTGCTTGCATACGCTCAAAATACTCAATAAAACCCGACTTACCTCCTGCGACGACAGGATTATGCTGGATATACTCTTCTCCGACATAGTCCGCAACTGCTTGTCTTGGATTGCCTTCGAAGGCTGTCTTGTAGTATGCGATTGCATTATTTTCATTGGCAGATAAAATCATAAATGGCCTGCTTGGTTGTTTGATCAGTGATGCTTCGTCATAGCGCCTATTGTAATAAAAGCATGCTTAAGTAAACAGTAGCCATAACTGGAAACACTTTCAATATTATTTTGAAAACAGCTGACTGCCTAAGTGCTTATTTATTATATTTAAGAGGATAAAGACCGTCGGATATTAGGGCATGTTTGAGATTCAAATGTGGTGCTAGCAGTACCTACGTTGCATGCATATGTTGACCCAATCACAAATTGCTGTAGAATCCGCTTGTGAAATTTGTTGTTAAAAATAATAAAATCAAGCACAAGACCCTGATTAAAAAAGCGTTCACTAAGCTCATCTTAGATGTTTATCGATTGAATTGAAGACACGCCTTAGTATGACGTAATACCAAATATAACCCCGAAAACTTTATGCTGCGGGGTTTTTTCATGTCTACTTATCACCTTACCCTATATCAATTATAATTATCAAAAACTCACTGTTGCACAAGGCCTATTATGACCACTTATATACTCGATACCGAAACCACAGGGCTTATTGAGCCGCACATGACTGAAGCCGCCTACTCTATTATTGATATCATTGATGGCAAGGTAGAAGTACTACAGGAGCCGAGAGCCAAGCGTTTTAATCCCCTTAAAGAAATCAGCTTGGGCTCGATGGCAGTGATTTGGTCAATACGACCGGGAATGAGGGTAAGCGTTAAGTGACCAGATTTGAGGTTTTGGTTTTGCACCAATACCCGAGTGGTGACGTAACCTTTTTCGATAATCCGGTTCTGTACATTGGTGACCAGTTGGTTGATATCATTGACTGATAGACAGCTACCCAGTAGGGATGATTGACCTTTGGTATAAGGCATAAGTGCGAAAGTAAATTTTTCGCTCAGCTCACCTGTTAGGTAAATATGGTCGATATCGAAACAAGGGGTTGAAGCGGAACCAGTGTTCTGAGAACTGGCGGGCATTATAGAAGTGGAAGGTGCTTGTTGATACGTATCAGTATTTATACTGACATTAGGCTTAACCAATTGTTGCTGTTTTAAGGCTTCACTACGCTGCTCTTGGTACTGCTCAGGCGTGATCGCATTGGCATTGACACCCATACAAATGCTGACAATACTGACCGTTAAAAGGCTTAAAGTGGGGCCAGCTATATCTGTTCTCAAAATACTTGTATACATAAGTCCACCATTTTTATAGTGGTGGACTTATGTATAGAACAGGTACTTATTACAAGTATTTTTTTATAATTATTAGCCTTATAAAAACAAGCATTCATATTTGAATGACTAAGTGCTGAAATAGTGGTTTAACATTCTTATATGATTGATTAAATTATGAATTTTAGGTTTGATTTTTATATGCTAAGTGAGATTTCCGAGATTTTAGGTGAACGCTTAAAAACACAACGATTGTTATTAAACTTAACTAAAGAAATTTTAGCTGAAAGACCTGAAATCGGTATCAGAACTGTAGTTCGTATTGAGTCTGTCAAGGCGGTAGGATAGGCTCTTTCGAAAAACAATGTATCATGCTACGCCAATCAATGTCTTAGATCGCCTCGCTTATATTGGTAGTTAAGCAATGGGAGGGCTTAACTTGCTGATATTAAAAAAACAAGGCACAAGCTACTGTTGCTCAAGTAACATCAGTTGCTGAGGGTTTTTCATTATCTTTTAATAGTCATAACTATTAATTTCTGACTATCTTAATTACAATATTGCCCAATACAAAAAACCTTTCAAGCTTTATGTGTCATAGCTCAAAAGGCTCTATCAGTCACGTGTTTTTATCTAGATAAGAATCATAATCTTAGTATTTTTCCTCGCATCAATTAATATCTAAACAAATATACTTAGTCTCAACATACTCTTCGATACCATATTTTGAGCCCTCACGTCCCAAGCCGGATTCTTTGATACCCCCAAACGGCGCCAACTCTGTCGTCAGCATCCCAGTATTGACTCCGACCATACCCACTTCGAGTGCTTCAGCAATACGCCATACACGCCCGATATCTCGGCTATAGAAATAACCTGCCAAACCATATTCAGTACGATTTGCGAGAGCAACACCCTCTTCATCTGTCTCGAATTTAAAAATTGGCGCAATAGGACCGAAAATTTCTTCATCTGCGACGCGCATATCGTTGTTGACGTCGGTCAAAATAGTTGGCTCAAAAAAATTACTACCAGCCTCAACTCTTTGACCACCACATAATACAGTTGCTCCTTTACTTTTCGCATCAGCAACCAGCGCCTCCGCATTATCTGCTGCAGACTGAGAAATCAAAGGTCCTTGTGTTATTCCTTCTTCTAAACCGTTACCAATTTTTATATCTCGTACTTGCTCTGCTAATTTTTTGGTAAACTCATCATAAACACCTGCCTGTACAAAAAGACGATTGGCACATACACATGTTTGACCGCTATTACGATACTTGCTCATCATTGCGCCTATCACAGCAGCATCTATATCTGCATCATCAAAAACGATGAAAGGTGCATTACCTCCCAATTCTAATGACATCTTTTTGACAGTATCAGCACACTGTTTCATTAGAATTTTCCCCACCCGCGTGGACCCAGTAAAGCTGATTTTCTTAACTAAAGCGTTTGTCGTCATCTCCTCTCCGATCGCTATCGGATCACCTGTGACTACGCTATATATACCGTCAGGAACACCAGCTTTCTGAGCCAGATAAGCCATTGCTAACGCAGAATAAGGCGTTTCCATTGCAGGCTTGACAATCATCGGGCATCCCGCTGCTAGCGCAGGACCTGCTTTTCGGCTGATCATAGAGTGCGGAAAATTCCATGGGGTAATGGCTGCAGTGACGCCAACAGGTTGTTTAATCACGACTAAACGCTTATCTGGCATGTGCCCAGGGATAAAATCACCGTAGATACGTTTCGCTTCTTCAGCAAACCATTCTAAGTAATCCAGCCCACTTTGTATTTCACCTTTTGCTTCAGCGATGGGTTTGCCTTGTTCATGGGTCATTAAGACAGCCAAGTCTTCCATATTTTCAGCAATCAGCGTATGCCAACGACGCAAAATGCTACTACGTTCCTTACCGGTTTTTTTCGACCAAGTTGATTGAGCGATATCTGCAGCTTCAATGGCGCGTCGAGTCTCGTCACTTCCCATCATTGGTACAGTACCAATCAGCTCTCCCGTTGCAGGATTCAGTACTTCATGGGTTCCTTTATTATCAGCATCACACCACACGCCATTGATAAAGGCTTGTTGTCTAAACAACGCGTTATTCTTTAATTGCATTTCTCACTCCAACTGGTTTTTTAGGACTACAACAATCCGCGTGTGGTCAGCACTTCACGGGCAATTCGAAAGCACTCTACACCTTGTGGTACACCGCAATAAATCGCAATAGCATGTATAGCAGCGCGTATCTCTTCAACAGAACAACCATTATTAATTGCTCCATTTAGATGCAACTCCCATTCATGCATTTTCCCCAAGGCAGCAATCATAGTTAAATTCATTAACGAACGGGTTTTGGCATCAATCGTCTCATCGCCCCATCCAAATCCCCAGCACCATTCGGTCATAGCTTCTTGGAATGGACGGTTAAAATCGTCAGCAGCTTGTAGGTTTTTTTCGACGTACTCAGCACCCAAAGTGGCTTTGCGTTGAGTAAGCCCCAATTCAAATCGTTGTTTGTCCATTACTACTCCCTATTACTGTTTATTAAGATGCAACCCCATATGGCAGGCTTCATCAATGTGTTTTCGACAAGCTTCGATTGCCGACTTACTGTCACCTTTGGCAATACTATTGACGATATCTTGCAAGTTATTAGGACCTTTAGCAGCACGCTCTTGTGTAGATAAAGTCATAAAACGCAAACGACCAATACGTCCATTCAATCTCTCCGTTAACTCCCATGCGACCGTCATACCAGCCGTCACAAATAAATGCTCGTAAAATGAATAAGAATGTGCAAGTGCCTCCACCACATCTCCTGCATGTAAGTTTTCTCGAATCTGGACTAAGTGGTTTTGTAACTTATCTACTAGCTCAGGTGTCACTTGCTCAGCACAATAGCGAACTGCTTCGCTCTCTAGCATCGTACGTAAATGGTAAATTTGGCGAATCTCATCACTTTCTAAAACAGCAACTGAAGATCCTCCCGCAGAAAACGTCACCAAGTGCTCACTTTCTAAATGTCTTATACATTCACGTACAACAGTCCGGCTGACACCTAACTGCTCACAAATTGTGCGCTCAACCAAACGCTTACCTGGTTCAAGCTGTCCAATCATGATCGCTAAGCGTAGCTGTTCTAGTGTTGTCTCTTTCAACGTTTTTGGTTTTTCCACTTTCTCTAACATACGACCTCTATTTTGTAAGATGTAAATGCAGAGTATAACGACTGTGAAGCAAAAAAACAGTACGCTTTAATATAGTACTACGGTATACCATAATATTTTTTTCAAAAAAAAGCTAGTAATTAATTTAATACCGTATTATGGTATACCAACATTGTTAAAGATTATTCATCACTGTAGGGAACTAATAATGCTAAAACCAGAAATCAGAAAAATCGTAACTTTTGAAGAAGAAACGTTCATTGAAGGATTCAAGGCAGCTGATATACCGCTTCGAATGTTTGCTGTTGCGGCAGTGATTACCAATCCGTGGGCTGGAAGATATGTCGAAGATTTAAAACCTGAGATTCAAGCGTTCGGTCCTATATTGGGTAAGCTAATGACCGATAAAATAATTGCTTTAGCTGGTGGTGCAGACAAGATACAAGCGTATGGTAAAGCGGCTGTCGTTGGACTTAATGGTGAAATTGAACACGCCTCAGGCCTGATTCATACGCTGCGTTTTGGCAACTTTTATCGTGAAGCTTTGTCTGCCAGTAGTTATTTATCGTTTACTAATATGCGCGGCGGGGCAAACTCCCCCATCATGGTACCGTTGATGGATAAAGATGATGTCGGTCGACGCTCACATTATCTGACCATTCAATTCGCCATTCCAGATGCCCCTCGTGATGATGAGGTAGTCATCGTCTTAGGAGGTGCGACTGGTGGCCGTCCGCATCATCGTATTGGTGATCGTTATCAAGACTTAGAAGATTTAGGCCGCGATCTAGATAATCCAGCAGCCGTATAGGGAGTAGATACTAATGAAGTGGTCACGTAAAACATCCAACGGAGTCGCTTATCATTACAGTATAAGTGCCAATGACAGCGTTAATGAAAAATCTACCCCTATTGTTTTTATCCATGGTGTGGGCTTACGAGCAGAGAGTTGGAACAAACAACTATCTGTATTTACTAAACACTATCATTGTTATGCGATTGATATGCCAGGACATGGAGAGAGCGATTTATTATCTAACTCTGTCCTGACGTTGGAAGATTTTGCTGATGTGCTAACAACATTCATTAATGATGTTGTGGGTCAACCAGCAATCATTGTCGGTCACTCATTAGGCGCGATGATGGCTTTACAGACTGCTGTATCGTCTCCCAAAGTAGTACTTGGTATCGCTGCATTAAATGCGATTTATAATCGTCCAGATGAGGCGGCTCAAGATGTACAAGCTAGAGCTGAATCGCTCATAAACGATCTCAATCAAAATGTTACTGAGCAACCGATAGCCAGATGGTTTGATGGCAATCCTAAATACCGCTCAGAGGCAGAGCTGTGTCAAAAATGGTTAGATAATGGCAGTCGCTTAGGATATGCACGAGCCTATCAGATGTTTGCACATTTACGTGGTATTGCAGAAGTGGACTTGCGATCCATTACAGCACCTGCGTTATTTTTAACAGGCGAACTGGATGTTAATTCTAAGCCTAAAATGTCACTGGCAATGGCAAATATACTACCCAATGCTGATGCCGTTATCGTACCAGAAGCCCGTCATATGACTCAAATGACACATTCGAATATGGTTAACGCTGCATTGGCAACATTTTTTACTCAATGTGACTCACACAATATGACGCTTGCTTAATCCAAAAGCATGTCTATTTTTAAAAAGAGGTTCTCATGAAACAACTTGATCCTAAAACTCTACGCAATGCCTTTGGCAGCTATATGACTGGCGTTACTGTCATAACTGCTATATCTAATGACGGTAAACCTGTCGGTTTTACTGCTAATTCCTTTACGTCGGTATCACTGGATCCACCGCTCCTATTAGTATGCCCAGCAAAATCCTTGTCCAGTTTTGATGTATTTTCTAACTGTGATCATTTTGCTGTCAATATTTTGAGTGAAGATCAACAGAATATTTCGAATATCTTTGCGGGCTCAAAAGACGAACGCTTTAGTCAAATTGAATGGCATAAAGATGAACATGGCAATCCAATCATAAAAGGCGCCTTGACGCATTTTTCTTGCAAAACAGATCGTAATCTAGAGGCTGGTGATCACCACCTTCTAGTTGGTGAGGTGCTTGATTTTTCATCTCGTGAGGGGTATGGCTTAGGGTATGCGTCTGGTGGTTATTTTAGCTTAGCATTAGAGCGTGAAGCAGCAGAAATCAGTACGCAAGAAAAACATGTCAATGTGGGTGTGATCATAGAGCACAATGGAAAAGTATTACTCAGTCAAAAGGATGGTAAGACTACCTTACCCAGTACGACTACCGATGACAATACCAATGCCGTCAGCACGATCCAACAGTTTTTGGCAGACAAGGGTATTGATGCGCAGTTGGGTGCGGTCTTCTCTATTTATGAGAATGCCAAAACAAATACCAATTATATTTTTTATCGCGCTATTGCAAACTCATCAGAGACCGAAGGGCTCGGCGAATACGTCTCAATTTTTGATATCGCGGAACAGGATTTTGCTACTCCTGCCATGAATTCGATGATGACACGTTATGCAACTGAAAGCGAAAACGGCCTTTATGGCGTGTATGTTGGCCAAGAAGAACACGGTAACGTCCACTAAACTTCACATTTAATTAAAAATACACAGCAAAGGATTTGCCTCATGAAATTTTCACTATTTTTACACATGGAACGCCTCGACGAATCACAAACCTATCAACAGCTACATGATGATTTCATTGAGTTGGCAAAAATAGCCGACCAAGGCGGAATGCATGCTATTTGGACTGGCGAACACCATGGTATGGATTTTACCATCGCCCCAAACCCATTTTTAAATCTGATTGATCTATCCCATCACACCAAAAACGTACGTCTAGGTACTGGTACGGTGATTGCGCCGTTTTGGCATCCGATTAAACTGGCTGGAGAAGCGGCCATGACTGACATTGTCACCAACGGCAGATTGGATTTGGGAATTGCTCGCGGTGCTTATAATTTTGAGTACGAGCGCTTGATGCCTGGTATGGATGCAATGGAAGCAGGTGGTCGCATGCGTGAACTTGTCCCTGCAGTACAGCAACTATGGAAAGGCGACTACGCTCATGATGGCAAGTATACCCAATTTCCATCAACCACTTCAGCACCAAAACCTTTACAAAAAGGTGGCGTACCCATGTGGATTGCAGCACGTGACCCTCACAGCCACAACTTTGCAGTAGAACATGGCTGCAACGTGCAAGTTACCCCACTATGGCAAGGCATGGCAGAAATCCAAAATTTAATGACAGCCTTTAAAAACGCCAAAGCTGAGCATGGCGAAGGTAAAAACCCGAAAATTATGCTTTTGCAACATGCTTACGTTGGTAGTGATGCGAATGACGTTGCTGAAGCGGCAAAATGTATCAGCCGTTTCTACTGCTATTTTGGCGCGTGGTTCAAAAACGAACGCCCTATCCATCAAGGGCTACTTGAGCCATTAAGCGAAGAAGAAATGGCAAAAATCGACATGTATGCTCCTGAAAAAATGTTAGAAAACATGCCTATTGGCACATCTGATCAGGTCATTGAAAAACTCAAAGTATATGAAAAATTGGGTTATGACGAGTTTGCATTTTGGATTGACTCTAGTATGACTTATGAGCAGAAACAGGCATCCTTGCGCCGTTTTATCAATGACGTTATGCCAGCATTTGCATAACCATACTTAGTTTCTAGTAAATGACAAACAGATAACCCAATAAGAAATTTGGAGAACCACTATGGCTAAACCTCATTATCAACTCTATATCAATGGCGAGTGGTGCGAAGGGAGCACTAACCAAGTCCTAGACAGCTATAACCCTGCAACGAATGAAGCATGGGCAACATTCGCCTGTGCTAGCCCTGCTGATGTCGAACGAGCTGTCGATGGTGCTAAGACTGCACTGAATAATCCTGAATGGGCAAAAATGACTGCCACCCAACGCGGTAAGTTATTGTACCGCTTAGCAGATCTGATTGAGCAAAATGCCGAAAAACTAGGGGAAATTGAAACAACGGATAGTGGCAAACTGGCTCATGAAACTGTGGCTCAAACACGTTATGTCAGCGACTATTATCGTTACTTTGCAGGACTGGCTGACAAAGTAGAAGGCGCTACACTACCAATTGATAAGCCGGATATGCACGTGTTTACTACACGCGAACCTATTGGCGTAGTCGCTGCTGTTGTGCCATGGAATGCACAAATGTTTTTAACAGCGACTAAGCTAGGCCCAGCGCTAGCAGCAGGCTGTACTATCATTTTGAAAGCTTCCGAGATAGCACCCTGCCCTATGTTTGCTTTTGCTGAACTAGTGGAACAGGCAGGCTTCCCTAAAGGTGTCGTATCTATCATTACAGGTGATGCTGAAAACTGTGCCATTCCATTGACCAGCCACCCTGATGTAGACAAAATCGCATTTACTGGTGGGCCCGATGCAGCAAGGCATGTAGTCAGAAATTCTGCCAATAGCTTTGCGGTAACGAGCTTGGAGTTAGGTGGTAAATCACCAATTATTGTCTTTGATGATGCTGATTTAGAAAGTGCGGCCAATGGATTGATTGCTGGTAATTTTGGCGCTTCAGGTCAGTCTTGTGTGGCGGGATCTCGCGGGTTTGTTCACCGTTCTATCTTGCCTGAAATTATCAAACGTGTAGAAGAAAAAGCCAAAAATATTGTCATTGGCAATCCTCTTGATACCAATACTCACGTAGGCCCTTTATGCACTAAGGCTCAAGTAGATCGTATTAAAGATACTCTTGAAAAGGCAGTCTCACAAGGCGCGACCATTCGTTTCGGTGGCCAGCCGCCTACTGACTCTGCTTTAGCTAGCGGTAACTACTTTACGCCTACCTTAGTAGAATGTCCTAATACTGACATTGAAACACAAAGTGTGGAGATGTTTGGACCTGTTATGTCTTTAGTTGCTTTTGACACTGAAGAAGAAGCTATTGCTATGGCAAATGACAGCGTCTATGGCTTGGGGTCTGGTGTATTCACTCAAAACTTAGCTCGGGCGCACCGTGTCTCACAACAGATTCGTTCAGGTATTTGCTGGGTAAATACCTATCGAGCTATCTCTCCTACAGCACCTTTCGGTGGCTACAATCAATCAGGTTATGGGCGTGAAGCTGGTAGCGAATCTGTACTTCAGTATACTCGCACAAAAACGACATGGATTAATATCTCGGCGGAGCCGATGGCTAATCCTTTTGTCATGAGGTAACCACTCGATGTAATCTACTACATTAGTTTTAAGGAAGAAACTATGCCTATTCGTCCCCCATTGACAGAGTTAAATATAAAAACTCATGACAAAGGTTTCTACAAAGGTTTTAACCGTATTGTCACCATAACATCGAAGATTTTGGTGACATTAGTTGTTATCTGGATTTTAAGCGACATTGATCGTTCCGGTGCGATTCTGGATAATATGAAAAACTGGTCTTATACCAATCTCAATAGCTACTATACGTATTCTGTCGCTTTTTATATATTTGTCTGCCTGACCGCTATTTTATGGCCATCGTTTGGACGCACTAAACTTGGCTCAGACCCTAATGGGAAACCTGAATTTTCAAATTTTTCATGGTTTTCAATGATTTTTGGGGCAGGTATTGGTATTGGTGTACTCACCTATAGTGCTGCCGAACCTATCTGGCATTTGGCAAACAATCCTGACACTATTATGTCAAAAGAAATAATCATGTCAGCGTTGAATGCTAATGGTCTCAAGCTACCTCAAGGTGCTGATGTATTCAATTTTTATCAAAACCAAGTGGCGGCCAGTACTTTAACTGCTATCGATGGCGTAGTATTACCCAAAACTGAGTCAGCACTAGACGCAGCCTTTCGCTACTCTTTTCTTCACTGGGGTATCAGTGCTTGGGCAACTTATTGCTTAGTCGGTATTTGTTTGGCATATTTCAGTTATTCTCGTGGATTACCATTAACAATGCGCTCAGCATTAACACCTTTATTTGGTAGACACTTAGAAGGGTTATTGGGTCATATCATTGATATATCTGCAGTAATTGCCACGATATTTGGTATTGCACAAACAATTGGTATTGGCTTAAGCTCTTTTGCTTCTGGGCTATACAGTATTACTGGTATTAATTGGTTGGTGACTAATACCAATAACCCTGAGCCAACCACTGGAGCATTATTACTATCATTGTTTGTGGTCATGTGCCTAGCGATGATTTCTGCTTTGTCAGGTGTTGGACGAGGCGTCAAGTGGTTAAGTAATATCAATATGATATTGTCATTTTCCCTTTTAGCTTTTTTCTTGATTTTTGGGGCCTCTATGTTCGCCCTAGAAATGCTAGGCAAAGGGATTTTCACCTACGTCGTGCACTTGCCTGCAATGGTATTTACCGTCTGGGAACCCAATACTGAATTGGGTAGCTGGCAAACCAGTTGGTCTATTTTTTACTGGGCATGGTGGATTGCTTTTGCACCATTCGTTGGTATGTTTTTAGCACGTATTTCCAAAAACCGTACTATTCGTGAATTTGGATTGATTGGTATCGTAGCGCCTAGTTTGACACTGTTTGTCTGGTTCTCTTTCATTGGTGGTACTGGCATCGATTTAGAATTAAGTGGTATTGCTGGTGGCAAAATATTTGAGTCAGGGTTAACCGCTCAGCTATTCGAGATTATTGGCTTTATGTTAGAGCCAACGATGGCAAAAATATTATCAGCGATGGTGGTGGTATTGCTATTAACCTATTTGGTTACTTCTGCTGACTCTGCTCTGCTAGTTGTAAATATGCTAAATGCTGGAGGTGAGGTCGAAGTTGAAAATGGCCAAAAACACATCATCGTGTGGGGTCTTGCTCTAGCTTCCGTTATTGCAGCATTGTTATTAGCCGGAGGATTGAGTGCTATTACCTCGGCTATGATTATTGCCGCAATACCCTTTTCACTCATCATTATTTTGATGGCAGTTAGCTTATTGAAAGCTCTTATTTTAGATGGCGTACGAAAAAGAAAAAATGACTGATATCTATTTAAGAATATCACCTGTGTCGGTGTTCTTATAATCAGTTGGTATTTCATAGAAGCTCTGTCTTTGTAAGAAATCAAAATTTTGCTATACATACGTAGCTAACATGCTACTTATATCACTACGTGGACTCAAAAAATCACCCTAACTGTTCAAGTTAGAGTGGTTTTTTTATATGCAAACTACACTTGATTCAGAATCATATCGGCTGCTCTATCCGCAATCATAATCGTCGGCGCATTCGTATTGCCATTCATCAGCGAAGGCATTACTGAAGCATCAACAACACGCAATCCCTCAACGCCCTTTACTCTCAATTGAGGGTCGACGACAGCCTCATCATCGCTACCCATCCTACAAGTGCCGACTGGATGATACTCTGTCTCAGCATTGGCACGAATGAAATCCTCAATCTCAGCATCTGTTGCATTGGGATCGGTAAGCCCTATGCCTTCTCCTAATATACCTTCGAATGCTGGCTGTTGTAAAAGATTGGTCGTTATTTTTACAGCTTCACGAAGAAGAATAAGGTCTTCGTTCTCTGGATCAGAGAAGTAATTAGCAAAAATGCGAGGGTGGACACTAGGATCTTTACTAGAGATTTTTATTGAGCCTCGGCTTCTTTGATGGCCATGATTAACATAAATCGTAAATCCATGCTCTGTGGGCCACGACCCCTCATGTGACACCACCAAAGCAGGAGTGAGATGAAGTTGGAAATCTGGGTAAGCCAAACTTGGATCTGTTTTTAGGAATGCGCCTGTCGATAGTGGTGCTCGTCCAGCCATGCCTTGCCTACCCATCAGATATTGCAGACCAACCATTGCGCCACGGAATGGATTCAAATAACGATAAAGACTAATCGGCTTAATCACTCTAGATGTCACACAAACACAAAGATGATCTTGGAGATTTTCACCAACCTGAGCACGATCAGCAACGACTTTTATACCAAGTTCATTCAATAGTTCTGCTGGACCAACGCCAGAGAGTTGCAATAACTGAGGAGAATTAATCGCACCACCCGATAAGATGACCTCTTTGCTGCTATGGACTTGGTGTAGTTTAGCTTGACTTTGGTACTCTACCCCAATAGCACGATTTCCATCCCATAACACCCTAGTTGCCAAGGCACTAGTAATGATAGAAAGATTATTTCTTGATTTAATAGGTTTCAAGAATGCAGTAGCTGAACTCCAGCGTCTGCCTCGGTGTACAGTCGCATCAAATTCACCAAAACCTTCTTGATCGTCTCCGTTGAAATCATCAGCAAATTTAAACCCAGCTTGCTTACCCGCTTCAACGAACAAAGTAGATATTTCTGATGTTCGAAAACCACGAGAAACATGTAAAGGGCCTGTTTTGCCATGATAAACATCATCATCACGCTCATTGGCTTCTACTTTTTTGAAGTATGGCAATACATCTTTATAAGACCAGCCAGTTGCACCCAATTCTTCCCACTTATCGTAGTCACCAGCATTGCCACGGGTGTATACCATGCCATTTATAGAGCTTGATCCACCAATTACTTTTCCCCTGGGCCAAACAAGTTCACGATCATTTAGTTGACTTTCTTTTTCAGTGATATATCCCCAATTTAATTTTTCATCGGGTGCTACGGCTGGCAGTGCTGCTGGAATATGAATTAATGGGTTGGTATCCCAAGTACCGGCCTCTAATAACAATACTTTGACCTTCGGATCTTCGCTTAGTCTATTGGCCAACACACATCCTGCCGAACCAGCACCAACGATTATATAGTCATAAGTCATGATTAAATCCTTCTTAAAAAATATGTAAAAAATATAGTCGGTCCAAGACAACCAAAGTGTGAAGCTACCAAGTCAAGATCGTACACGTTGTACCACAAGCCAGATTAACGACATAACACACCTAAATTGAACCAACCATCTCTATAGAAAAATTATGCATTAACGTCTATTTTCTTGTTTTTGTTGACTAAGTAATACAAAGCACCTGCAAAGATAAATCCTATTATCGAGGCAATATCTACTCCGCCAAGCAATTCGAACAATGGGCCGGTATATAAACTAATACCCATAAACGGTACTTCAATAAGTATGCTTAACCCGTAAACCACCATCGCATTAACATTCCAGCGTCCGTATATCCCGCCTCCTTCTTCAAAAAAGGACGGTATATGATATTCACCCTTCTGAATCAAAAAGTAATCAACCAGATTAATTGCGGACCAAGGGACTAAGAAGTAAATGAGAAGGTAGATGAAGTTTGTAAAGCTGGTCAAAAAGTCATCACCCACTGCCGTTGCCATAAAAAAAGCAATCACATGAAAGATAACGACAGTAGAGATTCGTATTGACGTGCTTATATCCGATTTGGGAAATACACCTTTAAACACGGTCAACATACTCAATGTGGCGGTATAAGAGTTAATGCAATTGACCATTGCGGTTGCAGCGAACATGACAACAAGAATAGATAGCCCAAAAAACCCATAATTCTCTTTTAGTGCTACAAGCGGGTCACCAGCTGCTATCTGTGATCCCAAAAACGCGCCGATTATCATGACGATGACAGCACCTAGGGTACATCCCAAATACGTTCCCCAAAATGCGGCAACTTCATCACTATCTGGAGACATATATCTTGAATAATCAGATACATAAGGAGCAAACCCAATCAACCAAGACGCAGTAATCATCATCACCATAAAGAATGAAGCAACCGTAAAGTTCCCCACTTCAGTAAGACTTGAGTAGTCTCCTATATTGAAAACGGCTTCTGCTGCAATCAATAATAAGATAATCCCTACTACCCAAGCGGCAACTGATGACAGATATCGAACAAGCGAGTATCCAACAATAGTAATAACCAAACTGGTCAATGTAGCAAACAAAATGACATATGAGGCTGGTATTCCTGGTATGGCCAGTTGTAAGGCCTGTGCAGCAACGACCAAGTTCGAAACAAAAAAGCCAAGAAGTATCAAGAGAACAATTACAGTCAGTATCCCTGCACCTCTTGATCCAAACTGCCCTCGAGCTTGTAACATCTGTGGCACACCAAGCTTCGGTCCTTGTGATGCATGAAGACCCATCGTAATTCCACCGATAAGCCCACCAATAATAATCGCTAATACGGACCACCAAAAAGACAATCCGCTAACGATACCGATTGCTCCGGTAATCAAGGCTAAAGGCACCATGTTAAAACCGAACCAGATGCCAAACAATTCGCGCGAACTTCCTGTACGTTCATCTAAAGGAATAAACTCAACGCTTCTTTTTTCCATACTTATCGACGTTTTCGTCGGCCCATCATTATTATTCATAGATGCCTCTATTACTGGTTAATGTTGTTAAAAAAGCGTGGTATGCCCAATGAAAGAATTAAACAGGAATTAACCCCTACTTTAAGTACCAGCCCAACGGAGCTTCATTGTGGTATGTCGTGATTTGTTTGGTTTCTAAGTAATTATCAAGACCCCAAGTGCCCAACTCTCGCCCTATACCACTCTGTTTATAACCACCCCAAGGCGCTTGTAAAAATAAAGGCTGTGAACAATTAACCCAAATAATACCTGCTTGTAGATTTCGAGCGACACGGTTGGCTCTATCGATATCTTTAGAAATAACACCAGCAGCCAGACCTAACTCGGAATCATTAGCACTCGCGACGGCTTCTGCTTCATCTTTAAAACGACGAAGGGCAACGACAGGTCCAAAAATTTCAGCTGTCCAGATAGGATGATCCTCAGGAACATCTCCAAAAACGGTCGGCTCAATAAAGTACCCTTTATCAAATCCGCTGGCTCGTTTGCCGCCAGTTAGTACATTGACACCATCTAAATTACCTCGTTCAAGCGTGGCCATAATGGCATCGTACTGCTTTTTGTTGACAACAGGGCCTAACTGAACGTCCTGATCCATACCATGACCAATGACGACTTTTTCAGCCTCTTGCACTAAGCGTGCTGTCAGTTCGTCATAGATACTGTCATGAACCAGTACTCTGGAGGTTGCAGAACAAACTTGGCCTTGGTTCCAAAAAATACCAAACATGATCCATTCAACTGCTGTTTCAATATCGACATCATCAAAAATAATCAGTGGAGATTTCCCACCAAGCTCAAGGCTGATGTTTTTGACCGTATTTGCGGCTGATCTCATAATCTGCTTGCCGACTGGGCCACTACCAGTAAAAGCAACTTTATCAACGGCTGGATGTTCACATAAGATAGGACCTATTTCTGAGCCATGACCCGTGATTATGTTTAATACGCCTTTAGGTAATCCAACTTTTTGACAGATACGGCCGAGCTCTATAGCAGTCATTGAGGTAACTTCTGAAGGTTTTAATACCATCGTACAACCCGCTGCGAGAGCAGGAGCGACTTTCCAAGCAGCCATATCTAAAGGAAAGTTCCATGGAATAATGGCACTAACGACACCTAACGGTTCTTTACGAACCAAGCAGCTATAACCCTCACTATGAATCTCTACCTCAGACTCTTGGTTGTTATCGAAATCTTCTGCTAGATTGGCGTAAAACTCAAAACAAGCGACCACACCACTCATATCTAGCTGAGCTTCAGTAAAAGGTTTTCCGTTATCTTGTACTTCTAGCGTTGCCAAAAAATCCAAATTATCGTTAATTTCTTTGGCAATGGCTCGCAGATACTCAGCACGTTGTGTACCTGTGAGTCCAGACCAGCTACCGTTATCAAACGCTTCTCTAGCTGCTTTGATAGCAGCTTCTGCATCTTTAACAGTAGCACTAGCAATCTCTGCAATCACACTTTCATTACTAGGGTCAATACTAGCGATGGTGGCTCCGTTTAATGGTGCTACCCATTTTCCATCAATATAAAGTTCGTTATACGTATTCATCAGTTACTCCTATAGAAATACTGTGTATTAACATGTGTTGTGTCACTAACCATACTCATGATATTTTTTCTTGATAGCGATATGTTCAGCGATGCGTCCAGCATCATGCCAAACACCCCAAATAAAGGACGACCCCTGCCCTGATAAGAAAGGTAGACCAACAAAATAAATGCCAGTTGCTGAGGTAACACCGCGGTTATGCAATGGTCGACCGACATCATCCAACACATCAACTTCTAACCAGCTGTAGTCATACTTAAAACCAGTGGCCCAAATAACGCTGGTGATGTTACTTTCACTAAAATCTATTGATAAAGTTGGGTTGCTGATAGATTCAGGTAGCTCTAAGAACGCCCGTGCTTCTGGATCTTCAGGTAGCTCTAGACCATTGTCTTCAATGTATTTATCTGCCACATCTAAAAGCGCCAAGTAGTTTTGTTCTGCTTCATTGACGTTGTCGAATAAATCATCGTTGAAGGTTAAGGTGTCGTCAGAAAATGACTTTGTTAAGCCTAATAAGTGAATACCATCATGGGCCAATTTACGGAAATCAACTGTCTCTCCGCCGTTCATACCGCTGACAGCAAAGCCTTTTAATGGTCCATCATTTGGTTTTTCTCTGTCCCAACCTCCTAATACACCCAACCACCAAACATTATCGCGACCTCTATAACGGCGTGGTGGACGTTCATGCGCGCCAACTGATAAATAAACCGTCTTGCCAGCAGAATTTAATTCTTTGGCGATCTGCACGCCCGATGAACCGCTACCAATCACTAATACAGCACCCTCTGGTAACTGTTCAGGATTTTTATAACTATCTGAGTGAATTTGCTGCACATTAGCGGCTGAAGGAATAATCGGTGGAATAGAAGGTACTTGGAACGCCCCTGTTGCTACCACGATTCGCTTGGCTTCTAGCTCCCCTTTTGAGGTAGTGATGTGGTAGCCTTGCTTGCCTTGCAAAGGAGTAACCTTGGTCACCGCAACGTCAGTTTGAATAGGTGCATCAATATGTTCGGCGTATTTTTGGAAATAATCAGCAACCTTGTCATGATGTATAAACCCTTCTTGGTCATCCTCAAACGGCATGCTAGGAAAACGATCATGCCAGCAAGGTCCGTTGGCAACTAAAGAATCCCAACGACGAGTACGCCACGCTTCTGCAATACGGTTTTTCTCCAAGACAATATGATCAATACCCTCTTTGGACAGGTGTTCGCTCATTGCAATACCAGCTTGTCCACCCCCAATCACTAACGTATCCGTTGTCTGCATTGTTCTCTCCAGTGAATTAATATCTATTTACATCCTATGTGAAACAACAACAATTGAAATAACTCTTTAAATAACTATTGATTCAGAAAAACAAAATCAGCCGAAAACAGCATGTGAATGCCACGGCCTAAAATCAGATATTTTGTCTGGTTTACTATTTCTGAATCAGCAGTACAAAAAATCAGAATAGATAAGGTTTCAGCGCTTACCTATACTAAATTCTCTTCATTCATATCATTAGAGAGTACAGAATATGAAACATGACAGGATTCGCTGCTTCAATACCAAAGAAACTTATCCCGAGCAAAATATAGACAATGATCTGTGTCAGGCAGTCGTGGCTAAAGGGCGTACTGTTTTTCTACGAGGTCAAATTGGACAAAACCTCAAAACTACAGAAAGTGTTTGTCTGGCTGATGCAGCAGGACAAACGGAAAGAGCGATGTACAACATCGACATGCTATTGAAAGAAGCAGGTGGTGAACTAGAAGATATCTGCAAAATCACTATTTATATTATTGACCCGCGCTATCGTGAAGAGGTTTATCGTGTCGTCGGCAAGTGGCTGAAAGGCGTATACCCTGTCTCTACAGGTATCGTAGTCACAGCGTTAGCAAGGCCTGAATGGTTAGTAGAAGTAGATGCCACTGCTGTCATTCCTGACTAATTTAGATTATTGAGTAAACACTATTAAATTTGGAGATTAACATGACCTTTTCTATTATTGCTCGCTGTAAAAAAACAGGCCAAATTGGAGGTGCAGTATCATCTTCTTCACCTGCAGTTGCGTCACGCTGTCTACATGGTCGCGCTGGGATTGGCATGGTAATGAGTCAAAATATTACTGACCCTATCCTAGGTAAAAAAATTCTTGATGCGTTACAGCAAGGATATACGCCGGAGAATACGATTCAGCGCTTGGTTGAAAATGAAGACTTTATACAGTATCGCCAATTGGTTGCCTTGAACAATGGAGACAAAGGCGCGGTATTCAGTGGAGAGCATACGTTAGGCGTTCATGGGCATTTTATAGGTGAAGATATTGTTAGTGCGGGAAACTTGCTCGACAACACCTCTGTACCACAAGCGATTGCTGAGGCGTTCGAACAGGCTAGTGGGCAACTTGCAGAACGTCTTTTGATTGCGATGAAAGCCGGTTTAGCTGCTGGCGGCGAAGCTGGTCCTGTCCATTCGGTGGGATTGATGATCATGGCTAAAGACATACAGTGGCCTATCGTTGACTTACGGATAGACTGGTCAGAAAACCCAATTGATGATCTAGCGACTGCTTGGGAGGTTTATGAGCCACAAATGAATGACTACATAGCAAGAGCAGTAGATCCAACGACTGCACCAAGTTACGGTGTGCCTGGCGATTTGTAAGTCATATGATGCCAATGCCAATAAAAATAAGTATTACGTTGTCACTTAATATCCAAAACGTAGTAACGCAGTATTGCTATAACCTTTTGCTTATCACTATTAGCAATACGTTGACGATGGCAATATTCCTAGGCTACCCCCCCGAACCTAAGACACCTAACAATAAAGACCAATAACATTCAAATTTAAGAGGTTATTTATGTCATTAATAAAGAAAGACAACAGCATAGAAATATTAAAAATACTGATTGGTTTTGACACGACTTCTTATAAAAGCAACCTATCTTTAATCGAAGCCATCAAATCTCTATTCGACAGCTATGGAATTTCTGTAGTTGTCGATTATAACGAAGAAGGCAACAAAGCCAATTTATTTGCTACAACTGGTCCAATCGGGGAACATGGTGTCTTATTATCAGGGCATACCGATGTGGTTCCTGCTAATAAAGACCACTGGGAGAGTGATCCTTTCATCGCTGATGAACGTGATGATAAAATTTACGGGCGCGGTTCGACGGACATGAAAGGCTTTATCGCTTGTGCAATACGAATAATGTGCCAAGCCAGCCAGCAGAAACTGACTATCCCGCTGCATGTATGTTTATCTTTTGATGAAGAGGTTGGTTGCTTAGGCGTTAGAAATATCTTACCTAAGTTACCAACTTTGATGAAGACGCCACGGTTTTGTGTGATTGGTGAACCGACTTCTATGCAAATAGCGTTAGGGCATAAAGGTAAAGCCGTGTATCAAGCGCACTGTAGTGGAGAAAACGGGCATTCTTCTATGGCACCCAATTACCGTAATGCGATTCATGTTGCCACCCAAGTGATAACGTCATTAATAGATAGCCAAAATGAATTAGCACGTAGCGGACAACGTGATGAAGAGTATGATATTCCTTACACCACTATTCATGTTGGAAAAATCCAAGGCGGTACCGCGTTAAACGAGGTTTCAGCCAGCTGTACCATAGATTATGAGATACGCCACATAGCAGAAGACAGTATTGACACGATTACCGATATCATCAATGCAAACCTACAAAAACACGCTTATAGCCAGTATGCCAACATTCACTTTATGAATGCTTATCCAGGATTGAGTACCAGTCATGAGCATCCTGAATTGAAATTCTTAAAGTCATTGCTGTCCGATGATACTACCGTTGGGAAAATATCTTTTGGTACAGAAGGTGGTTTGTTTTCTAAAACCTTTGATAGCCCTATTTTTGTTTGTGGGCCAGGTTCAATGGAACAAGGACATAAACCCAATGAATATGTAGAAATCTCTGAAATGAATAAGTGTGACTTGTTTTTAGAGAATTTATTAGAACAGCTGAAATAGCGTAAAACCCTGTCAGTAAAAATGGCGAGGGCGGCTAAGATACATGAAGCAGTGGTTATATCATTCTCATGACCTTACTTAAGTAATGAAGAATATATACTCACTGCTTTTTCCTTTTATTTAGCTAAAACCATCAGTTCTATGCTAAATATTTATATTTTTGACCTGCTTTCCAGCGACTTCAATAACAGCTGCTTGATGAGGTAATACTTCTTTAGTGTAGCCAAGAGAATCACCAAAAACTTGAAAAGGATTTTCTAAATCAAGTGTTATACCACTCAAACCTTCAATAACGCCAAGCCCCATATAAGGTGTCGACGCCAAATCATACCCCCCTTCTTGACACATCACTAATCTCCCACTGCATAGTCGTTCAGCGGCCTCTCTGACAGATGTGTTTGGTAAACGTTTGAGTAAACAAACGCAAACCAAAGATAAAAACAGTCTGACGAGCAAGCTTTTTGCTAAGACCATCAAACTCCCCATTCAACAAGAAAAGACCAAATACAAACAGGTTATTTATTTTTGGAATGGTGACCGGCAGCTACAAGAAAAAACCCCTACTCATATGTTTACGACTATGTATGAGCAAAACAGCTTCGAGACGGTAACTAGGCTTGTGTGATTGCAATGTGATGTAGCTATAGCAGCGAATGATATAGTCGGTGAATTACTAAACCGCTACGGCATTATTCTCCTTAGATATACTACTTATACAATCTGCAGTCGGCTGCTTTGTACCCATTTTAGAGTTCTTTGACTATAAGTGAAACGGCTTGAATAAATGACCGCCAATATATCACCCACCCCTCTGCTATAACTTTCTGCACAATACTTTGACATCAGTAGTCATTAAAAATGCCGTTATGATATCAAAACAACCTTCAATCATCGTACAATAATCAGGTGTAAACATATAAGCACTAACAGCAAGTTATTGAATTATTTAACAAAATAATAAGTCAAGTGGTGTGAAATTAGCTAATGCTTGCCTAGCAATACTTTTGGGATACCTTTAATGTGTTTATAAAAATGAAGGTTGAATAATAAAGTAAAACAGTCTAATAATAGATCTATAAGTTCTAGACATTTATCTAGCGACCTATATCCACTACTTTTAGGAAATTAATACAATGACGTATAAAAATGTAACTGTCGCTGGAAGCGGCATCCTAGGCTATCAAATTGCTTTTCAAGCCGCGTTCCATGGCTTTAATGTCAGTGTCTACGATATTAATGACGAGGTATTAGAAAAAGCAAAGTCAAAATTTCAATTGATGTGCAAAGCTTTTCGAAAGGATTTGAGGGCAACTCAAGAGCAGTTGGACAAGGCTTTTGATAATCTCAGCTACACCTCAGACTTAGCAGAAGCAGTCAAAGATGCTGATTTAATGATTGAAGCCATTCCTGAGATTCCTGACATTAAAATCGAATTTTATGAAAAGCTTGCCAAACTAGCGCCAGAGAAGACCATATTTGCCACCAATACCTCAACCCTACTCCCTAGCCAGTTTTCGGAATCAACGGGACGACCTGCTCAATTTTTGGCCCTACATTTTGCCAATAAGATTTGGATGCATAATGTCGCTGAAATTATGGGACATCCTGGCACAGATCCTAAGGTGTTTAATGACGTTGTTGCCTTTGCTACTGCCATTGGTATGGTTGCAATGCCGCTGTATAAAGAACAACCCGGCTACATAATGAACAGTTTATTAGCGCCCTTTATAGACGCAGGACTGCAATTATTAGCCAAAGAGGTTGCAGACCCGCATACAATTGATAAGACATGGATGATAGTGACTGGTGCGCCTGTAGGACCATTTGGCATCTTGGATACCATCGGTATAAACACGGCCTACAACATCACTAAGCTAGCCGCTGAAACGACTCAAAACCCTGCAAGATTAAAGGCCGCTAAATATCTGAAAGAGCAGATGATTGATCAAAATAAAATGGGTGCGGCAACTGGAGAAGGATTTTATACTTATCCAAACCCTGCCTTTATGCAACCTGACTTTTTGAAATGAAAAACCGCTCTTTATTCATAAGAATTTGTTAGCATGAATTTTATGTTAAATGCTTAGAAAGCTCACATTACTTATAAAACCAAAAAGACCTTCAAGCAATTGAAGGTCTTTTTTAATATGTAGAAGAATAACCTTACAGTCAAACCTGTATAACAAAGCTTTGGAGTTCATTAGAGGTTCGTTAGGAATCAGCTTGGTAAACACAAGTATTGCGGTAAATGCGCTATGTAAAGAACGATTATTTCTCTCTTCTTAGCATATCAATCAGCTTACCTGCTAGTGGGAAAGAAACTAGCTGTGTCAGCGGAACGAGTATGATAGCTTCAATTAATACCACCACTGGTAGGCTTAAGCCTTGAGTCACAGGCTTCAATAACGTCAATACGATCAGGAGCGTTGGATAAAGTCCGACATACCCTACCAATATACGTATCAGTCTTTCTTTAGTATTTTGATTCATGGCATGATACCGATTGATGATTAAGCCTCTGCTTATATAAAAGCATTAAGTTTATAAATAGAAATAAGGCCATCAATGGCCTTATCTCATTCACTTTTTAAATGCTTCACTATTATTAATGTAGTTGATTCAGCTTAAAAGAGAGTCAAGGCAACCGAGTGTAGATGTATATCTGATACTTCAAGCGAGGTTAATGCTGTCACTCTTTTATAGAGGATTAACGATAGTAAGGATAATCACTATAGCCAACATCAGTACCACCATACATAGTGGCAGGGTCTGCTTCATTCAATGGCCAGTTATTGGCAATACGCTCTGGTAAATCTGGATTGGCAATAAAAGGGCGACCAAACGCGAATAAATCACCGTAGCCTTTTTCTAAAATGTTCACAGCTTTTTGTACCGTGTACTTGCCAGCATAAATAATACGGCCTGAAAACTCTTCTCTGACCGCTTGATAAAAAGTGTCTGGTAAATCAGGCGCATTGTCCCAATCTGCTTCTGCAATAGACAAGTAAGCAATGCCAGCTTGCTCAAGCACTTTGACCGCTTCAATATACGTATGATGGGGATCTGACTCTACCAAGCCCAAATACACACGTGTCTCAGTGGTACTGGCAAATAATGGCGCAAAACGCACGCCCAAACGATCAGCACCGACCACATCACTGACAGCAGCGACGATCTCTTTTAAGAAGCGCAGACGATTGGTCAATGACCCACCATATTGGTCATCACGGGTGTTGCTATGCTCAGAAATAAACTGATTGACCAAATAACCATTGGCACAATGCAGCTCTACCCCATCAAACCCTGCTTCTAGCGCATTGCGTGCAGCTGCCGCATACATATTTACTAGCTCACCAACTTCATCGGTACTGAGTGCACGTGGCTCACTTGGATCGGCCAAAGCACCTTCGCCTGGACCTGTTTCAATAAATACTTTGACGTTATCAGCGGTAATATCAGACGGTCCTACCGGCTGAGCACCGTTAGGTTGTAAGCTGGTGTGCGACACACGGCCCACGTGCCAAAGCTGAGCAAAAATAATACCGCCTTTGTCATGTACTGCTTGCGTGACTTTTTTCCAACCTTCAACTTGGGCTGGTGAATGGATACCCGGTGTCCAAGCATAGCCTTGGCCTCTTGGTTCAATCTGCGTACCTTCAGTCACCATAAAGCCTGCTGTAGCACGCTGTGCATAATAGCTGGCCATTAAGTCATTAGAGATATTGTCAGGTTGCGTGCTACGAGAGCGTGTCAACGGTGGCATTACGATACGGTTTTTGAGTGTATAAGGCCCAAGTTCTACAGAGGAAAATAGTGTATTTGTATTTAGAATGGTTGGTGTCATAAGTGTCTCTTTTAAAGCAGCTGATGGCTTGTTATTAAAGGTGTTTGGCCTGTTTTGATGATTAATAACCAATCTAATGATTACTTAAGCAATGTTAGTCAGCATAGCGTTTTGAGGGTACAATTAGAAACAACCACTTATTGTTTAAGATACAACTATTAATGGTATGCATTATGAATGGAATGAATCGGCTCGATATTAAGCAACTTAGAGTATTACAGGCGCTGCTTGATCTAAAAAACCTCTCGCAAGTCGCACGTAAAATGGGGCTGACCCAACAAGCCATCAGTGAGCAGCTGCGTAAGTTACGTGAGGTGTTTGATGATCGCCTGTTTATTCGTCAAGGCAATAGCATGGTGGCAACGCCAAAGGCGCTATCGATGGAGCAATCCCTTGACGATATCCTAAAACAGTTGGAGGATTTGTTAGAGCCAGAGGTTTTTATGCCGCACACATACAAAGGCGTATTTACGATTAGTGCGACTGACTATGCGACGCAGGCATTGTTACCGCAATTGTTTAGTATAACGCGACGCGACGCGCCAGATCTGAAGCTGATCGTCCGTGACTTTGCCTCAGACAATATCAATCAGCTGATTGCAGCAGGCGAGCTTGATTTACTGATTACCTTCCCCGAGTTCATCCCAGATAACTTATCGTATGTCACTCTGTTTGAAGAGCAGCATTTATGCATTACGGGTTGTGAAAATACCTTTGCAACAAAGGCATTAACACTGGCGCAAGTGGCCGCACACGCGCAGCTGGTCGTGTCACCCTCGCGTGCTAATTTACGCGGCTCTCATGATCAATGGTTTGCAGAAAAAGGTCTAAAACGAAATATTATGATGTCGGTGCCTAGCTTTTCGGCCGTACCAGATATTTTGCACACAACAGATATGATTGCGTTTTATCCTTCGCGGCTATTGCCGAACAGCAAAGTCAAAGAGCTTGAGGTTGAAGCCTTGCCGCCTACTTTTAAAGTCATCGCGGCATGGCATCCACGTACCAGCGACAGTGGTATACATCGCTGGTTGATTGAGCAGTTGAGAAACCTATAGTAAGTAATAATAGCGATAGCCAATTTTGACCTGTGCTCTTTTTACTTTTGTTAATTTATACCTGTTGTGTGGTGCAGGAACCAGAGAAATTTTATTCAACCATATTTTGCTAACTCTGACTGAGTGGCTCTTTTTTCTACATTAGATGTAATAGCTCATGACAACAACCTTCTTTAAAACTAAAAAAGCCTTTTAAGCCGTATAAATCATAGCTTAAAAGACTTTTTCAGTCTGAGCGTTTTAAAACTTACGAGATAATAGTCATTTCATTTATAACAAATTCATCGATCATCCCATCTGTTACTGTTACATAGTTTTGAAAATGCGGGCTTTCTACATGCTTCTGCAACAGCTCATTGTTTTCCCAAATCTCATAAACGATAAAGCCATTATTATTTGCATTGTCTTGATGCAGGTCATATTGGATACAACCTTGATCAGTTTGTGAAGCTGCTGTTAGCTTGAGAAGCTCTAATTTTACTTGTTCGACGTGCTCAGGCTTGGCTTTGACAGTGGCAACGATGGTGAGCGGTCTGTTCGCTTGAGTGTTCATAAATTTTTCCTATTTTTAAGTATTATAATTATTTCAAATAAATTTAAGCAATTCCAACGTATCTGCTCGAAATATTAAATCAGACTTGTAAATTTAAGCAATTATTTGATGCTTTATACAGGCTGGCCTTCTAATAATTTTTTGCTATTTGCTTGACTATTTTCTAATATATGTCGCGTAATACGTAAGTGCTCGGTTGTTATAGTATCAAGAAAGTGAATGCTGATATGTTATATAATTTATAAGGTAAATCACATAACGTTGTCTCGAGATTGAGAGTATCGATGATATAGGAGCATGCTCGAAACAACTCTAATTTTACTTATACTTTTCCTACATGATGCTGCAAAAATCAGTGTTTGGATACGATCCTAAAATTGGAAGTCCATTAAAAAGATATATCAAAGTCGATAATTTCTTCAATTGATGTGTGAGGGGAAGTGACCATCTCCAAGCTATCGCACATAGGTATCATGGGGTGCTTTCACTAATCCCATGCGACATAATGACCCCTGACCTATTATAAGATTCACACAACACCCTTTTTTCGCTCGGCAAGTACATTATCTTAGGGTGTTTGAGAGAACAACCATACACCATAATTGACAACATCTGTTTATAACAGATATAGTCTTTACGGACTATCACTCTTCTAAAGAGACGCTGTCCTTACAGACTATGCTTTTTCTCAAGTATAGTGATTTTATTTTTTGAGATAACACTCAATAATATCAATCAGTTAGACTTTTAATTCAATTCGTAAAGCATGCTATTTGGTATTTTGTGAGTTTTTACTGCTGCACATGGAGTTCGGCGGTAGAGTAATAAACATAACCAGGGAGAGGAATTTTATGACTGCTCAAAAATCAGACCATACGTTATCCGCAAGCCAACAAGTCACTAATTGGCTACAAGATTTCGATCAAACCCTACGTACCAAAAACATCGACAAAGCTGCTGAATTCTTTGAAAAAGAAGGCTACTGGCGTGACTTAGTTTCTTTTACTTGGAATATCAAAACGCTAGAGGGACAAGATGAAATCAAAGAAATGCTTTCGCATACATTAGAAACAACTGAGCCATACGACTGGCAGCTTGATGGAGATGCGGTAGAAAACGATGGCGTAATAGAAGCTTGGATCTCTTTTAAGACCAAAGTATCGAAAGGCTATGGACATTTACGACTACGTAATGGCAAAGCTTGGACATTACTGACCACGATGACTGAGCTCACAGACTTCCCTGAAAAGCGCAAAAAATTACGCTCAAAAGGGGCTGAACACGGTGCAGATCCTAATCGTTTAACATGGCAAGAAAAACGTGAGCTTGAAGAGAAAAACCTTGGTTATAGCGAGCAACCTTATTGCTTGGTTATTGGTGGCGGACAAGGTGGAATCGGTCTAGGAGCTCGCTTACGACAACTAGAAGTTCCTACCATTGTCATTGATAAACAGCCGAGAGCCGGTGATACATGGCGCAACCGTTATAAATCATTATGCTTGCACGACCCTGTATGGTACGACCACATGCCGTATCTTCCTTTCCCTGACAACTGGCCAGTATTTACACCAAAAGACAAGGTGGGTGACTGGTTAGAGATGTACACTAAGATTATGGAATTAAACTATTGGGGATCAACTGAATGTGTCAGTGCGGCCTTTGATGAAGAGTTACAGCAATGGAATGTAGAGGTTGATAGAGCGGGTGAACGTTTAGTATTACATCCTAAACAGTTGGTTTTAGCGACAGGTATGTCCGGATTACCAAACATTCCTGAAATTAAAGGGGCGAAGGACTTTGCTGGAGAGCAACATCATTCTAGCCAGCATCCAGGTGGTGAAGCATATCGAGATAAAAAGTGTGTTGTCTTAGGTGCTAATAACTCGTCGCATGATATTTGTGCTGCCCTATGGGAAAATGGCGCAGACGTCACTATGATACAGCGCTCATCAACGCATATTATTAAATCTAATACTCTGATGGATGAGGTGTTAGGTGGTTTGTACTCAGAAGAAGCCGTTGAAAACGGAATAACTACCTATAAAGCAGATCTGACTTTTGGTTCCATTCCTTTCAAAATCATGCCGGAATTTCATGAGCCTGTATATCGCAAAGTAGCAGAGATAGACGCTGATTTTTATAAGAGGCTAACCGATGCAGGCTTTATGCTCGATTTTGGTGAAGATCACACTGGTCTATTTATGAAATACTTACGTCGAGGTTCTGGTTACTATATCGATGTAGGTGCCTCTGAGCTTGTCGCAGAAGGCAAAATAAAGCTGAAACCCAATGTAAGTATTGATCATATCAAACCCAAATCGGTCGTACTAACTGACGGTACAGAGCTAGAGGCTGATTTGATTGTGTATGCCACTGGGTTTGGTTCTATGAACGGCTGGGCTGCAAAAATAATCTCCCAAGAAGTAGCAGATAAAGTTGGTAAGTGTTGGGGAATGGGCTCAGATACTGCTAAAGATTCAGGCCCTTGGGAAGGCGAGTTGAGAAACATGTGGAAACCGACACAGCAAGAAGCCTTATGGTTCCATGGTGGAAACTTACACCAGTCTCGACATTACTCTCAATACTTATCACTACAAATTAAAGCCCGAATGGAAGGTTTAGAGACACCTGTATATGGCCTGCAAGAAGTGCATCACTTAGAGTAAATTAAACGTTGCCAGAGTCAGTTCAACTCATAAAAACAGTAAGTATAATGCCCGTACTGGTTAGATTCAGTATGGGTCTTTTTTTAGTTCAGCCATCTTTACGGTTGTCTTTGCACAGGCAGATCACTTCTTTATTAATAATCTAATATGTATTAGAGCCGCTAAGACTGGTATAGTTAGCGATTATTTATGCAGCAAGCAATCTAATCAATTATCGCTGTTAGCAATTGATATTTTTGCTTGTTAATGGCTAACAACTCTCTTAGTCATTGTTATCAATGTCAAAGCTTTTACGCCTTTACCACTCACACCTAGCTCAAAACTATAAACGGACACTATGACCACATATATACTCGACACCGAAACCACAGGTCTTGTTGAACCTCACATGACTGAAGCCGCCTACTCTATTATTGATATAAATAACGGTAACGTAGAGGTAATCCAAGAACCAAGGTCTAAGCGCTTTAATCCTCTAAAAGAAATCAGTTTAGGATCTATGGCTGTATCACATATATGTGAAGAAGACGTCGTGAATGAGCCACCTCATACTGACTTTAGATTGCCTAGTAGTGTTGAATATTTGATTGGTCATAATATTGATTATGATATGGGCGTTCTAAAAAATGCGGGCGTGACCCATACCCCTAAATTAATCTGTACCAATGCAATGTCCAATCATCTCCTTCCTACTCTTGAGAGTCATAAACTGGTATCCCTGCTCTATCATTTCCACCGAGATGCAGCACGTGCTCAAGCAAAGCATGCACACGCTGCTATCTATGATATTTACTTCACTCAACTGGTACTTGGCAGCCTAATTGACTTAGCAAATAGCCAAGGTCATGTCATTACTGATGTAGAGAGCCTATATACCTTTAGTCAAATGGCACGCATACCCACACATTTAAGTTTTGGTAAGTTTAAGGGTGAAGCTATTGCAGATTTAGTTACCCATTCGGATGGTGCGGGATATCTAAAATGGCTGCTCAAACAGGATACGGTCGATACGTATTTGGCTGAAGCTTGTAAGCAGGCATTAGCGTCAGTATAAAGCCCTATAAATGGTTATGACCCAGTATAAAAAGCTGAGCTATAGTTAATCCTTCATAAAAGAGTGACAGCGTTAACCTAACTTGAAGTATCCCATATACCTCTACACTCGGTTGCCCTGTCTCTCTTTTAAACTGAATCAACGATATAAATGCTACCTTATCTTAGATAATGTGATTAACGTTGTAGCTATTCCCTTGCAAAGAGCATTTTCAGGTAGATTGGGTTGATATCGCTTTCGAGTTTGGTTTTAGTGACCAGCCGCATCTGATTCGTTATCTCAAGCATCAAATCGGCACAACACCTAAAAAATATGTGTCAAAAAGAGGTTTCACCATTGATATCTATGGTGGCGTCAGCTCGTCGTAGATAGCCTTGAATTTTCTACCAATGACTTACTTATTGCTCACATTAACTATAATCACAGTGCATATTTGGCATGATGCGACGTATATTTTAGGCAATAAAAAACCCGCAGTCGCTAGCAGGTCTTTTTGATAGAAGTTGCTTCTTTCTGTGTTATTTCCCTTATCTTAATGGGTACAGCGTACAACCATTCCATTCCGGCATCACAATAAAAACATTCATTCTCAAACTTTACGATATAAGCTGTAAAATCATTACCATTTAAATAAGTGATTGCCTGTCGGTCGTTCTCATCAGTGACAGCACACCATATTTTTTTGTAACCACGCTTCAGCATGGCTCGCGCTAAATTGCTCCCTGTTAGTTCATTATCCACTATACATTTTTCATCTCCTAACCGTGAATTTATAAAGCCTTTACAGTTATAGCAAATAAATAATGCTTTTTATACTCTTTTTAAATACATACTTCTACTTGATATCTGTCGTACTCGTCTATTTTCTGTCATTCAAACGGATGATTTTTTGAATGGAAGCCATTTGTTATAACGTCTGTTATACGATTCGATGAAGGAGCTTTGGCCTTCGACAATTTCGGGATTGTTTAGAAACCTCAGATGATGTATTTTTTGCTACGCTGTAGTACTATCCTAACATTCAACTATGGAGTGCTACATGTTTTTTACACGTAAGGCAAACCAGACCGATGTATCAGATATTGCTAATATACACTTTGAAAGTTGGAATGCTACGTATTCGGAGCTTTTACCCAAAATGTATAGAGACAAGGAAAATAACTTATCTCAAAAAATGGAGATGTGGGGGAAAGTATTACCTAGCTCTGGTGTGAACACATGGATAGCATATGATGCTGATAATACCACTGTAGGATTTATTTCTTACTTTAAGAAAGATTCCAAGTGTGAAATAACCACTCTATATCTTCTACCGCAATATCAAAATTTAGGGATAGGTACTAAGTTAATGAACGCAGCTCTAATTGATGCTTTTCAGTGTAATAGCTGCTCTAGTCTATCTTTATGGGTTTTACAAACCAATCTATCTGCGATTAATTTCTATGAAAAATTTGGTTTTGAGTCTGACGGCCAATGTCATGAAGAGCTATACGAAGGCACCAAAATAACAGATGTCAGAATGATAAAACTACTCTAATATCTGTTATTTTGAGTATACCTATGTTGAACCAGTCATGTGCCTTCACTGGTTTGGTAACCTAGTGAGGACTTGAATCTACGGCTCTATGTGCAAATGACACCAATAGTTTGAATTGTTGAGATAGTAGTAAGCTACTTCATAATATACATAACGTTAATACTTGACGGTTAAAGAGAGTTACTGTTGATTTAGTATTTGATATTTATTATATTCATCTTTGTCACTATACGTCAGTACCCAACAGAAACCGACCAAAATAAAAACGTCAGGTCTAGTGTTCATGCTCTGACGTTTAAAGCGGGCGAAGAGATGACGCTGGTTGATAATGTGGTTGCGGAATAAGCATTTAGTTCATGTGAGTACCTGTCACGCTTGTTTTTACCTGCATGATTAGTGATAAGCAATAAAGAATTACTGCTAAGGCTAAAAAAATAAAAGTCAGAGGTAAAAACAAGCTTTCTTGGAGCACGCCATCAGCACCAATGTCACCATAAAATAAGCCTTCCATCAGTCCAGACAGTGTAGCGAGGGCCAGCATAATTGAGCCACTGATAAATAATTTAGATGTCATGAAAACTCCATAGGCTGATAGTTAAAAGTAATAATCTATTTTAATTCTAGAAGCACTCATCAAGTCATGAGTGCCTAGGCATATATCGTATATGAAATAATAAGCAGATTGGACGAGCTCCTATTTTTTCATAAACTATTCATACTCGGTCTTTAAAAATATCAATATTCATGAAAGTAAATTTATCGGTCGTTGACTATAAAAACTTGTGAGATCAAGCTGTAGATCCAAACTCAAATCACTATCATCTGTTCTACTAGAAAATCTAAAAAAACGCGTGTTTTTGGTGAAACCATATCTCGCTTTAAATAAATAGCGTAAGTAGCACTCAGTTCTTCATAGGGACTAAAAATATGATCTGGCATGACTTGAACTAATGACCCTTTCGCCAATTCATCTTTAACAGCCCACAGTGGTATTAGCGTCAGACCTGTATGATTCAATACCAGCTGCTTCTGACCATTCACTGAGTTCACTGAAACCTGACTATTAATCATCAACTTTTTACTATCTTCTGCTATCAAAAACCACTCTTTCCAACCGTTATAACCATATCGGATACATTGGTGATCAGCTAGATCGTCAATCCTACGAGGCGTGCCATTATTTTTTAAATATTGGGGGCTTGCACACAGTAGAAAATCATTAAATACCAAGCGTCTGGCAATCATGGTCGAATCAGATAAGCGTCCACTTCGAATAGCGACGTCAATATTTTCTTCTATAAGATCTACAACCCGTTCTGTTAACTCAATTTTTATATCAATATCTGGATATAACGACATAAATTTCGGTATTAACGGTAATACCATGCTTTCACCAAAACCGACTGTCATGCTGATTTTAAGCTTACCCTGTGGCGTTATTTGTAAATCATTAACGGCTCTTTTGGCATTATCAAACTCTGACACAATTCGCTGAGAGTATTCATAATATTTGTGTCCTGCTTCAGTCAAACTGGTGTTTCTGGTCGTTTTATTGAGTAGACGTACCCCCAACTCTTTCTCAAGCACTGCTAACTGCCGTGAAATGGAAGACGGCTGTACATCAAAGATGCGGCTGGCTTCTGAAATGCTACCGGTTTCGACAACACTATTGAAATATGCCAGTCGATTTATTGAGCTCATCGCCACTCCTTTATTAAGTTGGTAGGTATTCCATTTAACTGTAACCATGGCTTGCTCAAAAAGCAAAAGTAATTTGTTTACTAGGTAATGGTTTGCTGGATTAGCAACGTCTAAACTGATTGTCCTGAAACAAACAATAAGACATCCACACCAGTAAAGGGTAATAACATGAAAGCGATGATCATTAAAGAAATCGGTACAACTGCAGTTTTTCAATTGGCAGAAAAACCAAAACCAACGGCAACACTAGGTCATATGGTTGTGGAAGTGAAAGCCACTAGTGTGAATCCTATTGATACCATGCTGCGCTCAGTCGAGCTGCCTTGGTCGGAGAATTTGCCAGAGATACTACACGGTGATGTAGCTGGCATTGTGAGCGAGATAGGTGCCGACGTCACTGAATTTAGTGTTGGTGACGAAGTTTATGGTATGGCTGGTGGCCTCAACGGTATTGATGGTGCACTTGCTGAATTCATGTTAGTTGATGTGCGTTTAATGGCGAAAAAGCCTAAAACTCTCAGTATGAAGCAAGCCGCAGCCCTGCCGTTGGTCGCACTCACTTCTTATGAGGCACTCGTACAAAAAATGAATGTCAAAGAAGGCGATAACGTCTTGATTCATGGTGCAACAGGGGGCGTTGGTCATATTGCCGTTCAGCTAGCAAAAGTACTTGGCGCGACAGTCACCGCTACCTACTCTCCTGCTAATAGTGCACTAGCACAAACACTAGGCGCGGATTATCTAGTGGATTATACAACAGCGGAGGTTGATGATTATGTGGCGACGTATACTGACAGCGTGGGTTTTGACAAAGTTTTCGATACGGTGGCTAGTGATAATATTCAAAAATCTTTTCAAGCCGTTAGATTCAATGGCCATGTCGCCACTATTTTACCTATTGCTGACCCATTGCAAGTTGCTCTCAAAGCCTTATCCTTTCACGGTGTTTTGGTGCTCATTCCATTATTTCATGGCATCAACCATGAATCGCACGGTCGTATCCTGACAATGATTGCAGAGCTGGTTGATAGTGGCAAAATCACGCCTATCATAGACGATAGTAACTACTCTATTTGGGAAATAGCACGCGCGCATGACCATCTTGAATCAGGTAAAGCAGTGGGTAAAATTACACTCACTGTATAGCAGTATTCGGGCGTGTCCTCATTTTGAACATGACGATAAAAATGAGATAAATTGCAGCCAGACTGTATTAAATAGCTGTGTTAAAAACGAGGTGTTCACAGGTAGTAACGACTCTCTAAAATAACACAGCTCGCTCGTAGACACCCTTATAACGGTAGGATCACTATTTTATTTGGAAGTTTCTAACAAATGGAATACGGGTAATCGCCTCTTTGCTCTAACCGCTGCCATACGGATTAAGTAACCAGCAACCAAACTAACAATGACGCTGATATTGCTACTAACAGTAAAGTACTGGAGTGTTAAATATAAACACGCAACGATCAAAGAAACTGAAGCGTATAACTCATGATGCAAAACTAATGGAGTTTGGCGACATATTAAATCACGCAGCAACCCGCCAAAGACGCCTGTTACAATGGCAGCAACCACACAAACACCATAGTGAAGTCCCATGTTAAGCCCTACTTGGCAACCAATAATGCTAAAGGCCGCTAACCCCAAAGCATCCAAACGCATAAAAACACCATTAAATTTAACAACCCATCTCGCCAACCAGGTCGTTATAAGCCCAGCCACACAAACAATTAATAAATACTCAGGATGTTCTACCCAAGTTAAGGGATAATTACCAAGTAGGATATCTCTTACACTACCACCACCTATCGCCGTTACACTCGCGATAAGCATAACGCCAAACCAATCCATATTTTGTCGTCCCGCACTTAGTGCACCTGTCATTGCCTCTGCTGTAATACCAATAATGTAAACTATACTCAAAAGCATGGAATACTCACCTTAAATCTATCTGATAGTGTAAATGAGGGGAGATTGTAAAGATAAATCTGATGTATTACGAATGATAATTTGAATCGTTTTGAAAGCATCGAGTACTACTCTATTTTAGCAACGGGAAAGCAAAAAATAATGCAACGTTATTGTCATTTTATATGCAAAATCACTGCTTCTCCCAAGCATAAAACGCAGCTTATGCCTAATCATCAAATTTTCATAAACAAGTAAAAAGGTTACTGAATAGACACGGTCACAGGCTTTGAACTCCACTATCCTAGTGCCCTGACTTAGATCCCATCTAGAAAAAATGGGTACAAACCAATATTCTACGCCAAGAATGAATAATGGTTTTTTAAATTGCCAAATGATATAGGCTGTAATGAATTTATTATGAATTGCCTATATAACAATCTTCTGAAGGACTAAAAATTATTATGAGAAAAACGTTACTGCTCAGCATACTGATATTAAGTCTGACTGCGTGCCAGAACACCAATAAGCAGAGCCTCGAGACAACAACGGTTTTACAAAACGACCTACCGACGACAACCGCAACCGATAAGTATACTAACAATATAACGGGCGATTACGTCACAGACGGCTATACAAAACGTAACGAGGGTTACGACTGGTTTGCGATCAGCATACGTGATGCTGGTCCAGACACTATTGGTTTGTCTATTCGTTCTCGCATAGACAAAAAGAAACCTACTTGTACATTAGACACCGTACTTCATAAAGCGAATGATGGACGGTATCAGTTTTGGGTAGATAATAACCCCGTTTATTTGCGCTTTGATGACAATAGCTTATCCATTGAAGGCGAAACATCACATCTACAAAAAACAGCTTTTTATTGTAGCGGCGGTGCAACGCTTGGTGGCGTATATCAAAAATTAAGCGATACGCTGGATACTCAACAATTGGACAACTCGCAATACGCTACAGCACTCAACTATGGTGATTTTTCTACTCAAGTGACCAGTACCTCTGACGGCAATGGTGGTTATATCTTGCAGATTCAGCCCATGGGTGAAGACATTATCGAGCGACCAATTAGCGATCCTGTTGTTAGTGCCGATGTGGGTGATATGAATGGCGATGGATATCCTGAAATTCTAGTATTCACTCAAAGTGTGGGTAGCGGTTCATATGGTGACGTGATTGCTTATTCGAGCAATAAAGGGCTGTCATGGAGTGAAGTCTCTTATCCAGAGCTGACTGATACACTCAAACAAGGTTATATGGGGCACGATGCGTTTGCATTGGTTGAGAATGTATTGGTTAGACGTTTCCCACTCTATTTAGAAGACGATAGCAATGCCAATCCACAAGGTAAAACACGCCAAATTCAGTATCATATGATAGAGGGTGAGGCTACTCGTCAGTTTGTGGTTGACACGGTTAATGAGTTTTAAACACCTCTTAAAAGTTTACTAGGTAATAGAATGAAGCAAGTGCTATATAAAAACTTTGAAATACAGTTAATTTTAGCATTAACTGTATTCACAACTGCCTGTACAAAGGTGGATTTTATTCAACCTACAGCTATTAATACTGTATTTGAAGAAACGTAAAAATACTGGAAATGGGATGAGCAAGCTAAAGTATTTGCGCATACTTATGCATTTCCAACATATCTTGAAAGTAAATAAGAGAGAAGACCTGTGAAAAAAATAACCAAAATGCAAATGGTAACGATAGTTGCCATACTCCTATATATTGTATGGGAAATTTATATCGATATATGGTCTAAAACACAAGTTGGGGCAATAATAAGAGTAGATGTTTTCATTATTTATCCAGTTTTAATAGCTTTAATTATTATTTCAATCAAACAATATATAAAAAATAAGCGAAGCAATCATAGATAAAGAAGCTTAAGAACAGTGCTCGATGACATATTAATCTTTTCTTTTTGACGCCTATTGTTTCAAATAAGATATGTCGCATGCTTACCCTTCATATTGCTAACTGTGCTTCTTCTTCCGGCGCTTTAAAACATTCTTTCAAACAAAATAAGCTTGATGGTACAAACGAAGTGTTAGTGGTGTTTTGATGACTATCTCAATAGCTTAATCAGACCACCCTAAACCGACTTTTTCCGCTAAAAAAAATTATCATAACGTGTGTTTATGGGAACAGTCGGCTATTTTGAGTGCTCATTTACTTTTTTAGCCAGTAGGTGATTTCTGTCTTAACATGCTGAGGGCAAATAAACCAAGTACCGTACCTGATACCCATCTTTGTGCAAGCATTACAGAGGGTTTTTTAACTATCGTATTTTTGATTGTAGAAGCACTGAGTACAATAAGTCCATTAACGGTAATAGCTATCACTATTTGAACCATACCTAACTGTATAAATTGACTAAAAGTAGAGCCGTTGGCTGGATCAATGAATTGTGGAATGAGAGCTGCATACATCAGTGCAATTTTAGGGTTTAATAAATTAGTGACGAATCCCATTGAAAACAAGTTTAGGGGTGAGTGAGGTTTAAGCTCTTCAGCTACAAATAGTGATTTACCTTTCGGTTTAATCATGTTCCAAGCTAAGTAACCTAAATATATAGCACCTGAAATTCTTATAATGTCATACATTATTGGAATTGCTTTAAACAAGGTAGCTAAGCCGATAGCTGAGGCAATCATATAGAATAAAAACCCTGCCCCAATGCCTGCTAGAGATATCATTCCTGCAATACGTCCTTGTGATATAGATCTTGAAACCAGATACATCATATTTGGTCCGGGAGACAAAACAATTCCCAATGCTATTAGGAATACAGCAAATAAACTTGTACTCGTCACCATATCTATTCCTTACAAATTTAGTTTGATACTTATCAAAGCTAAGTTTATCACTATAGGACAACCAAAATATTTGATTTTCTTAAACATAGGGTTGTTGTAACAAGGGCGATACCCTAGTGAGGACTTGAATCTCTGGCTGTAGGTTAATGGTATCAGTATCTTGAGTTACTTAGGTAGTCGCGGTGTACTTGGTAATGTACATCATGTGAGATTTTCGAAAAAAAATTATCTCTAAGATTTGTTATAACGAACCTAATTTCCACTTGAGCTATCCATAAAATTATGAAATTTTACTAATGAACTAGCTCTAAAAGAGAGGAGAAGAGAAATGAATTTAAATAATCGCGAAAAATTAGCACTACTGAATAATTTTGAAATCGACTTCGAGTATGGTGATGTTACGCTTTTGGATAATTTCGATTACTTTTTGATTTTTAATAAAGAAACATTCTCTAGAAATACAGACTTTGTAGCAAAGGTATATGATAAAGCAGGTAATTATGTATTAACTATCCCATTTCCCGAGGTTGAAATGCATTATCAAAAGCTTAAGCTTATATTTAGCTGGTGTTGGGAAGTTGAACGTGGAGTTAGGATAGTATTCAATGCAGATGATAGATACATGTGGGATTTCTGGTATGAATTTGATTTAATAAGTCGTAAATACACTAATTGTAATAGAGCTTATTAATGTTAAATCCTGTTCGGTGCGCTATACAGGAGTCGAACTACTCATGTTAGATATGGATTGCATGATTACGAAATCGATAGCATAGGTTATTATTAAGCAACTTATTACAAAGGTAGCAACTATGTCAGTCTTTTCCACAAGTTATATAACAAGTCCTGAAGAGGGTGATGAGTGTATATGTTTCGATTATAGTGAGTTCGCTGGTAGAGGGTTTATTAAGCTTCTGGAAGAAGCAATATTGGATCCATATCCAGAAATTTTTAATAAAATAATTGATAGTAAATGTGTTGAATTCTTTCCATATCACGAATTCTATCGATTGGATAGGAATGAAATTAAGCTGGTGATAAAGAAAATAGATGAGTACTTAATTAAAAATACAGCTGATAGCAAAGCAGAGGTCTATGCAAAAGACATCTGGGAAAAAGGTTTACGCACTGAATTGATTAAAAACTACCTTTCTAACTAAATTTATCTAAAAGCACGCTACATCAAGTGAAATAAGGCTTTCACGAATTTCACCATTCCTTCTTCTCAGCAGCAGCAGCAGCAGCAGCAGCAGTGACTTTGAACAACATCAGCCATTTCAACAAGTGCCCTCTTACTATCTCAAAAAATTAAACTCTTGATAGCAATATTATAGAGTCGGATGTTCAAGTTCTCACTAAGGAACCGAAGCAGTGAAAGTACCTGACTGGTTCGATATAGGCATACCCTAGCGGAACTAGCTATTTCACTCTTCAAACCTATTAACAGACCACTCAAAACAGACCAATATAATGGAACCACTTAAAATAGACTACGGATACTCCCTCTAACCGCCCAATCAAGTATGCTCTGACAGCATTAAACAGCGGATCAATCTACTGCCTATATAAATCCACATAGTTATTTGGCAATATCGCTGGCATTAACAACTATTATCCATATTATTCGTTATGGCAGGAGTTGTCGGCAAGCGCATTTAATATGCCGCATGACTTCGCTGGCGCCCTACTGACGCATTTCTGCCGCAAAACATTTAGATGCTGCTTCAACTGCTTTAATTCCTCTATACGTACTTCCACCGCATGAATATGTTCATCCAATAAGGTATCGACATCACCGCAGTCTCTGTTAGGTTCTTCCCAATACTGCAGTAAGGTTCGTACTTCATCCAACGTCATATCAAGTGTGCGACAGTGCAGGATAAACTGTAGACGTTCAATATGGCTTTCACGATATAAGCGATAATTCCCTTCACTACGGGAAGGTTCTGGTAATAGCTTTTCTTTTTCGTAATAGCGAATGGTCTCCACGGTGGCACCAGTGCACTTAGCGAGCTCTCCAATTTTTATTAGCATAGTTATTCCAAAGTTATCTCACAGTTCTCTTGAAGTTATTTCAAAGTCATCTCAAAATTGAAAAAATTAAAGTAACTATAAGGTTTAGTGCTGAGAAAATCAAGTTTATACAATTACAGATAAATGGCCTTGACTCTGAAGCCGCTAGAGGGTTCACAATAGCGTTATCAAAAGAACGCTTATAGTAGGACGAATTATTATGCAATATCGTATTGAAGGTATGGACTGTGCCAGTTGCGTTAGAAAGATTGAAACTGCATTAGCACGTATGCCCGGTGTCTCTGACATACAGCTTAATTTTGCGACTGAAAAGTTAGAGCTAACGTTGGCCTCTGATTCAGAGACTCAGTTAAATGATGTCGAAAAAACCATCAAGCGCCTTGGTTTTGGTATATCTGCCACTACTGATCAAGCAATCGCAGAAGATGGCACTGGTGACAAACAATTAGATACGCAGCAACAGCATTGGTGGCAAACCCGAAAAGGCAAGCAAGTGGTTGGTCTCGGTATCCTGATGAGCGTCGCCTACGCGTTAGCACTAATTTTTCCCGATTATGGAATGTGGGCATTCGCTATTGCCGTCATTGTGGGCGTTTTTCCCTTTGCCCGAAAATCTATGGCCTTGGCGATGACAGGCACCCCGTTTTCAATTGAAATGCTGATGTCTATCGCAGCAATTGGTGCGCTTATCATTGGTGAAGCTGAAGAAGCTGCGGCCGTTGTCTTCTTGTTTTCAGTCGGTGAATTACTAGAAAGTGTGGCGGCTGATCGTGCCCGCGCTGGCATCAGAGCATTGGCATCATTGGTTCCAAAGACTGCGATTTTGCTTGATGCACAAGGCGGACAGCGTGATGTTCCTGCTGTCTCATTGCAGATTAATGATTTGGTACTGGTACGACCTGGTGATAAGGTGTCTGCTGATGGTGTCATTGCTCAAGGTGACTCTAGTCTTGATGATTCGCCCATCACTGGCGAATCCATACCCGTTGCTAAAGCGATAGGCGATGCAGTATTTGCAGGATCCATCAACATGGAGGGAGTGCTGCACGTCCGCGTAGAAAAGACAGCTGCTGACAACACCATTGCGCGCATTATTACTCTGGTAGAGCAAGCGCAAGCCTCTAAAGCCCCTACTGCCCGTTTCATTGAAAAATTCAGTCGTTATTACACTCCAGCGGTGATGGCGATTGCCGCACTGGTTATTATCATACCGCCGCTAGCGATGGGAGGAGAATGGGCGACTTGGTTGTATCGAGGTTTTGCACTGTTACTAATTGCCTGTCCTTGCGCACTCGTCCTATCCACTCCAGCCGCCATCGCGTCAGGGTTGGCTGTCGGTACACGTCGCGGCTTACTCATCAAGGGCGGTAGCGCTTTAGAGACCATTGGTCGCGTGAATGTTGTGGCTTTTGACAAGACAGGTACGTTGACTGAAGGCAAGCCACAGGTGACCAACGTGATTGCCTTTACACAGAAGCAATCAGTACAAGAGTATATAGGATCTGCAGATCAGAATGAGATACTAGCGCTGTTTGCCAGCGTTGAATCCACCTCTAGTCATCCACTTGCAAAAGCGATCATTGATCACGCCAAAGCCGCTAATATCTCTATACCGATAGCTTCCAAGGCTTATGTCACTGCGGGCAAAGCAGTACATGCGACGGTAGTTGATCGGACGCTGGCCATCGGATCACCTGTTTATGCTGCTACTGAAACATCGATATCACTAGAACAAAATGCACAAATTGAAGCACTACAAAACGAGGGTAAGACGGTCTCCGTTCTGTTCGATGAGCAGAGCCGTGAAGTGCTTGGGTTGGTCGCGTTACGAGACGAGTTGCGAGATGATGCTCAGGCAGGCGTGGCTCAGCTCAAAGCGATGGGTGTGCGCTCTGTGATGCTTACAGGTGACAACCGTCTAACCGCTCAGGCGCTTGCTAGTCATTTAGAGATAGAATGGGAAGCTGAGCTGTTGCCCGAAGACAAGCTGCGCTTGTTGAATGAGATGAAAGGTCATAGCAAAGTAGCGATGATTGGTGATGGTATTAACGATGCGCCAGCACTAGCAACCGCAGATGTTGGTATCGCCATGGGCGGCGGTACAGATGTCGCCATCGAAACGGCCGATATCGCCCTATTAAAAAGTCGCGTCACGGACGTCGCTCATCTCATTGCCCTATCACGTGCCACCATGTCCAACATTCATCAAAATGTGATGTTTGCGCTTGGTCTAAAGTCCATATTTCTAATCACTACTGTACTGGGTATTACTGGGCTATGGATCGCTGTATTGGCTGATACTGGCGCGACCGTATTGGTCACGTTAAATGCATTACGCTTACTGCGCTTTAAAGGGGCTAGATGATTGGTAACTTGCTCTAAAAATAACTAGGGTCTGTTGAGTGCTCAAATGTGGTGCTGGCAGTGACTGTTTTTTAGACAATATGCAGTGAAATTTTTGATGCCTAGTCATTTTAGGTTAAACAATTTCGCCATGTATTGGCAAAAAAGAGTACTGCCATCCAAGACACAGCACCGTATTTATCATGAACCAAGGTTAGTTCCCAGGCATAGAGATATAATTTGGTAATTGCTGTAGACGATTCATCCATGCCTGAATATTGCGATAGCTGTCTATATCAATATCGCCTTCGTGTGCCGTTGAAATGTATGGATAAACTGCGCAGTCAGCAATAGTAGGACGGCTGGCGGCTAGCCAATGGTGACTACCAAGATGATTGTCTACTAAGGTTAAAATGTTATGTGAACGCTCTGAAGCTTGCGCCCAATCACTTTCCAAACCGAACTTCTTAATCAAACGTGCTACGTTGGGACCATATTTTATCTCATTAGAAGCAACAGACAACCACTGCATCACATCAGCTTGCAGATGTGCTTCACTCGGCCACCATGCTTCACCACCATACTTATTGGCTAGGTATACCAAGATGGCTTGTGAGTCTCTTAATATGACGGATCCATCTTCTAAAATTGGGATTTCTCCCCAAGGATTTAATTTAAGTATTGCTTCTGTTTTATGTTCGCCATTCATGAAGTCAACAGGCACAATCGTTAAAGGCGTATCGATGAACGAGGCAAATAGCCTTACTTTATAGCAGTTTCCTGATAGCGCTAAATCATAAAGTTTCATAATTTTTTTCCTCAGACAGTAGTTGATTAAATTCCAGTACATTTCCATCTGGATCACGGATGAATAACGTAATCCTTCTTGGACCTAGTTTTTTAGGGCCTTCTGTTATTTCTATCCCTTCTTTAAATAGCCAGTTCTGTAATGCAGCTATGTCGTGAATGATAAAAGCTGGATGAGTCATGCCTGGCCTTTTAATCGGTTCATCCAGTAGGACATTTTTTTGATCTTTTGTTTTTGCGCCATTAAAAATAAGATTGATCCGTACACCAGCCGAAGTGACCATTTCATTCGCTTCACCCTCAGGTATGCGATAGGTTTCTTTAAATCCAAGACGCTCATAAAACGTAACCGCTTCTTGTCTATTACTGACTCTAATGCCAACATGATCGTAGGCAATCGCAACCTGTGAATTTGCCTGAGATAAGATGCTCATAAGATAGTCCTTCTATTGATTTCGACATGATCAGTATGACACTTTGTCATTTCAAAGATAATACTGTAAATTTGATAATCATATTTTCAATAAATGAGACAATCATGGATAGATTACAAGCAATGTCTATGTTAATTAAAGTCGTAGAACTTGGCAGCTTTTCTGCGGCAAGCAAAAATTTGAAGGTATCACTGCCAACCCTAAGTAGAAAGATATCTGAACTTGAAAATCAGTTGGGTGTTCGTTTATTGCATAGAACCACCAGAAAGCTGTCTTTGACAGATTCTGGATACGACTATATAGAATCTTGTAAAAGAATATTGGAACAGGTTGAAGAGGCAGAAGGTAGGGCAAAAGGAGAGTACTTAGAGCCAAAAGGAGATTTGGTAATAACAGCCCCTATTATGTTTGGAAGGTTGTACGTACTACCAATTATTATTGAGTTTTTGTCTTTATATCCAAATATAAACGTGCAGCTCCTATTATCGGATAGAAATATTGATTTATTTGAAGATGATGTAGATATGGCAATTAGAATAGGTAAGTTGCCAGATAGCACAATGATAGGCACTCAAGTAGGAAGTATGCGAGTCTTGACCTGTGCAAGCCAACAATTCCTGTCGGAACAGCCTAAATTAGAGTCACCTTACGACTTAACTCAATGCTCTTGCATATTGTTAGACACGGCAAAGGCACCTCCCTATTGGAGCTACAACCTTCCTAATTCTGGACTCACCGCTCATGTAGATATTTTACCAAGACTCACGGTCAATGATAGTGATTCTGCGGTTAATGCTGCTATAAAGGGTATGGGCATCACTCAACAACTGCATTATCAAGTGAAAGAGGCGATAGATGAAAGCGATCTTAATATCATACTAGCTGAGTTTGAACCTGATGAAATCCCTATACATTTGCTGCACAAGACTCGAAAATATTTGCCACAAAAGATGAAAAGCTTTTTGGAATTCACATCTCCAAAACTAAAGGATAAACTGCGTGAACTGTCTTGTTAGCGCATTATTACGTATCAGCAAGTTTATCGGTTTACACTAGAGCGTGCCATTAACGAATCAATGGATAGATCACTTAAAATATTCTGTGACAACGGCTATGTTGTCTAAAAACCTAAGCCAACACTCTCTCTACCCGCTCAATCAGATATTCTTTAACCGCATTAAACAGCGGATCTATCAATCGCCGTTCTGGACAAATCAAATATAACGGATAGTTGGCCACTTGCCAGCCGTCCAGCGCCACTTCAATCAATCGCCCTGCTTTTAAATCTGCAGCTATATCTAACTGTGATTTCAGTGCAATACCCTGACCTGCCACGGCCCAGCGCCGTACCACATCGCCATCTTTACTGCGCCGATTACCAGCCACGGCCACACGTTTGGTATTGCCTTCTTTTTCAAAAGTCCACTCACTCAAATATTTTTCATCATGTCCCAAACACAGGCAATTATGCTGAGTTAAATCTTCAGGAATTTTTGGCAAGCCAATACTACGCTCAACCTTGTCCAAATACGCCTTTGAAGCACATAGTATCGGACGATTATTCAACACAATGGGTAATGCCACGAGCGATGAATCTTTTGGCGCACCATAGCGCAATGCCAAATCAATCTGTTGTCCATATAGATCGACATAGCTGTCTGACATATGTAGCTGCACCGTCACTTTTGGATGGATTTGCATAAAATCATCCAACCATGGCAACACCAAATTTCGCCCCAAATCTGACGATGCAGATAACCGAATCGTGCCCATCAGCTCGGCATCATTATCATGCAACCCTGCATAAGCGTTGTCCAAAATAGCCATGGCATCTTTGCACTGTGTTAAATACTGCTCACCTTTACTGGTCAAACGTAGCCTGCGGGTTGAACGAATGAACAATACCGTTTCGATTTCGGCCTCTAAGCGTTTTACTGCTGCACTCACCACTGCTGGTGACAGATCTAAGTGGCGCGCACAGGCAGACAAGCTACCTAAGCGAGCAGTTTCAATAAAAATACGTAAATCCTGCAAATTTTTCATTGTGTCATCACTTTGGTTATAACGGTTTCTTTATATCTGCTGATTATCAAACCTATTCATGATGATAGCATGTGCCTATAGAGGCTACCTACACCTCTAGACACGCTTCGTGAATGCTATAAAACAGCCTAACTCTGTTATCAATATCCAACAAAACAAGCAGCCAAGCATACTATATACAGACTTTCAAAAATATATTGAAAGTGTTTTCGCTGACGGCTACTGTTTAACTTTAATCAAACGCATTACTATGAGTCATCATTAAGAACAGCAGATGGATAAGAATTCTTAAAATATATAAGGACAACAAATGCAAAAGACTATTTTAATCACAGGCAGTACCGATGGTATTGGTAAATTAGCCGCTATAAAACTTGCACAACTGGGTCACAATATCTATCTGCATGGTAGAGATGCCAATAAGCTTGCCGATGTGATTGCAGAAGCCAAAGCCGCTGCGACCCAAGCCAATCAGCAAATAGACGTTGATGGCTTCGTGGCTGATTTTTCGTCATTAACCGATGTTCAACATATGGCAGATGCAGTAATAAGCAAGTTTACTGCGGCAGGCTTGCACTTAGATGTGCTAATCAATAACGCAGGCGTGTTTAAAGTAGCAAACTCTCAAACCCAAGAAGGGTTTGATGTGCGCTTTGTAGTGAACTACTTTGCCCCTTACCTATTGACTCAAGCGTTGTTGCCTATAATGAGTGCATCAGACGTTAAAGAGTCTACCAACACACCTAGCGACAGCATACCTGCCCGTATTATCAACTTAAGCTCGGCGGCGCAGCAAACCGTTTCACTAGCTGCCATGGCAGGAGATACAAAGCTGAGCGATCAAGACGCTTATGCACAGAGCAAACTGGCATTGACCATGTGGAGCATGGCACTGGCCGATCAGGTAGCGAGCGATAACATCAACGTGATTGCCGTCAACCCCGGCTCATTGCTCAATACTCGCATGGTCAGTGAAGCTTACGGACAGTATTGGTCTCCAGCAGATAAAGGGGCCAATATTTTGGTCGCCTTGGCAGCGGACGATGCGTTTACCACCCAAACTGGCCAGTATTTTGATAATGACATTAAAGATGGCGAGCATGGTGATGAGAGAGGTGAATTTGGCACACCTCATAGCGATGCCTTGAACGAAACGGCTATTAATACGCTGATACAACACACCCAACAGGTATTATCGCCTGCACTATAACGTTTCTTCCATATCCACAGACACATACATTTAGGACTATGACTATGAAAGCAATCGGATATCAAGACAACTTACCCATCAATAATGAGATGGCATTACAAGACATCACGATAGACAAGCCTGTAGCCTCAGGTCGTGACATTTTGGTAGAAGTAAAAGCCATTTCGGTCAACCCTGTCGATTATAAAATCCGTGAAGCAAGACCTACAGCAGAGGGTGAATTTGCCATTATTGGTTGGGATGCCGCAGGCGTGGTCACAGCCGTTGGCGAAGATGTTAGCTTGTTTTCGGTAGGCGACCGCGTCTATTACGCTGGTGATTTGACCCGCTCAGGCAGCAATGCCGAGTATCAATTGGTTGATGAGCGGATTGTTGGGCATATGCCTGAGTCGCTGTCGTTTTCTGAAGCCGCCGCCCTACCCTTAACCACCATCACAGCGTGGGAGATGTTGTTTGACCGCTTGCAATTACCTGTTACCCCTAGCGAAAATTCTGATGATACAAACACGACGGAAAGCCGTCCGACTATTTTGGTGGTTGGCGCAGCCGGTGGTGTGGGTTCAATCATGACGCAGTTATTAAAAACCAAGACGCAGGCGGTGATTATTGGCACAGCATCACGAGATGAGAGCGTGAATTGGTTAAAAACGTTAGGCGCAGATTATGTGATTAATCATCGCAATCCATTGTCAGACGAGCTAAAAAATACAGGCATTACCGAAGTAGATTATGTGGTGAGCCTTAACAACACCGAAGAGCATTACGCTGAAATCATCAAATGCCTAAAACCTCAAGGCAAATTGGGACTCATTGATGACCCTAAAGCCTTAGATATCAATGCATTGAAACCAAAAAGCTTAAGCCTGCATTGGGAGTTTATGTTTGCCCGGTCGATGTTTAATACACCGGATATGATCGAACAGCATCGCCTATTAAATCAAGTGGCCACCATGATTGATGCCGGTCAACTAAAAACCACGGTGGCTCATGAGCTTGGTGCGATTACTGCTAATAACTTACGCCATGCCCATCAAATGCTAGAGAACAGAGAAGCTCACGGTAAAATCGTACTTGAAGGCTGGTCTGTTAAGCATTGATATCGTACCGATGGAAGGTGTTGACTTACAGGCCCTTGATACAGAATTCGACTTACGTAGCAAGGGATATTTTGCCGTGGCAGTGGTATCATTTGGGTACCGCAGTGATGAAGACTTTAACGCCAAGATACCTAAGTCACGCTTGAGTGAAGAAGCTATTTTTATTAAGGCTTAAAGTCTGTTAAATATTCAAAAAATTACTGCCGCTCATGCATAAGTATTAAAGGATTATTCTGCCAACATATTGACAGAATAACCCTTTCTTATTGGCTTTAGCTAAAACATCATAGCTGCATCATCATTTGGTTTTTAAGACTTAAAATAAGCCGACTGCCCGCTAATGCTTTTATTAACGCAAATCATCCACCACGGCAAGCATAGCTACTAATGACGCTTCACCTAATTTAGCAGAGCGCTCTGGTGACCAACCCGCCTCCTCATCAGGCAAATTATCATTGTCTTTGAATGGCATCTCTAACGTATTAGCAAGGCAATCAAAATGCTCAGCAACCCAATTGGTTGCAACCGTCATATTAGCAGTACTCGGTGCATCAATCTCATAGCCAACTTCAGACTGAAAGTCAGCACTGGCTAACTTTAATACGTCTGAAAATCTATCACGTAAATGTGCGAGACGGCCACTATAACTGGGCGTCCCTTGAGAGCCTGCAAGGAATACATACGGCAGTGCTTCATCGCCATGCACATCATAAAAGAGGTCAACGCCGATTTCTTTCATTTTATTAATCACATGAAATACTTCAGGGCTTTTCTCTAAGCTTGGGCTTTCCCATTCACGGTTTAAATTGGTTCCTACCGCGTTAGTACGCAGGTGGCCGCGCACGCTACCGTCGGGATTCATATTAGGAACGATGTAGAAGTTTGCTTTGTCTAGTAACTGTTTGCCTGTCGCATTATCACTGTCTAACAAGCTATACAATAAACCCTCGACCAACCATTCAGCCATCGTTTCACCAGGGTGCTGACGAGCGGTAATCCATATATTGCGCTTGTTAGCAGCCCCATCACCAATTTTAACTAGCGTCAAGTCGCGCTTATCAAGCGTTTCGCCTAAATACTCTAGCGTTACCAATGGATGCGTTTGTACTGCCGCCAATAAATCTTGGTGACGCTCATAGCTGTAGGGCGCAAAATAAGCAATTTGAATGGTTTCGCATTCCAGCTCTGCCACGATGGTTAATTTGCCATCTGTATAAGAGGTTGGCAAACGGAACCATTCCTGACGGTCATAAGACGCAACTGCTTGGTAATTCTCCCACCCTTCAAGGTAAGATACCTCCCCTGCATTCATAATATTGAGAACGTACTGCTCGCCTATCTGACCGGACAGACGAGAGTTAAACCACTGAAAAAACTCTTCACCGACGTCTGGACGAATCGCTAATTGTATGTCTTTTTTATCGTCTAAATTAATAATATCAATATTACCTGCATCAAAATTAGCCGTGATATGCATATTCTTTCCTTAATAAATTATTATAGTTGTGCCTTAAAAAGCATATAAAGATGTAATAGAGTGCGCCAGCCTGTTTCGCTCTAGCAACGCCATCAAATAGTTTACTTCCAATCATTTGATTCTGCCAGTTGGATAACGTATTCCTTGCTCTTCCTAACCCAAATACTCACCAGCTACACTCCACAATACTGAATAGTGTGTGTCTGTTTTGCCTCAATGCTGTCACTCTATCTCTTTTTGGTCATGGCAAATTCTTTTTCAAGTCACAAATTCACCAAACCCACTACGCTTTTAACATCGTTCAAAACTTACAAAATGACAATATTGTCATTTTGCAGTCATGCTCCTGTCAGAAACTTTTATTTATACTTTAGACAGATTCAATAACTTCAACTATCAATACTATTATCAAACCAAAAAAGGATTAATTATGTGGTTATCTAAATCAATCGTAGCAACAGCTATTGCCTTAGTCGTTTCAACCTCTGCTATGGCACATGATCCAAAAATGCATGCTGAAAAAGATCAGATGAATTGTGAAAAAATGGAAAAGCACATGCAGATGATGGAAAAAATGGATCATAGCAAGATGGATATGAACGATCCATCAATGAAAGCAATGATGGCCAATATGGAAAAAATGAAAGCGATGTATAAAAAACACTGTGTTACCAATAACAGCGCTTCTTAAGAAATAACTTTGTTCAACACTCATCATTACTTAGTCGATTTTATTCATTAGATAGTGGTGAGTGACAAAATAGTTTTTTTGGATGAACGTATGAAATTTTTATTGGGCGTAGTATTCACTATTGTAGCCATCGTAATTGGCATTTTTATTATCATCACAAGTGGTATCGTCAACGTTGGTGCCGATCAAAAACACAGTCCAATCGTCTACAACTTGTTAGAAACCGCTCGCAATCACTCAATTCAACGCGCAAGTAAAGATATCTTGGTTCCAAATTTAGAAAAGGTAGAAATGATAAGCTCAGGTGGCGCAGACTATAAAGATATGTGTGCAGGCTGTCATTTATCACCCGGTATCACAAGTACAGACTTGAGTAATAACCTCTATCCAAAACCGCCAAACTTTACCAATGCAGATATCGTTGAGCGCTATCAAAGCGAGGCTGGTGCAGGACAAGGGTTTTGGGCCATCAAACATGGCATTATGGCATCTGGCATGCCAGCTTGGGGAGCCTCTCATGATGATGAAAGAATGTGGGCAATGGTGGCTTTTATCAGAGAATTACCCAAACTGAATACAGATCAATATACGATGCTGACCACTAGATTCGATGAAGAAATATTAGATGTTTCACTCACTGATGCGACTATGGTTCACTAAGCAACATATATTAAAACCCCTATTGCTTTGACCATACACAGACTCAATTCTATTAGATATAAGAATTCTAAATACAATACTTCTAAGTACAAGACCTCTAAGTAAAAAGCTGCTAAATAAAAAATGTCTATGCCTTATAAAGTGAAGCAGCTTAACAAGGCTATCTCAATAGTTATTTATGCAACTATTGACTCACCGCAGCATCAGACATATTTTGATTGACGGCTAAAATAGCTCATTCTGTTCTATTAATGAGCCAACAGTTATATGAACTCAACTCCCATTTCACGGATTAAGTTAGGTAAATTATTATGAACAAGAATATGTTCAATCGCAGGCGTTTCTTAACAGGATCTTCTACTTTGCTAGGGGCATCCATGCTATCTACGCTGCCGTCTATTGCTAATAGTGCGCTCGGTAAAGGGCAACAAAATGTAGCCGTCAACAGTGATAAAGCTGACCATATCGTACCCATCTTAACGGGCAACGAGTTTGACCTGTATGTCAGCAAGAAGCCCGTTACTGTCAATGGCAAGTCGAGTATGGCGACACTCATTAATGACTCGCTGCCAGCACCGACGCTAAAGATGCGTGAAGGCGATACCGTAGTGATACGTGTTCATAATCAGATGGATGAATCGACCTCTATTCATTGGCATGGTTTGCTCGTTCCGTTTGAGATGGATGGGGTGCCAGGTATCAGTTTCGATGGTATTCCTGCGAACAGCACCTTTACCTATACATTCAAACTAGTGCAATCAGGCACCTATTGGTATCACTCACACAGTGGGTTCCAAGAACAAACCGGTATGCTGGGTGCCATTGTGATTGAGCCCAAAGGCCGTGAGCGTCATCCAATCGAGGAAGACCACGTTATTGTGCTTAGTGACTGGACACACCGCGATCCGCACAATCTACTGAAGCTGCTCAAACAGCGCGCAGACTTTGATAATTATCATCTACCAGACTTCAAAAAGCTATTGGCTGATATCGCCGCAACAGATCTAGAATCAGCTCATGACAAGCGCAAAATGTGGAATCAGATGCGCATGATGCCGACAGATTTCACGGATTTGTCTGGTGAAAAAACCTTTACCTATCTAATGAACGGTAAGACCACAGCAGCCAATTGGACGCAGCTAGTGAAAGCGGGACAGCCCGTCAAACTGCGCTTTATCAATGGCTCAGCACAGACCATCTTCGATGTGCGTATACCGGGTCTGAAAATGACTGTCGTCTCAACGGATGGCAATGATGTCGCGCCCGTTGCGATTGATGATTTCCGTATTGGGGTGGCTGAGACTTATGATGTCATCGTCACGCCGACCAAAGATGCGCATACCATATTTGCCCAAAATATCGATCGTTCAGGCTATGTCGCGACCACGCTTGCGACCAAAAAAGGCGCTCGTGCTGCAATACCTGCTATGGATAAGATCGAATGGCTGACCATGGCCGATATGATGGGTGCGATGGGTGATAAAGGCTACAAAGCAAAGCATGCTAAGACCGAGTATGATTTCAAATCTGATATGCGCGTCGACAGTCCACGTATGAACCTCGATGACCCCGGTATTAACCTGCGTGAGATTGATAGAAAGGTTTTAACTTATGACCAATTACGCTCTGTCGATGAGGCCATATTTGCAGAGCAGCGTAAGCCTACTAGAGAGATCGAGCTACATTTAACGGGTAACATGGAGCGCTATATTTGGGCCTTAGATGGTGTCATGTTTAAAGATGCAACGCCTGTCAATATTAGGCCTAACGAGCGCGTTCGTATCACCTTAGTCAATGACACGATGATGAATCACCCGATGCACTTACATGGTATGTGGAGTGACTTGCGAACCCCATCTGGAGACTTTCAGGTACGTAAGCATACGATTGTGGTGCAGCCTGCGCAAAAGATTAGCTTTGATGTGACGGGTGAGTTTGGACGATGGGCGTGGCATTGCCATCTGCTTTATCACATGGAAGCCGGTATGTTCCGAGAAGTTGCCGTTGTTTAACAAACCTTCAAATATGAGGCTTATTATGAAAACATCTAAGAAAAATCTGCCATTCATTGGTTTGTCATCGCTAGTCTTGCTCACATCATCTTTTGCAACAGCTGCTGAGATGACAGATATGGATCATAGCAGCATGGATATGTCAGGCGATATGTCTGGTATGGATCACAGCGGCATGGACATGTCAGGCGATATGTCTGATATGGTTCACAACGGCATGGATATGTCAGGCGATATGTCTGGTATGGATCACAGCAGCATGGATATGTCGGGCGATATGTCTGATATGGATCACAGTGGCATGGATATGTCGGGCGATATGTCTGGTATGGATCATAGCGGTATGGATATGTCAGGTGATATGTCTGATATGGATCACAGTGGCATGGATATGTCGGGCGATATGTCTGGTATGGATCACAGTGGCATGGATATGTCGGGCGATATGTCTGGTATGGATCACAGTGGCATGGATATGTCGGGCGATATGTCTGGTATGGATCACAGTGGCATGGATATGTCTGGTATGCAAGGTGGGCAGCCACCAGCCGATGCTCGCAGTCCAGACTATTCAAATGGGGTTCCCTACGGACAGTATGGTAAGCCAATGATGATGGGCAGCATGCCATTATGGGGAGTGTCAGTAGACGACTTGGGCTATCAGTTTGATGAAGACCAAATCAACTTTGAGGCGACGGGTTGGTATGGTACTGATAGCAATCGTATAAGACTACGTACCGAAGGTAGTGCTCAGACTAAAGATAATAAAGAAATCGATAGCTTGAGCTCCCTTGCTTATTGGAAACCACTGAGCATTTTTTGGAATGGTGAAGCTGGTGTCGCTTACGATACTGAAAACGATAACGCTGCCGTGATGGCAGGTATTGTCGGCACCGCGCCTTATTTTATCGAAACGGATGCGAGAGCCTACTTATATACCGATGGTCAACTTCGTCTTGATTTGGGCGCAGAGTACGAATGGCGTTTGGATCAGCATTGGGTGGTCATACCGGAGATGGGATTGACTGCCTTTAGTAAAGACGATCATGATAATGGTATTACCAAGGGCTTTAATGAGATGGAAGCTGAGGTTAGGCTGACTTATGAGACGTTCAGTCGCCAGCTAACCCCTTATGTAGGTGTTAGTTATGAGACAGCGCTTGGCAAGGCTCGTGGTCAACGACGTCAAGAAGATGAATCGGTTGATAACAGTAGTTTGACTGCGGGGGTCAAATTCTGGTTTTAGCTTTCTGCTCGTTTTAACCCAGTATGAGATGATTAGCTGTAGACACTTTTAGGATTGTTTTATTAGGCGTCCTTCACTTATACAACACTCGCAAGACTGGGTGCTAAACCTTCACTGTCTATGACTTCGTTCACATCTATAAATGACGTTTTATCCAGATTGCCAAGGTTGTAGCCTGCAAACTCATGATATAAAGCGACCACATCACCCATGATTAAAAGTGCAGGTGTTGGTAGTTTTGCTTCAGCTTGCTGATCAGCGATATCACTTAATGTACCGATAAGTACCTGCTGCGTTGGCATACTGGCATGGCTAATAATGGCAAAAGGCGTTTCGCTGTCACGCCCACTTGCTATCAATCCTTGTGTCATCTCATGCAAACGGTGCAAACCCATGTAAAACACAACTGTCTGACTGCTGTCCATTAGCTCACTATAATCATTATTAGGCGCGCCATTTTTTTTGCAAGCAGTGACAAACTTGACCGACTGAGCATGGTCACGGTGCGTTAGTGGAATTCCTGCACGGCTAGCAGCAGCACTTGCAGCAGTGATACCCGGAATAGACTCAAAATGAATGCCATGACGCACCACTTCCTGTAGCTCCTCACCACCGCGTCCAAAAATAAAGGGGTCGCCACCTTTTAGACGAACCACTATTTTACCTGCCAGCGCGTGTTTGACCAGTAGCTCGTTAATACTCTCTTGTGGCAATGCATGGTTGGCGCGGCGCTTACCAACGAATATTTTTTCAGCCGTAGTCGCGCACATATCCAAAACATCTTCAGACACCAGACTGTCATACAACACTACCTCTGCACGCTGCATCACTCGCCACGCTTTTAAGGTTAAGAGTTCAGGGTCACCAGATCCTGCGCCAATCAGATGCACAGTGCCTCTTTTGGTGCAAGTTTGCACGTTTTCTGCGCAGTGTTGACCCATTAGCTGATAGGTCTCATGCGTTGAGGTAGCGGCAGATATATTGGTCATAATGGTGACTCCTAATAACAGCGTGAATACAGCAAAATGGGCAACCAAAAGCAAAGTTGTCAATAAACCCCTACTCTAAAATGGCTTATTGTTCATAACACAACACTCAACCAGTAATTACATATAAAAGGCTGCAAGCGACGTGCCATAACATCATTTAAGCTTGCGCCAATGGGGCGCATTCTGCAATTAATGCATTGATTTGCCCCACACAAGATCCACAATTGGTACCTGCTCGGCACTGCTTACCCACTGCCGTCGCACTAGTACAACCATGCTGCGTAATAGCGTTGAGAATGATATTTTTTCCAACTGACATACAAGAGCATACCAAGGGTCCTGGATCGACATAACCGCTGGCAGGCCGCCCCGCGAGTAACCATTTATATCGTTGATTGGCAGGTATTTGGCTAGTATCCATAAAGCAGCTATCGAGCCAGCGTACACTCGGTAATTGCTTTTGCGTTGGGGCAACATAAACAGCCATAATCAGTTGTGTGCTAGGCCTTTCATTATCAGATGCTTCACTATTTATAGCAGTGTTATCTGAGTCTATCTCAGGCGCAGATTGCGTCACAATAAAACGCAATTGATTCTGTACATTATCGACCGTAAACGCCGTATGCATGACACGCTCTTGAAAGTTTGGCTGTGATAATGATTGCATAGAGGCCATAAACTGCTGCCAAAAATCGGGACATGCTAAGGTACTGCTAGCCTCCACCATCGGGCTAGCGAGATTAATCAATACACTATTATTTTGATGACTCAAACTCCAAGTAAGTGCAGGTAATGCCTCTGGCAAAATATTATTTGAACGTGCTTCGCATTTTGTTTCAGACAATTCTTTCTCTGACGCCTTGGCAGAAAAATTGGCCAGAATAGTACGTAATTGCACTATAACGGCGTCTTGCCACTCAGGATGCACCAAAATCTTGCCAAATGATTGCATAGGAACGGGCGTGACACTAATCGCCGAATTTTTGAGCTCTGGCTGCCCTGAATGCGGATCGACTACTGTTGGAATAAGGGGGCCTACACGAGCGAAGCTAGCAAAAGCATTGCTCCAATGCATAGGCATAAATGCATCACCAACCCGCAACGTATCGCTAACGGCAACTTGCGCCATTACGGTACTCACTGGTTCTTTACTATCCTTAGCCGTACTCATCGCGATATCACTGACTATGCCATCACTGGTCACGCCGTTCTCATAGCGTTCATACTTTTCGTAGCTTTCATACCTGCGATGCAGTTGCACAAAGTCATTGTCTTGAACGCCCAGTTGCTGTGCATCGTTAGCGTGTATGGTCAGTGTTGGTATTGGCTGATGTTGGTTTAACTGCGGTGCAAGGCCAGTACGAGTCATGGTATGCCACTGATCGCGAAGCCTGCCCGTAATCAGGCGTAAATGAACCACTTGGTTTTCAGGTTGAGTATCATGCTCAAACTCGTGTTTAGAGGGCGGTTGACTCTCACCAATCAGTTGGGGTTTTTGCCTTCTTTGACGTCGATGCACATTGGCTACGCTCGCTTCATCAGAGGGCGTAATAGCGATTAACTGTGACTTGGTAACAGCAGCCTCGGAATTAATGATCTCATTTTCTAAAGATTTTATCTTATCAATCATAGAGATACGCGTACCACCCCATTGAAATGGTAACAGCTCTTCGTATGCTTGCTGACTGAGTGCGATTGGCTTATGTATTTGATTGCCGTTCTGATTAATATGCTGGCTAATATGTTGTTGAACAGGTTTATCGGCTGGCACCTCATCTGTCATTAAAGCAGACAAGTCTTTGCTAAGATTGAGGTAGCGAGGATAGGTCTTATTGGAATGAGATGCGCTTTGGTTATGCGTATTACCATAAGCCGTCAATGCCACATGCTCATTAAATATCTCGCTTGGGTGTTGGTAATCAAACCCCGTTAATCCCATGCGTGTGGCAACTTGAGATAGTATCCACCAGTCTGGTTTGGCAATCCCCACCGCAGGTGTTAATGTCCGCTGCCGAGAGATACGCCGTTCAGAATTGGTGACCGTTCCAGATTTTTCACCCCACCCCTGAGCAGGCAATACAATATCGGCACACTTCACCGTGTCACTATCTACCGAGCAGTCAGAGACAATCACCAAATTACATTCAGCAAGCGCTTGGCGAAAATTATCCGCATCTGGCAAACTGACCACAGGGTTGGTGGCCATAATCCAGATGGCCTTGATACGACCATCCAATATGGCAGCGGCAGCATCACAGGCTTTGACACCCACGTTTGGGGAGATAGGTTGAGGCGACTGCCAAAAGTCTGCCACGAGCTGACGATGATCAGCATTGTCTAGTTCTAAATGCGCCGCCAACAGATTAGCAAGGGCGCCTACTTCTCGTCCGCCCATTGCATTAGGCTGTCCAGTAAGTGAAAACGGACTGGCCCCTACTTTGCCCACACGCCCTGTGAACAAATGGGTATTGATGATGGCATTGACCTTATCGGTTCCGCTTTGTGATTGATTGACGCCCATACTAAAGGCAGTGACTGTTTTATCAGTGGTGGCAACGCATTCATAGAACTGGCGGATACTATCCGCAGACACTTGGCAGGCACTGGCGACTTCATCGATGCTCCATGCTTTGGCCGCATTCACCGCATCATCAACGCCCAAGCTTTGGCTAACATATTCATCATCTTGGCAACCCTTCTGATCTAGGTAATGTAGCAACCCATTATATAAATGTGTATCCGTACCCGCAGCAATTGGTAAATGCAAATCGGCAAATTCACAAGAGTCCGTACGGCGTGGGTCTATCACAATCAGTTTTTTATTAGGGTTGGCTTTTTTGGCTGCTAAAAATCGACCAAACAAAATAGGATGGCACCACGCCATATTGGAGCCTACCAGTACCAATAAATCACAAGCCTCCAAATCCTCGTAATTACCCGGTACAAGGTCTGCGCCAAACGCACGTTTGTGCCCAGCTACTGCGGATGACATACACAGCCGAGAGTTGGAGTCGATGTTATTATTACCAATAAACCCTTTAATGAATTTATTGGCGACGTAATAGTCTTCAGTCAGTAATTGACCTGAGACATAAAACATAATGCTGTCTCGCCCGTGTTTGGCGATGGTGTCATTTAAACGACTGGCTACGTCATCTAAAACGGTGTCCCAGTCTGTCTGCTCTATCAGTGGCTTGTCGGATACGTCTATAGCATTAAAATCATTACCCAATTGCATAGGCTGATGCTGTTGCATGGCTGCTTGCTTGTTTTGATAATATGGCTCGGTCAAGCGGCGTGCGGTGCCCAATGTTTGTGCCAGCGCACTCCCTTTTGAGCACAATTTACCAAAGTTAGCCGGATGTTCAGGATCTCCTTTGACGCTCAGCACCTCTGTTGCATTCACGCTCGCTAACACACCGCACCCCACTCCGCAATAAGGGCACGTCGTGCGGATAGTAGTGATCGAAGCATCAATCAAATCACCATTAGATGACGACGGTGCTTTTTTGATATGTTTGGCAGCACTTATATCATGTGTTTCAATGACGCAGTCTGTTGTTTTTTGCATGCTATTAGGCAGATTGTTCGATTTATTAGCTGACACTACTTTGCTAGCAGCAGATTGATTAGCAATAGCATCATTCATAATGCATCCTCTAACAGTTCGGCCACTTTATGATGATTGACGTTCTTGTCTGTATCATTAAATTCTACATCTACTTCCGTAGTTGGCGAATTGTTGAGCGTGATTTCGTCCAAATGACAATATGCTTCGCCAAATATGAGTGTGTCTTTGATAGGCGTAATATCAACATTATCTATAATCAACTGACTGTAAAAGCTACCGTCGCTGGTGTCCCCATAAAGCACAGCGCCAATAAGTTTGTTTTCTTTGAGGTACAGACAGTGATAATGGTTTAAGGCAGGCTGACGATATACCAGGGTTTCAACAGTATCAGCGGCTTCGTCATCAAAAGCGATTTGCCCTGCAGAAAATGCCGACATACCCGATACTTTCAATTTTAATGACAGCGGTTTGCTCACAAAAGGAACCCAGTGATCTGGCACAGCTGTTTTACTATCTGTCATATTTGTATTGTTTTCTATCAAGTCATCTTTTAAAACCGTGACCAACGTATCCACTTGCTGATTGACCGGCGCCACCATTCCAAATAGCTCGCCCTCTCGCTCTATACACTCACCAATGGCATAAACATTGGGACAACTGGTGTGCATAAAATTATCGACCACAATACCGCGATTGACCTCGAGTCCGCTTTGCTTAGCAAGCGCTGTATTGGGTATCACGCCCACTGCCATCACGATAAAATCGGCCGCTAGCGTGCGCCCGTCTTTTAAAGATAGTCCGCATACTTCTCCTGCATCATTCATCTCAATGGCCTCAGTATGGGCAGAAACCGCGAGACCAACCCCTCGGCGACTGAGCTCAGCTTGCAAAAGCTCGGCGGCTGGCAGGTCTAGCTGACGATTGAGTACATAACCATCCATATGAATGACCGTCATGCTCGCGCCCTGTGCCGCCAACGCGCAGGCAGCCTCCAATCCCAGTACGCCACCGCCAATCACCAACCCCGTTTTTCCTTGGCGGGCATAGTCCATCAGAGCGGTCACATCGGCAAGGTCTCGAAACACATGCACGCCCTTAGCTGTGTGATTGGGGAATGGAATGACTCGGGCAGTTGATCCTGTGGCCATTACTAACTTGGCATAGTTGAGTGTTTGCCCATCATCTAGCTCAATACACTGGCACTTGGTATCTATTGTCTCTACCGCAACCCCAGCCAGTACGGTGATACCCAGCTGCTCATACTCTGAGTTGTCATATAAATAAGTATCTTCAAACGCTGTGTCGCCAGCCAATACGGGTGACAACATAATGCGGTTGTAGCCCACGTGCGGCTCTTTACTGATTAACGTAATTGGCAAACGGGATTTATCATCATTCGATTGTGTGCGAGCAAGCTCAATGGCAAAACGACTGCCTGCCATGCCCGCCCCGATAATAACGATGCCAGCGTTTTTTTGATGACCTGATGCTAAGGCGTGATTGTTGGTATGAGTATCTACCGTAGTGGTGGCTTGCGATATAGATAACGACATAAACAGTAAGTCCCTTAGCCGCGCGGAGCAGCATTGAATGCAAAACAGCGTGTCATGAAAAGTATGCCAACAATAATAAAATGATGACAAACTCTATGAAGCAAATGCCATGCCATACCAGTAGAGGGTTACGCTTAATGAGTGGTTCTGGGTCGCGGCTGTGTGCCTTATTATCGGGGTTAAAATCCTGTAAAAACTCACCAATGGCTTGATAGCGCGCGTTAGTATTGACATGCAGCGCACGCATGAGTGCCTGTTGGCTAGCGTCAGGTACGTTCTGCTGCCGTAGCGGCTGCGCGGGCATCAGTAATGTTTGGTTTGGCATCATTAGTGTCTGGGTATTAAATGGCAATTGTCCTGTCAGCAATTCATAGCCAATCACTGCAATCGAGAACAAGTCAGAATGCACGCCTTTTGGTGCATCGGTGTAATATTCTGGTGCAGCATAGTGCAAATCACCATTTGGTGGTCGAGTGCTGTCTTTTAAGATAGATGAGCTGGCGGAACCAAAATCAATGAGTTTGACGGCGCCAGATTTGGTTAAAAGAATGTTTTCGGGTTTGATGTCTTGATGCAACAGATAGTTGCGATGCATGACTCGAACCGCCATGCCAATTTTGGTTAGCAAATCAAAGGTTTGCCACACATCACAAGGTGCATGACGATCCATAAAGTCCCGTAAACTCTCACCAGCGATATATTCAGTCAAATGATATAAGTATGTGGTACTTGCTGGTACCGGATAATAACGCAGTAGCCCCGACTCACTGAGGCCAGAACCCACGTTATGACCGATATTGTTGGATGCAGGATTGACAGGCAATCGATTGGGGTCAGCTTGATTGTAAGCCGACTCACCCGCGCGGCGATGTTTTGATAGGCTCAAACCAATTTTACGTTCTTTTAAAAAATCACGCAGATAGTGACCATCGGCAACAGAGTCTAAACTGGGCGATTTTAAAACAAAGTCGCGGTTGTATTCATCTTGTACCCAGTACACGTGACTGCGAGCCGTGCGGGCAATGATACCAATCACAGTAAAGCCGTCAATATGATCGCCTATCTGTAAATCGGTTGGCAGCTGGTAGCGATTCACATCATGTATGACCGTATCCAGATTATCAAAGTCAATACCATCAAAATGACCAGTACTCTTAGCGCTATTGATAGAAGTAAAATGGGCTGAGCGTGTGTTCATACTCAGCATGACCATGCTTAGATTGTCATGACTGCCTGCAGTAAAAGCTTGCTCGCATACGGCTTGACTGGTATTAAACCCTAACGGTAACTTGTGCGTGGTGGCCATCAACTGAAATATATCAGTCGCACTGCTGCACAGCTCAAATTGCAACTCTGTGGGCTCTATATGCTCATAAACCCCATCCGTCATGATGGCCAAACACTCGTTTTGATGAAGGGTAAATACCGATTGTTGTAGCTCTAACTGGCTATCTGCACCGATAGCTGCAGCAAGCGCTCCTTTGTCTTGGCCGCGATGCACACGATGGTCTTTGCTCAATACTGTTAAACAATCTACCCCAACGCGGTATATTCGAGAGTCACCTGTATGGAACAGGTGAATACGGTCACCAATACAGAGCAAGCCTGATAACGTAGATAACAACGGCGGCACCCGTTGATACGCTTGAGGAAAATATAAGATATCGTTGGCTTTGTTGACTGCTGTTTTGATGATACTAGCGACTTGATCATCGTCAAAACTGATGGATGGCGACTCATCTTGTGAGTGTGCCAATTCGGTCAAACCCAATGTAATTTTGTGAGCAATGGTATTCACCACCATTCGACTTGCCTGTTTTGGAAACTGGCAAGCACTGACCCCATCTGCCATGAGCACCAATAACGGTGCTGATGAGGGTGGGTAGGATCTTGCGTGAGACATTGGGCGATTGGCACCAGATGATTCTGTACCTGAACATTGATATGGTAGACAGGTGGTGATAAGTAAACTGTCTTGGTTTTCCGTCTTGCGACCTGCCATAGTAAAAAAATCAAGCCACCATAATGCAGTGCTGCCATCATCAATACTCTTACTTTCATCAGTCTCATCAATAGCAACAAACTGACTTGACTCTATCAAAGATGACGAATTATTGACATTAGCTACCATCTCATCAGCATTTTGACTATTGTTTCTATTGGCATTTTCTGCGTGTGCTATCGTCATCTGTTTTCACCTCGTACTATCTATGACTCACTTGTATTTCGGCAAATGTACCATCTGGCATCTCTTCAATAATGATACCTTCTGGCTCTTTTAAGAAAAACAAGGCAAAGAATCCAGCCACTGCTGTCGCGGCAATCACAAAGAAAAACACCTGATAAGACACCAGACTCAGCACCGTTAAATACACGACTGATCCAACATTGCCATACGCGCCTGTCATCCCTGCAAACTGCCCTGTCATACTGCGTTTGATCAGAGGAATCACTGCAAAAACAGCACCCTCACCTGCTTGTACAAAGAATGAACAAAACATTGTGATTAACAATGCCAATGCAAGTGGCCACGTTGAGTCAAGGAAGCCCATCAACAGATACCCGATGGCCAAACCAGCTGTCAAAATCAATAAAGTAATTTTGCGACCAAACTTATCACTGAGCCAACCGCCGCCTGGACGTGACATGAGATTCATAAAGGCATAGCTCGATGCTAATACCCCTGCCATCACAATCGATAAACTAAAAGTTTCTTGGTAAAACAGAGGTAGCATCGACACGACGGCAAGCTCTGAGCCGAACGTAGCAAAATACAAAATATTTAAGATACCTACTTGCTTAAAATCATAACGATGCGCCACTGGTACAGGCGTGGTGAAAACCTCTTTATTAAAGCGGTAGCTACTGATGAACTCATAAACATACAGTATCGCAAGGCCAATATAGACCATGGTGACACTAGACTGGCTCAGCAAGCTCACACCATCAGGTGATAGTTTCCATGCCAATAATGCCAATGCCAAATACATAGGCAGTTTAAAAACCATCATTAACCAAAAATCACCTGATGACGTCACCATCATGGCACCTGATTTTTTGGGTTTAAAATAAGTAGCGCCTTTGGGTGTATTACGCGCCATCTTATAAAAAATGATGCTATAAAGCGCCATCACGACCCCTGATGTAGCTGTTGCATAGCGCCACCCTTCATCACCACCGAACACTGCTGCTGCACCAATCGCTATAGTCGGTAATAACAGTGCCGCTGCTGCCGAGCCAAAATTACCCCAACCGCCATAGATACCTTCAGCCGTCCCCAATTCATTGGTTGGAAACCAATCACTCATCAAACGAATACCTACCACAAAACCTGCACCAACAAAACCCAGCAAAAACCGAGACAGCGCCAAGGTGTTGTAATCCTGCGCGAACGCAAAGGTAAAACAAGGAATAGCGCCAATGGCTAAAATGGCGGTATAAACAATGCGAGGGCCAAAGCGGTCTGTCAGCATCCCTATAATCACACGGGCAGGAATGGTCAATGCTACGTTTAAAATGAGTAACGTTTTGATTTGGTCTTTACTCAGATTGAGTGTTTCTCCAATCGCTGATAAAAATGGTGCATGGTTGAACCATACAAAAAAGGTAAGGAAAAATGCCATCCAACCTAAATGAAGGATTTTATTTTTACCCGTAAATGACAAAACATTAAGCTTGTCTTTACTAGGTGCAACGGGGGCTGATGATGACATAGGCAACTTCCTCAAATGATTAACTTCAGGGTTCTGACAACGTACTAAAGGTACTAAGTGTTCAAAAAATGCAGTATTCAAATATGATAAGTAGCAATGTTTCAGGCGGTGCAATGGTTATGCCAGTTATTTGTGTACGCTGCCAAATCTGTATAAAGACCAACGCTTATTGAGTCTCTAGGCGCCTTTACTGGCGGGTCTATAACCATCATCACACCTGACGCTTATGCTAATAAAGCATTAACACAGCAGGTTTAAAACACTCCATCAGCCTCCCTTATAAACAGCAATAACATCCAACGTGGGGCACAGCAGTATCTATTTTGGTGCATTAACTTCTGACATTGCAGTCGGCAACAACGGTATCTATCCTGATTTTTGGTAAGTAATGGAGCTAGCCATACTCATGTAAAAACCTTTGTACATAAGCGACTGGTCCTGATAAAGCATACCTTTCTATCTAATAGCAACGCGCAAAAACTCAGTCAATCAAAGTGCCATGGCATGATTATTGAATGCTCTGTAATAGTAGGTATTAAATGCTGTTTATCAGCTGTTGTTGAGAAACGAAACCGTTTATAGCGTGATAAAAAAATAAACGATGACCGTATCCAACCAGCCCCATTACTAAGGACAGACGCATGAGTAGCACTGCATTGAGCACAGAAAGTAAAGGCAATTTGGTGGTGATTGGCAACGGTATGGTCGGTCATCACTTTATTGAACGAGCAATTGAGCAAGGACTACACCAGCAATTTGACATTCATGTATTTGCTGAAGAAGACCGCCCTGCTTATGACCGTGTTTATTTGTCGAGCTATTTTGAACATAAAGATGCCAGTAAGCTGAACCTAGTAGATTTAACAGCTTATGAATTATCAAAAGTTAATTTGCATTTGAATCAGTGCATTGTAGATATCGATTCGGCCAGTCAGCGTATTACTACTGAGGCAGGCGAGATTATTGAATACTCTGAGTTGGTGCTAGCGACTGGTTCATATCCTTTTGTGCCGCCCATCCCAGGCCGCGAGCATCCGCATTGCCACGTATACCGAACCATTGCGGATTTAGATGAGATTTTAGCGATTGCTGAGCTGCCCACTGTTAAAAAAGGCGTGGTGGTTGGTGGTGGCTTACTGGGGCTTGAGGCCGCAAAAGCGCTCGTGACGCTAGGGCTTGATACTTATGTGGTCGAGTTCGCGCCGCAATTGATGGGCGTTCAGCTCGATGCCGCTGGCGGTGAGATTTTAAAGCGAAAAATAGAAGCACTGGGTGTCAAAGTGCTGACGGGGAAAAACACCAAAGAGATTCTGTCTAATACTGCGCCGAACTCTGATGATACCAACGGTGATGATCAACATTTAACCATGGAGTTTACAGGTGGCACCTCTCTAACGACCGATATGATTGTGTTTAGCGCTGGTATTAGACCGCAAGATGGCCTTATTAAAAACAACCCAGAATGTGGTATCGAAATGGGCGGGCGTGGTGGTATTTTGATCAATGAGCAATGTCGCACCAATGCCGATCATGTTTACGCCGTAGGCGAATGCGCAGTATGGGACAACAAAGTATTTGGCTTGGTGGCTCCCGGCTACAATATGGCCAGTATCTGTGCCGCGCAAATTGCTGGTGATAGCAAGCAGATATTTACGGGTGCTGACATGAGCACCAAGTTAAAACTGATGGGTGTTGATGTGGGTAGTATTGGCGATGCACATGGCACAAGCGAAGGCAGCTTAAGCTATCTGTATCAAAACCCTGCTGAGGGCATCTATAAAAAACTGGTTACTACACCGGATAACAAGCGCTTGCTTGGTGCCGTATTGGTAGGCGACACCGAAGACTACAACAACCTATTGCAATTGTATTTAAATGACATTGACCTACCTGCACACCCAGAAAGTCTGATACTACCCAATGTCGAAAAACCCGTGATGGGCATCGACAATCTGCCAGATACCGCCACGATTTGTTCTTGTTATAACGTGACCAAAGGTGCTATCTGCTCGGCCGTTGAAAACGGCGCATACTCCGTCAGCGATGTAAAAACCATGACCAGTGCTGGTAGTGGCTGTGGCGGCTGTGCCCCTATGGTCAAAGATACGGTCAGCTATCAACTCACTGCCATGGGCTTTGAAGTAAACAATGACTTGTGTGAGCACTTTGCTTATTCTCGTCAAGATTTATATAGCCTGATTCGCGTGCACGGTATCAAAACCTTTGATGAGTTACTGACTGAACATGGCAGCGGCCATGGCTGTGAGATATGTAAACCAACGGTCGCCTCTATTTTGGCATCATGCTGGAATGACTACGTACTCAAAACCGAGCTGACACCACTACAAGACAGTAACGATTACTACTTAGGTAATATCCAAAAAGACGGCACTTATTCCGTCGTACCGCGTGTGCCGGGTGGTGAAATCACTGCAGACAAGCTCATCGTACTGGGCCAAGTGGCGAAGCAGTTTAATTTGTACACCAAAATCACTGGTGGGATGCGGGTCGATCTGTTTGGCGCACGCATGGAGCAATTGCCTGATATTTGGACGCAACTGGTGCAAGCAGGCTTTGAGACTGGCCATGCCTATGGTAAATCTTTACGTACCGTGAAATCTTGTATCGGTAACAACTGGTGCCGCTACGGCGTCGATGACAGTATTGGCCTCGCCTTGAGATTAGAAGATCGTTATAAAGGCGTACGCTCACCGCACAAAATCAAGATGGGTGTGTCAGGCTGTATGCGCGAATGTGCGGAAGCGCAAAGTAAAGACTTTGGCATGATTGCGACTGAAAATGGCTGGAATCTATTTGTCTGTGGTAATGGTGGTATCACCCCACGTCATGGCGAGCTGTTCGCCACCGATCTGGACACCGAAACCATGGTCAAATATATCGACCGCATCATTATGTTCTATATCAAAACAGCGGACAAACTACAACGTACTTCAAAATGGCGTGAAAGCTTAGATGGCGGGCTTGATTATCTAAAAGCCGTCATTATTGAAGACAGCTTGGGCATAGCAGATGAGCTCGAAGCACAAATGCAGTTATTGGTCGACAATTACGTGTGTGAGTGGGCGGCGACGATTAACGACACCGAAAAACTCAAACGTTTCCGTCATTTTGTAAACAGTGAGAAAGGCGATGATAATGTCGTTTTCGTGACTGATCGTGAGCAGATTCGCCCAGCGACTGATGCGGAAAAAGCAACCATCAACCTGGTTGAATTGGCCTAGCCAAGGAGGAGTGCCTTGTTAGTTATCACAAAAAGCAAGGCGCTGTTTTTTGACTCATGTTTTTGTGACTTGCAGCTTGTCACTCATGATTTACCACTCATACAGAGCAATATTATCATCACTAAGGATACCGCCTCATGAACCAACAGACTATTTGTACACTTGACGATATCATTCCTGAAACCGGTGTCTGCGCCCTGATAGATGGCAAACAAATTGCTATTTTTCGTACCAAACAGAACGATTTATTTGCTCTTGATAACTACGATCCATTCAGTCAAGCCAATGTATTGTCTCGAGGTTTGATTGGTGGCACCACGATTACAGATGATACAGGAACAGCAAAAGAAGTCCTTTATGTGGCCTCGCCCATCTATAAGCAACGCTTTAACCTAGCTACTGGTCAGTGTTTAGATGATGAGAGTATTGTGCTCAATACTTATAAATTCAAACTTGATGGAAATAATGTGGTGGCAAACTACGAATAATAAGCGACGTTATCTCTCACTTTGACAACTTTGATATGTCATTAATAATTGCTGTATTAATCTAAAACATCCTTTGAGTCTGAGATTCAAAGGATGTTTTATTTTTGACAACCACGCTGAAATACCATGCATTAAACGTTTCAACATATTTAGCCAAACTGAAAAGCTGATATTTGCGTTTTTAGTACTTGTTCAGAATAAACCTTCCGACCATCATCGTGACTTGCTGCCCCTACTATCACCATAAGCGGCAGTAAATGCTCTTCTGCATCCAATACATGTGAATCAAGCGCGTGAGGCGCTTTTGACCAATTCGCAAGGGCTACAAGTCGCTCATCTGAATCTACCGATTCCACAGTATTAGTCAGCCATTCATCAAAACGTTCTGAAGGTGCGGTAAAGTTTGCATCGTTGTAGCCACGCATATTATGAAAACTCATGCCACTACCGATGATTAGCACTCCCTCTTTACGCAATGATGCTAACGCTCGGCCTGCAGCCAGATGCACCTTCGGGTCTAGATCATTATGTAATGATAACTGCACCACTGGAATATCGGCCTCAGGATACATCAGCTTTAAGGGTATAAAAGTCCCGTGATCAAAGCCTCTCGTGGTATTTTTTTCATTAGTGATACCTGCCTCTGTCAGTAGCCTGCTGATTTGCTCAGCCAATACTGGCGCGCCACATGCAGTGTAAGTCAGTTGATAGGTATGATCAGGAAAACCATAATAATCATAAATGAGCTCAGGTTTCGTGCCAGCGGTAATACTAAATTCAGACATCTGCCAATGCGCACTAACCATCAAAATAGCTTTGGGACGCTCAGGCAGTCGATCAGAAATACTTTTTAAAAATGTAGCCATATTATTCCACGTATCAGCCGGTTGCCAATCCATGAAAAAGCACGGCCCTGCACCATGAGGGATAAAGAATACTGGCTGTGTGACTGAAATCGATTCGTTGCCCATTAGCTTCTACTCCCTTATGCTTCACTTTAATGCTCAATAATCCAATGATAAATATCAATGTTTAAGCTGAGAAATGGCTCTAGATGACGCAAGTTTTAAACTGCTGACAGCTATTAAGTCTGCTCGACTTTTCCTGATAGCATTTTGTCGATACTGAAACTTCCGCCCCCTTGTATCATTAACGCGAGCGAAGCCACCATCAATGTCAACGCGTATTCGTAACCACCATTATCAGCAAACAATCCATTGCTGATATGGACAGAAAAAATAGCCACCAACATGGTAAATGCTGCGGCTAAAGCGGCTGGTCTGGTTAGCAAACCCAATACCAGAGCAAGACCACCGAAGAATTCAGCGCCGCCTGCCAATATCGCCATTAAGTAACCAGGCTCCATACCCATACTGCTTAACCATTGAGCCGTACCTGCTAGCCCATTACCACCAAACCAACCAAATAGCTTCTGGGCGCCATGGGCTGCCAAAATCAGGCCAACTGGTATACGAAGAACTAATGCCGCTGCTCCAGCGTTCGATGTCAAAATTTTATTTAGTAGTGATGTTGTCATTGATGCTTACTCCAGAATGTATGATTAAGATAAATAGTGTCGGAAATGATATGGGCACACTTTACTATCAACGATATAAAAGAGTAAGCTAAGTTATATTGAATAATTATCAATGTATTGTTTATAATATATTTGATATTAGGATAAATACAGGAAAAAACATGGATAGAATCGATGCGATGCGCGCCTTTGTAGCAGTCGTGACAGAGGGTAGTTTTAGCAAAGCTGCCATCACTATGCAGCTCTCGCCGCAACTGGTGAGCAAGTATGTGGCAAAGCTAGAGGAGGAACTACATACTCGCCTGCTTAATCGCACTACCCGTAAAGTGAGTATAACTGAGGCTGGTAGCCAATATTTTACGCATGCGCAGCAGGTTTTATTGAGCATTGATGAAATGGCGGCGCAATTAGGCGGCCTACAGCAGCACCCTAAGGGAGTCTTGCGAATCAGTGCGCCTGTCTCATTTGCTTTAAAGCATATGGCAAGACTGATCACTGATTTTCAAGCAAAATATCCTTCCGTCACTGTTGACCTTCAGCTAAGCGACCGGAAAGTTGATATCGTTGAAGAAGGCTTTGATATTGCACTGCGTATCGGACAGCTCGACAGCTCATCACTCGTCGCTAAGCAAATTGCACCTATTCGCGTGGTTTTATGCGCATCGCCTGAGTATTTAAAAATCCACGGCGTGCCTAAGAAACTTGAAGATTTAGAAGCGCATCGCTATTTGCATTACAGCTATATGAATGTTGAAACCAAGGGGCAAATTTATAAGTACCTAAAGACGAAACAATTCAAGGAGCATAGTATATTCCGCAGTAACAACGGTGACGTACTCGTTGAGGCGGCTATTGCAGGTGGAGGATTAATATTACAACCGACTTTTATAGCTAGTGATGCACTACATACTGGTAAGTTGGTCGTAGTGTTGCCTGAGTATGAGCCCGACCCTTTGGGCTTGTATGCCGTCTATGCTCATAGAAAGCTGCTGCCCCATAAAGTCAGGTGTTTTATTGACTTTATGACAGACTATTATGGCGCGCCGCCATATTGGGATGAGCACATCACGCAAGCGCCAAATAGCTAATTGCTTATTAATATCTAGCCAACCTTATATAAAAGAGTGACAGCGTTAACCTCGCTTGAAGTATCACATATACCTCTGCACTCGGTTGCCTCGTCTCTCTTTTAAACTGAACCAACTATACATAAAGATATTTGATAGAGTAATTAGAAATCTGGCTTTGTATGCTATACGCCTCCCGCGCCTTTACTTGATGCTTCACTATTTTCGACCAATATCGCGGTGGCTGTTGTTTTGAGTATCGTCCATTGCTCATCATCGACATAGATACCTTCTTTCCACGCGCGCTGATGGGTTGAAAGCAGCTCATCTGTTGATATTTTACGATCGAAATTCTGAATATCGTTTTCAATATCAAAGTTTTGAGTCGCAATCTCGATAATCATATCATTGGTATTATAATTGGCTTGTGCTTTATCAAAAAAGTATAAATCAGGATAGATAAAACCTTGATTTAACGTGAATAACGTTTGTTTGGGTACAGAGCCATTGTCCCATTTAGCCAGACAGGCAAAACCCTTGCTTGCCAATCCTACCAGCTCACTATAAGCCAGCCAGCGGTTATGGCAGTTCTGCAAATAAATATGAAAATGCGTTAGATCACCCATTTTTTCAAGCGCATAGTCAATGATGGTCGGCAAGTGACAAGCCAAACTATTACCATGCAACTCTAAGCGAATAGCACATTCCTCTTGATGGATGATGTTAATTGGCGTATCAACCTCGTTCAAGATATACGGACTGGCGTTATTAAAGTGTCTGATACCATCCAAGCCCGCCATCTGTAGCTCAGCGACCATAGTGGCAATCACATCAGCCTCGCCAACCTCTCGGTGCAGCCCAGTAAAGGCTTTGTATACCATCGCGACGATTTCATTATGCGATACGATCATGAGTCAAACCTCCCTGCTCTGTCGACAAATCGGGTAATAGAGGAAACAGCCATTCATCACTATGCACTTCTGCAAATAAAGGCGCACCTTGAAACAAGGTAATCCGCACCCAACGATCTGATCTCGGATCAAACTTGGTCGCACCAAACATCGATAATTTACACCGTAATAGATGCATGGGTAATGCGGTTTTATGCAAGACATTCATCTGAATATCACCCAATGATTTATGCCCCATTGTCCAAACGCGACGTGCAATTGCCCGATATTTGGGCTGATTTAAGATAAACTCGGAAATCAGTTGTTGGGTGTTGGCTTGTTTGAGGGCAAAATACAACCTATTTGCTTGCCGTGCAATGTCTAATGCCAGCTCACGATCAGCGCCAGGCTCTTGCCCGCGTACACCCATGCGCGGCTCTTCTTTATCCACTGAACGATACCAAAACCAATAGCTGTTTTCAGGCTGGCTAAAATCAATATCAATCGCCCACTGATAATACAGCTCTAATACATCAATTAAATCTTGAATCACCTTTCCTTTCGGTAACGACAAAGCTTCATCAGCATTTACCTTTTTTTGAGAGGCATCGACACGCTCAGGATACAACTCCATTAAGCAGGATATGATGACTTCTTGACTCTCAAAACTCAGGTAATCGTGGGCTTGCAAAAACTCTGCCCATGTCGCGTAATTATTAATACTTATCATCAAATTGTTTTGTAGTACTGTTAACTCTGTGACGACCGCTTCATTGAGTTTTATTTGCTGCTCATTGATAGTAACGATTTCGCTAAAATACTGAATGGCACGTTTGATTAAACTCGCAAAATACGCGGTTTCTTTGGGTTCCACCTGACAGACCAATGTCGCTTGCAATGCCTCTTCACGCGTCGCAAGCCATTGGTCAACGATACAAGGATGGTTGATTAAGTACGGTGCCATACCCAGACCCGTAGCATTACCAATCCCAAGATAACGCTTAATCTCTGGATGGAGCGCCACCGCTTTGCTACCGCCCTTTTGCTTTGCCAAATAATCAACCCAATCTAAGCTAAACTCGCGCAGCAGGTAGACGGCACACATCTGTGCCCGAAACGATTGATCAAAGTCTTCACTGTGCTCCAACGGCTTAAAATCATAAATACCAAACTTACCATTGCCATAGACAGCAGTGGTACGCAAGATATAACCCACTTGAGCGAGTACATCCAAATCTGGTTGCTGACCGGCAGCGAGTGAGCTCACAATATGACCAAAGACCCTGACGCTCTTATTTGCTCGTGCCAGCACCATCACCATATTAGAGTTGCGACCTGCTTCTTGTAATGGCACGTTGGCTTGGAGATTATCTAATAATTCTTCACCTATCTCACCAAACACAAGCCCAAAGGTCACATCCCATTTTTGGGCAATCACCCTATCGTTACGCTCTTCATCAGCCAGCTCATTACAGAAAACCACCAGATGATACAAGTGCTCTGGAGTATTGAGGCGATAGATAACTTTGCCGTAACCTTGTTCATCCAAATCCCATAAGTGCGTACTGAGTGTCCATTTTTCTTTGTCAATTTTACGTAGTAGTGTGCGCACAAAGCTAATACGGGTCTGGTGCATTGCGCCCAATCTTTCTGCATTCATAATCACGTCACGAGTACGAAAACCCGTACTAAGCGAAGGTGGTTTGACGTTACTGTTTTCGTTATTTGCATAAACCATGTTCATAATTTCACTACCTTACCTAATGTACTGAGCCAGCAGCTTCGTTAATAATCTCAATGATGATATCTATTGGTAAATATAAAATTAGCGGTGTAGATGATGGCTGTCTCATATTTACCGTTTAGTGATTCAATGCTTCAATCAATTTTTTCAGCCAATTTTTCCTGAGCACGTTTTTCTTCACTAATTTTATGTCTGGTTTCTACCTTATTGGGACGATACAAGTCTTGCTCTCGTGCCATTTGCTGAGCAATCTGTGGCCCATTCCATAATGAAGGCAACAATACAAAAGAGACTGGCACGGCGGTAATCACGATAAAGGACTGCAACGCTGTCACGCCGCCCGAACCTAGAGAGATTAAAACAATCGCCGTTACACCCATCATGATGCCCCAAAAGGTGCGAATCATGGCGTTCGGCTCACGCTCGCCACTGATGACCACACTGATGGTATAAGTCATCGAGTCGCCAGTGGTCACGATAAATACCGTCGTCAAAATCAAGAACAATATCGAGGTAATCAAAGGAAATGGTAGTTGCTGCGTGACGGCTAATAATGCACCGGGTAGATTGAAGCCTTCAAATGCACTACTGACACTACCGGGGTTGGCAATCTCGAATGCTAAACCAGAACCACCAACGACAGTGAACCAAAAGCACGTCACGAGCGGTGCAATAATACAAACGGTGGTAATCAATTGGCGAATCGTACGACCACGTGAAATACGAGCGATAAAGATGGCCATCATCGGGCCATAGCCTAAAAACCAACCCCAAAAGAACACTGTCCAACCGCCAAGCCAACCTTCATCACCGCGAAACGTCGCCATTGGGATGAAGTTATCGACCATCGTACCGACACCTTGGATATAACCATTCACGATAAAGTTGGTCGGCCCAAATATCAGAATAAAGAGCATCAGGGCAACCGCCAATATGACATTAAAGCGGCTGAGTAACTGCATGCCTCGAGCAAGCCCACTGATCGCTGATAAGGTATAAAGCGCAATAGCAAATACAATAATGATGAGCTGAGTGGTAAACGTATCAGGGATACCAAACAAGGTATTGAGTGCATAGCTGGTTTGTAGACCCAGAAAACCGATAGGACCAATCGTACCAGCGGCGACGGCGACGATACAGCAAGCATCGATAATCGCGCCCGTTTGACCAGTGAGTACGCGCTCACCAAACATAGGATAAAGAAGCGTACGAGGTTTCAGCGGTAAGCCTTTGTCATAATGCAGATGCATGACCACAATCGCTGTCAAACTACCGACAATCGACCACGCCAAAAATCCCCAGTGCATAAAAGACTGTGATAAGGCATTGAAAGCCCGTTGTTGTAAGTCTGGTGATTCACCATATAATGGAGGTGCTGAAACGAAATGAGCAATGGGTTCTGCCGCAGCCCAAAAAACCCCGCCGCCAGCCAGCAACGTACAAAACAGAATAGCCATCCATTTGAAATTGTCCATTTCAGGCTTTGGTAAATTGCCCAAGATGACACGGCCAGTCCGACCTGCGCCAACCGCTAACGCGATAACAAAAGTGGCAAGAAGCAAAATTTGCCAAAAAGGACCGAAAATATTAGCCGACCATTGAAAACCAACATCAACGATCGTGGCTAACTGCGCTTCTGCAAAAATCGCCATGAGCACAAAGATCGTAATAAATCCGCCACTGTACCAAAATGCAGGGTTTTTAAGCCCTAGCGTGTCAGCATCTGTAGAAATTAATGTGCTAGTGACCTTTTCCGCCTCTGTATCTGTATTGGCAGCGCTTGAGCGTCCTTGCTCATCTTGATTAAATCCCTTTAAATCGGCCATGATGTGGCTCCATATGCTAACGTTTCGTTATTTAAATCAGGTGCATAGCAATGATGATATATCTAAACAACCTCGCTATACTGTCTACTTCAAAAGGTTTTATGCTATAAAACGTCTGTCTTCTTATAGCGATTTCGAGTAACCGTTGATTGAAACACTATTTTCAGACTGAGTGGTTAAGACAAAGGCTTTAAGCCTTGCTCTAAAAAATCGAACCAGTTTTGACCGATGACTTTTCCAGCATCACTTTCATTAAAACCGTGCTTTAGCAGACCGTTATAGATATTTTCCATGCCGTCTTTGCCAGCGAACCATGGCAAAGTATCTGGCCAACCTGAATTATTGGCATTGCCTTCACCATAATCCATCGCTTTTGACCAGCGACCATTGCGCATCCACTCAAGCACGGCTTGCGGTTGATTGAGACATAAATCACTGCCAATCGCTAAATGTTCGACGCCATATTTATCAGCACAACTGGCAATCATGGTGCAAAAGTCATCAAGCGTACATGCGCTGCCATTTGGCAAATGGAACGGATATAAACTAAACCCTAACAACCCGCCTGCTTGAGTCAAGGCACTGATGACCGTATCCGATTTATTACGCAAGGCCTCATGAGCCGTGGTTGGATTGGCATGGCTGATACATATCGGACGCGATGCCACTTCTATCGCCTCAAGCGTTGAGCGCTCAGCGCTGTGTGACATGTCAATAATCATACCGACACGATTCATCTCAGCGATGGCTTGCTGACCAAAACGGGTAATACCGCTATCATTTTGCTCATAACAACCCGTTGCCAGTAAGCTCTGGTTGTTGTAAGTCAGTTGCATGATCAATAGACCCAAGCGGCGCATCACGCTAATCAGACCAATTTCATCATCGATTGGTGAGCAATTCTGCGCGCCAAAAAAGATGCCAACTTTGCCCTGCTCTTTTGCCATCTTGATATCAGCCACTGAGTACACGGGCAAGATAAGATCTGAGTTTTGCTCAAAGCGTGTGTGCCACTCGCTAAAGCGGGTCATGGTCTGACGAGCATCTTCGTGATAGACCAAGGTGGCATGTACCGCATTGATACCACTGGCTTGTAGCATCTTAAAATAGTCGCGATCCCAATGGCTATACTGTAATCCGTCAATGACGATATGGTCTTGGTACATATCAATTCCCTTTAATGCTTTTATAAGTGACCGCTATCATTCGCTATTCAGTGCGTGTTCACACCCTGTCGCGTCGATAGCGGCTAACATGCTTGTCAAGAAGGTCTCTAATACGCTTTTTGATAAGCGGTCTTGACGATGGTATAGAATTCTTTGGCATATTGACCTTGCTCACGCGGGCCAAAGCTTGACTGTTTACGGCCACCAAATGGTACGTGATAATCCGTACCTGCAGTCGCTAGATTGACCATGACACAGCCTGCTTGTACTTGCTCTTTGAACATCGCACTGCTGCGCAAGCTTTGGGTGATGATGCTGCCCGTCAGACCAAAGCGCGTATCATTGGTCATCGCAATCGCTTCTTCTAGATTTTTGACACGCAATACACACGCCAGCGGGGCAAACACTTCTTCTTGGTTGATATCCCAGCTGTTATCCGTCTCAGTAAACAACGTCGGCGACATATAGTAGCCATCATGCGGCATCTCTAAACGCTCACCGCCAAACGCTAAATGAGCACCAAACTGCTTGGCTTTTTCAATCCAGTCCATGTTTGATGCCAGCTGCTTGTCATCGACGACAGGGCCCATAAAGATGCCGTCTTCAAGTGCATGACCGACCTTTAAGGTTTTCATTTTGGCAATCACACCGTCTACAAACGCATCGTGAATACTGTCCATCACGATGAGGCGTGAAGAAGCCGTACATTTCTGCCCTGAACCGCCGAACGCACCAGCCACCGCCGCATCGATAGCAACTTGCAGATCAGCATCATCAGCGATGACCAAGGCGTTTTTGCTGCCCATCTCAAGCTGACAACGAATAAAGTTTGGCGCAGTCGCAGCAGCAACTTTGCGACCTGTGGGTACAGAGCCCGTAAAGCTAACCGCATCGATATCTGTAGAATTGATGAGCGCATCACCGACTGACGAGCCGCCACCCAATAGCAGATTAAACGTACCTTCTGGCATACCTTGACGATGGATAATTTCAGCCAATGCGACCGCACTGGCAGGCGTTAAATTTGCAGGCTTCCAAATGACAGTGTTACCAAAGGCCAAAGCTGGCGCGATTTTCCATACAGCAGTCGCAGTTGGAAAATTCCAAGGTGAGATAATCGCGACCACTCCGACTGCTTCACGGGTAACTTCGACCTTGACACCTGGGCGTACTGAATCAGCGCTATCACCGATTTGGCGTAATACTTCCGCCGCATAGTAATGAAAGAACTGGCCTGCGCGGTAAATCTCACCGCGACCTTCCGCAAACGGCTTACCTTCTTCAAGAGACAACAGCGTACCTAGCTCATCACAGCGAGCAATCATTTCATCGCCAATCGCTTGTAGGATAGACTGCTTTTTTTCTAAAGGAGTCGCTTCCCACTTTGGTTGAGCTTGACGCGCCGCAGCGATGGCATCTTTGACTTGATCGCTACTCGCTTGTGCGAACTCACCGAGAGTTTCAGTGATATCAGATGGGTTAATATTGGCAACGGTATTTACGCCTGCCTGCCATTCACCATTGATGTAAAGTGATTTGGTTGGGTCTTGCTGCAATATCTGTTGGGCGGTGTGAGCTGACATAAGAGCTTCCTTGATAAAGTGTTAAATATTTTATTTATTGACTAGGGCGTGTCCTCATTTTAAAAATGGTGATAAAAATGAGATAAATTGCCGTCAAACGAGGAAAATAGTGCAGATAATATCGGGATATTGACCAACTATTTGACGATGTTTGGCAAAATTTAGCTATTTTTAGCTCATTTAGAGGACACTCGTTTGAATTGAGGACACGCCCTAGAGTACATTCAAAATTTAGGGCACAGCGGCATATACGACCAACTCAACCAGCATCTCTTCACGAGCCAATCCGGCTATCACCAGCGCTGCCCGATTTGGGTATGGTGCTTCAAAGTATTCAGCATAAACTTGATTGACAGTTTTTAGATAGTCGCGATCGGTCACATAGATCATTACTTGTAGAACTGCATCCATGCCAACATTGGCACATTCTAGCGTGTGCTTAAGATTGTCTAGCGTTTGGCGAGTTTGCGCTTCAATACCGCCTGCAACCACATCACCATTTTCATCGATAGGAATTTGGGCAGTGTACAAGGTACCATTGCTGGTTATCGCCCATTCTAAAGGGGCTTTAGACGCATAGAGTGAGGTTTTGATGGCTTGTTTGGTTGAGTGAGTCGTCATGTCGTCAGATCCTTTGATAAGTGGTTTCAGCAGTAAGCAATCTGAAATTTATTTAATCATTGCCAGCTGCTATATAACTTATCCTACTTAATTAACAACGATAAATCTAACTAATTAAATTTGAGTTTTGATAGATTTAATCTATCATTTAAGATAAATTATGGAAAAATAGTCTTGGATGGTCTGAATATGAAGCTACAGCAATTACGTCATTTTTTATTTGTGGTAGAAGAAGGCGGCTTTCGTGCGGCGGCTGATCGCGCTAACCGTTCGCAAGCCGCTTTATCAGCCTCGATAAAGGAATTAGAAAAAACCTTAGGTCAGCGTTTATTTGAAGTTGGAAACAAAGCGATACTGACGCCCTTTGGTGAAGCTTCCTTACCAAAAATCGAGCAATTCCTTGGCGTGTATCAATCACTAGAAGACGATCTTAAAGCCTCTGCATCTGGTGATAAAGGTAAAATTAGAATTGCAAGCGTGCCATCACTAGTGACTAAATTATTACCTAGCGTGTTGGTCGAATACTCAAAGAAATATCCTGATATCGAGATTGTATTGATAGATGACAATTCTGTTGGTGTGGCCAATCGGTTATTGGCCGGTGAGATAGATTTGGCATTGGGCAATTGCACCAGTATTGATAAAGCAAATATAGATTTCACCTTATTGATATCAGACCCCATTGGCGTCGTCTGCCTTAAAGCCAATGAACTGAACAACGAGTTAAATCAATCGCAAGGGCTAACATGGCAGCAGCTCATGTCGCAGCCGTTTATCTATAACGGCACTTGCAGATTGCTCGAAAACACACCGGCCGAGGCGCTCAATCGTAGAGCAAGATATACAGTAGAAAACATCACATCGCTATTTTCTTTATTGCGTAATGATCTTGGTATCACTACTCTACCCAAGCTTGCCTTCCCTGCTAATGAGCCCGAATTGGTTTGGATAGATTTAGTTGACCCATCCTTGAACCGACAGATCGGTATCTTTAAACTCGCCAATAAATCTATCTCTCCGCCCGCCCAAGCATTTTATAATCTCTGTATTGCGTATGTTCAAGAAAACTACTGGCTGTAGAGTGGCAAGGTTTACTCTGAATAAGAAAACCAAGACCTAAAATCAAGGCGTCTTGCATTAGATACGACCAAAAGCCTAATGCTAATCATTTATAAGACTATTTAACTCAGCTACCTTAACGTCTTCTTAACAGGCCCCTTGTTATGGTGAGGAATATATTCCCTATAACGCTGTTGAGAAGCCAGATTATGTCAATACCTCAATTAATGAGCACCAATGATACTAAGACTTATAATAAAAATAGCGACATAAGCACAATAAGCAAAGTGTCTAATCGCGAGATTAATCTCAATTATTTGATTATAATCGTTGCGCTCTATTTGGTCGCCACAGCGAATATCGGCTTTTTTGAGCAAGTGCTGAATATTTATCCTTTTCGAACGCATATTGCTTTTATAACATCCCTCACAGGTCTGTTATTCGGACTCATGTGGCTACTGTTTCAGCTATTATGCTATCGACCAATTGCAAAGATCGTGCTTATTGCGATGGTATTGATAGCTGCTGTATGCGGGTACTTTACGGATGCTTACGGGACGATATTTGACACAAACATGCTGATCAATAGTATGGAAACGGACCAAGCTGAAGCAGCGGGACTGATGGCACCAAGCTTTTTTATTCGTCTTATTTTATTGGGCATCATACCCGCTTTTATTATTGCCAAGACCTCTATAAAACGCAGTCCTCTACGTCGTGCCATCTTACAACGCATCATGACTTTGATACTGTCGCTCGCATTTATAGGCACATGCCTTTTGCCCTTAGGCGATCAATATGCCACCTTTTTTCGTCAGCACAAAATAATCCGTAGTTACGCCAACCCCATCACCCCTATTTATTCTGTTATCAAACTGGGCACTGATTACGTTGATGAACTACGTCGGCCTGACACGTTGATACTGCATGCGACCGATGCCAAACGCCTAGCACCTGTCACTGCGACGGGCACTAATGCCGCAAAACCTAAGCTGATGGTCTTTGTCGTCGGTGAAACCGCCCGTGCCGATCATATTAGTCTCAATGGTTATAAGCGCGACACCATGCCCTTACTTGCTAGCCAGCCAGACATTTATAGTTTCAAAAAAGCCACTTCTTGCGGGACATCTACCGCTTACTCGGTACCTTGTATGTTCAGTTATGCCAATAGAGAAAACTATGACTCTAAAAATGCAGACTATAATGAAAACGTACTGGACACGCTACATAAACAAGGTGTCAACGTCATTTGGCGTGATAACAATTCAAGCTCTAAAGGCGTAGCGGATAGAGTTACTTTTGAAGATTATAAAACCGCTGAGACTAACCCTAATTGCGATATTGAATGCCGAGATATTGGTATGCTCGATGGTTTTGACAAACTTGTCAAATCAGGCGAGACACCTAAAGATACGCTTATTTTACTGCATCAAATGGGCAATCATGGTCCTGCTTATTACCAGCGTTACCCTAACGAGTTTGAAGAGTTTAACCCTGTCTGTATGACCAATGAGCTGGCCAAATGCGATGACCAGTCTGTTATCAATGGTTACGATAATGCCATTCGTTATACCGATTACTTCTTAGATAACGTTATTGATACGCTAAAAAATTATGAGCAAGACTATGATGTGGTGATGGTATATATCAGCGATCATGGCGAGAGCTTGGGGGAAAACAATATTTATTTGCATGGTTTACCCTATAGTATTGCACCCGATGCCCAGAAGCAGGTGCCAGTCATTATTTGGTCGCCTACTAGTAACAGTATTGATAATCATAGTCTTGCTCGTATGACTGATCAACCTGTGTCACATGATTTCATTACGCCCACTTTACTCAGTTTCTTCGGTATCATAACCGATGAAGTGGCAGCAGAACCCACCTTTTTTCAGCTGGCCAGTTAGCCTTTTAATCCATACACGACTGGCATTTATGCACGAGACATCTATGTACAAAATACTTATTATTGAAGATAATCCTGATATTGTGGCCAATATTTATGCTTTTTTTGAGCCAAAAGGCTTTGAGTTGGACAATGCTCATAACGGTATTAGCGGCTTAACGCTCGCTGCTAATAATCGTTATGACGTGATCCTATTAGATGTAATGCTACCTGGCATGGATGGTACAAAACTGTGTAAAAAGCTAAGAGATGAGCTACATAATAAAACTCCTGTACTCATGCTGACGGCGCGCGATACTATTTCAGATAAAGTCGCAGGATTCGATAGTGGTGCCGATGACTATCTGGTTAAGCCATTTTCTCTAGTGGAACTAGAGTCACGCACCAAAGCCCTTATACGTCGACATCAAGACGACCACTTCCGGCATAGTATAGAAGTCGGCAAGCTGTCGTTAAACACGGAAGAGCACACCATCACACGTGAAGGACAGTCGCTAAAACTCACGCCAACAGGCTTTAAGATACTAAATGTGCTCATGAGCACTTCGCCTCGAGTCGTCAGTAAAAACGAGCTAGAAGAAAAGGTATGGGGTGAGGACATTCCTAGTAGCGATGCCCTGCGCACACATATGCATGGTGTACGTGCACAAGTCGATAAACCTTTTGTACAAGCCATGATAGTCACGATACCTGGTGTGGGTTATCAAATCATTGATCCAGATAAAGTATAAAATTCGCTGATAGCTTTAACAACCTGTCCTTGTGATAAAAAATATTTAGCTATTTGTATGACAACCTCTCTCTTTCTTTCTGCCTTTCATTACGAAGTAAATACCATGTTTAGTATCGACTCCATCGTTAATAAGTTTCGAATCTCTTACTTCTTGTTTGCCTTATTGCTTTGCGCAACTTTCGTCAGTATTTTTCTGTACGCGGAGAGCAGAATAGAACAGGAGTTGGTCAAGGCTCGTCTATTACAGCAGCTTGATCTCAGTCAAGAGAAGTACGGCGATCAGCCTATTTACACTGCCGACCCAGGTATTAAGATTTACCGCTACGATGTTGCACCTGCCAATCTACAAGCATTGGCGAATGAAAAAGTGCAAGAAATATCGGTCACTATCAACGATGAGTCTGGCAAAACTCACGCCAACCTTCATTTTTTTATCGATCAGCAGGGTGAGCAAGCTTATATCTTGACCTACGTAGAAGGGGTTGAGATGGTAATGAGTCATTATCCGGTTTTAGAAATATTCGAAAGCTTAGAAGATATTTTTGCCAATGCCTTGAGAGCGGCTGTCATTTTGAGTTTATTAATCGCAGCGATATTCTCTCAGCTGTCCTCTAGGCAAATCACCAAACCACTATTAGATTTAAAAAAAGCCGTAGAAACCGATCATCAAAACCTATCTCAACTGACACATATGCCTTCAGAAGTTGGCGTCTTGGCTCGAGCTATCGATGATAAAAACCATAAGCTAGAGCAATATCTAAAGCGTGAGCAGTTGTTTACAGGCGATGTCAGCCATGAGCTGCGCACCCCTTTGACTATTATCATGGGGGCATCAGAGGTACTGGCCTCACAATTAGAACATGACAGTCACTTAAGTGAATTTACCAACCGCATTAGCAATACCGCTAAAGAAACTTCTGAGATTATCAGTGCCTTACTATTACTCTCTCGTGCGCCTGAAAAGTTAGACACACCGCAAACATCCATCAACGATATTGCCTCAAATGAAGTAGCACGCTTGAGTTACTTGCTACGCAATAAGGCAGTGACTTGCACCGTAATGGCTGAACAAGAATATTTCGCGTACGTACGGCCCGAGCTACTAAAAATGGCATTGGGCAATCTAATAAAAAATGCATTTCAATATACTGATGATGGCGAGGTAGTCATTACGATTGATGCCGAAAAAATCACAGTCACGGATACAGGGCTTGGTATTCCTGAAGTGATGATGCCTTTGCTATATGAAAGATTTGAGCGTCTAGAGCAACAGAACAATGACCAACAACTGGATACCACATTATTGTCAAAAGGTCAGTCTAGCTACCAAGTGGAAGGCAGCGGTTTGGGGCTTAGCATCGTGCAACGCATCATGACTCATATGGACTGGCAACTAACGCACCAAGCCAATGAGGCTGAGGGTAGTACATTTAGTATTTATTATACGTAGCCTCTTCTATTTCTATAGTCAATCCCTTACAAAAGAGTGACAGCGTTAACCTTGCTTGAAGTATTGCATCTACACTTAACAATCGCATACGTACATCGCATAAATATAAAAAAGCAAAAGCATCCCATCTTAACGCTTTCTTAACAGCGCCCCGCTCATACTGATACCCAAGTGCTAACCAGTGACCTCCTACACTGGGATCATTAAAACAATAATTATAGAAATGATTGCACTTACTCTATATTTTCAGAGATAAGAAAGGCGAGTGAAAGCACTACGTACTCCTTGCCATACACTCAAAATATCCATAACGATTGAGCCATCAATATGAACAATGTCGAAACCATTTCTATCGAGCATCAACAGATAGATTCCTATTCTATAAATAACAGCACCCCTGATACTCTTGTGATATCCGACAGCTTTGCGAGCAGTGCAAAAGGTAAAAAAGGTTTGGATCGACTCCTAAACGCAACAGGATATTCTATAGATGGTTTCCGTGCTGCTTATAAGTTTGAAGCCGCATTCAGACAAGTTCTTTGGCTCAATCTACTGCTGTTCATAGTCACTATATTTATGCCTTTTGCTATCAGCGTCAAAATGATGCTTGTGTTCGCCTCTTTCTTGTCCTTAATCGTTGAGCTTATAAACACTGGTATCGAAGCGAGTGTCGACCATACCTCTACTGAGCAACATCCATTAGCAAAAATAGCCAAAGACGTCGGTTCAGCTGCTCAGTTTCTAGCATTACTGTTATTGTTTGTTTTGTGGCTAATGGCATTATCGACCTTTTTATCTTAAACAGTATTTGGTGAGCAGTATCACTACCATAATGTATGTATAGTTTATTCAGTTTAAAAGAGAGACAAGGCAACCGAGTGTAGATGTATATGTGATACTTCAAGCGAGGTTAACGCGGTAACTCTTTTATAGAGAATTGACTATAGGACTAGTTGAGGTTTTAAATGATTCTAGAGGATAATTCAACGGATTGGGTTTGGCTTAAACTCTTGTGCTTAACGATTATTGTGGCTTTAACTTTTGAGCATAGCCAATTTGATATTCGTATTAGTGAGCTGTTTTATAGCCATGGGCAATGGCTCATCCAAAAGGATGCACAGCCTTATGCTTTCATCTTTTATGATGGACCTAAAGCCTTATTGATTCTCCTAGCACTCTATTTGATTACCGTATTAGTCTTGAAATACAGACAATCTCTGCATAGTACTTTTACAACCAATAGCAGTAAGCTCCGTAAACTTATCATTCCTTTATCTACTCGTGAGATAAGCTATCTTTTGACGATTCTTATCGTAGTCCCTACTTTTATTGCGTTACTAAAAGGGGTAACACATGTGAGTTGCCCCAACCATTTAACACTCTTTGGTGGGAGTTTGCCGTATCTAAATGTTTGGCAAAACATAGTCGCCGACACGCCAGCCAAATGCTTTCCAGCCGCACATGCGAGCGCAGGATTTTCTTTGTATGGTTTGGCATTTTTACCCACCCTAAAAAAATATCGTTATAGAATATTTGAGAGCGTGACGGTCTTAGGCTGGACAATGGGGCTGTACAAAATGCTGTTTGGTGACCATTTTTTTAGTCATACATTAGTGTCGATGCTGCTGTCACTGACCATAGCGTGTGCGCTCGCCACCTTTTTCTTTAAAGACTCGATAACGAAAAAAGCCAAAAGTGCCAATAGTAATAAAAGACATGCCAACAGCAGCCTGTCTGATATTGAAACATCTAATACTTAAAATGAGCTTGTGGGTATAAATGGAACTGATGCTGATATATTTACCAAAATAGCACTACTAACCATTTGAAAAATAATGTATAAATAATAAACAATAACCACCTTATCGTTAAGCAGAACTATGGATGGTGCTCATTGATAAACGCTTTATATATCAATAGCCCGCAAAGGAATGTAGCTATGCGCCTCTTTTTTATTGATCAAAAACCCCTGCATCTCTACTCCTTGTCAATTATCCCATTACTGCTTGTCAGCACTATAGATGACAGTCATGCCGCCAGTTATGCTATCAATCCTGCCAGCACTCATATACGGTTTGCCATTGAACGCTTCAGAACCTCTGCTACTACTGGTGGCTTTTATGATATCAAAGGTCAATTGCAATATGACCCGATTCTAAGAACAGGTGACATCTCATTAATCATACCGATAGACTCACTCAATACAGGCAACCCATCTTTTAATAACAGCCTAACGGGGCCTGATTTTTTTGATGCAAAAAAGTTCCCCTCAGCGCGATTTAAGTCGACGAAATGGTATTTTGATCAAAATAAGAGAAGCCCACAGGTAACAAGAGTAGATGGCAAGCTGACGCTACATGGTGAGACACACCCTATTAGCCTAACAGCCACGAAGTTTGATTGTTATCTAAGCCCCAGCCTCAAAAAAGATGTTTGCGGTGGCGACTTCACTGCGACGATTGATCGAACAAAATGGAATATAAACAAATTTGGCTGGTTTGGATTGACTAAAAACCTTAACTTAAACATTAAAGTTGAAGCCGCTAGGCTGTAGCAGTCAGTTTTAATTTTACGACATTGCGTTTTTAAAATATGAACTTTTATCACTTTGCTTTATTTTGGTAGACACTATCGGTGACTTGCGGACATCTTATGAAAAGGGACTAAGAATGATTGATCAGCATTATAAGGACATTACGAAGCCACTTTCTACAGTCATGCCAGCATGGTCGTTTTCTTCAGCAATAACGCTAATGCTAACACTAGGGCTCAGCTCAATCTCTACGGTGGCGATGGCAGACACTGTCAGTTTCCCAAGAGAGACTCTGCCTGCTAGAACTAGTCTGCCGAATGTTAGTCCACTTAATAGTGATCTTGCCAATCGCGGGGCTTATGTGGCACGTACGGCAGATTGTATGGCTTGCCACCGTGAAGACTATAGCGGCGGCGTACCGATAGAGACGCCTATTGGCAATATTTATTCAACCAATACTACGCCTTCTACGCAGTATGGTATCGGCAACTATACCGAAGTTGATTTTAAAAATGCCCTGCGAAAAGGTCGTGCGCCAAAGCATCAAATCTATCCCGCCATGCCCTATCCATCCTATCACGGCATGTCTGACGCTGACATTAGCGCTTTATTCGCTTATTTCCAGACAGTGCCTATCATTGATAAACCTCCTGAAAAGACTACTCATCTGCCATTTCCATTAAACATCCGCAGCTTAATGCTGGCATGGAATGTCATCAATGTACCCTCTACCGAAAATCGCTCAGGACTGACTCCCGTACAGCAACGCGGTGAATATTTGGTAAATAATCTAGAGCATTGCGGCACTTGTCATACGCCGCGCAATCTTACCCAAGGTCTCGATAAAGATCGCTATCTATCTGGAGCACCGCTCGGTAAATGGTTTGCCCCTAACATCACACCTGACAACGATACGGGTATTGGGCGTTGGTCTGAGCGTGACATCGTTACTTATTTGCGTACTGGAAAGCTTGATAAGCAAGCTTATGCCGGTGGCCCTATGGCCGAAGCGGTAGCACATAGTACACGCTATCTCACTGATGAAGACTTGAGTGCGATGGCTAACTATCTAAAAGTCGTCCCAGCAATCAGGACGGATGATTACCTCATACCAGTCAATGTCGCTCGACTCCCTAGCCCGAAAAGCACGTCTATCACCTATGATTTACTCGAGCAAAAGGATTATTTGGCGGAGGCAAAAGCTGACACGCCTCATGTCACTATTTATCGAAGCAGTAATCAAAGCAGTAATCAAAGCAGCAGTCAAAATAGAGGCATAGAAAGTAGTAATTCACCAAAATCCCTATATCTGACTCATTGCGCCAGCTGTCACGGTGTCGATGGTTACGCTCAACCTGATGCCCGCTATGCCGCTATCGTCGGTCTCAGTAGCATCCGCCGCGCTAAGCCTGATGCACTTATTGGCGTGATTGCATTTGGGGCAAAAGGTGCATTCAATACCGCACCCAAGATGCCTGGCTTTGAAAAAGACTTGAGCCACGCACAGATTGCTAGTATTACCAATTATGTGCGAATCAACTTTGGCGGTCTATCCAGTAGTGATGTAAGTGGTGACGAGGTTAAGCGAGTCATAAAAGAGAAAGGCTAACCCCAAAAATAAATCGGACTGTTTGCCTCTTATATAGTTGATTCAGTTTGAAAGAGAGTCAAGGCAACCGAGTGTAGATGTATATGTAATACTTCAAGCGAGGTTAACGCTGCCACTCTTTTATAGAGGATTGATTATACTAATATAGAGATTGAGCACCACAAGGATAATTAAATGAAAGATTTGCTGCATTCCCCTACACGGCGACAACTGCTCTCGATGATTGGTAAGACGGCTGGCGCGACGGCCATGTATCAGGCAATGACCACATTGGGATTTGCCTCAGAGTCTAGCTTTCAAAAAGAAATAGATCTAAAAGGCGCCCCTGCTGGAGCCAGCATCGTAATCCTTGGTGCGGGCTTAGGTGGACTGACAGCGGCTTATGAATTACGCAAAGCAGGCTATAAAGTCACCGTCCTTGAGTACCAGAATCGCGGCGGCGGACGCAGTTGGACGCTAAACAGTGGGGATAAATACACGGAATTAGGAGGCGAAGAAGTCACCTGCGACTTCGAAAAAGGCAATTACTTCAATGGTGGTCCATGGCGACTGCCTGTGCATCACTATGCGGTCTTTCATTATTGCAAAAAGTTCAATGTGGCATTACAGCCCTTTATTCAAACCAATGATCGTGCTTATCTGCATCGTACCAACCATTTCAATGGTGCGCCGCAGCGCTTAGGTGACGTGCAAAGTGATATTCGTGGCTATGTATCAGAGCTATTATCCAAAGCCGTCAATAAAGGCAGCTTGGATGATACGGTGACTAAAGAAGACAAAGAAAAACTGTTAGAAGGTCTCAAAGGCTGGGGCGTGCTCAATACTGATTACCGCTATGTCAAAAGCCATGAAACGGGGAAACATCGTGGTTATAGCGTCTATCCAGGTGGTGGGCTGATGCCCGATGCCCAACCCTCTACGCCCATTCCAATGGACAAGCTGCTCAGTTCAGGCATGTGGTCTGATCTCTATAACAACTATACGGTTCATGTGCATCAACCCGCCATGTTTCAACCTGTTGGTGGTATGGGTAAAATCGGCGATGCTTTCACTCGTGAATGCCGCGATATGATTCAGTTCAATGCTAAGGTAACTAAGATTCATCAAGATGAAACGGGTGTCACGGTTGATTATGTCGATGCCAATAACTCTAAAGGCAGCAACTCTGAAAGCAGCAACTTAACAAGTGGTGTTAAAAGTATTCGTGCTGATTGGTGTATTTGCAATATTCCACTGTCAGTATTGACCCAAATTGACATCAATGTCTCAGAGCCAATGAAGCAAGCTATGGCTGCCGTTCCTTATGACACCTCCTACAAAGTAGGTCTTGAGTTTAAGCGTCGGTTTTGGGAAGAAGATGAATGGATATACGGTGGCATCACTTATACGGATCTCCCCATTACCCAAATCTCCTACCCTTCACAAGACTTATTCACCTCAGGTTCAGGCGTGTTACTAGGTGCTTATGGCTTTGGAGAAGCGTCTTATAAATTCAATGCGTTAACACCAAAAGAACGTATCAGTGCGGCTCTCGCCTATGGCAAACAGATTCATCCGCAATACACCAAAGAGTTCCGTGCAGGTACATCAGTCGCTTGGCATCGTATTCCTTGGTCACTCGGCTGCTATGGCATTTGGAGTGAGTCGAGCCGTCAGCAGTATTACGAGTCGCTTTGCAGTATTGACCATCGTATTGTATTAGCGGGTGAGCATTGCTCTCATATCCCTGCCTGGCAAGAAGGCGCAATCCTATCAGGGCTAGACGCAGCCAAGCGCCTACATCAAAAAGCCAAGAAACTTGGATAGCACGTCTTTAAATAATAAGTCTTTGGTTAACAAGTCTGGCGTTGAAGCAAGAATGATAACAATGAGACTAGGCACATTAGGAACAATCATGAATATGGTGACATCAAACCCAATCCAATCATCTAGCCCGCTGAGCTCGGGTAAGGCAATAATGACCCTCGTTGTTGGTGGATCGATAGCGTTAATAACGTTGTCAGGCTGTAGTCAGCATAGAACCGAGAACGCCGCTACTATCGCCAGCCAGCAAACAGCGCCCATGGTGTTTGACGACCAAGCTAGCCGCAATAATGGGGCTTGGGGCGGCGTCTATCTATCAAAAGAAGCACTGACACGCCCGCCTATGGATATCGTCGATGTCAGTGCTATACCAAAAATGAGTGACGATGCTAACTTGCAAAAATGGCTAGCCAAATTTGAAGGCAGTACACAAGGCAAAACTGGGTTTTTCGCTACGAATGGTAAGAAGCTTTATGACGACTCATGTGCAGGCTGTCATATGCTCAAAGGTGAAGGTGCACAGGGAGCGGGTTACTACCCACCATTGGCCAACAACAGTAAAATGGAGTCTAAATATTACATCATTAGCATTGTTATCAACGGATTACGCGGTATGCCCTCTTTTCATAGCATGATGGATGATCAGCAGATAGCTGCGGTTACTCAATATGTGCATAGCGATTTAAATAACTATACTGATATAGTGACAACTGACAATGTATCTCAGCTGCGTCATGACTTTCCACCTGGCTCCGATCCTAGCGAATAAGTATGCTGACGACGGCTGATATACAGCCTTTCTCAATCATCAAACTTTGGGCTTCAGCATAATTGTCTAGCACTGCTTAAAACAGACAATCTCTATATTCAAATGAAAACATCTACTTCCTTAATACGTTAATCTTAAACACATCGCTATCAAAATTGAAGGACGGCTTAATTTTATCTTGACTGACCATTGCTATGCCGTTACTGTTTATATTCAGCAAGCGTATTTATCAACCGTAAACCGTACGCATCAGCTATCTATTATAAGAAAGGTCAATATAATAAGCGTCAAGCTCTCTCTAGAAATTCATAAAAAGTGTCACGGATAGCCGCTTTGAAATAACTGAGAGACAAGAGACCTGACCTATAGTTGAGTTCAATTAATTTCGATACAAGAAAACCGAGTGCAAGCTATACATTAATATGGTTAGCGAGGGTGACGGTGTAGCGAATTTATGTAAATTTAACTATATATATTTTGAGGTAGTTTGCATGCGTATATATCTATCTACTTACTACGAACGCCTACTTCAAAGGCTATCACACTACATAGCTGCGCCTCGATTACGCTTCAACCTTTTCCTCTTAATGCTTATCCTTATATCTAGCCTATTGACGGGTTGTACGCAACGAGTCTGGAACGAACCCATAGCAGATAAAACCACCACTCGTTATGACTTTGATAATAATTTACCCCAAAACTCAGATGATGTCTTTGTGGTGCTCGCCTTTTCTGGTGGTGGCACACGGGCAGCGGCGCTTAGCTACGGCGTGCTCGAAAAACTGCGTGATACACCCGTGACTATCAATGGCGTCGAGCGCCGACTGTTAGATGAGGTGGATGTTATCTCCTCAGTATCAGGCGGTAGTTACACCGCTGCTTATTACGGCTTGTTTGGTGATGATATTTTTAAGCGGTTTGCACCAGAGTTTCTGTATGAAGACTGGCAGTCTCGGCTGATCAAGCTTGCATTACGCCCAAAAAGCCTAATCGCTATGAGCAGCTCTGAATACAATCGAGGCGATCTGGTAGCGGATAACTTAGACAGCAGTCTGTTTCAGCAAAAGACCTTTGCGGATATGGGTCGGGGTAAACTGCCTTATGTCATCCTCAATGCCAGTGACCTAAATAACGCCATGACGTTCTCATTCACTCAGCAACAGTTTGATTTTTTATGTTCAGATTTATCGAGCTATCCCGTGGCCAATGCAGTGATGGCCTCTTCGTCTGTGCCTGGCATCTTTGCTCCCATCGCCCTACGTAACTTTTCTGACTGCTCCGAGCGTGGGCAACCTTGGGTGGATAAGGCTTTAAATCAAGACGATCATCTACCGCGCAGTTATGCAATTGCCCGTGCATTAGACCGATATTCACAGCCAGATCGCATGCCTGTCCTTCGGTTGGTAGATGGCGGTGTCACCGATAATCTAGGCGTTCGTGGCTCGATGATGAGTCCTGTGACTCAATATGGCGACGTCCCGAATATGGCTGGTGCATTTAGCCCTGACAAATTGCGTCAGGTCAAACAAGTGCTAATCGTCATTGCCAATGCACAAACCTACTCAGAGCATGAGTGGTCAATAGAGAGTAAAGATCCTAGTTTTCTTGATACCATTTCCGCTGCTAGTGAGGTCGCATTAGGTACTTTGAATAACGAGACTGTCTCATCGGCTAAAAAAGAGTTTTTGCAATGGGGTGAGCATGTGAATGCTCAGCGCGACTCAGACTCTCCTCAAGTTGAGGTGCATTTTTCGGTATTAACCTTTGATCAAGTGAAAGATAAAAACGAACGTGCAAAGTTCGATGCAATGCCAACGACTTTTCACTTGCAACCTGAGCAAGTCGATGATTTGCGCTCGCTTGGCAGCAGTCTGCTTGATCAATCTGAAGAATTTCAAAACTTTCGCAATGCTCTTCAGTGATATATAACCAAGTCTTCTAAGCGAAAGAATATAAGCAAGTTAAGCGAAGCGAGCTATTTAAAAATCTCGATTGAGCTTAACCATTAAATTTGAGTGATTACTCAAATTAACTTGAATGCTTGCTTAAGTCCAGTTACTGTAATAGCTACTGATGCTGTTGCTCTAATACTTATAACTGCAAAGCACCTATATTCAAAATATTTATATATTAAAAGGAGCTTTTATGCCCTCTAACCTATCTCCCTCAATCATCGTATTTGATGTTAATGAGACATTACTAGATATCGACACCCTCACACCTTTATTTTCTCGTCTGTTCGACAACGAAAATATATTAAGAGAATGGTTCGCTCAGTTGGTGCTGTATTCGCAAGCCATGACCTTATCCGGTCTTTATACATCTTTCGGTGAGCTCGGTGTTGGCGCATTACAGATGACAGCTGATATCCATCAAATCACACTCACCGATGATGATATCCAAGAATTCAAAACTCGCATGGGTAATATGCCCGCTCATCCTGACGCTGCGCCTGCATTGACCAAACTACGTGCAGCAGGGTTTAGACTCGTGACATTGACCAATTCAGCGAGCAGCACATCACCTACACCACTTGAAAAAGCAGGATTGAGTGAGTTTTTTGAGCAGTCTTTTAGCGTTGAGACAGTAGCGAAGTTCAAGCCTGCACCTGAGACCTATCAAATGGTGGCAAACGAGCTATCAGTGGAGATGTCTGATATGTGCCTAGTGGCTTCTCATCTTTGGGATACGATTGGTGCACAAGCAGCTGGTTGCCAGGGGGCTTTTCTCACAAGACCTTACAACGCTATGTTACCCGCGCCTAATGTTCCAACTCCTAACTTTATAGCGTCAGATCTTGTCACACTGGTTGAGCAAATTATCTCAAAGAAGAAAAAATAACCTTAAAACTATAAAAAAGGAATATTTATCATGAATAAATATATAGCAGGAATAATTGCAGGCTTTATCGCTACTATCGTCATGTCTTTACTCCTCATGTTCAAAAGTATGATGGGACTAATGCCTGATTTTGACATCATCGCGATGATCGCATCCAAAATGGGTGGTAGTAAAGCCATCGCTTTGGTGGCTCACTTTATGATTGGTTCTATCGGCTACGGTATTGGCATCGCATTAGCATCTGGTAATAATTTACATAGAAACTTCGTCGGGCTCGGTATCGGGATAGGTTTTGTAGGTTGGCTTGTGATGATGGTTGCCGTGATGCCAATAATGGGCAAAGCAATGTTTGGCTTAGATATGCCAAGCGGTTTTATGATACCTATCGCAACCTTGATGCTACATCTCGTCTTTGGCGTGGTATTAGGTAAAGCCTATACCAAGCTTGTTCATAAATAATAAAGCCTATATACAACAATCCATTTATTAATGAAGTTTGAATTTACCCCTATTGATACGCCATATCACTCATACCTTTTTCAGCACTCTCTATGTTGCATGAACAAAGGTATGTAAGATATAGTCTTTATTTGAAGTGTTTTTTAAATATACAAGGCGAGCTTGTTCATTATAGTAGATACCTCTGCTGATTAAGATGACTACCCGTCGAAGTAGATAGAGTATAGTTATTACATCACGTACCAAAAGCCCTACCCTAAAGTCACATTTAATGGACCTAAACGATAACAAGGATGATATATGAAAGTACTTAGAACCCCTGATTCGTGTTTTGCGAACCTATCTGATTACGACTTTGAGCCGAACTACTTAATGGTCGACGATAGCGAAGGGGGTGAACTACGTGTGCATTACCTCGACGAAGGCCCAAAAGATGCCGCTCCAGTATTATTGTTACACGGAGAGCCTTCATGGTCTTATCTATATCGCAAAGTCATCCCAATATTAACTGCCGCTGGTCATCGTGTGATTGCCCCAGACCTTCCTGGTTTTGGACGTTCAGACAAACCTGCGTCTCGTGAAGACTATACCTACCAGCGTCACGTCGACTGGATGCAATCGGTACTTGATCAATTAGATTTGAAGGACATTACCCTGTTTTGTCAAGATTGGGGTGGTCTGATCGGACTTCGTCTTGTAGCCGCACACCCAGATAAATTTACTCGGGTAGCCGCTGGTAATACCATGCTCCCTACAGGCGACCATGATCCAGGGGAAGGCTTTCGCAAATGGCAAAAATTCTCACAAGAAACGCCACTATTCAATGTAGGCGGTGCTATCAAGAGCGGTACTACCACAGAGCTATCACAGGCGGTAATCGACGCTTATGACGCACCATTCCCTGATGAGTCTTATAAAGAAGGCGCTAGACAGTTCCCTGTACTCGTACCTACAACACCGAATGATCCTGCCTCAAACAATAACCGTGCGGCTTGGGTTGAACTGAGTAAATGGACAAAACCGTTCATCACTCTGTTCAGCGATTCAGATCCGGTCACTAACGGTGGTGATAAGATAATGCAAAAGCTTATTCCGGGAACTAAAGGCCAAAACCATACGATTATTACTAATGGTGGGCACTTCCTTCAAGAAGATCAAGGTGAAACATTGGGCGAGCTTTTGGTTACGTTCATTAATGACAACCCTGAATAACCTTTTTTACTATAGTTGGTTCAATATAATTTGGATACAAGGAAGCCGAGTGAAAGTGCTACGAGTAGTAGGCTAAGCGAGACTGACACCGTACCCAATTTATAGAGGATTGACTATAACTGGCAATCCTTTAATAAGCATTTGATAGCAGAGCATTAGAAAATATATTAAATGACGTCATCACCATACCATTAGGGCTGGCAATTTTATTAAATTGCCAGCCCTATTAAATTGTTCATCTCTATTTATGGTATATCACACTGAATCAAACGCTCCGTCGAGAACCATCAGCTTAAAACAACCTCTGACAACTTGGGACAGACACATTATCTCTATCCCCTGCTGCCAGATACGGTCGTTTATTATGCAATTGCTGCTGGCTTGCGTAAGTGTTTTATCAGTGCGATGCCAGCTAATATGAGTACTGCAAATAGCAATAGTGCAAATAGCATACACATCATCATGCCACCCATGCCCATACCTTGCATCATGGTTCCGTTCATCATTGATCCATTCATAGCGGTATCGCTCATCATTATATTTCTCCATGGTTCTAAATTTATAGTACTGATATCAAAAATGATGTTAAAGCATTTCATTTTCAATAGGTTGTTTTGTTAATAATAATAGGTATAAGGTGCTCGATATTAATACTTGATAATGATCACACTATACAGGGCTATAGTTGCTGCTGAGCAGACGTAATATCAACATATACTTCTGTTGTGCCATCTTTATTCATCTGCATTACTTGGTACGGCATAAATTTATCTTGTTGCTCCATACCAGGACTGCCCACTGGCATACCCGGTACGGCAAGGCCAATGGCTTGGGCGGGCGGGCTCGCTAAGAACTGCGCCATATATTTTGCAGGCACATGACCTTCAAAGACGTAGCCATCTGCGGTAACAGCGGTATGACAAGTACGCATCTGCTGCGGAACATCATAACGATCTTTAAATAAAGACAAGTCTTCAGGGTGTTGAACACTTGCATCCAAACCATGACTTTCTATGTGTTCTATCCAGTCCTCACAGCAGCCGCAATCTGGCGTTTTGTAGACAGTGGCTGAAACATTTTTAAGTGATGTAGACGAGTCGGTTACAGGAGTCATGACTGGCTCTATCTCAGCAGCGCTTGTCTGTACTGCTTGCGAGTCAGTAGTGGCAGATTTATCGTTTGATATACTTTGTATATTCTGTGCATCCGTACTTGGTTGGCTACAAGCAAAGAGTAACGATGTCAGCGCCACTAATAAAATATGACTCGATATCTTGCGATGCCTATATGTATAAGTACTACTCTCGTGTCTCATAAGACCGCCTCTAATTTGTTTCGTACCAAGATTAATTTAATATTGAGATATGCTTGTGTTTCAATATGCACCAATCAAGCCGCCATTGATTTGAATGACCACATCAGGGAGTTCTATTGGTTTGATTCGATGCTAATAAAAGTGATAGGACTGGTATTACAGTCCATTAAATCAGCATGGAGCATACACGGTTGATTCTGACTGATAGATGACACCAACATGACAATTTTGTCATGTTGGTGTCTTTGGATTCTAATGCGCGACCGTTTCCTTTAATATGACGTTGAAACCCTATGATTATGTCAGCTGTATGATTTCTATCAAACATATACTGCCACACAGAATTGACGTATCAAAAACTAATATAACTTGAATCCTAAACACCTGATAGCATTAATGGCATCTACCCTATTCATGCCCATGCACTTCAGTTGTGATAAATACGCACATCATACTAAATAGAGAAAATATGAAAGTACTACTGGTTGAAGATGAAATAAAACTCGGTGAATATATTAAAAAAGGATTAACCGAAGCAGGTTTTATTGTAGACCACTATATGACTGGTTTAGATGGTCATCATGCGTTGATGACGGATGATTTCAGCGTGGTAGTCATGGATGTCATGTTGCCAGACATTAGCGGCTTTGAGTTAATCCGCAATTATAGAGCGGCTGGAAACTATACGCCTGTGCTGTTTTTGACAGCAAAAGATGATCTGAGCGACAGAATCAAAGGTATTGAGATTGGTGGTGATGACTATCTGACCAAGCCTTTTGCTTTTGCTGAATTGATTGTAAGAATCAAGAGTTTGCTACGCCGTGCTAATCAAGCAGATTATAAAAGCAGCATCATGCAAATCGCAGACTTAAAGATGGATCTCTCCAAGCGCACAGTCAATAGAGGTCACACCACCATAAAACTTACTGCTAAAGAGTTCTCTCTACTGCAGTTCTTTTTAGAGCACCATGGCGAGGTATTACCGCGCTCTGTCATTGCCTCTCAAGTCTGGGATATGAACTTTGATAGTGACACCAACGTCATTGATGTTGCCATTCGTCGTTTGCGTCTAAAAATCGATGATGACTTTGATATAAAACTGATTCATACCGTACGAGGTATGGGTTATAAGTTAGATGTACCCGACGATAGCAATGACAACGCTGAGTACGCACACAATGAAGAGTAATATCCACAATCGGCGCTTGCCTTTGTTATGGCGTACTATTTTCTTACTAACGATATTTGTCGTTATCTCTCAAGCCATCATCTATATCTGGGTTCAGCGCTCTGTCAGTAACCATTTCGATCAAATGGATACTGAAATGCTGTCTCATGCCGCCTTCAACCTGCGCAAACGTGTCAATAGCACTGATGAACAAACGACTCTATCTAATGCTTTGACATTATCTTCACCTGCTGATGCGGACCACCTGCATACTTCATGGCTTGATTACGATATAAAAACCCTTATTTTTGATAAAAATGGAAAACTACTATCGAGCGCCCCTAGCGGATTTTCAGCCTTTTTACCCGAAGACTTTCAAGTATTGCCATTATGGGACACCTACCATGAGCAACAGTTTTCATTGGCAATGAACGGTAAAAACTACCATGCCATTATTATTCAAAACAACCAAACATTGGCACTGATTGCCTTACCTATCGATGTCCATCAGCAATACCTATTACACTTCAATCGTCAGTTAAGTATTATTTTAGGGATAATCACACTGCTACTGATATCAGTGGCCGCCATGAGTGTCTACTGGGGTTTTGCACCGTTATCTACCATCGTCCAAAAAATGAAAGGCATTAATCCTGAGCGCTTGGATGAAAGGGTCATCGTTACTGATATGCCTCGAGAGCTACGACCACTGGCTGAATCTTACAATCTCATGATGGCAACCCTTGAAAGCAATTTTGAATCGCTGTCTCGCTTTTCGGATAATATCGCGCATGAGCTGCGTACTCCGCTTGCCACGCTTAGCACTCAAACTCAAGTGATGCTCAGCAAAAATAGAAGCTGTAATGAATACGTCGAACAACTGCATCATCAGCATGACACCCTCGAGCAACTATCTGCGCTAATCAACAACATGCTACTACTCGCAAAAACCCAAAAAGGGCTGTCTGATTCACAGCTCAATCGTATCGATACCGAGTCAATGATGACCAACCTTATCTCTTATTATGAGCTGGTAGCGGAAGAGCGTAACATTACCTTTCAAAAGACAGGTAACTTCCAAGCCGTATTGGGAGATGAAAGTTTATTGCAGAGATTATTTGCCAATTTGATATCAAATGCCACTTATTATGCAGCGAGTGATAGTAGCATCACTATTGAAGCCTTTTCGACTGGAGATTCGACGATGACGCATACAACTAGGAATGGTCTACAAAAGGTATCATCACCTGCATTGAAGCAATCTTCTCTAAAAATCGTGATGACCAATCGTTTAGATGAGCCAATGACCCCGCTAGAGGCAGATAAATTATCTGAGCGTTTTTATCGTCATCATAAAACAGATAACAAGCACACAGGAGCGGGCTTAGGGTTATCAATCGTCCAAACGATTGCACAAGCTCATAAAGGTAATGTCAGCGTGACTATTAAAGATGATTATTACTTTCAAGTCAGTGTTGAGCTATTGAGGGCTTAATTTAAGTGAGAGCCATCTAAATTATGGCGGTACGTTAACGATGGGTTAGAAAAACTCAGTGCTAATTAGTACTAAACAGGAACAACCACCACATCACTTCTCTCTTGCCATGGCTGAAACTCAGTCATGGCTTTCTTGTATAAATAATAAGTTAGTACTATCAGCTAGCAACTCTTCTAAATTCCGTACCCCCTGCCTATTGCCAACATGCTGTCTGACTCATCTCTCAATGATGGTCTGGATACTCACCAAGCAACATATCATTCGCCAGCTTATTGCTCGCTGTCATAACAGCAAACTCTATTCGTATCACAATCCATTAATAATTTAGTCTCTTAATAGAGTAACTAACAAGCTTGTCAGAATGTATCAGACCCTTAAAGGGGAAAACAAAGTGAGGGTCTTGAGTAAGTATCCTCTCTAGAGTATTGCTAATTTTCCTATCACTCGCACAACTCACGTGCGTTAGTGTGAATGATTGAATATTGGCTAGAAAACGTCACCTTTCTTTAACTTTCATAAACGTACGTAACACTGCAATCCGTTATGATTTCCTTATTCGATAGAGCGACGTTCTATTTATATTTCTAACCACTCAATAAATACTCATACTTATAATGAGATTAAAAGGACCTTACTATGAAAAACATTAACTTGAAAAATATCGCCATCAGTTCACTAATTGCTGTATCTACTTGCTTTGCAATGGTCGGCACAGCAAATGCCGCACCACAAGTGATCGTTGTCAAAGAAAAACCTAAAGCAACACAAGTAGTAGTCGTTAAAAAAGTCCAGCCTAAAGCGAAAAAAGTGGTCGTTGTTAAAGCAAAACATAAGGCCAAGCAAGTTGTCGTAGCGAAAGCAAAACATCCAACAAAAAAAGTGGTCGTCGTTCGATAGAGCAAATTTATATTCATACCTCTTTAACCACTTAATAAATGCTTATAATGAGCTTAAAAGGGCTTTACCATGAAAAAATTCAACATGAAAAACATTGCCATCAGCTCACTAATTGCTGTATCTACTTGCTTTGCTGCGATTGGTCAAGCAAACGCTGCGCCCCAACCAGATACGCATCATTTGACCCAAAAACAAAAAAATTCGATAGAGGCCAAGCAAAAAGCCAAGCACAATGCAGAAATTAAAGCCAAAGCTAAACATAAGGCAGAATCAAAGTATCACTCAGATCTGAAATCGAAACAAAAAGCCAAGCATGATGCAGAGCTGCGAGCAAAACAAAAAGCTAAGCAGAAAGACGCGCATCATGACAGCAAAACAAAGCACAAAGATAGTAAGTTCGAACAAGATAGAAAACATGGATAAGTAAAGAGAGCTGTTATTCATGTCTATTTACACGACTGTATTAGACTTACAGCTTTGGGTCTACTGATGACAGACCCTAGGGCGTGTCCTCATTTTAAAAATGGTGATAAAAATGAGATAAATTGCCGTCAAACGAGGAAAATAGTGCAGATAATATCGAGATATTGACCAACTATTTGACGATGTTTGGCAAAATTTAGCTGTTTTCAGCCCATTTAGAGGACACTCGTTTGAATTGAGGACACGCCCTAATATTAAGAAGAAAAAACCACTACCGCATCTCCCTCTTGCCATGGCTGAAACTTCGTCATGGCTTGTATGAATAATGGATGCGCCAACCAATTTTTTAGCCATAGTTGCAATTTCGGATAAGGCAAACTATAAAAGATATCACGATCTACATGGGCAAACTGACGAATGAACGGCATAATACCAATATCAGCAACAGTCACGCTATTGCCTAGTAGATACGTATTCTTAATCAGTAGCGCTTCTAAATCCTGCAAAAAAACCTCACCTTTTTGTCGATACTCTGTCTGAGTCATTTCAGGATGACGATCGGCATATTTGTAGCGATCTAGCCACTGTTTAAACTCATTGTCGTTTTGTGCCATCAAAGATTTGCCCTGAGATAAAACGCTTTCATCCAGCAGTCCTTGCGGATCTTTTTGCTCAAGCACCCACATCATGATCTCTGCACTCTCTTCAATCACCGACCCATCTGAAAGCTGTAATACTGGTACCGTACCTTTTGGACTAATCGCTAGCATCTGCTCTGGCTTATTCTTTAGCGTGATTTCTCGTAGCTCTACCGGTAACTCGGCAAATAATAAACCAAGACGAGCACGCATAGCATAGGGACAGCGACGAAAAGAGTACAAGCAAGGCAGTGAAGCGTTCATAGATATTTCCATAGTTGAATAGGAATTAAACAGTAGGTAAAGAGTAAATAAAGAGAAGCCAGTAGACACAGACCCACTGACATCAATGTGCATTAAGGAGTTGTTGGATATTCGATAGATTTATAATTGGCCACCGCTTCTACCAATGACTGTGGCAGATAATGCTCTGAAAGATGCGCATGTGGATAATGCTGTTCAATCCACGATTGATAGCTATGAATGGTTAGCGTACCACAATATAATAAATATAAAACCTGCACGCCGATGCTACGTGATAACCCCATCACGCAATGGAAATTGATAATCGTAGTGAGGCTATCCTTTACCTGACCATCTTTTACCTGACTACCCTCTACCTGACTCTCATTATTAGCGTTTATCGCTCGCGTTTCTGCTGATTGTGTCAAAGCTTCAAGTCGCTTAAATAGATCAATATAGTCTTTAAGCAATACATCACTCAATGGCTGCAAGTCCAGTAAAGGCAAATATAAGTAATGAACAGGCATCTTAGTGATACCGTTAGCAGCTACTTCAAGATGATAAACATGACTAGATATCTCAGCAGCTAAATCAATGACGATAATCTGATAATGAACTGAGGACGGCAGTTTTTCTGGCAAACTCGGCCATTCTAATGAAGTGCAGTCAAACAGCCAATGCGCTAAATGGCTATGCAAATCAGCCTGCCTCAATCGAGGGGAAGCCACAACTTTGACCCTATCATTAATAGCATATGGTGTGAGCAGATGTCTTTGACTTTTCGAGGCAACTTTAAAATACCACTGTCCCAAAAATGACATACCATTATAAATGATAATGATTGGCGCAAACTTCATCCAAGTATATATGGTGAGTCTTCCACTATTGGACTTTTGAAACCAGCGTGTATCCCGTATTGGCTTGGCCTGTTGATAGGCACAAGCCAACATTATAAAACTGATCAGCCAGTATGAAGCAATAATAATGGCTAAGTTTTCTACAACTTCAGACACTATCATACTCATATTGGCAAGGTAAAACCCTGCAATCGCTATTAACAAAAACCCGATACTACCCACTGCCAAATACTTGATTACCAGTGCATTACGGATTCGATTCGACAGCATAAGCACCAAAATGGCCAATACTGCCCCGCCTAGCATGTCTAGCAAATGATGTTGATACGTCAACACCGTGGAAAGAGCAATCAATGTACATATGCCAGTAAGCAATAACCGATAAGCCCCTGAAACCCATGATTTTCTAGACCCTGCAATATCCCATAATGACACGCCAAGCAATATGGCATAACTGACATGCAATGATGGCAATTGATTAAATGGCTTGTCTACCAATTGCAAAAACTGATAGCCGAACTGCGTCCAATCATCAGGTATCGGCCGACTGAATGAAAAACGAGCAGGATAAAAATAGAAGATCAAACAGGCAAAGATGGTCGCTAAGATTAGGCGATAACTCAATAAAGATAATTGCGTGGATGTCCGTACTAAAAAAAAGCTGACAACAAATAAAATCAACGACCAGCTATAAGGAACAATCATAGCTGGAATGAAAGGAATGGCGCTATCGAACGGCATGGCGAGATTATGAATTGTCGATGGGTAGAGTTTATATAATGAAACACTATACAAAGTCGTCACGTTATAGAGCAGATAAAATATGGATAATGCAAGAGCCAGATGTCTAAGACGTGTTGATTTCGATGGCGCACGAGTCGTAGACAAAAGATGCGTAGACACAGTGTTCAATTAAATAGCCTTGAAATATGCTGACCTGTTTATATTGTTTGGGAAAAGCTCTGGGCGTGATGTCTAGATTGACACCACACGCCATGCTCCTACTGTTTTTTCTTAAAAAACCACCTTGCACCTATCAGCAATGCTATTACAGCACCAATACCCAATACATAGATAGAACCAAACAAGCTCTTGTCTGCTGCAGCCAATGTCGGCGTGCTTGCTAATTTTATTTTATCATCATCTAAAACACTATCTAGTGCTAGATCATCAGCAGATTCATGCGAATGATTATCTACGTCATGGCCGTCTTCGTCATGGCTGCCTTCATCATGAGGGTTTCCCTCTTGACCACTTTCATCATGAGTATGCGGTTGAGCACCATCAGCTGTCATAGGCAATGCATCGCTGTTATTTTGTTGCCACTGACCATCAACCAACTGTAAACTTAAATGATGCTCATTGCTATCACTAAGCGTATATTGCGTCTTTGGAAATTGATCAGACAGCAATACGACCGTCATTCGGTTGCCATGCAAGTCTTTAAAGAACGTATTGGTCAAATCAATAGATTCGACCGTATCGCCAATACCCTGCGCCTCGGCAGAGAACTGTGTGCCGTGGCCCAGCTGTACATTGGGGTTCACTACTTTAATGGGCTGGTCATTGATAGATAAAGCCAATGACTTAACAAAGTGCTCATTGGCTAACTGCTGAAACTCCTCCGCCGTTTTATACGCGTCGATCGAGTACGTTTCGTTAATTTGCGCCTCTACTCCAGTTAAAGCACCATCTAGACGCACCAAATATTTGCCATCAGCCGCTTTCGACAGTATAAAAATCGAGGTATTGGGGTTGTGGGCAGTCGCATTGACGCTCACGATACTCAGTCCAAATGCAGCTAAGCACGCAACCGTCGTTGATGACAAACTAGTCTTCAGCATACACACCACGCAATCCGTTGATGAAGTTGTTATTGCCTGCTTTGTCCACATGATAGTGATACCCTCTCACATCATCATAATGACCACGTGCTTCATCCAGATCGGTATATTCATTACCCTCTGCATCAGTATTAGCGTATATGCCATAACCATCAAGTGCATAACCTATCATTGGTGCATGACCGTCTTCTTGTTCAATCTTAGTCGTTAGACCAGTGGCAGCGTGATAATGGTAACCTTCATGAGAGTTGATATGCCCACCAGCATCGTCAAACGGCGCAAGCGTATAAGCGCCTAAGATATTACTGACAGGTGCTGGCGCATCAAAACGTACACCATTAAAGGCAATACCGCGTACCGATGGACCTCTCGATTGAGGGCCTGGGCCACCGAACTCAGTGATACTTGCTGAGGCTTTTGGCGTCACTGGTATATAGAAAGTATCGGTCAAATCTGCGGCGTACTCTGGCAAGCACTCCACACAATAGTTACGATACTCTGCACCGACGTTGGGGTTGGCCGCAGCGACACAGTCCTCAAGCGTTGATGTTTTTATAATTTTCCCAGTGGTTTTGTTATACATATTCCAGTTGCTATCGCCATAGAACTCTGCTAAGTTTTTAACGAACTCGCCATCAACATCATGGACTTCGCCGCCTTCTAGCCAAATCCCACCTTTTGAGGCATCATCTGAAATATTGCTCGGACACCACGGCCCCATACCAACGTCACTTGGCTTATTTTCGGTAACGATTTTATAGCATTCACCAGTGCTGCCATCTGACAATGAGCATGACACCTTACTAATAGGCTCAACCAAGCCATCACTCAAAAAATAAGACGGTTGTACCGAAGGCATGACGGTATCTGCATTTTTGCTAGATACACTGTTAGACGTACTTTCACTAGTGTTCGACACCTCGCTACTACAAGCGAACAGTCCGCCCGATGCGAGTGTCAAGGCTAAGCAGCTTAAGCCGAATTTAGCAGTAGAAAGTTGCATAAATAGTATCCCCTTTATATAAATAGTTGATTAAATTTTTTTATAACCAATACCACATTACTGATTAAAACTTACCTAGCTCTAACACGGTTTCAGCAGTGACCGTATTGCCTTTATAGGTTTGAACCGTGACGTAATATTCATGACCACTACCACCAGAGCAAGGCGGCATATACGCCCCTTCTTTGTCCCAGCCAGCACCGCGATGCTCTCCAATTATCTCAAACCCTTTTGGCATCTCATAACTGTGTCCAGCCACAATCGGCAACTGAACCGTAGTTGAGCCTTTTGGTAGGGTGTAATTCATAATGCCATGGCCACCATTGTTCATTTTTTTAGAGTCGCGGTCACTGTAGACTAACACTACGCTGTCTGACCCTGCCGGAATATCAGATACGCTCAGCTTGGGTGTGCCTGGATTGACCCCATCAAATTTTTGGCACTGTTGCCCCTTGGGTATCGTTGCTCCATCCCATTTGCTGTCCACAAAATTTACATCGAGCGCAAAGGCGTAAGAAGACGTGGTTAGTAACGTCAGTAAAGATAGGTGTTTGATAATACTTTTTGATCGAACAAGTGATTGAATAGAAGTCGACATCGTAAGGTTCCTGATAGCTGGTTAGACTGAATAGGTGAAAAATCTCTTATAAAAATACTAGGGCGTGTTGAACTTAATTAACTAACTATGCGCTTATTCTTCTGAATTCGAGCTATTCTCACCTGGTGTAAAACCACCAAACGCATTGCGTAACTCATGAGTAATTTTGGCAAGTTGCGTCGCATTTTCAGACCCTATCGCCTCATATATTTCTTGATCTAATTCGCGCCATACTTCATAAATCTGTGTTAATAAACCTTTCCCGTGCTTGGAAAGCTTGAGGATGTTACTGCGCAGCTCATGCTCATCGACACGTCTTTCGATTAAACCCGCTGTCAATAAACGTGCTGTCATCGTGCTCATGCTTGCAGCAGACAATCCAAACTCGTCAGCCAATTGCACTTGTGATGCTTGCCCCATTCTTCCGAGTGCATCTAACACGCGTGCTTGACGCGGCATAATCTCTAAAGGGGTCAGTTTGGTACGCAGACGCTCTTCGATGAGATGACCACAATGCAAAAAAAAGTGAAACTGATAAGGTTGATTAGGCATATTAGATATCATTTAGTTAGCATGTTAATTGTTAGTATACTAACAATATGATGCTATTGTGAAATAATTCTACTGCAAAGAATAACGTTAATTTGCATAGCACCTTATACATATGCTTCATAAATGAAGTGTTATTTAGATTACATACACTAAATTATAAGCAATTATAACGGCATCTAAAATTGTGGAAGTTAAAGAAAGGTAACGATATGGTCAGCTATCCGTAATTTTGATCAAATAGTCCCCTCTGTATCAAAAATGGAAAATATTTAAAGTTGTCATAATAGCAACTTATTGTTGGCTAAAAACACCCCAAACCTATTGGAAATACAACGGCTTTAAACTTATACTTTAGTATTTTTCGACTTAGAAGGAGTGAGAGATGCAGTTTTTAGGGATGATAAGTCAGCAATTGAGTCGATTTACAGCATTGGTTATTATTTTGGCAGCGGCAGTGACATTTATAGAGCCTGCGACTTTTTCTTGGGTGACAGGCGATACCCAAGTCATTGTGCTGGGTGTCATCATGCTAGCAATGGGTATGACGTTAGGCAAAGAAGATTACAAAGTATTGGCCAAGCGCCCACTAGATATTTTTATTGGTTCTATCATTCAATATACCGTGATGCCAATATTGGCCATTGGCGTGGCTCGCCTTTTTGATCTCTCACCCGGCTTGACACTGGGTTTGGTCTTAGTCGGCACTTGTCCAGGTGGTGTGTCTTCGAACATCATGAGTTATCTGGCTAAAGGTGATGTGGCGTTTTCAGTAGGTATGACCACTGTCTCGACCATCATTGCGCCTTTAGTAACGCCACTTTGGTTGAACTATCTGGTGGGTCAATCAGTCGAAATGGATGGCTGGGGCATGTTCCGCTTTATGCTTCTAGTGACGTTGTTACCAGTCGCTATTGGTTCTATGCTAAATATTTTATTTCACAACAAGCACTGGTTTAATGATGTACGTGCCATTATGCCAGGCGTTGCTGTCTTGGCTTTTGCCGCTATCGTCGGTGGCGTTGCGGCCGTATTTGGCAGTCAGTTTTTACAATCAGGATTGGTCGTCATTTTAGCCATTGCCGTACACAATATCATCGGCTATGTATTGGGCTACTACTCAGGCGCACTCTTTGGTATGAATAAAGCCAAAAAACGCACCATATCTATTGAGGTTGGTGTACAAAATGCAGGTTTAGCCACAGGTCTAAGTACCAAGTTTTTCCCTGGTAATGCAGAATCAGCCATCGCTGCTGCCGTTGCTTGTATCTGGCATTCTGTATCCGGCTCTGTATTGGCAAATATCTTTGCTTGGTGGGATAAACGTCAGCAAGCAAAGTCCCCTACTACTATCGATGCGGAAGCCATCGTAGATCTTGGTAAACCCATCAAAAATAGTTAATATTGAAAAAGGTAAGACTGAAAGCACTACGCTAGGGCCTGTCATCCATCTTTCTGATATAAAGACCCACAATCTATATGATGATACGCCCTAGATTATTGGCTACTAGCCAGCTACTTCAAGAGCAATACCCTTGATCGCAACTTCATATCTTAAAGCAAATTTATTAAACGACAGTTAATTCATTTTGAAGTACTGTCGTAGAGTTAATGTGAGTTATTTGACAACTTTGATAAATTCTAAATGCATTTCGCGAGAAAAATTTATACCAGTAGCACATTAGTTTTGCTATGGTTAATGTGGTAAATTGCTTGGACAGTCAAAATAATAAAAGCAGCCAATGAATACCCGTCAATAACAATATATTAAAATCATGATTTTCATATATTGCCAACCCATTTAATGAGAAGGTTAATGATGACTATAGATAATAACGTATTACGTGAGCGCATCAGCTTATTAGGATCATTTTTAGGCGATGCGATTTCTCGCCAAACTGGCGAAAAAACAATTCATACGATTGAAACTCTACGCAAAGGTTTTATTCAACAACGCCGCGAGCCTAACGAAGAAAATAAGCAGCAGCTCATCGACTTCATTGCCTCTCTAGACAATCAAACCTTAAAAAATGTTATTCGTAGCTTTTCTATCTATTTTTTCCTAGCCAATCTAAGTGAAGAGAACTACTTACGTGAGCAACGCCACGCTCAACGCATGCAGTCAGAACATAGCTGGGAAGGCTCGTTCCGTCGTACGCTACTTGAGTGCCGTGAGCGCAATATCGAACCTGCCCAAATGCAAGAGCTGATTGATCAGCTAAAATTCATCCCAGTGTTCACCGCCCATCCTACCGAAGCTCGTCGCCGCACGACGATGAACATGTTACAAAGCCTATTCACACACAGCGATGCGCTAAACAATCTGGATAAAAACAGTGTCGCTTACGAGCAGGCAAAAGACCAAACCGCACAAACGATTGACTTGTTATGGTCATCTGATGAAGTGCGTACCCGTAAGCCACTGGTCTATGATGAAATCAATAATGGACTGCACTACTTTAATGCCAGTTTGTTTAATGCCATTCCTAAAGTGTATCGCAATATTAAAAAAGCCATCATCGATATCTACCCAGAGCTGACAGATTATCCGTTACCTGCATTTATTAGCTTTGGCTCTTGGATCGGTGGCGACAGAGATGGCAATCCTTTTGTGACTTTTGAAACCACAGAACGTGCTGTATTGATGCATGCAGACACGGTGTTGCGCCACTATCAAGTATTGATCAAAAAACTGCGCCGCCAGCTCATTCACAGTGATACGATCGTGACAGTCGAGCCTGAGGTGTATGCCAAAATCAAAAGTTATGATGAACTCGATCAGCGAGTATTTGACTACAATCTCGATGATTACAGCAACGAGCCTTATCGTCGACTGCTCTCTATCATCCTGACTAAAGTCAAAGCCACCAATCGCCGTATTCAAAGCAAAGGTACGGATATCGAGGCCGAAAAAGATGCGTATTCCAACCCAGAAGCGTTACTAGAAGACTTACGCATTATCCGTCATAGCGTGAATACTCATGACACAGCACATGCAGATGGGTTATTGCTCGATGTCGTTCGTCTGGTCAAAACCTGCGGCTTTCATTTGGCAGCGCTCGATATCCGTCAGGAGTCGTCTTATCATAGCGAAGTCATTGCTGATATTTTTGCCAGTGCCTCTAACCTACCAGACTATCAAGCGCTCAGTGAAGTAGAGCGTCGAGAGTGGCTGACACGCTTGCTAGAAAAACCGGGCACACCGCTCATTTATACTGACAACCTAGCAGACAAAACACGCGAGCAGTTAGCGCTGATGAATTCAGTCGCCACCCTACGCAAATTGGTTGGTCAAGACACATTTGGTAGTTACGTCATTTCAATGACTAATAATGCCAGTCAGCTACTAGAAGTGTTGCTATTAATGCGGTTTGCAGGTTTATGTACGATTGATGCTGACGGTCAATTGTCTGCTGACCTACCTGTCGCACCGTTGTTTGAGACCATCGAAGATCTTAAAAACATCGATAAAATCTTGCCTGCCGTGTTAGATAATCCGCTGTATCGTGGACTGCTACAGAATACCGATAATACGCAAGAGATCATGTTGGGTTACTCAGACTCATCGAAAGATGGCGGCATCATCACCTCGGCGTGGCAGCTTTATAGTGCACAGCAAACCATCAACCATATCGCTGAGCAATATGGCATAAAAACACGACTGTTCCATGGTCGCGGCGGATCGGTGAGCCGTGGTGGTGGGTCAACGCATAATGCCATCGCTGCACAGCCCGCTGGCACGCTACATGGTCAGATTAAAGTGACTGAACAAGGCGAAGTGCTATATGCTAAGTATGCCAATACTGACACCGCTGTGTTTGAGCTGACCATGGGTATCACGGGCACACTCAAAGCCTGCTCGTCCAGATTTGTGGTGCAACCTACTGAGTTACCAAATTACGAAGCGCTGTTTGCACGCTTAGCAGACGCAGGTGAACAACGCTATCGCGAGCTGACCGATCATACCGAAGGGTTTTATAAATTCTACTCCGAGGTCACCCCTGTACAAGAAATCTCTCTATTAAACATTGGATCACGTCCAGCCCATCGCAAAAAAGGCCTACCAAGTAAAACCACCTTGCGAGCGATTCCTTGGGTGTTTGGCTGGTCATTGGCACGCTTTACCCTACCTGCTTGGTATGGCGTCGGTAGTGCGTTAGATAGCGTCAAAAAAGACGAAGCATTGATGAAAGAGATGAATAAGCACTGGCCATTTTTTAGCGTGTTTATCAGTAATATCGAAATGGCCTTTACCAAAGCCAATATGAATATTGCCGAGGCTTATAGCCAACTGTGTGATGATGAGCCGTTACGCGAAAAAATCATGACAGCGGTCACCGATGAACACACGCTGACCAATTCAGGCTTAAACTCTCTGCTTGAACAAGACTCTTTATTATCCAATCAGCAAAACCTTGCTTCATCCCTGCAATGGCGTGACGCTTATCTAGACCCGATTAACTATATACAGATTGAGCTGTTGAAGCGTGCTAGACAAGCAGATGGATCAGATAATATAGCCAGCAGCGAGCTGAATAACTTGCAAGTTGAAGACCCATTAATCCGTAGTATTAATGCACTGGCAGCGGGTTTACGTAATACTGGTTAAGAGCAGCTGTGGGACAAATTAAACACTTCTACCAATTGAGGTTTCGTTCGCGAAGCCTCAATTTTTTTAAAACCCTTCAGAAAACAGCTTACTAGATCTCAATCGCAGTTTAGTACTGTGTTGATTGATATTACCTATTAGGTGATTCGTAATTCAGTGTTTGAATAACCGATCCTAACAAGATACCGTAAAATATATTTTTACTTCATGTATATGTAGGGTCTGCTCCAATGGAAACGCCTCAAGCAACACCATCTCTAGACATCGCAGCAAATGACTATCAAATAGAATCAATTGCGCTCATTGACCGCGCCATTCAAATACGCTGGAATGATGGTGTCGACAGCACCTATCACTATATCTGGCTGCGTGATAACTGCCCATCGGCTTTCCATCCCCAAACTGGCGAGCGTAGCTTTGATTTACTGAGTATCTCAAAAGATATCCATCCACTATCTGTCTCTTTTGATGAGACAACGCTGACGATTGAATGGTCAGAACAAGCGCATATCAGCTACTTTGAACAAAGCTGGTTACGTGAGTTTGGTTATTCTAGCGCATTGGCCAAGGACCATAGCAGTCCTTATGAAAGTTGGGATGGCACGTTTATTGACCACATCCCCATGTATGACCAGCAGAGCATCATGACCAGTGACAGCGCTTTATATGAGTGGATGAGTGCGCTGGATAAATATGGACTTACCATTATTGATAATATGCCAGATGACTCTGATGCTGGTGTGCAGACAGCCATGCGAGTTGATTATTTACGGCAGACCAATTTTGGCATGACCTTTGATGTGATATCAGAAAAGTCACCGATTAATTTGGCTTATACCTCGCTCTCATTACCTTTGCATACCGACTTGCCAAATCAGGAACTGCCTCCAGGCTATCAATTTTTGCATTTTTTGAGTAATGAAAGCATAGGCGGTGAATCTACTTTCGTAGATGGGTTAAAGGTGTTAGAAGGGTTACGAAAAGAGCAGCCTGAGTATTTTCGCTTGCTTGCAGAATATGCCATCCCCTTTCGTTTTCATGACAGCGCCCATGATATCCGTGAGCACCACCCCGTCATCAATCTAGACAACTTTGGCAATATTGTCGAAATCAAATACAATGCGCATCTTGCAGATGTTTTTGATTTGCCAAGCGATATTATGTACGACTACTATCTCGCTTATCGAGAGCTGATGGCTCGACTAAAAGACAATCGCTATAAAATTGAGTTAAAACTAGCAGCTGGTCAAATGGTGGTTTTTGATAACCGCCGAGTCCTGCATGGGCGTAATGCCTTTGATGAAAACGTCGGTGAGCGTCGTCTCAAAGGCTGTTATGTTGACCGCTCAGAATTTAAAAGTCGCTTAAGAACGCTTAAAAAGCAACTGGCTTAACACGACCCACAGGCTAACTGATGCTGTGATTGTGATTGTAATATAAAGAGCAAGAGCATCATTGTTTGGCTCAGTGTCTGTTGATGACTCTAAGCTGCTTCCTTCATGTTCTTTCATTAAAAGTATAAGTGCTAACTCAAGTAGCTTTACGGCCTTTCACAAATAACACCATGCTAATGATGACGCTCAACACGCTACACATAATAAACACGTTATGTGCGCTGCCCGGCATGTACTCCATAAATGATGTGAAGAACTGACCCGAAAACACTGCCATCGTAAAATAGGATAAGTTACGGCCACGTACGTTAGCAGCGCTCAACTCGACTGTCATGTGGTTCAACAACGGAATACTAAAACCAAAGCCAATGCCGATCAATAGCGCGCCTAATACTAATAGCAAGGTGCTGGTTTGCGTAAAGCAAATATACGATAACGCAAATGCTAAAAATGCCAATGCCAATACTTTGGGTTCATTTAACCATTTGATTATTTTGGGCATAAAGCCTGCGGTAACGACAGCAACCAAAGAGATAAAGGCCAATAGTTGACCGATTTGTGATTCGTTATAGCTCAACTCATGCATGGTGATGGGTAATAACACGGTTGAGGTGAAAAAGATGGTCATCGCTAAGGTTGAGATAAGATAAACATTTTTTAGAGATAGGCCACTAATGACGGTTTTGCTATCGTCTTCAGCAATCTGTGTATTCTCTGCTGTAGCGGCATGATGCCGTGGTACAAACAGTAATAGCATGGCCAAAAATACCCACGCCATTAAATAAATCGATAGCGGTAATGCCCAGAACTGTGAGGCCAGCAACCCACCTAAAAATAAGAATATGACCCCACCCAGCTCTACTGCCATGCCTTGTTTAGCAATCATCTTTAGGCGTGCTTCACCCTGATACCACGTAGAGATTAATACCGTACAACTCGCCATGACAACCGATGTTATACCGCCCAATAAAAACCGATTGCTAAACACCTGTGCTGGCCCATGTAAAAGATAAGCACTGGCACCTGCAAGCCCGTATAAAAACAAACCGATTATTAAGAGCTTATACGCCCCATATTTATCGATTAACTTGCCAGCCAGTGGCGCAAATACCACCGCACCCAATGACGGCAAGGTGATTAATAGCACGCTGTTGTCGGTAATGCCCAAGCCTGCCGAAATGCTGACCAAGCCAGGTGCCAGTAACGTGCCGACCATAATGGTCAAACTGGCAATACACAGTAAGGTAAAACTACCTGCGGTTTTTAATTGGTTCATATGTGTCCCTAGTCGTTTCGATATCCATGTACGAATATAACTGTACTGATATCACTTATTTTTTGGCGAATGAATTGAATATTGCGCTGATGATGATAAAGACGATGCTGACCACCACTACTCCTGGCCATTGGTATAAGGCAAAGGCTTTGACACCCGCCATAGACCCCAATGCCCCACCTGTGTAGTAACCCAACATATAAATACCGTTGATGCGGCTTTGAGCTGCCGGATCGATACTAAAAACGCGAACCTGATTGGCCACTTGCGCACTGAATACAGCAAAATCGATTAAAATAATACCGACAATCAGCGATACCAAACTACCTGCGAACAATCCTGTAATAGCGAAGCCTGTGGCAGCTAATGCCAACGCAATCATTACTAAGGTTTTAGAACCCAATTTATTGACCCATTTGCCAGAGGATTTAGCCCCTATCACGCCTGCCAGCGCAATCACACCAAATAGTCCTGCTTGCTGTGCATTGTAATTAAAAGGCGCATCGCTGACATAAATCGCCAGTGTTGCCCACAGTACGTTGAATGAGGCAAACCAAAATGCGCCTGCAAGGGTGAATTTTTGCAGGGATTTGTGTTTTATAAACAGTGCCAAGCTACTTTTGATAAGCGGAAAGTAACGCAGTGTGGTTTGCGGGGTGTTGGTTGGCAAAAATACCCGCAGTAATATCCCAAAGATAGCGGCAAGCGCTGCAGACATCACAAACACGCTGCGCCAACCGAATTGCTCCCCTACAAACCCACTTAATGTTCTAGATAGCAGAATACCTATGGTCAAACCCATCATGAGAGTACCAAGGGTTGCACCTTTGTTTTCAGGAGATACCATGGATGCGGCAAACGGAATGAGCTGCTGGGTAATATTGGCGCTGACACCAATCAAAAACACCGATAGCAGCAGTACAGGTAAACTGGGTGATATCGCTGCAAAAACACAAGCTGCTACTAATAAGCACGACAGAATACCAATCAGGCGTCTACGCGCAATCGAATCGCCCAATGGTGAGAGGAACAGTAAAGCAAAGGCATAACCAAACTGCGTCAATGCCGGAATACTGCCCAGTTGTGAGTCGGTCAAATCAAATTCATGGCCAATGAGCGGTAAAATCGGCTGATTGTAATAAAGGTTGGCGGCGGTTGCGGCAATCGCGGCGGTCATTAACAGTAGAATAAATCTGCTTAACGACTGGCTTGACGATTGGTTTAGTGCTGGTACTGGCTTATCCATTGTTATCTCGGCTTAATAAATCATGCCGCAAGTATAGAGCCTATCAAACCATAACAAAAATGATAGTATATGATTGAATCCATACAAATACTGTATAGATAAAAAACTAAGATTGAGCAAGATTTTGATGAAAGATATTAATAAAAGGGATTGATGATATGGATATAAAAACACTCAAAAGCTTTATGGCAGTGGCCAAGCACCAGAGCTTTTCGGAAGCAGCGCGTGAGCTGTATACCGTACAACCTGCCATCAGTCGCCATATCTCATCGTTAGAGACAGAATTGGGTGTTGTTCTGTTTAACCGTACTTCTCGTGAAGTGACTATCACACCCGCTGGCGAGCAACTATTGAAAGACGCCGCTGTTATTTTGAGCTTAGCAGAGCAAGCGAAGACACAAGTTAAACGAGCCCATGACGGACAGGTAGGTACGCTCAATATTGCGCATTTAAGCTCAGCATGTCTGACCTTCATGGCCACATTGGTACGCAGTTATAAAGAAAAATTTCCGCACGTGCATGTGTCCTTGTTTGAGATGACGGTGACCGAACAGATAGAAGCGTTTAATAATGACCGCATCGATATTGGTTTTTCTAGGCCATTGCCAAGCGCTATTGCTAATGACTTTGTTAGCCACAGTATTTATATCGATAAATTAGTGGCGATTGTGAACCAGAGCCATGCATTGGCCGATCAACAAACCATTGACTTGGCGCAGCTGAAAGATGATAAGTTTATTATTTTTAACCGTGATGAAGCGGTTGGTCTATTTGATGAAACCATCATGCTATGTAAACAAGCTGGGTTTTCGCCCAATATTATCAGTCAACCCAAGCACATGCAGACATTGGTAACCGAAGTAGCTGCAGGCTTAGGCGTGGCGATTGCGCCTTATTGCGTACGCAAACTGTATAGCGAGGGCTGTCACTTTATGATGCTAAACAATGTCAGCACACACATACCCGTGCATATCCAATACAAGCAGACCAATAACAGTGCAACGGCTGCCGCTTTCGTAGCGGTTGCATTAAACGCAACAGATGACATACAGCAAAGCATGGCATATTAAACCCACAAAAAAGCCCCATTCGTCTGGTTTATAGAAAAATGGGGCTTAATACTATTCACATATCAACATACAAGCTCAAAGGTTACTCATTATATCTTTAGCACTGAACAGAGTTACCAATACGAGAACCATCAACTCGCAGAAACAGGTACTTTGCGAATCAACCATAAGAAATATGCGCCACCAATAATAGCCGCCACAGTACCCGCAGGCAGCTCATAAGGAAAGATAACATAACGCCCAATCCAATCTGCTATCACCATCACACCTGCACCGAGCAAGGCGGCTAATGGCAATTGACGCTCAATCTTTATCGCACCTAGCGACGTCGCCAAATGTGGCACCATCAAGCCAATAAAGCTCAGTGGCCCGACAGCCAAAGTACTGGCCGTACTCAGTGCCGCTACCAATACCAACAATGCAAGGGTCACGGGCTTGACGGCGACGCCCAAATTACGAGCTACGCCTGTACCCAAACCGAGGATACGCAAAGGTTTTATCACCAGCAAACTTAGTGCAAACAGAATAAAGGCAATCGCAATAAGATACCAAACCGTACTAGGCTGGGCGCTATAGGTCGTTCCTGATAGCCAGCTAAGCATCGCTTCTAGACGCGGATCGCCAGATATCTTCACCATATGCATCACCCCATCCATCATGGCAGCGATCCCAATACCGACCAATAATAGATAGCCTGAACTTACTCGACGTGCCAGCCAAATAACCAATAGCAACACCGCCATGGCACCAGACAATCCTGAGATAAGCAACGTACCCGCACCTGCGGACAGCCCCAAACTAGGCAGCAGCAAAAACCCTAAAATAACGCCAAGCGCAGCGCCCGAGCTGACCCCCAATACTTCTGGGCTCGCCATTGGATTGCGCGTGAGCGTTTGTAATAGTACACCAGCGATAGCAAGCATTAGACCCGTTGCCGCCGCGCTCAAACTGCGAGGCAGTCGATATTGCTGAGTAATGGCCCAGTCGGTACTGAATACCCAGCCATTGATATCTTGGACGAACAAACATGCCAACGCGATGAGTGCAACCACGCCAATACCCCAGCGCCATAATACGACCGGCTTATCCTTACCGGTAATCATTGGGGTTACCGTCTCTATCTGCTCACGGCGCTGACGCAAAATCAGCCAGATAATTAACGGAGCACCGAGGATGCCCGTCATTGCACCTGCTGGAATCTGCATGTCAAGTATAGGCTCTAGCAATAACGCAACATTACTGGTCAGCCATAGTAATAGCGCACCCAATACGAAGGCGATGACTAAACGCTTGCTAATAGAAGAAATACCCAACGCATTGACCAGACTAGCAGCACCCAATCCGATAAAGCCAATCAGCCCAACTTCACTCACGACCAATGCAGTTACGATAGCGACGAGCAACACCACTAGCGCGCGAATACTATTAATAGGTACGCCTAAACGCTTGGCTTGCAAGTCATCTAAGCTCATCAGCGTCAGTGGTTTTAACAGTGGCAGGCATACGACCAACATCACAACTGCGGTTATCGATAGCGTCGTACTGGTATGCCAGCTATTCTGTGCCAAAAACCCTGCAGCCCATGACAACATACCATTGCTGCGCTCAGCGAAAAATAACACCAAGACATTGGCCACCGCAGCGAGTAAGATATTTACCACTAAGCCTGCAAGTATTAAAATCAACGGGTTAAAGCGACTGGGCGCTGACAAGGCAAATACCAAGCCCATACTGATAATCGCACCGACAAACGCCACATAAATACCACCATAAATTGCCAAGCTTGGCAAAAACAGGGTCACGATTAGCATGGCCAGTTGCGCACCCACACCCACACCCAAAGTGGTGTCTGATGCCAATGGGTTTTTGACCAATTGCTGGAGTAAAATACTGACGACCCCAAGCAGTCCACCTGCCAATATTGCCACGATACTGGTTGCGACCAAGTGCAGCTGTGTCGCCATACTGGCAATATCCAGCTGTGAGCTTGGCATCAACAGATCACCAATCGGTCGTGTCCATTCTTGCACGATTAACGTCCAACCACTCCATAGTGACAAGGCCAGAAGCACAATGAACATGCTCCATAGTCGCCATGAGCTAGCAGAGGCATCTGACCGAGGTGACTCTGGAGATGGGGGTAATGGATTTGTTGGATTTTTCGTGTTCTTTAACGGCTTAGACAACGAAGGCGATGAAAGTGAGGACATAGAATCAACATTATTAGTAGTATTGTCAGCAGGCAGGTTATGAGGATGCTCGGCGGTATGGATGCTCATGAGGCTGCACCACCTTTTAGTGTGACATTTGATAAATTATTTGCCAAACCGACCAGTGATGCCATACCGCCATAGATCCATACTGGCGGTAACTCGCCCACACAACGATCATGACCATAGCTTAGACGCTGCCATATCAAACTGTCATCAATCTCAGCACGCGTGATTGGACTCAAAGGATTAATAATCAATAAGCAAGTATCATTATCTAACGTAGCCAAATCACCCATACGTATTGGCACAAAACCCCATTGATTGCCCTTACCTAACACATCAAGCTCTTTGCCCATGTGCGCTAATGCAGGCTGAAACAAACTGTTTGCCACATACATACGCATATTATTGGCATCAGCAAACTGAACCACAGCGAATTTTTTTACATTTGGATAGCGCTGTTGTAGCCGTTCACCAGCAATACCTATGTCGTCATTACTTTTTGCAATATAATCTTCAGCCAATTTTGGCTCGTTAATCAGCTTACCTAATTTGCGAGTTGGCTCAGTATAATCGGCCCATGTCGCAGTATCCCCTTTGGCTGCGAACATCACAGATTCAGCAGGGACATCACCATATAAATTGCGGGCATGTTGATAAAATGAATTGTCTACAACCAAATCAACTGGCAACTGCGCTACCAACTCGGCATTAGGCTGATAACGAATACCCAAATCAATCGTCGCTGGCGGTAATGTCGGCGTCCCTACCCATCTGTCCCATACTCTCACATCGCCCGTGGCAATCGGTGGATAGCCCATCGCCGTCAAGGTTGCTGCGTTGCCCCAATCAGGCGAGGCAATATTAATTTTCACATGCGGCGCGCCGTCTACCTGAGCAGCTGTTTGAGCAGTTGCCTGAACATCTTTTTGCTCAGTCACTGGCTCCTGACACGCAGTTAGCATAGTGGTTAATGCCAAGCTGACGACAAGAGACAACCGCTTTAGTCGCACCTTTGGAGAGTCTGGTGAGCAGTTTCTGATTGACGGTTTGATAGCATTTATTGAGATATTTTTTGAGATATTATTTTTATAAAGAGCAGGGAACATAGCGACCTATCTTTTGAGCGAATAAGATGAAACAGGCGAATAAAAAAGATGAGGCAAATATTAAGCGATGGCGACAGGTTGCCCAGTGATAGGATGACTGAGCAATTGCATATCGACATTGAAGATATTGTGTAATATGTCTGGTTGCATGGTGCTTTGGATATCACCGTTGTGGCACACTTGGCCGTTTTTCAGTGCGATAACTCGATCAGCATACTGCGCGGCCAGATTGATATCATGGACAATAATGATCACACTCAAGCCCTGCTCATCCACCAAACGACGAATCAGTTGAATCACTTCAAGCTGATAATGCATATCAAGTGCTGCCAAAGGCTCATCTAATAGCAAGTATCGAGTGTCTTGCGCCAGGCACATCGCCAGCCAAACACGCGCCCGCTCCCCGCCTGATAATGTGGCCGTAATACGGTCAGCGAACGCCTCAACTTGTGTGGTACGCATCGCTTCTGCGACTTTATCTTTGTCTATCTGAGTGGGTTTTTGTAGCCATTTTTGGTGCGGGTAACGCCCCAGCATGACCAGCTCACGTACCGTAAACCCAGCAGCCTCAGGCAGTTGCTGCGGCAAATATGTCATTTGTCGTGCCAGCTCCTTGCTACTGTAGCTACTCATAGGACGATCATCTAAGCTGACGCTACCGCCATTACTTATCATCTCGCCTGCCAACGCTTTGATCAAAGTTGACTTGCCAGAGCCATTATGTCCCACCAAAGCAACCAATTGATTGGTATCAATCTCACAGCTCACATTGTCTAGCAAGGTGTTTCCTTGACGACTGATAGTCAGTTGGTTTGCACGTAACATAGCGATACTCGTCATTAATTTAAGTCGTGGTATTTATATTGGAAAGCCAATAAAAACCGATTTTACTCGTAAACCGTAATAAAAACAATTATCATTAAGATAAAATACAACTCTCTTAATCTTTCATGCACAATTGTTCGTGAGTACATATATGACCTATTCTATTTCATCTGCTAAAAATGAGCCTGATATTCAATCGAACGTTTACACTCCTCTAGATATCCCAGAACTTGCCCATACCATTGCTCATATCAATGAAGAGCATTTCGACGAGTTACTCGGATTTTTGAAGGCGTTTACTTCCCTGACGACCGATGAGATGGATAACGCAGATATACAGTTGACTGATATTTATGCTGAAGGTATCGCGTTACGAGTACAGCCGAACGATTCAGCGCATCCGCGCGCAAATGCTCAAAATACAGCCGCTCAAGATCATGATTTTTTTATCCCCTTTACCGCGCCTATCACACAGCTTAGCGAACTACAGACGCAATACATTTTGCTTAAACAACGCGCAGATAAAAAATTCGGCAAAAAAACCATCAAATTGACCGAGCAAAAATTCATCGTACAAGACAGCTATCAGGTCAGCGAAAACATGCTGCGTCTGGTCTTAACGGCACCAGAAACCAATACCTCTAATCCGGTACCCGTTAATGAAGCAGGTTATGCGTACTTATTTGATTTAGAGCATAACGTCACTGATGAGCATGATCGCCCTTCGCGCTCTCATTGCTATTACACATTAAGAAAAGCATGGTCAACCTCGGACGGTATGCAGGCATGGGTTGATGTGTTCCTACACGGAGATACCTCTGGCGGCAATTGGGCGAGCTCATTGCAAGCAGGTGATAGCGTGATCAGTAAGCGCGAGTTTCCAGAGAAAGTTGAGCATCTGCATGAAGGCCAAGCGCTGCTAGTAGCAGATGAGACTTCGATGCCGACCGTAGCACGCTTACTGGAGCTGTGGGACAATCCTCTACCACCACTTATCCTCTGTGTTACTCAAGATGAAAAAGATCAGGCTTATTTTAATGACGTCAAAATAAACACTGATAACATGAGCAGTGACATAGAAAGCAATACAGATAATAAATTTATAGTACTGCCATTAGTGACAGGTCAGGTAAATTCAGGAAAAGAGCTAGCCACATTGATAGACAATACGGTGGGCGACTATCTAGCCACGCATCCGCTAAAAATTGATAAGGTCTGGGGAGCGCTTGAAGCAGGTGCCGCAAAATCACTGCGTCGGTTACTCAAACAAAGACTCACATTAGAGCGCGCTGATGCGGTCGTTAAAGTCTATTGGCGTCAGGACTGAAGCAGGCTTAAAGCCTAATATAATAAAAGCTAAGACAGTAAAAGCTGAGTCTATATGAATGATGCTGAGCAGATGAGAGATACACAAGTTTTGAAGAGATTGGAGTGAGAACATGTTCTGGGGTCTACCCTAATAATGGACTATATAGTCACTGACACAAAGCAATCCTTCAAAGCATGGAACAAAGCCAGTATCATATGGTGCATTCAATAATACCGAAAGGAACACAACGTGTCACAAGCTCAGACCACCAGCCCCACTAGCAGTGAAACAACTGGCCTTAGCAAAAAACAGCATTCATCGTTAAAGGTATTAACCGTTGTCGGCTATCTAGAAGGCACTTCTTTCTTATTGTTAATGGGTATTGCCATGCCACTTAAATATATGATGGGCATGCCCGAAGCGGTAAAATATATCGGTATGGCACACGGCATATTATTTATCGCTTATATCCTTGTCCTACTAATTACTGTCGGTAGAATAAAAATGCCACTCTGGGCCATGCCTGCAGGCGTCCTTGGATCATTTTTACCCTTTGGACCATTTGTATTCGATCATTTTTTGAAAAAAACCTTGAACAAAAATGCAGAAAAGTAAGCGTAAAAACATCTTTCTAGTATAGATAAACAAGATACCCCAATGCGTCTCATAAAAGACGTATCGGGGTATTTTTTTGCCATTTTATCAATACCACCTTCAATATTTTATTCCTTGTAATGAGTAAGGTAATTACCGTAGAATAGCATTCCTTATAAGTCTTGTTAATTTTTCTTTTTTGATTGTATCAGTGATAAGGCTATCGATTAAATTAAGAATATGCCCTAGTGCAATGAACATACTATGACGCTAAAACAACCCAATAATGCGCGGCGATATTCACTATTATCACCAGCAATGATGTGGACAGGCATGCTACTGGCATGTCTTGCATGGCTGCTGCACACTACTCCATTATTGACGCCTTTATGGAGTGACAACGCCAGTCTGGGTCATGGCATTTGTATTGAGCTTGCGCCTGTCGTATCAGCCTCTCATGATCATAGCATGCACTCGCAGCATCATTCTGAAGCAGCAATATCTGTACATGCAGAGCCAGCCTCACATTCTGAGCACAACGCGCAACAACATAATAGCTGTGACATCTGTACATCCATGTCAGCAGTTATCACTCCGCTTATCATCAAATCACCTGAATTCAATCTCATTGAGCTAACTACTATTGTAGCGATGATAACACCTACGATAGAGGTCTATTATGCAACTGGCTTCTTACGACCATTCTCCCGTGCCCCTCCCTTTATCCTGATTGCTTAATCAGTCACTACCAATAATATTGACAGCTGATTTAACAGTTGGTAACCCGCTCAACGATAAAACGTTGAGAGCATAACTGACGACCGTATATAGCGTCGTACAGCGAGCTATTATCATTATTAATGCGCTGCCTGACCGTGACTGATCACCAAAAATACAATCCTCTTATCATGTGTTTTTTAAAGTTTTCAGGAAAAGAATATGTTACAACCATTAAAAAGTACGACCCCTGCTCTAAAGCTTAGCGTGTTGGCAATGGCTTTGTTTCAAATCAGTAATGCCTATGCCCACAATGGAGAGGATCACTCTAATACTGACGATATTCCAATGGCCTACCTGCCCACTATTACAGTAATGGCAACCGCATCAGATGCCAGTAACCTTGGTACATCTGCGACGCTTAATAAAAATGATATCGACAACAAACAGGTAGCAACCAGTGATACTGCAACCATATTGACCAAAATTCCAGGCATAAATGTGCAGAGTGCTGGTGGCATCTCAAACTTGCCCGTCATTAGAGGACTGGCTGATAATCGTCTGCGCATTTTAGTGGACGGTGTTGACTCCATCGCTTCTTGCCCAAACAGTATGAACTCACCGCTATCCTACATATCGCCTAGCGCCGTGGAAGAAACCACAGTCTATGCAGGCGTCACGCCCGTGAGTGTCGGTGGTAACAGTATTGGCGGCACCATCGTAGTAGAATCAGCAGAGCCAACGTTTTCAGAAGACAGTACCGTTGTGACGTCAGGCGAGGTTGGCACATTCTATCGAAGTAATGGTAATGGCTACGGTGCCAACATTGAAACCACTATCGCTAACGATACTTTAAGCCTCAGTTATAAAGGCAGCTACGCCAAATCAGACAATTACGACGCTGGTGGTGACTTTAAGTCTTACACAGATGCGAGTGGCGACGGCAAAGAACTCTCCAAAGATGAAGTTGGTTCGACTGCCTTTGAAAGCCAGACTCAGTCTGTCAATGTGGCTTATCAAAATGGCGATCATCTGTTGCAAGGTACCTATCTTTGGCAACGTGTGCCAGAAGAGCTTTACCCAAACCAGCGTATGGACATGCTCGACAACCAGCTCGACCGCATCAATCTACGATACAAAGGCCATTTAAGCTGGGGACAATTAGAAGCACAGGCGTATCATGAAGACGTCGAACACTATATGAACTTTGGTGAAGACAAACAGTTCTTGTACGGTACGGCTCCTGGTATGCCTATGTATACCAACAGTGAAACCATCGGTGCTAACCTCAAAGGCATTATCGATTTGACTAACCAAGGCACTGTGACCGTAGGCGCTGAGTATCAAGACTACACCCTCGATGACTTATGGCCAGCCTCTGGTACTGGCATGATGGGGCCTGGTGAGTTCCAAAATATCAATAATGGCGAACGCGAACGTATCGGTGTCTATGGCGAGTGGGAAAAACAGATAGCACCAAAGTGGACCACACAGCTGGGTGCTCGTTACGAAAACGTGCGTACCAGTGCTGACGAAGTCAGCGGCTATAATATGATGGCCAATCAAGCCCGAGATAGTGCTGCTTTCAACGCAAGCGACCGTAGCACAATTGACAACAATATTGACGCCACTGCCATTGCACGCTACGACATCGACACTCAGCGATCAATAGAGATAGGAGTCGCACACAAAGAGCGCACCCCTAGCCTATACGAGCGCTATATATGGTCGACATGGGGCATGGCATCGATTATGAACAATACCGTGGGTGATGGTAACGGCTATTTCGGTGATCCTGATCTGAGTCTAGAAAAATCTAACACGCTATCTCTAACATTCGATTGGCGCGGCGCTGATGACGACTGGGGCGTCAAAGCAACGCCTTATTACTCACACATCGATGATTATGTTGATGCCATACAATGGGATTCAGCAACCAATACCGCCGCAACTACCCAAACCAGCGACCAGTATAACGTGATGCGTTATACCAACCAAGATGCAAGAATATATGGCTTAGATATCACAGCAGACCGTGACTTGGCATCTAATGCTTGGGGTGATTGGGAACTTACAGGCTCATTGAGCTATACCAATGGCAAAAATAAAGACACAGGCTCCCACCTATACAACATCATGCCACTCAATGCTAGCATTGCGCTCAATCACGAAAACAATAACTGGAGGAACCAAGTCGAAGTGGTTGCCGTCGCTGCTAAAAACAAGGTGTCGACACCGCGTAATGAGATTAAAACAGCTGGCTACGGTTTGTTAAACCTGAGCACTGGTTATCAGTGGGATGCGATTAGCGTTGAGGCCGGTATTGATAATATATTGGATAAGAACTACGCATTACCACTAGGCGGTGCGTATATGGGTCAAGGCAGTACCATGGGTATCAATAACGAGCTAACCACAGGCTCTAACTGGGGCACGGCCGTTCCCGGTGCAGGTCGCTCATTTTACATGGGTATCAACTATAAATTCTAATCGGTACTAAAGTCTAGGGTGTGTCTTCATTTTCCGAGTGAATTGAAGACACGCCCTAGTATTAACAGCTGTCCTAAATATTGTTTGGGACAGCTTTATAGTAAGAATAGCATCAGAGCAATAGTGAGCAGATAACACCTAATGGCTCTTTATTCGACTAATAGTCAGCCCTGTAAAGCCAAAGAGCAGCGTCAATAGCAAAGACAAATAACAGAAAAACGCATAAGGCAGATAATCCAACACCGGCACCCCTAGCGCCTGACTGATAAATACCCCGCACACACTCCAAGGCACCAACGGATTAATCACCGTCCCCGCATCCTCAATCGTACGAGACAAATTCTTTGGATGTAAGTTCAAGCGCTCAAACGTCGAACGAAAAGCCGTCCCTGACAATAGAATACTTAAATACTGCTCACCGATCAGCACATTAATACTCAGTGCTGACATCGCCGCCGCAAAGATCGCCCGTCCTGACGTCGTCAACGTGTCTTTGATACCAGATAGCAATGCTGGTAACACACCCAATGCCGTGAGCAACCCGCCGAGACTCAGTGCCAATATCACAATCGCCTGCGTAAAGAACATACTTTGTACACCGCCGCGCGATAGCATTCCCCCTACTTCACCTAGCTCTAATGACTCAGCCGGTGCATACCCTGCAAACAGGTAACCACCCAATTGTCCAAAGCTTGGACTACTATGTATATAAGTGATAATAAGCGCCACAGCAATGGTGCAGATAATCGTATAGATGGCATTGACTCGAAAGACCGCCAGTCCGACCAACACCACAAACGGCAATACCGCATAATTCTGCACCAAGCCGCTATCAATCAACTGCCCTTGTAGGATAGTCACTTGGCTCAGATCCGCACTGGTCGTCTGCCCTGAGAACATCCAAAACAGTATCACTGTCAGTATCCATGCAGGCACTGTCGTATACATCATATTGCGAATGTGTTCAAACAGATCGATACCGACAACAGAGGATGCAATAGTACAGGTATCAGACAAAGGGGACATCTTATCGCCGAAGAACGCTCCTGAGACGACGGCACCAGCCGCTATCGCTACATTGGCATCAAAGGCATTACTCATCCCGATAAACGCCACACCAAGCGTTGCCGCTGTGGTTAGACTACTACCCAGGGCAATACCAATAATGGAAGTAAGTACAAAGGCAGAAATATAATAATACTCTGGTGAGATAAGCTGAAAGCCGAAGTACATAAGAGTAGGTATGGCACCAGACATCATGAGAGCGGCGACCATCAGACCAATAAAGAAGAAGAGGTAGATGGCACCGATACCACGCATGATGCCCGAGGCCATTTGTGCTTGCATGTCATCAAAGCTCAGTCCTTTAAAGACGCCAATGCCTAGTAGGACACAGATGGCGAGTATCAATGAGAGATGCGGCACCCAGCCAAAGCCGATCATGGTAACACCCATGATGGCGATGACGATGGCTGATATGATGAAGGCTTGCTGAGGGGAGATATAGGTGAGAATTCTTGGAGGCATCACACATCCTTATGTTGCCAGTTAAATTTAGTTTTCGAATTGACGAGTCGTTTTACGCTTGATCTAGCAAGCGATCGGTCTTAGCCGCCATGAAAAAATCATTGCGATGTAGACCTTTGATACTATGCGACCACCAAGTGACGGTCACCTTGCCCCACTCTACCAGCATGCCCGGATGATGCCCCTCTGCTTCTGCAATGTCTGCCAACTGATTGGCAAATGCCATTGCCGTGACGAAGTTCTTGAATTTATATTGACGTTGTAATTGCTTGATACCATCCACTTCAATCAACGACCAATCAGGAATCTGCTGTAACAGCTCACGCGCCTCAGCATCATCAACTTTCGGTGCGCCGATACGGCAGGCTTCGCAGCTGTCTTGTGATAATGTCGTCATTATTATGTCCTTTTATATTCGTTGATAGATAAATGTACGTCCATGTTGACGCTTATACTTCACTACTGCATGTTATATCGTATAACTTGGCTCAAATAGCCCCATTGACATGGCCTTTTTGACCACCCCCATGATATCGCTATCGACGATGTCAAATAACGTATCCAAATCATCAATCACATAGTAAATCGGCTGGATATGATCGATACGATAAGGGGTACGGAGCACATCGAGTAAATCAAACGCACGATGCTCTGGTTGGCGCTCTACTTGATGTAGGCTTTCACCTTGCTGATCAGAATGCTCTTTGAGCGCATAGACTGTTTCAGACGGTGAGCTTAAAATGCCGCCGCCATAGATTCTACGATTTTCCACGCGACTGCCAACCAATCCAAACTCGATGGTGAACCAATAGAGCCGTGCCAAAAACCATCTTTCTTCTTTCGTTGCACTAAGCCCCAGCTTGCCATACGTTTCGTTGAACATCGCAAACGCAGGATGGGTCAACAGTGGGCAATGTCCGACGATTTCATGAAAGATATCAGGCTCTTCGATATAGTCCATGTCATCGAATCGACGGATAAAGGTTGCGACCGGAAAAGACTTATTTGCCAATAATTTGAAGAATTTTCCGAAGCTGATGAGCGCAGGCACAGCAGCTGTCTGCCAACCTGTAGTGGCTTGTAATATTTCGTCAATATCATGTAGTTGTGGAATACGTGTGGTCGGTAGGTTTAACTTGTTCAAACCTTCTATATACGCTGAGCAAGCGCGATTGGGTATATGCTGAGCTTGACGCGCTAGCAACGCTTGCCACATGCCATTTTCATCATCACTGTAGTGAATATGACCATTACTATCTGGCTGATGCGATATGTAAGGTTGTTTTTTACCTGTCACGTTATGGTGACTAGACACATCGTCGCTTTGCTTATTAGTCGCAAAGCTATTGGTACCGATGGCTGTATTGAGAGAGTCTATATGTGATAGGCGTTCCATGCCTGCATTCCTTTTATCGCAATCCGTACGTTACCTTTGCACTCGTGACATTTATACTCGTGCTTTTAAGTAACGTACCTATTGAAGAGTACATGAGGACAAGCCAAACTCCTTTTGTCTTGTCCAGTTGTTAAATTTTTTGAGTGTAGAGTGATTTTATGGTGTTTCAGTCTCTGGCTGACCAACCGTGCCGCGACGTACTTGATCGCGTTCTATCGACTCAAACAATGCCTTAAAATTACCTTCACCAAACCCATCTGCATAATCGCCTTTACGTTGGATAAACTCGAAAAACACTGGGCTACCCAAGATGGTTTCAGAGAAAATCTGGAGTAGTAGACGCGGTGCACCGCCTTCCGTTGTACCGTCTAATAAGATACCGCGCATTTGCAATTCAGCCACATTTTCGCCATGGTTTGGTAAGCGCTCGCTCAGCATGTCATAGTAAGCAGCGTTTGGTGCGGTCATGAGCGGAATACCAGCCGCTTTTAGCTTATCGATACTGGCAAACAAATCATCGCTGGCCAGAGCAATGTGCTGAATACCTTCGCCATTGAAATGCATCAAGTATTCTTCGATCTGTCCACCGCCCTGCTTGGCTTCTTCATTTAGCGGAATACGGATTTTGCCATCAGGCGCCGTCATGGCTTTACTGGTCAGCCCTGTGTATTCACCTTTGATATCAAAATAGCGAATCTCACGGAAATTAAAGATGCGCTCATAAAAGTTGGCCCAATAAGCCATACGACCACGGTAAACGTTGTGGGTTAAATGATCGATGACTTTGAAGCCATGTCCGACAGGACGTCTATCGATGTCTGCAAAAAACTCAAAGTCGACGTCATAGATAGACTCACCATCTTTATAACGGTCAATCAAATAGATCAGTGAGCCGCCGATGCCCTTAATTGCGGGCAGTCTCAGCTCCATCACGCCAGTTGGCACCTCTACTGGTTGCGCGCCCATCTCAATAGCACGCTCGTAGGCTTTTTTGGAATCTTGTACTCGAAAGCCCATGCTACAAGCACCAGCGCCGTGCTCTTCAACGAAGTAACTGGCTTGGCTTTTTGGCTCACGGTTTAGGATAAGGTTGATGTCACCTTGACGGTAGAGTGCCACATCTTTTGAACGGTGATTGGCGACATGGGCAAAGCCAAGCTGTTTAAATAATGCATCGACAGCGTCTGGTTTAGGCGAGGCGAATTCAACAAAATCAAACCCATTTAGTCCCATTGGGTTTTCAAATAAATCTGCCATTGTAATCATCCTTAATTTCAATTGGTGGTAAAAAGTCGGTTAGTAGTAAAAGTCCATAAAACGATTGGTAATCAATCTTTATTGTTGACGTTGTATTTATATTAGATTAGCTTTATTTATAAGACTAATTGTTTTTTATGATTTATTTATCAGGTTTACTTATGAATATCAGCATTCGCCAATTGACCGCATTTATCCAAGTCGCTGATAATGGCAGTTTCACTCGTGCCAGCGATCAGATGCATTTGACCCAATCTGCCGTTAGTGGTTTGATTAAAGAATTGGAATCTAGTCTGGGTATCGTGTTATTCGACCGTACGACCCGCCAGCTATCTCTGTCCGCAGTCGGACGGCATCTATTGCCACAAGCACGGCGCATCTTGAATGAGATGCAACTGTTTGAAAATGAAGCGAGTAGCTTGACTAGCTTAGCGCAAGGTCAAGTGCGACTGGCCGTTTCCCAGTTCGCAGCTTCCTCTATGCCAGCAGTCATCGCTCAGTTTGCCAAAAAGCATCCCGAGATTAGCGTGTCGTTGGTGGATTGCTCTGCAGAGAACTTACTGAGACATATCCAAGATATCGAAGTAGATTTAGGAGTCGGTACCGAGCTTGACTTTACGGAGACGGAGGATGACATCAGGGCAGATTTGTTATATCAGTTGCCATTTTGCGTGGTCATGCCAGATAGCCATGCATTGGCACAAAAAACTGAGATTACATGGCAGGATTTGTTAGACATTCCACTCATCACACTGCAAGGGCCATTTATAGAACAAGTGACCGCAGAACTGGATGAGCGTATCACCACTCATATTCAGCAAGCGCGCTATAAAGTCAATTTTATGTCTACGGCGCTTGAGATGACCCGTCAAGGATTTGGTATTACGCTGTGCCTGCCCTACATGCCCGAAGTTATCGACTGGGTAAGTGCCAACGGGTTACAGATGCGGCCACTGGCACAGCCTGTTAGAATGCGTCAGTTCTTTATCTATCAACGGGCGTCTCGTGCTTTGTCACCAGCGACCATCGCGTTTAAGATGTTTTTACAAACGTATTTTTCGAGCCACTTTAACGATTTACAGCGTATTTGAGTATTATTGTTGGGCGACTCAGAAAATGAGCAAGGTAAAGCAAATGATAAGATGACGCAGATAATATCGAAACGCTAACTGGCTATTTGATGCTGTTTGGCAAGATTTGATCATTTTTAACCCATTTAGCTGGCCATTGATTGAGTTGAGGGCATTCCTTCGTTAATTATTTTATAAATTCACCAGAATAACTGAATCTGATATTGAGTTAACGGCCGATTTGCTCTATTCTTTTTAACGCCTCAATTTATATCTCTTGTAAGGAAAAAAAATGTTTGAACGTATCGATTATTATGCGGGTGATCCAATCCTAGGATTGATGGACAAGTTTGCAGCAGACAACAACCCAGATAAAGTAAATTTAGGCGTGGGCGTCTATTATGATGAGGATGGCAAATTGCCAGTACTCGAGTGTGTAAAAATCGCTGAGCAGCGTATTGCAGACCCAGTATCTCCTCGTCCATACTTACCGATGGCTGGCTTACCAGGACACCGTAAAGGCTGTCAGGAATTGCTGTTTGGTAAAGACGCTCAAATCTTAAAAGACGATTTGGTTGCGACCACCGCGACTATCGGCGGTTCTGGTGCGTTGAAAGTAGGCGCAGAGTTCATGCATGACTGGTTCCCACAAGCCAAGTGCTACGTGAGTGATCCAACGTGGGGCAACCACATTGCTATCTTTGAAGGCTCTGATGTTGAAGTCGGTAAATATCCGTACTACGACAAAACAACCAGTAGCATCAAATTTGACGAGATGATTGCGTTTTTTGAGACATTGAACAAGAACGACGTCATTTTGTTACACCCTTGCTGCCACAACCCAACCGGTATGGACTTGACCCGTGAGCAGTGGGATACCGTGCTAAACGTCATCCAAGCTCGTGAATTGATTCCATTTATGGACATTGCTTACCAAGGTTTTGGCGAAGACATGGACAGCGATGCTTACGCTATCCGTAAAGCCGTAGATATGGGTCTGCCACTGTTTGTGAGCAACTCATTCTCTAAAAACTTATCGCTATACGGCGAGCGTGTCGGCGGTCTATCTGTCGTTTGCCCAACAGCAGATGAAGCCAAACGCGTCTTCGGTCAGCTAAATGCGACTGTGCGCCGCATCTACTCAAGCCCACCATCACATGGTGGCCGTGTCGTCGATATCGTGATGAACGACGAAGTGTTACATGAGCAATGGGTTGGTGAAGTTTACGCGATGCGTGACCGTATCAAATCTATGCGTACCAAGCTAAAATCAGTATTAGAAGCTAAAATTCCTGGTCGTAGCTTTGATTACTTGACCGATCAAAACGGTATGTTCAGCTTTACTGGCCTCACTCCTGAGCAAGTCGAACAGCTACAAACCAAGTTTGGTATCTACATGGTATCTAACTCGCGTATGTGTGTTGCGGGCTTGAACAGCAGCAATATCGATTATGTTGCCAATGCAATGGTTGACGTCTTAAAAGACTGATTTAATCACGCGTTAAAAACGTAACTTAGTAAAGAACAGATACCAATAAAAAGGCTGAGCGATTGCTCAGCCTTTTTTTGTGTGCAGTATTTAGGGCATGCCCTAGTCAAAACCATGTAGTCAAAACAACGGTAATAACTTTTCAAAGAAGCTTTTTACGGAAGACATTGCACAAAAAACTTGCAATCGATATGTCAATAAATTACATTATACGTAAGTAGTTAATTATAACGTAATTAATAATTTATATTAGCAAGGAGCAAACCATGTCAACGATTGACAGTACCCTCACCTCATTTATCAATATCGCCGCTGATTCTGACTTTTCAATCTACAATCTCCCTTACGGTATTTTTAGCGATACCAAAGACGCTGCTGGTAATAACAAGCGCCGTGCAGGCATTGCCATCGGTGAGCACGTACTGGATCTATCTGTGCTAGAGACAGAAGGGTTATTAAGTTTAGATGGTGGCCCATACTTTGATCAATCCACTCTGAATGCTTTTATTGATTCTGGTCGAGACAACTGGTCGCAGGCACGTACGACCATTCAAACGCTACTGTCTAGCGACAATGACACCTTACGTGACAATGCAGACTTACAGAAAAAGGCGCTGTTTAAGCAAGCAGAAGTCACCATGCACCTCCCTGTTCGAGTGCCCGGATTTACTGATTTTTACTCTTCTAAAGAGCACGCGACCAACGTCGGCACCATGTTCCGTGACCCAAACAACGCCCTGCTACCTAACTGGACCGAAATGCCAGTTGGTTATAACGGACGCGCCAGCACTGTCATCGTTAGCGGGACGGATATCGTACGCCCATCCGGCCAGCTAAAGCCTAGCCCTGACGACCGCCCTATTTTCTCTGCCTGTAAGCGTCTTGATTTTGAGTTAGAGACCGCATTTGTCGTTGGTAAAGGCAATCATATCGGTCAACCAATTGCGGTGGATGAAGCCTCTGATTATATCTTTGGCATGGTGCTGCTCAACGACTGGTCAGCCCGAGATATCCAAAAGTGGGAATATGTGCCATTAGGTCCATTCAATGCCAAAACCTTTGCGTCTGAGGTGTCTCCTTGGATTGTCACGATGGATGCATTGGCACCGTTTAAAACAGCTTGTCCAGCACAAGAACCCAAGCCCCTTGCTTATTTAAATGAAAAATCGAGCGATAGCAGCTTTGACATCAATCTGTCCGTTGAGCTACTACCTAAAGATGCAGAAACAGCGACCGTCATTTGCGAGACCAATTTTAAATATATGTATTGGTCAATGGCACAGCAGCTCACCCACCACACCATCACAGGCTGTAAAGTGGAAGTCGGTGACATGATGGGCTCAGGTACTATTTCAGGGCCAACGCCTGACTCTTATGGCTCGATGCTAGAAATTGCTTGGAACGCTACCAAACCAGTCACGCTAAAAGGCGGCGAGACACGCAGCTTTATCGAAGATGGTGACACGGTCATTATGAAAGGCTATAGCGAAAAAGATGGCATTCGTGTTGGCTTTGGTGAAGTTCGCGGCAAAGTATTACCAGCGCTTAGCTTTGATTTTGATAAATAACAACCGTATATAAAAAAGGCGTAAAAGTAGATTCAAACTGTCAGAAAATAATGACATACCGTCTATCAGCACTGGCAGTTTGTCTATCGATATTAACGATACGCCCTATCAAAAGGAGTTTGATATGAGCTTTACCATTGAAAAAATTCATCATGTGGCTTATCGCTGCAAAGATGCCAAAGAAACCGTTGAATGGTATCAACAGCATTTGAATATGGATTTCATCTTAGCATTCGCAGAAGACCATGTGCCTTCAACCAAAGCCTTTGACCCTTATATGCATGTCTTCTTGAATGCTGGTAGTGGCAATGTATTGGCTTTCTTTGAAGTACCCAATCAACCTGAGATGGGCTTTGATCCAAACACCCCAAATTGGGTGCAGCATTTGGCGCTAAAGGTTAAGGACCGTGATGAGCTGCTAGTTGCCAAAGCGCATTTAGAACAAGGTGGCATTGACGTCATTGGCGTGACCAATCACGGTATCTTTCACTCGATTTACTTCTTTGATCCCAATGGGCATCGCCTCGAGCTGACCTATGATGACCCAACCTCAGAAGACAAAGTCTCGATGATTACAGACGCCATCAAGCAAGACATGCTAGATGAGTGGTCTCGTACCAAACGCGCGCCAGCACATACGCAGTTTTTGCACAGTGAAGAGTTGGCTGAAGCAAGAGAAATCGCGCCCGTCGGTGAGTAACTGCCCTATCATTCTGTTTGCTAGCTTTTTTCATATGACTGATTAATTATCGCTTTACGAAAAAGCAAAAGCGGCCAGTAACGCCTGTATGGTTTAGAGAACGAACATTATTAGATGATGTTCGAAAATAAATTTCTCGATGCGATAGCCGTTTAGCTTATAGCACAAAATACTGGCTACGCTAGTTGATAACGCTGTGCTATCGCTAATATTTGTTCGACCACATGATGTTGCTCGCTCATCGGTAACTGCTCTGTGGTTCCGATGACCGTAATGGCATACTCTAATGGCAAGCTCTGAGTAGCTGACTCAGCAGTAACCGTAGGCTGACTGGCGATATCACCTGTCAGCTGAGGTACTATAATAGGAATGGTAATGGCATTAATACCCATCACCATATCACCCGTGACAGTTGCATAGCCATGGGTACGAATTTTGGCTTGTAGCTGGGTAAAATTTTGCCACTGCTCTACTTTAATGGTTTTATTGCTTGCATGCCATTCAGCCATAACCAATGGTTGGATAATCTCATCAGATTGATAACTAGCAAACAGCTGACCTGTCGCCGACGTCGTCAGTGGCATACGTGAACCAATGCGAGTAATGATACTGATTGGACTGTCTGGCTCAACAGACTGAATAATGATGGGGCCTTCGCTGAACCATTTGGCAATTTGCACCCCGCAGTTGAGGATATCTTTTATCTCATTGGCTGCATGAGTCAGTCTCTCCAAGATGTTATTTGAACTGACCCCGTTATGACTAAGTGCATTGACTCGAATGCCTAAACCATAGCGCCCATCATTTAGCTGCCGAGCATAATTTTTGCGGATGAGGCTAACCATATACCGGTGACACTTTGCCGGATGCATTTGCATGGCTTCAGCGATGTCCTTTAGCATCATAGGTTCATTGCGGTCGATAAGCACATCTAGTATCGACAGCCCAATCTCAAGTGACTGTACCCCACCTTGGTTTTTATTGGTGGTAGCAGGTTTGTCTATAAGGGTTTCAGCTGCTGGCATGGCTTGCTCGATTAATGATTTGTTAGATTAATTCAAATAAACATCATTGAAATAAAGACTTAATATCAAGATACTTATATTAATTGCATTAAATAAGAATGCTATAACGAATTATAACCGCTTATTTCACTCACAACATACCATAATAAAAGGGAATTCATAATGATGGCACTCTATGGCTACTTTCGTAGTAGCACCTCTTACCGTACTCGTATTGCGATGAACTTAAAGGGCTTGGATTATGACTACATCGCGGTCAACTTGGCGCAAGACGAGCAATTAGAAAGCGCATTTAAATTACTCAATCCACAGGGATTGGTGCCTGTCTTACAAGCCGACGATTTATTACTATATCAGAGCCCAGCTATCTTGGAGTGGTTAGAGGATACTTATCCTGAAAGCCCCCTATTGCCTAAAAATGCGTCTGGACGCATGCAAGTACGTGCCATTAGCGCTATGATTGGCTGTGACATCCATCCCCTTAATAACCGCCGTATCTTACAATATTTACGTAATGAGCTTTCGGTAGACGAGGAAGATGTCATTGCATGGTGCAGTCGCTGGATAACTGAAGGTTTTACCGCTTTGGAAAAAATACTAGCAAAAGATAAAACTCGTGGAAAATTTTGCTACGGTGACAGCCCTACGTTTGCAGACTGCTATCTCATTCCGCAAGTCGCTTCGGCTCGCCGTTTCAAAGTAGAGCTCAGCGCTTATCCCAATATTATAGAAATTGATGCGCATTGCCGCACGCTAAAAGCCTTTGCAGACGCGGAACCTATGCAGCAATCTGATGCACCAAAGTCTCAATAAGTCGCTAAAGATTACTAGCCAATATCGTTACATTCCTTCTAATCATTCATCTTTCAATACAATATGGAATATATGCAAATTATTGATTATATAGTGAGCAACTGTTGGATATTTTTGATAAAATACTTTATATATCAAATATAGAATTAATTAAAATTCATTGATTATAAATAATTACACTGTTTTATCAATTATAAAAGGTTGGGGATAATGGACGATAACACTTCGCTAAACAAGACAGACCTTCTACCTTCTGACGCAGCTACTGAGATTTTTCCATTAGCTGTATCCGCTAGAGAAGACACGGAAGCCGCTAGAAAAATTGCACCGACCGTGGTCAAACAGCTTTCAGAATCCGCCTTGTTTAGAATGGGGTTGCCAAAATCACTGGGAGGATGGGAAGGCAATCCTGTAGAAACCTTAAAAGTATATGAGACATTAGCCAGTGCTGAAGCTTCGGTGGCTTGGATCGTTTGGAATAACCATTTAGCGTGTACGTTTGGCAGGTTTTTAGACGAGTCTAGTATGAAAGAGATATACGGCGACTCCTCCAACGTCTATGCCAACTCAGCACGTCCCGAGGGCGTTGCCACAGTGGTCGATAATGGCTATATGGTATCTGGTCGATGGACACTAGTATCCGGATGTGAATTGGCTGATTGGTTTGTGCTGCGCTGTTTGGTGGTTTCAGAAGGCTCTCCAACCACTTTAGGGCCAGGAGCAAATCTAAAACTGTTTTTTATTCCAAAGACAGAAGTAGAAGTCATTGATACGTGGAATGTTGGCGGATTGAATGGCACAGGCAGTCACGACATAGTCATCAACGATGCCTTTGTAAAAGAAGCTTATGCTGTTGGGTTTGATAGTCCTGTCGCCATCGATAATACTTATAGTCGCCTACCTATTGGTTGTATCAATGCAGCAGGTTGCGCTGCCATGTCTCTAGGTGTATTAAATGCTGCGATGGACGACTTGATTGATATGTGTCTTGAGAGAGTCACGCCTGGTAAGAACCCAGATCTACGCGACCGCGCCACCGTACAAGCTACCATCGCAAAGAGCAAAACCCTATTAGCATCTAAGCGCTTACAGTTACATAGTAGCGTCGAGACATTGTGGAATGAAGCGCAGCAACAGAACATCTTTACCGATGTGCAACTTTCGGATGTCTGGGCGGCATCATGTGAGGCTGCCAGAGAAGCTCGAGCGATGGTATCTGAAATTTATGCGGTGGCTGGCACTGCTTCATTGTATAAACAACATAAAATAGAAAGAGCGCATAGAGACATTCATGCGATTTTACAGCATGGCATCGTGCAGCCTCATTGGATGAATCAAGCAGGCATGGCTTATGTTGGACTAACACCAAATGCTGCGATGTTTAGAGTATAGTCAAACCCATACAAATCCGCTACATTGTCATCCTCGCTAAACATACTAATGTATAGCTTGCACTCGGCTTCCTTGTATCAAAAGTATCGAAATTGTTTGAACTCAACTATATGAATGTGACTTCTATAATAAGTACTAGCGCTTGTACGACGTAAGGTACAAGCGCTTTTTATTGCTTAGAATTTACTGCTTAATAATTGCATAAAACGCCTATTATTTACCCGTAAAAAAGCAAGACATTCGATGTCTTGCTTTTTTATATTTGATTGACAATCATAATTGAACGACCTCTTTAATCAAAATGGAAGCCTGCGCCAATCGCGCCGCCTGCATTGCCCTGAGTATCTGCGGTACCATTTATCTTCATGACCCAACGACCATCATTCGATAATTTGGAGAAACCAACAGCAACCGCGCTTTCTCCATTATACGTACCGACACCACCACTAATCATTGACTTGCCTGCGATATAAGCTTGCGGTAATGAAGACATCGCCATTGCTGCTGAAATACCAGCATTAGCATTCTCTTCGACTTCACCAATTTTATAGCCTAGATCGCTCATATTGTTATTGAGTCTACTATCTAGCGCGCTCAGTTGACTGTAGTTGACCGCATCTGTCGCTTCGACACCATCAGCGACACCTGTTATGCGCTGATTACCAGCATATAGACCTTGAGCAGTCATGCTTGGGCCATCTTGCATGCTGATGCCGCTACTATTGATAACCGTCGTACCCACTGTGACACTATCAACACTGATGTTACCGTTCAAATCAAACTTAATACTACTGCCCTCTGCGGTAGTGGTTATGTTATTACCACCTGTAAAACTCAGGACACTGCCATCTCCGACTGGCTTATTGATATTAGCGCCACTATCTGCACCAAAATTGAGCCCAGCATCAAGCTTGTCCGTGTTGGTTTTAATGTTCGTGGTGGTAGTCATAATATTGCTAGTATTAATAGCGATATCATTTGTATTGGTCGTGATATTACTAGTGTTCGTAGCAATATTAGTTGTATTGGTGGAGATATTGGTTGTGTTAGTAGCAATGTTCGTGGTGTTGACTTGCACATTTTCATTGACTTCAATGGTGCCTTGTCTGATAGAAGCAATCGCACCATCTATATTGCCCTCACCTGTCCCACCGATGTTGCTATTGGTGAACGTACCACTCTCAGAATCATAGACAGTGTCACCACCGATAATGCTGCTGATACCACTCCCTTGTGCATAAAGCTGACTGCCATTGATAGCATCTTGGCTGCCGGCTGTTACCTCACCGTTTTGGACGTTAGTAACTTTGTTATTAGCGGCATCAATGCCACTTTTCGTGATGCTTGGACCACCTGCAATGGTCAACCCATTGTCATTCATAATGGTATCACCAGTGGTTACACTATCTAAGATAATATCTGGGTTTAGATCAAAGCTAATATCATTAGCATTGGTAGGTATTGCTGCATCTTGTAGTCCCGTACTAGCAGCAAAGGCAGTGGCATCATTCACTGATGTTCTAGATACTTTGATATTACCATCTCTACTGTTCAGATCGAGAGCATCTCCTTGTTTGACCATGGTAGCAATATCACCTTGAGCCGTAACTCCCCACCCTTGATCTAAGGCAATAGTCACTTCTTTTAATTGCCCAACATTTACAGCATCTGTATCTAGCACACCTTCCCCAACGTTGCGGATAGTGTTGCCTCCATTGTCTAAGCCATGGCTACTCAATGAGACCTGTGAGACCATTCTACCTAAGCCATTATTAACGAAGGTAAAGCCTGCATCACTCATGATGCTATTACCTACTTGCATACTGCCAGTATCCCCTAGGTCTAGCTGATTATTTAGCTTAACCTGAACACCGGTCTCAGAAGCAATAGTAGTCAGATTGCTATCACCTGTGACATTGATAGTATCACCCAATGCAAATTGCTGATCATTGTCGCTATTACCGTCACCTATTTTGATACCTTTAGCAATTTCATTATTGGTCGTTGTGAGCTGTGCAAAGTTGACGGCATCACTTGGTGCAATTCCTTCAGCGACTTTGATAATTCTATTATTACCATTATCAAGCCCTTCATTGCTAAGCGTAATGGTCTGATTAGGGCCATCAGTGATGGTTATGCCTGCATTATTCAGTACCGTGTTTTCCATTCTCACGCTACCATTTTTGCCAAGCATTACATCTTCAGCCAATCTAACATTGAGATTACCTTCATCATCAGCGATGACACCGATATTGTTCTCAGTTAATTCTGTTGCGCCGCCTTGAATCGTCAATGTCTGACCTAGTTTGCGATTGACGACAACTGCGGTATCATCTCCGGTAAAGCTCAAACCCAAATCAACGGTGCTATTGGTTGCATTTAACTGGCCAACATTGACAGCATCCGTATCTTCCTCACCATCATCTACGTTAGTGATTTTATTACCACCGTTATTCAGACCACTGCTGCTCAATCTAACGGTACTGCCACCAAGGAAGCTGACACCACCCGTGTTTAGCAATGTATCGCCTGTAGTAACGCTAGTGAAAACAACTTCATCTGCTGTCGCCACTTTAATACCACCGTTCTCAGCGGTGAGAACGATGTTATCACCTGTGAGGAAGTTGGCCGTGTTGTCAGTTTGATTAAGCGTTTTTACCTCAGCGCCATCTATTTGAGTAATGACCGTTTGTATGGCACTGTCAGCTTTCACTAAGCTGGCTTTGCTGGATTCACTCAAGTCGACTGCATAGTCGGTCGTATTAGTCGCCGTGTCTTTGTCACCTGCGGTAACTGTGACGGCCGAAGATCCTGCTGAGGTAGTCACGCCATTGGCATTGACTGTGTAGACGTCTTGCCCTGTGACACCATTGGTTGAAAAATCGACACTAGATACGTTGGTTCCTTTGACAACCTTGGTTCTAGCAGCGGCAGATGAGCTGTTGAGCTGACTAATGTTAACGGCGTCGCCTAATGCGCTACCATCCGCTACATTGGTGATTCGATTACCACCATTATTGAGGCCACTGCTGCTCAATCTGACGGTACTGCCACCAAGGAAGCTGATACCAGCTGTGTTTAGCAATGTATCCCCTGTAGTGACGCTAGTGAAAGCAACTTCATTTTTTGTAGCGACCTTAATACCACCATCCTCAGCGGTGAGAACGATATTATCTCCTGTTAGGAAATTGGCGGTATTGTCAGTTTTATTGAGTGTTTTGACATCAGTACTATCTATTTGAGTAATGACATTCTGTATAGCGCTATCTGCCACATTTGATACATCTTCTAATTGACCAAAGTTCACTGCATCAAGAGTAGTTGTACCCGCCTCGACGTTTGTGATTTTCTTATTAGCAGCATCAATACCGCCACTCTTAGTGACACTTGGACCACCAATAATATTGACACCATCACTGGATATAAGAGTTGTAGATAAAGGTGAGGATACTGCAATACCTAAACCACTAACAGTAGTATTAAGCAGTGCATTACCTGTTTTAAGGCCCAGTTTATTAACAGTCGTAACAGGTCCCAGTCCAAAGGGTGAGCTACTACCCATTTTCACGCTACCATAATGACCTAGATCAAGGTTGTTGCTTAGCTCAAACGAGACGTCATTACTGGTTGTGTCTTTAGAGACAGTGATATTGCTGTTTTTACTATTGAAGTCAACTGTATCGCCAGGTCCTACAGTACTTTTAGTAGCGCTATTACCTTGCGCACTGATATCCCAGCCTCTATTGGCTGTTTCTGTAACACCTGCTAGCTGTCTAACATTGACAGCATCCATAGGTTCCTCACCATCATTTACATTGGTGATTCGATTACCACCATTATTAAGGCCATTGCTACTCAACCTGACGGTACTGCCACCAAGGAAGCTAACGCCAGCTGTGTTTAGCAATGTATTACCTGTAGTAACACTATCTAAACCTGTGACGTCTTTTGCCAGTTTAAGAGTCAAAGTATCAGATCCATCATCAACCACACCAATATTATTGCTATTAGACAGCTTTGCACTATCCGTCTCCCCACCTTTTACAATGAGCTGTTCACCGAGTTTACGGTTGATAGGAGTACCAGTATCACCGCCGAAATCCATACCTTTATCAAGTGTGCTGTTGATACCGTTTTGCAGCCCCTTTAGCTGCGCGACATTCACTGCATCACTATTACTAGTGCCCGCTGCAACGTTGACAATCTGACGGTTACCGCCTTCTGACCCAGTACCAACTGATACAGCGCCGAGTGTCACACTTTTTGTCGCAATAATGGCATTTTCATCAATTAATAAAGTTCCTATTGGTACAAACCCAGCGGCTCCACCTGCGACATTAGCAATGGATTTTGATCCCAGTGCCACACCATTTTGGGTAGCAGATTGAGCACCTGCACCAAGAGCCAACGCACCTTTTTCGGTAGCGGAAGATGCCACACCAAATGCGGATGAAGCGGTTTCAGAAGCGCTAGCATGTGTACCTATCGCTGTCGCAAGATGACCTTCTGTACGGGCTTTAACACCGATTGCTATGGAAGCTGCACCACCCGATTCGGTATTTCCAGTATAAGGATCGCTTAGATCCAATAAATCTCGACCAGCATATTCGTTAAATGCGGTATTTACTGTCCCACTATTCAGAGTGGTGTCAGTGATAGTACCATCGAGATTGTATATCGATGCTAGGTTTAGATCGTCTCCACCAATGGCAATAGAAGAGCCACCTCGTGAGACGACATTTGCACCGATAGCAATAGATTGTTCACCACTCGCCATCGTCTGTTGCCCAGATTCCGAGCTACCAATCGCAATGGTTTGACTGCCAGTTGCTTTTGCGTTGCCGCCCATGGCCATGGCGTTATAGCCTGTTGCACCATCATTGTTTAAATTACCGCTAGCGTTTGAATCTACGCTGTAGTATTTGGTTTTATTGGCTGCAACTGTATTGGTCAAGCTGTTTAACTGCGAACCATTCACAGCATCTTTACTCGTTGCTGTAATGTCACCATCATCGACATTTATGATTTTATTATTGCCATTATTTAGCCCACTATGACCAAGCATGACAGTATTGACTAAATTGCTAGCTACTATCTTGACACCAGAATGATCAACCAGCGTATCACCTGTTTTAAGACTACCGTCAGTACCCAAATCGACAGTTTTATCGAGCTTTATCGTGAGTGATTTATCATGCTTGTTAGCCGTGACACTGATATTTTTGGTGTTTGGGCTTCCTATAATTGTTTCACCACCTTGGATGGTCAAAGTCTGATGATAAAAAGGATTGGTATAAATCTCACGTGCTGGATCATCTCCGGCAAAATAGGTGCCTACTGCATTTGCATGCATGCCAAAACCAGCCGCAAGCAGCCCAAGACCTATCGCACTCAAGCGCAAGGTATGAATAGAAGACAGGTTAGATATTGTATTGATGGTAGCATTAGCGTTCACACTAGATTTGGAAGACTTACCACGCCCCTTCGCATACTCACCGACTGCGGTAAAGCAACTTAAGGCTTCATTCCAGATGACTTTATAAATGCGGTTCATGACATGTACTCCCTTACAGAATGGTTAGAATTAAAAACCAAAGACAAGATCCATCTTGTAGAGAGTTGTTATGACGAAATAAAATGATTTATGAGCTTATAGCAATGAGGCCTTTATAGGTTATTGTTTGTGTTAATCATTGAAAAACAAGACATTTTATTTCTTGAAATCTTTATTACTCTCTGTATATATTAGTATTACCGAATATATACAGAGAGACAATGCCGTTTGTCTTGACTTTAATACCGACTGTCTTATATATGTCTAAAAATGAATATAAAGGATAGTATGAGGCTATACGAAATACAATTGTCTACTTTTTTATCTGAAAAATATGCTCTTATCGATATATCAAAGATATAAGATAAGAGCGTTTTTACTATGCTAATGATAGTCGGTTCAATATGTTTACGGCTTTAGAATTTAACTATAGAAATTTAAAATAAGTAATTCTAACACTGTATCCAAGTTATATAGGGCTAATTATAATGACTTCTTAGCCCTCTTTAGATCCTATCGGCAATACTATCTGTACCACCAACCCTTGTACCCCATCTTTACGATTATAAGTATGGATATAACCCTTGTGAGCGGTCACTACTGCATGAACGATGGCCAGTCCTAGTCCATAACCGCCCGTTTCACGATGCCGCGCAGAGTCCAGCCGTACAAATGGTTGGAAAATACGCTCTAAATCCTTTTCTGCCACACCGCCGCCTTCGTCCGTTATGCTGATCTGAATCGCAGGTGTCTTATCCTCTGTCTCTATTTCTTTAATTTCAGCAATAACTTTGGAACCAGATGCAGTATGCATAAAGGCATTGCGAATAATATTCTCAAGGGCGCTATGCAGCTGTTCTTGATTGCCTAACACTGTCAAAGAGGTTGTTGACGCTGCTAATAGTGCAGAATCGGGCGATTGCCACTGCCATTGCACGTCTTTATTTTGAAACTCAAAACAGACGTCTTGCCCAATCTCACTGATAATTTCAGCAATATCGACCGTGTCGTTTTCTAAGTTGTCGATGGTATATTGCTGCATTTGCAGTGACTGGATATGAATGATTTGTTCAATCAACTCATTCATTCGTGCTGACTCTTTGTCTATGCGATCTAGATAGCTACTGGCATTAGGGGCAAAATCTCGAGTCAGCTCAGTCGCGACATCCAGACGTGCCAATGGCGAACGCAGCTCATGCGAGATGTCACTCAACATCTGCTTGCGTGCCAGCTCACTTTCAGCCAATCGTGTTGACAGCTTGACCACATCATTAGCAAGTAAACCCAATTCGTCATCTCCCATTTTCGATAAATTTGGATGGGCTTGATAGTCACCATCAATCATACGGTGCACGGTGTTTTGTACACGGCGAATACGCTGAGTCATCGTACGACTGAGCCAAATACAAACCAAGATACTAAAGATAATAATCAATAACAGACGTATGGGAAAATTACTATGCTGCCGCTCTACTACGTCAGAAAAACGTAAATGCGGACGCAACTGTATAATAACCGTTTGCTCATCTGGTAGAGCCACAGTCACATCAGCCAGTTCAGGACGATTCTCAGAATCAGCTATCGTCGCGCTACTCGGAATCATAGGCGGCAAAAGATAGCTTAATGCCGATGGTTGAACATTCGACATATCTTTATCACGTCTAGGCTGTATTGGCAGCTTTGGCTCTAGTGATGGTGGCTCTGTTGCCTGCTGACCCTCTGGTCTACTTTTTGGTCTTGGCTCCTCTCCATCACGATAATAGTCTGGCTCTATCGCCTGCTGACCATATGGCCTAAGTTCCGGCCTCAGCTCATCCCTATCGCGATAACGCGGAAATATAATGGCACCTTGCTCATCATAGACTCTAATTTGATTCATCAGCCATCGGTCTTGATGGTACATCTGCTTGACGGCTGTCAAGTCGCCAGCTTCTAGTGCCGTAACCATCTCTTGACGCTTAGTCAATAACGTATCGACCTGCACATCCATAAGAGCGGTGAGCGCTTTTTCACTCAACCAACGCTCTACCATTACCGATAAGATAGAAGTGACCAGAATGGTGACTAATAGGCTTAAAAACAGCCGCCAAAACAGGGTGATTCGCACCTTAAATTTAGGAGTATTCATCGATGATTCCATTATTAAAGTACTAGCTGATAACCTTTACCACGAACCGCTTTTATTGGCTCGTCATGAAAAGGTTGAAGTTTTTTACGCAGGCGTGACACATGCACATCTAAGCTACGGTCAAAAGGTTGAAGTTCACGTTGCAATACATGCTCTGATAGCCATTCTTTACTGACTACCTCGCCTTTTTGTTTGAGGAGCGCCACCAATAGATCAAACTCTGTACCCGTCACTTGCAGCTCAATACCATCTATTTGACAACTTCGCTGATTTTGATCGAGATGCAAGCGACCTTCTGGTAATGGTGTGTGATCTGACACCGCCGCATTGGTACGTTTAATCACTGCATTGATACGTGCCAGCAGCTCTCGAGGATTACAGGGTTTGGTAATATAATCATCAGCGCCAAGCTCCAGACCGATAATACGATCAATCTCCTCGCCTTTTGCCGTCAGCATAATGACAGGGATATCAATAATATTCGGTAATTGGCGCAGTACGCTGAGCCCATCCATTTTTGGCATCATAATATCAAGCACTAGCAAATCATAAATAGGCGCCTGAGTACTCGCCATTTTCAGTTTTTTTATAACAGCTTCACCATCATGAACGCAGTCACATTGGATGCCGTGATTGTGTAAGTACTCTTGTAATAATTGAGTCAACTCTTCGTCATCGTCGCCTAATAATATATTTGGCATATTTTTCTCCTTTAGCTTTGAATCGCTTTGTTATCTATATTATCAGGCAAGAGCTTAGCGATTCGCTATAAACGTTACTTTTCTTAATACTTCATAAATGTTCGTAACCTTCAACTGTCGTAAGATAGCACCTATCAACAGCAGGTATTGTGTTTATCTACAGCACTTAAAAGTAATATTTGCTAGATGACCGTTTAATATTTGCTTAACCAAATCAATCAAATAAAAGGTATTGTTATGAAAAAATTACTATTGGGCTCAGTATTAGCATTGTCTAGCGTATTTACTGTCACCGCCTGTAGCAGCGTCAATGCAAACACGGATACCACACCATCGGCCACCAAAATGCAAAAACAGCATAAAGCCGGTATGAAAAAGGGCGACATGAAAAAAGGTGGTATGAGAGGCCCATTGTCACAACTGGATCTGACCGAAGCACAACAAACACAAATTAAAGCCATCATGCAAAAACAGCATGGCGATAATAAAGCGGATCGTACAGAAAACAAAGCAGAACGCGCTCAAATGCATCAGCAGATTCAAGCATTGACCAATGCCCGCACATTGAATAACACCGCAGTAAGCCGTCTGGCTGATCAACAAGCAGCAAAAGAGAAGCAACGCTTTATTGAACGTATACAAACCCAGCATGCAATTGCTCAAGTATTGACTGCTGAGCAACGTGCCGAACTTGTACAAATGAAAGAAGAAAGAAAAAATGATAAAAAAGGTGATCGTGAGCCACGTGGCGAACGTCCACAACCAGGCATGTAATAATCTACTCCGGAAAAGTATGATTTTTATCTAGCGATATAAGTTTTAAATAAAAAAGCGCCCCTATTTGATAGAGGCGCTTTTTTATTTGCTAATATAAATATTTAAATCAATCGAGACCATCCTAGATTCTGTGTAACTGCCATTTAGATTAAATGCTTACTAATACGGTCATCAAACATAATCATAAAGCGATTCAAAGCAGACGTCCAGTTACGAATGGGCATCGACCACTTCTTGGATGCCTGCTGGGTTGCTAAATACACCACTTTGAATGCTGCCTGATCAGATGGGAACACCTTACGCTTATTCACCGCTGTCCGAATCACGCTGTTTAGCGACTCTATCGCATTGGTGGTATAAATCACTTTTCTGATGTCTTTAGGATACTCGAAGAACACCGTTAAGCCCTCCCAGTTATTACGCCAAGACTTGATGATATGCGGATACTCCTTGCCCCAAGTCTCATCAAAGTGCTCAAGATTGGCCTCTGCCATCTCAAGCGTATCAGCGCCGTAGATGGCCTTTAAATCAGCTGCTACGGCCTTCTTATCCGTCCACGGTACGAACTTCATTGAGTAACGCACCATGTGTACGATACACAGCTGAACCTTGGCTTTGGGATAAACCGTGTTGATGGCATCGGGGAAGCCCTTTAAGCCGTCGACACAGGCAATGAGGATATCTTGTACCCCGCGGTTTTGTAGTTCAGTGAGAACGCCTAGCCAGAACTTGGCGCCCTCATTTTCTGATAACCACATACCAAGCAGCTCTTACCATCAAGCCCCACGCCTAGCGCCAGATAGATAGCCTTGTTGATGATCTGCTTGTCTTGACGTACTTTAACGACAATGCAGTCCAAATAGACGATAGGATAAACACTGCTCAGCGGCCGGTTCTGCCAAGCGGTGATGTCCTCTAAGATGTTGTCAGTGACTCTTGAAACTAAGCTGCTTGAGATGTCGACGTCATAGAGCTCTTTGATGGTTTCGACAATCTCGGTGGTGGTTTGACCCTTGGCGTAAAGGAATATGATCTTGTCATCGAGACCTGAGATACGGGTTTGATGCTTACTAACGAGTACAGGCTCAAAGCTGCCACCGCGGTCTCTTGGGGTGGAGATCTCAAGATCGCCTGTGTCACTGCGGACGGTCTTTTTAGTGTGCCCGTTACGCTTATTAGGTTTATCCGCCTTTTCATGCTTGGGATAGCCGAGATGGTCTTCCATCTCAGCCTCTAAGGCAGTATCGATAAAGGATTGCATGAGCTGCTTTTGGAAGTCTTTAATGTCATCAAAGCTGTTCATGCTACCAGCCATTTGCTCGGCCAGTTTTTTAAGGTCAGATTGAGTAGTCATTGCTTATTCTCCGGTTAATGGATTATAAGCAGTTACACAGTTTTTAGGAAAGGCTCAATCAATCTGATATTTTAATTAATTTCAAAAACTCTTTCTCTGCCAAAACCTTAATATCTATACCGCTCTGTATAAGCTCTTCTACTTTTCGATGCTTACTACTTTTTTCGTGGCCTGCCAGCAATGTTAAATCTTGAACACCAACCACGAGGTAATCTAGCTTTTTTGAAGCACCTGCTTTCACATTAAACCCATTCTTGGCTGCTATCTCAGCAATCTCTGCTCTACCAATACTCAAGTCTCCCGTAAAACAAATATTAAGTCCTGCGTATTGACCTGCTTCATCTCCAGTTTTGGTAATATTACGTGGATAACTCTTATTGTTTACACGTCGCTGTTGATGATAAATACTATTATACTCACTAGCTTCTACCCAATCACGGATCGATAGACTATTCTCTCTGAGGATAGTTACGGTGATAAATCCACATGCTTTAGCATCCTCTAAGGCATCGTGATGAGTAAATCGATAATTCCATTCTTTACATACATTCGCTAGATTATAACCTTGAACCGCAAAGCGCTGACAAGTCCTACGCACTAATACAGTCGCATCTACCCACTGTAGCTCTGGTACCGGCAACTTATGGTTGTCAAGACTTTGCCTTAAAGCCCTTTGGTCAAAATTCGTATAGCTAACCACAATATTTTCACCGATAAACTTCAGTATATTTCCATAGATGTCATGCATGGATGGGGCATCTTTCACCATACTGCTGGTAATACCATGCACTTCTATATTTTGACGACTGAAGGAGGTCTGAGGTGTAACTAAAGTGCAATAGGTATCAATCAACTTACCGTTTAAATATTTAGCCAACCCTATTTGGCAAATAGACCCTATATCACTATTTGCAGTTTCAACATCAATAGTCACAAAGTTCACTATATATTCCCTTATTTAATACAATTTTCCATACCATCCTCAATAGCAGCAAACTATCTTTCAGCCATCAGTAACCTATCAAATACCATCTTGCCTATCGTCGTACCATTGCCATCACGATAATATTGCATCAGCTCACGACCATACTGTCGCGCATCAATACTATTACTGGCATTCGGCACTTGCACATCACTTGGCAAATTTGGGAATGCCATGTCTTTAGAGCTGATAGAAGAATACTGCTGCAAAGCGTCCATTACGATGCCGCCTGACTTATTATCAGCGGACTGATATTTGCTTGGGAACGCACTACGCGAATGCTGCCATTTGAGCTGACCACGTTTGTCAAACCCATACAGTTCTTCTACAGTCGTATTGTCTAATAATTCTGACTCGTCCGTCTCAGCATCCTTATTCATACTGTCTTTTAGCATTGACAATACTTGCTGTACCAACGCTTTACTGGTTAATTTATCAGTCTCTGTGTCGCTTGCCTCATAAGACGCATCACTATCTTGGACCAATTCAGGATATTGCTTACTGATACGATCGTAGAATATCTGCATATAATCTTGATGAAATTGCTCATAGCTCTCAGCACTTTGCACACGGCGAATCACTTGAGCACTTGCTTGCATAACTGGTAACTGATGTTCCGGTAATTTAGGAGACAATGATGCCAGTGTGTTGGGCGCGACATAATCAAACTGACTAACAGGTGCGGCTTCAAAGGTACGATCTAACGCCTCAAAATGGCTCTTTATCACCTCACTACCGAAACCTTTAGGCAGCGTGCCATCGTCAATCGCTATCTTTAGCCACTTATTTCGCCATTTTGTACCGAGCTTGTCATCTAATAAATCTGAATTAAACATCGCAAAGTTATCTGCCCATAGATAGATATCACCATTTTTAAAATCGATATAAATAGGCTGATTGATGCTACTGTGATGATTGCGTGCTTGATACTGCACACTAGCGAGCATGGTAGCCTTGCCAGCCATTGGCTGATAGACACCTTGAGAGTTGATAGACAGCGGCTTTAATAGATAAGCATCTAGTAGCTTCGCTTTTTTCACGTCTACTGGTTTTGATTGGTCATCATAATTATCAAACAGCTGCTGGTACGATGCTGGCACGGTAATATCGCTATCATACTGACTGTCTACCCACGCTTCATACGCGTCTGAACATTCAAGGTAGCTGTCTTTTAGTGTCGTTCTCTGAGCATCATACTCCGCATCCAAAACATCTTTATTTTGCGTGTCGGCCTGAGAAATTAAGTCAGCATAAGCTTGATCGTGTGTGTCTTCGCAGTAATCATCTATATAACCTGACGCGACCGACTTTTCCTCTTTTGCATTGGCAATCTGCTGATCGTTGTTAATCTCAATATTGCCGTGGTAACTGAATGATTGGCGACGCTGTTTTTGTAACGCGGTTGCCAATGCTGTTTTGGCCGCGGTTGGCGTTTGCTGTGCCGTGATAGCCGTAGACTGGCCGAGACTAGTAGATTGACAACCTGTTAATAATAGTGCGCCTGTTATGAATGCACTGGTGAATAAAGTGTGGCTTTTGAGCATTGACGGCAGACGACCTACGATGGCTTGTTGTACTGTTTTCATTTTTTGTCCTTAATAAACATGGGCTTGAACCGAAAATAGTGTTAATGACGCTCTATCGGTTGTCCGTATCATCTTCAGCATCGTTGTAGTCTTCGCTATAGTCAGTGTCATAGTCATCATAATCACTAGAGTCATACTCTGACGCATCACTGGCATAATCGTCACTGGCATCAGCATAATCGCTATCGTAATCATAACGGGCATAACGGGCAGTATCTAGCCTATCTTCTGCTTGACGTTGTTCTGCCATCCACGCATTGCCATCGATAGCAGGTTTGGCGTTTTCACCGAAAGACTCTGCCAATAAAGGCGTTAATACATGATTTTTAAAACTGGTTTTATCGTAGCGCACCTGGTTTAGTACGGTGGTGGTAGAGCCCATTAAGTCACCACCAATATTCATACGTTGCTGCTTGGCAAGCAGACGGTCTGAGCTGTCTAAATAGTAGTAGTTTATTTGATTAAACGAGATAGGACCGATAGCCTCAATCAACTGTAATAGCGACCCCACATCTGCACTTTGATAGCCCTTATTGTATAGCTGTAACTTTTCAATGGCTGTTTTTAGCATCGCACCATCAGGATATTTTTCTGGATTGGCATCGACATAATCTTGTAATGACTTGGACATGTACTTCAGCGTTTTACCGATCATCTCACCGCTTTGTTGGCTACCGAAATATACTTTTACCGCTCGGCTAGCACCGACTTCTTTGGCAAACCGATCATTACGAATATCAACCGCGCTAAAATGCTCAGGCGCCAGCTCTGCCATACTGTCCTGTATCGCAGAAATCGCCGCGTCATAAAGTACTGCTGGCGGCAGTTGCTCCGTGATACTCTCTGGCAAACCAAAACTGACGGTATGCGATGCCATCTCATTAGGTAGTGGCGTATGGTCAGGATTGGCAATTGCCATGATGGGCATAATGACTGAAGGATCGACCGTGATACGACTGTTGTCAAAATCAAGCGCGAGTGGTATTTGTACCGATGCGCTAATCGTTGGTGTCACATAATCATAGCTGTAGACGCTTTGTATTTGTCGCTGCTTAGGATTGTATTGACTGACACTGCTGAACATGAGGTTTTTATATTGATATTCATTTGATGCAGCTATCTGCTCAGGCGTACGATTCATCATATTGAGTAGCTTGCCAATCACGCCTGCTGCTGAAGAAGAACCTGAAAACTCATCTTCTACATTAGTAGTCTCTCCTCGCTGCTTAGCCGCTTGCATGGCTTCATATTGTTCTGTCATGCTTTTGGGGTTTAATTCTGATAACTTTGAAAAAGCACTGTCCGATTCATAATCATCGGTTTCATAGGCTTCTGTAGCATAGTCACTGCGACTATAACCGTTTTCATCATAGCCATCTGCATCATAGCCATCTGCATCATAGCCGTACCAGTCATAACCATTTTGATCTAAGCCATAGTCGTCATAGCCATTTTTGTCGTAACCCTCATAATCGTAGCCATACTCGTCATAGCCGTTTTCATCGTATTCACTGTCATCTGGCTCATCAGCATCTTCTACGACGACGACTTCTGCAGCATCTACATAGTCGTCATCTGAGTCGTAGGCATATTCTTCGACGACTTCGTCATCCGAGTCATAGTCGCCTGAGGTTTCTTTTTTATAAACATAGGTCTCTAAAATAGTCTTAAACAAACTGCTAGCGCCGGCATCGATACTATCTGGACTGATAAAAGGGGCTGCTTGATAGTTGGCTTGCGAGACTGACACATGCTCCGTTGCTAAATGCTGACGAATAGCGGTCAATAAATGTGACTTGGCTTGATTCTCTGTACTGGGATATTTTTCTTGGTCAAACAGCTGGGCATAGCGTTCAGACTTGGCATGTAAACTGGCATTAAATGCACGGCCCTGTGCTTGGCTTTGTACGGTATCTGCCGTTTCAAAATCAATCATCTTTCCTGATACGGCAGCAGATGATGAGACGGTCGGGTTTGATTGACAGCCTGTCACCATGGTCGTCGCACCCACAGACAAAATGGCACAGCCAGCAATCATTATCGACTGACGCTTACTAGTGCTCGATGACTGGTGAGCGGATGATTGAGGTAAAGTTGGCTGGTCATTTTTACGAAAAATAGGCGGTGACATGAGACTTCCTTAATCTAAGCTGACAAACAATTGTAAGTATCGTATTGGTAGCGTTATTTATATCACAAAACATTACTAGCTAGCGATAATAGCGCAATTTTTCATTTAGTTTCCATAAATCATTGGGTTTCACCATGATATTTATTCACTGAACGCTTAAAAAGTTCTCATATTAGACAGCTATCTGTCTCTATAAAAATAAAAAGCAGTAGCACAATGAACAAAATATATTTTAAAACCACCATTTCTTCATATTTTTATAGACATATGTAGATAGCAACTCCCTATTCTCATGTTATTCTGTTATTTTGCGTGACATACCTCTCTATAATCTATCTATTGCTTGTCTATATACTTGTTGATTAACCTCTCTCATAAAAAGGACTTTACGATGTCACAAATGCCCTCACATCCACATCACACTACTCAGCAACCCAAAGTCAAGAAAAAATTATTACTTAACCCTAGTACGCTACTGATTACAGGGGCGTTATTACTGTCTGTATCTGCTCATGCGCTGGAACCAGTAGCATCAACCAACTCCATTAATAACAGCTCAATTAATAACACCTCAATTAACACCAGTGCGATAAACCTAGCCGTAATGGCTGATAACCCAACCATACTGTCTGAAACCAAACGCATTACGACCGCCAAATCAAGTAAGCTCACCGCTACGACTAACACGACTAATAACACAAATAGTGACCAAGCCATTTATTCTGCTGATGCCATTCATCATCCAGTATGGGCAAAAAATGGCATGGTTGCCACGCAAGAAGCGTTCGCTTCAGATATTGGGTTACAGATTCTTAAACAAGGCGGTAATGCCGTTGATGCCTCGGTTGCCGTTGGTTTCGCATTGGCTGTTACTTTGCCACGTGCCGGTAATATCGGTGGCGGCGGGTTTATGATGATTTATGATGCCAAACAAGGCAAAACAGTGGCGTTAGATTACCGTGAAAAAGCACCCAGTAGTGCCTCACGTGACATGTATCTTGATGCCGAAGGCAATGCCGTCAGCGACTTATCTCGTTATCATGGTTTAGCCGTTGGTGTACCGGGCACAGTGGCAGGACTGCTCAAAGCGTTAGATGAACACGGCACGATGAGCCGCGGGCAAGTCATGGCACCAGCGATTGCACTGGCAGAGGACGGTATCGAAGTCACAGCAGGATTGTCCGAGTCGCTCACTGCCTTAAGCGATCGCTTGCAAAAATGGCCCAGTACTAAAAAGGTGTTTTTTAAACCCGACGGCAGTGCCTGTCAACCGGGTGAACGTTTAAAGCAACCAGAGCTTGCTCGCTCGCTAAAGCTGATTGCCGCACAAGGCGCTGATGGGTTTTATAAAGGAGAAACGGCCAGTAAAATTGTCAAAGCTGTCAATGAAGCAGGTGGCCGTATGAGCCTACAGGATTTGGCCAACTATAATGCCGTGGCCCGTACGCCTGTCAAAGGCAACTATCGTGGTTATGAGATTGTCTCTATGCCACCTCCTTCTTCTGGTGGCATTCATATCATTCAGATTTTAAACATATTAGAAGGCTATCCACTCAAAGACTACGGACAAAACAGCGCCCAGACCATTCACTTAATGGCTGAGGCGATGCAATTGGCTTATGCAGATCGTGCTGAATATTTGGGTGATGCTGATTTTGTAGATGTCCCTGTGAGCGGTCTCACTGCCAGACCGTATGCTGATAAACTGCGTACACTGATTGATCCAAACAAAGCCACGCCAGCCGCTACCATCAAAGCCAATAACCCACTACCGTACGAGAGTGATCAAACCACACATTTTTCTATCGTGGATAAAGACGGCAATGCCGTCGCCAATACCTATACGTTGAATTTTTCTTATGGCACTGGGCTGATTGCTGATGGCACAGGTATCTTATTAAATAATGAGATGGATGATTTTTCTGCTAAGCCTGGTGTGCCCAATGGTTATGGCCTATTAGGCGGTGAAGCAAACAGTGTCGAAGCTGACAAGCGACCGCTGTCTTCTATGAGTCCAACGCTCGTGTTCAAAGACAGTAAGCCTTATATCGTAACGGGCAGTCCCGGTGGTAGTCGTATTATTACGACCGTGACGCAGGTTATCTCTAACGTGATTGATCACGATATGAATATCGCTGAGGCCACGCATGCCCCGCGCATTCATGATCAATGGTTGCCTGATGAAATCCGTATCGAAAAAGCATTGAATATCGATACCATCAAAAAGCTCGAATCTATGGGGCACACGGTGAGTCCGCAATCAGCAATGGGTTCAACGCAATCTATTATGATTACGCCAAGTGGTGTTTACGGCTCGTCTGATCCACGTATCGTTGATGCAGCGGTAGTTGGGTATTAATCATAAACACAAGGATACAATTATGAAATCAATACAACTATCTCTACTCCTAACCAGCATATTAGGCCTGTCAGCTTGTATCAGCCATCCAGCACAATTCTTTGGTATGCAAACTGAATATTTAGAAAATGACTTGGGAGTAGTTACTGAATGTACTACTCAAAAAGATAGACAAACAGGAAAACCTCTGTTCTCCCCATTACCTAAAGCTGATGAAAAATTTTTTTGGCGAGATAATAATTTACCAAAAGGCACTTTATACTTTACCTGTGAAGGAGATAAGGCCTTATTGCCCAAAGACTGTCAAGGTAACTCACTGACTACGCCACAGCTGCGTCGATACTGGAAGAAGCATGATTTAATGGTTGGTTCAGTAGAGTTTGATTGTCACAACGGTATCCCAAAATCATATAAGAATCACTAATTGAAAAGCAACAGTACTACCTATGAGCTGTAAGGAAACTTTGGATTATGAATGCACTCAGACTTTCACTATTATAATCTCTAATTATATCATTATCAGCTTGTCTATCTCCTAGTGGACACATATTAGGTGGAATCAAAAACTCATTGATGTTTGAAAAAAAAGTCAACTGGACAACAGCTATACACGCACCGCGCTACTACCCTATCGAGCTAGTCGCAGGCGAATCATTTTGGATGTATGACGATGGTTCAAGACGCGGTTTTTATGCGCACGCAGGCGGTGGGTGGCGTACAGCTGGTGCGGATGCGTCAGGTGGCTCTCGCATTCCTGATGGCATTAATCTCACGTGGCTGGCGCCCATAGAAGGCAAATACTATCATGTCAGAGCCAGACTGCCCAAAGCAGAGATAGAAAAAAAGTTTAAGCGCAAGCTCACTATGGATTTCGAAGACACACCAGATACTGAACAGTTTAAGCAGATTCAGCTGGCGCTGGCTCCTGGTGGCTTCGTCTCTGTACGTCTTGGTTGGGCAGAAGTTGTAGAGGTGGCACAGTTTCAAGCAGAAGAGATAAATATTCCGTGGGAGTATTTTGCACAGGCCAATCATTTTAACCCTGAAGGCCTGAGTGAAGAAGAATATCTATCAGGGTTTGTTGAGGATCAGCCCGAAGAGATACAAGCGCAAGCAGCCAACGGTACCTTTCCTATTGGCAGATGGAAAGCCTTTAATACCCAAAAGTTCCCATGGTATCTCTCCACGCCGCTTGATGTATACGGTTACACAGAATTCTTGATTAATGGGAACACGACATTTATCCCACAGTCTGAAGTAGACTTAACCACATACAAGAGTGAAAAAGCAGTGCCTGCTTGGTATCGACTATACTTTAAACACGAGGGCCAACGGTATCAAGCCATTATTCGCTTTAGCCAAAGTTCTCCAAGTGCCAAAGAAATGCCCGATGGCGATGTAGAGCAGTTTGAGATTTTTAAAACTTTTTTTGCGGAAAACAAAGAGCCTGCAGCACTAATGGTCAACATTGTTGATGGTGAGCTGGTTGCTTACCTAACCGTTGATGGTGTCACCAAGCAAAATGTACCCTTACATGGTAGTTTTTATCGTCTACTAAAAGAGGATGAATATAAATGGTTCTAATAAATTTGGTCTAGACATATAGAGATACTCGAATAAGAAGACTCATATACTTATAGGGGTCAACTAATTTAGGACAGATGATATGAGGTTTAGTTTATCACCCAAATAGCTAAAAGCCGTTCACTCCTAAACAGATTAATATTTCTTTCTGAATATGTCATAAACAACCGCTTTCATCGTTAAGAGGTCAGCGGTTATTCATGCAAAAAAATGTCTAAACAATTCTAAAACTTGTTATACAAAACTAAAATAAGACACCTTATGAAAACATCATACCTCATCGCCAGCGGACTCACCGCAGTACTATTAACAGGCTGTATAGATAATATAGCGGGGATTAATAACTCAAAGCCTGATGAATACATTCTGAATAGTAAAGGCGGCTGGGCATTAGACTGTGTAACAAACCGTCCTTTGGGTTCTGACGGCGATTATTTTTGGGATTATAATAACCTACCTCATGGCACGGTAGACTATGTCTGTAAAGAAGGTAGAGCTTACCTACCTGGACAAGCACCCAATTGCGACGTACAAACTGGCTTTTGCCCACCCGACAAAGATACCAAAAAATGCTATGGTAATGAAACTTCAACATATTATGCAAAACAATGTAAAGAAAGTGACTACCTAATCGGTTATTGGCAAGGTGATAAATGGATGAATAGAGAGGGTAACTCCGCCAACCCAGTCTGGGTTGAAGGTAAATGGGCTGGATTATAATTCAAATCTCTAAAAAGTATTCACCTCCAAACAGATTAATATTTCTTTCTGAATATCTCATAAATAACCGCTTTCATCGTTAAGAATGTCAGCGGTTTTTTGATAGAAAAACAATGCTTTCTCTAGCAAAAAATCTTGCCTGTATCATGTCTATTACACTGCAGTAAGATAGCGAAGGTCTTTTAATGGAACAGAAATAGCACATACCTAACGAATATTTCCAACCTTATTACTTAGCCTAATAGCTTGGAATCAGTGGCTGTCTGCGGCAAATAATGCTATTATTAACGACCTGATTTGAAACCAGAAAATACGGTGAACAACATATTTTCAGACTAAATTAAAATCTTAAGCCATTGATAATTAAAAATTTATTTCTTATCAGCCTATTTTCCGATCGTATCCGTAAGAGTCTTCTATGGCATTTGTACACCTTGGCATTCACAGCGAATATTCAATTACTGATTCTATCGTGCGTATTAAGCCGATGGTTAAAGCGGCGGCGGCTGACAATCAGCGCGCGCTGGCATTGACCGATTTATCCAACCTTTATGCCACGGTGAAATTCTACCGTGCCTGCCTAGGCGCTGGTATCAAGCCTATTATCGGCAGCGAAGTCATCATGGAAAATGAAGACACACGACTGACCTTACTCGCGATGGACAATGAAGGTTATCAAAACATCACTCGTATCGTATCCCTTGGCTTTACCGAAGGGCGTGCCGATGATGCCAATCACGGTGTACCAGTCGTGAAACGCAGCCATATTTTGGAACATGCGGCAGGCGTGATTGTATTATTTACCGAAAAATCCGATGTCGGCCAAGCATTGGTTAGCTCGATGCCAGAGAAGGCTGATGAGCTGATTACCGAGTGGCAGTCACAGTTCGCTGATCGATTATATTTCGCCATCAAGCGTACCAGTCGCTCAGGTGAAGATGCCTTTATTCAGGCGGCTATTCACTCGGGTGCCAAACACCACATCTCTATCATCGCGCACAACGATGTGCGGTTTTTAGAGCAAGATGATTTTGATGCCCATGAGGCACGTGTCTGCATTGCAGGATCTTATGTATTAGCTGATCTCAATCGTCCGCAGACTTACTCTGATGAGCAATACCTAAAGACTCAAGCTCAAATGGAGCAGCTATTTGCTGATATTCCACAGGTTATTGATAATACCTTACGTTTAGCCACCCGTTGTAATGTGACGTTGACACTGGGCATTAACGTCCTGCCCGACTTCCCTGTGCCTGAAGGGGAAACGATTGAATCGTTCTTTCGGGCAGAGTCTGTACGTGGTCTAAATAATCGCTTGGATAAGCTCTTCCCTGTCGCCGAGCGTACTGAACATTGGAGCGACTTTCGCCAGAGGTATGACGAGCGCCTAGAATATGAGCTTGAAATTATCCTTTCAATGGGGTTTCCGGGTTATTTCTTAATCGTTATGGACTTTATCCGCTGGGCGAAAGCCAATGGCGTACCCGTTGGACCGGGCCGTGGTTCTGGTGCTGGCTCGCTGGTCGCTTATGCGCTAAACATTACCGACCTTGATCCAATTCATTATGATCTGTTATTCGAGCGCTTCTTGAACCCTGAACGGGTATCGATGCCCGATTTCGATATTGACTTTTGTATCGAAGGTCGTGACCGAGTCATTGATTATGTGGCGCAAACTTATGGCCGTGACGCAGTCTCGCAGATTATCACCTTTGGTACGATGGCCGCAAAAGCCGTGGTACGTGATGTGGCGCGCGTACAAAGTAAGTCATACTTCCTCGCCAATAAAATATCCAAACTTATCCCTAAAACACCCGGTATCACACTGAGTCAGGCACTCGAGCAAGAGCCACAGCTCAAAGACTTAATTTCGAATCCTGACAATATGGATTATGAAGATGCCATTGAAGTTTGGGAGATGGCAATCAAGCTAGAAGGCGTCTGCCGAAACGTCGGCAAGCATGCCGGTGGTGTACTGATTGCCCCGCATAAAATTACTGATTTTAGCGCCATCTATTGTGATGATGAAGGTCACCGTGTCAGCCAGTTTGACAAAGATGATGTCGAGGCCGTTGGGCTAGTGAAGTTTGACTTTTTGGGTCTGCGTAACTTAACTGTCATCAATGCTGCGGTTGAGAACATCAACTTACGCCGTGCCAAAGAAGGCAAAGACGCATTGATCCTAGAAGACTTGCCGTTAGATGACAAAAAAGCTTATAAGCTATTGCAAGATGCCAAAACCACTGCCGTCTTTCAGTTAGAAAGTATGGGCATGAAAAAGTATCTGGCCAAATTGCAACCGACCAACATCGAAGATGTCATCGCCATGTGTGCGCTATATCGTCCAGGGCCACTTGATGCTGGTATGGTAGAGATGTATATCGACCGTAAGCATGGTCGCGAGGAAGTCATCTATGATCACCCGAATCTTGAGCCAATTTTAGAAAACACCAACGGCGTTATTGTCTATCAAGAACAAGTGATGCAAATCTCGCAGGTCATGGCGGGATATAGCTTGGGCGGTGCTGATATGCTTCGCCGTGCGATGGGTAAAAAGAAACCCGAAGAGATGGCCAAACAGCGCGATATCTTTGTCACTGGCGCGACCTCACAAGGCATCGACGAAGTCACCTCAGGCGGTGTGTTTGATTTGATGGAGAAGTTTGCCGGTTACGGTTTTAACCGATCGCATTCTGCCGCTTATGGTGTCTTGGCTTATCAGACGGCTTATCTAAAACAGTACTACCCTGCCGAATTTATGGCAGCGGTCTTAACTTCTGATATGAACAACACGGACAACGTGGTGTTCTTTATCAATGACTGCCGCGAAAACTTTGAATTGACTGTGGTGAATCCATCCGTCAATCGCAGTGAATGGCATTTCGTCGCTGACACGCCAACCAATATCATTTATGGGTTGGGCGCAATTAAAGGCGTTGGTGAAGGTGCGGTTGAGTCTATCGTTGATGCACGCCGCCGAGAAGGGCCATTTAAAGACTTATATGATTTTTGCCGCCGTGTCGATATTAAAAAAGTCAATAAGCGCACCCTTGAAGCATTGGTCAGTGCGGGCTGTTTTGATGACTTTGCTGCAACCTTGCGACCTGACTTGCCAAGCGACGAAGCTTACGAGATTCGTGGTGCATTGATGAGTCAATTGCCAAGCGCCGTACAGGCCGCTGAACAAGATCGTCAAAACCGTGAAATCGGTATGATGGATTTGTTTGGTGAAATGGATGGTGTGGTCGCCGCACCGCCACTCGTCATGACACCAGAGCTAATCTGGGGTGACAAGCATCGCCTAAAAGCAGAAAAGAACACCTTAGGACTGTACTTAACAGGTCATCCAATCAATGAATACTTAGAAGAGCTCAAACGCTATACCTCAGGCACACGACTTGATAAGCTAACAGATACTGGCTACAACGGTAGCTGCTATTTTGCAGGGTTGATTATAGACATCGCTAACTTTGGTACTCGCAACGTCATTACCTTAGACGATGGGACCTCAAGGTTAGAGGTTAGCTGCTATGCGGAGCGTTTTAACCGCGTAAAAGACCAGCTAAAAGTCGACGAAGTGGTCATCATTAAAGGCAGCATTCGTGAGCGTGACGGTCGTCTCTTTGCCCGTCTTGATAGTGCCATGAGTATGGTTGATGCACGCCTGCGTTGGCTCAAAAAAATAAGCATTAAAGTTCATGGTAGCGACATTAAGTTGCTCATGCATCTACAACCACTACTCAAATCAGCACAAGCCGACATTATACCTGCACCGCGCTTGGCTTATAATAGCGATCAGGATGAGCAAGACAGTAACAGTGGTAATGGCGCTTACGACCCTGCGATAGGCGGCAGTTTATACGATGAAAACGGCAATGATTTACTGGCATTAGACAATGGCAGCCCTACCGACCAAAATTATGCTAATAGTGCCTTAAGCAATACGGACACTTCTATTAATGATAATTGTCTACCGCTTGGGCTGAGCATTTATGAAGAGTTTGGTATTGCTAATGTGGGACTATCAGAGCATTGGCGAATCTACCCTAACGATGATAATTTACAGCAGTTGAGAAACATGATTAGTGAAGACAATTTACACTTTCATTATAGTTAATGTCTTTCTCAGTTTTAAAAACCTATTATCATCAATTAAGGTACGTTCAATACATCTTATAGTCTGTTCAATATAATTTAGATACAAGGAAGCTAAGTTAAAGTACTACAAATAGTAGACTGAGCGAGGCTGACACCGTATCCACTTTATAGAGGATTTGACTATAACCTTATTGCTTTAACTTTTAACAATTGGACATAACATTATGGAAAATAACCCAAATAACAATATGACTCAGCAAACTGAAGAAGTTATTAATCACGAGCAGTTTGAAGACATGCGTGACCTGCTCGAAGAAGACTTTGCCGACCTAATACAAGTGTATCTTATAGACAGTAAAAAACGTGTCGCAACGCTGCGAACCGCTCAGCAAGAAAACGATCATGCTAACGGTTATGAGACCGCTCATGCTCTAAAAGGCGCTAGCGCTAACTTGGGAACAACACAACTGGTCAAGCTTAGCAGTCAATTACAGGAGTGCTGCCGTGAGCGCTGTATCGGTGAGCAGGCTGCACTGATTGAAGACATCGCAGCCGCATTAGAACGCGCTGAAAAAGAAATAAACCTAAGATTGGAGCAATAAATGCGTAGCGAGACTCCATCATCTGAAGCGTTACCAACTCTCTCAGAACCGTCGGCTCATAGCGTGAGTGATTACCTAGACGCTGTGCAAGTTGTCATGGTTAATACGACTTTGCCCGCTAATATTGGCTCAGCAGCACGCGCAATGCACACTATGGGGCTATCTTGCCTAACGGTCGTTGAGCCCAAACTGCCGATTGATGACACCAGTGTCTCTCATGCCGCAGGTGGCAGTGAGCTGCTTTCGTCAGCGACTATCACCCCAAATCTTGAGTCTGCCATTGCAGACTGCCAGCTCGTGTTCGCTGCCAGTAGTCGCAGCCGTCACTTGCCTCGTCCTGTGGTCACACCCACGCAGGCAGCCAAAATCATGTTTGACTTTATTGATCAGCAAGACACCGCTGTTCACGGTAAACCAAATATCGCTATCTTATTTGGTCGTGAAGATCGCGGTTTGACCAATGAAGAGTTGGCTTATGCAGATTATCATATTCAAATCGATGCCAATCCTGCTTATCCTGTATTGAATGTCGCATCAGCAGTGCAAGTGATCGCCAGCTTTATCTTTGCTTACGCACAGACGCATACAAAAATGGCTGCTAATCATTCAAATACCGATGTCAGTACAACTGCTCAGCCAATGTTAGATATTCATTTGCGTCAGCAATGGGATGAGCCAGCCATCACCCAGCAGCAACTACTACAACTGACTCAGCGTATGACTGACCTTATGGTTCAGCGCGGTCTAGCAGATAGCGAACATCTAAAATCATTGCCGTCACGACTGTCTAGACTGGGTTCGCGTATACAGCTTGATCAAAAAGAGTATCAACTACTAAGTGCATTGATTGCCAAACTGTCAAAAAACTAGAGAACTTATCTAGGGCGTGTCATCATTTAGATTGTGTGGCTTAAAATGAGAAAAATTGCAGTCAAACAAGGAAGAACTCGCCGTAAATATGAACATATTGACAAGATTTCTGACGATGTTTGACAAAATTTAGCCATTTTAAGGCCACTAAATGTATCAATGTGCTAATTGATGACATGCCCTAGGACTACTACCAAATATAAAATCGATACTCGCAAACTCATATTAATCGATGGGTTTGTGAGTATTTAATAGCTCATCACTATATTTTATCGTGTAAAACTGCTATAACTTGAAAGACCTTAGCGTAAGTAAAACCCAATACTTACGCAGACTTAATAACGATTAAAATCCAACAACTATAAATGAAAGAGATCGCTATTTCAGTAACGACACTCTACCGACAAATAGATAGGACGCTTTATGTCATTGCCAACCAAATTGTTGAAAACGCTTACTAGCATCAAAAAGGATTTAAAAGAAGATATCGATGCGGTATTCAAACGTGACCCTGCGGCGCGTAATAGTCTCGAAGTCATATTGACCTACCCTGGCATCCATGCGCTTATCTTACATCGCGGGGCACACTGTCTCTGGAATAACGAACAGAAACTGGCCGCACGTGTGGTCTCTTATGGCTCACGTATCATAACAGGCATCGAGATTCATCCTGCTGCCAAGATTGGCAAACGATTTTTTATTGATCATGGTGTCGGTGTGGTGATTGGTGAAACGGCTGAGATTGGCAACGATGTCACCTTGTATCATGGTGTTACCCTTGGCGGCGTATCATGGAATAATGGCAAACGCCATCCCACGCTAGAAGATGGCGTTACGGTTGGCGCTGGTGCGAAAGTGTTAGGCCCATTTACGGTGGGTAAAAATGCCAAAATCGGCTCAAATGCGGTGGTGGTAAAACCGGTACCAGCAGGCGCTACGATGGTTGGTAATGCAGCTCGTATGATTTCTGATCATCATGATGAAAAAGGCAACCTGATTGCCGAAAAATCACCAGACGCTAAGTCACAAGAAAAAACAGCGACCTCAAAACAAGCTACTGCACGCGATACGGCATTTCAGGCTTATGGTATCGATCCAACCTCACAAGATCCTGTTGCAGAAGCTTTTGCTAAAATGCTAGAACACATTCAGCAATCAGAAAACCGCCTCGATCAATTACAAGCTGCCATGTGCAAAATCGACCCTAGTTTTTGTAAAAAAGAATATGACAAACTGTGTTTAGAAGAGTTCGATGTGATTGGTAAAGATGAGACTGATGAGAGAAGTTCTAAGCAGAAGTAAGTTTTATTTAATATGCTGCATCATCAGTGGCGCCTTAGATGCTTGCTGAACAATGTCTTTTAGCTCTTGAATCGTGAACTGCGAGCCTTTCCTAAAAACTGTGTAACTGCTTATAATCCATTAACCGGAGAATAAGCAATGACTACTCAATCTGACCTTAAAAAACTGGCCGAGCAAATGGCTGGTAGCATGAACAGCTTTGATGACATCAAAGACTTTCAAAAGCAGCTCATGCAATCCTTTATTGATACTGCCCTTGAAGCTGAGATGGAAGACCATCTCGGCTATCCCAAGCATGAAAAGGCGGATAAACCTAATAAGCGTAACGGGCACACTAAAAAGACCGTCCGCAGTGACACAGGCGATCTTGAGATCTCCACCCCAAGAGACCGCGGTGGCAGCTTTGAGCCTGTACTCGTTAGTAAGCATCAAACCCGTATCTCAGGTCTCGATGACAAGATCATATTCCTTTACGCCAAGGGTCAAACCACCACCGAGATTGTCGAAACCATCAAAGAGCTCTATGACGTCGACATCTCAAGCAGCTTAGTTTCAAGAGTCACTGACAACATCTTAGAGGACATCACCGCTTGGCAGAACCGGCCGCTGAGCAGTGTTTATCCTATCGTCTATTTGGACTGCATTGTCGTTAAAGTACGTCAAGACAAGCAGATCATCAACAAGGCTATCTATCTGGCGCTAGGCGTGGGGCTTGATGGTAAAAAAGAGCTGCTTGGTATGTGGTTATCAGAAAATGAGGGCGCCAAGTTCTGGCTAGGCGTTCTCACTGAACTACAAAACCGCGGGGTACAAGATATCCTCATTGCCTGTGTCGACGGCTTAAAGGGCTTCCCCGATGCCATCAACACGGTTTATCCCAAAGCCAAGGTTCAGCTGTGTATCGTACACATGGTGCGTTACTCAATGAAGTTCGTACCGTGGACGGATAAGAAGGCCGTAGCAGCTGATTTAAAGGCCATCTACGGCGCTGATACGCTTGAGATGGCAGAGGCCAATCTTGAGCACTTTGATGAGACTTGGGGCAAGGAGTATCCGCATATCATCAAGTCTTGGCGTAATAACTGGGAGGGCTTAACGGTGTTCTTCGAGTATCCTAAAGACATCAGAAAAGTGATTTATACCACCAATGCGATAGAGTCGCTAAACAGCGTGATTCGGACAGCGGTGAATAAGCGTAAGGTGTTCCCATCTGATCAGGCAGCATTCAAAGTGGTGTATTTAGCAACCCAGCAGGCATCCAAGAAGTGGTCGATGCCCATTCGTAACTGGACGTCTGCTTTGAATCGCTTTATGATTATGTTTGATGACCGTATTAGTAAGCATTTAATCTAAATGGCAGTTACACAGAATCTAGGATGGTCTCTGAACTGCTTATCAGCATTGTTAATATAATCAATTAACTGCTGCTCTGACATCTCATTAATATTCATTAGTAGTATCTCCCGTAGTCGTTAGGTGCTGCCATCTTGTATGAAATAATAGGGTCTTCCCAAAAGTCTGACTCGAACTCACCTGTTAAGTATTTCCCACCTGATGACGTTGCGACATCAACGACTTGTTCACAAATCTCCTGAATATCACTTTCAAGGACTTCTGAGCAATACAGCACCACAAACTGTTGCTCACGGTTATCATCTATTGAATATATTTCATAAGGTGGCGACATAGGGAATCTCTCTTGCATAATTAACATAGAACCGTCTTTATCCAAGTAAACATACCAATCTGATATTTCATTTCCTCTTTCGTAATTCTCCATATAGCGAAATATCTTCCATGTTTTCGCTACACTAGGTTCTACTAGAGTCGCACCTCGTCTATTATCATAATGTTGTATTAACCACTTTTCAGCCTCTGGTGAGGCGTAGAGTTCGTCTAAATCTTCTTCTGTAATGTCCCGATATATATTTACTCATCTCGTTAATGTTCATTATAAATCTCTTCCTGTATCATTAGGCTCTGCCATTCTGTAAGTAACAATTGGATCAACCCAATAATCAGGTTCGGGTTTTCCTGTTAAGTAGACGCCCCCTTGGGTGGCAATATCAACCACCAACTCACAAATCTTTTGAATCGTATTTTCAAGCGATTTAGAATAAAAAAGAATAACGAACTCTTGCTCTCTATTGGGATACATAGGGTGTTTATCATTTTCTAATGGCCATCTATCTTGCATAATTAATAAAGAACCATCTTTCTCTAAATACATAAACCACGCTGCTGTATCATAACGTTCGAAATTTTCTGAAAAACGAAACAACTTCCACTCTTCAGACGCTATAGGTTCTGCTATGCTTTCCTTTCCAACATCATTGTAGGTCTTTGGACCCTGATAGTATGGAATTAGCCATTTCTCAGCATCTCTCGAAGCATATAATTGAGCGATATCTCGTTTGGTGATTTCTCTATAGATATAATCACTCACCGTGTTCTCTTTTAATAATTAATTTAAAAGTGGGTAGGATTAAGAGAAGTACAGCTGTTTGCTTTCAATAAATGTATAAGTTCTACTCATAGCGATACGTTTTATCTCTTCAGGCAACCCCTTAAGATTGTTTCCCGTTAGCTCTTCTCCACCATAAATAAGCGCTTGCGTCATTACTTCTTTGATGTGAGGCAGATTTTCTCTCAGCGCAGAAGAACAATAGTATATGGATAGCTCATAACCTTTTGCTGTTTCAATCATAGTGCAGATACCCTTATTAAACAGATAAGCGTGACGTGGCGTATCTCCTTTCATAGACGAATAATTACCTATATTGAAAATCATCTCGCCTGTTGCTTCAATGACAGCTACTCTCCAGCTAAAATCAATCAGGCATCCAGCATGTTGTCTGTCAAAAAACATACTATGTAGCGCTTCTTTAACATCTGGTGAAGCGAAAAGTAAATCTAAGTCGTCGTCCGTAATTTCTCTAAATATAAAAGTCATTGTTTATCTCATGTGTTTTATAGGTATAAATAAAAGTGGTTAGGATTAACGAAAGTGCCGTTGTTTGCTTTCAATAAATGTATAAGTTCTACTCATAGCGATACGTTTTATCTCTTCAGGCAACCCCTTAAGATTGTTTCCCGTTAGCGTTTCTCCACCATAAATAAGCGCTTGCGTCATCACTTCTTTGATGTGAGGCAGGCTTTCCCGCAATATAGAAGAACAATAATATATGGACAGCTCATAACCCTCTGCTGTTTCAATCATAGTGCAGATGCGTCCCTCAAATAGATAAGCGTAACGTGGCGATTCTCCCTCTAGACCCGAAAAACCACCTAAACTAAAAATCATTTCTCCTGTTTGCTTTACTACGGTCATACTCCCACCATTTTCAACTCTGTCTTCGGCATGTTGTCTGTCAAAAAATATACCATAGAGCGCTTCTTTAACATCTGGTGAAGCGAAAAGTAAATCTAAGTCGTCGTCCGTAATTTCTCTAAATATAAAAGTCATTCAACCTTACCTTTCTGAAAAATATAATATAAATATGAAAGATTCATAAAGAACTTAGCCCAAAACATCGATCCTACACCCTCGAAATTCAATCATTTAACTGTCAATATTTTGACGCTATAGATTTCGATCATAATGCAGATACAATAATATCAGTCAGTGCTAACGATAGCACTTGTGAAACTGAAATCATTGAGTAGGAAGCTATTGAAAGTATATCTAAGATAAGAAAAAGAAAGGAGACAAGCTTAATGATTAATTGCGGCGCGTGTTTGGAGGGATTTTGATCATAGGCGAGTAATATTTATATTAGCCGTATTAATACTAAATTTTTGATATGAGGATTTTCAAGCAAGAAGAATATAGCAAGCACAAGGCTATTAGCACGGATCTAAGGAAGGATTTTATGGTCATGTGATGTTTTCTCTGATAGTGAGAGTGATTTATTATTCTTGTTTACACCGCTTGCATAGAACAATCTGACGCTAATGAGTTAAATTGGCCCTATACCGTCCAATCCTCAGGCAAGGGTATCCAGTTGGAGTTGCTAAAGTCGCCTGTTTTTTCATCATAGCCATATCTGACATCCCAATAAACATTGTCGGCAAGCAAAGCATAAGTAGCTTTTTGCGCATTGGTCAAATTACTCATAACTATTTACCTTGTTCAGAAAAAAGCTTTAAATTAATTGTTTGGTCTTCTTTAGATTTTCCGTATTGCATGTCCAACTTTTTCTGCCATGTTATTCGTTGTTTATCTAATTTTTTAGTTTCTTCAACACTTTCTGAAAATAAAATATTTAGGTTTTTTAATTTATAAATTTCATCTTTATCAGCTCTTAAGAACTCTCCTGAAGTACTAATTTTTACTAAACAAGTACTTCCGTTAAAATATAGTGTTCCAATATCATTACAGATAAAAGACTGATTGTATGATCCTGTCGTATTTCTTTCGGTCGCTCCATAGACATACCATTCATTATTAAATTTATCTATAGTTAATATCTGCCTTTTAAAATAAACCGACTTTCGCCCCACCCCCTCAAAACCCGTATCCCAGCTAATCTCGACATCGCTTGGTAAATAATTCGAGCTTAGCGTAGCAGAGTCACCTAATGCACCACCTGTCAAAAAGTAATGCCGTGTGATATGTACCCATATCATCTCACCATCATGCAACTTGACCTCTTCATCATATTCAATAGTCATACGGTCAGGTTTAAACAAAGAGCTACACGCACAGAGTGGTAGTAGTGTTAGGGCTAGTAGCAGGGGTTTGAGGAAGGATTTTAATGTCATGTCATATCTTCTCTAATAATGAGAGTGATTTATTACTCTTGTTTATACCGCTTGCATAGAGCAATCTGATGCTAATGAGTTAAATTGATCTAACACCGTCCAACCCTTAGGTACGGGTGTCCAATTGGCGTTTACCAACGGTAAAATTAGTTAACTTGGGATTAACGACGACTGAATGTCCTAACGGCATATTTGCTACAGGATATTTGTCTTCATTCAAGGATTGAAGATGCTCGGAAGGGGATTTATCACAGGCAGACAAAGTAAACATCATGAGTATGATTGCTAAACTCATGATTGGTTTTATCTTCAGAAAATTAATGAGTTTTTGCATGAACGGAAGAATTTCAGAGATAATTAGTAACTAATACTAACAATTGTTTACATACGTGTATAGTTTTTTAGTTTGCGATTACTACACAGATGAAATTGATATTGTTTTAAAAAACGAGGATTTTCAAGCAAGAAGAATGTAGCAGGCTACTAACCATGGGGGTACAGATAATAAGCCAGTGAATTAGAGATGATTCTAAACTAACTCCTCAACCCCTGCGCGTTCATGCGCTTTAAACGGATAGCGATCGGCCATGATTAGCCATTCGGACTTGTGATCAGAAAACGAATTTTTGCTTAGGCTATTTTTATCAGTAACTACTTCTATCAACAGAATATCAATATCCATGGTGACTTTCTTGACTGACGTTTTTGCTACTGCCAAACGTTCTCTACCGCACTCACCTTCCATCTGCTTAAACAACGCTTGCAACTGTTGCAATGTCACAGGTTTTGCCAAACGTAAATAGACACACTGATTGGTATAGTCAGGTTTTGGTAGCTCGATAGTCGCTGTAAAGTCAGGATTTTGAAACGGCGTTGATAACTGTATCTCGCCTAGGGCTGCTAAATCCTTACGAACACGTGGCAAGTGCTTATCGGCTTGGTAATTACTACCCAGTGCCAACATCACCGCCGTCACAGACTGCGCTTGCAGCTGTTCAGGCGTCTGCTTTTTTAGCATTTCTACATTCAAATCAACTGACACTTTATGCATCATCAGATTGGCTATTGTCCGCTTCTTTGGCAGCTTCTTTAGTAGCTAGCTTGTCTATTGACGCTGATGCATAGCGCGTGATTTGCACCCCAACCGCATCCGCTTGTGCAATAGCAGTTGGCTTCGCAACGCTTAACGTTATTTTATGGCAAGCATATTTCGTGAGTAGCTTGTCAGCGATTTGACCTGCCAGATGCTCCAGTAGTTTCGCTTTAATCTCTTTACACCACTCGCTGACATCATCGCAGACTGCTTTATAGTTCAGTGCATCATCGACATCATCTGACACAGCAGCAGCGCTGATATCGGTTTCAAGCGCGATATCAATCAGCAGCGGTTGCGTAATCGCCCGCTCCCAATCGTAGACACCGATGACGGCCTCTACTTTTAAACCTTTTACAAATACCACATCAGATTCAGTATGAAACATGCTCTCATCCTTGCTTGCTAAGTGTTTAATTAGAGTTTTGAACTCAGTTTTTTTAATTAGTTTGCTGCAGTGCTTCTTCACGCAAACGCGCTGCTTTTAAGGCCTTGCTTGGGCGATGGCGCCATAAGTCAATGCTGAATAATAGCAGACCTAGCCAAATCAAGCCAAAGACCGCTAAACGATGTAAATCAAATGGCTCTTTATAATAGAACACAGCCAAAAAGAAAATAAAGGTCGGGGTCAGATAATTCATAAAGCTTAAAATACTAAACGCGACCAGCTTTGTCGATTTATTAAATAATAATAATGGTATCAGTGTAATAGGCCCCGCAATCATTAACAGCCAAATATCCGACGTAAACCAAAAACTCAACTGGCTACTGACCACATCCGATTGCCAAAACCACCAAAGAAAAATAGGGACAAGCATCGTGGTTTCGATAAACATCGCATCGACAGGCGTTAGCGGTGTTTGACGCTGAATCGTACCATAAGTACTGAAACTGAAGGCTAGCACAAGCGATAGCCATGGTAAACTACCGATCATGACCACTTGAATGACCACAGACAATAGTGCAAATCCGATAGCGACCCACTGCAAGCGTCGCAGGCGCTCCTTGAACAAAATCATCGATAGCGCGACACCAACGAGCGGACCAATAAAGTAGCCCAAACTTGCCTCAAGGATACGGTCATGATTGACCGCCCATACGTATGTGAGCCAGTTAGTCGCAATGATAATACCTGATATAAAAGTTAATGCGATCCATTTTGGATTTTGCTTCAGGGTATCTATCCATTGCCAGCGCTTGGTCACGACCACTACGATGAGTAAACATGCAAACGTCCAAACAATACGATGACCGATAATTTCTGTCGCATTGTAGGCAGCCAGTTGTTTAAAATAAAGGGGAAAAGCACCCCAAATACAGAAAGCGATAAGCGCGGTGATGATACCGCTTCTCGTCGTTTTGATAGGGACTACGGGTTTTTTGACAACATTTTGGGTGGTCATAATACAATACAACGTGTTAGAGCAAAGCGCGATCTCACCTGCTTCTACAAACAATAGAAGTATCAAAGCAAGAACGCAGGGTTACTACAGATAAGGTAAAAAGTAAAAAAGCAATGCGTTGATACCAGTTTGGGCATCAACACATTGCTAACGATAAACGCTGTTTCAAAAAACTATTTTACGTAAAGCTCAATCAATTAGCGTACTAGCCTAGCCATTAGTGCTATCAACTTGAATAGACATACCAATATGATTGGCCAATTCTGCAAATCCTGGGAAGCTGGTATTAACAGTCTCAACCCCTTCAATAGTGATCTGCTCAGACGCACGCAAACTAGCAACGGCGAAACTCATAGCGATACGGTGGTCATGGTGCGAGATAATGTGACCACCACCGAATACAGGCTGGCTGTTATTGACTTCGCCGTTCTCACTTTCTGTGCCTTGACCCTCAATAATTAGCCCATCTTCTGTAACGGTACAATCAATACCGAGAGTGTGCAACCCTTCAGCCATGACCGCAATACGATCAGATTCTTTAACGCGCAACTCTTTGGCACCAGTCAATACCGTACGGCCTTTTGCACAGCTAGCAGCGATAAACAATACTGGGAACTCATCAATCGCTAGTGGTACGAGATGCTCTGGTATCTCAATACCCTGCAAATTTGAACCACGAATCGTAATATCAGCGACTGGCTCACCACCAACATGCGTTTCATTGCTTAGGCTAATATCGGCTTGCATCAGCTTTAGGATATCGATGATGCCAGTACGCGTAGGATTGATACCTACTTGCGTTAAGGTCAACTCACTACCTTGGCTAATCGCAGCAGCGACCATAAAGAATGCTGCAGAGGAGATATCAGCAGGCACGGCGATATCGCCACCCGTTAGCTGACCACCACCTGTGACACTGATACGATTACCTTCTACCGTCACTGGATAACCAAAGGCGGATAGCATACGCTCGGTATGGTCACGGCTGACTTCAGGTTGAATGACAGTCGTTGTGCCTTCCGCCCACAGCCCTGCTAATAGCAAGCAAGACTTGACCTGTGCAGATGCTACTGGCATATCATATTCCGCACCTTGCAGCGGCTTACCGACCGTATCACGACCAGTGATGCTAAGTGGTGCGGTACCACTATGCCCTGTGCTTTGAATCACAGCACCCATGGCGCGAAGTGGTGCAGCCACACGTTCCATCGGACGTTTGTTTAAACTGGTATCACCTGTCAATACGCTATCAAATGACTGTGCCGCCAAGATACCCGATAGCAGACGCATACTCGTGCCTGAGTTGCCCATATATAACGGTGTCTTACTTGGTTTGAGTCCATTCATACCAACACCATGAATGGTCAATTTGCCGTTATCAGGCCCTTCAATCGTCACACCCATGTCACGAAATGCTTGCAAGGTCGCAAGTGCATCTTCCCCTTCCAAAAATCCAGTGACATGTGTGACACCTGTTGCAAGGCTGCCAAGCATGATGCTGCGATGAGAGATAGACTTGTCACCAGGGATGGTAATGGTGCCTGAAACGGTATTGCTAGGAGTAATATTATAAGATGCTGACATGGCAGAAGTATCCGTATAAGGGGTGCTGGCTAACATATGGCCAAAATGTCGCCGTGCGGCTTGCGCTCGGCCTAAAAGTCCCATCAGGGCGGTTGAATCTTTATCAATGATAAGCTGACGCATGGTCTGTAGATAGACGCCATACTCATCAAGGGCGCTAACAATCGCGCTTTCGTTGGCAAAAAATATATCGTGCCACATTTTAGGATCACTGGCAGCGATGCGACTGAAGTCACGAAAGCCGCCCGCTGCATAGCGAAACATATCTAAATTATCATCATGACTGGCTAACTGTTCAACCAGATTAAAAGCGAGTAAATGCGGTAAATGACTGGTATGCGCTAAGATTGAGTCATGATGCTCAGCATCCATAGCCATCACGCTAGCACCCACTGCTTCCCATAACCGCCTTAGCTTATCTATCGCGACGATACTGGTCGTCGGTAGCTCACAGATAATGACACTATGATTGGCAAACAAGGTGGCGCGTCTGGCCTGATATCCTGAATTCTCAGCACCAGCAATCGGATGCGCTGGCACTAGTCCTGTCGGTAGCGAACCAAACACCGATTTGGCGGCATCAATGATATTGACCTTGGTACTACAAACATCACTAATAATGCACTCAGTCGCCAGTTGACCGTTATCCATCGCAGTTTTGATATCGACGAGCACTGCTTGTACAGCTTGTACTGGCACAGCGATGACGATCAGATCACTACCAGCGACCACATCACTCAATGCTGAGCTACCTGCGTCTAACAAGCCATGTTGAATGGCCTCCTCGATGCTTGGCGCGTGCCTATCAACAGCGACCAAACGCTCACTGAGACCATTGTCTTTGATGGCTTGAGCAAGACTGGCACCAATGAGTCCAAGTCCAATGACACAAACTTGCTTGAATCGTGGCATCTGGGTATTGGTAAGCGATTTTTTATTATTTTGTTGACTGTCTTTTTGGCTATTCACGGCTTTTCTCATTGAACAAATTAACGTCCGTTTAGATATATCAGTGTCGAAAAAACTCACGTTCTTGTTATAAATTTAAGGATAGTTTGACTTACTTTAAAAAATACATGGATAGTATTTATTATTTAATCGTCAGTTAAAATAGAGCGCAACGTATCGATCAAACGTAGATTGTCTTCTGCTAAACCAACAGTGATACGTAGCCAGTTATGTAGACCATAAGCAGCTAATGGACGGATGATAACACCCTGCTCTAGTAACGCTTCATGGATAGAAGCAGCAGTTATATCTTCCATCTCAACCTCTATTTTTACCATAATAAAGTTAGCATGTGACTTGATAAACCCTAACCCTAGCGCATCAAACTGCTTTTCCAACCAACGCATTTGCTCATCATTCATCAGACGCGTTCTTTCAATAAAGTCCTGATCCGCAAGTGCGGCGGCTGCGGCTGCCAAACCGATACGACTGACATTAAATGGCTGACGAATACGGTTCAGTAGATCAGCAACGGCGACTGAGCTTAGTGCGTAACCCACGCGCAAGCCAGCCAGCCCATACGCTTTGGAGAAAGTACGTACGATGACGACATTATCAAACTCGTCGAGCAGCGCCCGATTGTTACTTTCAGGGCTGTACTCGATATAGGCTTCATCTAGCACCACCAAGACTGAGCTTGGCACACTCGCCACAAACGCATGCAACTCTTTATGCGCAAGCTGAGTACCCGTTGGGTTATTAGGATTAGCAATGAACACGAGCTTAGTATTAGGATTGTCTTGAACTGCTTGGCTCATCGCTTTTAGATCATGACCAAAGCGCTGTGCAGGTACTTCAACATCCATAGCACCCTGCATCTTCGCTAGCATCGAATACACCACAAAGGCATATTGACTATAAACGATGGCATCACCAGCACCAACAAAGCTACGCGCCAAGATATCAAGCAAATCATCAGAGCCATTACCCAAGGTGATTTGGTCGACATTCACATCATTAAAATCAGCCAATGCTTGCTTGAGATAGTAACCATTACCATCAGGATAGCGTGCCAACTGACCTAGTTGCTCAGTAATCGCTAGCGTGACCTTCGGCGAGCACCCTACTGGATTCTCATTACTCGCAAGCTTCACCACATCTGAGATGCCATATTCACGCGTGAGTTCTTCTACTGGCTTGCCTGTCTGATAAGGTGCCAATGATAAAATACTGGCATAGGCAGGTACAAGCGGTGACAAGCTTGACTCTATCGACTGAGATGATTGCATGATTTATCCTTAGATGTGAGAACGCATCTATTATGGGTTAAGCCTGTGAATCTTAGTGGTGGCCAGTTGTTATACGCTACGACTTAAAGGCGATAGCTTAAAGACAGTAGCTTAAAGACAATAGCGTATAACGATAGCGCTTATGAGATCTATAATACTGCTTTTGGATATGAGCCCAATACACGTAAATCTTTCACTAATGGACGGATATCGTTGATGGCCGCGCTGACATTTGGATTGTCAATATGACCGTCCATATCAATAAAGAACACGTATGCCCACTTATTAGGACGTTCAGGACGTGTTTCGATACTGGTCATAGACACGCCATGATAAGACAATGGCTTGAGTATCTCGATAAGTGCGCCTGCTTTATCATGGGCAGAGACGACTATAGAGGTCTTGTCTTGTCCTGATGGCGCAATCGCTTCATGACCAATGATAAGGAAACGTGTGGTATTGCTTGGATTGTCTTCGATGTTTGAGTAGAGCTTATGTAGGTCATACTCTGCCGCCGCTACATCACCCGCAATCGCAGCTGAGTGCCATTCGTTTTTCAGACGACGTGCTGCTTCACCATTACTCGATACAGCAACACGCTCAACATTAGGAAAGTTCACATCGAGCCAATGACGGCACTGTGCCAATGATTGCTGATGAGAATAGATACGGCTTAACGCCTCTACCTTAGTGTGTTCAGCGACCAAGAAGTTCTGATGAATAGGCAGTTCAACTTCACCAATAATCTTTAAGGTAGACGATAAGAAGCCATCTAAAGTATGGTTGACCACACCCTCTGAAGAGTTTTCAACAGGTACCACACCATACATCGCTGTGCCCGCTTCCACTTCACGGAACACATCGGTAATGGTCGTCATCGGTACCGTATCAGCAGCCTTGCCAAAATGTTTGAGCGCGGCAGCATGTGTAAAGGTGCCGACAGGCCCCAAGAACGCAATGCGTTGCGGCGCTTCTAAATCCAAGCAAACTGACATGATTTCACGGAATAAACGTGCCATCTTTTCATCAGCGATTGGGCCAGCGTTACGCTCCATGACAGCTTTTAACACTTGAGCTTCGCGCTCAGGACGATAAAAAATAGGATTGCTACTTTCGGTCGCTGAGCTATTAGCAATGTGGTTTTTCTTAACTGCTGCCACTTGCTGAGCCAGCTTGGCACGGTTATTAATCAACGTCTGAATTTCGCAGTCTACTGCATCGATGTTTTGACGGATATTATTCAAAAACTCTTTTTCAGTCGCGGTATCGCTAGTGCCTGCAATGCCCTGATTTAGGTTGTCTATATTTTGCTCTGGTGACTGCTCACTCATTACCGCCCATCCTTTTTCTAATATTATTACTGAGTTTTATAACTGTTAGGTATTGCTAATAAATACTAATATATTGGTTCTAAATGCTTGGCGTATCGTCAAAATTCATAAATGTTTAGGTAGTCGCTATTAAGATAAAGCATTCTAGCAATAATGCTTAAGATAAATGAAATTCCATCGAATAATTTATCAAAAACATGTTAACTGCCTAAACCTGTTTAGCACTGTTACGACAGGCCAACGACACGTCAGCTATCAAATGTAGCGGCCAAACCACTGACCCGCTCTACTATAACAAAAACTATGGTCAGTGCCCATGTGTAAATACGTGTAAACCCGCGAATATTAGCAAAGTTATAAGATATGACAGAAATGCACGGTCAAACTATGGGGCAATATTGGCTCAAAACTGTGTTACAGTTTAAAACCAACAACAGATAGCACTATAAATAAGAAAACAACCAATTAATGAATGGCATTATAAATTGAAAAATAGAGGATATTAGATGAACGCATTACAACAGCTTCGTACCATGACCACCATTGTCGCTGATACCGGAGACCTTACCGCCATTGCGCGTCTAAAACCTATCGATGCAACCACCAACCCAAGCTTAATCACCAAGGCACTCATCCATCCTGATAATCAAGGCATGCTATCAGAAACCATGAGCCGCCATAATGGCGATATAGATGCTGTGATTGATGCACTTACCATTCAGATTGGCTGTGATATTCTAGAACTCATCGAAGGCCGAGTATCTACCGAAGTCGATGCACGCTTGTCTTATGACACTCAAGCAACGATTGATAAAGCCTTAGCGTTTATGGACGCTTATCAAAAGGCAGGTATCAACTCAGACCGTGTGTTGATTAAGATGGCCGCGACTTGGCAGGGTATTGAAGCTGCTCGCTATCTTGAGACCCAAAATATCCACTGTAATCTGACACTATTGTTTGGACAGCACCAAGCGATTGCGTGTGCCGATGCTGGCGTGACATTGATATCACCGTTCGTGGGTCGTATCCTAGACTGGCAAAAACGCCAACAGAATCGCCAAAACGTGCCAGCCTCTGACGACATGGGCGTACAGTCAGTGAAGCGTATCTACCAATACTACAAACAGCATGACTATTACACCCAAGTCATGGGAGCAAGCTTCCGCTCTACAGAGCAGATACTGGCGCTAGCAGGTTGTGACCTATTAACCATTGCACCTAATCTCATTGATGAGCTTGCAGCGATGGACACTGAAGTCGTGCAGCAGCTGTCATCGAGCATGTCATTGGATATGGCAGATATGACCCGCGTGAGTTTGACGCACGAAGAGTTCAGTGCGGCCTATCAAAAAGATACGGTCACACAAGACTTACTACCAAAAGGTATCGATGGTTTTATCAATGCGCGTGATGAGCTTGCTAAGATGCTAGCGACTATACGTAGTTAAGACACGAAGTTAAAACACGAAGTTAAGATTCACAATCACTGATGCAGTCACTGGCGCAGCCACTAATAGCGATAATACTCTGCAAACTGTAACAACAGGCAATAAAAGAAAGTTGCCTGCTAATAGCAAGTTGGCTATTATGGCCCATTTCCAACAACCAGAAGCAAGGCTTGATTATGAAGCGGCTATCAATGTTATTAGTAAGCGGTGCTCTCGCAGTCAGTGCGCATGCAGTGGACTGGTCAAAAGTATCAGAGAGTCAAACTGGATCAATTTTTAGCTTAGACTTGGAATCTATCGAAGGCTCCGACATCAATATCATAGACGAAAAAGACGTCGAAAATATCACTGTGTCTATTCGTCGAACCTATCCTACACAAACGAATGAGCCGAAAGAAGATAACGCAAAAAAAGATAACGTCAAGAAAGACAAAGCAAAAAAAGACAACATTCATCATAGCGACCAGCAACTACTAATCTCTTGCAAAGATGCCAGTTACTACAGACGTGCCTATGTGAACTACGGGGCTAAGGATAAGGTATTGGCCTCTTGGCAATCAGAAAAGCCAATACTAACCACCAAGGACTTTAAAACCACGACGCCCAATACAGTCGGACGGACACTAGTAGAACAAGCTTGTGAAAACTACGAGCAAGCCAAAGAAACCGCTTAAAATAAAAAAGCGCGCTGAATAATATCAGCGCGCTTTTTTATTTTAAATACCTAGGGCGTATTTTAGCCTGTAAATACTACTGCTAAGCTTTCAACACCGTATAAACAGGTACTGGAAATTCACCATGCAAATCAACCAAATCTAGCAATACCAAAGCACCAACGACAGTATGTTCTGCTGAGCGGCACAGCTCATAAGCCGTAGTCAACGTACCACCAGTCGCCAAGATATCATCAACCAGTAATACACGCTCAGGTGGCAAATTATTTTGCATTTCCAGCGTATCTTTACCATACTCTAAAGCATAGGCTTTATTCGCAACGGGTGGTGGCAGCTTACCGGGTTTACGTAGCAAAATCATACCCTTGCCCAAACGGCCTGCCAGCAAACTTGCAAACACAAACCCACGTGCTTCTACAGCCCCAAAACAATCTACCTCGTCCATCAACCCTTCTGGCAGTGCGGCAAGTAATGCATCAATGACCTCGTTGATATGACTGCGCAGTAACGGTGTAATATCATAAAAATCAATGCCAACTTTTGGGAAGTTTGGTACTGTGCGAATAACTTGCCAAAATGGATGATCGGTATTGAGCATATTAGACGGCTCGTTTTCGGTGTTTGTAGATGTAGCAGCGGCACTAGTGCTCATGGACAACCCTTAGCTTATATGGCTTAGACAATAACTGAATAGTAACTGGATGATAATGTATCAACGATAAATGATGGCTAATACGGTGAGTTTAGTGGCAGTCATTATAGCATATCGATATTAGCATTGAGGCTAGGCTATCAGGCTTGTCGCTTATCAGTTTTGGGACAGAACCAATCTCTCTCTTGATAAAAGCAAAGCAATCTCAATATACAAGTGTAAACTTAACTACGAAAATCACGGTTATATGCTAAACTACGTGCGCTTTCGCAGTCTAATATAATGACTGTAATCCCAAATATAAGTGTCAATAGCGCACTGTAACACTAGTAATGATCGATAGGACTATTTATGAAACGTTATGAATGTATTGTCTGTGGCTGGATATATGATGAAGAGCTCGGCTGCCCAGAAGAAGGAATCGCACCAGGTACCAAATGGGATGACATCCCTGATGACTGGACGTGCCCAGAGTGCGGTGTAGGAAAGCTTGATTTTGAGATGATTGAGCTGTAGTAGACGACTCGCTAATTAGGACACTTCATGACTATATCAAATGATATCAATAATGCCAAAGTAAGTGCCAAGCCATCTGCAAGCCTTGATGACAGCGTAGGGAGCTACCCTACTGCTGAGTGGCAAAAGTTTGGCGCGCATCAATGGTGCGATTCTGACTTGAGCAAACACCTGTATCAGTCAATGATTAACATCGGTGATGGTATTGAACTCTGTGTCGAGGCTGGTGGCAACCCTAATAATCCACCACTGCTGATGATTATGGGGCTTGGCTCACAGATGATATTTTGGCCAGATAACTTCATCAAACGCCTCATTGATGCGGGCTTCTTTGTGATTCGTTTTGATAATCGTGATATTGGCTTGTCTTCTAAAGTTCAAATTGATGGTCTACCACGTATCAGTCAGCTAAAAATGATGATGCGTTTGCAAACTGGGCTTTCTAATAAAAGCACACAAGTTGCTTATAATTTGACAGACATGGCAGAGGATACCGTGCGCTTGATTAAGGCACTGCAGTTGGGTAAAACACACATTCTAGGCGCCTCTATGGGCGGTATGATTGCCCAAATTGTGGCAGCACGTTATCCAAGCCTAGTACAACGCATGGCATTGATGTTTACCACGACCAACCGTGCTTTTTTAAAACCACCAAAACCAAAGCAGCTATATACACTCATTAATCGTCCTGAAAGCCATTCTGAGCGTGATATTGTACGTCATAGTGTCTGGTTTATGAAGACTGTCGGCACACCTGGACATGTCAATGTGCGTATGGTGCGTGAAATTGCCAAAATTCGCTATCAACGCAATTTTCATCCGCTCGGTACGGTGCAGCAGCTCAACGCTATTTTGGCATCAGGCTCTATCAGCCGATTTAGCAAACAAGTCAAAGCACCGACCATCGTGCTACATGGTAGCGCAGATGGCCTGCTACCTGCCTCGCAAGGTCGCGTGGTTGCCAAGACCATTCCTAACGCCAAGTTCCACTTGATCGAAGGGATGGCACATGACATTCCTGAGTACTACCAGCCATATATGGTTGATTTGATTGGCTCGCACTTATTAGAAAAGTAGTTTTTAAAACGCTAGTAGCTTGACTGCTTCACATAAAAAAGAGTGTAAAACCTATTATCGACTCATAGGCTTACACTCTTTTTTATTGCTAGGATACGACCTAAATACTTCATGTTGGGTTTTAAACATAAGGGCAGCCTCTAACAACTGATACTAGTCCCTTCTTTATCAATGCACATCTTATTGCCATTTTTTAGATTACCAATCCACGCTTTACCATCCGTAAATACAAACGCAGGCTTGCCCTTGTAACTATCATTCTCAGACACACCGCTATCAGAAAAACGAAAAGGAATCACAAGCTCACCACCAAGACTGAGAAATCCCCAATCTTTACCAATTCGTACGCCAGCTAAGCCCTCAGAAAACGACTGCACCTCATCAAATGAATACGTAATCATAATCACGTTATTGTCATCAACAAAACCCCACTTGCCATCTTGCTGGCTCGGCTGCAATGTCGTAAAACGATTGAGAGGTGCTGACTTTGATTGGGCAAGACCGGATTGAACAGAATTGGATTTTGATGAATTGGATTCATCACCATCTTTACCATTTGGATCACTGGTCGTGTTGCCGTTTTTGTCCAACCAACTGATTGCTCGGCTTTTATTGACGCGAGCTACGCCGCCTCGATAATCATCGATATCACTAATCGCTGCCGAAAATGGCACGATGGTTTTATTGGCTGTGTTAATCACTCCGTAGTTGCCATTTTTTTTCACAACGATACGGCCTTCCGAAACCCCTCTTGCCCAGCCTGCAGACTCGCCCAATAAGTCATAAACAACCGGCACAACCTCGCGGCCCTGCATATTGATATAGCCAACTTTATTGCTGCGTTGGACAGGAATTAGGCCGCCAGCGATTTTATCTGCCTTGATCTCTTGATAGCGTGATAAATCAACGACAGCTTTGCCTTTACTATTAATCAAAGCCACTGGCGCACCAAAATCTTTTATTGCCAAAAAATAACCGCTACTTGACGTACAAGAGACGTTTTTATAATAGCTCTTGGGCAATTTACAACTTGCAGCATGCGCGGGCATACCTATCACAATGGCCAATAAAACCCCAAGACACAGGTAAAGCGCATATGTTGGAGATGACCATAAACGGACTAAAGCAGGTAATGGCAAAAAAGACAAAGAACGTTGACGCATAAATAACCCTAAGCTAAAAGTATGGTGGCGTTTTAAACCTTCACGACTGGCTGACAATTCACTTCGCACTAATATCGCACTTAATGCGATCAACACACTTAATATAGTGCCGTCACCCAGTGAATACAGTAAGCACACGCTAGGGCGTGTCATCGATTAGATTGTGAGGCTTAAAATGAGAAAAATTGTAGATAAACAAGGAAGAAATTGCCGTTAATATGAACATATTGACAAAATTACTGACGATGTTTAGCGAAACTTAGCCATTTTAAGGCCACTAAATGTATTAATGTGCTAATTAATGACACACCCTTATGATTTATGATCATTATAAACCTTCACATTGATAAATAGCGAATAGCTACTTAGGGTGGCTCGCATGACCATACTATCGTGCAGACGTCAAAATAAAAAATCATGATGTTATTTTTTCTCAGGTTTTTAGTTTTTTCTGTAAAAATGTTTACTAATTACTCAGCAAAGCATTCATTTTTTAAGCCAAAACGTTTACAGTGGAGCCTATATAAAATCAAGTATTATTCATACCAGCTCATCGCACTATAACCATCATTTTATTGTCTATAAATGATAGCACTCTCCCAACGTAACATCACTTTAGTCATAAGTATTAAAGTAAGGATAATTTATGGCAGTGACCTCTTCGCGCTCTGCATCTATCGGCTTGGTCATCGGCTGTGTCATTTTTGGCTTGGGTAGTTTGATTGTGGCTCATGTGGATGTGGGCGGTTGGGCAATGGCCTTTTGGCGATTGGCCATTTCAGGTGTCATATTTGCCATACTAGCCAAACTAACAGGGCAACATATGCCACGTTCGAGGCGTGCCATCATTTATGGTTTGTTGTCTGGGGCATTTTTGGGGCTAGATTTGGCGCTATGGCATGAGAGTATTTATGCGGTCGGACCTGGTATTTCAACCCTGCTTAATAGCTTACAGATTTTCTTTTTAGCCGCTATCGGATTTTTGTATTTTGCGGAGCGTCAGTCTATTTTGCAACTGATCAGCTTGTGCCTTGCCATGTTGGGTGTAGCCATGATTGGTAGCCCTGAATTTGCGCATAATACAGATGCCATTTGGGGATTTGTGACGGGCATTTTGTCAGGAGCCATGTTAGCCGCTTCTATGACCTTTATTCGCAAAACGCACGACACAGAGCCCACGCCCATATTTGTATTGATGCAATTGGTCAGTATTGGTGGCGTATTAGCCATGATTGTACCGATGTTCATATTTGATATGGGACACATATTACCCAACACATGGTCTGAGATTGGGTGGATACTCATTTATGGAGCGGTCATGCAATGCTTGGCATGGGGACTCATTGCTTATTCTATCCCCAAGATGTCACTGGCACTAACAGGGCTACTTCTGTTGAGTGAGCCGGTGGCCGCATTAATAATTGACTATAGCTGGCTAGACAAACCTATCAACACCTTACAATGGAGCGGTGCCTTATTGACCATGTTTGCCATTTATTTAGGATCGTTAAAGCCCAAACCACGCGCCCTACGCCGTTATCGGTTTTTTGCACGTTTTTATAAACGTAGATATAAATAGCGCTAACATTATAGGCCAATAAAAAGCACCCATGCTATCGATAGCATGATGGGTGCTTTTTTAAAACTATCAGTTTAGTTCAGATATTCGATAAATACTCTGAAACTTAACCTATTATTTAGCTAACGATTTATTAGCAGCCTTCATCTCAGCACTTTGATTAAACAAAGCATTTAATACGATAGCTGCCAAAGTAGCAGTACCGATACCGCCCAAATCAAAGCCACCTAAGTGCAAGCTAAAGTTACCTGTGCCCATAATGACAGTGACAGCGGCAATAATCAGATTGCTGTTTTTGCTAAAATCAATGTGGCTATCGATCCAAATCTTTATCCCAGCGACAGTGATAAGGCCGAAGACTACGATAGAAGCGCCGCCCAATAAGGCCGCTGGTATCGTCTGAATGATGGCACCAAACTTTGGCGACAGACCCAATATGATAGCAACCAAACCTGCTATCACAAATATCGTCGTACTATATACTTTTGTGACTGCCATGACACCAATGTTCTCAGCATAAGTGGTGACACCTGTACCGCCAAATCCTGCTGAAAAAGTGGTGGCCAAACCATCTGCCAAAAATGCTCGACCCATATAAGGGGTTACACGAGCCTTGGTCATGCCCTCTACTGCCTTAAAATGGCCTAAATTTTCAGCCACCAAAATAAAAGCCACAGGTGCAATCAGGATAATAGCGCCTATCTCAAAACGCGGGGTGTGAATACTTGGCAGGCCAAACCATGAAGCCGCGGCTACTGTACTAAAGTCAATCGCAGCACCAAAGCCTAGAATATTGGTCATCACAAAATAAGCAACGTACGACAGCACCAAGCCCACGAGGAGCAACAGACGGCGCAACATGCCACGGGTAAACACCGCCACACCACTAATGAGCAGTACCGTCAAAGTGGCCATCCAAGCATCAAACTGATTGGCAGACACGCCTTGAATGGTCACAGGTGCCAAGTTCAAACCGATAATCATGACAATGGCACCGGTGACGATAGGCGGCATCAAACGCTCAATCCAGCCAGTACCTGTTTTCATCACCAGCAGGCCAATCAATGCATAAATGATACCGCAGGCCATAATACCGCCTAACGCGACATTCAAATTGGCATTGAACCCTGCACCCGCATAAGCGGTCACCGCAATGACTGGGCCAATAAAAGCAAAGCTTGATCCCAAATAGCTCGGCATGCGTCCACCAGTGATCATAAAAAACATCACCGTACAGATACCGGACATCAGAATGGCTAAGTTAGGGTCAAACCCCATTAATAAAGGCGCAAGCACCGTCGCACCAAACATCGCAAACGTATGCTGCACACCGAGTAATATACTCTTGGATGGTGGCAAATAGTCATTGATGCCGACTGGATCACGATCCAGATCGCCCTTATAAGGTCGCCATGTTGGGAACCAGCGCCCATTTTCAAAATCTGGGTTTTTTGGATAGCTCATAGCTACTGAATCAATACCTGCAGCTTCTAGTGCGTTGTGAGCCGATTGCTCTTGGGCGCTATTTTCTGAATGCGAGGAAGGGTCTTTTTGAGAGGGCATGCGCTTATCCTATGTGAGCTGAGCTAAAATAATAGGCGACAATAAATGATGGAATCAAAACTGAGTCAAATCGTGAATTCAGTAGACAAAGAGATGTAGGTAAAGATGAATATAGCCGATTCAATTTAAAAGTAGTACAAGGCAACCGACTGCAGATGTATATCAAATGCTTCAAGCGAGGTTAACGCTGTAATGCTTTTATAGTGGAATGACTATAGCAAGCTCCACATCCTTTCATTTATAATATGTCGCCCTAATTCATTCATTTATGTTGCAATATGGCAAACCAAAAGTATTATTTGGTATGATGACCATGTTTTGCTAGATGTATCAGGTCGGATATGTTCTACTAAAAACGATTTCGGCCGTTATGTACTCAACGTACTTTATAGCGACAACCAACTTACAGGATGTTACACGGCAGTTGACTCCGAGCATGATAACGGAGTTTCAAAATAAATAAAAGTTATTATTCAATCACCAGTTGTACCCCTTTACGCTAATACTTTCATAGGTGTTGCCCTGCACACGTTTGCTTTCGGTGCATAGGGGTGGTGGCTGTCTATCATATTCTCAATAAAAGTGCCTAAAGCAATCAATACAACAGGCTAAAGCACTCAAAACTTTTGGTAACTTATTATGATCAGTGTTTTTGATTTATTTAAAATCGGCATAGGGCCATCAAGCTCACATACCGTCGGGCCGATGCTTGCTGCAAATCTTTTTTTGGCTTCACTAAGTAAGCATCAAGAACTGACAACGATTAAAGCGATTGAAATTGAACTTTATGGGTCTTTGGCTGCGACAGGCAAAGGACATGCCACCGATACTGCCATATTGCTAGGTTTGCTTGGACACGCTCCTAGCACCATTGATACACGCATGACCAGTAATTATTTATCGCCTATATTTTCTGACAAGACATTGAATGTATCGGGTATTCATGCTATTAACTTTGATACGGAGCGCGATATTTATTGGTATGACGATACGGTGCTTCCTTATCATCCCAATGCCTTGATGCTTCGAGCCATATCGACAGACGGTACTCACTATCAGCAGACTTATTACTCAGTCGGCGGCGGATTTGTGATTAATGAAGAAGATGCCACCAATCCAGATGAAGATCATGCCAGCCCAACGATTGATGTGGTTCCTTACCCATTCAATAGCGCCGGAGAGCTTTTAGAGCAGTGCCGTCAGCATGGTCTAAGCATCAGCGATCTGGTACTGGCCAATGAGTGTCACTATCGCAATCAAACAGAAGTATTCGCTTATCTCGATTCTATTTGGGCTTCTATGCAGGATTGCGTGACACGCGGGTGTCAAAATAGCGGTATATTACCTGGTGGCCTAGATGTGAAGCGTCGTGCTCAAGCGCTGCATCTACAACTATGCGCTGAAAAAAATCAACCTGTGACGAAAAACGATAAGCTTGCGGCAATGGATTGGATTGATCTATACGCACTAGCCGTCAACGAAGAAAATGCTAATGGTGGTAATGTCGTGACCGCTCCTACCAATGGCGCTGCAGGTATTATTCCTGCTGTCATGCATTATTACCGTGACTTCCTATCAACTTACAGCATAGAAGGCGCTCGCAAGTTTTTATTGAATGCCACTGCTATCGGTAGCTTAATCAAACAAAACGCTTCCATATCTGGTGCTGAGGTCGGCTGTCAGGGTGAAGTTGGATCAGCCTGCGCGATGGCTGCATCGGCATTGGCTGAAATCCTAGGTGGCGATCCTGCTAAATGTCTCAATGCTGCCGAAATTGGTATTGAGCATAATTTAGGTCTCACCTGTGATCCTGTTGGCGGACTAGTGCAAGTGCCTTGCATCGAGCGCAATGCGATGGGTGCGGTAAAAGCTGTGAACGCAGCACGCCTTGCCTGCCGCGGTAATGGACAGCACTTCGTTTCTTTAGATAAAGTAATCGAGACGATGAAAGTAACCGGTGCTGATATGCTTGATAAGTATAAAGAAACATCACGTGGCGGACTTGCTGTCTATGCAGACAATCGCATTCCTACGGCAACCCGCGGCTTTACCGTTAATTACAGCCAGTGTTAAAACTACTCAATAATTGATTAAAAATTGATTAAAAAAAGACAATAAAAAAGGCCTCTAATTTATTAGAGGCCTTTTTTATTGTCTTTTTTATAGAGAAGTTACAAAACATTCAGTAAACCAAGCAAGTTTTACTCAGCAGTTTTTGAGATAACTTTATTTAAGATCCAAACAGGCTGTACGACGTCAGATCCTTCTTCGGTCATTGCTTCTTGGCGTATATCGAGCATATAACGATAGTTAGGCTCATAAGTAAAGCCTTGGATATTGCCGTTTAAGGTGGTGTAGTTTTTCTGATAAGTTTGACGATACTGCAAGCACTGAGATTCAACCATAGAGCCATCAGTTGCCGTCAAATCACATACGGCTTTGCGCGGTGCAACTTCTACTTCAAAACTTGGAATATTAACCACTTTTACATTCATAGGCTGCCCTTCAACAACCATTGTACGTTCATTGTCCATGGTAGAACAACCAGAGAGTGCAAAAGTCGTCATCAATGCTGCGAGTGCTAATTTTTTCATTATAAAATCCTCAGTGAGTTATTATTAATTATAAGTGGCTTGCTTAAATTTATTTTTTTACATCTAATCTTTGTAATAGTTGGTCTTTGTAATAGCCAATCTTTTTAGTAGTAAGTACGGCACTACAAGTTCGTCATAAAGAAATGTGTCATCAAAATTTATGAGCCCTGCCGTGTGTTATTTACTAAAATTAGTATAAGGTGCGAGCCCTCTATCCCTCTATAACTGCTTTGTAAAGTAACGTCAGCTTTTGCAACTGATGTTAATGACACGTATTAACTAGTAGGGAAAATTGATACTGAGTAAGCGTCAGACAGCAAAAAGCCAGAGTGACAGTCACTCTGGCTCAATCGTAAACCTGTTCAACAATAATTTTACACCTAACAACTTCTAACTACGATAATCAGCATTTATCTTAACGTAATCATAAGATAGGTCACAGGTATATACCGTATCGCTGGCATCGCCGCGTGCAAGATTAATATGAATGGTAATCTCAGGACGACTCATGACTGCCTTGCCCGCCTCTTCCGTATAGCTAGGCGCAACACCACCACTTTGGCAAATCATCACATCATCCAAATACACATCGACTTGCTCTGTATCTAAATCTTCGATACCCGCATAACCAACCGCAGCCAATATACGACCCCAATTGGCATCACTGGCAAAGAACGCAGTCTTTACGAGTGGTGAATGTGCCACTGCATATGCCACATCGCAGCACTCTTTCGTCGTCTGACCGCCAGTGACTTTCACTGTCATAAACTTAGTTGCACCCTCACCATCACGCACGATTAATTGCGCCAAACGCACAAACACTTCTGTCAACGCCGTGAATACTGACTGATAATGTGGATGTTCTGGGCTATCGATCATCTCTGAGCTAGCAGCGCCAGTGGCTATCAATACACAGCAATCATTGGTAGAAGTATCACCATCGACAGTGATACGATTAAAAGACTGCTCATTAATGGCACTTAGCATTTCTTGTAACAAGTCAGCAGCGATGTTGGCATCCGTCGCCACGTAACCCAACATGGTCGCCATGTTCGGGCGTATCATACCTGAGCCTTTTGACATGCCTGTTATGTGATAACTGGTACCCGCTACATCAACTTTTTGACTGGCAAGCTTAGGAATGGTATCAGTGGTACGAATCCCATTCGCGGCAGCAAGCCAACTGTCAGGGGCTAAAGTAGCAAGTGCATTGTCTAAGCCTGCGATCACTGCGTCGCTATTTAGTGGCTCACCAATGACACCTGTAGAAAATGGCAATACAGTATTGCTATCTACACCAGCTTTATGAGCCAATGCAGCACAGATATCGACAGCACGACGCTTGCCATCAGCACCCGTCCCTGCGTTGGCATTGCCTGTATTGGTCACCAAGTAGCGAGGGCTTGCCTTAGCAAAGTGTTCGCGCAATACTCGTACAGGTGCCGCACAAAAAGTGTTTTTTGTGGTTACAACTGCAGTGGTCGCAGCAGCAGCTATCTCTATGACGACTAAATCGTCACGGTCTTTATAGCGCACACCCGCTGCAGTCGCACTTAGCTTGATACCTTCGATAGGATAGATCGTATTGGGTACTTCAATATTTCCGACAGCCATCATTACATCCTTATTGTTCAAGTCTTATTATGATTTATAGACTATGTTTTGATAAATACTATAGTCTGTTCAATATAATTTGGATACGAGGAAGCTAACACCGTATCCAATTTATAGAGGATTAATTATATATAGCCATTCCACTATAAACGTATTGCTATTTTTTTAAGTCAAATGCTGACCAAATTGGTGCATGGTCAGACGGTTTTTCCATAGCACGCAGATCATAGCTGATACCTGCATCAACACATGCTTCAACTAGGTCTGCAGTACACAGAATATGGTCGATACGCAGTCCACGCTTAGGCTCGTCATTGAAGCCACGACTGCGGTAATCAAACCAGCTATAGAGCTCAGTACTTTCTGGATAATGCAAACGATACGTATCTGTCAGCTCACGCGACATCAATGCACTATACCACTCACGCTCCTCTGGTAAAAATGAAGTCTTTCTGTTTTTCAGCCAGCGCTTGGCATTGACTTCACCGATGCCGATATCGATATCTTCTGGAGCGATATTCATATCACCCATAATTACAAGCGAGCGGCCTTCTGCTTTTAACGTATCAATATAAGCCATCAAATCTGCGTAATAAGCACGCTTCATTGGAAATTTGGTCGGATGGTCTTGGCTTTCTCCTTGCGGAAAATAACCGTTAAGCACATCGACTTCACGACCTTCAAACTCATATCGGGCATGAATGAAACGCTTTTGTGCTTCTTCCTCTTCACCCGGAAAGCCTTTTTGCACAAAAATAGGCGCGACTTTAGACAAGAGTGCAACACCATAATGCGCCTTTTGACCGAAATACTCTACGTGATAACCCAAGCTTTCTACATTTTCTAAGGGAAACTGCTCGTCGTGTACTTTGGTTTCTTGCAGACCCATCACATCAGGATCGATGACGTCTCGCACAGCCTCAAGCTGATGTTGGCGAGCACGAATACCATTAATATTAAAACTGACAAAACGGGTCATAAATTATCCTATACTGATTGATGAAATACGGTGCTAATACGAATAGTTGAGAGGCAAAAGATACAAACCACTATAGTCGATTCAATTTAAAAGTAGTACAAGGCAACCGAGTGTCGATGTATATCAAATACTTCAAACAAGGTTAACGCAATAATATTCTTATAGTGGAATGACTATATGATAACAGACGCAGAGCAACCTAACTATTGCGTGTCCTGATATCTTAAGCTAGAGTAGCTCTTATTATTAACTGTTATTTCTATAATAGTTTTGAATGACGCTTTATTATCGTCAAAACCCTATTATTAAAAGCAGTATTGTTATTTATTCAAAAGGCAATACTAAGGCGTGTCTTCATTTTAAAGATGGTGATAAAAATGAGATAAATTGCCGTCAAATAAGAAAAATAGCGCAGATAATATCGGGATATTAACCAGCTATTTGACGATGTTTAGCCATTTTTAGCCCATTTAGATGACTAACGAGTGAGTTGAAGACACGCCCTACTCTTTTATTAAGCAAAAACTTTGAGCCATTTCTATTTATTTATACTGATAAAAAATACTGAGCATGATTATGACAACCACTAACAGCAAAAACTCAACTGCCGCATTGACGCCATTATTTGCTAAAGATTATAACGTCTATATTAACCATACTGATGCCGGTGGTATAGTCTACCACGCCAATCATTTGGTGTTTTTTGAAAACTGCCGCCGTGATTGGTTTGGCCAACTTGGTTTGAATGGTTATTTTCTACAGACGGACAATGGTGATATACAGCACTTTGTCGTGAGTCAGGCAGACTTGCAATACAAACGAGCCATTCTCTTAGATGAAGTGATCAGCGTGCGTGTCGATAAAGTCGAATTGAAACCTGCCAGTATGATTTTTTATCAAAGTATTCATCGCCATATGGTAGGTAGCACCGCTACAGACAGCAGCAACAGTTTACTAAGTAGCGGTAAAATCGTTATCGCCTGTGTACAAAATCAAGTTCAAGCAGAGCCTATATCTAATGATAAATCAGATGCTACCGTTGCGAACAATGCACCCATGCGCCCTATCCGTGTGCCACAGAAATTACGTAGTGCTATCGAGCAAGCTATTAGCGAGCAAATGGGTAGTCAATAATCCTAATAGATGAGCGTGCTCCATAACAAAGGTGTGGTTGATAAGGGTGAGTTTGAAGTTATGCTTACATTCGAAAATATTTGGGTACACAGCAGACGTACAGCGACCTCATCTTCTTCTGACAATGCATCTAACAATGTGTCTAATAGTGTCACTAGCGTTCAAACAAACCCCTTTACGCCATCTAATATTTATCAAAAATGGTCTGACAAACTAAGAAAAACAGTAAGGTCAGATCCTATCTTACCTGCTGATAAGCGAGTATTGATAAATGGCGTGACTGGTACATTGCTATCAGGACAAGTCACGGTGTTGACAGGGTCTTCTGGTAGTGGCAAATCTGTGTTGTTACGAGTATTAGCGGGACTATTGCCAATGAGCAACGGTGACGTCTACCTAAAAAATGATGCATCAAATGTCAATGCGTCTCAGAGTATTCACGATACATTACCCACACAATGGCGCACGCAAGTTGCTCTGCTCGCACAGCACCCGCAACTGCTAGAAGGCAGTGTCATTGACAATCTGAAAACACCCTATCGCCTACAAGCTCATCAGCATCTCGATTTTGATATAGATTGGCACATCGCACAGCTCGAACGCTTGCAACGAAACGCTGATTTTTTACAGCAAGATACCTATCACTTATCAGGTGGTGAGCGGCAACTGGTCAATACCTTACGCCTTTTACAGTTAAATCCACAGGTATTATTACTGGATGAGCCTACAGCCGCGTTAGACATTGACACTTCTGCACAGCTGGTACAGCTACTACTGAGCTGGCTACAACTAGATACGCAGCGCACATTACTATGGGTCACTCATGATACGCAAGATATCATGCCACTCGCCAATCATCATTGGCATATGCAAGCAGGCGTATTAACCGAAGTTTTTTAATACCAGCACCCAGTCAACACCTCCCCTCATTTCATATCTTCACTGACTGGTCCTATCTTATATTTATATTACAATAATGAGCACTTATGAGTGATACGGATGACATGCAGATGGTTCTGACTTATGGGGATGTCGCTTTAGCTAGCAGTCTAATTCTCATCGTACTTCTCGTATCATGGCAACTGCGCTTGCATCTCACTAAGATACTATTAACCGCTGCTATTCGTACCGTGGTCCAGCTTAGTTTCATCGGTTTGATATTGGCATGGATCTTTGCACGTGAACAATGGTATGAAGTACTCCTCATTTTAACCATCATGACCTTAATTGCAGGCAGCGCTGCCAAAAACCGGGTCAAGCGTAGCTATAAAGGCTTATTCACCGATACGTTTATCGCAGTCAGTACTTCAGCAGTATTCGTTACGGCAATCGCAATTCTTATTATTTTGAGGGTGCAGCCTTGGTACACCCCGCAGTTCATCATTCCTATACTAGGCTTAATACTGGGTAACTCGCTCACTGCCATTTCTTTGACCAGCAACCAGTTGATTGAATCCTTTCATGAGCAACGCGGGCGCATCGAGATGATGCTCAGCTTATCTGCGCGACCATTTGAAGCCGTACACGAGCCTATACGTGCCGCGATCATCAACGGCATGACGCCAACGTTAAACTCAATGTTAGTCGTTGGTATCGTCAGTTTACCGGGTATGATGACAGGTCAAATCCTTGCTGGCGCCGATCCTACTCAAGCGGTTCGCTATCAGATTGTGACCATGTTTTTGATATGTGTGAGTAGCACGCTCGGTTGTACAATCAATGCATTGCTTATCTATCGACGTTTTTTTAATAAAAAACATCAATTTATCCTACCTTAAATACTGCGGTATTAATGTCTAGTTATTAAAATTACCTCATTTTTTAAACACACCTCTATATATTTAATATTAGCTATATATTTGAGCTCAATTTATGTACTGACCAGTGCTGCAAACCAATATTTCCTTAAGCCACATTCGTGCTAATGTGTTGAATAGATATCTATTTATTTTTGGATACTTCAACCATATAAAATAGACTTTTTTATTATTAAGGCATCTGTTTTTTCAACGCTCTTAATGATAAATTATACTTTCTAAAAATCATTCTCTCGAATGATTTATTTTTTTGAATGATAGCTAGATTCCATTATACAACAATGAAACAAACCCATCAGTCAGTCAATCGATAAGAATTTATCACTCTCAACAGCAAACGATCACGTCAGCGCTGATGAGCATCATTGACACGGATACGACTGCCACATCACAACTTTAAATAGTAAATTTCAAGGACGCTGACTATGACGCCGAATAAACCATGGCTTGCCCATTATCCTAATATTGTGCCTAAGACGATCAATCCCGATAGATACAACAGCATCATAGACCTATATGAAGAGTGCTTTGATCGCTTTCGTTTGCACCCTATGAGCATCTGTATGGGCGTGACTCATACTTATGGTGATGTTGATAAAGCCTCACTGGCAGTTGCGGCATGGTTACAAGCACAAGGTATCCCTAAAGGCAGCGTCGTCGCACTAATGATGCCAAACGTTCCACAGTACTTGCCTACGATGATTGGTATTTTACGCGCAGGATATGTATGTACACCTATTAATCCACTTTATACCGGTCGAGAATTGCGCCATCAGTTGAATGATTCAGGTGCGCAGATTATTTTTGTGGTTGATAACTTTGCCCAAGCACTGGAGCAAGTCATTGATGAAACCAATATCAAGCGCATTGTCCTCTCAAGAATGGGCGATATGATGGGTCTCAAAGGTATCTTGGTCAATACAGTTATCCGTCAGGTCAAACGCCTCGTTCCTAAATATAAGCTGAACGACCCTAAGCACGAATTGACCAAATTCCCTGATGTGCTCAAAAAAGGTAAAGTTCTTCCGTTCCATAAACCAGCCATGCAATTAAGTCAAAAAGCATTTTTGCAGTACACAGGTGGAACGACTGGACTGTCTAAAGGTGCGATTTTGTCGCAGCGTAATATCGTTGCGGCAGCCTTACAGTCAGAAGCATGGACTCGGCCGATTACCTCAGAGATTAATGAGGTTTATATCAATATGGTTATGGCCCTACCGCTATATCATATATTTGCATTTATGCTCAGTATGTTAGGCATGCGTTCCGGCTACACCTTTATATTGGTACCCAATCCACGTGACATACCAGGATTTGTCAAAACACTATCAAGGCAACCATTCCATATATTGCCAGCAGTTAATACTTTGTATAAGGGCTTACTCGATAATCCAAACTTTAAAAACTTAAATTTCAGTTCCCTGCGTCTCTCTCAAGCGGGTGGTATGGCTGCGACTGAGCAAACAGCTGCACGCTGGCTTGAAGTCACTGGCTGCCCTATGGTTGAAGGTTGGGGTATGACTGAAGGTGTGGCAGCAGGTACCGCTAACATTGTGACGGATCACAAATTTAATGGCACTATTGGTTTGCCGCTCCCGAGCGTCGATATCGTTGTGGTCGATGATGAGGGCAATCATCTTGGTATCAATGAAACGGGTGAGATGTGCATCAAGGGGCCCAATGTCACCTCTGGATACCTTAATAGAGACAGTAGTGATGACTTTACCAGTGATGGTTATTTCCGTACCGGTGATATTGTCAGCATGGATGAAAGAGGCTATATCACCCTACTTGATCGCAAAAAGGACATGATTTTAGTCTCAGGTTTTAACGTATTCCCGAATGAAATTGAATCTGTCATGTTGGATTGTAATGCTATCGTTGATTGCGCAGTCATTGGTATTCCAGATGAACATCAAGGCGAAGCCGTCAAGATTTATGTCGTTCCTGCTGATAAAAATGTCACCAAAAGTGATATTAAAGAATTTGCTCTAGATAATATGACTGGCTACAAATGTCCACGTTATATCGAGTTCATTGACGAGCTACCAAAAAGTAATGTCGGCAAAGTATTGCGTCAAAAACTACGTGAAAAACACATATCAGACAATCCGAAACCTTAGATAGAAGTTCTATAATAAGAAAGCGTTCTATATCAATATAGAGCGCTTTTTTGTGCAGGGCTAATAATTGTTATTAAAAAAATTGCAGGATTGTAACAATGACATCAAAGTAATTATGTAGCGAACTGTTTTACCAGAGAGATACTTGGTATAATAATTTAACAAATTTCTCGAAAATAAACCGTTTATCAGTTTTTTTAACCGTTTATCTCAGTATTAGTTACAACATATATTGTTATTTTTATCAAATTTAAGTATAAACTATCAAGTTCTTGTATTGTCATAACGAAATCAATTGTAGTTATGTTAATGTATTACCAAAATAAGTTACTTCACTTTTTTTGGCAGTAAAGAAATAACCCGCCGTTTAATCTACTCAGATTCTTACCTTTTGCGGTTAAATCAATTTGTAGTTAAAAACTTTATACATGTAAAGGCCACCGTATTCTAGCAGTCTGTGAATCACTATGATGTCACTCAACAATTTATTGCTATTTTAGCGATAAAATATTGTTGACACGGATGTGACTACTTTTTTATAGAACCTTAACTTATTTCAACACTTAGGGACTTCAAGTATGACAGTAGATAAACCTTGGCTTGCTCAATATCCAAAAAACGTACCCAAAACTATTAACCCTGATCAATATACCAGTCTTATAGAGCTGTATGAGGAGTGTTTTGAGCGATTCCGTATGCATCCTATGACCATCTGTATGGGTGTTACTCATACTTATGGCGATGTTGATAAAGCCTCAATGGCGGTTGCAGCATGGTTACAAGCACAAGGCATTCCTAAAGGCAGCGTGGTGGCATTGATGATGCCAAACGTTCCACAATACTTGCCTACGATGATTGGTATTTTGCGCGCAGGATACGTGTGTACGCCTATTAATCCACTTTATACTGGTCGTGAACTGCGCCATCAGTTGAATGATTCGGGCGCTCAGGTTATTTTTGTGGTTGACAACTTTGCCCAAGCACTTGAGCAAGTCATCGAAGAGACCAACATCAAGCGCATTGTCCTCTCAAAAATGGGCGATATGATGGGTCTCAAAGGTATCTTGGTCAATACGGTTATCCGTCAAGTTAAACGACTTGTTCCTAAATATAATCTTAATGATCCTAAGTACCATGTTACTAAGTTTCCTGAAGTACTCAAAAAAGGTAAGCACCTACCTGTTCAGTCACCAAAAGCCACCATGCAACAAAAAGCCATTCTGCAGTATACGGGCGGAACGACTGGACTGTCTAAAGGTGCTGTTTTAACTCAACGTAACATCGTTGCTGCTGCCATGCAGTCAGAAGCATGGTACCGCCCAGTTACCTCAGATATTAATGAAGTCTATATCAATATGGTGATGGCCCTACCGCTATATCATATATTTGCGTTTATGCTAAGTCTGCTCGGTATGCGCTCTGGCTACACCTTTATATTGATACCCAATCCGCGCGATATGCCAGGGTTCATCAAAACTTTATCAAAGCAACCGTTCCATATTTTCCCTGCGGTAAATACCCTATTTAAAGGTTTGCTTGATCAGCCAAACTTTAAAGATTTGAACTTTAGCTCATTACGTATCACTCAAGCGGGCGGTATGGCTGCGACTGAACAGACAGCAGCACGCTGGCTTGAAGTAACTGGCTGTCCTATGGTTGAAGGTTGGGGTATGACTGAAGGGGTAGCTGCAGGTACTGCCAACGTCATCACTGACCGTAAATTCAACGGCACTATTGGCATACCAGTCCCTAGTGTTGATGTCATCGTAGTCGATGATAACGGCAAACGCATGGGGCTAAATGAAGCGGGTGAAATGTGCATCAAAGGCCCTAACGTCACTTCAGGCTATTTCAACAAAGACAGTAGCAATGACTTTACCAGTGATGGTTATTTCCGCACTGGCGATATTATTAGCATGGATGAAAAAGGCTATATCACCCTACTTGATCGCAAAAAAGACATGGTGTTGGTTTCGGGCTTTAACGTATTCCCGAACGAAATTGAATCTGTCATGCTAGATTGCAAAGCTATCGTTGATTGCGCAGTCATTGGTATTCCTGATGCACATCAAGGCGAAGCCGTTAAAATTTATGTCGTTCCTGCTGATAATAATGTCACCAAAAGTGATATTAAAGATTTTGCATTGGAAAACCTCACTGGTTATAAGTGTCCACGTCATATTGAGTTCGTAAGTGAACTACCAAAGAGTGCTGTTGGTAAAGTCTTGCGTCAAAAACTCCGTGAAAAGCATATATCAGACAATCCTCAAACCCTTTAATTTTTAAGCGCTGTAAACTTAAAAATAGAAAGAATAAAAAAAGCCCTTTACCTAATTAGGTAAAGGGCTTTTTTTATTCTGTTTAATACGTTTACTTTAGGGCGTATCATCAATTAGATTGTGAGGCTTAAAATGAGAAAAATTGTAGATAAACAAGGAATAAATTGCCGTTAATATGAACATATTGGCAAAATTACTGACGATGTTTAGCAAAATTTAGCCATTTTAAGGCCACTAAATGTACTAACGTGGTAATTGATGACATGCCCTAGCTACTTGTTTACCTTATTAATCACCTGTAGTGGCATATGCCTCATCGCCTGTCCCACGATCGACCATGGCAAACTTGGTACACAAGCTTCGTCAACACCTGCTTCAATCGCTGCAACAATTGCCTTGGTACCTGTATCAGAATCTACTTCAAACGGCAGTGGCTTCGCATTTTCATTGATTTCAGTACGAATATAGCCTGGGTAAATAGTAGAAACTTTGATAGGTAATTTAGTTAGTAGCATATCAGCACGAATGCCTTCTGCTAAGTGCGCCAAACCAGCTTTACTAGCACCATAGGCTGTCAAATGCTTGGGCATTCCACGAATGGCTGACATGCTTGATATTACCACTAAATGGCCACTACTCTGCGCCCGAAAAATATTCATGGCGGCTTCACATTGCGCCAATGCTGAGATAAAGTTAATCTCAACCGTGCGGCGGTTCGTCTCAAAACGACCTTTACCAATCCGGCGACTTTCGCCAATACCTGCATTCACAACCACTTTATCGATATGACCAAAATCCGTAGTGAACGCATCAAACACCTCAAATATGGCATCATAGTCACTGACATCTAAAGCTCGGTACTCAATACGAATATTAGGATATTCCGCTACTAGTTCTGACTGTAAGCTCTCTAAGCGATCAGTACGACGAGCACATATCGCAAGGTTGTAGCCAAGCTTAGCGAAGAGTCTGGCCATACCTTCACCCAAACCTGAACTCGCCCCTGTAATGAGTACAGTCTTGTCGTGTCCAACCTGCTGCTTATTTAATTTTCGTAAATAACGTGATGGCTGAACGGCACCGATTATCTGGTCTTTACGTTGTTTAGCGCTTTTAGTGACTAAATTTATCAATCTATTTTGCATGGACAGTCCTTTTCATATCGACATGAGATCAAAACAATAATCTATCATATCGCAAATTTATAGGTTGATTTTGTCAGTGATCAAAATAAATTCATAGTACTCAACAATTACGACGGCTAATCTTAATCGAATAAAAGGTGGCTAACTATTTTAAGTAACTGCTTTACCTTGCTTTTAACTCTATTTACTGGTTGCTAGCTTAACGCCACGTCACAAAAGAATTACCATCAGAGAATAAATGACTATATTCATTGAGTGACATCAAGCGAGTACTTTGATCTTTGAATGTGACCGAGGTTACCCCAGTATTGACCAAGCTTTTATTCAACTGATAAGCCGTCTGACTGCCTTGCTTGAGCAGCTGTGCAGTGATAGCTGCAATGACACCACCTGAGGTGAATACCAACACCGTACTGTCACGACTTAACCCTAAACTTGCTACTTGTGCGCGCACCTGTTCAAGCGCTTGCTGTGCACGGTCATTAAACTGCGGCCAACTCTCAATATAGTCCTGATCGTTATTGCCACCATGCCAGCGCTGCATCGCCTGATCAAATAGCTCAGCCAAACGCGTGGCTGGCATCTCTGACTTAGCCACCTCAGCCGTGATTGCACCTTTATTCATGAAGTCAGGATCAGATTTAATGAATACATCTTTGTGATTAAACTCATCAAATTGCGGCAGGATATAACTATTAGGCTCATTCATATTCATGATAGGCAATACAGGCATATCATCAGCTGCGACAGACAATTGATAACGTGCCAAAAAATGCCGTGCAGAGTCTTGTTGTCTTACCAAACTGCCAGTAAATATCGCATCGATACGGCGCTGGGTTGTCGCATAGTGCTGACCCAACATCTGCGCCTGAATACCGCCCAACTCTGAGAGTTGATCATAGTTTTCTTGTCCAAAAGATGCTTGGCCATGACGTGCTAAAAGTATGGTTGTCATAAATTATTACCTTTTATCATATTTGCTAAAATACGGTTTTCTGAATGCTCAAGCTTCTGGAGAATGAGGTGCTTTTGCAAAATAACCTTTCGGTAAAATACTTTTGACAACTTGTTGAACAGTGCTTGGTAACTGTTCGATAGCAGCAGCATCTACACTTATGTCTTCTAAATTTGGCTGGACGTACTCATTAAACAGCGCCTCACCTTCGTATTGCGCAATTAATTTAAGACATTTAGCATGCATCACGTGTATGGCAAGCCACGCATTTTTGAAAGCAGAATTGGTCGTTTGCTTGTGGTAATAACGATAATAAATCTGCTGAATAATACCTGACAAGCGGAACAAGCCGAATACTTCATAGAAAGTCCAGTTGTCTATCTCTAATCCAGATTTCTCTAGATAATAAGCAACCACTTCGTCACGTGTCATCATTCCTTCTAGATGGGTGGGCTGACGACGGAACTGCTGCATCACGACATTGTCATCTTCTTCAATCCAATAAGCCAATGCACTACCCAAATCCATCAATGGATCACCAAGCGTTGCCATCTCCCAGTCAAGAACGCCGATGACTTTAGTGGGGTCAGCCACATCAAGTATCACATTATCAAAACGCCAATCATTATGGATAATACAGGTTTTACTATCAGCAGGTGTGTGCTTGGCAAGCCACTCTCTGACTAGCGCAAAGCTGGGTACATTGGGGGTTTTTGCTTTGACATAACGCTTGTCCCAACCACTTACCTGACGCACGCAATAGCCATCGCCTCGACCCAAATTCACCAAATCAGGGTGCTCGGTATAATCTATTTGATGTAGCTCAACCAAGGCATCTAGGACATTGGTACAAAGTAGACGAGTTTGCTCCGGATCTAGATCGATACCCTCTGGTAATTCTGCACGAGGAATAATGCCTTCCATGCGCTCCATCACGTAAAAATCTGAACCGATAACGGCTTCATCGGTACACAGAGCAATCATCTCTGGTACATAAGGATAGGCTTCTTTTAAGGCTTTTTGAACGGTATGCTCACGCACCATGTCATGGGCAGATTTTGCTTTGGTACCTTTTGGTGGACGACGCAGTATCAAATCTTGGTTTTTGTCGTTGCCTTCGTACTGTAAACGATAGGTCCAGTTTGATGCGCCACCTGAGAACTGAGTGACGGTAGGCTCGCCTACTACATCGATACCTTGGCTTCGAAGCCATTCACTAACTGCTTGGGCATCGAGCTCTTCGCCCTCACGTACCATACCGCCTTGGTCTAATACTTTATTATCAGTTGCCATGAAATATTCCTTATCATGTGGTCTTTTATTTTTATAACAGATATGAGAGCTAGCCCTCAATTCAATTTATCTTATGCTTATTACTATTTTTGAAATGAGGATACGCCCTAGTGATAAAACATCAGTAGTGATGAAAAATTCACTACTAAGTCGTTAATAGTGAATTTTCAATTAGCATTACGATTGGCTTGTTTCTAATAAAGGTTGCATGAGCAGATCAAGACTGACTCACACAACCGTTTGTTAAGATTAAGCTTTGTCAGATTTAGTCGAACGGCTAAAGCCCTGACGTTTGAGTTCTAGTTTGGCAATCATGGTTTTGTGTACTTCATCAGGACCGTCTGCCAAACGTAGCACACGTGCTTGCGCATAGAAATTCGGTAGTAATGTGTCTTGGCAGACACCCATACCGCCATGAATCTGAATCGCCATATCGACGACTTCTTGCAATACAGTTGGTGCCACGACTTTGATAGCAGAGATTTCAGTCAATGCTGCTTTGGTGCCGTGCGCATCCATCTTCTGTGCAGCATATAAGGTCATCAAACGAGCTTGATCAATCTTAATACGAGCTTCAGCGATACGCTCAAAGTTACCACCTAATTGTAGCAATGGCTTACCAAAGGCAGTACGTGACATGCCGCGCTTAACTGCTAACTCTAGAGACTTTTCAGCAGCACCGATACAACGCATGCAATGATGAATACGACCTGGCCCTAAACGACCTTGTGCAATCTCAAAGCCCTTACCTGGTCCACCAATAAAGTGGCTGACTGGCACGCGCACATTTTCAAAACTAATCTCACCATGTCCGTGCGGTGCATCATAATCACCAAACACTTTGAGCATACGCTTGATGTTCACACCCGCCGTTTTGACTGGTACAAGCACCATCGAATGTTGATGATGACGGTCTGCGGTCTCATCAGCGGTATATGCCATGACAATTAGAATATCAACCGCAGGATCGCCAAGACCAGATGACCACCATTTGCTACCGTTTATGACAATCTCATCGCCATCGACTACAGCGGTTGCTTCCATATTGGTTGCATCACTTGATGCCACATCAGGCTCAGTCATGCAGAACACAGAGCGCGTCTTACCTTCTAGAATTGGTGTCAGCCACTTGTCTTGCTGCTCTTTAGTACCGTAGCGCCACAATAGTTCCATATTACCGCTGTCAGGCGCATTACAGTTGAATACATGGGGCGCAAGCAAACTGCGACCCGTTAACTCTGCGATAGGCGCGTAATCAGTGACTGAAAGCCCTGCACCTAACGTTTCATCAGGCAAGAATAAATTCCACAAGCCAGCTTCACGGGCCTGTTTACGTAGGCTTTCGTAAGCTTCAGGCCACTCCCAGTTTTCCCAATTACCATCAGGGTTTTTCTTATGACAATCTTCCCAAAATTGTGCTTCGATTGGCTCAATGTGCGTTTCAATAAACGCTTTGACTTTGGCATGCATGGCTTGACCATGTTCTGTTGCGGTAAACATTAAATTATCGTTAGACATAAATGACTTCCTTTTCTTTATTGATCGTCTAAATCAAGTGTTAATAAAAAGCTCCATGAGAACCTTATAGTCGATTCAATTTGAAAGTAGTACAAGACAACCGAGTGAAGATGTATATGTGATACTTCAAGCGAGGTTAATGCAGTAATACTTTTATATTGAAATGACTATAGTGCACGTACGTATACTGTTTTCTGTATGCTACATTTATATCACAGCAATTATCAATAAACAGCAAAAAGGCGCGACCAGCTAGGCCACGCCTTTTACAAAATACAAACAATGTATAAAAAACTATTTGAACTCTAAAGTACTAGAGGTTCACTATCATAATGATATCTAACATTATTTTAAAATATTTAAGCGGCTGTTTAAATCAAAACGTGCGAGTGCATCAGGCAATTTATCAACTCCTATACTCAACGTTGCCTCAGCTGCTTGCGCCAATCCTAGCTTTTCAGCGAGTGTTGGTTTTTGACGTGAATGTAGTGCATACACTTCACTGTCTTCCATACGCTCTAGAATATAGCTGTCTGAGGTTTGCAAGCTATCAATCAAATTAAGTTTTAGCGCATCTTCTCCATACCAGTGCTCTCCAGTGGCCACTTTTGCCACATCGAGTGTTGGACGGTAGTTATTGACAAAGTGTTTGAATAGCTCATGCGTCTGCTCTAGTTCTTCTTGATATTTGGCACGATCTTCAGCATCGTTCTCACCGAACACAGTAACTGTGCGCTTGTAATCACCTGCGGTAAACATCTCATAATCTACATCATGGTTTTTTAGCCATTTATGGAAGTTTGGTAATTGTGAGACCACGCCAATTGAGCCAATGATAGCAAACGGTGCCGCCACTACTTTATCTGCGACGCAAGCCATCATATAGCCACCGCTCGCTGCAACTTTGTCAACACAGACAGTTAGCTTTAGACCAGCATCTTTTAAGCGAACCAATTGCGCTGCCGCCAAACCATAACCATGCACCACACCGCCGCCTGACTCAAGACGCACGACGACTTCATCGCCTTTATTTGTAGCACTGATAAGCGTGCTGATTTCTTCGCGTAGATGCTTTACTGCCGTTGCTTTGATATCACCATCAAAATCAAGGACAAAAACTTGTGCTTTATCATCAGCATGTTTTTTCTTATTTTTGGTTTTTACTTTTAGCGCCTGCTTGGCTTTCTTAGCCATCGTTTTTTTGAACTGCTTGAGCGCCGCTTTACCTTGCGTGGCTTCCATTAAGTCTTCACGGCGTTGCTCTTGGTTTTTGTTTAGATGAATGACGCGCAATTCAACAGGATTTTTGGCAGGATGAAAAAGCATGAACAGTATTCCTTACATGATTAAGATAACTTTAATAAGATCAGTAGTAATAGGATCAATAGAATTTTATAAGTGAGCTTGATATAGGCACAGTCACTCAGGTTTTCAAGCAAAATGACAATTTTTAACCCAATACAAATGTTTGGGCACAAATACATCCGATACCTAAGCATTCCTATACCTCGATTGGACTCAGCTGGTTGTATAACAAGGGCAGATTAGGCATAATACGCGTTTACATTAAATTTTCTGCAGTCGACGTGATGACCATTTGTCTTAATCGCGTTGTTTGTGCGTTTTTTTAGCGAATAGCTTGAATCGCGCAGTAATGGCTGCATTATTGTATTTCGAATTGGGCTGACAACTGGATAACTATATTATGACGCATAGCGAATACCGAGACGAATATTGCGGAGCTGTAACCGAAAGCTTAATTGAGCAAACCATTAGTGTCGTAGGCTGGGTACATCGTCGTCGCGATCACGGTGGCGTGATTTTTTTAGACATGCGTGACCGCGCTGGTATCTTGCAGGTAGTCGTCGATCCTGATACCCCAGAAGCTTTTGCTACTGCTGATGCGGTACGTCCTGAATATGTACTAAAAATCACTGGTCGTGTACGTCGCCGTTATGAAGGCACTGAAAACGCTACTATGACCAGTGGTCAAATTGAGCTACTAGGCAAAGAGATTGAAGTACTGGCCAAGTCTGAAACACCACCATTTCCATTGAACGATGAGAAGACTACCGTATCAGAAGATTTGCGTCTTAAGTATCGCTATCTCGATATGCGCCGTCCGCAAATGCAAGAACGTATGGTGTTCCGAGCCAAAGCGACTTCAACAATTCGTCGTTATTTAGACGATCATGGTTTCTTAGATGTTGAGACACCTATTCTGACTCGTGCGACGCCAGAAGGTGCGCGTGATTATCTAGTACCATCGCGTACTCGCCCAGGTAACTTCTTTGCATTGCCACAGTCGCCACAGCTGTTTAAACAGTTATTGATGGTGTCAGGTTTTGACCGTTATTATCAAATCGCTAAATGCTTCCGTGATGAAGATTTACGTGCTGATCGTCAGCCTGAGTTTACCCAGGTGGATATTGAGACTTCTTTCTTAAATGAAGAAGAAATCATGAATATCAACGAAGGCCTTATCAAGCATTTGTTTAAGACTATGATGGACGTTGAGTTTGAACAGTTCCCTCGTATGACTTACGCAGAAGCCATGCGTGACTATGCATCAGACAAGCCCGACTTACGTATTCCACTAAAATTGGTCGACGTTGCAGATTTGATGAAAGATGTCGACTTCAAAGTGTTCGCAGGTCCTGCTAATGATCCTAAAGGTCGTGTGACTGCCCTACGTATCCCTGGTGGCGCATCGTTAAGCCGTAAGCAAATCGATGCTTACACCAAGTTCGTTGGCATCTATGGTGCACGTGGTTTGGCTTATATCAAAGTTAATGACGCTAGCAGCATCAACAACGGTGTGGACAAAGAGTCTGGCCTACAGTCTCCAATCATCAAAAACATGACTGATGATGTGCTTGTCAGCCTAATCGAGCGTACTGCTGCAGAAGATGGTGATATTATCTTCTTTGGTGCCGATAAAGCCAGTGTCGTGAACGATGCAATTGGTGCGCTACGTCAAAAAATCGGGCTAGACCTTGAAATGACTACCTGCCAGTGGGCGCCACTTTGGGTCACTGACTTCCCAATGTTTGAAGAGACTGACGATGGTCGTTGGACATCAATGCATCATCCGTTCACCAAGCCTAAAGGTTCAGTTGATGAGTTGAAAAACAACCCAGAATCTGCCCTTTCTATCGCTTATGATATGGTATTGAACGGTACAGAAGTTGGTGGTGGTAGCTTACGTATTAATACTTACGATATGCAGCAGGCCGTATTAGAAGCTTTAGGTATCGGCGAGCAAGAAGCTGAAGACAAATTTGGTTTCTTACTTGATGCATTGAAATTCGGTGCACCACCGCATGGTGGCTTAGCATTTGGCTTGGATCGTTTGATTATGCTCATGGTAGGCGCTGACTCTATCCGTGACGTGATTGCCTTCCCAAAAACTAAAACTGCTGAGTGCCCACTAACTCAAGCACCTGCTGGCGTTGATGGCAAGCAACTGCGTGAGCTTGGTATCCGTGTGCGTGAAAAAGCACAGGCTGACACCAATCAACCTGCACAGTAAATAGTTAAAATAATGTTTAGTTCTTTGCTATCTAACTGGTTACGTGATTCATCACTGTGTGAATGGTCATGAATCCGTATCATATTTTTAGAATCGTGCCATTGTCTGTATTGCAGATGCTGGCACGTTTTGTTGCGTGGGTGATTATAAAGATACCCAGCTTAAGTATTATGCGTACTGTCAGTACCAACATGGCGCTGATTGCCCCTGAATTATCCACTACGCAAAAACAAGCGTTAACCAAAGAAATCATCTATCACCAGTGTTTAACCAGTATTGAATCGATCAAAAGCTGGGCAATGTCTCCTGAATGGAGTATCGCTCAAATTCGTGATGTCCATAATAAAGAGATTTTATTAGAAGGACTTGCTAACCCTAACGGTATGCTTGCAATCGTCCCACATCTCGGTACATGGGAGATGATGAATGCTTGGCTTAACCAGTTTGGTTCGCCGACCATCATGTATAAGCCCGTCAAGGGCAATATTACCAATGACTTCGTCTTACAAGGTCGTTCACGGCTCAATGCCACGTTAGTTCCTACTGATGGTAGCGGCGTCAAAGCTGTCTTTAAAACGCTTAAGCAAGGTGGTTTTAGTATTGTGCTTCCTGACCATGTACCTGACCCATCGGGCGGTGTGGTTGTACCCTTTTTTGGGGTAGAAACATTGACCAGTACGCTGGCCTCGAAACTCGCTAGCAAAACCAAATGTGCGCTAGTCGGCATATCTTGTATTCGCCGTAAAGATGGTCATGGGTTTGATATCTATTGTTATAAACTCGATGACCCAGCACTCTACGACCGCAATGCCGAAACAGCTGCTCATGCGCTGAACCAAGCCATGCAACAGATGATTGAGAGCAAATGTAGTCACTATATGTGGGGCTATCGACGTTTCAAGCGCATTCCCTCATTGGGAAATCCTTATAACGCCAATGAAGAAACTTTGGCGAAATTCATTCGCAATAATAAGCAGTCTATTCATCACGATTATAACGCTAGTGATACGGCCAAATCCAATAGCAATGAGTAATAACCGTACAATCAGTTAAGCGTTTAGAGAGGTGGTGAATCGTAGTCGTGCTAATATTAGCTAACTTTTAAATCTTTTATTTTATTAACCATTTTTTATTGAAATCAATATGAGTGCATTATGGCAACTGACGTAACGAAGACCTCATCGACAGACCACACGAAAGCAAAGCTTAAAGTTGCTGATCAGCGTTATGTTATCTGTATGAAATGGGGTGATAAATACGGTCCTGAATACGTCAATCGCCTTTATAATATGGTCAGCCGCCACCTTACCTTAGATTTTCAAATGGTCTGTCTCACCGATGATAGTACGGGCATTGATCCTGCTATTACGTGCCACCCTATCCCAGAGATGGATCTACCAGCGGGTCCTGAGCGTGGTTGGAAAAAACTCACGACGTTTAAACCAGAGCTGTATGACCTTAAAGGGGTCGCGCTGTTTTTAGACATCGATATTGTGATTGTCGATAATATCGATGCTTTTTTCACTTATGAAGCTGCGCATAGAGACAGTGTTGTGATTATTCGTGATTGGAAAAAGCCATGGCGAATGATTGGTAACAGCTCCGTGTATCGCTTTAACATCGGTATGGGCACTTATCCTGATTTGCTTGCAAACTTTGAGCGGAACTTCGACACCATTCGTCAACAAGTGCGCCACGAGCAAGCTTATTTATCCAACTATTTGCGTGAGCATCATCATTTAGAGTACTGGGATAAAACCTGGTGTGTCAGCTTCAAGTACCAGTGCATTGCCCCCATTCCATTCAATTTTGTGCGTACACCTACTCTGCCTGATAACGCAAAGATTGTTATCTTTCATGGTGAGATTAATCCACCAGATGCCATCAACGGTAGTGGCGGCAAATGGTATCGTCATGTTAAGCCAAGTCCTTGGCTAAAAGATTATTGGCGATAGGCTCGAACAGGGGATAAACCATGAAGTCAGATAATGAAAAACAAATAGATATTGTCATTGCTTGGGTAGATGGTGATGATCCAGCGCTTAAACAAAAAAGAGCACAGTATCAAAAAACAACGAGCGCTGCCTCTGACGCCGTCAGCTCAACACGATTCGCTAGTAATGATGAGATTTATTACAACATTGCCTCTATTTTAAAATACGTTCCTTTTTGTCGTTATATTTATGTGGTTACAGACCAACAGCAGCCAGCACTTATCTCTGAATTTGCCAATCAAGGTATTTGTGCTAAAGATAAAATACGTATTGTCGATCATAAAGAAATATTTTCTGGATACGAGCAATTTCTGCCGACCTTCAACACCAGATCTATTGAAACCATGCTATGGAATATCTCAGGTCTATCTGACTACTTTATATATATGAATGATGATTTTTTCTTTAATCAGCCTGCTATTCAGGAAGACTTTTTAGACAATGACAATATTATTATTTATGGACATTGGAGAAAAAGTGCTCTTTTACAAGCCAAGCTAAACTATCGGAAATCTCTACAAAAATTATCGGGTAAAGCCGTTCAACCCAAACATACCGTTGCTCAGATGTTAAGTGCTAAAGCGCTTGGGATGAATCAATTTTTTGAGGTTCACCATTATCCACATGTCGTTGATAAGAACATTTTAAAGAGCTATCTACTAGACAACCCTCAGTTGCTGAACGAGCAGATTAGGTATAAATTTAGAGACGTGGCTCAAATAAATCCTATTACACTAATGAATCATCTAAAGATTCAGAAGAACGAAAACTCTCTTAAACCACCGATATCCGTTAACTACCTCAAAAATGAAAGTAGTGTTGAAGGTTTTTTAGCTGATTTACATAAAGAATCAATCAAATATGGCTGCATACAAAGCTTAGACTTGCTCGATTCAGGCTCATGCAAAAAAATTAGCGATGCTATGATTCATAAATTTTCAGCGTATCTGCCGCCATCACTATTACAAGCTACTAACTAATAAATACTAGATAGCAGTCGATAAAATAATAAACAAAATATAATATTGGGATTTTTATGAAAATAACAGTGGTAGGTACAGGCTATGTCGGTTTATCTAATGCTATGTTGCTTGCTCAGCACAATGACGTTGTAGCTGTTGATATCATCGCTGAAAGAGTCGAGCTGCTTAATGCCAAGCAGTCGCCTATTGAAGACATAGAGATTGAAGATTTTTTACTGAATAAAAATATTAACTTTACCGCTACGTTAGATGCTAAATCTGCTTATAAAGATGCTGATTTCATTATCGTTGCCACTCCTACTGATTATGACTCAAAAACCAATTACTTTAATACCAAAAGTGTAGAGAATGTCATTGAGGAAGTGCTTAGTGTCAATGAAACTGCGTTAATCATCATAAAATCTACCGTCCCTGTTGGATACACTAACGAAGTTAAAGAACGTTTTTCAACAGATAATATTGTATTTTCTCCTGAGTTTTTGCGAGAAGGTAAAGCGCTCTATGACAATCTTTACCCTTCTAGAATTATCGTTGGTGAGCAATCTGAACGTGCCAAGCAATTTGCAAACTTACTTCTTGAAGGCGCCTTGAAAAAAGAAGTCCCTCAGCTGTTTACAGAGTCTACTGAAGCTGAAGCCATTAAGTTATTTTCTAACACCTATCTAGCGATGCGTGTTGCCTATTTTAATGAGCTAGATACCTATGCCCAGACCTTTGGACTGGATACCAAGCAGATTATAGAAGGCATTGGCTTAGATCCTCGTATTGGCAACCACTATAATAACCCATCATTTGGCTATGGTGGCTACTGCCTGCCCAAAGACACCAAACAGCTATTGGCAAATTATGATGAAGTGCCGAGCAATCTTATTAGAGCCATCGTTGATTCAAATAGTACCCGTAAAGACTTCATTGCGGATAAAATCATCGAAAGAAAGCCCAGAATTGTGGGTATTCATCGACTGGTTATGAAAAGTGGCTCAGACAATTTTAGAGCCTCCGCTATTCAAGGCATCATGAAACGTATTAAAGCAAAGGGTATCGAGGTCGTTGTTTACGAACCTGTATTGAAAGAAAATAACTTCTTTAACTCGCGAGTTATTCAAGATTTAGAAGCATTCAAATCAATGAGTGACGTCATTGTAGCAAACCGCCTATCTACTGATATAGAAGATGTAGCGGATAAAGTATTCACAAGAGACTTATTCGGGAGCGACTGATGAATATATTAGTCACTGGTGCGGCAGGTTTTATCGGTTTTCACTTAATCAAGGCGCTCTTAAAAATAGAGTCGACTGATCAAAACCATTTCATCGTTGGTATCGATAACATCAACGATTATTATGACGTCAATCTAAAAGCAGAACGTCTAAAAATATTAAGTGACTTATCAGAGCCAGAGAATTTTACCTTCATTAAATTGGATCTTGCTGATCGCGAAGCCATATCTGGACTTTTTTCAACCTATCAATTCGATACGGTTATTAATTTGGGTGCACAAGCAGGTGTCCGCTACTCTATAGAAAACCCACACGCCTATGTTGATTCAAATGTGGTTGGGTTTGTGAACATCCTCGAAGGCTGTCGTCACCATGCTATCAAGCATCTGATTTATGCAAGCTCTAGCTCTGTCTATGGTATGAACATCAAGCAGCCATTTACAACTTCTGACTGTGTTGATTTCCCTATTAGCTTGTATGCTGCCACAAAAAAATCAAATGAGCTCATGGCACACAGCTATAGTCACCTATATAACATTCCAACGACAGGACTACGGTTCTTTACGGTTTATGGCCCTTACGGTCGACCTGATATGGCATATTTCTCTTTTACTAAAAGAATACTGGCTGGCGACCCAATTGACGTCTTCAACAATGGCGATATGCAGCGTGATTTTACTTATATTGATGACATCGTAAAAGGTGTCATTCGAATAATAGACAAAGTTCCCTCTCCCCAACATTCCACTATCACGACGACATCAGCCCCTTATAAGATTTATAATATTGGCAATAATCAACCTGTAACTTTACGCCGTTTTATCACTGCTATTGAAAGCGCTTGTGGCAAAAAAGCTCAAGAGAACTTGTTACCTATGCAAGCAGGCGATGTACCGATCACTTACGCAGATATAGACGACTTGGTAGATGATATTGATTTTAAACCTGAGACTAGCATCGAAGATGGGATTGAAAAGTTTGTCACTTGGTATAAACAATATTATTCAGTATGATTAGGTAACTTTTACAAACAATATAAGCATCTATATTTCGGACATTTAAGCTCTAATCGCATCATACCTTTTTAAAGGATTTTAGTGACATGACCACATCTACAAACTGGCAAAGAAAACTGCTATTAATATTTCGAAGTGAAAAAAGATTGAATGCGGGTAAAGTTTTTAAAAATTATGATGGCAAAAGCTTTGATGAGATGAAAGCAACAACCATTACTGAAGCATTGTGCGATATTGAAGCGCTAACAGATGAGCGTAAAAGTACAGACTTAGAGATCCATTTAAACAACCTAAAGCATCAATCGTTGGGTGAGTCTGAGCTCTGTTTTTATCACAATACGCTTGTTATATTGATGCGTCGCAAATACAAAACAGATAAAACCTTTGCTGAATTTGAAAGACTTTGGAAGGCAGAAAGCGATTATTTATTAGAGCATCTCTCATTACGTTGGATAGTTTCTGCTTGCGATACTTTCATCGACTATTCAGATGATACTAATAGAGCTGCAATCCTGATGAACGTCATTACTCTAATGAATACGTTGAGAGTGCATGAAACTAGAAGTTTTTTACAGTTAAGTGCTAAGGCTGAACCTATGCCACTACTGGATGAAAAAACTGATCAACTTTATGCTGGGGATTTACCCTTATATGACGGGCTTACCTATTTTCGTATAGGTACAGACGATAGCTTAAGAAATATGCGCAAACGCTATAGTAAATTCCTTAAAGTCGACAAATTAGCGACAACTATACTATTGGCTGTATTCGAAAAACTACAAAATAATCAAAGTGCGTTTGCCACGCTACGGCAATTACACAGAGATGATTGGTCTAAATGGTGGTTGGATTAAGCTTTCTCACCTGTATTCTCACAATTAGAAGCGAACTCAATATATTTTTTGGCTATCGTGATAGGTAGCAATGCCTCATTAAATTCAGAATGAAATTGCTCTGAATTTTTCATTGCTAAGCTTAATTTAGCAGCAATAGCATCTATATCTCTCATTGGCATTAAGTTGTTTTGAGGCAATAGCTCACTGGGGCCAGACTGACAATCGGTGCTGATAACTGGTGTTCCCAAAACTAAAGACTCTGCAATCACCAAAGCAAACCCTTCCCAGTCTGAAGTTAATATCTTAAATTTTGCATGTTTTATATAAGGGAAAGGATTTTCTAAAAAACCTAAGAAAACCACCTTGTCTTCCAAATTGAGTTCTACTACCAATTGCTCTATATCGTTTTTGAGCTTACCTTTACCTAAAAGCAATAAAGGTAGAGACTGATCTGTTTTAGCATAAGCTCTTAGCAGCACATCATGACGTTTTGCCTCTTTGAAGCTACCCACATGAATAATATAATTCTGATATTCAGGAACGAATGCGTCACCTAGTTTTCGAATACAGTCTCTATCTATTGGATTGTGAATGGCTATCGTTGGTGTAATATCACCAAAATTTTCTAAAAAATCTTTCTGAACGCCATTGCTTACGCAGGCACAAGGGTTTTTTGAGTAAATCTTAGTAAAGTTTTCTTTTTTCTGATGACCGATATCAGCCTGTTGAAACTTATACAATAAAGATAAAGTATTATGAATCACATATACAATATTGGGCAAACGACTATAACTAAAAACGCTGTCTGAGCGATCAAGATTGGATAAAATAACATCAGGCTGACCAATTTTTTTTGTGATATAACGATCTACAGTACGAGCAAAAAACTTATCTCGACGCTGTGCTCCTGGTATCTTTTTATAAAGCCTGAATTTTAGAACATGATAAATAAGGTTCGGATTAAGATCATACTCTACCCGAGGCTTGAACCTTAAAACATGTACTTCATATCCCAACTCATAAAAGCCCTGCCCTAATGTAAGTACAACACGCTCAGCGCCACCACCTTGTAGGCAGTTGATGACTAAAAGTATTTTTTTCTTATTTTCTCTGGGTAAATTATTGATTATGCTCGTGGCATTATTAGTCATTTTAAACTTTCTTAAAAGTGAGTATTTTGAGTATAAAGAGGATTTGACAGTATCACTTTATGACATCTAGTCTTTGAGAGAATTCTAGATATTTCTCAGCTATTTTAACTGGAAGCAGTGATTCATCAAACGGGGCATGAAACTGTTGTGGGTTGCTCATTGCCTGACGCATTTTTTCAGCAATGGCTTCAATATCTCCCATCGGCATCAAGTTGCTTTCAGGTAATAGCTCACTCGGGCCTGACGGACAATTGGTGCTGATGACCGGTGTACCTAGCACTAAAGCTTCAGCAATAACTAAAGCAAAGCCTTCCCAGTCAGAAGTCAGTACCTTAAATTGTGCATGTTTGATATAAGGAAAAGGATTTTCGTGAAAGCCTAAAAACACCACCTTATTTTCTAGTTTTAACGCTGTGACTAAATTCTCTATCTCATTTTTATGCTTGCCTTGGCCTAAGAGCAACAATGGCATAGATTGATCAGTCTTTGCGTAGGCTTTTACCAATACATCGTGACGCTTCGCATCTTTGAAGCTTCCTACATGTATTATATAGTTCTGATATTCAGGAACAAAAGCATTGGCCTGTTTTTGAATATTGTCTCTATCAATTGGATTGTGGATGGCCGCCGTTGGTGTGATATTGCCAAAGCTTTTGGTAAAATCCTTTTCAGCACCCTCACTCACACATACACAAGGATGTTTAGAATAAATCTCGACCATTTTTCTTTTTAATTGCTCAGCATCTTGATTTTTATTGAATTTGTAGAGCAGCGATACGGTGTTATGAATAATATAAGTGATATTCGGTAGCTTACTATTACTCAAGATACTATCCGCACGATCAAGATTAGAAAGTATCATGTCAGGCTGACCGATATTTTGTGAAACATACTTATCGACAGAACGCGCAAAAAGCTTATCACGCCTTTCAGATCCTGGTATGAGCTTGTAAGGTTTAAATTTGAGCACATGATAATGAAGGTCTGGGCTCAACTCATACTCTACCAAGGGTTTGAATCTTAGAACATGTACTTCGTAGCCCAATTCATAAAACCCTTGACCTAACGTCAATACCACACGCTCCGCACCGCCGCCTTGTAAGCAATTAATAACAAGTAACACTATTTTTTTGTGCTGTTTCATAAACTACGACCTATCGAGTGATATCTTTGTCCACTTAAAGAAACTTATAATTATTTGATCGAAAAATCAGCGCTTAAAGAGTCTCGAAAACAGTGATTTGGAAGCACTCGGGCGAGTGACTTTATTACCACTGTAGCCTTGTTGAGATTTTTTTGGAAAACTACCGAAAGGTTCAACTCGATAACTGTCTAAATGATATCCAGCGGCAAGCGCTTCATGATAATACTTATCAAAAAGGCCGACCAAATCTTGTCTTGGATGTGGCATTATTTCACCATCGAACCAATGCTCGAACCCTTCCTCGCTCACTCTGGGTAACGAATATTTGTGACTGAACTGCGTTCCCATATCCGAGTAATGTAAGACCTTGATGTCCTCTATCGCTAAGTCTTCACCATCTATACAGTTATAGCTATTTTGATAAGACTCAATCAGCTGAGTATTTTTCTTAAATACCGCCATCATTTCTTTATGGCTTTTAGGATCTTGTTTGAGTTTTTCGATAGGTAAAATGACAGACTTTGCAGCTTCACAATCCCACACGCAAGTACATAGTCGAGTCATATCAGCATTCGTTTTAGCTGCTACTACGGCCTGTCCTTCGATAGGATGCTGCCATAATTTTGCCAAATCATCTAAAACAACGACATCAGCATCCATATAGATCGCACGTCCAGAATAATTGCAATACTCTGGAATCGCCCATCTAAAACCAGAAAAAGGCGTTGACCACTTGGTGGTATCCCAGCCTTTACCAGTCTCAGGGTTAGAATACCAATAACTATTAGGGTCACGTGAGAGCTGCATCCACACTATCTCTACTGGCACACTGGTATGTTTGTGGATACTATAATCTAGAACCATCATCTGCTCTAGATCACAGTTGTTTGGGTCACAGCCCACAAATACTCTGATGATATCGTTCGTTTTCATAGTTCTATCCGTTCACTGGAGAATACTCTAACCCTAGTCATTTACAAGGCTATAAAACATCAGTATTAATTACGTCTAATGTGATAATACTCAGTTGTAAAGCTAAGCCTACTCCTTCCAGTATTTCTCAATCCAAGTTACTGGCAAGATAAAGTGACGTAAATGTCGTAAAGGGCGTTTCAAGTTTTTGGGCTCAGTAATTCTTTTCAAATGATCTTTAGCATTATTAGCCGCATTTTTATTATACATGCCATCAATTGCATGCGTAGGGTATAAATCACCAGGGAAAATAACCAGACGAGCACCTTTAGGAATCTTTGGCTCTTTAAAATAATTGAACGGAAACGGCTGACGACATTTACGTCTAAAGTGAGCCACCCATGCCTTTGGAAACAGCTTTACACCACCGGGTGCGTTACGTGTGACAAAACGCTGCTCAAAACGATACTCATCAGCGATGCCTTGTGGATCCGCCTTGAATTTTTCTTGTAGTGAAACAAGCGAACCTATCTGAAATCTGAAACAAGAAGTCTGCCCCAAACGCTCCAACGGGTTGCTCGGGTTATAAGATAAAATAACATCGTCCGGCTTGCCATACTCAAAGAAAGGATCGAGGCTATCGACGATAATCACATCCAAATCTACAAACAGTACTGTACCGGTTAAATCGCCAAGCTTTTCACCCCATAAACGAGATTTTGGCCACTTACCTAGTGTATTGGTTGGCATAGTGACATCTAATGGTGGCAATGCTTGGCATTCGATCTCTGGACGTACATCGGTGGTATCATCTGTAAAGCAAACAAAACGAAATGGCGGCGTAATATTACGAGACACCATGCCATATAGTTTGTTGGCATAATCAGCCCCGTACTTTGTACCCCATTTAATACAAATGATTTGTTTGATATTTTTATTATCTGCTGTATTAGAATCTATTGGCATTGACTGCTCACTTTAACGATATGAATAAATATGATGGCTATATTAGCATAAAAAAAAGACTGAACAATTACGTTCAGCCTTTTTTAGTTTTTCAAAGTAACTGCATTGTTAATCAATAAAGCTTAACCAATCCATATATTGCTCATTGCGACCGTGTACTACATCAAAGTATAAAGTTTGTAGCTTTTCAGTCAAAGGCCCGCGGCCACCGTTACCAACCGTGCGATCATCATATTCGCGAATAGGCGTCACTTCAGCAGCAGTACCTGTCATAAATATCTCATCCGCTAAGTAAAACTCATCGCGAGTAATACGGCGTTCAACCACTTTGATACCTAGGTCATCAGCGAACTGAATGATAGTACGGCGAGTGATACCATCTAACGCACCACCAGCAAGATCCGGAGTATGCAATACGCCATCTTTTACTAAGAACAAGTTTTCACCTGCACCTTGGCAAACATAGCCTTGTGAATCCATCAAGATAGCTTCGTCGTAACCATTACGAGTGACTTCTTGGTTGGCCATGATAGACACTGGATAGTTGCTTGACGCTTTTGCCTTACACATCGTCACATTGGTCATATGATGTGTGAATGAAGACGTTTTCACGCGGATACCGTTTTTGATACCTTCGTCACCAAGATATGCACCCCAATGCCAAGCAGCAACCATCGCATTGATACTGTTGTCACGCGAAGACAGACCTAGCTTTTCTGCACCGACCCAAATTAATGGACGAATATAAGCTTCTGCCAAGTTGTTCTGTTTAACAACATCTTTATGTGCTTGCTCTAGAGTCGCGGCATCGAACGGTACGTCCATTTGAAAGATTTTTGCAGAGCCTAATAAACGCTCGGTATGCTCTTTTAGGCGAAAAATAGCAGTACGATTATCAGCAGTTTGGTAAGCACGCACACCTTCAAATACAGCCATGCCATAATGCAAGCTGTGGGTCAGTACGTGAACTTTAGCATCTGGCTGTTCAATCATTGTGCCATTCATCCAAAGCTTACCGTCTTGTGTTGCCATGTTCATTTTGTAGTCCTTATGCTAGCGCTAACGTCTAACTTTTTTAGGTAAATTATATTTAATAGTATTTATCGACATCATATGATAACACCACTGCGTCAAATTTCATTGCTAAAATTCAGCATTATTGTCACCAATAAATGATGAAGAATTGCCAGTAATATCACGATGTGTGACCGATTATATCACTGGCAGTCCTAGCAAATGAACTCTTTTGGTTTGGACCTAGCAGGCTATTATTTATAGTTAAAAAACCGGGGATTCATACTACTCTTCATCTGCTGTATCGACGCCCATCAAATGCTTCCATTGGTCTTGTACCAATGCCCGTGTTTCTTTCCATAATGACTCGTCAACCAACAATGATTGCTCTGACAATGCCAATTGATGGGTAGCCGCACGAATTCTTAGATAAGCATCTGTCAAATCTTGACAGACTTGCGCCTCCCAAATGCCAAGTAATGCAACTTCCTCAAAGATACGGACGTTGTCACTCCATTTGGTCAAACTTGGATGCTCGTGCGAGTAAGCCAATACCGCAAATTGCGCTAAAAACTCAATATCGATTATCCCGCCTGCATCTTGTTTAAGATGGAACTTGCCAGATTTCTGTTGCCATTGATTGGTTCCTAAATGCTTTTGCATCTTGATACGCATACTGGTGACTTCCGTACGTACCTGCTCTAACGTACGCGGCAATGCCAGTACATTTCGGCGAATATCACAAAAGCGTGCTGTTACTCGTCTATCGCCACAAATCGCCCGCGCGCGCACCAATGCTTGATGCTCCCATGACCAGGCTTTATCTAGTTGGTACGTCTCAAAAGCGTCACATGACACCACCATCATACCTGCATTACCTGAGGGACGCAGACGCATATCAATCTCGTAAGCACGGCCATCTCGCGTTTGGGTGTTCAGATAGTTCATCAGCTTTTGCACCAGACGCGCGGCAAACTTCATTCCACTGACCGATTTTTCGCCCGTGGTCATACCCTGCTCTTTTATCTTATGCAAGAACACCAAATCCAAGTCTGAGGAATATGACAGCTCCAACCCACCAAGCTTACCGTAACCAATAATAGCAAAGCCACAATCCGCTTCAGTGACCGGATCGCCATCTTGACCAATAGGATAACCATAGCGCCTGACAATCTCTGCAAACGCGCGCTCTAACACCGCTTCTAGTACCACTGCAGCGATATAAGTTAAGGAGTCCGACACTTTCATAATCGGACGCGCAGCTAATATATCACTAGCCGCTACTGCCAGTATCTGGTTCTTTTTAAACAGCCGCACAACGCTGAGCAGCTTCTCTTCGTCATTAGGCTCTACGCGTAGTAATTGTTGACGTAAAATGTCACGCAGCTCACGCTTATCAGGTAGATGGTGATAGCGCTGCTGTAAAAAAGTATCTAGCAGTACAGGATAGTGTGCCAGCTCTTTTGCAATCCAAGGACTGGCTGATAGCATCGGAATCAGCTCAATCGTTGCATTGGGGTTTTCTGCGATCATCACTAAGTAGATGGAACGACGACAAATCGCTTCGAGTAACGAGATAAGACGAGGCAACGCTGTATTCGCAAGTTGCTGCTGGTCTTGATGTGCCAACAGCGCGTGGACGATGACAGGATATGCATCATCTAGACGTTCTCTGGCTTCTTCACTTAAGTTGGCAACCAATTTTGACTGCCAAAAATTATCTAATAGATCTCGGTTTTTTTCCGTGAGTACGTTATCCAATCGTGCAATCTGCTCATCAAGATCTTTTGGCTCGAGACTAGCATCTTCTTGATCCGGTACTTGACGTTCGGTAACCATACGCTCGAATGGGACGTTTACATTATTTCGATGCTGATTGAGCGTGCTGAGTAGCGCAGCCCAATCCTCAAACCCAAGGGTGATAGCCAGATTATATTGCCACTGCGTATCGTGTGGTAAGCGTTGGGTCTGCTGATCGTTAATTGCCTGAATCGCATGTTCAAGCCGACGCAAAAACCGATACGCGGCTTGTAATTTCTTATAGGTCTCAAGCTCCAAATATTTGAGTTTATATAGCACCTTCATCGCGTCCAGACAGGATTTAATCTGTAGCTGAGGATGTCTTCCGCCATAAATCAACTGAAACGCTTGTACGATGAACTCAATATCTCTGATACCGCCTGCACCAAGCTTAATATTGTCCAAATCTTCACGCTGTGCCACTTGGTTCTGAATGAGAGACTTCATCTCTCTCAGTGCCGCAAAAGCACTGTAGTCGACATAGTAGCGAAAAACAAATGGCCTGATGAGCGCTTGTAACTCATCATAAAATGGCTGCTCTAACTGCCCGACTACGCGGGCTTTTAGCCAAGCAAAACGTTCCCATGCGCGGCCATGTTGAGAAAAGTATTTTTGCAGCGCTGACAAATGAATAGCCAAGTCGCTACCATCTCCCCATGGACGTAGACGCATATCAACGCGAAAGACAAAACCATCAGCCGTTGTATGATCAAGCAATTTAATAATGCCTTGACCCAATCGAGTCATAAAGCGCTTGTTGTCTATGCTACGAGTACCTTTGGCCTTATCACCATTGGTTTCACCACGTGCTTGATGGACAAAAATCAGATCGATATCACTAGATAGATTCAGCTCGTGGGCACCAAGTTTCCCCATAGCCATGATGGCCATATCGTCGATTTGCACATTACCTTTGGCATCAATAAAAGTTGGTTCGCCATACTGCTTGATCAGATGCTGATAGGTATAACCCTTGGCAAAGGAGATACAACCCCCTGCAAACTCAGAGAGTTCATCAGTCAACTGCTCAAGTGAGATCATCTGCAAGGCATCTTGCCAGATCCAACGCATCATTAGCAGAGTACGCAAATCACGTAGTCCTTTCATTACCTTGGCTTCATCAGCGATCTGATAGTTCTCATCCAAAGTATAGTCTTGTATCAGATCGTCGATTTGCTGGCGCGTTAGGGTCTGATCTAATGGGTAGCTGCGCAAAAATGTTTGGCATGAGATCGTACGGCTCTCCCAAATCTGATAAGCAAACTCACTCGCCGTCTGCAATACTTGCAGCTGCTCTACTGTAGGCTGACTATCTGTACCATGGGTCTCGCGTGAAGGCATAGCAGGTAACATAGGTAAATAAACTCCTTGCATGGAATGATAAGACTACGTGAACCTAGCGCATAATATTAGCGTTTTTTCTTACGAGGTAGTCACCGAATCTGACAACCATACTAATATATGCCAGTATTTATGATAAAACCACTTTTAATCACACTGACGCACTTTGCTTTTGAGCGCTTTATGGTAGCATAAACACCTTTAGCATTGACGATCGACAAGAATCCTTATGACAACCATGCCCCCTTTACTTTTGATTACCGCTGATCCCAGTCATCCACTGGGCTCTCTAGCGCTACGTTATGCTCGTGCTTATCTTAAAAACACCTCAAACGAAGAAAACACGAATAGCAGTGAAACGTTAAATGTCTTTTTTTATGGAGATGCTGCCCATACTGCCAACCGCTTACGCTGGCAGTCAGCAGAGCAAGTTGATTTGACCAAAGAGTGGCAAAACCTTGCCGAGCAGTATCAGTTATCGCTACCCGTCTGCGTCAGTACTGCTCTCAGTCGCGGGATTAGTGATACGGATAACAGCTCACGCCATCAGCTCAATGGTGACAATCTTGCGACAGGCTTTTCGCTGGTCGGCCTGAGTGAGCTTGCGATGATGATGCAAGAAGACTGTCGCCTGATTCAATTTTAACAACGCATCGCTTTGAGATATTTTGGCTTGGAAGATATGATTGCGAAAACAGTAATCGTCACGCAAGTAATCAGATTAGGATTTAACCATGAAACTATTAATTCAGTTGCACACGCCGACTGAAATGGCCAGTTATGAGGGCTGCGCGCTTGCGCTAACGCTAGCGACCTTTGGTCATGACGTACAACTATATTTGGATGCCCCTGTCTTTGGCCTATTGATGCAGTCTGAATCGCGTTTGCATGGCATGATTCAATCACTGGAGCTGTACGACATGCCAGCGGCTTGGCTGCCTGATGATGTCTTCAGTGGATGGGTCACAGGTATGCTGCCAGCAGATCTGGCGTCACAACTGACCTTGATACCAGAAGTCGTCAACTCACAAGACTTTGAGCAGATACTGACCTTTTAACTGATCAGATAGGAAGAACCAAATGGCAACGTTATATCAATTGCATAGTCCGATGGATACACTGAGACGCGGTATTGACGAGATGTCACGCACGTGGCGCACTGGTGATAGCATTCTACTGCTAGGCACTACTGTTGCCTTTATCGACTGGTTAGACGCTTATTTGGGCGATATTGAAATTGAGGGTATTGCTGGTATTTATGCATTAGCCGATGATGTCTCGCAACTAACGACCAATACGACTCTCAAGCTTAATTTAGAGGCCAAATTGAGTAGAATATTGACAGATAACGAGTGGGTCGAGCTGACTCAAGACACACAATTTGATAAAGTCGTGACCATTGCCTTATGAATAATGATGCCACTACCCCTGCTATGACGCCTAATAATATTGAAATCAGTGTTGAATTAGATCAAGACGGTCACCTGTGTGATCATACTATCTGGACACCTGATATCGCACAACAATTGGCCGACACATTAGATGTTCATTTGGAAGCTGAGCATTTGCAGATTTTACAACAAGTACGTGCCTTTTTTGCTAAATTCAATCATGCGCCAGCCACACGCCCATTGATTAAATGGCTACAAAAAACCTTGCCTGAGCACGATATCAGTAATCAAAAACTACAGCAGCTATTCAAAACAGGGTTGGTCGCCCGACATGTCAATCGCCTGTCAGGTCTACCTAAGCCACCCAATTGTTTGTAGTGGATGAGTAACTGCTACATCAAGTCGCTCTGAACGTCATTCTGAACAAAGCGACCTACTAAAAACACCTACTAACTATTGGGATAAATTTTTCGCTTGCTGTGTTGATGCAAACATAAGCTATCAAATACTTATCCCAACAGTACATCATTAAAGGTATAGCTCATTAGAGTGGTGCTACACCTTGATCTAAATATGGATACCTTGCTGTATATTCAGTATTTCACTAGTCAGTAAAAACAACGCTATTTAGGATCATATACCGTCAAGGTCTCATAACCGACACTACGTCCTTCATCACCAGCGAAGCCTTGCTGGCGCCATATCTCATATAGACATATCGCAACGCTGTTAGATAGGTTTAGACTGCGCGAATCAGCCAGCATAGGTAATCTTAACCAATTATCAGCGCCAATATCTTCACGTATCTCATCTGCCAGACCTGCCGTTTCGGAACCAAATACCAATGCGATATTAGGCATTTTCTTAGCTGTCTGAGCACTATTCAAATTTTCACTAGCCTGCAACCCACTAAAATCATAATCGTAAAATGGTTTGCTCAGTTTAGTAGTCAATGCTGTGACCACATGGCAATCGGCAACGTTCAATGCCTCTCTTGCGGCTGCCCAGTCATCATGTACTTGCAGATGTGCGTATTCATGATAATCCAAACCTGCACGGCGTAGCTTCTTGTCATCGAGCTCAAACCCTAAAGGTCTGACCAAGTGCAGCTGTGCCCCGCTATTGGCACACAAACGAATGATATTGCCAGTATTACTGGGCATTTTAGGGGCTACCAACACAATATGGATGGTCATACTAACTCCGTCAGTGGACAAAACTTATTATTTGTATTTATCATCGATAAGTAATCGAAAGTTACAGTTTACTGCCAATAATTACATTTTGATACTGTGCAGCGTTTTTAACTTTCACTATGATGTCTGTAACGGATAAAGAGATAGTTATTACTTATAATTATCTCTCTATCTAATAAACCTTCAGTGAGTGTTAAGCATTATGCTTAGCATCGCTGTTATTATTTATAACAATCCATTTATTTTTTGAGGATACTATTATGAAAAAAGTAATCATCGCATCTTTGACCGCTATGTTTGTACTAACTGGTTGCAACACTTTTAAAGGTCTAGGCCAAGACGTATCAAGCGCTGGTAATGCTGTAACTGGTGGCGCACAAGATGTACAAGATAAAATCTAAGGTTTGATTTTTTTAGATTTTAGAAAGGGCTTATCATTTATTTGGTAAGCCTTTTTTTATTCCTTTATTTAGGGTCTGTTGAACATTCAAATATTAGGGCTGCTGATTGCTAGGCAAATTGCACCAAATTAGGCGCAAGCCGAAGATAATGTCGAGACCTTAGCTAGGTTTGCAACAACATTTGGGGTGATTTTAGCATCAGCCTTGAGAACGGATCGAGCAAAGCACTGCTTTGCCCGTTCGCAAGGCAAGAGCTGTGCTCGAGTGGAGGGCAGTACTATTTTTTGCCAATATATGGCGAAATGGTTTAACCTAGAATGACTAGGCGTCAAAAATTTCACTGCATATTGCCTAAAAAATAGTGACTGCCAGCACCACATTTGAATGTTCAACAGACCCTAATGCTTATCCTGCTTTTGCACTACCATTAAAATACAGTGCTATAAAAACTCTCGTAATATTTGATTGAGATAACGCTGTCCTAATTCTGTTGGCTGTAACCGCTCAGCACTGTCTGTCAATAAACCTTGAGCCACGAGCTTGGCTACTGATAAAGTTATACTATTAGCGCTTAGTCCTGTTCTTTCTTGAAACAGTGACCAAACTACCCCGCCATGTAAGCGCAGCGCATTTAGCATAAACTCACTGACCAGCTCATCACTGTCAATTTCTTGCCAGCCCACCATCTTCGGTGTATTTTGGCTGACAGTAGATTGCTCATTAGCATCTAAATGCCCTACATAATCCTTAGGCAATCGCGACTTACTAAAACGATAAATGCCAGATTGTATTAACAACTCGCTCTTTAACGTTTTATTCGTTTCTGCTGTTTCGCTCGCTTTGTGATGCATCGTCGCTTTATGACTAATTGTCACTTTGCCATGTGCACCAGCCCCAATGGCCAAATAATCCCCAAATTGCCAATAATTGACATTATGACGACACGGCTGATCGGATGCGCCTGCCCAAGCGGACACTTCATAATTGTTGTAGCCCAATTGCTGCAATAGCGCTTGACCCTCTTGTTCAATATCTGCCAAATTGTCTTCGTCTGGCAAAATAGGCTGACTACGATAAAACACGGTATTGGGCTCAATCGTCAGCTGATACCAAGAGATGTGCGTCGCCCCTGCATCGTGAGCCATTTGAATATCATCCAACGCTTCACTCATCGTTTGTTGCGGTAATCCATGCATCAAATCAACATTGACGCGCTCAAAACCCGCAGCGCGTGCAGCGTGAATGGCAGACAGTGCTTGAGCAGGATCATGTATGCGCCCAAGCGTGGTCAACTTATCAGCAGCAAAGCTCTGTACACCAATCGACAGACGATTGATACCGACCTCTAGGTATTGAGCAAAGGGTGCATGCTCTAGCGTGCCAGGATTGGCTTCCATGGTCACTTCTATATCATCAGCGAATGTAAAGGTATTGCGTAAGCTAGCGAATAGTCGCCGATACTGTGCAATAGGTAGTAGCGATGGTGTGCCTCCACCGATAAATATTGAACTGATCTCGCGACCTTGGGCTAATGGCTGCTGCATATTTGCATCTAACAGCAATGCATCTACGTATTCGTCATACATCGATATCTGACTGTCTATCGGTAACTCATGCGAGTTAAAGTCGCAATAAGGGCATTTTTTTACACACCATGGTATATGAATATATAACGCTAGTGGAATGGTACTCACCTCTATTGCGCCCGCATTATCATTATTGAAGGCATTAACATCAGTTGAACCGTGAACAGATTGAATATTTGACATAAAAGGATTTATCTATAAATGCGTTGCTGCTGTCATTAGCAGAAAGTAGCGCTAGGATAACGCCTAAATTCAGTAAAAAAAAGACTCTCTTAAAGAAAATCCCTGCAATAACAAAACCAGTAACAAACACTCATGTTAACTACATCCTCTTATTGGCAGAATAGCTACTACTGTCATCGGTTGACGGCTGGTAAATATTCAACACCCCCTAACAAAACCATAATAATTAACAGGATAAAAATATGGCTTACTGGTTGATGAAATCTAATCCAAAGTTTTTTGGTATTAAGGATTTGCAACGTCTAAAAACGGATCGTTGGGATGGCGTACGTAATTATCGTGCCCGCAACTTCATGCGCGATGACATGAAAGTTGGCGACCAAGTTATTTTTTATCATTCTAGTGCCAAACCATCAGGTGTGGCTGGCATCATGACTATTAGCAAAGCGGGCTACCCTGATCCAACCCAGTTCCATCCTGAACATCGCCATTACGATCCTATTGCAACCGAAGATGAGCCACGCTGGTATATGGTAGATGTCAAATTTGAGCAGGCCTTTACTGATGTAATACCACTACTAGATCTTAAGTTTTTGCCCGCACTTGAAGATTCATTGTTACTCAGAAAAGGCTGTCAGCAGTTGACGGTCATTCCGCTAGAGCCAAAGCATTGGCAAGCGATTATGGACATGGCAGAGACGCTGGATCTCATGTGAAAGATCGTAATTTTCTTTTTTAATATCATAATTTTCTTTTTTTACAGTTGTCTTGTATCCACCATCATTGCGCGCCTCTGAAATATTGACATTATGGCCTAGCTTCTTTACCATCTTATTTATTTATGACCTGTCAATCCACCCTTTGGATTGACGGGTTATTTTTATTTTAGTGCCGTCATTTTTATTTCCATACTCTATCTATCTACTTAGGCAACATTATAGGCTTGCTCATATTATTTATCGGAGTATTATCGTCGGCACTATTCTCATCTCATTGTTTCGTTTTATCTCCCTGTCTCGCTATTAGTTTATTGATGGCAGGTTTTGCTCGTTCCTAATCAATACCGTAAAGAATAAAAAGTTGCTCACTATGGTTTTCCCATTATCCTTTAGAGATTTTAAAAGCTACAGCTTACGCTTAGGTGTGCTCGCGCTACCTATTCTGATTACTCAGTTTTGCCAAGCGGCACTTGGCGTAGTCGACGCTATTATGGCAGGTCAAGTCTCTGCGCTCGATTTGGCTGCTGTTGCCGTTGGTTCTGGTATTTGGCTGCCACTATTCTTATTAGCCACTGGTATTTTGATTGCTACCACACCGCTCATTGGTGAGGCAATTGGTCAAAACAAGCATGACCAAGTACCTCATATCACGCAGCAATCCTTATGGACGGCTGGTGTCATTGGTATTATTGGCTTTATTGTGGTCAATTTGGCCCCAAACGTACTTGGAATCATGGGGGTGCCTGAAAACATCCAGCCAATCGCCACGCAGTATTTGCATGGTGTCTCGTTTGGTTTTCCTGCACTAGCCGTCTATGCCGTCCTACGCAGTTATTGTGAGGCGCTTGGACGACCTGAGCCCGTCACCGTCATTAGTATCATTGGTCTACTGGCAGATATTCCGCTCAACTATATTTTTATTCATGGCTTATTTGGCATGCCTGAGATGGGCGGCGCAGGCTGCGGTGTCGCGACGGCCTTAGTATTATGGATAAATGTATTACTACTTGCGGCTTATACCAGCTTCACTAAACGACAGCAGTTTGCCAGCACACGGTTCTTTTATGGCTTTGCCAGTCCCAATCGTGAACAGATCAAAAAACTGCTGAAATTGGGTATTCCAATTGGTATCTCGATATTTTTTGAAGCAAGCCTATTTAGCTTAGGTGCCCTAGTCATCAGTCCCTTAGGTGAGATAGCAACAGCATCGCATCAAGTAGCATTGGCGGTAACCTCGCAGCTGTCTATGATACCCATATCAGTCGCCATGGCGCTGACTATTATGATATCCAATCGCTTCGGCGAAAAAAACCTACTGGCATTACGACAAGTACAAGCCACAGGGCTGATTTGGACCGTATTGATTGCATTGACTTGTATGCTTGGCATATGGCTGTTTAGACCACAACTGGCAGCAGCATTTACTGACAATCCAGTGGTCAGAGCACAAGCCATGCACTTGCTCATCTTCGCATTGGCTTATCAGTTATTTGATGGCTGGCAAGTCAACATTGCTGGGATATTACGCGGCATGCAAGACACGACCATACCAATGTGGGTCACGCTATTCTGCTATTGGTTAGTTGCTCTACCGCTCGGTATTTACTTGGTGCGTTTCACTGACGTTGGCGCCCAAGGTTTTTGGATGGCATTAATCACAGGGTTGTTTTTATCATCTATTCTACTGACGCTGCGACTGCGTTATCAACAGAGACGCTTAACAGCAAAGTGGGCTTAATAGACTATCTAAATCATGTTTATCTAACGTATAGTTGATTTCAAACAATTTCGATACAAGGAAGCTGAGTGCAAGCTATACATTAGTATGGTTAGCGAAGATGATGATGTAGCGGATTTATATGGATTTGACTATAGTATCTGGTAACCATCACTGGCGCTATATGGTCACATAGACTATGATAAATCATTGAGCATTTCTTACGCATAACATATGCATACGTCATAATATGTAAAAAATCTCAGTTAACAACTGTACATCGATTGCTCATTGACGTGAATATAGGTATCATTAGCAATTATCTGCACAATATTTAGTTACACTATTTCTCGAATTTAGTACAAGGCAAAATTAAAACTATGGATATTGAAAAAATACGCACTCTGATCGCACTCATGGAAGAAAGTGAACTGGTTAATTTAGAAATCAGCTCAGACGACGAACACATTAGTTTGACTCGTCACTATGATGCCCCTGTACCAACGATGATGGCTGCTCCTACTGCGAGCGCGGCTCCCATTGCTGCCGAAGCAAAACCTGCGGTAAAAGCTGGTAGCGTTGAGACATCACCAATGGTTGGCGTTTACTATTCAGCGCCTAGCCCTAATGACCCACCTTTCATCAAGGTTGGACAAAAGGTACAGGCTGGTGACACGCTCGGTATCATTGAAGCCATGAAAATCATGAATCCGCTTGAGGCAACTCAAAGTGGCGTCATTGACGAAATCTTAGTCGATAACTCTGAAGTAGTACAGTTTGGCCAACCTATCGTACGCTACAAAGCATAACGATAACTTTCGCCACACTTTATCTCATTATGATTGAGACCTCGTTACCATTTGGCATCTGAGTTTGAGTTATAGTGCATTAACTATAATAGCTTAGCGTCACGATGCCAAAATAACGACTCTATCAATGACTGCCGCTTCGACAAGGATGACCCCATGATAAAAAAACTGCTCATCGCCAATAGAGGTGAGATTGCCCTACGTATCGTTCGAGCTTGTAAAGCGCTTGGCATAGAGACCGTCGGTGTCTACTCCACGGCTGATGCCAACTTGATGCACTTGCGTTTTGTTGATGAGGCAATCTGTATTGGCAAACCTAATGCCAATCAAAGCTATCTTGATATCAATACTATTCTAACCGCTGCTGAAATCACTGGTGCCGATGCCATTCATCCTGGCTATGGTTTTTTATCAGAGAATGCTGAATTCGCTGAACAAGTTGAAGAAGCAGGTTTGACCTTTGTTGGTCCTAATGCTGATCATATCCGCTTAATGGGCAATAAAGTTTCTGCTATCAATGCCATGAAAAAAGCAGGTGTACCTACCGTACCTGGTTCTGTTGGTGCTGTGACACTACATAACGCTGAAGAACAAGCGCGCAATATCGGCTTTCCACTATTGATTAAAGCTGCTTCTGGCGGTGGTGGTCGCGGTATGCGTGTCGTTGAACGCTTTGAAGAAGTAATCGGACAAGTACAAGCTGCCAAACAAGAAGCTGAACTGTGGTTTGGCGATGATACGGTCTATATGGAACGCTATCTACAAAACCCGCGCCACGTAGAAGTACAGGTACTTGGTGACGGTAACGGTAACGCTATCCATCTATATGACCGTGATTGCTCATTACAACGTCGCCATCAAAAAGTGCTAGAAGAAGCCCCTGCACCGGATATCCCTGATGACGTACGCGAGCCTATTTTAAGAGCCTGTGTCAAAGCATGCGAGCTCGTGAAATATCGCGGAGCGGGAACTTTTGAGTTTTTATTTGAAAACAACGAGTTCTTTTTTATTGAAATGAATACTCGTGTACAGGTTGAACATCCTGTGACCGAAATGATTACTGGTATTGATGTGGTCGTTGAGCAGCTTAAGATTGCAGCTGGTTATGGCTTGTCTTATCGTCAAAGCGAAATTGAAATCCAAGGCCACGCGATTGAATGTCGTATCAATGCTGAAGATGCTGCGACCTTTGTGCCTTGCCCTGGTACCGTTAGCCAATTGTTTGCGCCAAGTGGCTCAGGTGTGCGTTTTGACTCGCATCTGTATCCTGGGTATGAGATACCGACTTATTATGATTCATTGATCGGTAAGCTTATCTGTCATGGTCAAACACGTCAGCAAGCGATATCTAAAACGTTACATGCACTCGATGAATTAGTCATTGAGGGTATCAAAACTAATATACCGCTACATCGTGATGTGATTTTGGCAGATGATAACTTTGTTCATGAAGCGCAAAATATTCATTATCTCGAAAGAGAGCTTTTGACTGCGAATAAAGAAAAAGCCAAGTCATAAGTTATTCAACTGGCTCAGAACCTAAAAAACCGCTATCTAAATAGATAGCGGTTTTTTATTTGTACAAGCAATAGAGTTAGGCGAAATGATTCATGCTAGATAGCTATATGGTGATGCATATAGCTATATGTAGAAATTGATGATCGGTATTCGATAGCGGTGATAGATGATAAACATCTGACCTCTATGGCAACACCTTATGAAAATTCATAAAACATTCCTTTCCTTCAGGATCTGCACACCACTGCATCTGATTACCATCGTGATTCAAAAAAGCAATCAATGCTTCGCCAGTCTGATCAACTTGATTGCCAGAGCAGTCTATTTCATTATTGTCAGAGACCGTTCTAATCGCAATGACTGGTAGCCCTTCCTCTCGGTGCGTGACCAAATAACGACTGTAAGTCCGCTCTTTACCACTCACTGCCCACATCTCATTATCAGCCCCAAAATTATACAGCTCGCGGCACTGATTTGGCTTTTTCGCAGATGCGCTCAATGTTGTATTCATATTAGGCTTGATATCAAAAACACGCTTTTCGCTTTGCGAGAAAATACCGCCCTCTGTACCAGCTTTTACTTTAGACTCGATACTTTCTGCCTGTTGGGGAAGTTTCAACGTGTCTTGCTCGGCTTTGGCTTCTTTTGTCATTGTAATTGGACTATCTAAGTCGATCTCCCATTGTCCCGCAATAGCCGGACTGATATGAGTAGTAATGGTCGGCTTAGTGATAATTTCACCATTTGGTGGTATTGAAGCCAGAATAGATGCCAATGTTAATGAAGCAAAGGATAGAGGTTCCATGATTAACCTTATGTTTATATTAATATAATAATAGGTACTGTATACATTAGCGTAAGTCTTAGACACCAAAAACACAAGTAATATTATGCTATTGGTCGTGGTGCCTTAATCAACTCAAACGTAGACGGTCCTGAGATAGCACTCTCTCAAACTGCTTATCTTTTTCTTATACAAAAAAATAACACCACCCCTTTACTTGCGATAAGCAAGAAGCGATGATGTTATTTTCTATAGTCAATCCTCTATAGGTTGGATACGGTGTCAGTCTCGCTTAGTCTACTACTTGTAGCACTTTCACTCGCCTTCCTTGTATCCAAATTATATTGAACAGACTATATCTTAAACTTAATGTTTTCTGATATTAAGCGGTAGTCGCAGTACTAAGTGCCTGAGCAAAGGCTGATAATGCGCCTTTAAGCATGGCTGACACGGTACTACTACAAGTGCCAATACCTGAGTAAACCTCACCATCCACATTTAGCTGAATATAAGCCGCTGCGTTGGCATTGGTTTTGTTGTCACGATTGGTGTCATCGTCGATGCCATCACCGCTATTGTGCTGCGGATTGATCGCATGTTCAGCGTAATTAATAACATGTATCGACTTACCTGTATGCTGAGCAAGACCATCGATGAATGATGACAATGGACCGTTACCCGTACCATCAATATTGATGGTTTCGCCATTCATCTGTACTTGACCGTCAAAGCACACTTCACCGCCTTTATTATTGACACTATAGTCTAATAGCTCAAACTCACCTTGCTGTAGATAGGTGTTTTCAAAGGTTTGTAAGATTTCATCATTCTGCAATTCACGTGCTGCACTTTCAGCTTGCTTTTGCACCACACCGCTAAAGTCAATTTGCATCCAACGCGGTAAGTTAAAGCCATAATTACGCTGCAAGATATAAGCAACTCCGCCTTTACCTGACTGACTGTTGATACGTACCACGTCTTGATAGCTACGACCAATATGCGCCGGATCAATCGGCAAATAAGCCACATCCCAAACGTTGTCTGTTTCGTCTTGATGTTTTTCATTATAGTCGAGAGATTTTTTGATGGCATCTTGATGCGAGCCACTGAAAGCAGTAAATACTAGCTCACCGACATAAGGATGGCGTGGATGCAAAGGTAAATTATTACATTCGCTAACGACCTGAACGATTTCACTCATATTGCTAAAATCAAGATCTGGATCGATACCTTGGCTAAACAAGTTCATCGCCATGACCATAATATCCATGTTACCGGTACGCTCGCCATTACCAAGTAACGTACCCTCAATACGATCTGCTCCAGCCAATACACCAAGTTCAGCAGCAGCAACCGCACAGCCACGGTCATTATGTGTATGCAAGCTGACAATCACATGCTCACGTTGAGCAAGATGACGGCAAAAATACTCAACTTGATCGGCAAAGACGTTAGGCATAGAGGCTTCAACAGTCGCTGGCAAGTTAAAGATTACTTCCTGTCCATGTTGTGGTTGCCATACTTCACAGACTGCATCACAAACTTCTACTGCATATTCAGTCTCTGTTTGGCTAAAGCTTTCTGGTGAATATTGAAAGACCCACTCTGTCTCAGGATATTTCGCTGCATATTGCTGCAATAGCTTGGCACCTGTGATAGCAATCTCTTTAATCTCGGCTTTGTCTTTGCCATAGACTTTTTCACGTTGAATGCGGCATGTTGAGTTATACACGTGGACAACAGCACGCTTCACACCTTTTAATGATTCAAAGGTACGAGCAATCAAATGCTCACGAGCCTGTACCAAAACTTGCAAAGTCACATCATCAGGCACATGGTTTTCTTCAATAAGTTTACGAGCGAAATCGTACTCAACCTGCGCAGCTGATGGAAAACCAATTTCAATCTCTTTAAAACCTACATCAACTAGGGTTTCAAAAAAGCGCATTTTTTGTTCGATAGTCATCGGATCAATCAGTGCTTGGTTACCATCACGCAGATCCACACTTGCCCATATCGGTGATTTCTCAATTGTCTTGCTCGGCCAAGTACGATCTGGCAACGATGGTGCAAATGCAAATGGACGATACTTTTTATAATCAAAAGCGGCATTTTTGGGTGTAACCTTTGCAGTCGTAGCGGCTACAGTGCGTGTGGCTTGGTCAGACATAATCAATCCTTAGAAAGTATGGGAATTTATGTTGTAACTAAATGGTTGATGACTAGGTCAATCTTTCTCATACGAGATAACCAATGTTTCTGTCATTATAATATCAAAGTTTGCAAGATAGAAATCGGCTTTCTTCTATTAAATTTTAGGTTTTTTTAGTGGAAAAGTTTATATTGATAAGTATAATTAGATGAATTCACTAATAAGGTATAAATTATGCCAAACAGCTCTTTTGATAGCACCTCTTTGGCTGATATAGATGAGACTGATAGACAATTATTACGCTTATTACAGACTCAGGCACGCATGAGCATCACGGAGCTTGCTGAACACGTGAACCTTTCAGCCACGCCTTGTGCTCGCCGTATCAAACGCTTAGAAGATGCTGGCGTTATCACTGGTTATTACACCAAAACGGATGCGCAAAAGCTTGGCTACCCGCTGGCCGTGTTCATTGCTATCAGTATGGATCGTCATACTGCCGAGCGCTTTGAACAGTTTGAATCCAAAATACAGAGCTTTGATGAAGTCATTAGCTGCAGTATTGTCACAGGACGTTCTGAAGACTATCTCATCAAAGTCAGAGTACGTGACATGGCGCATTATGAAGAGTTTTTATTGCACAGATTGAATCGTATCGAAGGCGTCGCGCAAGTACATACCAGTTTTGAATTACGAGAAGTGTTTAGTCGTAGCGTGGTGTAAACAACTACTGCTAAATTCGTGAGTGAGTACACCAAGTACAGGAAAGAAAAGCTTTTAGAGGGCGTCATCATGACAGAGCTGATTTTCGGCAATGATCACAATCCTCTGTCGGCAATGAACACAAAGCCCTCTGTATCAGAGTATACAAATGATATCGGACGTATTGAGAGCATAGCGGTTATATAGAATTGAGCAATGTCTGTCGATGACACACTATAAAACCCCTCATTAAAAGCGACAACATATTCAATAATACTCAATATAGCTGGTAAGGTTGCATCCGTTTAATAGCGCCTAATACCACTTATTTTTATGCTTGCCCTAGCATTTGCACACGCTGATCGCTAAACATGTCCATATCCGGTGCAAGCGTACGCATAAACCGATCGAAATACAGCATCTGCTTGGTTAATAAGGCAAAATCACGTGGGAAATGAATACATGACGCTTACCTACTTCCACAATCTCAAGCATCATTTGATTTAGCTCATCGGCTTGTTCTTTACTATTAAAAGGTACACCACTTGTAAAGGCTCTGTCCTCTGCCATGATGGTCTTCATCATACGCTGTAGATCATCACCCAGTGCCACCACATCGACCTGATTGCCACCATGCGTCATCTCCATATCAATCATATGGCGCGCCATTGCTTGATAGTCACTGTCTTGCATGGCTTGCATCATGCCCATACATGCCCGCCAGCTTTCTGCTTTTAGCTTACCAACGATACCAAAGTCTAAAAATCCAATGCGGCCATCAGTCAATAACATCAAGTTGCCCGCGTGCAAATCAGCATGAAAACTATTGCACAGCATCAGACTAGCAAACCATGTGTTCAACGTATCTGCCATGACTTGCGCAGGATCAGCACAGTACTGACGCATGAGTGACTCATCAACCATAGACACACCATATAAGCGACTCATGGTCAATACACGCTTAGTGGTCAACGCTTCATATACGGTTGGAGCTACTACACGAGTATTGCCTGATACGGCTAAGAACTGCTGAAAATCGCGGATATTCTGCGCTTCAGCGATAAAATCTGTCTCTGCTAGCATACGTAAACGAATCTCATCGATAATTGGCGCAATACTGGCAAACTTCATCGATGGCATAAGGATTTCAAGTAATTTGGTCACGCCATGCAATACGCCTAAATCCGTCTGCATAATAGTTTCAACGTCAGGCTTTTGCACCTTTAACACCACTTCATCGCCATTATGCAAGCGTGCGGCATGCACTTGGGCAATAGACGCTGAAGCCAATGGCTCTGAGTCGATATGGGCAAACTTGTCATCCAGCGTCATGCCGTCAGCCGCTAACTCTTCTTTTAGCACCTGCTCGATATAAGCATAAGACAATGGCGTGGTTTGATCTAAGCAGCTTTGAAAGGCTTTTACGTATTCGCGTGGAAATAAAGACGGCGTGCTAGCGATGAATTGGCCAATCTTGATATAAGTCGTACCCAATTGCTCGAACGTTTCTTTTAATAGCATCGCGTCGGGCTTTTCCCCTCTTGCGACTCTGAGCGCTGACAGACCAGCGACACTCGCCGTTTGACGAACACGATTGACAACATTGAACGTATGTTTTAATAAATGCGGACGGTGAATTTTCATAAGAAACAACTATGGTCATAAAAGGGATGTGGGAAAATAGACGGTAATATATGCAGATGAGCCAAGTAGCCACCAACTCATATCTATTGATTAATGACTGCTACAGACAGGACACTCTGCATCTTGGCGATAGCCCATTAGCCGTTGTTGCATTTGGCTACCATCCCATATGAGCAGCTTATTTGTCAGTGGATTTTTGGTTAATCCAAGGTATTGCAGGGCAGCATTGGCTTGCAAATTTCCCATAATCGCAGTCGTACTAGCAAGCACACCTGAGTTGGCACAAGTACGCTCATCAGACTCTGTATCACTCACCACCGAACCAAACACGCAATGATAGCAACCAGTGTTTAACTGTGGCTCATATAGAGCCAATTGCCCTTGCATCGCAATTGCCGAAGCAGACAACAATGGAATCTGATAACGCACACTAATACGATTGATCACATCACGTGTGGCAAAATTATCAGTACAGTCTAAGAGTAAATCAGGCTTACCAGTCGATATATCGAGCAATTCATAAGCATTGTCTTCATTCAATCGTGCCACTGTACCGTGAGCAGTGATTAAAGGATTGGTCTTCTCTAACATCTGCGCTGCTGCTATGGCTTTAGGCTTACCGATATCTTCAGGTAAAAACAATGTCTGGCGCTGTAAGTTACTGGCCTCAATCTCATCGTCATCGATTAGATGAACGTGCCCAAGTCCTGCACGTACTAGTGTCTCAGAAGCAGGGCAACCTAGACCGCCTGCGCCTATCATGACCACACGAGACGACTTCAAGCGTATTTGAGCATCAATATCCCAGCCATCGAGTAGTATCTGCCGTGCATAACGCAGTAGCTCATCATCCGATAGTTGCGCTGTCTCTAATGAATCTGCCATATTTAACCCTTATCTACTACAATCTTAAACCTATTATCAAACAAAAAATCAGCACTAAGCAACTCAGTAAGCCGTTCAGTACAATATTTGTTTACTGAATCTATTTATTAAATTTGCCCTAGCGTCACACGGTCATTGTTACCGTAGTCTTTTACCGTATGCACAGACTCAAAGCCATTATCCAAAAACAGCTGTCGAACAGCCAATCCTTGGTCAAAACCATGTTCAATCGCTAACAATCCGCCTACACGCAAGTATTGCGAAGCCCTCTGGGCGATATGCTCTATATCAGCCAGTCCATGATTGGGTGCACTTAACGCGCTAATAGGTTCAGCGACTAATCGAGCTAAATGCTCATCTTCCTCGTCAATATAAGGAGGATTGGACACAATGACATCGAATCGCTGACTGTCATCAGTAGGCAGACTGTCGTACCAACTGCTTTGTATAAACTTAATATCAGCGACGTCATTGATAGCCGCATTGTGCTCAGCTACTTTCAGCGCCTCTAGCGACAAATCAACTGCAACCACTTGCCAGCTATTGGATGTATCACCAATATTTTTTGACTTTAATTCATGCGCAAGGCTGATTGCGATACAGCCTGACCCTGTACCCAAGTCAAGCAAGCGCTTCGGCTGATTATTACCTGCACGATTTGATTGAGTTGCTATCCAGTCTAATACTTGCTCAATCAATACTTCCGTATCAGGTCTAGGAATTAACGTATGCTCATTAACAGTAAACGTCAGCGACCAAAACTCCTGATGACCAGTCAAATACGCAAGAGGTATTCCTGCCTGCATCTTGGCCACACCTGCATTGAATTGCTCAAACTCGCTGTCTGTTAACTGATAACCTTCATCTGTCATCAACGCTATCGCAGGCTTATCAACGACATACAACAGCCAATCCGTTAGCCAAAATGACGGTAGCTTGCTGTTTACAGCCTCATTCGTTAATTGCTGAATGTGCTGCTTTATCTGACGAATAGATGCTGTCATAGGTAGCTCTTAAAAATAATGTGCGTGGTGAATAAGATAAAAACCAGATGCAGCCACTACTCCGTAGCACGTGGTGGCTCTTTGGTATCACTTAAGTTTGGATTAGACTTAGTCAATTTATTGCCACCACTACCATTATTACTGTTTCCATCACTGTTGTTGTCATCATCGCCATAAATGTCATCGTTGTCACCGATGACGATATGCTTATCGACATAGTAAATCAGCGCCAGAATCGGAATACCAATCGCAAAGGTAAAAATAAAGAAAAATGGATAGCCCATATTATCGACGATAGCACCCGAATATCCGCCCATGACTTTAGGAATCAACGTCATGAGTGATGAGAAAATAGCATACTGTACCGCTGTAAAACGAATGGAGGTCAACGCTGATAAGAAAGCAATAAACACTGCACTGGCCAGTCCTGCTGCTAAGTTATCAAATATGACTGCAACATACATAAACGGCAAACTGCCTGGGTTGTAAGTTAGTAGCACAAATAGCAAGTTAGTAGCACACGCAAGAATTGCGCCAATCATCATGGCATGCATCATACGGAAACGCTGTGCTAATAGCCCGCCCAAGAACCCACCCGCAATCGCCATAATCACACCGACGAGTTTCACTGCATTGGCGATATCTGTTTTACTAAAGCCCATGTCCTGATAAAAGACGTTAGAAATCACGCCTGCCACAATATCTGAAATACGGTATAACCCAATGAGCGCCAATAATAAAAATGCCTTTTTACCATAGCGTCTAAAGAAATCTAAAATTGGCTCGACCCAAGTGGCCATCGCCACTTCTTTTTTGACCAACCCTACTTGTACAAGCGCATAACCTGCAGCCATCGCCACACCCAAGCTTATCAGCAGATGCAATGTTTCTACAAAGAAGCTAGAAAACGCGCCTTCGAACTCTGGAAATAATGGTCCAATCAAGACATAAGCCATGACAAACGCAACGACAGAGAATACAAATAGCAATACCAATCTTACGTAATCTTCGCGAGTTTCAGCAACTAATGGGGCTTTATTGATAATTTTAGGTTGGTTGATAATGAAGTACAGCAGCAATAAAGGCGCACAAGCGACCAAGGCCAAAAAGTAAAATTTAATCGTTGGCATCGCCATTAATGGTATTAGCGCTAAGGTACTGCTAAATATTTTATTAACCAAGATATTGATTAGATATATCAAACTAAAAATCAATCCCGGTATTAGTAGCAAACTAGAATAAATCAGGAATACCTTAAGATTGCTCTTCTGCTTTTTGTATTGCAACGTCTCAGCCGTTGGCTCATAGCTGGCAAACGTGGTTAATACCCCTAACGTCATGACACCTGCCATGATGTAGTAAGTATTACGCCATGCCTCATAACTATAAAAAGTCTCATTCGAGCCAAAAAAATCAGCCAAATATAAAGCACCTGCCCCAGCGACAATCATACCGATACGGTAGCCTGACACGTAGATAGAAGATAGAATCGACTGCATCGATGGCGGTGCCAACTCAATACGGTAAGCATCAATCACGATATCTTGTGTGGCAGAAGAGAAGCCCAACAGCACCGCAGCTCCTGCCATGTAGACTAAAACATCTTCACTAACAGGGTTTACATTTGCCATCAAAAAGATAGCCAATATGATAAGTAGCTGCGATACCACCATCCAACTACGGCGTCGGCCCAACCACTTGGTCAGAAATGGCACAGGGAGCGCATCGATTAATGGTGCCCATATAAACTTAAACGAATAGCCAAGTGCGGCCCAACTAAACATGGTCACGACGCTACGATCAATACCAGCTTCTCTGAGCCATAAGGACAAGCTGGAGAAAATAAGCAGTATGGGAATACCCGCTGAAAAGCCCAAAAACAACATAATAATGACACGGGGGTCTAAATAAGCTTTTGCAGCCTCTCCCCATGATTTTTTGACAACTGGCTGATTGGGTGGCACAGATTTGACAGCAGACATAGTAGCTCACTAGCACTTAAGAAAAAGAACACAACCGCGCACAATTTTTATCAATCATTGCTATCCACAATTGCTATCGTTTATTGATAACAAGGATCGATAAAAATTGCTCAACGTTGTACAAATACGACCATTACAACAAAATTCAATTATGGTACTTGAGAACCTTTATTTTGACTAGATGTTTTTACATTAACTTATGGCTTGTAGACTTTGTACAGTAGACTATCTTTCTAAGTAGTGACACAAATGGTAGTAATATTTCACTAGAGTTAGTTTGGCTTTCTTTTTTCTTACTAGCAACCCTTTTTAAAGGGTTCTAATAATGGCATTATCAATGGGCAACATGTAATAGATGAACAATATATAAATAAAATGGAATGGATGCCTGCTTGGTAGGTTTGCCGTATGTTCAACCAGCTGTTATTAAACCAATAGTAATGAGCGATGGTACTAACAACGATTTTAATAAACAAAACATCAAACTTTTTATGATTGATAATTTAAAACATATAATTCTTATATATTAGTTTTATAAATCTACTAAGTTTGGTTATGCTCTTTACATAAACAACGGTTACCAAGATTAACGGTTTGTTCTTTTCGATTATCATAACCCAGGAGTAATACCATGTCTGACTCAACCAATACTTCAACTGACAATAAGAACACAGCAGATAATAGCGGCTGTCCTGTAGATCATAAAGGCAGCAATACTGCATCAACCAATACCACCTATGATCAAGGTAATGGTCAAGGCCCAACGATCCATAGCGAAAACGTTGATAACTCGCACGAGCCAAAACGCCCTAGCATGGGTGGCTGCCCAGTTATGCATCAAGCACATACTACCACTGCATCTGCTGCAACAGATTGGTGGCCAAATGCGCTTAATCTAGATATCTTACATCAGCAAGATTACAAAACAGACCCAATGGGTGCGGATTTTGATTACGCTGAAGCATTCAAACAGCTAGACTTAGAAGCAGTCAAAACTGATCTAAAAAACCTAATGATAGAATCACAAGAGTGGTGGCCAGCAGATTGGGGTCATTATGGTGGCTTGATGATTCGTATGGCATGGCATTCTGCCGGTACCTATCGCCGTGCTGATGGCCGTGGTGGTTCTAATACTGGTAATCAACGCTTTGCCCCTCTAAACAGCTGGCCAGACAATGTCAACTTGGACAAAGCACGTCGTCTATTATGGCCAGTCAAGAAAAAATACGGCAATAAACTGTCTTGGGCAGATTTGATGATCCTAGCAGGTAACATGGCTTATGAGTCTATGGGCTTCAAAACTTTAGGATTTGCGGGTGGACGTGCTGATATCTGGCATCCAGAAAAAGACATCTACTGGGGTTCTGAGCGCGAATGGCTTGCCGCTACCAAAAACCGTTACGACAGTGATGAAGAGCGCGAATCATTAGAGAATCCTTTAGCCGCTGTGCAAATGGGTTTGATCTATGTCAATCCAGAAGGCGTCGATGGTAATCCTGATCCAATCAAGACAGCACAAGACATCCGTACCACTTTTGGTCGTATGTCGATGAATGATGAAGAGACGGTTGCTTTGACAGCTGGTGGTCACACCGTTGGTAAGTGTCACGGTAATGGTGATGCCAGTCTATTAGAAGATGAGCCAGAAGGCGCTGATATCAAAGAGCAAGGCCTAGGCTGGCGCAACCCTAACGGCACGGGTAATGCAGGTGATACCGTCTCAAGTGGTATCGAGGGCGCATGGACCACGAATCCAACCGAATGGAACTATGAATATTTTGACCTACTGCTCAATCATGAGTGGGCATTAACCAAGAGCCCAGCGGGTGCGTGGCAATGGGAGCCAGTCGACATCAAAGAAGAAGATCGTCCTTTAGATGCGCATGACCCAAGTGTACGCCGTAACCCAATCATGACTGATGCTGATATGGCGATGATTAAAGACCCTATTTATCGTGAAATTTCAGAGAATTTCCACAACAACCCAGAGTACTTCGACGAAGTGTTTGCAAGAGCTTGGTTTAAGCTAACCCATCGCGATTTGGGACCAAAATCTCGCTATTTAGGTGCAGATGTACCATCAGAAGACTTCACGTGGCAGGATCCAATTCCAGAAGGTAATGCTGATCTGAGTACTGATGATATCGATCGCCTAAAAGCACAGATATTGGACAGTGGCATTGATCATCGCGAGCTTATTATTACCGCATGGGACAGCGCTCGTACTTTCCGCGCTTCGGATTATCGTGGCGGTGCCAATGGTGCACGCATTCGTTTAGCGCCGCAAAAAGACTGGTTGGGTAATGAGCCTGAGCAATTAGCACGTGTACTTGCAGCACTTACGACTATTCAAACGAATTTTGATAAAGAAGTAAGCATAGCGGATCTAATCGTATTGGCTGGTAATACTGCCATTGAAAAAGCCGCAGCGAGTGCTGGCGTACAGATTACAGTACCATTCAATGCGGGTCGCGGTGATGCTAGCGATGAGATGACAGAAATCGAAAGCTTCTCTGATCTTGAGCCGATACATGACGGTTACCGTAATTGGATTAAAGGTAGCTATGTGGTATCTCCTGAAGAGATGCTATTAGATCGTACTCAGCTAATGGGTCTGACTGCTCCTGAAATGGTTGTATTAGTCGGTGGTATGCGTGTCCTTGATACCAACTATGCTCAAAGCCAGCAAGGCGTCTTCACTGAGCGTGCAGGTACGCTTAGCAATGACTTCTTCGTGAATTTAACCGATATGAGCTACACTTGGAATCCTATCAAGACGGATAACAATGAAGCCACGACACTATACGAATTGCGTGAGCGCGCTACTGGCAACGTGAAATGGCAAGCCAGCCGTGTCGACCTCGTATTTGGATCTAACTCTATCCTACGCGCTTATGCTGAACTCTACGCACAAGATGACAACTTAGAAAAATTCGTTAAAGATTTTGTTAACGCTTGGAATAAAGTCATGAATGCGGATCGTTTTAGCTAATATTTTCTATTCATTCAAAACATTACTGTTCTATATCAAGAAAGCCTTCTACTAAAGAAGGCTTTTTTAATACATACCACTATCAGCAACAAATTTTATTGTATATATTCCAAAAAAATATAAATAGATAACTATTTAGTATATACAAGAATAACCACTTTGTTTTACACTGTTCTCTTATCATATATTGATACATTTTTATTTTATGTATACGGACAGGGTTTGTATATTTATATAACAGGACTAAGTTATGGCAATCGATGTAGTGGTCAATCAGCGACATTTACAGATTCAGCTCAAGCAGTTGGAAACAGTATGGCATACAGTGATTAATGGCTATAACTTAAGTCAAGCAGCGACCGTGCTACATACCAGCCAATCAAGTCTGTCAAAGCATATTGCGGCGCTTGAAAACCAGCTAAAGACTGAGGTTTTTGTACGTCAAGGCAAACGCCTAACAGGGCTGACGACGATGGGCACAGCGCTCATGCCTCACATTGAGTCTATCTTCGCTGAAATTCGTACCATTGAAAATCTTAGTCTTGATTTTAATAACCCAAATATCGGCACATTGACTATTGCTACCACTCACACGCAGGCTCGCTATGTATTGCCGCAAGTGGTAAAAGAGTTTAAAGAGCGTTTTCCTAAGGTCAATCTAATCTTACAACAGGCAGATCCAGAGACCATCGCCCAGATGGTTATTCGTGGTCAAGCCGATATTGGTATCGCAACCGAGTCTTTGCTGCACAATAACTATCTACGCTGTTATCGCTATTATGATTGGACGCATCGGGTCATCGTGCCAAGCGACCATGAACTTGCCAATCAAGAGTCTATTGATTTGCCCACGCTTGCCAGCTATCCGATAGTCACTTATCACGGCGGCTTTACAGGGCGCGGCGCGATTGATAAGACTTTCGATGAGGCAGGATTAGAGCCAGATATCGTGCTAGCAGCACTTGATGCTGATGTTATTAGCACTTACGTTGGTCTTGGTTTAGGTATTGGCATTATCGCCGAGATGGCGTTTGAGCCGAGTCATTATCAGAACTTAACTGCAATTCCAGTCGATCATTTTGGTCGCTTTACCAGTTGGATGGCCGTACGTGACGATGCCGAAATTCGCCAATATGGACGTGCTTTTATGGAATTGTGTCAAAAGCAGTTTAGTTAAAAGTTACCTTAGCTAAAAAACCTTTTCAATTCAAAAGACAAATTAGCTAACATTTCTATTCATACAAAATTCAACCGCACCCTCGTCACTAGATAAGGGTGCGGTTTGCTTTTCATACCGCCATTTCCGTTAAACACCTATTCTCAATCTTCTCCTATTGTATTCACATCACATTATTAAGATTTGTTATCGTCTCCATCTCTGACCTTTATATTCAGTAGAACTGCCCCATCATGTTAAGAGTCAAGCACTCAACGTTTTTTATAAGCAGCCTATAAGACTATCAGAAAAACGATGAATGCTTTTAAACCGACCAAACAGGTGATTTATGAGTAAAACCATTCCCTTATCCTTTTTAGACCTCGCACCCGTACCTCAAGGCAAAACCATCGCTGAAGGTATTGCCCAGACCGTTGACACCGCACAGCAAGCAGAAAAATTCGGTCTGAACCGTTACTGGATGGCTGAGCATCACAATATGCCCGGTATTGCTAGCGCAGCAACTTCAGTACTATTGGCCCATATCGGTAGTCAAACCAAGCGTATACGTATCGGTGCGGGCGGTGTCATGCTACCCAACCATGCGCCGCTCGTCATCGCTGAACAATTCGGCACTTTACAAGCATTGTATGGCGATCGCGTAGACTTAGGTCTGGGCCGTGCACCCGGTACTGATGGTGCTACTTTTCAGGCGTTACGCCGACAAATGAAAGATGCGGAGCGCTTCCCGCAAGACGTACAAGAATTGATGTATTTCTTAGGCAATGATACAGATGGCAGTGCTGTGCAAGCATTCCCAGGAGCAAAATCAAATATCCCAATTTGGATATTAGGTTCGTCTCTCTTTGGTGCGACGCTGGCTGCACATTTTGGGCTGCCTTATGTATTTGCCTCTCACTTTGCCCCGCAAATGCTTGAGCAAGCGATTACCGCTTATCGTGAGCAGTTCAAGCCATCTGCTTATTTAGATAAGCCTTATGTCATGCTAGCCGCGAACCTGTTACTGGCTGATGACGATGCGACCGCACAGTATCACTTTACCTCAGCGCAGCAGAGCTTTGTACGCTTGCGCCGTGGTGAAACAGGTCAAATGCCAAAGCCTACTCACGATATGAATAGCATCTGGAGTCAAGCAGAAAAAATGATGGTAGATAATGCATTGTCAGTATCGTTCATCGGCTCTGTCGAAACCGTCAAACCAAAACTTGCTGCATTTCTCGCACAATATGAGCCAGATGAGCTGATTGTGACTGCCAATATCTACGATCAAGCCGCACGTTTGCGTTCACTTGAACTTACATCTGAGCTAAACTTGTTTACTTTACAATGATATAGGACAATTGCATAATTATTGATAAACCCTAATAAGACAAGTGCTATGGAAACTTCTACTTTTATTGGTTCATCGATATTTTTGTACATTGTCGCGTTTCTTGCCGTGATGGTCGTTGGCGGTTATTTGACGTACCGCACCAGCCCAAAACGCAAACAGCGTCGAGAAGACAAACGCAATAAAGACAATTTGAATTCATAAAAAAAGCCTCCTTCTCCTATTTGAAAAGGGGGCTTATTTAATTTCGCGAATCATCACAAAGGCATTTATTATTTTTCAATGATAAGCAGTTTTACCAATCTACTGAAGAACCTAGACTCTGTTGTTGGGCTTGTTTTGCCACATATAATGCAACTGCCGCATCGAAACTGGCGGCACCAACCGATTTAAATAGTGTAATACCTTTATCGCTCTTAGCAACGCCTTCTTTTAATTTTGCGGTAACCAACGCTTGCAAATCACCGCTCAGATCATCCCATACCCACGTACAGTCATCGCTGTCATGCGCTTGAATTAAGTCACCCGCTTCGTGATGGCTGCCAGCCAAATCATCCACGATGACCATCTTACTATTAGCGATAACATCATTACTTATCTCTTTCATCGAAGGCTGATAGGCCCCGACTGCATTGATATGTACTTCAGATTTCATTTGAGCAATGCTAAATAAACCTTCAGTGGCACGAGTTGCTACATTAATAATATCTGCGTCACGGACGGCGTCGTCTAACGCTTCGCAGACCTGAATATCTACATTCCATTGGGCATAATCACGCGCAAAACGCGTTTTAAACTGCTGCGCTCCTTCATGATTTCTATTCCATAAATACACTGTCTCAATCTCTGGACGTACCGTTAGCACCGCATGCAATTGCTCATAAGCCATGCCGCCGCAACCAACCACTGCGACACTCTGGCAATTGGCTTTTGCCATATACTTGGTCGCGATACCTGACAATGCGGCGGTACGTACCTGCGTAATATAGATGCCGTCCATAACCGCTAGTATGGCGCCAGTATCGTTATTTGATACAGTGATAATAGCCGTGGTCGTTGGCATATCGCGACTGGGATTATCAGGGCAAATAGTCACTAACTTTACGACCGTGTATTCGTTCTCACCATCATACATCGTGGCTGGCATAGATAGATGCGAGCCTGAACGATGACTATCAGAGTCAGTAAAGGTGCTTATCACCAAACGCTCAGGGGATTTAATCCAATTAGGATGTGCTGCTTGCTGATGTGACAATGTCTCAATCGCCTCAATGGCTGCCTGCATATTAAGGTATTCGGTCACGACTGCTTTATTTAACAATTGCACTTTTAGTGCTCCTACTTATGAATTTATTATTTAACTCGTGTGTCATCTTATAGTGCCCAAACAGAGCTTACATCATACCCAATCCACGTAAAGTTGCTGCCCCAATCGCCATGCCAAACATACCGACGACGGTGGTAAACGCTAGAATATTGGCCGCGAGTATGTCATTACCACCCATCGCTTTTGCCATCACGTAACTGGCTGCGGCGGTTGGGGATGCCACCATCAAAAACAGCACGCCCATGTGTACACTAGATAGACCAAATGCCAAGCCAATGGCGATAGCAACGATTGGCGCAATGACGATACGTCCTATACTGGCCTGCATAGACAACCCTGACGGATGCAACATGGACTTCATGTCGATGCTCGCACCTGCGCAAATAAGTGCTAATGGCAAGGCCACTGCTGCCAATAAGTCGCCGGTCGTATGAATGACACCAGTGATAGGCGGCAATGGCAGCGCTTTATAAACAAAAGCACTGACCAATGCTAGAATCAGTGGATTGGTCAATAGTTTTTTGACTATCATAATGCTGCGACTGGACCACGTATCATCCACACTTTTAGACACACGACTAAGGGTAATCACCGCTAAGATATTAAACAATATCGTGACGACTCCCATGTAGACGGCTCCGATACTTAAACCTCGCTCTCCATAGGCGTTGGCAACCGTGGCCAACCCTATGATCGCCATATTACTACGGAACACACCTTGCACAAATACGCCTTGGTCAGCAGGTTTACTCACAAAATACTTGGCGTAAATTTCTGCTCCAATAAATAAAAGGAATGTCACTAAGATACCAGCGATAATCAGTGTGATTTGCTTGGCATAATCGACATCACTGTCGACCACACTGAAAAACAGCAGGCAAGGTAAGCAGTAATTAAAGACAAAACTAGAGGCTTGATCGATAAACGTCTTACTCGCTTCGCCACGTCTTTGCATAAAAAAACCCAACCACATTAAGGCAAGGTTGGGTAAGACGATAGTAATAGCAAATACAATAGCATCAATCATAAATAGGCTCAATTCGGTGACAAGCCCATCATAATATGGACATCAGCGAGATAAATTAACAAGTAATGAGAAAGTTTCTGACCTAGTATAGAGACAAAGTAGCAAGTAAGACAAGGTCACATGCTCCTTTCTTTCGAAACCAACTGTAATTCTAACAAACAAAAGCCCGTAACGATATCTCGTTACGGGCTTTTTATACTATAAGTACTTTGTTATGAAAGACTTTGTTAGGCTGTCATCAAAAATTAATACGACTATTATGAATCTAGCGCAGCCTTCGCTTTTTTCTGTTTTTTGACTGTCATGGCTAACAATTGAATGGCGGCAGGTGTAACCCCACTCACTCGTCCAGCTTGGGCTAAAGTCGAAGGACGGACTTGCGTGAGTTTTTGCACAATCTCATTTGATAATCCAGATACCACACTATAGTCAAAGTCCATCGGTAGTGCGGTATTCTCTAGACGCTTCATCTGATCGATGTCTTCTTGCTGGCGATCGATATAGCCTGCATACTTGACAGAAATCTCTATCTGCTCGCCCACTTGTGTATCAACCTGCGAATCAGTAATAGCGGCGATATCAGCAAAATGTATCTGCGGACGCTTGAGCAAATCAAAAGCTGTCGCTTCTTTGCTGAGCACCTCTCCTGTTTGCTCTGTCACTTTTTTGCCTAGCGCATTAGCAGGGGTTGCCCACATGTCTTTTAAGCGTGAAGTCTCTGTCGTGATCGCTTCCATTTTTTCTTGATAAGCCTGCCAGCGCACATCGTCAACCAAGCCAAGCTTGCGACCCGTTTCAGTCAAGCGTTGATCCGCATTGTCTTCACGTAACAATAGACGATACTCTGCGCGGCTCGTAAACATACGATACGGCTCAGTAGTACCATGGGTAATCAAATCATCAACCAACACGCCAAGATACGCTTCATCACGGCGCGGTGTCCACACGTCAAAATCGCTGTTATTAGTGGTCACGAGTGCCGCGTTTGTACCTGCCAATAACCCCTGTACGCCCGCTTCTTCATAGCCGGTCGTACCATTGATCTGACCAGCAAAGTACAAGCGATCGATAGACTTAGTTTCTAGTGTTGGCTTTAGGTTTTGTGGATCAAAGTAATCATATTCAATGGCATAACCTGGACGGGTAATATGCGCGTTTTCTAACCCTTTCATACTATGAATAAAGTCTAACTGTACATCAAACGGCAAACTGGTTGAGATACCGTTTGGATACAGTTCGTGCGTGGTCAGACCTTCTGGCTCAATAAATATCTGATGACTGTCTTTATCCGCAAAGCGGTGAATCTTGTCTTCGATAGATGGACAATAACGTGGACCCACGCCTTCGATTTTGCCAGAGAACATCGGAGAACGGTCTAAATTCTCACGGATAATGTCATGAGTACGCGCATTGGTATGCGTGATATAGCAGTTGACCTGCTCTGGATGCATAGACACATCACCCATATAACTCATCACTGGCAACGGTGTGTCGCCCGGCTGTACGGTCATCACACTAAAGTCAACGCTACGCGCATCAATACGCGCTGGCGTACCTGTCTTTAAACGACCGACTGGCAGCTTAAGCTCACGCAAACGATCTGCCAACTTGATAGACGGCTGATCCCCTGCACGTCCACCTTTAGAATTCTCTAGGCCGATATGAATCACACCACCCAAGAAAGTCCCTGAAGTCAGTACCACTGTTTCAGTCTTAAAGATAATACCTGTCGAGGTGACCACTGCCGTCGCGCGGCCGTTTTCGACCAAGATATCATCAGCGGCTTGCTGGAATAAATCAAGGTTTGGCTGGTTTTCTAGCGTATGGCGGATAGCGGCTTTGTAAAGAATACGATCCGCTTGCGCACGTGTGGCACGAACGGCAGCACCTTTACGGCTATTCAACACGCGGAACTGGATACCTGCTTTGTCCGTTGCTAGCGCCATGGCTCCACCAAGTGCATCAATCTCACGCACCAGATGCGATTTACCGATACCGCCAATCGCAGGGTTACAACTCATCTGCCCGAGCGTCTCAATGTTATGCGTCAACAGCAAGGTCTGCGCGCCCATACGTGCGGCTGCCAGAGCAGCTTCTGTGCCAGCATGACCGCCACCGATTACTATCACGTCGTAATGTTTTGGGTATTGCATATATGCCTCACTTGACTCATAACGCTGCCGATTGCCCTATTCTATTATCAAACAGTGTGATGATAAAACAGCATGGTAATCAGCAAATAAACGTCAGTCGAATTTATAAAAAAAGACAACGACTCAGATAAGTCGTTCGTAGTTGGTTAGGGTGTGTTCTCATTTTAAAAATGATGATAGAAATGAGATAAATTGCAGCCTGTTTAGGTGCTCTCGTTCAGATTGAGGACACGCCCTAGATAACCCATCATTATAACAATTTTTTGATGCTTAAAAAACGTCACAGCAAAAACTATTCACATTAAGTGTTAAGCATCATCGAATTTAATAACTAGTTACCCGGGCTCAACGGTACAATCTGATCGAATTGACCACTAGACAGCATATGATGACTACCATAGCCTTCTGGATTGATCTGTAGATACGCATTCATTTGACCAATCGCATCACCATCATCGCTCGCTAAGATCTGCGCTTTAATCAGTTCGACAGGCGGTAATAGTAAGTTTTTAAGCAATGCCAAGCGTTGTTGGTTATCGCCTTTGTTGGCCACTAACTCAATCAGTTGGCGCGCGTCAATTGGTAGATCTGGTGTGTTTTGTGCCAGTAATGCCAAATGATAAGCACCTGCCGTATCTTGATCGGCGACAATGCGCTGTTCGATAGCAATATACGTCGCTTCTGTTGCGCCGCCTGCCACACTAAGCTGATGGATGCATTTCAGTGCTGAGTTTGACTCACTACTAGCAATCTCGATGATGCGCGTGGATTCATTTTTTAGATGCTCGCGACGTTTTTCGATTGCTGCTTGCTCAGCAGATACCGGTTCGGCCAATTGTTGTTCTGTTGGTTGATTACTCATAATATTCTCTCATTATTTATGTTTTTATAATATTTGCTGTTGAGCCATATATGGGGTCAAGACTGACAAAAACAATAAAAGCCCGAGCGACCAATTAAGGACTGACTCGAGCTTTTATTGTTAAAACTTATCAGCTTGATATAGTCGATTCAATTTAAAAGTAGTACAAGGCAACCAAGTGTAGATGTATATGTGATACTTCAAGCGAGGTTAACGCTGTCATACCTTTATAGTGGAATGGCTATAATAAAAAAGCTTAGATAAGTGTTTTTAGCATTATGCCGCTGGGCTGTTTGCTTCAACCAATGGCTTTAGCTCGCCTGATTGATACATCTGCAAGATGATGTCTGATCCACCCATCAACTCACCGTCGATCCATAATTGTGGGAACGTTGGCCAGTTCGCCACTTTTGGTAAAGTCGCACGAATTTCTGGATTTTCTAAAATATTTACAAAGGCAAATGGGCGACCGATCTGAGTAAGAACTTCAATCGATTTAGCAGAAAAGCCACACTGTGGAAACTGCGGTGTGCCTTTCATATAAATAATAACTTTATTGTCACGGATTTGATCACGGATCAATTGTTCAACGTCGTTTGCAGCAGTGTTTGGGGTTTGCTCAGTCATAAAAGCTCCTATTGATAAAGCGGTTCATTGAAAACAGTAATTAATATTACAAAATAATTGAGTAAAGAGACGGCTGATACATGGGGCAATCAACACGATATTACAAGTATGATTATATATCGGTTAAACATCAACTCTATGAGGCACTAATAATACCACGGCATTGGCCATGATGCCCTCTTGACGACCTGTAAAGCCTAACTTTTCAGTCGTGGTGGCTTTCACACTGATATTGCTAATATCCGTTTGCAAATCACTGGCGATATTATCGCGCATTGCCTGACTGTGCGGCGCCAGCTTTGGACGTTCGCACATCACAGTAATATCCGCATTGCCTAACCGATACCCTGCTTCTTGTACTTTGCCATAGACGTAGCGTAGCAAGACTCGCGAATCTAAACCCGCATGTGACGCATCGGTATCAGGGAAATGCTGACCGATATCACCAAGCGCCAGTGCGCCAAGCAGTGCATCAGCAAGCGCATGTAACACCACATCACCGTCAGAATGTGCAAGCAAACTGTGGCTGTGCTCGATGGGCACGCCTGCTAGTATGACATATTGCTGCTGCTGACCATTATTATGGAAAGCATGAACATCGATACCTTGTCCAATTTTTATCATTAGTATTCCAAATAAAATAAAGGCGATTAAAATAATTTAAAACTACTATCTGAATTTTCAAAGCAGTTTTACGAGCAGTAAGATGCCATAGGTCGCCACCAGTTTCAATTAACTGGTATAATATGACGCTTATTTTATCATAATACCAAATCTGAAAGATGAGATGACAGTGTCAATGTGGTCAACTTACTAAATCTATTAACTTTAGTAAGCAGCACCAGCTTATATGGTCATGTTAAATTTTGAATTAAGGTATAAATAGTTGAGCCGTCTTATGTCAGCCATCCCAAATACATCAAGCATACCCGTTTCTGATTCTTTCAGCGCCCAGCGTACATTAACGCTTGCCGATATCGACAATCCTAGCACCAAGCATGTGATTGTCGGTATGTCAGGTGGTGTTGATTCTTCTGTATCTGCCGTCTTACTCCAGCAAGCAGGGTTTAAGGTAGAAGGCTTGTTTATGAAGAACTGGGAAGAAGATGACGGTACGGAATACTGTACGGCTATGGATGATTTGGCAGATGCGCAAGCCGTCTGTGACAAAATCGGTATGAAGCTGCACACGGCCAATTTTGCAATGGAATACTGGGATCGTGTTTTTGAGCACTTTTTAGCGGAATATAAAGCGGGCCGCACGCCAAATCCTGATATCTTATGTAATAAAGAAATCAAATTTAAGGCATTCTTAGACTATGCCTTGACCCTTGGTGCTGATTACATCGCTACTGGTCACTATACGCGGCGCAGTGTGAATTACACCAACGCCGATGGCGATGAAGTTGCTCAGCTCTTGCGTGGTCTAGATAATAATAAAGATCAGAGTTACTTCTTACATGCTGTTGGTGGCGATAAAATTGCTAAGACATTATTTCCAGTCGGTGAGCTCGAAAAGCCAGTGGTACGTCAGATTGCAGAAGAACATGATTTAGCGACAGCCAAAAAGAAAGACTCTACGGGTATCTGCTTTATCGGTGAGCGCCGTTTCAAGGACTTTTTACAACAATACTTGCCTGCCCAAAAAGGCGACATCGTGACTGACGACGGTCATACTATCGGCACTCATGACGGCCTGATGTATTACACCTTAGGTCAGCGCGGCGGTATTGGTATTGGCGGTGTCAAAGATCGTCCTGAAGAGCCTTGGTTTGTATTGGCAAAAGATCTGGACAAAAACCGTTTGATCGTCGGTCAGGGACATGAACATCCAATGATGCTCAGCAATGAGCTGACGGCTTATAAAATGGATTGGGTCGACGGCCTGCCACCCGCAGATGTGTTTACCACAGAGGGCCTACTCTGTATGGCAAAAGCACGCTATCGCCAACCAGACCAAGCGTGTCGTGTATTTGCGACAAGTGCTGACGGAAGCGATGTCCGTGTGGTGTTTAACGAGCCACAACGTGCCGTAACTCCGGGTCAGTCAGCCGTTTTTTATATCAATGAAGTTTGTCTAGGTGGCGGCGTGATTGCCACGATTGATGCACCATGCGGCTTCTAAAAGAATTACAGCGTTACTTTCGAGAACCGCGACACCATTATTAAATTATTTTTACTGTTGTACTTAAAACGATTTATTTCACTACAATCACTGACTAAGCTAAAGGATATCTATGACCACCTCTTTTTCTGCCTTGACAGCCCTTTCTCCAATCGACGGTCGCTACGCGTCTAAAGCCGACAGTTTACGTCCTTATTTATCTGAATTCGGTCTGATCAAAGCTCGCGTCACCGTTGAGATTCGCTGGTTGCAGTCATTGGCTGATAATAGTGCTATCGGCGAGTTGGCAGCGTTTGATGAGGCAACGAATGCTTTTTTAAATGCTATCGTTGATGATTTCAGTGAAGCAGATGCACAAGCCATCAAAGATATCGAAGCCACGACCAATCACGATGTAAAAGCCGTTGAATACTTTATTAAAGACAAATTCCGTGGTCAGAATGCACTCATTGATTCACTAGAATTCATCCACTTTGCTTGTACCAGCGAAGACATCAACAACTTATCTTATGCTTTGATGCTGAAAGACAGCCGCGAAATTGTGGTTGCTAAAATGCAGCAAGTGACCGATAGCATCGTTGATTTGGCCATTACTCACGCCGAGCAGCCTATGTTGTCGCGTACACATGGCCAGACCGCTAGCCCAACGACCCTTGGTAAAGAAATGGCAAACGTGGCCTATCGCCTAGCCCGCCAAATCAAACAAATTGGTCAAGTTGAACTATTGGGTAAAATCAATGGCGCGGTTGGTAATTATAACGCTCATTTCTCAGCTTATCCTGATGTTGATTGGCAGTCACATGCCGAAACCTTCATTGATGAGCGTCTTGAGCTAACGTTTAATCCTTACACCACTCAGATTGAGCCACATGATTATATCGCTGAGCTATTTGATGCTGTCAAACGCTTCAATACTATCTTAATCGATTTTAACCGTGATATTTGGCAATATATCAGCTTAGGCTATTTTAAACAGCGTCTAAAAGACGGGGAAGTTGGTTCTTCTACCATGCCACATAAAGTCAACCCGATTGATTTTGAAAACTCAGAAGGTAACTTGGGCGTTGCAAATGCTATGTTGGCACATTTGGGCGAAAAACTGCCTATCTCACGTATGCAACGTGACCTATCAGATTCTACCGTATTGCGTAATATCGGTGTTGGTTTGGCACAAAGCATGATTGCTTTTGACGCTTGCTTGAAAGGTGTTGGTAAGCTTGAATTGAATGCACAGCGTTTGAATGACGACTTAAACAATGCACAAGAAGTATTGGCTGAGCCGATTCAAACCGTGATGCGTCGCTACCGTGTGGAAAACCCATATGAGAAGCTTAAAGCATTGACCCGTGGTAACGCCATGACTCGCGAAGCCATGCTAACGTTTGTCGAAAGCGATGAATTGTCTGCCGTGAGCGATGCTGATAAAGCACGCCTACGTGACATGACACCAGCGACTTATATTGGTAATGCCACTGAGCAAGCCCTTACCATTAAAGATTGGATTGCCAAGCTTTAATTGGCTGCTATTAATAGCTAGCAAAAAATAAGCGGGCAGAATGCAGCGAAATTTTAAATCTGTGCTTGTCAGTACCATTGCGGTATTCATCGTATTGGTGTTGGCAAGTATTGAGCCTCTAGAATGGTCAAGCTACCTACTACATCAGTTGGGTACCTTGATTTTTTTAGGGTTGATGCTACTAGCCTACCGCTATTGGCGTATCAGCTCACGCTCCTATGTACTCGCTTCACTATTTCTATTCATTCATATTATCGGTGCACGTTATCTATACTCATATGTGCCCTATGATGATTGGATACAGCTCCTATTTGGCGTCAGCTTAAACGATTTTTTTGGTTGGCAGCGGAATATGTATGACAGGCTCGTACATTTTAGCTATGGGCTTTTGCTATTCAGGGCGATGGTTGAAAGCTCAAAATTTATCTTTAAGATATCATCCATCAAACTTTTGATAGCGATTGCACTCATGATTAATATGTCGTCAAGTCTGCTATATGAGCTATTAGAATGGGGAATTGCAACCACCTTATCGCCAGAAGCAGCAGAAGCTTATAATGGTCAGCAAGGTGATGTTTGGGATGCCCACAAAGACATGGCATTAGCACTACTCGGTGGGCTAATTGCTGCGGTGATTACTCTATTTCAAATTCGTCACGATAATGCCGTGATCAAGTAGCCGGAAACAACAGCCGAACAATAAATTAGTCGTCTTTGTCGTCGTCACTATCGCCCGGTATGACGGCTTTACCCACTGCAACTGTACCTTTTACTACGCCTTTAGTGGTTTTATAAGCGATTTTTGCAGGTACTGTCACAAGCTTGTGTATACAGCCTTGCAGTAAGAAAACACTGGCGATAATGACAATAAAATGTAACTTTTTCATAAATTTTCTACCATTGATTGTATGCTCTGATAGTTAATCATTATTAGCCATCAGATAGGTGATAATCATAAACTATTAAACCCTTCCTATAAAGCAATCATCACTATTATTCTTATACTTAATTATTCTTATACTTATCTAAAGACACGGATTTACTCATGACCTCTATACCTCTATGCTTGCCAGCCTCTATCACTGCTGAACAGTTCCTAGCAGAATACTGGCAAAAAAAACCACTCCTTATTAAGCAAGGCTTGCCACAACTCATCGGCATGTTTGAACCTGATGACATGCTAGGCCTAGCACTAGAAGAAGAAGCATCAGCACGCCTACTGACCCAGTCTGCGACCAAGACCGAAGGCCAAGCACAATGGCAACTTAAAAAGAGCCCATTGACTGAAGCTGATTTTGACAACTTGCCTGAGCAGTGGACGGCGCTCGTACAGAATCTAGAGCAATGGTCACCTGAGCTTGGTCAACTGTGGCAAGCTTTTGATTTTATACCTCAGTGGCAGCGCGATGATATTATGGTCTCGTATGCGCCAAAAGGTGGCTCTGTGGGCAAACACTATGATGATTACGATGTGTTTTTGGCACAAGGTTACGGTCATCGCCGTTGGCAGCTAGGCAAATTTTGTGATAAAAGCACAGAGTTCGTCGCCGATGAGCCAATCAGACTTTTTGACGATATGGGCGAGATTATATTTGATGAGATATTAGAAGCTGGTGATGTGCTGTACGTACCACCTAAATTATCGCACTTTGGCGTTGCACAAGATGACTGTTTGACGTTTTCTTTTGGCTGCCGTCGCCCAAACTTGATGCAAATCATCGATAATATGGCTGATATCGCAACCAACGACAGCGATTTATTTATACCGATGATACTGCCACAAGCGCTACAAGCATCAGGTGAGTTAAAAACTGACAGTATCCAAGCGATCAAAAACCAACTATTGCAAATGCTACAATCTGATCGTGGTGATGACATGATTCGCCAAGCAGTGTCTGAAGTGGTTAGCAAGCGTCAATATGATGCACTCGTACCAGAAGAAACTTTAGATACAGACGAGCTGATGCAAGCCTTGGCCGAAGGCGCAACACTGCAAGCAGACTATAACAACCGCTTGATTTACAGCCACACTGATGATGGCGTCCTGCTATATGCGAATGGTCAACGTATTGATGGTCTGGATGATGCAGCGGCAGCGGTATTAATACGCTTGGCCAGTGGCGAGCATTTAACCAATCAAGATGTCACGGATATTGATCCAGATGACTTGAGTGAATGGTTAGAAAACGGCTGGGTTTGGATTAATTATCCTGAATAATCCACTAGCGATATAGTTGATTCAGTTTAAAAGAGAGTCAAGGCAACCAAGCGCAGATGTATATGTGATACCTCAAGTGAGGTTAACGCTGTCACTCTTTTATAGAGGATTGACTATAGTAGCGGACTAAATATTAAACAGGCTTCATAGCGAAACACGCTCAGTGTCTATTTACAGAGTAACTTTAGTAAAATAGATACTGGGTGCTATTCAAATAAAAGCTATTAAAATAAGAGCCCTTCAAATAAAAGCCATTCGAATATGGGCATTTAAACGCTGTCATTTGAAGTACTATACTTTGTTAAACAAACCATACTTTTATCACTAATTCTACAAACACTTATCCTATAAAATCGTAGATCTTTTATAGCGACTCACGCCAGCGATAACGGTCTGCTCAATCACTCTATCATCGCCTAGCATCATCAATACAAACAACTGCTCTTCAAGTGACTTAGTCTGTGTCATACGACGCTCGAGCAATTCCGTACCGCCCATATCTATCACGACAAAATCAGCTTCTTTGTTTGGCATAAAATTACCAATCTTATCATCCAACAATAGCGACTGCGCATTACCCAATGTAATCTGATACAACCCTTGATGGGCTGATAGTAATTTTCTCTGTAATTGCTGAACCTTATAGGCCTCTGATAAAGTCGTCAGCATCGATAAGCTAGTACCCGCCCCCACATCAGTCGCGATACTCACGCCAGTATAACTCAAGGTCTTGGACAAATCGAACAGCCCACTACCCAAAAATAAATTGGAGGTTGGACAGTGCGCTATTTGAGTTCCCGTATCACGTAACACTTCGTACTCTGAGGTTTCAAGGTAAATACCATGTGCCAGTGTGGTTCGTCTACCCAGTAAGCCCATATCATGATAAACATCCAGATAGCCTTTGTGATTGGGATAAAGCTCACGTACAAAAGCCACTTCATCAAGGTTTTCGGCCAGATGCGTTTGCAGATAAACACTATCGTAACTGCGGTATAGCTCACCCGTCATTTGCAATTGTTTTGGCGTCGATGTAATCGCAAACCTTGGGGTGATGGCCACATGCTGACGTCCACGCTCATGCCATTTATCGATGATATTTTGTGTATCTCGGATACCTTGCTCAGTGGGCACACACAGATTTTCAGGCGCATTTTTATCCATCAGCACATTACCAGTAATCATGCGTGTGTTCAGTCGAATACTTTCAGTAAAGAAAGCCTCTACCGATTGCGGATGACTGGTCGAAAACACCAATGCACTCGTTGTACCGTTGGCCAACAACTGGTTTAAAAAGAATCGCGCGGTATCATGGGCAACTTTTAAATTACCAAAATTTGCCTCGGTGACAAAAGTATAATTATTGAGCCAATCGAGCAACTGCTCTCCAAAAGCAGCAATCATGTCTATCTGCGGGTAATGCACATGAGTATCGATAAAACCTGGCATGATAAGATTGTGCTTACAGTTATGAATCTGTACTGATGCTTTACTCTCTTGCTCGCTCTCGTTGCCATACTGTGACATCATTGAGGCACAATATCCGTAATCCACGACTAGACCCGTCGTATCATCGACCACGAGTGCACCGTCTGCAATATATTCAGGATAAACGTTCACGCCTGCGATGACAGGTAATAGTGAGGTACTGCTATCCAGCTCTATGGTATTTAGATACTGGGCATTGTCTGAATCTTTTGCCGCAGCCTCCAATTCTTTTGATCGGATAGCAAGGTCATCTTCGGTAAGATAATGCAGTAATTGGGCTTGATAAATATGTATGGCCATAAAAAATCTCACATTAATGGATCAGCACTTTGGCACAAGATTAGGCCATGTTAAACACTCAAGCATGACGAGCATATTTTGAACACAAAGTGACTGAGTGCAGCCTATATATCGTTATGGCGTACAAAGATAAAAGACGAAAGTAATGTCTAAATAATAGAAAGTTGAACAATGACGCAAAGTTTATGGGTCAATATCAGTTATGACCTATAACATTTATTCACGATGATAAATCTGCAAAACTTGCGCAGCGATAGATACCGCAACGGCCATAGGCTCTTTGCCACCAACTTTAAGTCCTATTGGCATGGTTAACTTGGCAATCGCTTGCTCACTATAGCCGCGCTGAAGCAAACGAGTTCTAAAACGATTTTCTTTGGTTTTTGAGCTGATACAACCTAGATAAGGCATAGATTGTAATGCGCTATCGTCGGTATTGGCCTCATGAGCATCGGCATTTATATCTAGAGAAGCATCCAACGTCGCACGCACCAAGTCAAAATCAAGACTATGATCATGAGTCATAACTAATATGAAGTGCTGAGACCCTTTATTGGCTGTTGCATTCCGGCGGCTACTTACAACAAATGGGCGTACAAAGTCCACGGGATCTTCTTCGATATGAGGACGAATATGCGCAGGCAATTGATAAGTGACTTGGCTATTTATAGCATCAGCATCCTGCATCACATACCGCTCAAACATCTCAGCACGGCTATCCACCCAATCCACCTGACAAGGTAAATCGGCAAGTATGGTCATTAATGCCGCGGCGACATGCCCTGCTCCAAAAACCAATAACGACATGGGCGGCGTCACATTAAAGCACTCAAACATGACGGTGACACTACCACCACAGCACTGCGCTAACTTGGCGCCCAATGGATAATTTTTGGTATAAACAGCGTCACGGCGCACTGCTTGGGCTTTTTCAGACTTACCTTCTCTTGATGATTTAGAGCCTTTTGAGTCATCTGTATCTGGCTCACCTTTTAGTAGCTTCCTAGCAGTTATCGTCACATCATGCTCGAGACTACCGCCGCCCAAGGTGTCACAGCAGTCATCAAGCGTTACAATCATTTTGGATTGTAACTCTCGAGGCGCTGAACCATTAACAGCAACGACAGTGGCCAAAACATGTGCGACACCCCGCTGCTGATATTGTGCCAGTCCATCATACCAACGCGTCGAATGCATCAAGGGCATCGAGTGTACAGCTGAACACGATGTTACTTGTGGCTCAGATAAGTGTGGCTCGGATATTTGTGATACTGGTGTTTGTGGCGCTGATATATTACTCACCGTGCGCAGGACCTCTAGCCGTTGATACATTTGGATCTTTTATCGCCTCGGGCTGATCGTCGAATAGCTGACCTTCAGTCTCTGTCGGATTGATATTTTTGCCATGAGGTACTTGCTGCGGCTGTACTCGATCATCATCAATACCGTAATTATCATCAGCTGACGTTAAGCTCTCAATAGTGTCAACATCTACTTTATCAGCAATCTCCCACGCTTGACCTTGCATACGCATCACAGCTTTCAATACGGCCTCTGGCGTCGCTGGCATGGTCAATTCTGGATTTTTCTTATAATCACCTAAGCTTGCGACTGCATTATTAATCGCACACCAGACGCTGGCGGCCAACATAAATGGTGGCTCGCCCACTGCTTTAGAATTATAAATAGTCTGCTCTTCATTCTTACGATCGAACAGTTTCACGCTCCACTGCTTTGGTAAGTCATGAGCCGTTGGAATCTTATAATTTGCCGCGCTATTGGAAGCAAGTTTGCCTGTCTTATCCCAAATCAGCTCTTCCGCGGTCAGCCAACCCATACCTTGAACGAAGCCACCTTCGATCTGACCAATATCAATATCTGGATTAATAGATTGTCCAACATCATGCAAGATATCGCAGCGCAGTACCTTATACTCACCCGTTAAGATATCAATCTCGACTTCTGAACACGATGCACCCAGTGCAAAGTAAAAGAACGGACGACCCCATGCTTTTGATCGGTCATAAAAAATCTTCGGCGTTTTATAATAGCCAGTCGAAGACAGACTAATACGATGCTGGTAAGCCAGTAGCGTTAATTCAGCGAAAGTAAGCGTGGCTTTGTCGGCAATATAGACATGATTATTCTCAAACTGAATGCTTTCTGCAACAACTTCAAAATGCTCAGCAGCAAACTCAACCAAGCGCTCTTTAATGGTAATACAAGCATTCTGTGCCGCTTTACCATTGATATCTGTACCCGATGAAGCCGCTGTGGGCGAGGTGTTCGGTACTTTATCCGTACGTGTCGCCGTAACTTTTACAGTATCTAAATCTACATCAAATTCATTGGCGACAATCTGGGCAATCTTGACATATAACCCTTGCCCCATCTCAGTACCACCATGATTGATCTGGATAGTACCGTCGGTATAGATATGTACCAGCGCCCCTGCTTGATTCAAATGCTGTACGGTAAATGAGATACCGAATTTGACAGGCGTCAATGCAAGACCTAAGCGCTTATCACTGCCCTCGGCGTCTGCTTTTTTATTAGCCTCTGTAACCTGCTGACGACGTTTATCATATTCACTGTCATCAGCCAGCGATTTCATTATCGTGGCAAGATCAAAATGCTCAATCGGCTGTCCATAATGGGTGCTCTGACCATCTTTATATAAGTTCGTTAATCGTACTTGTAGCGGATCTTTTCCCAATGTATAGGCGATATGATCCATCATATATTCAGCCGTTAGTAATCCTTGCGGACCACCAAAACCTCGATATGCCGTGTTGGATACGGTGTGTGTCTTACAACGATGGCCTGCTATCTGTGCCGCTGGATAGTAGTAGGCATTGTCACAATGGAACATCGCACGATCAACGATAGCATCAGATAAATCAGGCGAATAACCACACAATCCTGATAATTGCATATCCACGCCAAGTATTTGACCTGCATCATCGACACCCACATCATATCGGTTGGCAAACTCATGACGTTTACCCGTCACCACCATGTCATCCTGACGGTCTAGACGCATACTCACTGGCACATTATGGCGTTTGGCCACGATACCGCACAGACAAGCCCAAGCAGCGGCTTGCGTTTCTTTACCGCCGAAACCACCACCCATTCGACGTACGACGGTAGTCACTGCATGAAAAGGCAGATCGACTACTTCAGCGACGAGTTGCTGCACTTCGCTAGGATGCTGCGAGGAAGTGTAAACCTCCAGACCACCATCATCACAAGGCACCACATATGATACCTGACCTTCGAGATAAAAATGCTCTTGCCCCAGCATATGAATATGGCCTGCAATACGAGTAGACGCAGACTCAAGTGCTGCTGAAGCGTCCCCGTGCGTCATGAAATGGCTAGGACGCACAAACTGCTCTTGATTCAATGCGTCTTCAATAGTCAATATTGCTGGTAATGGCTCGTATTCTATAACTGCTTTGAGCGTGGCTTTTTTGGCCGCCCGATGACTGGTAGCAACGACGGCAAACAGTGTCTGACCCATATACTCTGTAATCTTATCCACCATCAGCGGATCGCCATCAAAGACAGGGCCGATATCAGTTTTAGCCGGTATGTCCTCAAAGGTAATAACATCTATCACCCCATCGGCTGCTTTCACCATGTCCAGATCCATGCTCAATATGCGTGCATGTGCATGAGTGCTCTTGCCGATGGCTAAATGCAAAGTGCCTTGGGGCTTTAGCATATCATCGACATAAGTGGCAGTGCCCATCACATGACTGATCGCACTATCATGCTTTGCGCCAGTACCGATTTTGTTTTTAGGTGGACGTACGCGACGGATACTGTAGCTGTCAAATAATGAAGAATGATGGCTCATGATGATGCTCTCTTATATTTTTGGTCAAACCTATATGTTCGGATTCTAGCGTTTTGGCGGCATGATAAGAACGATATAACGAACAGCTGGATTAAAAGTTAAAATCATAACGGTTATAAATATCTATACTTGGGTTAAAGGAAAGTTAGTCCCACTTTCGATACCAGCTGTCTCTATCAAACGCTTATCGTTTGCACTTCTGCTACCAGTTGCTTACCGCACTTAGTGAGCAGTCGTTGCACCACATGCATACGATACTCTCGACTCGCTCTCACATCTGTCATTGGTGAGACATCCATTGGTAGCATCTGTGCAGCCTTCTCAAAACTAGCTACCGTCAAAGGCTGTCCAATCAATGCTTGCTGAGATTTTGTCGCTAACAGAGGTATTGCCGCCATCCCACCAAGCCCAAATTTGACATCCTCAATGGTCATGCCATCTGCTGAGATATCCAGTCTTGCCGCAAGTAGACAGGCAGAAATATCATCTTCATAGCGCTTACTAATTTTATGAATGTATAGATACTGATTGTATTGCAGAAGTGGTATATGGACGGCGACCACATAGCTGCCTGCACGTAGCTTGGTTTTTTTATAATCTAAAAAGAATGCTGATAAAGGTATCATCTCATCAGTGTAAGATGCCTGAGATTTGTCAGTACGATTGGCCATACCACAATGACGTAAATGAACCTGCGCATCTAACGCCAACAGAATCGGCGGCAAATCCCCAATCGGTGAGGCATTGGCAATATTGCCACCGATAGTACCCATATTCCGAATTTGTGGTGAAGCAATGCGCTCAAATACCGCAGCAAATGTAGGAAAATACTGCTCAAGCACAGGCAGCATTTTTTTATAACTCATACCAGCACCAAGTACTAGCGATTTTGTAGATGCTGATGCTACGTTTTGCTTATCATCTGATAGCGCATTGTCATTAGGATCCACCACTGACCAAGATTTTAGCTCATCAATCGCAGACAGTTGCACAATCACTTCATGATCGACCAAATGCTGCGTCACACTTAGACCCAAATCAGTCCCGCCTGCCCATATAGTCGCCTTTGGGTTAGCCGCTAGCACCTGATTCAGCTCATCAATTGACTGTGGCACAAATAACTGTCGCGAGTCTTGCGTCAATGCAGGTTCGATAGCATTATTCTTCGTTGAAAAAGGCGCTTTGCTAGTTGCCATCGCATCGGTAGCTAACGCTATCGTGAGGTCTTTTGCTACTGTCTGCGCTTCATGGCGCTGCAGACCAATATTACCCATGGCTAGACCGGCTTCGATAATAGGACGATAACCCGTACAGCGACACAAATTCCCCGATATTGAAGCGACAATATCATCATAGCTTAGCGCATCTATCGTCGCATCCTGCACTTTTTGCAGACGATGGTTTTCATAAACGCTGGCCAGCGACATCACAAACCCAGGCGTACAAAAGCCACACTGCGAACCATGACAGTCAACCATCGCTTGTTGTGCTGGGTGTAATGAGGCGCGATCTGGATGATGCTCAGGATTGTCCGCGAGATAAGCCGCTGTCATCAGGTGATGACCATCCATCAGTGACAGTAAAGTAATGCAGGAATTTAGAGTATAAAAAGGAGTGGTAGATTGTTCGCTATCATCTATAGCCAATCGTCGCGCCATGATGGTACAGGCACCGCAGTCACCACTACCACAGCCTTCTTTGGTATCGGTCTGTCGTTCGTGCAAGCGTAAATACTCAAGTACCGTTGTATTCGGATTGAGGTGGGTTATCTCATGGTGCTTTCCGTTCAGATAGAAACTAATCATAGCAAGACTCGGCTAAAAAATTGGGCTTTATAAAATTAGGCAGCTCAGATAAACCACCAACATAAATATCTACTAAATCGCTCAAAACAATCAATCTATATTTAATAAACCTTAAACAATAATGGCATTTAATAATACTTTCTGGCTAGATAGTTAATTCATTTTAAAAGAGCGTCAAGGCAACCGAGTACAGATGTAACTGTGATACTTCAAGCAAGGTTAACGCTGTAGCTCTTTTATAAAGGATTGACTATATTTTTATTATATATCAGCGTCCTGAGTATCCACTGGTAAAAACAAACTTAATGTAATGGCTGTGATAGCACCGATTGCTACAGGTGATATCAGCACGTTACGTATCAATTCAGGCACATGTGATAGCACTTCAGGCACCATAGACACACCGATTCCCATTCCGACAGAAGTCGCGACAATCAACATATCGCGACGGTCGAGCTTGGCAGTCGACAATACCTTGATACCAGCCACCGCTACTGTGCCAAACATCACCAAGGTTGCACCGCCTAGTACTGGCTGAGGCATGGTTTGTAATAAGGCGCCAAAGATAGGAAACATCCCAATGATAATCATCAGCGCTGCAATATAAATCCCGACATGGCGACTGGCAACTCCGGTAAGCGCTATAACGCCATTATTTTGACTAAAAGTCGTCGACGGCATACTGTTTAAAGTCGCGGCAATCATAGAGTTCACACCATCTGCCAATACCCCACCTTGAATGCGATTGAGATAGACAGGTCCTGTGACAGGCTCTTTTGACACCACGGCATTTGCCGTTAAATCGCCTGTCGTCTCAAGCGCACTTACACAATACAGAATGGCTAATGGAATAAAGGCGGCGATATCAAATTGAAAACCAAATCTAAAGGGGATAGGAACTGTTACGAAGCCAACATTACTCAGTGAAGAAAAATCCAACCTGCCCATAAAAAAGGCGGCTAGCATACCTAAAACTAAAGCAATAACAATCGAGGAAAGTCTTAACAAGGGATTTTTTGAGCGGTTAAAAACAATCACTGATACCAGTACAACCATACCTAAAAACAGATTCTGTAAGCTACCAAAATCTTCGGCACCAAAGCCACCTGCAATATCAGTCATGGCCACTTCGATCAAAGGAACACCAATGAGAATAATAATAGTACCAGTGACAACAGGCGTAAATATTCTTTTTAATTTATGAATAAAACGACTCAGTACAACTTCGACAAAGGCAGCGCAAAAACTAACCCCAAAGATGGTGGCCAAAATATCTTCTGGTGAACCACCACGTCCTTTTACAATCAGGCCAGCAGAAATAATCGCAGTCAAAAAAGCAAAGCTAGTCCCTTGTAAACTTAACATGCCAGCACCTACGGGACCTATTTTTTTACATTGAATATAAGTACCAATACCAGAGGAGATTAGAGCACAGCTAATCAAATAAGGAACATATTCACCCAACCCCAAAGTCCCAGCGACAATCAAAGTGGGTGTAACAATAGCAACGATGCTGGCTAATAGGTGTTGTAAAGCCGCGAAGCTTGCTGGCCAAAAACTAGGATTGTCATTGAGCTGATACATCAACTCGCTGTTTTTTTGAGACTCTATAGATTCAGGCACTGTTAATCATCCTTGATTAATATATTTTTAAGTCTACTAACACTTCTTGATAACAGGTGCCGGCAGCCTCGCTAATAGTTTCGGTCTGAGTGATTTGGTGTTAGTGATAACACCGATTTGAAAGATGACCATTTGGTCAGGTTTTATGATGATATCACTACTGCTGTTTGCCGACAAGCGATAAAATAGCGTTCATAAGTCATAAGATTTTAAGTATTCACCGTCTAAAATATGAAATACTTGAAAAGCAGCCATAAAAAAAACGGTCAATGCTTATTTTCTAAGAGTTTTGAAGCTCTTGAAAATAAACATTAACCGTTATTGGAACGATGCTAAATAGCGTCTTGCTACCTAGCACATTTAATTTTTCTTATGTACCAAGCTCAAGTAAGCTTGCATTACCACCGATAGCGGTGGTATTGATTGTTTTAACACGCTCAGTGACAAAACGATGCAGATAATCAGGCGTTAACATCTCTGATAAGCCTTCCATATCCGTTACGCTAATGACTTGAGTCAAAATACCATCAGTATTAGCCAGCTCTTGGCTGATTGTCTGTACATCAGCTCGGCTACCAGACACTGCCACTTGTGCAAGACGATCGATATACAACAAAGTAATGGTCTGTGAGTCATTAGCAACGCTCAACACATCTTCGCTAATGCCCGTTTCATAAAGCACTTTTGCTGCTTCAACACACATCTCATCTTGGCTTGGACAATGCAATATGACTTCATTGCCTGTCAATAGTGCTGCAATCAGCTGGCCTAGTACGGCCATTGCACGGGCAGATTCACCGCCCACCACCATCGTCTTACCGCGACCAGTGACGTACAAATCGTTTGATTCGCCAGTGGCACCAACCATACGATGTATCTCATCCAAACTAGGTGCTGCACTCAATAGATGATTGAATAAGCGCTTGGCTTTGTTGGCATCACCAGTTAGCAGCGCCAGCTTTGGAATGGCTGCCTGTAGATAGGTTGCACGGTTTACTGCACCCAGTAATCTCCAAGACTCACAGACCTGTGCATGATTTTTTTTGAATTCAGTCGCCATGATGCTACTCCTTATGCAAGTTCTGTTTGAGTGGTGGTTTGGGCTTGGCTAGTGCTAGCCTCGATAGCAGTCGCTGGCTCTGAGACTAGCTGCATGAGGCGTGATACGTAGTGTGGACCACCCGCTTTAGGGCCAGTACCAGACAGACCACAGCCACCAAATGGCTGGACGTTGACCACGGCACCAATCTGGTTACGGTTAATATAGGTATTGCCGACAAACGCGCGACGCTCGATGTTCTCAGTGGTGGTTTCGATACGACTGTGGATACCCAAAGTCAAACCAAAACCTGTCGCATTAATCGCATCAATCAGCTTGTTTAAATCACGAGCTTGGTAACGCAGTACATGCAAAATCGGGCCAAAGTGCTCACCGCCGATGACATCGATGCTTTTGACTTCAATCGCCGTTGGCAATACAAACGTAGACTGATCTTGGCTCACGACCGAGGTTGAGTTCATTGGTGTCTGTGCCAAAATCGTCGCGGTTGGCTCGGCTTCCATACGCGCGATATGCGCCTCTAGACCTTGCTTGGCATCCGCATCAATCACTGGGCCCACATCGGTGGCTGCATAAAGTGGATTACCAACAGACAATTCTGCCATGTTACCTTGTAGTAGCTCGATCAAATCATCTGCCATCTCTTCTTGCACGCACAAGATACGGCAAGCTGAACAACGTTGACCCGCTGAGCCAAATGCTGATAATACCGCGTCTCTAACAACCTGCTCTGGCAATGCCGTTGAATCAACGATCATCGCGTTCTGACCACCCGTTTCTGCAATAAATACTGGCAGCTCACCGCTGGCTTGGGCATGGTCGTTTAGGCTTTGATTGATACGCTGCGCGGTTTGAGTAGAACCAGTAAAGATCACACCTGCGATGTTGTCAGCTGCCGTCAATGCGCCGCCCACATCACCTGCACCAGTGACCAATTGCAGAGCCGCTGCTGGAATACCCGCTTGATACATTAATTGTGCAGCAAAGTGCGCAATCAAACTGGTTTGTTCAGCGGGTTTGGCCACTACCGTATTACCTGCAGCCAGTGCCGCCACGATTTGACCGGTGTAGATTGCCAATGGGAAGTTCCATGGACTGATACAGACAAAAGTCCCACGTGCTTTGTAGACTTGACGGGCTTGTTTACCAGACAAATCAGTAAACTCATAAGCAGTCACGTCTAAACGCTCGGCTTCGTCTGCATAAAAACGGCAGAAATCAACCGCTTCTTTGATCTCATCAATACCATCTTGCAGGGTCTTGCCCGCTTCAACTTGGCACAGTGCCATCAATTCAGCATAGTTCTCTTCGTATAGCTCTGCAATCTTACGCAAGATCTCAGCACGCTTTTCAGCTGATACATTTTGCCACTCGTTTTGACCAGCAACAGCAGCATCGATGGCTTGGCGAGCCAATTGAGCGTTGGCGTATTTTACTTCACCAGCACTCACTTCATGGTTCCAAGGTGCACGTACTGTCTGAGCATCCAGCTGATGCGTTGTGCCATCGACTTCGTAATCATTAACGGCTTTGCCATTGATGATAGGTGTCGCTGTCCAAGACTTGTTTAAGTAGCCATCGATAGCCGCTGTAAACGGAGCCCACTGCGAGTCAATAAAGATATTAGGACCAAAACTGGCACGACGTTCGCCATAGATTCCTGATGGCAATGGGATATCTGGGTTGTTCAACGTGGCATTGGCCAGCAGCTTGTCATATGGATGCACAGTTAGCTTATCGATAGGATAAGATTTGTCTAGTAACTGATGGACAAACGAGCTGTTTGCGCCGTTCTCAAGCAAACGACGTACCAAGTACGGTAGCAAGTCTTTATGCGCGCCTACTGGTGCATAGATACGTACTGGAATCTGATAAGCATCTAAAATATGGTCGTAAAGTGCATCACCCATGCCATGCAGACGCTGGAACTCAAAGTCTCTGTGCGCGCTCATCGTAATGATTGACGCTAGCGTATGGGCATTATGAGTGGCAAACTGTGGCCAGATTAGCCCGCGCAGATGATCTGATAATAAGAAACGCGCACAAGCGAGATAGGCGGTATCCGTGCCTTCTTTACGAGTCCATACAGGATAACCTGATAGACCTTTTTGCTGTGCCAGTTTGATCTCTGTATCCCAATAAGCGCCTTTTACCAAGCGTACTGGGATGCGGTCGCCTACTTCACTTGAGAGACAAGCCAACCAAGCGAGGACTGCGATAGCGCGTTTAGAGTAACCCTGTACAACGATACCCAAACCATCCCAGCCAGCCGTCAAGTTATCACGGTATAGAGACTCAAACAGTTTTAGAGAAATCTCAAGACGATCTGCTTCTTCAGCATCAATACTCAGATCAACATTGACCTCACGTGCCGCTTCAATAAGCAACATGCAGCGTTGACGCAGCAGTCCCATGACTTGCGTTTCTTGCGTGGCTTCATAGCGAGGATGCAGTGCTGATAGCTTGATAGACACCGATGGCTTTGGCATGCCGTCTTTGACTTTAATGCTCGCAGTGGCTTTGATGGCATGCAGATAATCGTTGAAATATTTTTCAGCATCTCTATGCGTGATGGCCGCTTCACCTAGCATATCAAATGAGTAGGTGTAACCTCTATTGCGATATGGTTGGCTGTTTTTATTGGCGTCTTCAATGGTTTCGCCCAATACGAACTGATGCCCCATGATACGCATGGCTTTTTGCATCGCACTACGAATGACAGGCTCGCCCATCTTTTTGGTCATACGGTCTAAGAAACCTGATGCCGTTGTGCTGCTATCAATGCTCACGACGCGGCCCGTCATCATCATGCCCCAAGTAGATGCATTGACCATAAAGCCGTTGTCATTTTTGATGTGCTTTTTCCAATCAGCCACACTCATTTTGTCATGAATCAAGGCATCAGCCGTATAGTTATCTGGCACACGAATCAACGCTTCTGCCAAGCTCATGAGCAAGATACCTTCTTGGGTATCAAGGCTATACTCAAGCAATAATGAGTCAACCATTTTGACGGCTTTGCCGTCATTACGCACATGCTCGACCAATTTACGCGTTTGCTCAGCAGCAGCATCGCGCTCTTCATCACTAGGTTTGGCAAGTGGTAACAGCTCAGACAACCAACGCACTTCATCCACACTATATAGCGGTGAAATACGGGTATGTAGCGTTTCTAATGACTGGGTAAGATATGCCGGCTTCAGCAAATCAACAGCAGAAAACAAGATAGGCTCTTGCGGGGTAAACTGGTCTACTGGGTTCATAATAACTCCATAACTATCGTTTAAAAACCATAATAAATGGTGCTTTAGGAAGTCTGATCGTTCTGTGTGACGGCTCACAACCGCTATCAAATTGAATAGTGGTTATTAACGGATACTCACAGTAATAATCAAAAGACCAAACGGCGCCATCACAAAACTAAAAATCCAGCAGAGGCTGGAGACGGTTAAGTAGGTCGTTCGACTGTTAAACGGGCTACGCTAACAATACAAAGGCAACAACGCAAAGCTAAGCGGCATTAGTGCCTTCTTCTTGTTAGTAGTGAAAGGAGTATGATGGTCAGATACCAGTTTATCGAAACGACATATGGTCGCTTTAATAAACACCAATCTATCATCTTAGGTGACGCTAATTCACTGTAAGAAAAACCTCTACGGCGTTGATTGAGGTGATGCGCTTAACGTGGCTATAATATCATGAAAAAAAATTTCGAACTAACGATTTTTTTTATTTTTATTGATAAATAACTCTTTATATAACAATAGCTTATGTAGATATTTCTGACCATGACGCTTTGGTTATGTTTTTTTGTTTACTATTGCCGATTGATTGTCGTTACAGCGCTAGATATCAGTATCAAAAATACTAGCGCGTGCCTTCAATTCACGCGATAGTCATCTCAATGGGCTAACACTCGGTATAGCACTTATACCAAAAAAACCCCTCCTTATCTATACCAGATAAGGAGGGGTTTTTATTGCAAGCTAAGCTAAAACTGTATCGTTTAGCAAAGACTGATGGCTGGCTTTAAACCGTTAAACAAAGACAATTTTTGCCAATAGTACGAAAGTCAATATCCATACTGGAATACTAATGTCAGAAAACTTACCCGTCAATGCTTTGGTCGCCGTATAAGTGATAAAACCAAGTGCGATACCATCTGCGATAGAGTAAGTCAGTGGGGTAAATAATAATACGACAACGACTGGCGCTGCTTGAGTCAAGTCAGACCACTCTACGTCTTTTAGAGTGCCTAACATCAATACCGCCACATAAAATATCGCGCCTGCTGTTGCATAAGCAGGAATCATACTGGCCAATGGCGCAAAGAATATACTAAGCAAAAATAGCACGCCGACAGTCACAGCGACCAATCCAGTACGACCACCTGCAGCAATACCTGAAACGCTTTCGATATAACTGGTTGTCGATGACGTACCAAGTAAAGTCCCTGCTACTGTCGCAGTAGAATCTGCAAACATCGCTTTACCCATGTTCTTAACTTTACCATCTTTATCTACCAAGCCTGCCTGTTGCGTGGTTGCAATCAACGTACCTGCTGTATCGAATAAATCGACGAATAAGAAAGCAAAGATAACGCTGATCATGCTCACATCAAACGCGCCAGCAATATCAAGCTGCATGAATGTAGGTACAATCGATGGCGGTGCAGAGACAATACCGGTGAAATGCGTATTGCCAGTTAATAAGCTGACCAAAGCCACAAGCAAGATACCAATAGTCACCGCACCAGGGACTTTCTTATAAGACAAAGCGAGAATAACAATAAACCCAACAGCAGCCATCGCCGGTCCAAAGCTTGTCATATCACCTAAGCCAACCAACGTAGCGTCATGATTGACGATGACGCCTGAGCTTTGTAATGCAATGAACGCTAGAAATGCACCAATACCAGCGACCACGCCCTGCTTGAGCGACACGGGAATAGAATTGATGATCATTTCGCGAATTTTGAACAGACTCAACAGCACAAAGATACAACCAGACAAGAACACCGCGCCAAGCGCAACTTGCCATGTATACCCCATACCAAGTACCACGCCGTAAGTAAAGAAGGCGTTAAGACCCATGCCAGGAGCCTGAGCAACAGGTAAACGAGCATAAAGCCCCATGATCAAACACCCGATTGCTGCTGCCAAACAAGTAGCAACAAACACAGCGCCTTTATCCATGCCAGCATCTGCTAGCACGTTGGGGTTAACAAAGATAATATAGGCCATCGTTAAAAAAGTGGTCAAGCCAGCAAGAATTTCAGTTCTTACCGTGGTGTTTTCACCGTTAATCCCAAAATAGCGTTCGATTGCATTCATAAGTGTCGCGCCCAGCTTGCTAGTGAAAGAACAAATTTATTAATGCCTAAAGTAAACATAACGTCAGCAGACAAATCATGACGTCATCTATAGAAAGGCAGCAGTAACGAAGTGTAACATTCTAGAGAAATTACACTATAAATTCAATCACTACCAGTACCCGAGGCGTACAAACACGATTTCTCTTGCTACTTAGAAATCATATTTAGACAAGATTTTAGATAAATACAGAACATGTTCAGGATATCTATCGATAGATACATCAGCAGAATTTATCCTTTCGATAAAAAAACATAGATAAGCATCTATTAATTATTTGGTATTTAACACTTTATTAAATGACCTTTCCTTCATTTAGCAGTACACTAGGCGGTTAATATAAGTGTGCAGAATTATTGCTCCATCATGTTTTTATGTTATCGAATACCCTATTTGGCCTGCGTATTGCACCATGCCAGCTCTTGTCCATTATCCGTGAGTTCATTACATGCCTGAGTCATTAAATATTATTGATCTTATTACCCAAGCCAGTCTATTGGTGCAGATTGTGATGGCACTATTATTATTAGCGTCTTTATTCAGTTGGATCATTATTTTTCGTATGAGTGCGCGGCTTGGTACGGCTCAAAGTTTCGATCAACAGTTTGAAACTTGGTTTTGGTCAGGTGAAGATCTAGCCAAACTATATCAAGGTGTGCAAGGCTCACCTGAACGCCAAGGACTTGAGCAGATTTTTTATGTTGGGTTTTCAGAGTACCTAAGAATGCATAAAAAGCGCCAGCCTAAAGATGACATTATCGATGGCGTTGAGCGTAAGCTACGAGTTGGGCTAGGTCGTCAACAGCAACTGCTCGAGTCAGGGCTCACGACGTTGGCCAGTATCGGATCAGTGGCGCCTTATATCGGATTATTTGGTACAGTCTGGGGTATTATGAATGCCTTTTTAGGATTGTCGCAGACAGAACAGGCCACCCTAGCCTCTGTTGCACCTGGTATCGCCGAGGCATTAATCGCCACTGCCATGGGTCTATTTGCAGCGATTCCTGCTGTACTGGCTTACAATCACTTTACGGCAAAATCTAGCCGCTTATATGACTCGCGGGCGCTGTTCTGTGATGAGATGACTGGCATGCTCCAACGTGAGACCAGTGCAGCAAATCCTGTCAGCAGAGAAACGCAATCTACTACCAATCAAGCATAAGGACGATGAAGCCATGAAGCAAAGTCCCTATCGCCGTGAAAAGAAAGCGCTAAATGCGGAGATGAATGTCGTTCCTTACATCGATGTGATGCTGGTGTTGCTGGTCATATTTATGGTGACTGCGCCGATGTTGATTACGGGTGTTGATGTCGATCTGCCAAAAGAGCAAACCAACACCATGAGCCAAAGCCAGCTACCGGTGATCGTATCTCTAACTGGTAATGGAGAGATTTTTATCAGTTACGAAAGTAATGTCGATTTGCCCGTGAGCGAACCTGAACTGATTAACACCTTGTCTAATTTGCAGACTCAAAACAGTGATGTCGGAGCGTCACCAGTACAGGTGATGATAAATGCCGACCAAAACAATCAATATGGTGCAATCATGACGCTAATGGCGACGTTGCAACAAGCCGGTATTCAAAAGGTAGGACTACTAACAGGCGCTCCTCTACCCACGCCTTCACTGTAATAAACAGATTAATAAGCACCACATTCGATCAAGCTTATAATTGAATCGTAGTCAACCCAATGAACCACGTTCATGAGTATAAATATTATGCATAATGCTCCTGCCGTCTATGTGCCTACCCAACCTGAAGGCAATGGGCTGACCTTGCCTACGCTACTCAGTTTACTCGCACATGGCCTTGTGATTGGCCTGCTCGTTTATAACTATCAACACACTGAAGTAGACATGACTGGTAGTATCGAAACGGTCATGGTATCACCTGAGCAGCTGGCTGATATGCAAGGTCAGATACTGGCCAATCGTGCTGCCGCGCAAGCAGCCAGTGCGAATAGTAGTGCAGCGGCATTCACGCAAGCAGATGCGTCTAACAGTAACGATGCCAGTCAAAACAGCACCCAATCAAGCTCTCAGCAAGTACCTAGTTTTAGCCGCCCCGATGATACTACTGGTCGCCCCTTACTCATGAGCGAAGAGCATCATCAACGCTTACTTGAACAAAATAGAGAGTATGAGCAGCGGATGGCTGAATGGGCAGAGGAATTAGATGAATCAGTGACAGAAAAGCACGATGCGATTGAGCAAGACAAAAGAGATGAGCAAGTAGAAGAGCAACAAAGGCTCCAAGAGTATCGTAATAAGCCAAATGACTCTCTCAAAATCAATCGCCCCACTGCTACTGATAAGAATATAAAAATTAATGCAGGTAGCTCAGGCAAAGCATTCAGCTTATCAGAAGATGGACAGCCGACCATATCTGGAAGTACGCCCAGTCAGTCTGGTAGCCCAACTCGTTCTACGGGTCAATTCGAAAGCACTATATTAAGTGAAATACAAAGCAAACTTGATACTCCAATTGAAACACAAGGGATGTCCACTTCACTATCTCTAACATTAGATAAAAAAGGCAATGTCAAGTCGGCAAAGGCTAGTGGTTCCAATGCTATTGTAAACCGAGCAGTAGAAAAAGCAGCTGTTGCTGCTAGCCCATTATCAATTGATTTAGACAACCCTGCAAGTTTTGCAAATCTAACAATTAACGTTACTATTAAATGATCTAAAGCCTTAGAGAGTTAATAATTAACTTCAATGTTGAATAAAATTTTAAAAAACAACCGCTGCTGTGATGGTAATATTAATATAAATAAATATTACACCTATACGACATATTAATTATTTCTACTTTAGGATATCCACCTATGAAGCTATCTACATCATCTGTCCTTCGTGTTACTTCAAGCCTACTTCTAGCAACTCCTTTTTTATCATTTCCTATATGCGTTTCTGCTGCTGAACCGATGGTACTTAATATGACCGTTACAGCACCAAGACAACAAAACCAAGCCGCTTTTGTTCCCTTCGCTGGTGACACCGTCATGTCTTCTATTATCCTAAATGACTTAGGTAAAACCGAGCTAAAAGTGACTAGCGAAAATTTGCCACAGCAACCGCATAGTAGCAACGAGTTAGCAGGTACACTACCCGTATGGCAAAGTATCGGTATTCCTTACCTAGTCGTCGGTAGCAGCAGTACCAATCGCGGTAAAGTGACCACCAACTATGAAGTCATTGAAGTAAAGTCAGGGCGAATACTAGCAGGCAAACAAAGTCTAACGGCTAATAACGATAAAGAAAGTATGCGTTATGCTGGCCACGTCATCGCAGATAAAGTATATGAGTTGATTACCGGGACGCCAGGAGATTTTTCAGGACGTATTGCTTATATTGAAGAGGAATTAAGCGGTAAAAATAAAGTCTCACGCCTAAAAATCATGGATGCTGATGGTGAAAATGCGAGAACACTTGCTGAAGTCAAAGGGTCTATCTTTTCACCCGCTTGGTCACCAGACGGTAAACGCATTGCATATTCTGTACAACGTGATCAGTCTTATCAAGTCATCTACGTACAAAACGTTGATGGCGGCGGCGCAACCGCATTAACGCCATTTTCTGGTAGTAACTTGAGTCCATCATTCTCACCAGATGGCAGCAAAATATTATTCTCTAGCAGCTTTGAAGGCAGTGCTGATATTTACGAGATAAGTGCCAGTGGTGGTCAACCTAAAAGACTCACTAGCTGGCCAAGCAGTGAAGTACAGCCAAGCTATGCGCCTGATGGTCAATCTTTTGTATTCGTCAGTGACCGCGCAGGTTTCAATAAGCCACAAATCTATCGTTATGAGTTTGGCTCAGGACGTACGACGAAGCTCTCAAATAGCGGTTATGCGACTAGCCCGCAGTTCAATAGCGATGGTTCACAAATTGCCTTTTTAAATGGCTCATCAGCCGCTATCATGAATAGCAATGGCGCAATAACGGCTAATTTGGGCAATACGGGCATTGATGAAGCACCGAGCTTTTCGCCTAACGGTAAGCGCGTAGTCTATGCTTCAAAACAAGGTGGTAAAGGTATTATTACAATAAAATCACTAAATGGTGGTGAGACGTTTGGCAAGTCTGGACAAGGTACTATTCGCTCACCAGTATGGTCAGCCAGTCCAAAGTAAATAATTCACTTGCTGTCTCTCTCAATCCATAAATCCTTGTATATAAAAAAGCGCCTAACTATCTGTTAAGCGCTTTTTTTGTTTTCTAAGAGCAGTAGTGAAGTAATTTGTATACTAGGGCGTGTCCTCAATTCAATCGATAGTTATCTAAATGGGTTAAAAATGGCAAAATCTTGCCAAATGGCGTCAACTAGCTGACTAATATCTCGATATTATCTGCGCTATTTTCCTTGTTTGACTGCGATTTATCTCATTTTTATCACCATTTTTAAAATGAGGACACGCCCTAGATATTTTTCTTTGATAGCCATTAGCTAAAAGTGTAAACAGCATTAATCATCACTCGGATCACCTGCTGGTGGGTTGTCATGACGCAGTTTTGCCACGTCTTCGGCCGTTACTGTCTCAGTAAAGCCATTCAAATCACTGACCACGTATTGAGTAACCGCAGCCATCTGCTCATCATTCATCATCCCATGAAATGACGGCATACCGCGAAAACCATTCATTAAGATATCAATGATGTAATACTTTGATTGCATCTTACTGTTATTAGCCAGTGGTGGATAATAACCTGCGCCGTAAGCACCCTCGCCTTTATGCATATGACAGGCGGCACAAGAGTCGTGATATAGCTTTTCACCATCTGTTGTCACAAATGTATTGGTGCCTTCAAACTTTGCTTCCCACTTAGTAATACTTGGGTCATTTTCCATATTGGGCAGTGCGCTGTCATCGACGATATTTGCAGAAGGTGTTGCAAGCTCCTCACGACTCATATGGACAGCACCCCAAGCACCTGTATTACGGCTGGCTTGATAAGCAGCAGGTTGCGTAGCCTTTTGTTCTTGTACACTGGCTATCGTTTTTGCGTCATCCGACCGCTGACTACAACCTAGCAGTGCCGCACTGCTCATCACACTCAGCAACATCACATTCAGCAGTTTGGGTGTCGTGCTTTTTATGACTGTCTTCTTCACGATTGCATTATCCATGATAGCCTCTGAATTTTATAGTTATTCGTATTAACCCAGCATTTTTGCTTTTTTGTGTAGGCGCTTTGCGGCATCCATACCAGATAGAATCGCGCCTTCCTGCCATGCTGGAATGTGTGAACAATGCTCGCCTGCCAGTACGATACGATTATCTATACTGCACAAGGTATCGTAATGCTGCCGACGGGTCGACTCATTCCAGATGCCATAGCAGCCGAGCGTCCATGGGATACGGTGCCAGACAACTGACGTACCTGCGCGAAATTCTTTGGGATACTGAGGATGGATATATTTACCATAGGCAAGTGCAACATTGATACGCTCTTTCGGCGTTAGGGTATTGAACTTATAAGATGTCGGGCCGTAACCATACGCGCCTAGCAACACCCCTGTTCCGTCTTTGAACATGTTTTGTGACGGATAGGCAATCTGAGCAATGGGCATGTCGGTATAAGTCAGACCACCAAATATCCACTCATCTTCTTCCCAAAATCGACGATTAAACTCTAAGCCAACTTTATAAGAGCTCTCATAAGGCACAGCGGCCATCGCCTGTTTCATAGGTTTTGAGACATTGATATCCATCTGCGTCAATATCGTTAGTGGGATATTACAGACGCACCAATCTGCACGGATGGTCTTAGTGGCACCATCTGGACTGTTGCTGTCGACATAATTGACCGTCACACCACTTTCGTCCTGATGGATTTTGGTCACTTTTGCATTAAACTCAATCATATCTCGGCATTCGCGGGTGAATGCGTCACCTATTTTACCCATACCGCCCACTGGCTGAAACATGGTTGGCTGATGCCCATAAGTCATATGATTGCTATAGATATCTGCCCACATACCCGAATCTAATATCTCACTGATAGGTAAAGGCTTGGATGGAGTCGCATCAGGCATCAAGCCGCCACCCGGAAACACACTAAAACCGCGATGCTTGCTGGTCTCATTGCTGGCACGGTAGCGATAGTCTTTATCGAGCACGCCCCAACCTTTTAAGCCTTCTAACAGTTTCTCTTTGTCTTCTTTATTCACAGAACGATCGAGAGCACCGACGTTAACGGACTTCGATAACAACTCCGCGACGTGACCTTGGATATCGTTTTTTACATCGCCCAAACGTTGGGGCACACCGCCAAAATGAGTGCTACGGTGCAGATACGCACGATCATTGGTCTGAATAAATGGCTGCAGCTCAACACCGAACTGTTTGCAATAATGGAAGATGGCATAGTGATGACTGGGCAAACGCCATGGCCCACCATTAAAATAATTGCCTTCTTCAAAATCACAGGTGACTTCTTCACCGCCAAGCTCTATATATTTATCACCGCTGTTCAATGTCCAGCTGCGACCACCGCCACGGTTCTGATATTCGAGAACCTTGACATCATAGCCTGCTTTACGTAACTCATAAGCCGCTGTCAGTCCACCAAGACCAGCACCGAGAACGACAATACTAGCGCCCAGAGGTGCACCTTTTAGATCCATGGTCTCTTTGAAACTCGACTCTGAAGCAAATCCTAATGTCGTCATTGCCTGATACATCGCCGTTGCACCCGCTGTCTTACCAATCATCGAGAGCAGTTGGCGCCGCGTTGGAGACTGAGGCATGTCTTTCATAATAAAGTCCTTAAAGTAGGCGTTCGTGCAAAACAGGAGGCATTGAGACGATGAATCAGCTTGGCTTAGTTTTTCATTTTGTTGTTTAAGCTGTCGTGCCTTACCGTGTTGCCTTTAACGCCTTTCTTGTCATAAGTATTTAAATCGTATTTATAGAATTACTGGATTAACGGCGACGCCTAGCACGCAAGATTGCTCGTATGATAAATACAATAATAATGACGGCCACGATAATGCCAACTATTGCCAGCAGGCCCGCATATTTGATTAAAAATGGCGTATCAGCACCCATCGTTGCGATGCGATCGACATCATCAGCGCTTACCTCACTACTCATAAGGCCACCAAAATTCACACGTACATAATTGGTGATACCAGCGATTTGCTCGCTATTAAGCTCATCTGAAAACCCTGGCATGATAGGCGAAGTATTGGTCGCTCCTTCTACCCCATGAAGAATCATATTAACGAGCGCATCAGGCTTGTCGCGACGAATACTGCTGAGTCCGACGATAGGCGCATAACGTGCATCAGGCTGTCCATTACCATCGACACCGTGACAGCTGCCACAAGCCGCCAAATATAGCGATTCTGATGAATCACTACCGTTGCTAACCTCTGCTTTAGCTTGAGTCAAATACTCGTTTTGGGCGAGTAAATCGTGTGTAATGGACTCGTTGGTTGGTGTTGGTAGACGAGAAATATCAATGGCTGCGACCTTATCCTCTGTTTGAATCGCAGGGACAGCTTTTAAATAAGAAGCAATGGCACTCAAGTCGTCATTTTTAAGATAGCGAGTACTGTGCGCAATTGCCTCGCCCATCGGCCCACCCGCATAAGCTCGTTGGTCAAGCTCGCCAGTGCGTAGATATGTGACAATATCTTGTTCACTCCAATTGCCAATACCACTTGACTCGTCAGGTGTGATATTGGGCGCATGCCAATGACCAAGCTGAGCGCCTGATAGATATTTTTCTTTATCAAAACCCATGGTGCTATTACGCGGGGTATGGCAAGTGCCACAGTGCTCTAGGTTATTGACGATATATTCACCGCGTTGCTGTGTTTGGGTGAGTCCATCACGGTTCTCGGTAGAAGGAACATTTAAAAAGTTCCAGCCCAGCATGAGCGTACGAATGTTAAAAGGAAATGGCAATTCAGTTTTTTGCGTTGGTGCCTCATCGACGGCTGGTACAGTTTGCAGATAGGCAAATAACGCACTGATGTCTTCTTCCTTCATGCCGCTATATGCAGCATATGGCATGGCAGGATATAACATATGCTTGGGTGCTCGACCTTTTTGCAGCGCATTCTTCAAATCCATCTCGGTATAGTCACCGATACCATGACGCTTAGACGGGGTAATATTGGTTGAATAGATACTTCCCATCGGAGTGTCAATCGCTGTACCTCCAGCATAATCTTCACCGTGGCATGCCATGCAGTCAGCAGCGCGAGCAATATAGGCACCGCGGTTGACGATATCGCTATTAGCGGGACGCACATTAGGCAAACTGGCATTAGGTAAACTGGAATCAGCTAATGTGGTGGTGGGCAAGCGAGCATTGGCCGTGCTTGTATCAGGGATGCTTATCCCTTCAGCCATCACAGCACTGGAGGTAATACCCATTACGAGCATCGATAACATCGTAGGAATTGGCTTCATAATATCCTCATATAGCTGGTACCTAGGGTATTTCACAGAGAGGTTTGACGACACATTCGATATCGAGCAGTGTCTTTATAGCTATTTATTTTTGCAGCTCTAGGCTTCAGTCATCAAACATCAAACAATTCATTAAAAACAAAATAATGAGTAAACCATCTTTATAGAAAACATCTGACAAAAAAGCACCTAGTAAAGCAAGCATCTAAAAAAATAGTTTCTAGATAATGTCTACTCACCTCACCAATGTAAGACTTTTTCGCTACTATTACTTGAATGGTAACTTATTGGCCTAAAATTTTTACAAAACTTAAAGAACTGCCTGACGGCCATTTATTTCTGGCAAATTATCATGTGTTTTTATAAGGTAATAATACGTATTTTAAAAAACCCTTTAAAAACAATAGCTAAATAGACTGTTTAACAATATTACGTTTCTCATGAATGATCTATCACTGCGATGAACCATTGCAAATAAGCGATATTTACTATCATTATTCGTTTGGTCTGTACATAATGGATACATAGACCTAAATCAAAATCACCTGACTATAAATAATATTTTTATGATGATATGACACATAGTTATTGCACCTCACCATATTTTGTTTATGATAGGCGCTATTTCCACGTTGCCAATCGCCGTCTGAGACATCATTATGAAGTCATTAACGCTTACTTATATATTCACGTCTATTCTGTTATTAACAGGTTGTCAGTCGTTCCAGTTTGTTGATAGTCCGATTCCTGTCACATCGAATTTGACTCAATCGAATGACCAGTAACAGAACTGAGAGACATAAAAAAAGCAGACTATAAAGTCTGCTTTTTTTATTCAGGTTACGTTCGATAAAGTCGCTTTAACTCTGTGTACTGGCTGGTTGATGCTTGATAATGGTTTTGGCCAGATGATCACCAAACCAAATAGCGGTGTCGATATCTCCAGATCCTGGCGTTTCTTCAGGTGGGCCATCGAGCGACTGCGTCATTAAACCCAAAAAGCTAGATAGACGGTTTAGGTCGTGAGTTTCATGACCTGTCGGCATCAATGGTAGTCCAATCCAATTCATCCCATGCTGCATGGCATATAGAGAAATCTGCTGTAATACTGCAAGTTTGTCACCGCTTAATCCGCCAGAGTTGGCAAAAGCTGCTGCCCACTTCCCTTCCCATTTACGGTGATACCAACGCTTTGAGGTTTCATCCATAAAAGTCTTAAATTCAGCCGTAACACTACCCATGTATACGGCACTACCAAATACCAGCAGATCTGCTTGATCTAAAAACTCCCAATCCACTTCATGGACATCTACCGCCTTGGCTTGCGATTCTGGTAACTGCTGACGGGCACCTGTCACTATGGCCTCAGCCACACGCTTGGTATGACCATAATTACTATGATAAATAACCGCGATAGATAGATTATTAGCTTGGTGAGTGACAGTTGAAGCAGACGATATAGATGTAGTCATACGGGCTCTAGTAATGAATGAATTGATGAATAATAAGTAGCTAAATAATAGTAACGTTTGGAATTTTCTGAGCAATTACAGCCATTATAGCCTGTAATCATATCGTTAGTACCGGATAGCTGTCGTTAATGACGCTATCGTCAGGTGTAAGGATAATCACACTGCTTATTAACAGACTGCTTATTAACAGACTGTCATAGAGTAGCAATATTCAGCGAATTATCAACTCACTTATGTAAATCGAAACTTTGTCGAATGTTATGTAGCACACCTTGTGCGTATTAAATAAGAAAAAATAATCGTTAATAATTACATTTATTTATTCCATATACGCATATGTTAATTCCAGCTTTTCTTTCAGGCTTGTTTCTATTTTTACCGTAATAGGATTATGATGTAGCGCTTATTCCTAAGTTACGCATAAATACCATTAATAAATTAAAAAAATCATAAGAAAGCTATAAAGAAATCACAATCAAACCGATAAGCAGAGGAGACTACTACTGTGACAACGTTAAGAGTTCAACCCGTAAACGAGGCGCGAGATCCAATCGTAAGAGACAGTCTTCGCTTGAATGATCCACAAAAAATGCTGGTAGCAGGCGGCGCCATTGTGAGCTTTCTCATGCTGGTCTATTTGCTAGATACGCAACATATTTCTCAGTCACTATTGCTCGGCATTGGCTTGCTGCTGGGCTATACCCTCTTTCATGCTCGCTTCGGTTTTACCTCTGCATTTAGGCGGTTAATGTCAGTCGGTAATGGACAAGCGATGCGCTCACACATGCTTATGCTCGCCATTGCTGTGACGCTGTTTGCCCCTATTTTAGCCTTTGGTACGACTATTTTTGGTGGGCCAGTCGCAGGTTATGTCGCACCAATCGGTGTTAGTCTCTTCGTTGGCGCATTCGTCTTCGGTATTGGTATGCAGCTTGGTGGTGGCTGTGCCTCTGGTACTCTTTATGCAGTCGGTGGTGGTCGCTCAGTGATGTTCATCACGTTTATCTTCTTTATCGTTGGTGCCACTATTGGTGCTTACCATCTGCCATTTTGGACAGAAGAGCTGCCGAGCTTTGAGCCGTTTTCTTTGGCTACCTCTACCGGTCTTGGTTACAGCGGTGCTTGGATGGTCTCTTTGGCGCTTTTTGCTATAATCGCATGGATAACTTTGGTCGTTGAAAAAAGAACCAAAGCCCCTAAAATGGCACCTGTTCCTTCTGAAAAGGGCTGGAAACGTATTTTCCGTGGTTCTTGGCCGCTATTTGCAGCAGCGATTGTACTGGGTGTACTGAATGCATTAACGCTAGCAACACGTGGTCAGCCTTGGGGTATCACATCTGCATTTTCATTATGGGGATCTAAAATTGCGAGCGCTTTTGGGGTTGATGTCGCGAGTTGGGGCTATTGGCAAGGCGCAAACGCAGCAGCGCTAAATGCGTCTATATTTGCTGATTCAACGACGGTACTAAACATCGGTATCATCATTGGCGCTTTCATTGCATCAGCGGCTGGCGGCTTATTCAAATTTACGACCATTACTAAAGGCAACTTTGCAGCTTCAGTGATTGGTGGTTTGATGATGGGTTATGGCGCACGTCTAGCATTTGGTTGCAATATCGGTGCTTATTTTGGTGGTATCGCTTCTTTTAGCTTACACGGCTATATCTGGGGCATACTCGCGATGGCTGGTACGTTCTTGGCTCTGTACTTACGTCCTTTATTCGGCTTGTCAGTGCCAAAGTCTAGCGACTCAGTCTGTTGATATAGTCAATTCTCTATAAAAGAGTGACAGCGTTAATCTCGCTTGAAGTATCACAGTTACATCTGCACTCAATTGCCTTGACTCTCTTTCAAATTGAATCAACTACATATAGACTTATTAATGCTCAAATAAAAAACAGCAGGTTAAAATTAACCTGCTGTTTTTTGTTATATAAAGCATATTGTGTTAATCAGACAACACTCATTTAGTCATCCCTACTTTTCTAGCTACTACTGCCCTGCGTACTACGAGCAATCACTAATGCCATACGTCCCGTGGCTGGCTGCTGCAGATGTGTCTGGCGGCGATACGAGTAATAACGACTGTCGGCATAACTACAGTCTACAGGTAAGTCATTAATAACCGTAACGCCAGCAGTCTCTAACTGCATAGCCGCAAGCTTTGGTAAATCCAGCTTAATTTTGTCATCTTGAGATGGTATAGAAAAGAGCGCCACAAAATCATCGAGTTGTGTTTCTGACAATATTTGGTTTTCTTTGCACCCTGCTAATAGCTTGTCGCGGACGTCTGTATTTACCTCATAATTCGCCTGACTAATACAAACACCTATCCAAGCTTGAATCGGCATCGTATGATCAAACCTATTCACTGTCATTTTGATAACACCGCAAGCCAAGCCTTGCCAGCCCGCATGAATCGCAGCTATCTGTCCTGTCGCTGGTTGGTACAAAACAATCGGCACACAGTCAGCCGTCATTATGGCCAGTCCGATACCTTGTTGCTGACTGACCATCGCATCAGCTGCCATGGGGGTCATACTGAGCGCGGTGGCATCGACATCGTGAACGTTATTACCATGGACTTGACTGACCCAATGCAAACATTTAATCGGCACGTATTGAAAGCGCTTTGATGCTGATGCTAAAAAGCTTTCATTGATGCCAGACAGTAGACACATACGATTGTGCAATACCTTTGTCGCATCATCATTGACATGCAAGCCTAAATTCAGATCACCGTAATCTGCCTGACCTACTTGAAAATTTGCTGTCTGTTCTGCAGGTTGACTGGTTGAGTCAAGCTCATTGAGCACATCGGTCAAAAAAGCCGCCGTTTGAAAAACAACAACATCATCAATTTGCGCTAGCAATGTCATAGGAAGCTTATTAATCATGACTGAGACCTACCATCTTAATGAATCATGTATATGTGGCTGACAATATTTTAATACTTGGTTTTATAGTTAGTTCTATAGCTTATATAGCGTAGATAATAAAGAGTCAGATTTATGTCAGGCTAGTGTCGTCTACTGTTTGTAGTACTTTCACTCGCCTGTCTAGCCTCTTCTGAATTCTAAACCATTTTGAATACACCATATTTTACACAACTACTCTGAATAATTGCTTACTCAGCATCATAACCATCACTAAGCACGGCTATGAGTTGTTGCATATCTTCAGGCAGCGGCGTGTTGACTTCCATATCTTCACCTGTCGTTGGATGTACAAAACCTAGCGTATAAGCATGCAAGGCTTGGCGCGGAAAGTTGTTAATCGTTTGACGCTGTGCTTCTGTGAGACCGGCTCGCAATTGACGACGACCACCATAAACGCGGTCACCCACTATCGGATAGGTAATATGGCTTAAATGCACACGAATCTGGTGAGTACGACCCGTCTCCAGCCCTACATCTAATAGACAGTAGTTACCATTAAGCGGCGTCACATTTAATAGATGAGTGACGGCCTCACGTCCTGCTGTCATCACAGTCATTTTGGTACGTTGATTTCGGTGACGACCAATGGGTGCGTCAATATGACGATGGCGCGTTAGGCTTGCTTTATCACCTGCCACCACACATTGATAGTGGCGATAGACTGACTTGTCTTTTAGTTGCTCCATCAGTGCCATCTGCGCAGGTTTGGTTTTGCCGATAAGCAACAGTCCAGAGGTATCTTTATCAATCCGATGCACCAGACCTGCACGCGGCAAATGGTGCTGCTGCGGATAGTGATACAGTAACGCATTGACCAAAGTACCCGTCTGATTGCCAGCACCAGGATGCACGACCATGCCAACAGGCTTATTAATAACCAAGACGTCATCATCTTCATAGACGACATCGATGTCTATATTTTCTGGTTGGTCTTCACTATGCTGCTCTAATGTTGTTGATAGATGTAACACATCATCAGCTTTGACACGAACCTTTGGTTTTTGCACACTGCCGTTATAGAGTAAGCTACCGTCAGTGATCCAGCCTTGTATCTGCACACGCGAGAAGTCTTTGAATGCTAGCGAGGCAACCTTATCGATACGCAGACCTGATTGATCTTCTGTGACAGTATGGGTCAACTCTATCGCTACTGGGACGGCTGGACCCGAAACTGAAGGCTCATCATCATCGCTATCGTCAATATCACCATCATCGATGTCATCTGCATCACTATCTGGTCGCATCACTTCTTCTGAAATCGCATCATCATGCAATTGCTCATCAAGCGCTAGCTGATTGTCGTCAAGTAACTCACTATTTTTTAAAACGTCATTTGTCATCGGTGACTCTTGTGCTGATGAATCAGTATCTAACGATTGATTCGGTGGTAAATGGGTGGTTATAGCATTATTATTCATAATAAATTGATACATAGCAAAGCGCCGAACCTCATTCTGTTAGGCAACTTTTTGAAAATTTTACAAAAAATCAGACTGCCAGTCACGTATTTATTGCTTATCATAATAGCAATCATCGTCAAAAAAATCGGCAGCAATATCGCGATAGTGTACCATGCCGAGTGCTTAAGCCCTATAGAAGCTGCTCGTTATCTGTCATTTTTGATGATAACTTATAAACACTCAGCATCATCGGTTAACTCTCTAAAATATGACATTGCTGTAATTTACTGTATATTTATCGGAATCAGCGACATTCGATATCGCTCGTGATAGCCGCTCATGCTAAAATGCCGAACTGAAATCAGATATTATGTGGCTTTTTGCTAGCCGTATTGCCAGCCATATCATAGATACTAGCACTACAAGTACTGAGGCATAAGCACTGAGGCTCGGCAACCATGACCTGACTTAGATATTGCAAAAAATCTTTGCCACTGTCATGGTCGAATATCCAATACGATAGATTGCACATATCGAAAAAATAGACGAAGCAAACGTTATTCTATAAAGTATGACTATGTTTTGCTGTATGCTATTGCACTGAATTAAAAAATAACGTTTTTATTAGGGTCTATTAAGCCCATACACCATTACAATAAACTGCATTCAATAAAAACCATGTTGATGGTGAGGCTGCTCGACGATGAGTATGCTTGATACTAGACAGTTAGCGGATGCCTCAAAGCATCGTTTTTTATTATTAACCTTTTATGTAGCATAATAGCGCTGCTGTTATTATGCGCCTCGTGTCGGAGAAGAAGTATGCAAGCTGTTGGCAATACGTTTATCAAACTGTCCTCAATAACTCTACTTACGCTAAGTGTAAGCCTAGTCGGTTGTCAAACTTTCAAGAACCTGACTGGCGGTGCTGACGTCGATGCGGTAGAAACCGCTCAAAAATCAGAGCAAAGTTATTACAACGATGCCATCGAACAGCTTGATAAGAGCCACCACACACAAGCTATCGAAGAATTGACCAACCTACGTACCTTCTACCCTACCGGGCAATATGCTGAACAAGCACTACTCGATATGATGTACGCACAATATGAAGGCGGTAAGTATGAAATGGCAGCGGCAAGCGCTGAACAGTTCATTCGTCTATACCCTTCTAATCCACAAGTAAGCTACGCCTACTATGTGCGCGGCGTGGCAAACATGCAAGGATCGTCAGAAGGCTTAAAACTGTTCAAAATGAACCAAGCCGAACGTGATACTGCTTATTTGCGTATTGCTTTTGCCAACTTCCAAGAGCTGGTTAATAAATACCCAAACAGCCCTTATACACCAGATGCTGCACAGCGCATGACTTTCATTTACAATCAGTTTGCTGAAAGCGAAATGAGTGCTGCCAACTGGTACATCGAGCGCGAGGCTTATGTCGCCGCTGCCAACCGTGCCAAATGGGTATTCCAGTACTACCCACTCAGTGAATCCATTCCAAAAGCCCTTGCCACGCTAGCTTACAGCAATGAAAAGTTGGGTCTAACGGATTTGGCAAATGAGTACAAAACCCTATTACAGATTAACTATCCAAGCTGGTTGACCAGTGATGGCAGTGTAAAACTAGAGACCAAACGTGACAGCACTTGGCTGAACAAAATCACCTTTGGTAAGCTTGGTCGTTCAAGCGTAGACGATGAGTCAGTAGCGTCAGGCAACTACAATGGTGCAACCAAAACACAGATGATTCGTAATGCTAGCCAGCTAAGATTGCCTAGCGCAAATGCTACTTCTGCCAATGCACCAGCAAGTAATGCTGCTCCTGCACGTGGTACAAATGGCAATCCGCAAAACAGTCAGCCACCACGCGGCATCACCCAACCAAACCAAGATGCGCCTATCATCCCATAGTCTGTCAATCCATAGTCTTTTCAACCACATTCTGTCAATGTGAATAATGAATGACTTAGAAATCATCTCATAAGAAATAAGGCCAACGCTCATGTTGGCCTTATTTTTCTGTTTCTATAACACGCTTTGTGTTCCAACGTAATTGACCTATGGTAAACTGTTTTTTGTATGAGCATTCCTAACCATATCCTTGAGCAACTAAATAGCCAAGCTGACTTAGTCAGTATTATTGGGCGTCATACTACGCTCAAAAGAGCGGGTGGTGAGTTTAAGGGTTGCTGCCCTTTTCATGGTGAAAAATCACCCTCTTTTTATGTCAATCCACAAAAAAACATCTATCACTGCTTTGGCTGTAGTGTCGGTGGCAATGCCATTAGCTTCTTACGTGATTATGAAAACCTCACCTTTATCGAAGCAGTCAATGAGCTATCCAAGCAAACGGGCATCGAAGTACCTAAAGAAGAGCGGCAAAACGTTAGCTATCAGCGTAGTGCACCAAAACCTGCTGTTTCTAAAACTACCACGCCTAAATCAAGCTCACTACCGTCTGTACCTAGCCCAGCTGTCGACCAAAGCAACTTAAGTCAGAACAGCACAGACCAAGGCGGTGTAAAACAAAGCGGTATAGAACAAAGCCATGTGCAGGCTAGTTATGATGATGCTCATAGCTACGAAGATTATCCACCGCTAGATGCTTACGACTCTGCGCCTTATCCGGCAGATGCTTATGGTTCAGAGTATCCAGATGATACGAGCTACCCACCAGCTTGGCTCAGCGACAGCGATGAGACAATCAACCTACACGGTATGGATAATAGTGCCGATGCTGATGGCAACCTATACGATCTGTTAGAGCAAATTCAGCAGTTTTATCAGAATAGTCTGACGACTCACCCTCATGCCAAACATTACTTTTTATCGCGCGGTATCACTGAAGACATCTTTGAGACGTTTGGTTTGGGCTATGCACCCTTTGGTTGGCAGCATCTTGAGCATCAGTTTCCGCAGGATATTGAAGGACTGAAAGCCTTGGGCTTAGTGCGCCAATCAGAGTCTGGACGCGATTATGATCTACTACGTGATCGAGTAATTTTTCCGATTCGAGACAATCAAGGCCGTACGATCGGCTTCGGTGGTCGAGCACTAGATGATGAAGTAAAGCCTAAATATATCAACTCGTCCGACTCGCCCGTTTTTCATAAGCAACATGTACTGTATGGCTATTATGAATCTCGCCAGCAGCGCGCCAATGACTGGCTCGTGGTCGAAGGCTATATGGATGTCATCGCCCTCTATCAAGCGGGCATTTATGGTGCCATCGCGTCGATGGGCACAGCGATTAATGAGAGCCAAATATCACGATTACTAACGTTAAACCCTACCCTAACCTTGAGTTTCGATGGGGATAGTGCAGGACAAAAAGCCGCTTGGCGCACACTAGAAGTTGCGCTGCCAGTACTTGCCGATGACAAAGAGCTGCGGTTTTTAACTTTGCCGAACAATCATGACCCTGATACGTTTATCAAAAGTCAGGGCGGTGATGCCATGCGTGCACAAATCGCCAATGCCATACCTTTGTCGCAGTATATTTTTGCGTATTTAAGTGAGCGCTACGATCTGACCTTGGTAGAAGGTAAAGCCAAGCTCATGTCCCAAGTACGCGCATTAACCATGGCATTGCCCAAAGGCAGTAGTTTTAAGTATTTGCTTAACAATGACATTTATCAAAAGCTGGGCGGCAAACGCAGTCAGAATATTGAAGCCAAGGACGCCCTGCTAGATTTTGATGGTGACATGACCATCAGTCAGCAGTTGCAGCTGTGCTTTTTGTTCCAACCACGTGCACTACTTGAAGACCCCATTGAGTCTATTTGGCAACAGGCAGGTATCAGTGACTTACAACTGCCTGCACATATCAAACAAAAAGCTGCGAGCGATACCTTGCGGCCGCTTGCTTGGGAAGATTTGCAAGATACCGACCTGCTAGATATTGTCAGTACGATTAAGCGTTGCTTAAGGTATTTACCAGCAGACGCTAACGCAGCCGCGCACTTTATATTGTCCAACGTGCGACCGATGACGCAAGAAACACTCAGCCGTAGTTGGGGTGGGTTTTATAAAACCTTGACGGCAAGAAATATTTTAAGCCTTGATGAATTGGTCGAAAACTTGGTCATGCAACTGCTCAAGCTACATCTGCAAAAAAAGATGCAGGAGCTGATCAAAAATCCTGATCACATTAAGCTGGCGATTGTCCGTAAGCAATCACAGCTGTTAAATGACTGGCTACGTGCACAGCAAGCCGAGCAGTCAGCGCAAATGACCACGGTTAAATCTTGACATTGACCTTCATTTTTGATGAATAAAAGATCAACCCTTTAAAAATACAGTGGCTGCCCCCACTACTAATGATTATGCCGAGTAGTCAAAACCGAATCTAAAAGAATGTTAAACATTCAACTGATAGCAAATAATCAGTAGAAAATGATCGGTAAGTCTCACTGTCTCGTGCTTGATTACTGTGGTCTGTGTTAAACTATGCGGCTGTATATTTGCAGCATTGCTTAGCGAACTATCATAAGCACGCATCATCAGGCACAAATTTTAGGTATTATTTTTGAGTAGCAGTTTTCAACGAATGCTATTTTGAAGTCTTTTTTAATGTTTAGCTGTTTTTCAGCATTGTTATTGTAGTGATTTGAGCCTTTATTCATATCCACTCATTTTTGATATTATTGACAACCTCTACGCCATATTTTGATCAATCGACTGATAAGATCAACGCACCCAGCCAGCGATAGCGCGTCACGATATAAAAATGTCCGATGCAAGTAAGCGAGTATTTATGAACGATAAGTCAGTTTCTAAGTCCACATCTCAACTGGCCACCTTAATCCAAATGGGTAAAGAGCAAGGTTATCTAACCTATGCTGAGGTGAATGACCAACTGCCCGACTCTATTACCGAAAGCGATCAGATCGAAGATATTGTGCAAATGCTAACCGACGTTGGCATCAAAATCTTTGAGTCTGCCCCTGATGCCGATGACATCTTGATGAACGATGATTCAAGTGATGATGACATGGCAGCAGATGAGGCAGCGGCAGTATTAGCTTCTGTTGAGACTGAGCCTGGTCGCACCACTGACCCAGTACGTATGTATATGCGTGAAATGGGTACGGTTGATCTACTGACCCGTGAAGGTGAGATTTCCATTGCTAAGCGTATCGAAGAAGGTATTCGTGACGTACAGCATGCCATGTCTTACTGGCCTGGTACGGTACAGTTCGTCCTTGACGAGTATCAAAAAGTACAAGATGGCGACAAAAAACTCTCTGATGTCATCACTGGTTTCTTAGATCCTGAAACCGAAGCAGACAAAATCGCTGCTCAAGAAGCAAAAGAAGCGGCGAAAGAAGAAAGAGAGCGTATCAAAGAAGAGAAAGAAAACCCACCACCAGTCAAGCCAAAAGCCAGTGCAAAAGCCGCACTTGACGATGACGATGAAGACGAAGACGGTGATGAAGAAGAAGCCGAAGAAGAAACCAGCGGTATCGATCCAGAAGAAGTACGCCTACGTCTAGAAGAGATCGAAAATCTATTCATCAAAGCCAAACAAGCCTTAATTGATTATGGCCGTGGTAGTGTACAAGCAGATACCGCTTATGCCCTACTTGCTGAACGCTTTATGATGTTGAAGCTGAACAATCGCTTGTCAGATCAAGTCATGGCCATCATGCATGATGTTTATGATGATGTGCGTAAGCAAGAGCGCCAAATCATGCGTTTGGTGATTCGCCGTGGTCGTATGCCGCGTGAAGAGTTCCGTAAAACCTTCCCTAGCAATGAAACCAATGTTGATTGGCTCATTGAGCGTATAAGCGGCAAGCCTGCCTTTGCTGCTACGTTAGAAAAAGTCACTGATGACGTGATCTTATTACAACGTAAGATTCGTGATTACGAGCAAAAGCTCGATATGAAAATCCACGACATGAAAGACGTGGCACGCCGTATGGCTGTCGGTGAAGCAAAAGCTCGCCGCGCTAAGAAAGAAATGGTCGAAGCCAACCTACGTCTGGTTATCTCTATCGCGAAGAAATACACCAACCGTGGTCTACAGTTCTTGGATCTGATCCAAGAAGGTAACATCGGTCTGATGAAAGCCGTTGATAAGTTTGAATATCGCCGTGGTTATAAGTTCTCGACCTATGCGACATGGTGGATTCGTCAGGCAATCACCCGCTCTATCGCTGACCAAGCGCGCACCATCCGTATTCCTGTGCATATGATTGAGACGATTAACAAGATAAACCGTGTCTCACGTCAGTTGCTACAAGAAATGGGACGCGAGCCGACGCCTGAGGAATTAGGCGAACGCTTAGAGATGGACGAAGTCAAAGTCCGTAAAGTGCTTAAGATTGCTAAAGAGCCTATCTCTATGGAAACCCCTATCGGTGATGATGAAGACTCACACCTAGGTGATTTCATCGAAGATGGTACGATCTCAAGCCCTGTCGATGATGCGACGGCTGCTGGTCTACAAGAAGCCACTCGTGATGTATTGGGCAACCTTACTGAGCGTGAAGCACGTGTCCTAAAAATGCGTTTCGGTATCGATATGCCTACTGACCATACTCTTGAAGAAGTCGGTAAGCAGTTCGATGTAACGCGTGAGCGTATTCGTCAGATTGAGGCAAAAGCACTACGTAAATTGCGTCATCCATCACGCTCTGAGCACCTACGTTCTTTCCTTGAAAATGACTAATATCCAAGCAAGCTAAGTACTAATAAAAAAGCCGAGTATATCTCGGCTTTTTTGTGCCTGTTCGTTAATTACTGATTTTCTTAATCATAAAGTTTGTTAATTATAGAGCCCCTTAGTCACAAAGCTCTCTATCCCTCTTTTCTGTCCTCCTTATCATGCATGCCTATCATGCATGCCTATCATGCCACTTCCTTATCTAAAAAATCTAATCATGGACAGAATGCTAATGTCAAAAATCACTTTATAGTTGACACTATCAACCTTATTCTATATAGTTGCTTCTATCAACTATATAGAATAAGGTTCTCTTATGTCGGATAATTCATTGAGTGAAACGCTGCATCAATTAATGCATACCTACACCAACCTATTATTAGAAGGTATTCGGCAGCAAGGTGTGGATTTGTCCGTGACAAACATCCGAACACTAAAAGGGGTCTGTTACAACCCAAAGAGCACTGCTCTATCCATCTCTAAGCACATGCAACGAGACAAAGCGCAAATCACTCGTGCCTTAAATGACCTGTTAGCGGCTGAGCTAATCCTTAAGACAGACAACCCATTGGATGGTCGTAGCCAACTACTACAGCTGACTTCTAAAGGCGAGGCAATTATGGCAAAGCTCGATGCGGCAGAGGAATGGGCCAAAGGACAACTGACTCAAGATTTGAGCCCTGTCGATATTGCCCTGTTCTTTCGCGTCAGTCGCACCATGATAGACAACGTCAACAATAATAAGATTACTGATAAATAAGCAAAGGTAGAATGATATGAATAATACAATAAATCAAAAACCCGTACGAGAAATCATGACCGTTGCCCATAAACAAATGATTACTCCGCACTATATTCGTATATACCTAACAGGTCAGACAGAAACGATCGCCAATATTGCCACCATGACAGTCGGCGCCAACAATAAAGTACTCATCCCTAGAGACAAGACGCAGCCTCTCGACTTAGAGGACAAATCTACTTTCGTTATCCGTACTTACACGCATCGCGGTGCCGATATCGAAAAACAACAGATATGGATTGATTTTGTCGCTCACGGTGACGAAGCCCCTGCCTCATGTTGGGCAACTCATGCTGAAGTTGGCGACGAAATTGGTATCTTAATGAAACCAAAAAATAAAGCGCTTTGCCCCGAGGCAGATAATTTTCTACTGATTGGCGATGCCACTGCCATACCCGTACTTGGCTCGATATTAGAAAGCTTGCCTGCCAGTGCGACCGGTCAATGCATCATCGAAGTGCATGCTGCAGAAGACCAGCAAGAGCTGCCTACTCTAGCCAACATCACCATGACATGGCTACACAACCCGCATCCTATGCAAGGCAGTCAGTTAGTCGACACGGTTAAATCTCTTACGTTACCAAATGCGGACCAGAGCCGTTTCGCTTATATCGCTAGCGAGTTTTCATCGGTTAAAGCCCTTCGTCATTACTTAAAGGTCGAGCAACAGTGGTCAAAGGATGAACTATATGCTTTTTCCTATTGGAAAGCAGGCGTAGCCGAAGACCAGTCTGTGAGCGATAGACAAGCAGAGAAAAACACAGACTAATTAATCGCTCTTTATGATGATAGGAAAATAACTATCGCTGCAGAGCTGAGGTTTTGCGTATTGAATACGTCAACAAAAACATCATTACTATAGGGCGTGTTGAATCCTCAACACGCCCTAATCTGTTTATGTTCAATCATATACTTGATGGTTCAAAAGTTGCGACGTCCCAGGTTTACTTTGTGTGTCCACAGGGTACATAATAAGTTTTGAGTCTTTAGATTCTTTCACCTGCTAAGGGGATTACAATGAAAAATACCAATGACAATCAAAAACAATTAGACCGCTTCCCACATCAACCAGATGCTAATCAAGATTATCCACACCACTCTCCACAAAACGCCCTACCATTCGCTGACAAAATAGGTAACTATCAACGCAACATTGGCAGACCAACCAACGTTTATAAAGATAGCAAGGTCTATATTATCGGTACTGGTATTGCCGGCTTATCCAGTGCTTATTACTTCATCCGTGATGGCAAAGTGCCTGCCGAAAATATCACTTTTTTAGAGCAGTTAGACCTATCAGGTGGATCGATGGATGGCTCAGGTAATACTAAGGACGGCTACCTCGTACGTGGCGGCCGTGAAATGGAGTTTACCTATGAAAATTTTTGGGATATCTTTCAAGATATCCCAGCAGTAGAGATGCCCGAGCCCTACAGCGTACTTGATGAATATAGGTTAATTAATGATGACGATCCTAACTACTCCATCGCGCGCTTGCTACATAATCAGGGTGAGGTTCAAGATTTTGGCGGGGTTGGACTGAAAAAATCAGACCAACTGGCCGTTATCCGCCTGTTACTCAAACGTAAAGAAGAATTGAATGATGTGAGAGTCAATGACTACTTTAGCAACAGCTTTTTTGAGAGTAATTTTTGGATATTTTGGAGCACCATGTTTGCCTTTGAAAAATGGCATAGCTTGCTCGAATTAAAGTTATATATGCATCGCTTTTTGCATGATTTAGATGGCTTGCATAATATGTCGATGCTCGTTTTTCCAAAATACAACCAATATGACGGCTTTATCATACCGCTACGTAATTACCTCATCGAGAAAGGGGTCAAATTCCAATACAACACATCAGTGACAGATCTAGATATCGAATTTGAGCCAGCAGAGTCAGAAAGTGAGCCCAACAAAACTGTCAAAGCCATTCGTGCTGAGGTAGACGGCACATCCACAACCATTGCCGTCACTGAGAATGACTATGTCGTGGCAACCAGCGGCACAATGACAGAAGATAGCCGTTATGGCAATAATGATACAGCACCAAATTTAGATACTATCGTAGAGCATCAAGGTCAATCAAAAGGCTGGACGCTATGGAATAACCTTGCTCTTAAATCTGCCGTATTTGGTCATCCTGACAAATTCAACGGTAATGTCGATGAGTCATCATGGATGTCAGCAACGCTAACATGCAAACCATCAGCATTAGTAGATAAGCTCAAACCGCTCAGTGTCAATGACCCTTATTCAGGCAAGACAGCCACCGGTGGTATTATTACCTTTACCGATTCTAACTGGATCATGAGCTTCACCTGCAACCGTCAGCCACATTTTCCTGATCAGCCTAAAAATACCTTGGTGCTTTGGGTCTATAGCTTACTGATGGATAAAGAAGGTAACTATGTCAAAAAACCCATGCCAAAATGTACCGGCAATGAGATTCTAGCGGAGCTTTGCTACCATCTTGGTATTGTGGATGACTTAGATTCCGTGGTTGAAAACACTATTGTTAGAACTGCTTATATGCCTTATATTACTTCACAATTTATGGTACGTGCCCACGGTGATCGCCCTGAAATCGTACCTCAAGGTTGTACCAACTTAGGCTTAGTGGGACAGTTTGTCGAAACAAAAAACGATGTGGTATTTACGGTAGAGAGCTCTGTTCGTACGGCGAGAGTTGCAGTATACAGTCTGCTTAATATAAAAAAACAAGTGCCTGATATCGACCCATCACAATATGATATTCGTCATTTATTACGTGCAGCAAATACATTAAATGATGGTAAAGGATTTATTGGAGAAAGCTTATTGCGCAAGCTCCTAAAAGACACCTATTATGAGCATATCTTGCCACCCGCTCATTTAGATAGTCAGGAAGAGAGCAAGCGTAATGATTTTATTTTTTCAGAATACTGGGAGTCTATCAAGGGGCTTTGGCATAAATAAAATACTTGAACATAAATACATCTGTTTCGTTTGAAAAAATGATGGGCGCTTAGCGTTTAAGTGGCCACTCTTTATTTCTGGTGTTTCGCAGTCTTCGTTAAATTCATGGCGATTGGGGCTTTACAGATTCTTATTCTATATTAGAATCATACCCTGCACTTCATCGTGTATCTATATACCTCATCGCTAGGAAACTGACATGATTGTCCGGCAAACACCAAACGCCCTTAAGATATTTCTTACCCTGCGTGGATCAGTCATTCCGAAAGTCTATCCGCAAATTTTACTTATCGCCATTCTCAGCACACTCATAACGATTGTGCAACACTGGTATCCTGACTCTTTTCCTTATTATGGTATGGCTCCTTTTACCTTGCTAGGGATCGCATTGTCATTGTTTCTAGGGTTTCGGAACAATGCCAGCTACCAACGTTGGTGGGAAGCACGAGGGCTATGGGGTCAACTGGTCTATGACTCTCGCAGCTTTGCCCGCCAAGTGCTTTCATTTGTAGATGATGACACCGAAGCTGGCCGCGATGCCCAACGCTCAATGATTCATCTGACAATCGCCTTTTCTCACGCTGTACGCCATCGGCTGCGCGGTACGTCTCCTTGGCAAGATGTCGACCCTTTTGTAGCAGCGACCTATCATGACAGTATGCGTCAATCGAGGAACCTACCTAATTATCTAATGCGCCTCTTAGGTAAGCAGCTTGGTGATGTGCGTCGTCAACAGTTATCATCGGAACTTATGGTACAAAACATGGACGAGCGCTTGACGTCTATGACGATTGTATTGGCAGCCTGCGAGCGTATTCATTACACACCACTGCCGTTTGCTTACATGTTGCTAGTGCATCGTACGACTTACCTGTATTGTATTACGTTGCCTTTTGGCTTGGTGGCCTCACTCGGTTGGGCGACTCCCCTCATTTGTGCTGTCATTGCGTATACCTTTTTCGGTTTAGATGCCCTTAGTGAAGAGCTAGAGGAGCCATTTGGTTTTGCGTCTAATCAACTGCCACTTATGGCATTGTCACGCACGATTGAAATCAACTTATTAGAAGCGATGGGAGAGACAGACCTACCGCCTGAGATCGCACCTATCAACAGTTATTTGCAGTAGCTGTTTGCGACAGAGAGTGATAATAAGGTGGTGGCGTTCCCTATCAAAGTAATTGTGGTGCCCCATCACTTGAATAATAAGGTCAGCACCACTATAAATAGCCAATAAACCTCTTAACTTAATAGCTCACATTTTAATAAAAGCGAGGCACACATCATGAGTGATGATTCAAAAGACAGCAATAATCAAAATACGATAAATCAAAACGCCAACCAAAACGCCAAAGACGTCACGATGACGGACATGACACCCAATGAAGGCGTCTTAAAAGGTAAAAGAACGGACATCCAAAATCCAGATCTTTGGGATTTTCCGATGAACTATCCGCTCAGCATCATTGGTCATGAAGGCGAGCATGAGGGCTTGCTTAATGAAGTGAAGCTGATCCTCGGTAGCCAGTTCCCTGATTTTGATTTGGCCTCTATAGAAGTTAAACCGTCTAAAACGGGTCGTTTCCATTCAGCACGCGTCAATTTATACCTCACAGACGCCGATCAAGTGAATACACTTTATGCGTCATTGGACAATGCCAAAACAGTTCGCATGGTCGTATAAACCGGTAATGGGTATTTAGAAAAAAACAACCCCTTTTCCGTCTAAATCGTCACTCATATGGGTGGCGATTTTTTGTGGTTTGGTGTACAATCTGCGCCCGCATTATTGCTGGTACGATCACTATTATCAGTCGACAATAACCGATAAAATAAAAATCAAACCGTCACGATATTTTTACAAAAAATTTATAATGAGCGCATTTGCGTCTAACCCTTATCCCATCGTCCTTTGCCAAAATTTAGGCGGCTGACAACCTTGTAGCAACATAGTTTTATTCTAAAATCAATATAGTATTTTGAAAATTTTCCCGCTATATTGTGCCTACCAATTAACAAACACGCTATATGTAGTACTCAGTGATTTTAATCGTCACTACGAGTATTGGGTATTTTTTGCCTAAAAAAAGAGCAGCTAATGCCAGCAGTTACCATGTTTAGATAGCGTGTTTAAATAAGCAGTATGATAAAAAACGTTGAGCGGGCTTTACCGTTTGACGAATAATATAAGCAACCAAAATAGAGGCCAGCATGACACATATCGACAAAATCAAAGTGACCAAACGTGACGGACGATTAGAACTTATTGATTTAGATAAAATTCATAAGGTAATCGAGTGGGCAGCTCACAATTTGGATAATGTGTCGGTATCACAAGTTGAGCTAAAATCGCACATCCAGTTTTATGAAGGCATCAAAACTCGTGACATCCACGAGACGATCATCAAGTCTGCTGCTGACCTTATCTCTGAAACGACGCCTGATTATCAGTATCTAGCGGCGCGTTTGGCTATCTTCCATTTACGTAAGATTGCTTATAACAAATTTACGCCTCCGCATTTGTATGATCATGTCAAAACGTTAACTGATGCTGGCAAATATGATGAGCATATCCTAGCTGACTATAGCCGTGCTGAATTTGATGAGTTAGAAGAATACCTCGACCACTGGCGCGATATGAATCTTGCCTATGCCGCTGTTGAGCAAATGGCAGGCAAATACCTTGTCCAAGACCGCGTGAGCAAAACCGTCTTTGAAAGCCCGCAGTTCTTGTACATGCTGGTGGGTATGTGCTTGTTTAGCCGTTACGAAAAGTCAGAGCGTATGAACTATGTGAAGCGCTTCTATGATGCGACCTCACAATTCAAAATCTCTCTACCAACACCGATCATGTCTGGTGTGCGTACGCCATCGCGTCAGTTTAGCTCGTGCGTATTGATCGAATGTGGTGATAGCCTAGACTCTATCAACGCGACCACCAGCGCCATCGTACGCTATGTATCACAGCGTGCTGGTATCGGCATCAATGCAGGTCGTATCCGTGCCCTTGGTAGCCCTATCCGTGGCGGCGAAGCACAGCACACTGGCTGTATCCCATTCTATAAATTATTCCAAACTGCGGTGAAATGCTGCTCACAAGGCGGCGTCCGTGGTGGTGCAGCGACATTGTTCTACCCACTATGGCATTTAGAAGTTGAGTCATTACTGGTACTCAAAAACAACCGCGGCGTCGAAGACAACCGTGTCCGTCATATGGATTACGGCGTCCAGTTAAACAAAACGATGTATACGCGCCTCATCAAGGGTCAAGACATCTCGCTATTCTCACCAGGTGACACACCAGGCTTGTATGATGCGTTCTTTGAAGATCAAGACAAATTCGAAGAGTTATATACCAAGTACGAAAATGACCCTGCTATCCGCAGCCGTCAAATTCCTGCAGCTGATTTGTTCAGCCTAATGATGCAAGAGCGTGCGAGTACTGGTCGTATCTATATCCAAAACGTCGATCATTGCAACACGCATAGCCCATTTGACGCGACGGTTGCCCCGATTCGCCAGTCAAACCTATGTATGGAAATCGCGCTACCGACTAAGCCACTTGATAATATCAATGACGAAGAAGGCGAAATCGCCCTTTGTACGCTATCAGCGGTGAACTTGGGTAAAGTCGAAAACGTCAGCGATATCGAAGAGCCAGCCGAGCTAATCGTCCGTGCGCTTGATGCCCTGCTCGACTATCAAGACTATCCAGTCAAAGCCGCCCAAAACGGCAGTATGCGTCGCCGTACGCTCGGTGTGGGCGTGATTAACTATGCTTACTACCTTGCCAAGAATGGCGTACGCTATTCAGATGACAGCGCGCTTGGTCTGACCCATCAAACGTTTGAAGCATTGCAATTCTATCTCTTGAAAGCGTCAAACAAATTGGCAAAAGAGCAAGGCGCTTGCCCTGCGTTCAATGAGACGACGTACTCACAAGGTATCTTGCCGATTGATACGTACAAAGCCGACTTGGATAAAATCTGCCAAGAGCCGCTACATCTCGATTGGGAAACGCTACGTGGCGAGATCACGGAGCACGGTCTACGCAACTCTACCCTAACCGCCTTGATGCCATCTGAGACCTCTAGTCAGATCGCCAACGCGACCAATGGTATCGAGCCACCACGTGGTCTGGTTTCTATCAAAGCGTCAAAAGACGGTATCCTAAAGCAGGTCGTGCCTGAGATTACGACGCTAAAAGATCAGTACGAGCTACTATGGCAAATGCCAAACAATGACGGTTACCTAAAGCTGGTCGCTGTCATGCAGAAGTTCGTCGATCAAAGTATCTCTGCCAACACCAACTACGATCCCGTTCGTTATGCTGGTGGCCGTGTACCAATGAAGATACTGCTAAAAGATTTGCTAAACGCTTATAAAATGGGTGTGAAGACGTTGTACTACCACAACACTCGTGATGGTGCGAACGATGCCCAAGCGGATATGGAAGATGATTGTGCTGGCGGGGCTTGTAAGATTTAAGCTTTTGATGGAGGGCGGGTTTAGCTTTTGGGTCAAACTCGCTGCTTGGTTTTGTACCTTTGAATTTATTAGGGATTAATAAATGGAACTCAACAATCCAATTGAACGCTTAATAGTTTTTTTAAAGAATGCTAAAAAGATTAGCATTAATACTTCATCTGTTAAAGCTTGGGATGAACTCTTAGACACTGAAGGGGATATACCCTTGAGAATGGAAAGAATCGCTAAGTTTCATAGGCTTATTGAGGAAGTTTGTCTCGAGCTATCTAACCTTGAGAATTATGAGGATGTTACACAACCTATTATCAAAAACCTAAAAATATTGCACGAAGTAAATAATTTAAACTCAACTTGGGGAAGTATTGTTAATGTAATTAAAGATACTACAATTACAGGTTTAGAGATTTTCGTAAAATTTGTTGGGGATAGATATACTTCAGATTATGATCTTGAAAAATTATTTTCTATAAAAAAAGAGCTAAGTGCGATATTGGAACAAACTTTAGAGTCTCAAGAAATTGAACCTGAACTTAAAAAATTTCTAATAAGAAGTTTAAGGAATATTATAACCTCAATTGAAGAATACCATATAGCTGGTATCCTTCCAGTTTCCGATGCATTGAACACTTCTCTTGGTAGACTTCTTACAGATGAACAATATAGAGAGCTTCTTAATCAAAATACTTTAGGCAAAAAAATCTCTTTGATTTTCGCAGAATTAGCTAATATTACAACTGTGCTAACAAGTACTGCGCCACTAGTTGGAGTCTCTTTTAAGCTACTTACAAACATCTAATGATTGAATATATTCGTAGTGTTGTAGGGCACGCCCAGCGCACCGATGATATATAAATTGTATTTAAAGGTGCGCGAGGCACACCCTACGCCTGTTACGTCAAAATATTGGGCTTTGAATCAAATCATGAATAGAGCAAATAGCATCTGTGATGAGTGTCTATCATCATACTTTACACTTAGCTCAAAGATGGCAAGTTTATGCCCTAATTGCGCTCACAAACTTTATGGCTATCCAAGCTGTAGTCATAACTTCCAAGATGGTATTTGTGTAGAGTGTGGTTGGAATGGTCAAGAGTCTGATTATGTAAAAGAGTCATAGCACGTAGGTTGGGTTGACGAAGGAAACCCAACAATTCTCATTATATAAACATATCGTGTTGGGTCTCGTACCTCGACACCAACCTACTCTAAAGCATAGAAAGTTGTAGGGTGCGCCCAGCGCACCGATAAGACAACAATCTAATATTTACGAGAATGACGAGAGAGTACCACTATGAAAATAAGTAATATGTCACTACTCACTTGTCTGCTCATAACCTCTGTGTTATCAACACCAGTGAACGCTCAAACTGAAGATAACATTGAAAAACTGGTTAAAAATAACTCTATTGAAGTATGTGAGTGTTTCAAAAAAGTCGACTATATTGATGATTTTTCAGACTTTGATATAAAATTTGACCAGTGCCTTCAAGCATCTACAAATGATAGTGCTTTAAAACAAGATGAACATATTTTCGAGCAATATACGCATTCGATGCACGAACATCAAATGCAATCTTGCGATGTTTATGCTGCTAGAGTAGATTATGTTTTACAACGCCCAGAGCCAAAACTGTCTGACCCTATCTACAATAATCAGGATCAATATAAAGAAATAGCCGAAAGTATCGTTGGAGAGTATTCGATGTCTTTTGGAAATCCTTCTCCAGAAGGAGGATCGAGTTTAGCGCTGCTCGATAATCAAAGATATGTCATGGTTGGATTCGGCGTCGTATTGGTCGGTGATTGGAGAATAGTAAAAGGCAAGTATTTACACCTGATACCTCATCGTACTGAGTACCCATTTTACGTCTTTGGTCGTCATAACACCGAATTGAAAGATAAAACTAAGATAAGATTTAAAGGTAGTGGATTTAGTGAGTCAACACTCATTCGGTATGGCGAAATATCTCAAGATACGCCTATTTTAATGCCTATTTTGCACATAGATGACCAATATCCTTATGATGCAAAAATTCCTCACATACCTAGAGCACTATCACTAGCTTATAACTCTGATTATGAGAATAACGATGATGAAGCCATAGATATTTACACTTTTGATAATGATGAAGAACTTAATGATCTCTATGTCTTAGAATTCAATAAATTGGCACGTAGAGAAGTCATGAAAGCGATTATTGGTGACGATGAATTGACTTTTGATCAAGGAACTACAACAAAGCGACCCTTACCAAGAGCTACGAGTGAAAATGCAGAATTTTATAAAGAGATATCAGATATCAAGCCATTTCCAAAGACACTGTACTACAACTTAGCGGGTAGATCATTTGATAGTAGAGATATCAAACAATACAATTATACTTTTGACGACAACCTGAAAGCCTACGTTGCCAATATTAAGTGTCATGAAGACTGTCCCGCAGCAGATGATTATGACAATACTGATATTTTCTATGAATATAAATCATTAGAAGATATCACAGTACAACAGAGTAAATTTAAAATAGCGAACACATTTGCTGTTCCTAGAGATTGAAAATAGCAATGCTAATCAAGCCTAGGTTAAGGTGGGTTGGAGATCGTAACGCGCCAGCCATAACGCCAATAGCAAACCAATACTGAAATTTATACAAGAATATATTATGCCTAGAATGAAGCCTTCTTTAGAACAATACTCACTGATGCTTTGCGCCCTATTCTGGACAACCATCACTGTGTTATATGTATTTGGTATATCAGGAGGGCTGGTAGGGATTATTTCTATCGGTATATCGATATTGATCTCTCACTTATTTTACATGCAACAAAACCGATTGATGACAGCACATGAACAGCTTGTATTTGCTCGAAAAAGCATATGTAACATTATTACTTTTTCTTGGGTACCGTTAGTCCTCATTTACTTCTTTTATCTGGATGAGGACAAACAAGCGCTATTCATATCTCTCTTTCACCCAAAAGTCTTACCCGCCGCTTTTGTCAGTATAGGCATCGTTTCACTGGTGGCTTTTTTGGGAATTTGGGTAACCACCAAGGGTTATACGTATTTATTAAAACGAGACATAGAGAAAAAAGCATAGCAAGTAAATATTATAGGTTCTCCTAGTGCGTATCCTCATTTTAGAAATGCTGAGCACATTATCAAGGATAAATTCCATGAAAATTTTTAATATCTCATTACTGCTATCAGCGCTATTGTTAGCGACTAGCAGTTATGCTGAAACTACAAGTAAGGAAGATGTAGAAGTAAATACACGTGACCAATGTGGCTACTATTACAGAGAGGCACTGAGCCATCCTGTTATTAAACGTGATGCTGCCGTGACTATAGATAAAGAAGCTGCTGACTACATTCAACTCAAACGTCGGTTCGCTGATGAATATATTATGAATGCTGATATCGGTGACTTCAGACCGACGGGTGGTGACTATAGTTTTGAAGATAATAACCAAATGCTACAAGCTTTATCAATGGGTGACATTATATCGCAAAGCACTGCTGTAAAAGAATTAATAAGCTTATTTGGCTATTATTACTTAGGCGAATACGTGCCAAAGGATGACTATCAGGCCATCGCTTACTTAGAAAAGCTAGTTGAGTATTATAAACAAGACCGCCCAGAGTATGTTGACGAGCTGATACTAGGTGTGGCTATGTCCTTGAATGGCGGGATCAGCAAAGCCAATCCGCTTTGGGGAAATGACGATCCGACTCAGGTATTTAATTTACTCATAAAAGCAGGGTCAATCGACACAGAAGCTATGATGATTGATGAGGACTTTGACAGCTCAGATGCTGATTGTGTCAAAAACATGCTACCTAAGATTGAAGCGCTGGCTAACCAAGGCAGTCGCTTGGCCATTCATAGGCTAGCAAAGCATTATAAAAATTTGAGCTCTGAAGGCATGGAAATAAATAACGAGAAGATGATGTATTGGCAACAAAAAGCTGAAGAAAATCCCCTAATAGGCATCAAATGGTCCATTTAATTTAGGGCATATCATTGAAACATACAAACAATAAAAACGACGGAGGTCATGTGCAATATACCGCAATCATCAAAGACGGTGGTTTGTTTATCCCAAACGTATTTTCAGACCTAAACGATGGTGGCTCGCATATCGTACAAGTCGAGGTTGATATTGCAGAGGTGCGTCAGCAGTTAGGTGTAAACGTCGCACCAACGGCAGCCGTCACCAAAAAAACTGTCGCAAAAGCAGCCAAAAAACCAGCATCAAGAGCGGCTAAAAAAGACATAAAAAGACTATCGGAAGATGCTGACGTGAGTACCCTCCGCAAAAGTGCACTTGATGAATTAGAAGCGCTCGATGATAGCGAGCTGAGCGAGATATTCAAAGCCTATATGAACGATGGACAAGAGTCGTCACAGATATCGTTAGAAAACTTGTAATACAATCAAATGAAAGCCAGTCACAACTATATAAATCAATAACCGTATCAATTATAAAGGCAGTCTCATGACCTACTCGATTTTTTCACAGACACCAAACAATGCGCTAAAAGAGCCGATGTTCTTTGGTAATCCAGTTAACGTAGCGCGCTATGATCAACAAAAGCACCCTATCTTTGAGCAATTGATTGAAAAGCAGCTATCATTCTTTTGGCGTCCAGAAGAAGTTGATGTGTCAAAAGACCGTATGGACTTTGGCAACCTGTCTTCGCATGAACAGCATATATTTTTGAGTAATCTCAAATACCAGACCCTACTCGACTCTATCCAAGGTCGTAGCCCAAACGTGGTGCTATTGCCGCTGGTGTCTATCCCTGAGCTAGAGACTTGGATTGAGACATGGTCATTCTCTGAGACCATTCACTCACGCAGCTATACTCATATCATTCGTAATATCGTCAATGATCCAAACATCATCTTTGATGACATCATGCAAAACGAGCACATCTTAGAGCGTGCCTCTGATATTGCCCAGTATTATGATGATCTGTACCGCAACTCACAGCTATATAGCTTGTACGGTGCTGGTACGCACAACGTCAATGGCGAGGAAGTGACTGTCGATTTGAGATCACTGAAAAAGCAGATGTATCTGTGTATCGTCGCGGTCAACGTCTTGGAAGCCATTCGCTTTTATGTGTCATTTGCCTGCTCATTTGCCTTTGCCGAGCGTAAGCTGATGGAAGGTAATGCCAAGATTATCAAGCTGATTGCGCGTGACGAAGCGCTGCATCTGACGGGTACTCAGCACATGCTGAACCTCATGCGTAACGGTCGTGACGATCCAGAGATGGTCGAGATTGCCGCAGAGTGTTATGAAGAAAGCATCGAGATCTTCCGCAAGGCGGCCGAGCAAGAAAAAGAATGGGCAGGTTACCTGTTCAAAGACGGCTCGATGATTGGTCTAAACAAAGACATCCTTTGCCAATATATCGAATTCATCACCAACTTGCGTATGGAAGCTGTTGGCTTGCCAGCCGTGTTCCCTAACTCTAAATCAAATCCGATTCCATGGATCAATACATGGTTGTCGTCTGACAATGTGCAAGTGGCCCCGCAAGAGACAGAAATCAGCTCGTACTTGGTTGGTCAGATTGACTCAGACTTATCAGACAGCGACTTTGATGATTTTGAATTATAAGAGCTTTGAACTGTAACGTTTGAGTTATAAAATTTGAGCTGTAATAGTTTTACGCTTTAATAGTGTTTTAGGCGTCAACAATACTTTAGGCGTTAACAGTGTTTTACGTTTCGATGGCTGTAGGATATAGCAGCAAGATAGTCAAATCCAAATAGGATAAATTATGACGTGGGTAATGACCAGTAAGCGGCAGTTCTACTTGCATGACGATGAGAGTCTGCTCGATGGACTGCTGCGCACCGGACATGAGGTTAATTATCAATGCCGCGAGGGCTATTGTGGGAGTTGCCGAGTCAAACGTATCGCCAGCTCACATACGGTCGACTATCCATTTGAGCCACTCGCCATGATTGACGAGGATGAGATACTACCCTGCTGTTGCCGTGTACAAGGCGTTATCCATATCAATCATGAGCCTATCGTAAAGTAGAGAAAAACAAATAAAAAGCGCGCTATCTATATAAGATAGCGCGCTTTTTTTATACTAATATCTCATTGCTATGAGAGGTGATGAAAGATATGAAAGGCAATTACTGAGGAGCGCCATCATTTTCAAACAGTTTCAGCAGCTCTTCACGCATACGGTCGCGCTCTGCTTCTGACATCATTGGAACGTTCTGCTGTTCACTTTGTAGATCAGGTTGAGCAAAGCTCTCAGTTTGCACAGAAGCAGGAAGTGCAACAGCCTCTTGCTCTGGACGTACTTCTAGCGAGATGGTGACCTGCTTATTATTACCATTACGCAATATCTGTGCATCAAGCTGTGTATCAGGAGACTTGCGAGCGACATATTGGATCAACGTGTTGGCATCTGTCATCTCAATACCATCGATGGTCAAGATAATATCACCCACTCGTAGGCCACTCTTCGCAGCTGGGCTTTTATCAATGACGTTTAGCACTTCTACACCAGTCGACGTCTCTAACTGCGTTGGATCACGTAGCTGTGATTGTATCTCGATACCCAACCAACCTCGACTGACTTTACCATCTTTAATCAAGGCATTCATAACCTGCTCTACGATAGAGGTAGGAATGGCAAAACCGATACCGAGAGAGCCACCAGATTGTGAAAAAATCACGGTATTGATACCAACCAACTCACCGCGAGCATCCACCAATGCGCCACCTGAGTTACCAGGATTGATCGCAGCATCCGTCTGAATGAAGTCTTCAAACTTATTCACACCCAATCCAGTACGACCTGTCGCTGAGATAATACCTTGGGTCACAGTCTGGCCCACCCCAAACGGATTACCAATCGCCAATGCCAAATCACCCACACGAATAGGATCTTCACGGAATCCTAACGGCGTCAACCCTGTCATATCGACTTTAATCACGGCCAAATCACTGTCTGGATCGGTACCCACCACTCTAGCGCGGCTCTTACGACCATCATTAAAGGCAACGGTAATCTCATCGGCTTTTTCGACGACATGGGCATTGGTCACGATATAGCCATCTTCTGACACAATCACACCAGAGCCTAGGTTGGTATTACCTTGCTCTGCTGATTGGCCACCATGATACTCAAAAAACCGACGTAGCACAGGGTCATCCATATAAGGATGCTCTGCTACGGTCTGTGTGGTATAGATGTTGACGACCGACTGGGATGCACGGGCAACCGCATTATGGTAAGAGGAGATAGGTGCTGGCGTATCGGCAACAGGTTCTGACGCTTGCTGATCAGCCGCTGAGGTTCTCGGTGGTTCCCACTTAGCCTCTGACGTCGATTTCATACTCGTAAACAACCAGATAAACGCTGCCAGCACTAGCAGCAATAAGACCCAAGGTAACCATTTTAATAAAGAAGTCTTGTTATTGGTGTTCCGGGATGACGACATATACAACCTCTATAAATTTAATACAAAAAATGATGATAAGTAATGAGTGAACACTGCCGCTGGTTTGATTATTTTTATTTAATACTAAGACCAGTATTGATGCCACGCTCTAATGAGACGCTATCAACCAGTACAGCTCACGCCTACAAATTATAACCGCCAACTATACCAAATGGTAACGTATCGTGTACCATTTCAGTTAGTAGCTTTGTCTACTCTTTTACAACGCCATGTTAAAATGATTATTATAAAAAACTATGGATTATTTGCAATCACTTGACCGATTGCGACAACGATAAGGGCATACCATGACGGCTATCGACATTTCGACAGAATCAACCAACACTACCATAACAGTAGAGGCGCTAACGCAGTTTTGTGACGACTATTTGTCAGCCAATGCGTTTAAAGATTATGCACCCAATGGCTTACAAGTAGATGGTGGACGACCTATCCAACGTATCGTCACGGGTGTGACCGCTTGTGAAGCGTTGATTGATGCAGCTATCGCTGATAATGCCGATGCGATTATGGTACATCATGGCTACTTCTGGAAAGGCGAACCTGCCACCATCACAGGCATGAAGGGCCGACGTATTCGCAAATTGATGCAGCATGGCATCTCTATGATTGGCTATCACTTACCGCTAGATGCGCATCCTATCGTTGGCAACAATGCCATGCTCGCTGAGATGCTAAATCTGACCATCACTGGGCCACTCTATCCTGTTGAATCTTACCCAGTTGGTAATATTGCCACTTGTGTACCGCAGAGCACCGATGATCTTATCGCAAAGATTACTCAAGCATTAGGGCGCACACCACTACATATCGCAGCTGAGTATCATGAAAACTCATCTTCTAAAACAAGTAATAGGTTGATAGAACGTATCGGTATCTGCACAGGTGGCGCACAAGATATGATTGAACAAGCCGCATTGATGGGCTGTGACGCGTTTATCTCTGGTGAAATCTCTGAGCGTACCACTCATATCGCGCGTGAGCTTGGGATTGATTATTTTGCCTGCGGACATCATGCGACAGAACGAGGCGGCATTCAAGCACTGGGTAAGATAGTATCTCAAGAGTTTGGCCTGCCTGTGACTTTTATCGATATCGACAATCCTGCTTGAAACCTCAGTTTATAACCTTAGTTTATAACCTCAGTTATTATCTCTAAATTCAGAGTTCTCTGTGGGAGTTGAAAGTAGAAACAACTCTTTCAATTCTCACAATCAATGAATTTCATCTCAATTCATGCACCAAAAAGGGTGCTTTTTCTAACCGTCTGTAGCCCTATTGTTAAGTTTTATCGCTAATTTCTTAACTATACTTGAATAATAGGATGAATATCCGCATATTCTTACTTGAAGAAAGAACGTCTTGTCATGAGACTTCCCATTTATTACAGCTTCCGGTTATGGCGCTTAAATGATGGTAAATATCTAAAATCTCATTTTTTATATGATAAATGAGCTGATATGGCTCGGCCAAAATACATTTTTATGGCTGACTACTCCTGAATTTTAGCGTTGCAATAATGGTTTAGTGATACCTGATTGATAGCTTATGTCGATAGATATTCTATTCACTATCAAACAGAATTATTTACTGACCTTTGTTGCTGAACAAAATATTTGAGTTGTTATTTACTCTACCATAAACTACTTAAAGAGTGGATAGCGGCTGATTTAACGTAGAAAAAGTTGGATACTCAGATATATTGGTATTCCTTCTATTCTTGCGTTTTTGTTTCAATAACTTATTTCATGACCTTACCTATGTTTAATATATAGTTGTTTTAGTATTAGCCTTATCTGTTCACCGTTGAAGGAATCATTTGATTTATACCCTTCTCGGTGTTGTGCGTTTTTGTGATTTAGATTGATACGTTAGAGGCAATATTTCAGCTCCGAACGTATATGCCAACAGATAATTAGCTAGTAAAAGACGATACCGCTCATGCTAATAAAGCAGTGATTAGCGATATTGTTACTAAAGGCACTATTATTAAACAAGTAATCTCACACTTATACTATTAAGAAGTGTGAGATTATCTAAATGTGACATCGATGTATGCCTCTATTATTAGCATGCACCCATGAACGTTTTACGGTAAGCAGGATGGCTAAAATCAGGAGACATCCATGCAGCGTATTACTTATCGTGTAAAAGTATCTGCGCAAGGGGCCAAACGCCGTATTTCTTACTTACTGCGTCCATCTAAACGCCTACTAAACACTAAAAGTAACATCGTTTCATCCGTTACCCCAACGACATCGGCCCATTTTGCCAAAACGAAAAAATTGGTGCAGTTGTCTAGTATTGCCCTGCTCTCTTTACCTGCTGAGAGTTTGACTATCATGGGTTCGCCAGTGCCAGCCTATGACAATGTCATGTTACAGAACACTTTAACCATTGCTGCTGTCCCAGGCGACAGCACTTATTTTGCAACTGATGGCTTTCAACATGGCTTCGGCTTTGACTTGGTACGTACCTATGCTGACGAGCTGGGCGTCGATGTCAATCTAAAAGCTTATGCCAACGAAGAAGCGGCATTAAAAGCGCTAAGATCAGGCGAAGCAGACATGGCGCTTACAACGGCCAGCACTAAGCTAAAGAGCAGCTTTAATCTGTCATCGATTAACGTGAGCTGTGGTTATGATGCCAGCTTGACTAAAAACGGCTTACACCCAAAGGTCAGCTGGACGTTTAACTCGTCTAATGACCCGCTATCAGAAAAAGCCAGTTACTTCTTATGCGACAGTATCAAGCTGCAAAACACGCAAAAGCTTGCGGCCTTTTACAATCAGAACTTGCTAAAAGACGCCTATAGTCAGGACCATTTTCAAAAGACGCTAACTGAAAAGTTACCAGACTACCAGTCTTCGTTTGAAGAGCAAGCACGCAACTATAATCACGATTGGGAGCTGTTGGTAGCCATGGGCTATCAAGAGTCACATCTAGATGCGGATGCAGTGTCGCCAACAGGCGTACGTGGCCTGATGATGCTGACTAATAACACGGCCAAAGCAATGGGTGTATCAGATCGTGTTGATCCATACCAAAGTATCGGTGGCGGTGCGCGTTATCTAGAGCAAATGAAAGATGACTTCGCCGATGTACCAAAATCAGATCGAATTTGGTTTGCGCTGGCGGGCTACAATATGGGGCCTAATGCGGTAAAAAGTATTCAGCGCACCTTACAAGCGCAAGGTGTCAATGATAAAAGCTGGGCCAATGTCTACGCATATCTCGCTGAAAACAGAGCGTCTAATAGCCGCTACGGTCAAGCGATGCATTATGTGAGTAATATCAGAAGCTACCTTGAGACGATCAAGACGCAAACGGTCTAGTTATCTCTGCTCGCTTAGACAACCATACAAACCTTGCAATAAAAAAGCTGCTCTTATTATAAGAGCAGCTTTTTTGTGGCTAACAATCTACTTTCAAGCAACCTACTTTCGAGATGCTTATTTTTAGTAATAAGCTATTGCTTAGCGGTTAGGAACTGTCAAACGCTGACCACGCTGTAGCATGGTATCTGCTGCGATATCGTTCATATCCGCCAACTCCTGCGTAGATACGCCATATTTGCGTGCTAAGCCAATCAAGCTATCTCCTGACCCAACAGTATAGCTCACTGTGGCTTTTGGTACTTTGAGTGTCTGTCCACGTTGCAACTGGGCATTGGTCGCCAGACTGTTGGTCGCAGCCAAGTCTTCTACCGAAACACCAAATTGACGTGCTAAGGCGATCAGACCATCACCTGATTTTACTTTGTAACTTTCCGTGTTGCTCAGCGTCTTACCACTGCTGCTCGCGGTGCTAGTGTTACTACTCGTAGCGCTACTGCTTTGACTACTAGACGCACTGGCGACACTACCATTAGCAGGAATGGTAATAGTACGACCGAGTATAAGATTAGAGTTGGTGTTCAAGTTATTCGCTGATGCCAAATCACTTAAGCCAATATTGTAACGTTTGGCCACACCCGTCAAGGTATCACCTGATTTTACTTTATAGCTGACAGCTTTATCATTTAACTGACGATCAACCAGTTCTTTAGAAGCAGGTACTTTGATGGTTTGACCGCGTTGTAAACGAGCTTTTGCATCGAAGTTACTGTTTACCGCAGCAAGATCCGCTGCACTAACGCCAAGGTCATTGGCAATCCCAATTAAGGTTTCACCAGATTTAACTTTATAGTTAGTAGTCGCCACTGAGCTTGAGTTGCTTTGGCTGCTAGTGCTAGTAGACGCCGAGCTAAAATCAACGCTCGCTGGTACTTTAAGTGTCTGACCAACATACAATGAGCTTGTGGTACTGATACCATTAAGACTGGCTAAGGTATCAGTCGATACATTGAATTGACGCGACAATGCAATCAGGCCATCGCCTGCTTTTACTTTATAGTTTTTAGTCGCAGTGCTTGATTTGGTCGGTTTGGTAGAAGGTGCCGCAGATGTGGTTGCAGGCGCAGTCACTCTACCTGGTATCAGCCATAATTTTTGACCTCTACGCAGATCCGAACGGCTGCTCAGGTTGTTATAGGTTGCTAGCTGAGTGACCGATAAACCAAAGCGATTGGCCGTACCAATCAGCGTATCACCACTTTGTACTGTATAACTTTCTGGTTGACTGTCTGCTGTACTACTCGCACTGCTTATTGGCTCGATGCTTTTTGCATTGTATAGATACAAAGTGCTACCCGATAGCAAACTAGCGCTAGCATCTATTTGGTTCCATTCTGCGATATCACGCCAGCTCACGCCAGCACGACTGGCAATGTTAGATAAGGTATCACCACGTTTGACGGTATAAGTGGTACGCGTACCTTGTGGTTTTGGTTTACTTGCCGACGTCTGTGCAAAACTCAGCTTTTTCTCTGTACCACTGGCTTCTAGAATCGATTGCTGCGTTTGAACTGCTGATAGGTTGATATTGCCATCAGCATTGACGACATTGGTTTCCGATGTGCTACTACGGATTTGATTGGCAATGAAATCACGCTCTGCATTGCTTAGCGGTGGCTCTTGGACAATCGTATTGTTTTGCGTAATCTGCGCAGAGGTGGTTGGTAGACTGTTGCTGCTCTTAAGCTCAGCATTGATTTTATTGGTCTCTGCAACGCTTAGTGGTGGCTCAGTACGTGCTGGCGTATTACCATATGAAGAGCTGCTGGTTGGTGTGACTGACGGCGAGATATAGCTGGTTGTCTGCTGTGGCACACTCGCGCTAGCCGCATAATCAGCCAACGCACTGCCCGTAGATGGCAATGAAGAACCACTATACGGCTTATTGTTATAGCTTGGTGTGGTAGTCGTCGTGCTTGGCGTATTTGCTGTTGCCAGTACGTTGCCAGTACCGTTGCCTCTTAATGTGCTCAATTTAGCATCAGTCGTTAGGCTGACATCATTAGGAATGATAACGCGCTGCGGACCTGAAGAATCAACTCGTCCAGAGGTAAGTGCTGTATTCAACTTTTCTAGCTCGTCGTAAGTCACACCTGTTAATTGCGCTACTTCAGATAAGCTGACGCCATAATTCACTGGCACACTACGGAAATGCTGACGGTTAGCAATAGCTGGTAGGTATACGCCATACTGTTCAGGCTTAGCGACGATTTCGGCCACTGCCAAGAATCGTGGCACATAATTCATCGTTTCAGTAGGCAGTCTAAGCGACCAGTAGTCCGTAGGTAAGCCTTGAGCTCTATTGGCATCAATGGCTTTTTGAATACGACCAGGGCCAGCATTATAGGCGGCCAATGCCAATTCCCAACTGCCAAACTGATTATGTAGCGCGGTTAAGAAATCATAAGCAGCACGAGTCGATTCGATAACATCACGGCGGCCATCATAAGTACTGCTTTGGTTCAGACCGTAAATACGACCCGTACTTGGAATAAACTGCCACAAGCCTGCAGCCGCTGCACTACTAGTACCGCTTGGATCGTAGGAGCTTTCGATGACTGGTAGCAATGCAAGCTCAGTTGGAATATTGCGGCGCTCAGCCTCTCTCACCGTATGATAAATATAACGACTGGCACGCGCAGTTAAGCGGTTTAAATAATCTTGTCTACTGGTAAACCAGCTTTTTTGTCCTTCAATACGCTGATTATAAATCGGTTGGCCACCATTCATACGATAACCAGCACGCAAGCGATTCCACAAATCACCATATTGCTGAATAGCAAGCTGATTGCCTTCTACCATTGTCATGTCAGAGGCTTCTAATAAGTCTGCCAATTCGTCCAAGCTATCTGCATCCAAGTACGCAGTTGAGTAATCAGTACTCGTGGCAGCAGTCTGATTGGTAGCAGGCTTAGTAATAACCGATGAGCTATTGGTCGCACCATTGTTTTTTACCGTCGACGTATTGCTACACGCACTGATAAGCAAAGTCGAGACGGCAAGCGTTAATGGCAACGCAATAAATGAGCGAGAGGTTGATAGCACAGTAGACATGATATTAAGAGTTTCCTAACGACAAGAAGTGATGAGATAGAATTGCTTGATAGTATAATATGCAATATAAAGCAAAGACCAGTTAATATAAAAAGATAATAGTCATAAGTTGAGTTGACATCTAGATTGGTCTACTAAGACGCCAGATTATTCCGTCCATGCAGACAATCATGCAAACAACCAACATCGTACAGAATTAGTAGGCTTCAATAGATAAGGATTGTCTTTTTAGTAGATAGTAACCGTGTTTTTGAATAAAGCAGATTTCTAAATAAACCCGTTCAATACCAAATTGGTGTTAATGACTGAATGGTTCATACAACGTGCAATTGATGCTAAATCGCAAGAGCATGTCCTTAATTTTAGAACACGCTCTAGGGAGTGTTCTCATTTTAAAAATGGTGATAAAAATGAGATAAATCGCAGTCAAACAAGGAAAATAGCGTAAGTAATATCGAGATATTAGTTAGCTATTTGACACCGTTTGGCAAGATTTAGCCATTTTTAACCCATTTAGATTACTATCGATTAAATTGAAGACACGCCCTAATAAGCTGGCTAGTTAATCGTTATTTGTGATACCGCACGCAGCAGCACTGCATTGCCAGTTGATAGCGCCAAAGTCACTCTAGATGTAGTGACGAACGAGACAGTTTGACCATCTTTTACCCAACTTTCGTTAGTGGTGACATTGGCTTTGGCCTGCTCGCCCGTAATGACAATGTTGTCTACGGAGATGTCATAGCGATAGTTAGAGGTGTCATTCCAACTGTTTTGTAGCAGTTTCAAATAAGCATCTTTGTCCAAGCTAGTAGACTTACCCTTTCTAGACAACGAAATCAGCGCATCATCAGAGACGAGACGAGCAACCTGACTGACATTTCGGCTATTTGCTGATGACTTCATTGCTGAGGCATAGTTTTGCACCAACGCTTCGGTCATGGTCGCCGCTTGCGCACTGATACTTACGGTACTTGCAATAGCCATCACAGCAGCCACGCCTGCGCCTTTGATTAACAACGCCAAAAGCCCTTTTCCCCATAATCGTTTCATGATAATCCTTAGCAATACAGTTTCCGTTGTTGTCATATATTGACGACTAACGTGTTTCTATCATTTGATTCAACATATTACCTAGTTATGTAATCATAAACTAAGCGAATGCTGTTGGCTCTCATGCTTTGGTTCAATAGCGATACTTCTTAGCTAATGAGACTTCTTAAATAGTGATACTTTTTATACAGTAATAATCTTCAGCTAGTTAGTGATACCTTTCAATAACTGTCTTTATCATAATCATATTTTTAATAGTCGTGACAGCGTTGTTGTATCATAGAGTGAGCCTATCATTTAATTCTCACAGCTATGTGACACCCTGTGTAATTATTGCGAATGTCAAAACAGGCACAGTCATCACCTTTAAAGTACGAGTAATATCATGATCTTATAATAAGTACGCATCAGCGAAGACTGAGTCATCTCTTTTGAACTACAACTCAATCTTTGCTTCAGCTTTAAATCACTGTCTATCAATCGATACCAAGTCTGACGATGCTATTTTAAAGCCTAGTATCTGTACTATTATTATCATAGCGCTCATCATCACTGAGCTTCATACCCAAACGCTCTACTCGTCTGTCCATCATTTGTCGAGCTAGCGCCTGCATGTCTTCAACGCGATCTATCTCATCAACAATCTCTAGACCCAATAAAGTCTCAAACACGTCTTCTAAAGTAACCAGACCTTTAACTTCACCGTATTCACCGACAGTAATCGCGATATGGATGCGATTCTTTAGCATGAGCTCTAATAAATCAAACAGTTTCATTTTGGAGAATACAAAAGTGATTTCACGTTTGAACTGAGTCAATGGCTTATCTACAGCGTGATTCACTTTTGCTAACAACATATCTGTTTTTAATACAAAACCCGTAACATTATCTAAATCACCATCGTAAATAGGTAATCGTGAAAACGTCAGCTTTGGGCGATCAACCAATAGCTCAGCAACCGTTTTGTTCTCCTCAAACGCGAGCATTACCGAACGCGGCGTCATAATATCTTCAACTTTAATGGCGCCAAATGCCAGTAAGTTACGAATAATCCGCGACTCTAAAGGATCAATCTGTCCTGACTCTTCACCAATACTCGCAAGTGCCGCAAACTCACGACGACTAAATGCTTGAGGTTCTTTGCCACGCACCAGTAGTTTTGTCAAACGCTCTGATACCCAAATGAGTGGGTACAGCAGCAAGATAATACCACGGACAAAATAAGCGACAATGCCACTCAACTGACGCCAATATACCGTACCTAACGTCTTTGGAATAATCTCAGACAAGAATAAGATGGCCAATGTCATGATGGCAGAAAACAGACCAAACCATGCGCTACCAAAGACAATCGTTGCCTGAGCACCAGCACCGATGGAACCCAATGTATGAGCGACTGTATTCAATGTCAAAATAGCTGCCAACGACTGGTCGATATTATCAACCTTTAACCGTCTGAGCATATTTGCTTTTTTTGGGTTGGTTTCTTGAACGTCAGCGATGTAGGACGGTGTCATGCTCAGTAATGCGGATTCTGCTAGAGAACAAACAAACGAGATACCGATGGCCACAACCACAAAGAATATCAATAACAGAATATTGAGAGCTGTGGGATCTGCTGAAGCATCAGCAGCAAATGCCGGATAAGGTAGTAGCATTGCGAGTAACGCTAGTAGCCCAAAAATAGGCTTCATGCTTCTAAGACGCTTAAAATAGTGCAGCGTCGGAGGAGGTTTGGCTGACGCTTCTTTAAAAGCGCGCGGACGACATAAACGAGGTACAAACATAAAAGTGGTGAACAAGTTGGGTAACCTAAACAGAAAAGAGAAAAAGGAATCTTAAGCAAACAGCAGCAGATATAGAGAGCAAATAGCAGCACCAAAGTAGAAATACATAAGGGTATCTGCCAACACTTTCTAGATAGCTACTTAAAGCTAACTTCATACTGCATATTAGGCTTAATGACATTCCAATAAATAGTAGGCTAAACACAGCCAATTATTGCCATTTGATAGTAGCACTGATGCTGATATTTCACAATAAGTCGCTTTTTTTAAGTCTTTGCTTTTTGATACCTTGTATTACGCTACTATTGCCTAATATCCACTGATATATCTGAAATTTGCTATAATCGCAGCACTTTGTCATCACTTATCGTATTACAACAAACACAACTTACGTATTGCATTAGAAATACTGTCGTCAGAAATACTGTTATCAAAAATACGGCCACTAGAAGTAATGACCGCTGGCTTGACGATTACCTTAAGAAAAACGTACTCAGGCTATGATTAACAGTTACCAAGTCTGGGATTTTTTGTTACTATGCGTTTAATTTTATTATTATCCATGACTTACTGAGAGAAACTATGTTCTTATTTATTCAAGCTGCTCATGCTGCCGAAACTGCAGGTGCTGCGTCACTATTTGGTCAGATTCTACTGCCTGTTGCTTTTTTTGCGATTTTTTACTTCTTGGTTATTCGCCCGCAGTCTAAGCGTACCAAAGAGCATCGTGCCATGGTCAATGCTTTGAGCGTTGGTAGTGAAATCATTTTTGCTGGTGGCTTAATGGGTCGCATCAAAAACCTAGAAGGCGACTACGCAGTGGTCAGCTTAAATAATAATACTGATATCAAAGTACAACGTGCTTCTGTTATCTCAGTATTGCCTGCTGGCACTATCGAAAGCATTTAATCATCAATCATTGCTATGAATGATTGTTTGATGGTCGTATCATCAGTAGATGCCACGACTAAAAATGACCGTACATTATTTACGGTCATTTTTCGCTATAAAGAAGTGAGACAAAGCGGTCTTATAAACTGCTAGATAGTCTATATTTACTCTTATTGAGTAGGTTATTTTTATTTTTTGTTTTACTATCACCGCGGATGATCGCAACGGTACATGATGATGGCTTTTATACGCAGCATTAGACCTTTGCTATCGCTAACTTCCCATCTGCTAACTTGTGGCCTACGTCGCCAGTTGTTTATCAACTTAAAGAAGTGATTATGCAATATCCCGCTTGGAAATACTTACTTATTACCGTCGTGATACTCATTGCCGGTCTATATGCTGCCCCTAACCTCTATCCTGACGAGCCCGCTGTGCAGATTACGAGTGCTGCTGCAGGTACACAGCTGTCTGAAGAGATATTAACGCAGTCGCAAAGCTTACTCAAAGATGCCGGTTTAGATAACCATGACGGCACATTTGAAGGCAATAGTGCGCTGGTTCGTCTTGACAATTCAGTCGATCAGCTAAAGGCGCAAGAAGTGCTACGTCAAAATTTGGGCGAAAACTATGTAGTCGCTCTCAACTTAGCACAGACAACACCGCAGTGGCTACGCGACATCGGCGCAAAACCGATGAAGCTTGGTCTTGATTTACGTGGTGGTGTGCGCTTTGTACTCGAAGTCGATATGGACAAGGCACTTGAGCAGCGTCTGACCGGTGCTAGTAGCGACATGCGTCGCGAGCTACGTGCTGAACGCATTGCAGTCAAAGGTATCAAGACCGAAGATCAAAGCGTGGTACTGCATTTCGCTGATACAGACACTCGCAATCGTGCACAAAACATCCTACAAGGATCAATGGGCACCACGTTTAGCTTGCAATCTTCTATTGACGATCAAGGTCCTGCATTACTCTTATCGTATAACGATGCGACACTTGACGAAATAAATAGTTATGCTGTCAACCAAAACTTGACAACGCTACGCAACCGTATTGCCGAGCTGGGTGTTACTGAAGCCCTAGTGCAATCACAAGGTGCCAATCGTATCGTCGTAGAATTGCCAGGTGTACAGGATACTGCAGAAGCAAAACGTGTCCTTGGACGTACTGCAAACCTTGAATTCCGTATGGTGGCAGAAGATGCCGACAACTATACAGGTGGTATTCCTCCAGCGGGCACCGAAGCGTTCCCGTTTGAAACACTAGATGGCCCACCTGTATTGCTCGAACGTCAAGCTATTGTCAGCGGCGATAAAGTGACCAATGCTCAAACTGGCTTGGATGAAAGCGGTCTACCTGAAGTAAGTATTACCTTGGACAGTGCTGGCGGCAAGCTCATGCAGAACGCCACTCGTACAGCTGTTGGTAAACAGATGGCTGTATTGTTCATTGAAAACAAGCAAAGAATCACTTACGAAGAAGACCCAGTAACTGGCGAGACGGAAGAAATACGTACGCCTTATGCTGAAACCAAGGTCATCAACCGTGCCAATATTCAAGCGGTTCTAGGCTCCTCTTTCCGTATTACTGGGCTAGACAGCAGTGCTGAAGCTGCTGAGCTTGCACTACTACTGCGTTCAGGAGCACTTGCGGCACCGATGTACTTTGTAGAAGAGCGCACCATTGGTCCACCACTGGGTCAAGAGAACATTGAAAAAGGTCTATTCTCTACGCAGGTCGGCTATCTACTAGTCTTTGCGTTTATGATTATCTTCTATCGTCTGTTTGGTGTCATCGCTAACGTAGCACTAGCAGTCAACGTGATCATCATCATCTCTATCATGTCAATCCTAGGCTCATCGCTTACCCTACCCGGTATCGCTGGTATTGTTTTGACCATCGGTATGGCAGTTGATGCAAACGTACTAATCTTTGAGCGAATACGTGAAGAGATTGCAAATGGAGTAAGGCCGAAATCCGCTATTGTGGCAGGTTTTGACCGAGCTTTTAGTAGTATTTTCGATGCCAACATTACAACTTTATTGGTCGCATTTATCTTATTTGCGATTGGTACTGGTCCGATTAAAGGCTTTGCGATCACGCTAGCTATTGGTATTATCAGCTCGCTGTTTACGGCTATTCTGGTCACACGTGCGCTGGTACAAGTTGCTTATGGTAAGCGTAAATCCGTCAAACGTCTGAGCATCGGTTAGGAGAACATTATGGCTATCGAGAATAAAAATCCTCTAGAGCAGCAGAATAGTCCAGATCGAAATGGTTCAGGCGGTTCAAATGGCGATGGAAACAATGCAAGCACGCGCCGCCGTAACAAACCACGCCGTGATGGCAAAGGTAGCAATACTAAAACCAACAATCCTGTCACAGTGCAGCCGAGTAACAGTAAAGCTCGTCGCGGTGGCAAGGGTGCTAGTAAAGACAGTCAAGCACTGGCCACTCAAGCAACTGATCCTAATCTAGCAACAGGTGATGCGGCAGATGATGCGGCGGCACAAGCTGAAGGTGGTATCAAAGCCATTGGCAACCAGCGTATTATTCCTTTTATGAAGATAGAAAAGCCCATGGCCATTTTATCTTTATTGATGGTTATTGGTAGTATCATTGCTATCGCCGTAAACGGTCTGAATTTGGGACTTGATTTCACGGGTGGTGTCTCAGCAGATGTGCGTTATGAGCAGTCTGTTGAACAAGTTGATGTTGTCAATGCCTTGTCAGACAATGGTTTTGATGATGCCGTCGTACAGTACCTAGGAACATCACAAGAGCTACTGATTCGCCTACCACCTCAGTCTGATAATGTTGATGGACTCAATACCAGTCTGACCAAAGCATTGACCTTAGCTGATAATAATGTTGAAATCAGTAACGTCAATATTATCGGTAGTCAAGTAGGTAGTGAAGTCTACTTAAACTCAGTGATGTCGTTAGCGCTAGCACTAGCCTGTATGCTTGGTTATGTTGCCCTGCGTTTCCAATTCAAATTATCCCTTGGTGCAGTCATGTCGCTGTTTCATGATGCAGTAGTCACTATTGGTGTATTTGCTTTATTTGGCTTCCCATTTGATTTAACTGTGTTGGCAGCTATTTTGGCCTTGATTGGTTACTCATTGAACGATACGATTGTTGTCTATGACCGCATCCGTGAGAACTTCCGTCGCGTCCGTGGTATCACGCCGCGCCAGACTATCGACTTGTCTTTGACAGAGACGCTGCGCCGTACGATTATGACCATTTCAACGGTATTGTTAGTGGTATTAGCAATGCTGTTCTTAGGTGGTGATGGTCTATACTGGTTCTCAGTTGCCCTCTTCATCGGTCTAATTGCTGGTACTTACTCATCAACTTATATCGCAAGTTCGATTCCATTACGTATGGGTCTATCTCGTGATGACTTTATTGTAAAAGTAAAACCAGAGTTTGAAGAAGAAATCGTTACTTTTAACGATCCAAAAATGTTTGAATAAGTGTTTAATGGTATTATTTAATTTATATAATTTTGACTATAAAATTCTGCCATAAATAACAGTATTAACATTTAAATCAAAGCACCTGACTCATGAACAATGAGTCTAGGTGCTTTTGTCTTTGTAGCTGTGTTTGTCATAAATAGCAAATATGCTACGCTCAATCCTTGTTGGGTTTTAAGTATAAACGAGCCAAAAATGACTACTCCCATATCTAGTCCAATGCCGCCCATCGATACCCGTTATACGCGTATTATTGCCATCGCTTTGCCAGTATTATTGGCCAATCTTGCCATGCCTCTACAAAGCGTAATCGATACAGCGATCGTCGGTAATATGAATGATACGGCTAAACTTGCTGGTATGGGACTCGCGATACAGTTATTGTCGTTATTGCTCGTCAGTTTTAACTTTTTACAATACGCATCGTCTGGGCTGTCAGCACAAGCAATGGGACAACTGGCCAACCATACCACCAATGCTACAGATGGTGCGGCAACGTCAGTTGATACAGCTCCTTCACCCTTACTATCTATCTTGCAACGTGCTTTGCTCTTGGCATTTGGTATCGGTGCTATCTTGCTATTGGCAAAGCCTTGGTTGATAGATTTTGGATTACAGGCGCTATCAGCCAATCCAGATAGTGGACGTGCTGCACAGACTTATTTAGATGTTAGGTTTTGGGGCGTGATTGCTGAGCTGATGAACTTTGCATTTATTGGTTGGTTTGCTGGGCAAGGTAAAACTCGCTATATGCTGTATCAACAAGGTTTTATTGCCATACTCAATATTGTCCTAACCTTGTTTTTTGTCTTTACGATGAAAATGGGCTTGGTCGGTGTGGCATTAGGTACGACCATTGCTTTCTGGTTTGGTGTGTTATTAGCACTGTGGTTAAGTCGTCATCATCTACAAATATCTTGGCGGGCTTTGTTTACTGCTGATAAGCAATATTTTACTAAAGAACGCATACTTAGGCTGTTCTCACTAAATAAAGACATTTTTATTCGTACGCTTATCTTAACTTTGAGTTTTGCTTGGATTACTCGTCTCTCTGCTCAAAGTGGTGATGTCATACTGGCGGCCAATGCTATTTTACTACAAGTCCTGAGTATCTCAGCCTTTGCCCTTGATGGTGTTGCAGTTTCCGCTGAGACGTTAAGTGGTCAAGCCGCTGGACGCCGAGATTGGCCACGTTTTCGCATTATTATCAAGCGCACAGGTATTGTCAGCTACGGACTTGCCATCGCCTTGAGTGCTATATGGTGGCTTGCAATGCCAACATATTTAGGATTTATGACCAATATCGACACGGTCTTCACGTTGGCGCATCACTACCATCTTTATGCCGTATTACTACCCCTCGTCGGGGTTGGTGCCTATTGGTTAGATGGTATATTTTTTGGCTTAACAGCTGGTCATGTAATCCGTAATGCTGCTCTGATACTCGCCGCTATATTTTTCCCACTCAGTTGGTTTCTCTATCAACAATGGGACATGACTGGTATTTGGTTAAGTGTATGGTGTTTATTACTGCTTAGGCTAATTATTTTAGGTGGCTTCTTGTACCAAGCACATCAAACGGGTAGCTATGAAAAGCTACAGCCGGAAGCTTAATACCACTCTCAACCACATGGTGTTGAATAATGTATTTTTATAAAGTGTTTGTAATATAGTCGGTTCAATATAAGTTGGACACAAAGACAATTAGGATGTTCTGTGAATACTCGTTCAAAAGAATTGCATCAGCCATATAAAATGCGCTATGACTGGGCTGAAGGCTTCAAAAAAAGCTTACCCGTGGCAATGGGCTACTTACCTGCAGGGATTGCCTTTGGTGTACTCGCGCAAGTTGCTGGTATCCCCGTATGGGCTATTATCATGCTCAGTATCGTATTGTATGCGGGCGCTGCACAGTATGCTTGTTTACCCATGCTGAGTGCTGGTTTGCCGATTGGTAATATCGCGACGAATATTGCAGCTATTAATTTGCGCCATGTGTTCTATGGTATGCCTTTATTGCAATATCTACCAAAGAACAAACTTGCTAAAATCTATTGTCTGTTTGCGCTGACTGACGAGACGTTTTCAGTCATGACCAGCTTGCCCAATGAGTCGCGACAATCTTTGATACTACCAATCAGTCTCTTTAACCAAAGTTGGTGGGTACTGGCCAGTACGATTGGTATTATGATTGGCAGCACGCTCAGCGATTTGGTACCTCACTTAGATTTCGCTTTGGTTTGCTTGTTTGCGATTTTGGCTTATGAGCAGTTTCAAAGTATCAAGCGCTATTTTCCAATTGGCATTGCCGTAGTCTCTCTAGCAGCAGCTTCGTTATTTACGAGTAACTGGTTACTATTAGTCGCGATTACTATTTGTATGTTGCTGATTTTAGTACGTGGATTTTGGGTACAGCGAGGCATGGAAGAAAAAAGTAACATGGCAGGAGAAACTGATGACCAGTAGTTATCTTATTTTCGCGACTTTTGCGATGGCCGCTGTTACCTTTATCACGCGCGCCCTGCCTTCTTTAATACCTAGAAAACTATTAGACACACCTTGGTTGCATCGATTGAATGAGAGTTTACCGCTGTCCGTGATGGTGTTGCTCATTTTGACCAGTCTCTCTTATCAAGACCTGTCTGCGACCACGGCTCTAGATAGTGCTGAATTGCATCTATTGATGGCACAAATTGGTGCCCTACTTTTAGTCTTACTTGTCTACCATATCAGCCGTCAATTATTAGTCAGCATGATCGTCGGTATCGCCGCTATTAATGGCTTGTTGTGGGTATTTACGAACTTTCTAGGCTAAAAGCATTAGCTAGAATTTAGTGCCAAACAAAGCGTTAAACAATGTTTCAAACATAAAAAAGGCTGGATTCTATTGAGAATCCAGCCTTTTTTTAAGCGTACTGTATAGAGCTAGCTAGTTAAGAAGGGTTGCTTCTTAAAGCTCCTCAACACCCATCATATCGACTGGGGTATCAGCCACGATTTGTACGCCTTTTTTACCTGTCTTAGCCGTGTCATTGCGCTGCTCTTGTAAATGATCAAGATAGGCTTCATTGATCTGACCAGTGATATAGCAACCATTGAATACGGCACAATCAAAGCCTTCAACTTTGCTATGCTTGGTATCTTTTACTGCATCAATCAAGTCATCCAAGTCTTGGAAAATCAAGCGATCAGCACCGATGATTTCACGCACTTCTTCAACCGTATGACCTGAAGCAATTAGCTCGCTACGTACTGGCATATCGATACCATACACGTTTGGATACTTAACCGGTGGCGCAGCACTGGCGAAAAATACTTTATTGGCACCAGCGTCTCGAGCCATTTGAATGATTTCATGACACGTCGTACCGCGAACGATAGAGTCATCGACCAACAGTACGTTTTTACCTTTGAATTCTAACGGCACAGCGCTAAGCTTCTGGCGGACAGATTTTTTGCGTTGCTGCTGACCTGGCATGATGAAAGTACGACCGATATAGCGGTTTTTCATAAACCCTTCACGGTACTTAACATTCATCTTAAGCGCCAACTCCATCGCAGAAGTACGCGAGGTATCTGGAATAGGAATAACCACATCGATATCGTGATCTTCGCCCCATTCAGTCATGATCTTATCTGCCAGTTTTTCACCCATACGTAAGCGGGCTTTATAAACTGAGATATTGTCCATGATTGAATCTGGACGGGCGAAATAGACATATTCAAAGAAACATGGTGTGTATTCTTTTTGCTCTACGCACTGATGAGTATGTATTTTATGATCTAGATCAATAAAGATAGCTTCGCCTGGTTTGACATCACGAATGATCGTAAATCCAGATCCTGTCAATGCGACCGACTCTGAAGCGACCATATACTCGGTGCCGCCATTTGGAGCCATACGCTTACCATAGATAAGCGGACGGATACCGTTCGGGTCACGAAAAGCAAGTAAGCCATGACCAGTAATAAGGGCGACAACACCATAAGCGCCTTCTACACGACCATATACAGCCGTGACTGCTTCAAATATATCAGCAGGCGTTGCTTTGGTTTTACCCAAATTCTGCATTTCATGGGCCAGTACGTTCAAGAGTACTTCAGAATCCGAATCAGTATTAAGATGGCGGCGATCTTCGATGTACAAAGACTTGGCTAAGCTCTCAGCATTGGTCAAATTACCATTGTGCGCAAGAGTAATACCATAAGGTGAGTTGACGTAAAATGGTTGAGCTTCAGCACTGCTTGACGTGCCTGCTGTTGGGTAACGAACGTGACCGATACCGAATTTACCAACCAGCTTCATCATATGACGATTCATAAACACGTCACGTACCATGCCATTTTCTTTACGTAGATAGAGTCGTCCATCTTGCAAAGTGACAATACCTGCTGCATCTTGCCCGCGATGCTGTAGCATCGTCAAACCGTCATAAAGTATCTGATTGACTGGTTCGTGAGCTGCAACTCCAATGACTCCACACATAATAGCTATATCCTATTTTGACCCATACATTAGTACTACAATAACGGCAAAAAATTAGACGGCACACTATCTAAAATGCGTGCTGTCACTCGCCGTCGACCTGATGATATTTACGAAACATTAAACAAGCATTTATCTTTTCGGTTTTCAAAAATCAACATCCATAATTCACTGATGCTGATTTATGAACCTTAACTGCTATCAAAAATTATTTTTTCAAGAATGAATGTCGAATACGATGTTATTGATGCTATAAAAGCTTGAGTGGTAAAAAAGACATGATAAAAATCATAGCGTTAATACTTAGAAATATGACGAGTTGGCTTATGATTGATTGACTTGATCCCAAGCCATACCAAGCACATCTGACACCAACGCTTTACCCATCGGTGCATAAGGCATTAGCTCTGGCGCTAGCACTGAGGTTTGCCATTGCGGCATCTGTACCAATAGCGGCGCACTGACACTCAGAACGACTAAGACCATTAATACGTTTTTAGCTGCACCAAGGACGCCACCTGCCATCTTATCAACGATATCCAGACGTAAGGTTTTGAGCACCCCTGAGAATACGAATGCAACTGTGTGCATGATGGCTAATATCACAATCACCACTAATAAAAATGCCATGGCCATTTGTAAGACAGGGTTTTCTACGATACCTGCTAATTGAGGCGACACAACACCCGCCAGACGCGTAGCAGCGACTAGCGCAATCAACCAACCGACCAAACCAATGGCTGTCTTAATCAACCCTACTTGAAAGCCGCGCCACAAGCCAGCCAAGACAACAATAGCAATCACAATATCCAGACCACTCATTTTCTATGCCTCATACCCTATGGTATTTTTATCAAGTATTTACTTAAGTGTTTATGACAAGGTTAATTTTTGAGCATTCAATTTGTAATAGGTTTATGGACAGTCTAGCTTTCCATGGCATCATAATAGCCACCGATTGCCTGAATACAAGACTGTACTAACCCAGGTCCACGATAGATAAGCCCCGTATAGAGCTGCACCATGTCTGCACCGGCTTGTATCTTCTTGACGGCTTTAGCACCACTATCGATACCACCGACGCCAATCAGCGCGACTTTACCATCTAACTGATCGGAAAACTGTTGCAAAATCTGAGTGCTAATATGGCTCACTGGACGACCAGATAGACCACCCATTTGATCACCATCACGTAAGTCTTCTACGCCGACACGGCTCAAAGTCGTATTGGTCGCAATCAAACCATCAATTTCAAAATCTATCAGCTGCTGTGAGATATAGTCGACTTGTAGTGGCTCTAAATCAGGGGCAACTTTGAGTACCAATGGTACATAAAAACCATATTCGGTCGCCAATTGGCTATGACGGTTTTTGATGGTATCTAAAAGCTGAGTCAATGCTTCACCGCTTTGCAGATCACGTAAGTTTTTGGTATTTGGCGAAGAGATATTGACGGTAATATAAGAGGCATGCGGATAAGCACGCTCTAGACAATAGACGTAATCATCTGCTGCCTGCTCTACTGGTGTATCAGCATTTTTACCGATATTGATGCCAATATTGCCTTTGTATTTGCAACGTTTGACATTTTCGATCAGATAATCGACACCTTGGTTGTTAAAGCCCATACGGTTAATAATCGCATCTGCTTGCTTTATTCTAAACAATCTTGGCTTGTCATTACCTATCTGTGGCCTCGGTGTGACCGTTCCGACTTCTATAAAACCAAATCCTAACTCAGCCAAGGCATCAATATAATCACCGTTTTTATCCAATCCTGCGGCTAAGCCTACTGGATTAGAAAACTGTAAACCCATACAGTCTGTTGGCTGCATCGACTGACCGTACACCAAACCTAACACACGTGCTTTGTGAGCTTTATCCAATAAGGACAAGGTCATCTCGTGGGCGTGCTCGGGATCCATCTTAAAGAAAAAAGGACGAAGTAAGGCATAAGACATAGTAATGACAGACCCTGCTAAAAAGAAATAGTGAATGAAAAGTGCGAATGAAATCAGGCGCTGCGATTATATCAGCTTAACAGAAATAAGAGCAAAGTTTCCTGCGGTAAATTTCTATATTAAAACCACAGCCGGTGTAGATAAATAGCGATTAACTGGCTATCAAGGCACAGGATGACCATCTGTCAGAGCTATCCAACCACGTACGATACGGTATAGATGCCAGACAAAGGTAAATATCATAATTAAAAAACCAAATGCGGCTAACAGTAACGAGCCAATAGCGATATGATCACTGTCAGCCAACATGCTGACACCAAAGCCGCCCAAGGCAAACGTTATAATCATGATACCAATGACAAATAAAACAATGCTGTACCAAAAAGTCTTAATCTGCCAATCAAAATGTGTGGCCAGCCACGTTCCATCTGCATCGTGACGCTTGGCATAGTTCATCACAATCGGCACAATCCACAATAACCCAGCAGTAAAATAGCTAATCACGTATAGAAAATAAGTAATGTGGTTATAAGTGGTGAGAGAACGGCGCTTGTCGTTATTCATATTATCGTTATTCATACTGTCGCTCATCATATTATCTTGTCGTTGCTGAGATACACCATAATCAGAACGCTCATCATTAACCCCCTCATTATTAAAACTAGCCCCACCTGATTTATGATGACTGTTATCAGCAGTTTTTGTCTGTTTTCGCAAACGATCATCAGAATTGTGATTAAAGGAAGGATTCATAGTAAATTTCCATAATTAACAGTAACTAATTACTATTTGATGGTAGCAAACGAGCTGCTTTTCAATGAGTCTCATGATAAACAGTGATTTGAGAGCGATGTATTCATAATACCCTGTTGGAATATAACGCATGCTTATATAACACACAGGTATGAAATAGTAGGCACTTACCCCTGAATGGGCTTATTTGCTCTGACTTCTTTTAAGAGTTTGTGATGGATATTGCTTTGCGTATCGGTTTTATAATCATCATGAACGACTGCCATAAACAGAATTTTTTTGAACTTTCGTATGATATTGTCTAATTAAAAACATGGCACCAATAATTTATTAATAGCCTTAGAAAGCAAGTGAGTAAAGAGCTTAGTAAGGCTGCTCAGGTACAAAGCGATTGACCTCGGTTGCCATATCCATCATCACAAACTCCATCTCAAATACTCTGGCTTCTGCCAAAGAAAACGACTCAGGATAATCACCTGTGAGTAGACCAGCGATATAAGCAACGATAGACATATGACATACGACGACCAGACACTCGGCTTCAATATTAGCCAAATCTATGAGGGCCTGACGCGCATCATCAGAAGGAGTAATATTGTTCAGTATGACCGATGGTACTGTCGGTGCTCTTGACTGGAATTCTGCTAGCGTCTGCTGCGCTCTATCATAAGGGCTGACAACAAAATAATCAGGATTGTAGTGAGCCGTCACATACTCTGCCGTTTGTATGGCTTGCTGTTGACCAAAATCCGTTAACTGACGCGCGCTGTCTGGGCGCGATTCATCTTCTGCTTGACCATGACGAACGAGTATAATTTTCATAACCTTCCTTGATACATTGTCATGATGACGTTGTTTTCAGAATAATCACTTTTAAGACAACGTCATCATTTAACATTGGAGTTTTACTTACTGTCAGTATCGCCACTTTCATCATCAGTGCTGTCGCTTGACGTCTTCATTTGCGCGGTAAGTGCCGCATTGCTGTGGTCATGCGCCATAACAAATTCGACATCACTGCGGAACCCTGCTTCCATAAGATGTAACGCCACACCCAATGCTGCTTTATCTTCATAAATAACTGCATAAAGCGCATGCGTAATAGGCATATAAATGCCTTCTTTGGTGGCTTTCTCATGCACTTGCTGAATGGTGTTGACCCCTTCAGCCGTCTGACCAAGTTTTTTCACTGCTGCATCGATGCTCATACCACGGCCAAGCATATTACCGATACGGTAATTGCGACTCAACTCTGAGCTACAAGTGGCGTATAAATCACCAACGCCAGACAATCCTAAAAACGTCAGTGGATTCGCACCCGCTTCCACGCCAAAACGACTCATTTCTGCTAAGGCACGGGTCAGTATCATCGCTTTGGTGTTTTCGCCGACATCGTAAGCCGCCGCCATACCCATTGCAATCGCATAGATGTTTTTGAGCGCACCGCCCAGCTCCACACCTTTGACATCATCACTGGCAAACACTCGAAAGAATGCACTGTGTAGCGCTGCTTGTACTGCATGACGCAGTGGCTCAGACTCACTAGCGATGACTGTAGCAGACGGCATGTTTTTCATGATTTCTATTGCAAGGTTTGGCCCTGACATTACACCAAAATTCACTTCTGGCAAAACCTCTTTAATAATGTCGCTCATCATTGCAAAGGTGTCTTTTTCCATCCCTTTGGTCAATGACACAATAGACTGTCCACTGATAAATGGCGCAATATTTTTTAAGGTCTCTCGAAATGCTAAACCCGGCACAGCAATAAAAATAATATCTTTGTCTTTGACGCTTGCTGCCAAATCATGGCTGTATTTGAGACGATCATCAAGCTTATAACCTGGCAAGTATTTTTTATTGGTTTGGGTTTTTACCATCGCTTTTACGGTGCGTTTATTACGTACCCATAACGTGGTATCACAGCCATTGCGGGCCGCCAAATTTGCCATTGCCGTACCAAAACTACCACCACCTAAAAATGCCAAACGCAGCTTGGTAGGATTACTGTGAATATCCGCCATGTTTTTTGCCACTGCAGACTCTACCGCACTAGGATTTAGCTTTTTACGGCCAATACCTGATTTGGTTGCACGCTCAATGATACCTGCCAGCAGACTGTTTTGCTTTTCTGGCGTATTCTTATCTGTTTCGCTATTTTCGTGACTGGTTTTTTTATGGCTATTATTGGAGCTGGTCATATTCTTTTATCCATGTTGACTTACTTATTATTAATAGAACTTATCATGACTTAGGCATTTTGGGTGCTGAGGCTATCTGGCTTTTTTGGCTAAATAGATGAGGCTCAGAGGCGCTATGACTCAAATCGTACTAGCGAATCGATATCAATGGCTTTACGGTGTGCCTCGTCTTTAGGACTGGTCCCAGTATAAACAAAAGCCGTGACATAATCATCTGGACCAACATCAAAGTATGCTTTGACAGCTGGTTCGTTACATAACAATCCAGTTCGCCACACTGTACTAAACCCTTGCGCTTTTAATGCCAAAATAAGATTTTGAACAGCAGCACCAGCACTTAGCATTTGCTCAAAAGGTGGGACTTTTTTGTGCGCTTGTATTTTAGTGACAACAGTAATAATCGTGGGCGCACGTAAAGGCATATTATGAGCCTTTTCAATGTCTTTTTTAGACAAACTTTCTCCTTCTTGCACCGCTTTTGCTTGGGCAGCTTCTGCTAAAGCATTGCCTAGCTCATGACGAGCATCGCCTTCAGTGACGATAAAACGCCATGGTTGTAGTTTCTTGTGGTCTGGTGCTGTTGCCGCACATCCAATCGCTGTTTCAACATGTGCATGAGTGGGTGCTGGTGCATCCAGATTCCCCATACTACGTCTTGAATTGATCCAGCCAATCATCTCTTCACTGGTAATCGGCATACTATCAGTGGTTACGTCTTTGATAGACAGTTTTTTATCATTGTTGTCAGATGTGGTCATTATCGTTCCTTATTTATTATTATTTTTTATCCAAAAAACTGCTACTTTTATGCTGGTGTAACTTCGACACGATGCTCCATGCGCAAATAATCTTCTGACTGCATTTCAAGCAAGCGCGAACGTGTACGCTCAATCTCAAACGCTAGCTTCTGTCCTTGATACAACTCCAAAATAGATTGCTCTGCTCGCACCAACAGTTTTACGCGGCGATCATAAAACTCATCGACCAGATAAATAAAACGACGCGTTGGATCACGGTAAGTATCATCCTCTAAAGCAGGCACAGCATTAACCAACACCGTACTGAACTGCTTAGCGATTTCAATAAAATCAGATGCTGAGCGTGGTTCCATGCACAAATGACGGAAGTCGCAAAATAGAATATCTTCGGTGCGAGCATTGATTTTTATTTCTCGTCCATTAATAGTGATTGGCTCATTACTAATTTTCTGATTATTAGACAAACTGGCAAAACGGTTGGCTAACCAATGGTGGTTGGCTTTGGTCATCGGCGACTCATATAACTCAGCCTGTTGTAACACGCGCAGACGATAGTCAATACCGGAGTCGATATTCATCACCGCCGTATGGCGTTCAACTTCAGCAATAGCCGGCATAAAACGGTCACGATGCAAACCATCTTTATATAGCCCCGACGGCTCGATATTCGAGGTAGCGACCAACGTGATACCACGATTGAACAGCATGGTAAACAAGTCGCCCAAAATCATGGCATCAGAGACATTGGATACAAAGAATTCATCAAAACAAATGATGACCGCCTCTTCATAGATAATATCCGCCACTTTCTCTAATGGGTCACTCTCGCCTTGTAGCTTGTGTAGCTCTTGATGCACACGCTGCATAAAGTGATGGAAATGCAGGCGCATCTTGCGATCAATGGTCAATGAATCATAGAACATGTCCATCATCCATGTTTTACCGCGACCTACGCCGCCCCACATATATAGGCCTGTGGGTGCTACAGGCTTGGCTTTTAAAAAGCTAAAAAAACTTTTCTTTTGTGGCACACTATTGGTGAGCTGATGATGTATCTCATCAAGATAGCTCATGGCCTTGAATTGTTGCTCATCTTGAGTAAACTCATCTGTACTGACGGCTTGCTCGTAACGTTGCAATGGAGATAAACTCATAATACGACTCATCATTAGGCTAGGGCGTGTCATCAATTAGTACATGAATACATTTAGTGGTCTTAAAATGGCTAAATTTTGCTAAACATCGTTAGAAATTTTGTCAATATGTGCATATTAACGGCAATTTCTTCCTTGTTTAGCTACAATTTTTCTCATTTTAAGCCTCACAATCTAATTGATGACACACCCTAAATAAATATTAAAATAATAGATAAATTTTACCTGACCACATTCAAGTAAAACCTTTAAATACTGTGTTTTTCTAGCAAACCTTTCAATTCTGACAAGCGTCCGTGAAAAAAGTGACCTGCTCCGTCTACGATACTCACAGGAATACCCAATCGATCAGCAAATTCTTGCATATTATTAGGGTCGATGACTTCATCCGCATTGCCATAAATCTCAAAGGTTTTATCAGCAGGTAAGCTAATATCGCTGCTGTCATTTTTTTCAACTGATGGTGCGATCAGCGCAATGTTTGATACCTCAAAGTCACTCAGTCCCCATATATGGGACGCCTCGATCACTTGCTCAGCCACACGTGCTGTCACATAACCACCAAAAGAAAAACCACCCAACCATAACTTGCGTGCATTGGTCTGCTCAGCAATCCATTGTAGCACGGTCATTGCATCCACCACTTCCCCTTCAGCATAATCATGCTCTCCAGTGGACTGCCCCACGCCGCGAAAGTTAAAACGCACCACATGCATCCCATTGTCACGGGCAAAACGATACATGGTCGTAACGACTTTATTATTCATCGTACCGTCGAATAGCGGATTTGGATGGCAAAGTAGTGCAACGGTATCGGTATTTGGATCGTTAGAGTTATCTTGTTGCCATAGTGCGTCAACTTCTAGCACGCCAGCAGGAGCAGGAATCAATTGCATACAATTACTTATTAATTAAGAGTGAATGGCTCAATTATCCTAGATATGGTTTTTATTTCAAGTGATTTGCTGTGTACAAACATAGATTTCTTTAAATTTTGGCAATTAATAAATTAATGCCACCCTATAAGCATCAGTAGTCTCAGTAGATTTTAATTTTTGTCGTATCAAGAGATAAGGTGAGCATGCAATATCGCCGTAATATAGCAAACAATAACCATCTAGACAGCAAAGCGCTGAATAGGTTAGATTTATGACAGTTGTTGAATATCACATCAACGGATGTAATGCTCACACAATATCTACTTAAAATTGATGTTTATGTTCGACTGACAGGGAGTGAAAATCACTTATGAATACTTTTAATAAAACTGCTACCTTAACTGCAACGATGGCCGCTGTCATCGCCTTGAGCGCTTGTCAAAGCACCACACCTTCTGCGCCTGTGATACAGCGTGCTAATTCTATTTATGAAACCACAGGTATCGCAGATACTAAAGTAAAGGCACAGCAAGTTGCGCTAGATAATGCGCAAAAAACGTGTAAGAGCAAGCAAGTGATTATCGTCGATGACACGGTAAAATATAATGGCGTCTTAAATGAGCGTACAGGTCGTATGGTTGGACAAGTTGGCGCAGTTGTCGGCTCAGTCCTTGGCACTGGTACACCAGATTTATCACGTGATGACGATTATGAGTATATGATTAATTTCCGCTGCCAATAATATCAATATCCTTCAGAAAAAGATTGGTGTTTAGCATTTAGCCAACAAGTCTGCGATTAATATATTATTCTTATCGCAGACTTGTTGGCTTCTCTTTTTGTGTGTACGCTTTTGGGGTAAACTACCCTATTCAATACTCAATAGCTTCTAGCCAATCTATAAGTTATCGGTCTATAGAAAATCAATAAACAACTCGCTTTTAAGCTTTCATTATCTTCGGTCTACTATTTATGCGCAAACCCAATCTTTCAAGTATCAAACAAGCGAAGGTAATAACGCCTGCTAAAGATTTGGCGACTTTAGAGGCTGAGTTAGCTGAGCAAGAAAACAACCTTGAAGTCAATTTAGAAGATACCGTATTGCGTCTGAGCGATTATTTATCGGCGGTTGATATGGTTATCAAACAAACCTTTAATCACCGTGTATGGGTAAAAGCAGAGATTCGTAATCTGTCTAGCAAAGGCGGACATTATTATTTTGAACTGGCAGAGAAAGACGATGATGGCAAAGTTATTGCTAGCTGCCGTGGCAACCTTTGGCGATTTAAAGCGGCACGTGTCTTAGCAAAGTTTGAGCGCGCAACGGGTATGCCACTCGATCGCGATTTGACCGTTTTATTAAAAGTATCGGCAGGGTTCCATGCGCAATATGGCTTCTCGCTCACCATTGAAGACATCGATCCTAGCTATACGCTAGGTGATCTGGCACGACAATATGCGGAAATGGTCGACCGTTTGACAGGCGAAGGGTTATTACATCTCAATCAGCAACTGCCTATCCCGTTTGATATAGAGCATGTGCTGGTGATTGCACCTGAAAAAGCCGCTGGACTAGGAGATTTTCAAGCAGATGCTGATCGCTTAGCCAGTACAGGTGCTTGTCATTTCCATTACCATAACGCCACTTTTCAAGGCAATCATGCGCCTGCCGAAATCCGCCAAGCTATCGTCAGCGCTCAACAGCAATTTTACGACACGTATCAGCGTTTGCCAGATTTATTAGTCATTATTCGCGGTGGCGGTGCTGTTGGTGATTTGGCCTATCTCAATGATTATGAGCTGGCCGCTTTGGTTGCTGAGCAGCCTATTCCTGTCTGGGTGGGTATAGGCCATGAACGTGACAAAGTTATATTAGATGAAGTCGCGCATACCAGCTTTGACACACCCTCAAAAGTTATCGCTGCGATTGGTAGTCATTTGGCGCAACTGGTCTCTCAGACACTGCAATATCAAGCGCAAATCAAGCAAGCCGCTCAGCGCCAACTGAATACTGCCGAGCAACAAACATCGCGACAATTGAGCCAAATACAGTCGCAAACGATTGGACAGCTAACTGCACTACGAAAAGACAGCGATTATGCATGGCGCAATATTCAGCAAAGCGCACAGCGCCAAGTAAAGCAAGCCATCAGACTGACAAGCGAGCTACGCGTACAAACACAAACCTCTGCAGATCAGCAATTAATAACGGCTGCTACTTATAGTCAGAATCATCAGAAATCTGTCATGCAAAGTGCTCAGCAACAAGTCATACAAGCACAACGTGACAGTGAGCATCTACGCGACATTGTGCTACTGCATCGACCATCTCGTGTGCTTAAGCAAGGCTACACCATGCTGACTGACACAAAAGAAAAAAAGATACTGACCAGTAGCACCCAGCTATCTCCTGAGCAAATTGTGCATATCGTCCTAAAAGACGGTAAGGCAAAAGCGCAGATTATTGATGTCAGTACGGATCAAAAAGCGACGGAAACATCAGACATTCCAACTTAACCACATAATAATATCTAACGATTACCCATCTACTTATCTTACCTTTAAAAATTAGGAAATTTTATGACTACCCCTACTCGCCGACGCAAAAAAGCCGCCCCAAAAACCTTTAAGGCGGCTTATGATATTCTAAAAACCAATGCGGCTGAATTACAGCAGCAGGACGAGCCTGACATTGATAACTTGATGACGACTGTTGAAGAATCCATTGCGGCTTATCGCGTTTGCGAGACCCGCATCAATGCGGTACAACAAGCACTAGATGCCGCCTTTGCTGAAGATGTTAAATCTGATGAAGTAGACAGCTAAGTTATACTTACTCTGGCTCATCCACCTCGAAGACTTGGCGAAGATAGGCAAGATACGTGTCATTATTGATCATGGTCTTGCCTGGGCTATCAGAGAGTTTAGCCACTGGCTGACCGTTACACTCAACCAATTTCAGCACGATATTAATCGGCGTGATACCCATATCATTGGTGAGATTGGTACCAATACCAAAGCTGGTTCTAATGCGATCTTTAAAATATTGATGCAGCTCCCAAGCCTTCTCTAAATTCAATCCATCACTAAAGGTCAAAATCTTGGTTTTTGGGTCTATCTTCAATTTCTCATAATGAGCAATCGCTTTATCACCCCAGATATACGGGTCGCCGCTATCATGACGCAGGCCATCAAACAGCTTGGCAAAATATAAATCAAAATCACGTAGGAATGCATCCATTCCAACGACATCCGTCAATGCAATACCCAAATCACCACGATATTCATGTACCCATGCTTCAAGCGCAGCTTTTTGTGAATCACGCAAACGCACATCTAGTGCCTGAAATGCCTGCATAAACTCGTGCGCCATAGTACCTATTGGCGTCATGCCTAATTTCTTTGCTAGATACACATTAGATGTGCCACTGACGATTTTTGGTTCAGCGTGATGTAACGTCTGCACCACATGCGCTTGCCACGCTTTGCTAAACCGCCTACGAGTACCAAAATCAGCGACAATAAACGGTGGTGTATCACCGTTTTCTTTCGTCTGTTCTGCTGCATATTGATGCAATAAAAAAACTTTTTCATCGAGCCTACGCTGACCTTCTTCAATGACAGTGTCACTGGATAACGCATCAAAATATAGTTCATTGACAATGGCTAAGACGAATACTTCAAAAAACATCGCTTGAATCATCGGCCCTTCAATATCGATAAACAAGCGACCTTCTTCATCGGTACTGACAGTAATAAAGCGACGCTTTAGCTTAAACAGCTCCAAATAATCGACGAAATCTGAACGCATAAAGCGTAAGCCGCGCAAGTATTCCAACTCGTCTTCTAAAAATCGCAGCTCGCACAAACTGTCTAATTGCCTCTCTAACGGCTCTTTAATATCAGCCAATGGATAGAGGGCATCTTTATTATTACGGCAGCGGAAACGATAGACACCATGCGTCTGCGGAAACTGATGCAGCATGGCTTGTAACATCGTAAATTTATATAAGTCATTATCAAGTAACGAGGTAATAATAGGTGCATAGGTAGCAGTCATGCTATGGCCTTAAAAAACACAAAAATAAGAAATAAACGCCACCCAATACTCAAAGCGACATCATATGCGAATAATAAAAGATGAAGAGTCATTAACAAGCCGTCAAGTATAACGAAGTTTGCCGTTCATTTCAGAGTTCGCGATTAATTGCAGCAGAATTACTACGATTACTCACACCTTTCATAAATATACCGCACAAACCTATCAATAAATACTGAACAGGCTTTATGCTTTAGCACGCATAAACTGTGCGACATAGTCATCCGCTGGGTTGTGGCGTAAATCATAAGGTGTGCCCGTTTGCACTAAACGTCCACCATTTAATATGCTGATACGCTGACCGACTTTCACCGCTTCATCTATGTCATGAGTGATAAAGACGATAGTCTTATGTAGCCGCTCTTGTAGCTCAAGTAGTTGGTCTTGCAACTGAGCACGAATGAGTGGATCAAGCGCAGAAAACGCCTCATCCATCAGTAAGATTGGATTATCAGTTGCCAAAGCACGCGCCAGACCCACACGCTGCTGCATGCCTCCTGACAACTCATCCGGATAGCTATGCTCTAAATTAGGTAGCCCTACCTCATTTAGCCAATGCCGCGCGACCTCGTGGCGCTCTTCGGTACTCATTTTTCGCACACGCAAACCGTAAGCGACGTTTTGCATAACCGTCATATGCGGCACGAGGCCAAAGTGCTGAAAGACCATACTGACAGTTTGCTGGCGATAATGTTGCAGCTCCTTATCATTCAGCTCTAACACATTGATAGCCGCAGATGGTTTTTGATTAGCTGCAAGTACATCGTCATCTGTGATAGTGGTCTGCGCATCGATACTCGTATCAACCCATATCTTGCCACTGGTTGGATCAATTAGACGGTTGATATGCCGTATCAAGGTTGATTTACCAGAGCCTGACAGCCCCATAATACAGTGTAGCTCGCCCGCTTTAACGTCTAAATTAATATCATATAGCCCAACCGAATAGCCTGTTTGCTCTTTTACCGCAACACTATCCATACCTTCAGCCAATAATGCCATCACAGACTTTGCTTGCGTACTACTGGCATTATAAATCTTACTGATGTTTTCTAGCCGGATGTGATTCATTGCGGTTCTCGCTATTGTTATTTTTTATTGAGGCCTGTCTTCATTGTTAGCCCATTCAAACTCTCATCTTCAAACTCTCATATTCAAATGTCAGCTTACTTTCTTTTATAGTCGACCAAGCCATTAACCAATCGAGTGTCTACTCGCATCAATCGTTTTTTGACGGGCGCGCTTGCCTTGACCAAATGCCTGAGTAATACGGTCAATAATAATAGCAACGATGACAATCGCCGTACCAGCTTGTAAGCCTTGACCTATATTGAGGGTTTGAATAGATTGCAAAACATCTTCGCCAAGACCAGGCGCGCCAATCATAGAAGCAAGCACCACCATGGATAACGACATCATTACCGCTTGATTGACGCCCGCCATGATACTAGGCAATGCTTGGGGCAATTTAATCCAAATAAGTAACTGCAAATGTGTGCTACCAAATGAGCGCCCCGCCTCTACCATTTCATGATTGACTTGCGTAATCCCTAATGTCGTCAGACGAATTAATGGCGGCAGTGCATAAATAATAGTGGCAAACAATGCAGGCACTTTACCAATCCCAAACAACATGAGTACTGGTATGAGATAGACAAAGCTTGGCATGGTCTGCATAACATCTAGTATCGGTGTCACAACCTTGCGGAGCAGCTGACTGCCAGCCATCGCAATGCCAATAGGAATACCAATTACTACCGTAACCAATACTGATACGATGAGCAGTGCAAAAGTATCAATCAACGCACCCCATAGTCCAAAGGCACCAATGAGGAACAGCCCTGCACCGCATGCCAGCGCAAACCAAACCTTACGCACACCAAACCAGCCCAGCACCGTGACAAATGCAATAATCAACCATGGTGGAATGACCGTTAATAGGCGCTCAATGGGTAGCAATAAATAGGTTAATGCCATCGTACTGATGCTGCGAAAGACGTCGCCGTAATTTTGAACAATACTTGCCAATGTGTTATTGAGCGGTGTCTCCAGTGACCATGAGGGGAAGCTTGATGCGAGGCCGAGCTGGTTATCACTGGCAAAGTTATCACTGGCAGAGTTATTATTAACAGCCGTATTGTCGATAGCATCGCCTGTTAAGCTGATACCTAACTTCGCCGCAAGATTGGTAGCAGCCTCGTCAGATAACCATTTTTGCCACACATTCGGGTTCTCACGCAAAAACAGCAATGCTTGCTCGTCTCCGCTACGTTTGCTTTCACTCATTTCTAAGATAGCGCCATTGAGCTCATCAGAACTAAATTGTATTTTTTTGAAGACATCTGCCAGCTCAGGATTAGAGTCAATAAATGGCGTAGAGACTGCAATCCCTAAAGGCGATACAGGAAATCCAGAGACACAATCCACAGTACCATCCGCTCGTAACAAATCCTGCCAGCAGGCATCGTCATGAGCTGGAAAACCTAATGGCGCAAAGTCATATTTTGCCATCAGGCCAGTAGGCTGCCAGTAGTAAAATAAGAGTGGCTTATGCTGCTCAAAGGCAGAAGATATTTCGGCATCAAGCGCTGCACCTGTACCAGGATGGGCATTGTTAAAGACACTGTCTAGACCTGTGGTTTTTAGCAAACGTGTGTTAAAAATCTCACACGTCCAACCAGAGGGACAGTTCATAAAACGAGACTTGCTAGGGTCTTCAGGGTCTTTAAACAGCTCAGCGTATTTAGGCAGATCCTGATAACTGCGTAGCCCTGGGTTTTCTTCTAATACATAGTCAGGAACATACCAACCTTGAGTTGCGCCGCCCTTAAGCGTATCACCAATGATTGCTACCTTATTCTGCTCAATGGCTTGCTCCATGATCGGTGAGCGACCAACCCACTGCTCCCCAATGACTTGGATATCATTTTGTGACAACGCCGTATCAAGTGCAGGGCCTGCTCCTGGCACTTCTTCAACTGTACAGCCATAACCATCTTCAGCGATGTACTTGAGCACACCAGAAGTGAACTGACCACTCTCCCATGTCAATGCGCCAAATTTGATCAGCGACTCGCAAGCTGCTGACGCCGATATCGGCAGTAACAGCGAGATCATACAGAGTAAACTTAACGCAATCCATTGGCGCATGGGGTGTCCTATTGATAATTGATGCGGCATTAAATCGATGACACAATACTGCTGTCTAGACTTACTACAAAGTGTAGCGACTTATCAGACTGATGACAAATGCTTATTTTTCGCTTAGTCAGCACCATTATCACGCTGCTAATAATATTGAGAATAGCGATTAAACCTTGTCAATCGATTCATATTTTCGACAAAAAAATAGCACTTACCTAAGTAAATGCCATTTCTTATCATATTGTCTGTTTAGCATATCCAAGATACGAAATCGATATGGTCAAAACAGCTGCTTAAACACAGTAATATTGAAAGCATCGCTATTTCAAACTTGAATATATAACTACTTCAAAATACTATTTCAAAAACAGTGCCATAGCCTTTTTGAACAATCCACCATAAGGCGGTAATAACAGATTCAAACCGTTGAGCTTCGATTGAACAAACACTGGTTTCATATGACTCAAACGCTCAAACCCTGCTTTGCCATGGTAAACACCCGTACCTGATTCACCGACACCGCCAAACGGTAAATCATGCTGAGCCACATGTATCAAGACTTCATTAATACATAGACCACCAGAAACCGTGTTGTTACGCACTTTTTCGATACCACCATAGTTATCACCAAAAATGTATAGGGCTAATGGTCGTGGACGTGCATTCACAAACGCAATCGCATCATCAAGCGTCTCATAATGCATCAATGGCAGTATCGGTGCAAAAATCTCATTTTGCATAACGGCACTATCAGGCGCAGGCTCACTCACAATCACTGGCGGCATTAGACGCGTTTCGATATTGGCCTCAATAGCAGTAAGCGGATGTATCTCATCGCCTGTCAACGAATCCAGATAGCCTTTGACTCGTTTAAACTGGTCACCATTGATGATGCGCGAATAATCTGGATTGTTCTCAATATTAGGATAGTGTTTTTCCATCCATGCTTTTGCCAAACTGATGAACTGCTCATGATATTGACGTTGAATCAACACATAGTCAGGGGCAATACAGGTTTGACCAGCATTCAATGTCTTACCCATCATCACGCGATTGACCACAGACTCTAGATTGGCATCATCCAATACAACCACGGGAGACTTACCACCAAGCTCAAGTGTGACTGGCGTCAAATTAGGCGCCGCCGCTGCCATGACTTTTTTGCCCACTGCCGTTGACCCTGTATACAGCAGGTGATCAAACGGCAACGAGCTAAATGCCGCAGCGATATCGACCTCGCCTAATACCACACAGACCATGTCTGGAGAAAAATAGCGCGCAACTGCATCCGCAAATGCTTGGGCAAATTGTGGCGCTGCTTCACTCATCTTAATCATTACCCGATTGCCTGCCGTCAACGCATCAATCAACGGCCCTACTGCCAAAAATAACGGGTAGTTCCAAGGCACCATAATACCGACGACACCTAATGGCTGCGGCTGGATTTCGTTGTGAGCAGGCATATACAAGGCTGAAATAGAGGCGCGCTGAGTTTTCATCCATTTTTTGCCGTGTTTTTTGGCATGGCTGATACCCGTAAAGCTCGGAAACAGCTCGGCAAACTGCGTCTCTGACTCACTACGATAACCAAAATCTGCATTGATTGCCTTAGCAAAACTGACTTGATTATCGCTGAGCATGATCTCTAAGTTGTCGAGTTGCGTCTCACGTGTTGCCCAATCGTTGATTGGCTTCGTCCGGCTGAGTGCTTGCAGATGTGCAAACTGTGCGTGCATCTCATCAATAGTGTTGGCAGTACTAAGCATTTTAGGCGCTCCTTGTGTGACTAGACTGGCATCTGTTGCAGTCTGCTCACTGGTATTTTGGTTGTTATCTGTCATTTAGCTTCCTTGTTATATCTCTTGGCGTCACTGTACTATCTTGGGTCATAGCTTTTATATTTGGTCACAGACTCTATATTTCTAGTCAAGGGATTGCTGCAATGGCAACCTCTAAACGATAAATAATCGTGAGCTTCCATTCATTACATTCTAATGTAGCGTATCAATTGATCAATGAACAGCAGATTAAACTGACTCCTGCGTTTGTATAGCGTGACTACTATAAAACCGCTACCTGCCTGATGATTTTTCATTATTAGTATGTATAGGCATTACAGAGTGACGAAATAGTGACAAAATATAGTTTTGGGTGCCAATCTTAAAAACTGCTACACTTCATATCAAGAAATGACACATTCAAAATATTAATAATTTAAACTCTTAAACCAGACAACAATAAGACTGTTACTCTCATGGAAAATACTACGCAACCGCTTAATGAAACATTTATCACTAAATATCTATCAGCAGCCGACTATAATCCGACCCATGATGCAATGCTTGAGCGTACGCTTGAGCGTATTGCCTTAAAAAAAGAGCAAGGTGTACGCACACCTGATGAATTATGGATTGTCGATCACAATGACGTTTACACACTTGGACAAGCAGGCAAAGAAGAGCACATATTACAGCGCACTGACACCCCAATTATCAAGACTGATCGCGGTGGTCAAGTCACTTGGCACGGCCATGGACAACTGGTTGTTTATTGGCTATTCGACTTACACAGCTTGGGCTGGAGTGTGCGCAACTTGGTCTCACATGCGGAACAAGCTATCGAAGATGTGATTAATGAATGCTTACAAGACTCAGATGTCTCGAAGAGTGACAATATCAGCGCCCACGCACGTCGCGATGCACCCGGTGTTTACTTATATGCGGATATGCCTGAACCAGATAGCCATACCGATACGCAAACCAACGACACACCTGATGATGATAAAATCATGCTAGGCAAAATAGCCTCTCTAGGCTTCAAGATCAAGCATGGCTTTAGTTACCATGGTATTGCCGTTAATTTAAATTGTGATTTGTCAGCATTCAACGCTATTAATCCTTGCGGTTATGCAGGGATGCAAATGCTACGACTGTCTGACTTTGTAACCATGCAAAAAGAGCCAGCGGCGCAAATCAATGAGCAAGTTAGCGATTCACTCAGCTATGAGACAGTGACTCAAAAGCTGATTGATAATATTGCCAAACGTCATGCTGGACTGATTGAGTTACGAGCACTCGCACCCAAATAGATACTTTGAATCCATTTTTGCATAATCTTTTTTTGCATAATCTCTTGCGCGCTTAGACTTAAGCAATATGAGAAAATTTGTAGCAAACTTGCTATAATCGCTGTCGGTACAATTGGTGCAGCGATGATGTGACAATATCGCAGCCCAACCCTTATATATTATTCGAATATTTAAAACAAAATAGAACTGGAGCATTTTATGGCTGATTTTAATAAAATTCTAGACGCAGGCGACGTAGATGGCGGCATCATCAACGTAGTAGTAGAAATTCCAGCTGGTAGCAGCCACAAAATCGAATGGAATCGCGAACTAGCCGTATTTGAGCTTGATCGTATTGATCCACAGATTTTTGCTAAGCCTTGCAACTATGGCTTTATCCCACAAACGCTTGACGAAGATGGCGATGAGTTAGATGTATTATTGCTTACTGAGCAACCATTACCGACAGGCATTTTCTTAAAAGCCAAAGTAATCGGTGTCATGAAGTTCGTTGATGACGGCGAAGTGGATGACAAAATCGTTGTCGTACCTGCTGACGACCGTGACACAGGCAATGCTTATAACAGCCTCGCTGATTTACCAAAGCAGCTTATCAACCAGTTAGAGTACCACTTCAGCCATTACAAAGATCTGAAAAAACCAGGCAGCACAGTGGTTGAGTCTTGGGATGATGTTGCAGAAGCCAAAGAAGTGATCAAAAAGTCTATCCAACGCTGGAAAGATTTATAATTTATCAAAGATTGGCAGAAATGCTGATAAAGATAGATATTAAAATACCGCAATCATGATTATGATTGCGGTATTTTTTTGCTTGAATATTACGTCTGTAAAGCAGCTATAATAAACGCAACACCATATTTATATTTTTACGTCGCAATAAGGACAACCATGTTTAACGCCGATCCTAGCTCAAAACCAGTCAATACAAAGCTGCCAAAAGAAATCACCATCATGATTGAAAAAAACAATCTGGTGATGGCCATCAAAACATTGGCAGCTGACGAAAACATCAGCATGGATGAAGCCAAGATACGGATTGATGCTTATGAGACACAGCTAAAGGTAAAACAGCAGCAGAAGCTCAATACTATCGCAAACAAACAAGGCATACCCAATCAGGCTATTAGTTTTGATAGAGAACCAGAAACGGAAGATAAATCTGATAAATTGGTCAAAAATCGTCTCAAAGCAAATAAGACAGGTAAGTCGTTTAAGAACCTGCAAGATGGTGTAGAGAGTCAGCTTGATGACTTAGGATATAAAAAACCATTACTGCCCTATTGGGTGAAACGGTTGCTGGTTATCGCTGTCGTTATGGCAGGGTTGTTTTGGATATTATGGCAGGTGTTTGGCTAAGTAAAAGCACCATACTGCGTCGTTCTTCTTATAAACATTTATACCGACTAGCGGCAGCTAGTGAATCTAATTATCTGCATAGATGACGCTAAAATTCTAAAGAGCTCTGCTAATGGCGTTAGTCTGTTTTGAGTGGTTCCATTATACCAGTCTGTTTTGAGTAGTCTGTTAATAGGTTTGAAGGGTGAAATAGCTGGTTCCCTTGGGGTATACCTGAAAGTAGTCTTAATTTGTGATCGGTGCGCTATACAGGCATCGATCTATCGGCTATGTTCTCAATAATTATAGAATCCACTGCACAAGATGATTTTATCAAGCTACATACCTAAGATATCTAAAGTTAATTCCTATGGAATTGACAGCAGTGTTCATTCCAAATAATTGTTTTGATAAACAACCTAAATAGGGAGTAACTTCGATGAATAAGCATAATCTTAATTATGAGAATTTTAAAAAAATCAATGCAGCATTGCCAGTTATTCGGCTTGAAGAGAATTATGGTGAATCCCTTATTAATTGTATTTATATCGATAGTATTGATGCTGGTATCGATGATTTTTTCCTATCATGTTTAAAGGACTGGGTTGTAAATAATTTTTATCATGAAGATACTTTTGAAGAAGACGTAAATGAGTATTTATCGTCGATAAATATTGTACAGGAAGTTGATATTGACTTTTCGAAAAGAGTTTCTAACGTCTCTATGCAGCGCTCTGATTACTTTATAAAAAACTTAAAATCCATTGAGATAGATTTTTCTGCTGCGAAGCAGTACATCACTTATATAGATGGTACTTATGAGCACTTAGGTATACTTCAAACTGCTGGAGGTTTTTATGCATTTTTCATGTACATGGGTTAAATTTATAAGCAATTTGAAAAGCTATTTTAGCTTTCATATGAGTGTTTATTCTAAGTGTCTTCTCCTGTCTGATAAAAAATAATACAATAGTTTTTTCGAGTATACTCTACGCTAACTATAACTTCATAAGGATTTTAAATGCCAGATGCCTATATGGAAATTTACACCGAACATCAAAGTGAGACTTGCTTAGAATGGGTAAATAGCATGGTTAAAATGCTGATGGACTTCCACGAAAACACCAGAGGATTAAAATGGTCAGGGGTATATTCAGAAACTTACCAAGGTAAAGGGTACACTTTCGTCCATCTTTCTACTTTACTCAAACACAGTGAAAATGATGCTTATAAATTACTTTTTGATTTTATTCAAGAACGATGCCTGTTACTCATTAAAGATCGCCCTGATAACTGTCATATCTTATTAACTCCGCAGTCCTCAACAGATTACAAAGATGGTTTGGGTCTAGGTAATAGCCAGACTACTCAAAAATTCATCCAATTTCCTAATGTTGGAGTAACTACTTCAAGGTTTGCAGGTTATAGACGAATAGAGGTCATCATGGCACATAAAAAAACTGGGTTTAGTGTCATTGCTAACGATCATAGAAGTCAGATTGCCAATACAGAAATAGCAGGTCAGTATCTGTATTCTAGAATACAGTTTTATAAATATTTACCTAAGGAGGCTATTTGGCATTAGAACATTTTGATATTCAATAATTATACACTATCAATTCACACGACGAGTATCACTTGAAGTACACTGCCATTATTTAGATAACTCTAACCATTGCTATCACTAGCCTACAGCCGAAGATTCAAGTCCTCACTAGGGTACTGAACCAGTGAAGGAGCCTGATTGGTTCGCCATAGGTATACCCAAAACATACATCTTATAAATGATAACCCATCTATTAATAGTCGGGGCAGTTCATGAACCTGACTTTAAATTCATAGGTCGAGTTGTATGGCGTTTTACCATATATTTTCCCAGTAAGGGTAAGCAAAATGCTGGTAATTGAAAAGCACCTAGTAACGGTAAAAACACCGCACCCATAAAAGGTGCCGTTATGGTATAAGCAAGCAATACATTGCGTCCACCACACACCAACGCAGCGATAATGGCATTTTCATAGCCAAAACGCCGATATATTACATAAGCTGTAAAATAAAACACCAATGCCAATACAGAACTTAGCACCAGTAATAACAATGCTTGCCACGGATTATGGTCAAAGGTGTCACGAAATCCTGCCATCAACCCCAGTGGAAACAACATCAGCAGTAAAATATTAAACTGTCCAATTTTGGGATAATAACGTGACAAAATAACAGGTGAAACCAACCGACGTACCCCTAAAGCTAGCACCATTGGCATAACAATATAAACCAACAAGCGATTGACATAAGTGCCAATGTCTACATTCGCATTTTTATCGCCTAATAGCCACAATACGCCTAATAATGTACATGGCATAATGAGTGTAGCAGCGATGGTTTTTGCCGTCGCTAGTTGTGCATCAAACCCCACCGCATTGACCAATGCACCACTACCAAATAACGGGGCAGTGGCACCAAGACCTGCAATAGCCAACAGCCAATCGCCACGTACGCCTAGCGTATAAGCAACTAGTATTAAAACCAGACTCATACCCCCGCTTTGTAATAAGGCAAAAACCCACACATAGCTTGTCGCTATACGCTTTAACAGCGCATATTGGTCGATACCCAGTAAAGTAAAAAACATCAAGAAAAACAGCATTTGGGGTAAATATACCAATACCGCGTTGGATACGTTTGGAAAAACAAAGCCAAAAATTGCGCAAACTGGCATAATTAATGTGCTATGACGCGCAATAAAACGAAGAAACATGACCTTTCCTAATAAAAAATATTCGTAAAAAACAGGATGTCACTTCCCTTTTTTACCATCCGTTATGCAAATAATTCCCACATGATACTCTTTTAAGATTTTCATTACCTAATCATGTCATTATTACGGTTTACTGCATTTTTAGCCAAGTTAGATGAACGTCATGTGAGTTGAGGACATACCCTAAAAAAACGCCAGCCCGAACGCTCGGAGATATATCTGCTATTATAGCAATAACGTACAAATGTATATTCTAAAGCAACTCTCTTGAGACTCACCATGATCCTTCTGAATACCTCGCTCACCAGCAAGATAACCCTCTTTTTCACAGCAGCGATTTTATCCGTGTCGGCACTGGCTGCTGATTTTAACCAAACTCAACATTTGGCTGTTCAAGGGGATGCTAAGGCTCAATTTAATCTTGGAATACTGTATGGCGAGGGCTTAGGCGTGCGTCAGGATTCTGCAAAAGCAGCCGAGTGGTATAAAAAATCTGCGGATCAAGGAATTCCTGAGGCTCAATATAATCTTGGAGTGATGTATCTCAAAGGCGAGGGCTTACGCCAGGATTATGCGAAAGCGGCTGTGTGGTATGAAAAAGTAGCGAATCAGGGCGATGCTAAGGCTCAATACAATCTTGGGTTGATGTATGACGCAGGCTTAGGCGTGCGTCAGAATCCTGAAACTGCTAAAGAATGGTTTGGTAAATCTTGCGACAATGGGAATCAAGATGGTTGTAATAAGTATCAATAATTAAATGCAAGATAGAGAATATTAAACCTTTTCAGACAAGATAAAGGGATTATCAAAAATAACCTCTCAACTTTACGCTGCTCAATCTTCAGTACTATTTACCCAACCAAATTCTTCCAGGATACGCAGCCATTGATCGTCTAATCCTGCTTTTAGCAACAACGGCTCGCCAGTGACCGGATGGCTGAGCGCTAAAGTCTGGGCGTGCAGTAGCATACGTGCGCAATCATATTGAGTACGAAAAAATCGTGTGTGACGTATATCACCGTGGCTGGTATCACCTACAATGTGATGGAATAAATGTCTCATGTGCCGACGCAACTGATGTTTGCGCCCAGTCTCTGGTGTTAAGCGTATGAGACTATAGCGGCTAGTCTCATGCTTTTTTGATACTGCAAACGGCAGCTCAATTTGTGCCAAACTCTGCCAATGCGTCACTGCCTCTTGAGCAGGTTTGTCCAAATTGGCAAACTTATCGGCAATCGCATCGGGCTTAAAGCTTAACGCATAATCAACACTGCCCTGCTCTGACATAAAGCCACGCACCACAGCTAAATATTGCTTCGTCACCTTGTGTGCCGTAAACGCTTCAGTAAGGCTGCGCGCCACGGCTGGACTCTTAGCAAACAACAACACGCCTGATGTAGGCTTATCTAACCGATGCACTGGAAACACATGACAGCCAACTGCATCACGAGTGAGTTGCATGGCAAAGCGCGTCTCGCCTTTATCCAGCCAGCTGCGATGGACCAGTAAACCAGCTTCTTTATTAATCGCTACTAGATGCTCATCTTCATAGATGATTTCTATTTGGTTAGCTTGGTTAGCGGTTTCGCTTTCGATATCCATGTTTTCAGTGCTCATACTTTAGCCGTTTTTAGCCCATTTAACAGTTGTTGTTCGAATTGTGGACATGCCCTAACCAAAACGCTGTTGCAAATAAGCGTTGATATCATTAGATTCATACATCCATTGGACATCATCGTTTTCTTGAATACGTAAACAAGGCACTTTTATTCGCCCACCATTTTCAGCCAGCTCATTGCGAAATTGTGCATTATTTTTTGCATCTCGAAGCTCAATAGGTACATTCAACTTATGAATTTGACGACGTACTTTTACGCAAAAAGGACAAGATTGAAATTGATATAAAGATAGATCTGCACCAGCCTTATTAACGAGAGCTTGTTCTTCTTCAGTGCGTTTCATAGCATTACCTTGAGTCATAACACTTATACCAGCAATAATTCGTCCTAGACCTTCTCGTAGCAATTTAACTAACATTCTTACCTCTTCAAATTATCTTATGTGAATTCTTTAACACTCAGAGAATGAGTGCTTAGTGTGTATCTATGTGGCTGTTAAGATTTTCCGATATGCAAAGCTTAATTATGAATCTTATTGAACATAGAAGTCGATATGATTAGACCATGGCAAATCTATTCTACTATAATTGATTCAGTTTAAAAGAAATACAAGGCGGCCGATTGTGTATGTATATTTGACACTCTAAGCGAGGTTTAAGGTAGTAAAAGCTTAAAACGTCTAATAATCTCGTGGTTCTGATAACTAGCTAGCTAAAAAGCACCGCTGACCCGCCCATTCCTATAAGTATTAATACCTCTCAAGGTACTAAAAAAGGATACCGCAGTATCCTTTTTGATCTTATATCAGAACCAATCAATCTGCTGTTTTAATGATACTCACCAGGAAGGATTCTGGCAAAAGCACGCTGAGCAAGGTTTAACTTCTTATCGGTAGTCATTCCAGCGCGGGTGCTTGGGAAAATACGATAACCTATCGATTGAATGCCAACGTTGATCGCTGGTGCCAATGAGTAAGTAGCTGACGCAAACTTGCCCATATTACTGGCAATGCTATTTGGCTTATCGACGATAGCTCTTGCAACCATCAACGCGGCTTCATCAGGCATTAACGCAGGCATGTAGCGGTATAGCTTGGTAGGCGCAATCATAGGTGTACGAACCAATGGCATAAAAATATTGGTAATCGTCACATTGTCCCCTTTTACTTCAGCAGCTAAGCAGCGACTAAAAGCATCTAATGCGGACTTGGATGCGACATAAGCGGCAAAGCGCGGACTGTTTGCCAGTACACCAATCGAAGATATGTTGACAATTTGACCCGTCTGACGTTTAATCATCGTCGGCAAAAATCCAAGAACTATTTTAACGGCACCAAAGTAATTGATATCCATCGTACGCTCAAAATCATGGAAACGATCGACCGATTCATGAACTGAACGACGAATCGAGCGACCAGCGTTATTCACCAAGACATCAACATGGCCAAAATCCATCAAAATTTGCTCACTAACTTTTTCAATAGCATCCATATCAGTCAAATCGCAAGGGTAATAATCAGCATTACCACCAAGCTCCTCGATACTTTCTTTAACGGCTTTCAGTTTGTCTTCAGTACGTGCCAATAGGATAACATGAGCACCGCATTCGCTAAGCAAAAAAGCCGTACGTTCGCCAATACCACTTGAAGCTCCTGTAATAATAATATTCCTACCTGTTACTGCTTTGGTTATCGCTTGTTTCGAGGGATTGGCCATAAAAATTCCTTTTTGTTTGTCCTATGCCTATGAACATCTCAATTATAGAATAGCAAGAAAGCATGGACTAAAGTGAATAAAACAGCCATCGCATCCAGATAATTTGACGACTTTGGGAATTCAAAAACTTATAATAGTGTGATTACTGCATTTGCGATTTCACCGATTCAATAACCCAATATTCCTGTGGCAGTAAACGCTTGCGCTACTTATCACTCATGGGCTTTTAAAAAACTCTCTACAACGCGAAACTGACCAGCAGTACTCTCTTCACCATACATCGCTTGCCTAAAGGCATTAGAGTTTGGAATGCCTGTCGTATACCAAGCGATATGCTTGCGAGCGATACGGCAACCAGAGTACTCACCATAAAAGCCATATAATTCTTGCAAGTGCGCCAACACAATCTCTTTTATCTCGCTCACACTAGGTGCTTCCAGAGTCTCACCAGTCCGTAAAAAATGCCCGATATCACGAAATATCCATGGTTGACCTTGGGCGGCACGCCCTATCATCACGGCATCACAACCTGTCAGCTCATACACACGTTGGGCTTTTTGTGCGCTATCGATATCACCGTTGGCGATGACTGGAATACTGATGCTTTCTTTGACTTCACGTATCAGCTCGTAGCGTGCTTCGCCCGTATACATATCCTCTCGCGTACGCCCGTGAATGGCAATCGCAGCAATGCCTGCTTGCTCTGCCCGCTTGGCCACTCGCAAGATATTTTCACGGCCATTTTCATAACCCAGTCGCGTTTTTAATGTCACAGGGGCATCGACTGCATTGACAGCTGCATCTAGCAAGCGCGCAACCAAATCTTCATCCTGCAGCAAGGCAGAACCTGCCAGCTTACGGCAGACTTTTTTGGCAGGGCAGCCCATATTGATATCGATAATCTGCGCACCATTATCAATTTGATAACGAGCAGCTTCAGCCAACTTATCCGGTTCCGCTCCTGCTATCTGCGCAGAAATAGGCGCAATTTCATTATCGAAATTGGCACGATAGAGTGATTTTTTGCGCGCATAAAGAGCAGTATCAGCGATAATCATCTCGCTGACTGCGTGACCTGCGCCAAATGACTTACACAATCGGCGAAAAGGATTGTCTGTCACACCCGCCATAGGAGCCACCATCAGACGATTTTCAATCGTCAGACCACCGATAGTTAACGGCTGTAATAATGGATGCTCAGACACTGGCAAAGACGAGGGTAAAACAGAAGAATCTATAGACATAAAAAACGGCTTGATCTGCAGAGAAAACAAGCCGTTATTCTAAGGAATCCTGCACTTATTGCAAGCTATTAACGTGAATAACTTGCATCAATAAACACTAATTCATCATCAATCCGATTATTTATCGAACACACTGCCCTGCTCTAATGTGATGTCTTCATCGTGCTCTTGCATACGCCATGGTAGGCTATCTGGAGACACGTTTAAGAAGTGCAGATATTTTTCGAACTGATCGATGATATCGTTGATGACAGAATCTGACTTATAACCATACAAATCATAGGTTTGACCGCCACGGCGCAGATATACTTCTGCACGGTGATGATGCTCTTGTGGCAAATCATTGGCCATTTTTTCAGTGTAATAATCAGGGGCATCATGCTCTGACAAGCGCACTTCATACCAGAACTCAACATCGTCACCGCGCTGTAGTTCCAGTATCGCGCGATTATTGATGGCATCATAATTTACAGATGGCTTCCAACCTGTTTCAGCGAACTTCTCTGAAACCTCAGTCATCGATGGCATGACTACGTTTTTGATATAGCTTAAGACTTTGTCTCGTGTAGGCTGATCAGTGATGTAATCAATACGATCTCGCCATGCTGATGAATTTAATAAATGCGGTGGTAGCTTGCTATTATTATCCAAACTTTGATTACGATGGCCTTCGATACGTAACGCACGCCACATTCCAAACATCGCAATCAACATAATAACGGCAAATGGCAAGGCACTCACGATAGCGGCTGTTTGCAAGGCTTCTAGTCCACCAGCCAGTAACAGTGCTGACGCGACCGCACCTTCTGTAACCACCCAAAAAGTCCGCTGCCACCACGGCGTATCACTACGGCCACCAGCGGCTAGCGCATCAATGACCAATGACCCAGAATCCGATGACGTCACAAAAAAGGTAATAATCAATAGGACCGTCAATGAAGAGACGAACTGAGTAAACGGCAGATTCTCTAATAGTTTAAACAAGGCAATCGCTTGGTTATTTTGCACATCACCAATTAGTGAATTATAACCATCAATCATAATCATATTCAGTGCGGTGTCACCAAATACGGCAAACCAGAAAAAGGTAAAGAAAGTCGGTACTAACATCACCCCTAACACGAACTCACGAATAGTACGACCACGGCTAATTTTGGCGATAAATAGGCCAACAAACGGCGCCCATGCAATCGTCCATGCAAAGATAAACAACGTCCAATTACCAATCCAGTCATTATGCTCATAAGCTTGCAGACTAAAGGTACGCTCAACGATATTACCCAAGTAGCTACCTGTATTTTCCATAAAGGCATTGAGGATGAATATTGTTGGTCCCACAATAAATACAAAAAGCATCAAGGCAGTTGCCAGTAGCATGTTTAAGATAGACAGTCGCTTTACGCCTTTGTCCATACCTGCCAGCACTGATGCCAGTGCAGCAGCGGTAATCACTGCAATGGCAATGACCTGAACCCCCGTACTGACAGGCACCAGATCTGGCATGAGATAATTCAGACCCGCGTTGATTTGTGATACCGATAGACCCAAGCTGGTCGCGATACCAAACATGGTACCGACAATCGCAAACACATCGACCGCATGACCAATAGGGCCATGTATCTTATCGCCAATCAAAGGATACAAGGTGGAGCGCATCGATAGCGGCAAACCATGGCGAAAGGAGAAATATGCCAGTGATAACCCTACTACTGCATAAATCGCCCAAATGTGAAAACCCCAATGAAAGTAAGCAATCTGCATCGCTTCTTTTGCAGCGGCAATGGTCTCTGGCGCAGACATAGGCGGACTGGCAAAATGCATGACAGGCTCTGCCACACCAAAGAAGAGCAGCGCAATCCCGTAGCCTGCCGAAAACAGCATGGCAAACCACTCTAGGAACTTATACTCAGCCTCTGCATGATCAGGCCCAAGCTTAATCCCGCCATAAGGCGAAAAGGCCAATGCGATAATAAATAATAAAAACAATGCTACTGCCAGCATATAAAACCAACCAAACGTTTCGGTGGTAAAATTCAGCACATCACTGAACAGCGCTCCCGCTGCATCAGGGTTGATAGCCGTACCAACCACCAATAACAGCATAATAATGGCTGCTGGTACAAACACTGGCAGTAAAATAGTCGAACGAGGTAATTTACTCATAAAAAATAATGTCCTCAAAATGAATCAAACGAACGTAGATAGGTATGATTTTTATCACACTCCTTTCAGAAACCCTAGGTAAGCACTGGATTCGTAACATTACTTCAAAGATTGTTACATGACTATTACCAAGCAATAAAAAAAGGCAGCTTGTTAGCTACCTTTTTATTGATATAGACCTATTCGAGATTTATAACTAACATCTCAAGCGAGATTAATGCTTCTAGGGCGTGTCTTCATTTCAAAAATGGTGATAAAAATGAGATAAATTGCCGTCAAACAAGAAAAATAGCGCAGATAATATCGGGATATTAACCAGCTATTTGACGATGTTTGGCAAGATTTAGCCATTTTTAGCCCATTTAGATGACTATCGGGTGCATTGAAGACACGCCCTAATCTCCGATTGTATTTTATTTATTCAGAATCAATCACCGCTGCCAACTGCTTAGCCAAATTGGCCAACTGCTCTTGGTCAGCCATCACAGCGGCATGGCGACCCAGCTCATGAATACTGCTAGGAATCAAATGTATATGATAATGAAACACGGTCTGCCCTGCCTGCGCACCATTTAATTGCATTTGAATAATTCCTTCTCGTGCAAACACTTGGCGCTGGGCTTGCATGACTTTTTGAGACGTCATTAACACTGCAGCAGCATATTCAGGCTCAAGATCTGCCAAATCAACGGCCTTCTGTTTTGGTATGACCAATACATGGCCTTCTGCTTGCGGCATGATATCCATAAAGGCGAGCGTTTTATCATCTTCATACACTTTATGGTATGGAATATCACCGTTTAGCATTTTGGCAAAAATGTTGTTGTCATCATAAGTAGTTTGTTGATTCAATTCAGTCATTATTTTTCCTTTGATTACATGATTATTAGATACTTCATTATATTTATAATGGTGCTGATCACTTTTTATATAGTGGACGAAATCCAAACTGAGTACAAGCCAACAATGTGAGATCAAGATTATTAAATCAATTATAACTGGCTTTATTAACGAGCTTTAAAAAAACACTTTTCCAAAAAACGAGCCAGCCATAAAAAAATCGGATACCAAAAGCGATAAATATATATAAACCGTTGATATATAAATTACCAAACCATGCTTCTTGATCTATCAAACCTAACGTAAACCAAGTAGTTTTAGTTACAAAACCCAATGTGCCAATCGCCATAAAAAATCCAAAAATAAGCGACCATGCACAACTACGTAAAAAAAACATAGCACTATGAATATTTCTAGGATCGATTTGCTGCATACCCAGCCATTTCAGCGGCTTCCACAATACAATCGACAATGCCGCTAAGATAGGAACAAACATCATCACTCGGATAAAGTGGTAAAACATTGCCGCATCACCAAATGGAGAAGCCAAAAACGCCCACTCATCACCAAAAAGCTCCTGTAATACCGTGTCACTATGACCGCCATTGAACCATAAATTAAAAATCTGTCTGTCTTCACTAATTGGAGGCATCGATAGATTATTATGTACCCAGCCAATGCACATATTGACCCAGTCAGGCTGCCATACTAGGCTCAGATCTCTTATCCAGCAGCGGGTATACAATATATCGAAGAGTATGAATGCAAATAAAAATACCAGTGACAGCGTTTCTAGTCGGTTAGGTGACAACTTGCCATTGCTAGCAATCTGCTTATATACCTGCTCTCTTTGCTCAATATCCTCTATGCTGTCTAGCGTTTCATACACTTTGGCAGTGGCTTGAAACAGGTGCGCATTTTTGCCTTTTATCAGCCGATACCAAAACTTAGGAACACTTAAAGCCACACATAAGAGCAAGAACCATACTGAGTTGAGTATTAGGTTTTGAATATCGTTGAATACTGGTATGCGTATACCAATAGAAAACAAACCAACGAAAAACCAAAATAGGCAGATGAGTAAGTAGTAGAAGAGATACTCTTCATAGAGACGGTCTGATGTCATCCATTCTTGGATAGATTCGTTATCGGAAGAGATTTTCATTAATTACTCTATCTATATACTTATCTAAAAATTCGGTTATATTCTACATTCTTTTAACAAACAAAATACGACTAGTTCATAATTGACTATTTACCCAATGATATTCTTTTATCAGCATAAATCACTTCCTCAGATCACCAATTTATTAGCGAGCCATGCCCTTAAAATGTTATATTAACCCTCTATTTTAATAACATGATGTTTATGGACTCGCCTACCTTGACGACTCAATCAGATGACAATCACGCTCATTCCACACTGAATGACACGCCATCAACCTCTATATCCGATGACACAGTGTCTGCGAGCGATGCGCAACAAACCAATTCGAATAATAGTGCGCAAACCCTTGCGCCGAACACCATTATTTTGGCAGATGCATTAACTGATAAAACAATCGCTTGGCGGATTCATAATTGTAAAATCAGCAAAAAAACAGTCACTCAAGACCTTCCTTTGCCTTTTCTGTATCATTACGACAGTTTAGATGATGCGATTAAACAGACGCATCCACTCACACCTGCGCTACTGGCTAAATTTAATATACCCATGACGGCTCATGAAGCCGCTCAATTCATTGGTATTAGTGAAGCGCTATTGAGTAGCCCGTGGCATGTCAAAGTCATTGGCTCATTGGTTGTCTTTAGTGAGACTCTGCAACTAGCAGTACGTCTACATTGGACCAACTCAGGCAAAGAGACGCAGCAAATCTATACCAAGGAAGCCGCAGACGCGATTACCGCAGCTTTTAAAGACTGGCAGTTTTTTGGCCGAGTGGATGTGCTCTATAAAAACACTCAGCAGGCACTGGTCAGTATCGATGAACAAGCACCAACCAACGATCAGATTATGAACATCGATGTGAGTAGCGACTATCAGCTTTTGCCGTCGACTCATGCGTTAGCGATTATCGCCAAACTGGATGCAGATAAAGTTGAGCTGCCGTGGTTTGAGACGGCGATATTAGAGCGTCTTGAATAGCACTTTTTTGATCCATCATTTATCATAAGCAACGAATTGTTTTTAGGTATTCATAGCTAATGGTATGGTAACAACCTAGAATTATTCACTAGTCCTCACGCATCATAAAAAGCACACTATCAATATCACAGCTGAGGCTGCACATTTTCACAAACCTCGCCTATTTGTAAGGAATATCACATGGATTATCGCTCAAAAACCTCTACTGGTGGTCGTAATATGGCAGGCGCTCGCGCATTATGGCGTGCAACTGGCATGACTGACGGCGACTTTGGCAAGCCAATTATTGCCATTGCCAACTCATTTACCCAGTTTGTACCTGGTCACGTGCATCTAAAAGATCTTGGACAACTGGTCGCACGTGAGATTGAGCAAGCAGGCGGCGTTGCAAAAGAGTTCAATACTATTGCTGTCGATGATGGTATTGCGATGGGTCATAGCGGTATGTTGTATTCGCTACCCAGCCGCGACCTGATTGCGGACTCTGTCGAGTACATGGTCAATGCTCACTGTGCGGATGCGCTAGTGTGTATCTCTAACTGCGATAAAATCACACCGGGTATGTTGATGGCCGCCATGCGCCTTAATATCCCAGTGGTATTTATTTCAGGTGGCCCAATGGAAGCGGGCAAAATCTTAGCCAGTACCGTTGGTAAGAGTCACAATACTGATAGTAGTGACAGCAGTGCGGTTCGCAAACTTGACCTCGTTGATGCAATGATGGATGCCGCTGATGATAGCATTAGTGATGAGGATGTGGCTGCTATTGAAGCCTCAGCCTGCCCGACTTGTGGTTCATGCTCTGGTATGTTTACTGCTAACTCAATGAACTGCTTGACCGAAGCTTTAGGCTTGGCATTACCAGGTAATGGCTCACTACTAGCCACTCACTCTCTGCGTCGCGAGCTATTCTTAGAAGCAGGTCGCACTATTGTATCATTGGCCAAACGCCGTTATGAACAAGATGACGATTCAGTATTGCCACGCTCAATCGCTAGCAAAGCAGCTTTTGAAAATGCGATGACCTTGGATATCGCCATGGGCGGCTCGACCAATACTATTTTGCATCTGTTAGCGGCTGCTAATGAAGCAGAAATCGACTTTAAAATGCATGATATTGACCGTCTAAGCCGTGGTGTTCCTTGCCTTGCAAAAGTCGCTCCTGCCTCACAAAAATACCATATGGAAGATGTGCATCGTGCTGGTGGTGTCTTTGCGTTATTGGCTGAGCTTGATCGTGCTGGATTACTGAGCACTGACGTACCGACTATTCATAGTGCAACGATGAAAGAAGCGATTGATAAGTGGGATATCATGAACGCTGATAACCTTGAGGCGCGTGCACGCTTCCTTGCAGCGCCTGGTGGCGTACGTACCACTGAAGCGTTTTCACAATCAAAAGAATGGTCAAATCTAGACGTCAACCGCGAGTCTGGTTGTATCCGTAGTGCGCAACATGCCTATTCTACAGATGGCGGCTTGGCCGTATTGTATGGCAATATCGCAGAGCGTGGCTGTGTGGTTAAAACCGCAGGCGTTGACGAAAGCATCTTAGTATTTACTGGTCGCGCGCGTCTATTTGAGTCACAAGATGATGCTGTCGCTGCTGTATTGGCTGATGATATCGTTGCTGGTGATGTGGTCATCATCCGCTATGAAGGCCCTAAAGGCGGCCCAGGTATGCAAGAAATGCTTTACCCAACGACTTACCTAAAGTCTAAAGGCTTGGGTAAAGAGTGTGCCCTACTCACCGATGGTCGCTTCTCTGGTGGGACGTCAGGTTTATCAATTGGTCATGCCAGCCCTGAAGCAGCCGAAGGTGGTGCCATCGGTCTGGTTGAAGAAGGCGATACCATCCATATCGACATCCCAAATCGTACCATCAACATGCAAGTCAGTGATGCCGACTTGGCCGCACGCCGAGATGCGATGGAAGCACGCGGACGCGATGCATGGAAACCTGTGAGCCGTGATCGTCATGTGACCCCTGCGCTACGTGCCTATGCTGCTATGACGACCAGTGCCGATACCGGTGCTGTCCGTGATGTGAGCCAAGTAGAACGCTAAAATGTGCATACTGTGTTTTAAGGTAAATAAATTATCTTAAAACACATCAATCTAAAGACCCATGAAAAGCCTGCATATCTTATGCAGGCTTTTTTTCACCAAAAAACAACGTAGCAGACGTTTTAATAACGATTTTTTGCGGTAATTGATTTTTTTTGGCGTCATGATAAGGGTTATCAAAACTGCCCCCTTAAAAACCACGACGTGCCTACTCCTTATGATCGAAAACTATAATTTATTCTTATTAATCTGCGGTGTCGCTTTCTTACTAGGAGCATTGTTTCCTATTATGTTTAAACGCACGCCCGTCTCCTTACCTATGCTACAGGTCAGCTTTGGTCTAATCATGGGCTATTGGTGGACGAGCTTATCATTTTTAGATCCGATGGATAACGGTTTAATTATTGAAAAACTAACCGAAATCGTGGTGCTCGTGTCATTGGTAGGTGCTGGTATCAAGATTGATACCAAGCTGTCTTGGCGATTGTGGAGGCCGACAGTACGCCTATTACTGATTACCATGCCGATTGGTATCTTTGCGATGGCCATTTTGGGGTATTATGCGTTTGGTTTGAGCCTTGGAGCAGCTATTTTGTTAGGGGCTGTGCTAGCCCCAACCGATCCGGTATTGGCATCTAGCATTCAGGTAGGACCGCCTAATACGGGCGGCGAAGATACACCGAGATTTACCCTCACCTCAGAGGCAGGGCTTAACGACGGACTGGCGTTTCCCTTCGTTTATTTAGCAATAAAAATAGCGGAAGCATTTAGTGAAGGCAATAGCTTTACTAGTGAAATGCTCTGGTCATGGTTCACCCATGATGTACTGTGGAAAATTGGTGCAGGTTTGGTGGTGGGTATCGTCGTGGGTAAAGTCATGGCAAAGCTGGTATTTTCAAAATATACCCAAGATACCACTATCTCACAAGGCTACGTGGTCATCGCCCTGACACTTGTAGCATATGGATTAGCAGAGTTTGTACATAGTTACGGTTTTATCGCCGTATTTATTGCAGCATTTGCCTTCCGGCGTTCAGAGCATGAACACAGCTACCATCATAAGCTCCATGATTTTGCAGAGCAATCAGAGGGCTTGCTTATGTCGCTCGTACTGGTTATGTTTGGCATTTTTCTAGGTCAAGGATTACAGTCAGGTGTTGAGCTGACGTGGCGTGTTTACATCGTCAGCTTCACCTTCTTGTTATTAATACGTCCCATTGGTGGGTTTATCGCTTTATCCGGGCTGAATCTTCCTCGCACTGAAAAATACGCTATCTCAGCATTAGGTATCCGTGGTATTGGTACGTTGTATTATTTATCTTATGCGCTAAACCAAGGGTTCTTCGGTGATGAAGACGCACTCAAGTTATGGATTGTCTGCTCAATTGTGATTCTAGCCTCAATCTTCATTCATGGCTTGAGTGCAACTAGGCTACTTAAAATGACACCGAATAAGCCTCATTGAACTTATCAATAAGGTTTTTAAAGCGCTGCATCAATCATACTCAACACAGATTCCGTTAGCGCAAACTGACGGATATCATTGAGCATCGTTGAATCAAAATTATGGACAAAGGCAAATGACAACTGGCGCTCAGGGTCACACCAAGCTACTGAACCGTTGTAGCCCATGTGCCCAAATCCTTGCTTGCTTACATCAGCTGTTTCATTGGCTTCGTTTTGACAAATATCAAACCGGCGATGATAACCCAAGCGCCAATGCATTGCTGCTGGCATGACAGCATCTAGTCCTGAGACTTGTGGTGTAGATAGCTGTTCAAAGGTTGTGCTATCAATAAGCGTCTGTCCTTGCCATTCACCGCCACTGGCAAGCATGGCATAAATGGTTGCCAATGCCTGAGCTGAGGCGACACCATTGGCTGCTGGAATCACGGCCTGTAGCGTTTCACGACTATGATAATCGATCGCTTGTTTTCCAACTGGTATGAGCGCTGCCTTATAATTTTTTAGATTGAGCTTGCTTGTGTCAAAGTACAAACGATTAATATAAGCCGTGTCCAACACAGGTAAGTTGGTTCGCTCATTAGCTAAGGCTTGCTGCTGCCAACATGCATAACTAGGCAGGTTTTCGTAAGCACGTAACACACTTTGTGAATCTAATTTTAAGGTTGGTTTTTGACGCTTGCTACGCAGTTGTGAGTTGTCTTCATTTGATGACTCAAAATCTTTGGCTAGCTTTGCCACTTGGTTAACTTTGCTTGCTGGTACGCCAAAGTAACAGCTATCAGCAATACCTAAAGGCTCAGTAAGATAACGGCGCAGCGCTTCAGCCAAAGACAGTTCAGTAACGGCTTCTATCACACCGCCCAACACCCAACCATAGACTAAAGCACTATAAGCACTGTCATATAGCTCGGTATGGTCTGGTGCAGTGATCGGCATTTCAGCAACCGTCTTGAGCATGTATTCCCAGTCAAGCAAGGCTTCACTGTCTACCTCGATACTTTGAATGGAAAATAAATTGGCTTGGTGTGACATCACATTGCGTAGCGTCAGCTTACCTTTACCTTGTGCCGCAAATGCTGGCCAATAGTGTGCAATAGGCATGTCGTAATCAAGCATCTGCTGCGAAACCAATACATGTACCAGCGTCGCCAATATACCTTTACCTGTCGAAAAGTTAATCGCTAAAGTGTCAGGCTGCCATGACATGTCTAAACGTGCCAACCCCGTACTTGCCTGAGCAATACACTTGCCAGCCTGATAGACAACCACCGCACCACCTGCTGGCGCATCATCAAGCTGTAAATCGGTGAGCAGTTGCTGTAAGTGCTGCTGAAGTTGTGTATTAATCTGATTATTATGATCAGTTTTATTATTATCGGTCATAGTTTCCCTGCTCTGTTTTATAAAATAGCTAAGTATGAAAAACCTTAGCGCTTAGTATTATACCAATCCCAAAAAATACGATTAGCGGTGTCAAACTTGTTTTTATTTACTCAAAAAAAAAGGCCACCTATCGGTTGCCTTTTTACTCGTCAAACGTGCTTATACTTTAACGTGGTACCAATAGACGATTATGGACTTCTTCGGCAAGCTTAGTCAAACCATGACTGCGCCCACGTTCCATAGCAGTATCCATCTTACGCCCACGCAACCAACCTGCACGCAGGGCAATGGCCGCGCCTACTCTGTTACCAGTTCCGCAATGTACGGCTATTTTTTTGCCATGATTTTGGCGTAAAATGTTGTCAAACGCCAATATTTTCAGCTGTTTTAAATCCGCCGCGCCGCTAATAGGCAGATGCTCATAGTGCATACCTGCCTGCTCGACCGCTGATGATTCATCAAAACTCAATTCATCATCAGGCTGCAAATTAATCACTAGCTCGACACCCGCTTTCGCTAAAGCTACCACCTTTTCGTCATCGAGTGCACCGCATACAATGGTGTTATCATCAGGACGAAAATAAGGCTCAAAAATGGCAGCTAAATCGACACCATTATCAGGAGCCTCTTGGTCAGGTGTGACGTTTGTAGTCTCAGCCTCATTGTTAACAACGTCGTTATTAGCAACGTCGTTATTAGCAACGTCGTTGTTAGCGACATCGTCATTGGCAGCTGAATTATCAAGTTGTTCTGGGCTTGTTGCTTCCGTATGTGCAGTCATAAGTATAAAGTTGTTCGTTAAGTTTGCTATTGAAATAGTTGTTAGTTAAACAGCAGCCATGTTACTGACTTCTATGCTAGCTTTTGTTAACTATCACTCTGTAATTTAACCGTACCTGCCAAATGCGGCTTGTCATTCTTAGAGCTATATAAGCCAAACTCACAAGTGCCATCTGCGCTCTCAAGCTGCGCTACCGGATCAGCAATGAGTTCGACTTCTGCGGGCAAAAAGATAGGCAGTTTGAACGATACATCAACGGTACAAGCGTCTGGCAACTCATCCATCATGGCAAGACACTTAGCCTTTGACCACATACCATGGGCGATGGCTTTAGGGAAGCCAAAAGCGCGTGCAGATAATGGATGTAAGTGGATAAGGTTAAAGTCACCTGATACAAAGGCATAACGACGACCGATATCTTCTGGTACTTCAAAGATACTGTGTACACCTTTTGGATTGACTGACGGTTTGACCACGACTGGACGCGGTGTGCTTTTTTTATCTTTACTACGGCTTGGTTGTTTGCTACGTGACAGATAAGTCGACGTACCTTCCCAAATCACCTTGTCCTCTGATTTTACCGTTGTCACAAAATCAAACTGCTGACCTTGAGCATGGTCACGCAAGTTGTCAAAGGTGACAGACATAGCGACCGTTTCACGCTCACCAATTGGACGATACTGGGTCACACTGTTATCGACGTGTACCAGCCCTAGCATAGCAAATGGGAACGGCTCTTTGACCATCATGTTCATTTGCAGCGTTTGAGACAGCACCGAAAAATACGTAATCGGGATATTGCCATTATCAGCAAAGCCACAAATTTTACGATAATCGTTTAAGTTACCCTGATCGATGTGCAGATCGTCCACATAATAGGTCGATTGCGGCAATTGATCTCTACTAACTTTACCATTATTGACGATAGGCAATAAACTTTTGACGATATTGGCGTAGGTCGTATGCGCTTTTGGCAGCGCATCATAATGCTTGTCTGACATAATAAATCCTAAGTGGGGCTTGAGCAAATTTTCTTGGTGCATACAGAGATGCTATAAAGTCGTTCGTTAAGGCTTACCAGTAAACAGTATCTTAAGCGCTATACTCAATCCAAAGTATAAGTAATCTACGTGATTTTTAATACAGGTTACAAGCACTTATTATAACGAAACATGATTTGGCTGATGGTTTCTGTGTTTTTATCATAAAAAAGCCACCCTCGGGCAGCTTTATTACGATTTATCAGCAATTTTTTCGTAAGCATATGTGAGGTAAATAATAAATAATGCACTATATTATATATTTACTATAGGCTTAATCATTACCTCTGTCTACTTAGAAATAGGTGTTAGGCACCTAGTAAGCTCTGACCACAAACACGAACAACGTTGCCATTCAAGCCACCAGAAGCAGGTGATGCAAACCACGCGATGGTCTCAGCAACATCTACTGGCAAGCCGCCTTGGCTCATTGAGTTCATGCGGCGACCCGCTTCACGAATAGCAAATGGAATCGCTTCCGTCATTTGAGTTTCGATAAATCCTGGTGCCACTGCATTGATGGTCATACCTTTAGCATTGTCTTCTAGTTGCTTAGCAGTCGCATCAACCAGACCGATAACACCCGCTTTCGAGGTGGCATAGTTGGTTTGACCCAAGTTACCAGCGATACCTGAAATTGAAGATACACAGACGATACGTGCATTTTCTTTTAGCACGTCATTGTCTAGTAAGTAACGATTTAGCCTAGCAATACTGCCTAAGTTGATATCGATAACCATGTCCCATTTTTTCTCGTCCATGTTTGCCAATGTCTTATCACGTGTGACACCAGCATTATGGATAATAGAATCTAGACCGCCACGCTTTTGTGCTGCTTCTGCGATTTCTTTGCCTGCGTCATCACTAGTGATGTCAACGGTCACGACAGAACCACTGATTTCACTGGCTACTTTTTGTAGATCAGCTTGCTGCTGCGGTACATCGAGACAGATAACGTGAGCGCCTTCACGAGCCAACACACGAGCGATTGCTTCACCGATACCGCGACTTGCGCCAGTCACTAGCATGGTTTTGCCACCTAGAGGCTGCGTCCAATCTACTTCGACTGACTCGCCTTTGCTAACGCGGACAACTTGTCCTGAGACATACGCTGAACGAGCTGAGGTGAAAAAGCGTAACGTCGAATCTAGATTTTGCTCTGCACCTTCTTCAACATAAATAAGCTGTGCCGTAACACCGCGCTTAAATTCTTTACCAACAGACTTTACAAAGCCCTCAAGTGAGCGCTGAGCCATTGCTGCTTCGATGTCAGTAATGTTTTCTGGTGTACGACCAACGATAATGACTCGACCAGATTTGTCGACACGGCGAGCAACAGCATGGAAGAATTCATACACTTCTTTGAGCTGCTCGGCATTAACGATATTACTGGCATCAAACAATAGAACTTTGAATTTGTCATCGCCACCGGTATTGGCTTTTGCTTCGATGCTCGCATCAGCCAATTCATCTTTGATATCGTCGCTGCTGTTCACATAAACATCAGCATGTACGTCTGACAAAATACGTGAGATCGATGCGCTAACGCTTTTATCCTCGCCCTTAGCACGACCAACCAACACACTACCGCGTACTAAATTCTCACCACTCTCGAAACGATCAAGAGTCACTGGTAATGGCAAACCCAAATTTTTGGCCACTTTTTTGCCAAGAGAAGACTGAACAAAATCACCGTAACGGTCTGACATAATATAATCCTTATAAAAATGATTAAAATAAAAAATGCAATGTGCCTATCATATAGACTCGGCAACATTATAATTATTGATATTTAGTAAGTGCGTACAAAACTGGCCTAACTATACACTGCCATCATAAACAAGTCCAAAAACTGACAATGTCCACAAAAATCTGTAAACAAGCAAGTACACAAGACGGCCGCTTTTTCTAGATTTAAAAACCATAACATTATGCTAAAATCAGACCTATAAGTTATGGTAAATAGAATTATCGATAACAATATATTATCAAAATAGCTTTTATGCAATGTTAATAGTCAATACCAGCCAGTCTAAGAAAGTTATATTATTAACTGTTTTCAAAGCCAGTATCAACCTTATATATAAGTGTCACATAGTTTGCTAAAGATATACAGTAAGGTCGTAAAAACGCTTTATCCTAAACAGCCATCACGCATAATAAATGATAATATTTACCTCTTATCTATTTTGAATCTCTTAACTGTATTTTTTAATTCAATTGAATTTTTTATTATTACCCTCTTTTTCTTCTACCCATATTTTTTAAGGATAATATTATGAGTAATAAAAACAACCACCCTGATAGCCCTGTTATCGAAAGCACTGTCGTAAAAACCAGTGATACAAAAAACGAAAACTCACAATCAACCTCTACTGACAGCACTAAAAAAGAAACAGCTGTCAAAAAAACTGTAAATGCTTCGACTAAAGAAGCTGAAACGGTTGAGGACAAAAAAGCAACTGAGGATAAAGCAGCGACGACTGCTGTCAAAACTTCTGCTGCTAAAAAGACCAGTAAAACCAAACCTGCCTCAAACCTAAACCAAGTAGCTATTTTAGGCGGCAATCGTATCCCATTTGCTCGCTCAAACGGCTCATACGCTGATGTCAGCAACACAGACATGCTAACAGCTGCTTTAGATGGTTTGGTTGAACGCTATAACCTACAAGGCGAAATCGTAGGTGAAGTAGTGGCTGGTGCTGTGATGAAACTAAGCCGCGATATTAACCTAACCCGTGAGGCCGCGTTAAATACTGCACTCAACCCACATACCCCAACTTATGATATTTCACAAGCTTGTGGTACTGGCTTGCAAGCGACCTTTGCTTCCGCCAACAAAATAGCACTGGGCCTTATCGATTCAGCCATTACTGGCGGTGTTGATACTACCTCTGATGCGCCTATCGCAGTTGGCGATGGCCTACGTAAAGTACTTATCAAATTGGGTGCCGCAAAAGACAACAAACAACGCCTAAAAGCATTGATGGGTCTAAATCCAAAAGACCTAATTGATTCACCACAAAACGGTGAGCCACGCACTGGTCTGTCAATGGGCGATCATCAAGCGATCACAGCACTTGAGTGGAATGTCAGCCGTGAAGCGCAAGATGAGCTGGCTTTCAACAGTCATCAAAATCTAGCACGTGCTTATGATGAAGGTTTCTTTGATGACTTAATCACGCCGTACAAAGGTCTGACTCGTGACAACAACTTGCGCCCAGACACAACCTTAGAAAAACTGGCTAAACTCAGACCTGTATTTGGCAAAAAGAATGCCAACCCAACGATGACCGCTGCCAACTCTACCCCATTAACTGATGGTGCCTCTTGTGTACTGTTGGGTACTGATGAATGGGCAAAAGAGCATGGACTTAAGCCATTGGCTTATATCGTCCATCAAGAAACCGCTGCCGTTGACTTCATAGGCAAGTCTGGCACGACTGAAGGTCTGCTAATGGCACCTGCATATGCCGTACCGCGCATGCTTGAACGCGCTGGTCTAACCTTACAAGATTTTGATTTTTATGAAATCCATGAAGCCTTTGCGTCACAAGTATTATCAACATTGGCCGCTTGGGAAGATGAGAGCTTCTGTTCAGAGCGTTTAGGACTTGATGCACCGCTAGGGGCTATCGACCGCACTAAGCTAAACGTTAACGGCTCATCATTAGCAGCAGGTCATCCATTTGCTGCCACTGGTGGTCGTATCTTAGCAACTGCTGCTAAATTACTAGATCAAAAAGGCTCAGGCCGTGCACTTATCTCTATCTGCGCAGCAGGTGGTCAAGGTGTGACTTGTATTCTAGAAAAATAATCTGGATTGCATTTAGTTTAAAACAAGAAATACGCTGATCTATTATTTTAATCAGCATCTGTCTGTAAAAAATGCCCTTTAAGTTAATTAAAGGGCATTTTTTATTGCCTATACTTTGTTATTATAAAAGCGAACCAGGAGTAGTATCTTACAAAATCCAATATGCCAACCAAAGGTAATATTTATGGGTAAGACAAAATATTTATTAGAAAAGCTAAGGGAAGTCATTTTTGGTTCTGAAAAATTTGTGATGTCAGAACCACGTACAACGACTGATTTCGAATCTTTAGCGACTAAAAAGCAGGTAGATCAATACAATCGAGAACAAGCTATTCTTTCAGAGCGTATCGAAAAAGAAGTTCTGGATGATGAGTTGCGTCGAAAAATGCATCAAGATTTAATCGATACTTATGATGAAGAGCTAGAAAATGAAATAGATGACTGTGCACGTGATTTTCGTTTTGATGGCCGCGAGATGAGTGAGCAGGAAAAACTAGACAGACGAACATATTTTCACGAATTGGTTCGACTACAACGAGAGCTCATAAAGCTACAAGATTGGGTCGTTGATCGCGGTGAGCGCATCGTCGTCATCTTTGAAGGGCGTGATTCTGCTGGTAAAGGTGGTGCCATTAAGCGTATTACTCAGCGTTTAAACCCCAGAGTGTGCCGTGTTGCCGCATTACCTGCTCCCACGGAACGTGAGCAGACGCAGTGGTACTTTCAGCGTTATGTCGCTCATTTACCAGCAGCTGGCGAGATTGTACTGTTTGACCGTAGTTGGTATAACCGCGGCGGTGTTGAGCATGTGATGGGCTTCTGTACAGATGCACAGTATGAAGAGTTTTTTCAATCAGTACCTGAGTTTGAGCGCATGCTCGTACGCTCAGGTATTCGCTTAGTAAAATACTGGTTTTCCATTACTGATGACGAGCAACATGCACGATTTATGAGCCGGATATATGATCCGCTTAAGCAGTGGAAACTCTCACCGATGGACTTACAGTCGCGCCGACGCTGGGAAGATTACACCAAAGCCAAAGAAACCATGTTTGAACGAACTCACATTCCTGAAGCGCCATGGTGGGTAGTAGAAGGCAACAATAAGAAACGCGCTAGGCTAAACTGCATTGCCCATTTACTCGAACAAATCCCTTACAAAGAAGTACCTCGTGACGAGGTCGAATTACCCAATCGAAAACGCGATGATGAATATTACCGTGAACCTATCCCAAACGATATGTATGTGCCACCGCGCTATTAGAACACTCTCACATTCCGCCAGTTTTTTATATGTTTGCTAAAAAGCAGCCTTATACCAAGTATAAGGCTGCTTTTCTATAGCGGCATTTGTTCACAACTAATTATCGTAATGGATAAAAATATTAATGGTTGTAAAGACTACATCGTATAAGTCGCCTGCAAACCATCTACCTTACCAGCCAATAGTCGCTCAACTTCGTTTTTGATTCGTTGACCAGAAATATCCGTACCAATCTGCACGGCAAAACCTGCTGGACGGCCACCTTGGGTTTTAGAGTTTATCCAAACCACTTTGCCGTTCATAGGTAAGCGCTCGCTAGAGTTCGGTAAGGTCACTGCGATAAACACTTCATCACCTAGCTGTTGATCTTGAGTCGAAGGTACAAACAATGCCCCATTACTCACAAAGGATAAGTAACTGGCGTATAGCATTTCGATATTTTCAATATGGCAGGTTAATACCCCACCGCGTCCTGGCATCGCCATAGTTAGCTTCCTTTATTAATTGGGTTAAATGTGTTTTTATGAGTGGCTAACGGTATGTAGAGCAAAGCATTAAAACTATTGCCAAACGATAATCAAATGCCATAAAAATTGCTTTATAAGTATGCCAGTTCTTGCATTAGCTTATCATAGGCAAATTTTTCTTGCACATTTTGTTGTAGTGCAATTTTGGTTTGCTGCAAGCTATTAGCAAATGCTTCTAACCCACTATCAGTTGGGTGATAACTCTCTAGCAATGCTGATAAGTTGACATCTTTTTGTAGCTCATCCAGTCCTAGACAAACACGGCGCATATCAAGCAACATCAGCTCAGACAATTGGATAAACTCTGCGATGTTCAGCTGATTTTGCCAATAATCACTGGCTGCGATACTACTGCGCTTGCCACTACGTAACGCTTGCCACGTCGTCAACCACAGTGCACGCTTACTATACCAAGGCGCTTGTGCCAGTGCTATCGCTGCTAAAGGCGCGCCATTTGCCAGCTGAATAAGTTGATGAATGGCAGAGGTACTGACTGCTTCACGATTGATAGTATGACCTAGCTCACCTGTTACATAGTCAACAGCTATCGCAGGCTCAATCGTTTGTAATGCCAGCTGTTGTACGCGGCTTTTAATGGTTGGTAGCAACTGGGCAGGCGTATCACTGATTAAAAACAGATGAACTTGTGCTTGTGGCTCTTCTAAGGTTTTTAGTAGGGCATTGGCTGCTGCAATCGTCATTTTCTCCGCATGATCTAATACGCAAATCCGCATTCCTTGTCCACCTTGATAAATAAAAGGTTGTAAGGCGCGGATATCATCAATTTTGGTCTTGAGCGCACTATTATTACTAGCAGTTTTACTAGATTTTTTGTCTTTAGCGGTGCTGCTTGATTTTTCTTTATTATCAGCATGCTCTGCACTGATAGGCATACTGACCAGTGGCAATACTTGCAAGCTCGGATGGGTGCCTGATCTCAGCCATTGACAGCTCTCACACGTGCCACAAGCACCTGTTGGATGACTGTCACGGCTGCGACATAGCAACCAAGCGACCAGTCGCCATACAAAAGCACGCTTGCCCATTCCTTGCATACCTGCTGCTAGTAGCGCATGAGGTAAAGACTGCTGCTGCAATACTCGCTCTGTCAGCTGCGACCATAACGACTGCTGCCATGGCAATAAGGGCGCAAAATAAATGCCGTCGTTGATATCTGCTGCACCCGTATTTCCTGTCCCGTCACTCATAGCTGTCGCCCTATAACATTGCTCGATTATTCAGGATATAGCGCGTTAATGACGCTTTAAATAGAAGGTATAAAATTTGAATTGGATTATTAACCTATAGACTACCAATAGGATTTAAAAAGTCAGCTAGGCTCATGCCATTTAAACGATCTAAATCTTCCTGCGTATCGACACCTGCTGGTAAATGACAAGCAGCGGCAGCAATTGCGATATGACCACCGTTTTCTAACACACGTAATTGCTCTAAACTTTCTAGCATTTCGAGCGGTGTCTGTGGCCAATGCACAAACTGCTGTAATAGACGCACGCGATAAGCATACAAGCCCAAGTGACGGTACGCATTTTTCGGCGGTTGTCTTTGATTATCCTCAGCCAACACAACATCACGATCGCAAGGAATGGGCGCACGACTAAAATAAAGCGCACGCTGTAAATCATTGGATTGTTGACTGACAACCTTGACCACTGATGGGCGCATAAAAGTCTCATAGTCATCGATAGGCTCACATAAAGTGGCCATCACACTCTCATCATCTGCGACTAGAAGTGCTTTTACCTGCTCTAATAATAGCGGAGGTACTAACGGCTCATCGCCTTGCATATTGACCACGATATCATGGTCAGCCCAACCTTTTATGGCAGCCACTTCTGCTAAACGGTCTGTGCCTGAGGCATGATCAGGGCTAGTCATTACGACATCGAATCCTGCATCCGTACATACCTTAGCGATATCTGCATCATCAGTTGCAATGCACATATCATCTGCAAAGTGTGCTGTCTGAGCCTTTTCAGCCACCCAAAGAATCATTGGCTTACCATGTATTTGTAGCAATGGTTTGCCAGGTAGTCGTGTGCTTTTAAAGCGAGCAGGAATGACAATATGAGTTTTGGCAGGTGTGGCGACTGATAGCATATTTTTTCCTATAAAATTTTGCGGCAATGTAAAATATTAGCGGTTATCTATCACGTAGTTTTCATACTGATATCAGGATCAGACTGAATACCTAGTGTTTTGAGTTGCTCGTCTAGATTGTCATAACAGCTATCAGAAAGTACAGCTGTCACTGGTAACACCCACAGCCTACTGACCAGTTCTTCATACTCATTACTCAATGCTTGCTTGCTTATATATTCGACTAGCAATGCTCTAATTTTCACTGCATCTTTACTGGTTATGACTATCGGATCATCGCGATACTGCAAGAGCTCAGCCAAGCTAAAATCATAATGATCAGGATAAGGATGACCTATGACATCAAAGCCAATAGAATCCAAGGTATCGAAGAAACGCTGTGGATAACCAATGCCGCTGACGGCGTATACCTGACTACCCTTTTCAGGCATGTCAATTTTCACTTTGGAGTCAGTAGCTCTAGCATCAGTTAATTTAAGTTGCCACAGGCGCTGCAACTTGTCAGGCATCAAGTGCATAGTCAAACGATTGGCTAGAAGCAGAGTATCATTATCTTGATCAACTGCTCCTGTCTCTAACTTTTCATGGTAAATGACATTTGCGCCTTTCAACCTTGACATTGGCTCACGTAAAAACCCAGTGGGAAGTAGTTGCTTGTTGCCAAAACCTCTTGCCGAATCGACGACAATCCACTCAATATCACGTTGCAATGCATAGTGCTGCAAACCATCATCTGCAATAATTAATTGTACATCTGGATAGGCATCTAATAAAGTGTTCACTGCTTGCTGACGATTGGGGCAAACCGCCATCGCGGCACCTGTCATGTTAACGATTAAACACGGCTCATCACCAACTACATTAGGTAAGCTATCCAAATTGACTAGTGCTGGCATCTGACTAGTATCACCACCATAACCACGACTAATGACACCTACCTTGACGCCTCGTGCTTGTAGCTCATTGACCAAAGCAATAATCAATGGTGTCTTACCGCTACCACCAACACTGATGTTTCCGATTACCATGATAGGAATGGGCGCACGATAACTTGATAGCAAACCAATTCTATAAGCTTGACGACGAAGCATGGTAATGAGTCCGTACAACCAGCTAATGGGTAGTAATAGCCACAACCAAAGAGCCTGGCGTTGCCATGCACGTGTCACTGTCGTTTCAATGCTCATGTTTATGGACCACTTATTCTATAAATTCAGTGCCGCTTTATCATAAAATGTATATTAAAACCGAATCATATGACTCTATTCGAAATCACGATCATACATTTGTGCATAATGGCCTTGTAACTGCATTAACTCTGTATGCGTGCCTAACTCGACAATCTGCCCTGCATCCAACACAGCGATACGATCAGCAGACTCAATGGTCGTCAATCGATGTGCAATCACCAATGTCGTACGATTTTTCATCACATTATCTAGCGCTTGCTGAATATAATGCTCTGACTCATTGTCTAGCGCACTGGTTGCTTCATCTAAAATGAGAATTGGCGCGTCTTTTAATAGTGCACGCGCGATAGACAAGCGCTGACGCTGCCCACCTGACAATTGCAAACCTTCGGCACCGATTTCGCTTTGGTAGCCATTTGGCATCTTCATTATGAAGTCATGAGCAAAGGCATCTTTTGCGGCGCGCTCTACGTCGGACTGACTTTTATTGGCTAAGCTACCATAAGCAATGTTGTTAAATACCGTCGTATTAAACAGCACCACTTGCTGATTGACCATCGCAATTTGAGCACGTAGGCTCTCTAGTTTGATATCTTCGATTGGTATACCATCTAAAGTTATTTGACCTGCAGAAGTTGATAAGGTGCGTGTCAATAGATTTACTAAAGATGATTTACCTGCACCACTTCGGCCTACCAATGCCACTGTTTCTCCTGCACGTATATCTAACGTAAAATCGCGCAGTGCCACTGTCGAATCCGGATAGATTAAACTGACATTATCGAGTTTCATCTCACCCGTTAGGGCTGAGCTGATCACACCAGTGTCTTTTTCTTCTGGCTCATCTAGTAGAGCAAAAATTGACTCACCAGCCGCGATACCTTTTTGCAGTTTCTGATTAATATCCGTCAGTGAACGCACTGGTTTACTTAGTAGACCAGCCGCAGCGATATAGGAGATGAACTCACCAGCTGAAATATTATCAATCACCGATGGACGCAGTGCGAGCCACACCACAACTGACATAGCTATTGCCATCAGTAGCTGTACTGCTGGCGTATTGATACTATTGGTAACGACTACCTTCATACCTTGGAGCAAGTTCTTTTTTGATGTTTTGTCAAAACGTTCGGCTTCGTATGCTTGTCCGCCATAGTTTTTAACCACCTGATAGCCACCAATAACTTCGTTGGTAATATGACTAACATCACCCATCGTCTCTTGAATACCCTTAGACAATTTCAGGTAACGCTTAGATGCTATGCGAATGAGCCATAATATTGGTGGCAGTACGAGGAATAAAATTAAAGTTAAGCGCCAATTGCTGTAGAGCAAAAATCCAATTAATGCCAATACCGTCAACCCATCACGCAGCAAGGTCTTCATTGACTCTGTACTGGCTGCTGTGACCTGTTCAACGTCAAATATCAACTTTGATGAGATAGTACCTGCTGGATTGGCCAGATAGAATGAGCTTGGCAAACGCAGTAATTTATTGAAGACTTCTACTCGCAACTCATATACTAAGTTACGTGAAACTAAAGCAGAATAGTAATTACCCAAAAAGCTACCCAAACCACGCACAAAAAACAACGTGATAATAAGCAGTGGAAACAAATTCTGTTTGCTTTGATCACCTTGGTTAATAGCATCAGTGATGTATTGTAGAAGTTTGGCCACCCATATCTCTGTCCCAGCATTGATAGCGAAACCTAAAACCACTAATGCTAACGCCCACCAATATGGCTTAAGATAGCGTAACAGGCGCAATAATGTCGTACGCTTAGGTACATCTGATGGCTCTGCTGACAATTTTTTAGCAGATTTTTTTGTAGAGTCGGATTGATATGTTTGGCTCATAAAAGCCTCAATTTGGGTATCATGATATGAATAAACTGTACTCAAAGCACAGTTTTATAGGAGTATTTATGACACTAATATAGCCATATATTATTGCGGTAATGGTTGACCAAGTGGCACAACCGTACTGATATTGAGGTTCAAAAACCCTAGTTTTCCTGCGACATCCATCACCCGTACCACAGATTGATGAGTAGCGTTAGCATCAGCAGCAATCACAAACAGCATATCACGATTACTACCCGCCTCTTGCTGTAGCATGCTGATTAATTCAGCCTCATTGCTACTGCCAAGGGTGATACCATTTACCAAATAGCTGCCGTCTTCTTGTACTGCCACTTCAATGCTGTTGTTTTGTTCTGTCAGTGCGACACCTTCAGCTTCAGGAAGAATAATATTCAAGCGACTAAAATGATTAAATGAGGTCGCAAGCAGCAAAAATACAATTAAAAATAATAAGCAATCAATCATTGGTGTTAGATTGATTTCAAGTGGTTCAACGGTTGGTTTTCTAAAGCGCATATCACTCTCTTTAATATTTTTACTATGCTTAAGGCGTGTTTAAAATGCAAATAGGATGACTAGATAATTCATCTGACCCTTAGTACTAAAAATAATACTAATAGTATTATTTTTAGTACTAAGAAGTCACTGTGACTCCGTCGCTTAAACTTAACGAATCATTACCTATCGTGCCATGTAATGAAGCATCAGGATTAAGCGTATCAAAGCCAGAAGTATGCACATTTCCTAGCAACTGATAGTCATACAACTCTTGAATCATCAATCCTGCTTGAGTTTCAAACTGGGCATTGATATCAATGATCCGGCGCTGAAAATAACGATAGCCAACCAATGCAGGAATCGCAACAATCATACCAGCAGCAGTTGTAATCAATGCCTGTGATACGCCAGCGGCAAGCATCGTTGGGTCTTGCATCGCGCCATCAGTAATCGCTAAAAACGAAGAGATAATACCTAATACCGTGCCCAACAAACCAAGCAACGGTGCAATCGCACCTATAGTACCAAGCATATTGATATTTTTTTCTAACTGATGAACTTGTACGCTCGCACGGTTTTGCATATGCATCGTCATCGACTCTAAACCATACTGACGATAAAGCAAACCCGTTGCCAAAATATCACCCAAAGGTGTTTTTTCTTTCACGTTCATTAATTGTGTACGGCCGATACCGCCGTTTTCGCGTAGGCGCGTTATCAATTGTTCGCGCAATCTGTTAGGTACAATTTTGTTAAATTGTAAAGTATGGCTACGCTCAATGATGATAACCAATGCCAGTATTGAGCACACCACGATAGGCGTCATCAACCAACCACCTGCTTTTACCAACTCCCACATACTCGCTCTCTTTTATATTTTTATAAAAATAGTGGTAACCAAGATAGTTTAGACTTGTGCAGTCATTACAAACTGGATGAATACCTTAAGCCTGTGCCTCTATATGCTTAATCAAGGCGGCCAACTGGTCCTGATTCTGGAAAAATATCTCAACACTACCCTGCCCGTCTTTTTTATGCTTAAGTTTTACTTCAGCCCCAAGCATATCCGTCAGTCTTTGTGTCAAACGTTCCGCGTCATGAGACTGTGCTTGTTCAGTACGATTGGCTTTAGGGGCTGGCTGCAAAATTGACTTCACGAGCTTTTCAGCTTCGCGCACGGTCATGCCACCATCGATGATTTTTTGTGCAATGATTGGCTGCTGCTCAGAGGATAATGCCAAAAGCGTGCGGGCATGACCCATATCTAGCGCACTGGTTGCTAAATGGTCTTTTACGGTATCGTGTAGCTGATTCAAGCGCAGTAGATTCGATACCGTCGTACGTGCTTTACCCACAACTTCCGCAATCATCGCATGACTCATACCAAACTCAGTATGAAAGCGTTGTAATGCTGCTGCCTGCTCAATCACAGACAAGTCTTCGCGTTGAATATTCTCAATCAGTGCCAATGCAATAGCCAACTCATCTGACAATGCGCGCTCAATCGCCGGTATTACTGCTTTACCTGCCATTTTTGCAGCACGCCAACGGCGCTCGCCAGCGATAATTTCATGAGTAACAAATGCTTCACTCTTGTCTTCATTTGCCAATAATGGACGGATAACGATAGGTTGCATGACACCATGCTGTTCAATCGAAGAGGCCAATTCAGCAAGCGCCGTTTCACTCATATCACGGCGTGGTTGATACTTGCCTGCTTGCAATCGTGTCACATCGATTTGTACCAAACTGATTTGATCTTCAGAGGCACTGTTATCTGTTCCACTAACACGATTTTTATTAGCACCAGTTTTGTGAATGCTGCTCTTATTCATCGTACGCGGCGCACGTGCTTTACGATTACCAGAATCAGCAGCTTCCACAGCCGTTGGCTTTGCAGTCGGCTTTTCGTTGTCTTTTGCACGACCTGTTTTAGCGGCTGCGCTATCGTTTGGCATATCAGTATCTGGCGTTACAGCTGGCAAAGTATTATCACGCGCTGCCATATCATCTTGTAAGGCAGACGCAGTGATTTGCTTTTCTTTTTTGATTGACCCCAATAAGGCATCTAAGCCTCGATTGGCAGCCAATCCTCTTTTCTTCGCCATGATTACCTATCCTATAACGCTAAAATAAAAGCCAAATGATTGTGAATACGGCTTACTCATTACTCATAAATACGATTTTTAGTACTTTGTTATTTAATTTGATTCGTACTTTTATCACCAAATTCTTATCTATAACCAAAACTAGCTGCTCTGATTCATCACTTCAGCGGCTAGCTTTTGATAGGCACGTGCCCCTTTTGACCATCTCTCGTATGCGATAACTGGCAAACCATGCGCAGGTGCTTCTGCCAAACGAATATTTCTTGGAATATGAGTCTTATACATGATATCGCCAAAATGTGCTTCCAATTCAGCAGACACATCGCGAGCCAAGGTATTACGCGCATCAAATAGCGTTCTCACCACCCCGCGAATATAGAGCTTCGGATTCAGCTCCGTGAGTCGCTCAATCGTCTGCGACAAATCTGCTAGGCCTTCTAGTGCATAGTACTCACATTGCATCGGGATAATGACGCTGTCTGTGGCAACCAATGCATTGATCGTTAATAAATTCAAACTGGGCGCACAGTCTATCACGACATAATCGTAAGCAGGTTTTTTAGCCGCTATCTGATCGTTAACCAAAGCCACCATCGCTGTTTTGAACAGCTCATGGCTATTGGTCTTGTTCATCAGGGTGATGTCCATCCCAGCCAAATCACGATTAGCACCGATAACATCAAACCCTGCCGGACTGGTAACAATAGCATCCGACAGCGATACACCATCAAGTAAAACATCAGCGATGGTCAGCGCGAGTTCATTTTTATCCACGCCCGTGCCGCTAGTTGCATTGCCTTGTGGGTCTAGGTCAATCAGTAGTACATGCTTACGCTTTGCAGCCAAGCTAGCGGTCAAATTTACCGCCGTCGTGGTTTTGCCCACGCCGCCTTTTTGATTCGCAATCGCTATGATTTCCATACACTCACTCAGTTTAATTAGAATTTATTACTGTTATTTTTTTAGCTATACATTTAAAAAGCGAGGCATATTCAGTCATTCGTTGTACAAACGACTCGCTTTGTCTCGACACCATTTAAATATTATGTCATTTAATTAAAGACGTAAACTATGTTTCACAATCGGGCAGTCACTGTTTCATAGTTGCGATTTCATGACTGTAAGGTGCTCATAGCTTAGACATTTTTGCGAGACAATTCAATTAAATGACGACTATCATGCAAACGTGGTACTTTTAGCTTGATTGTTTTTATGTGCCAATCACCATCTAATGCTTGTAGCTCTTCTTCATTCGGCGCTTTACCTTTCATAGCACATAAGTGACCATTATCTGCTAGCCTTGGCTGTGCCACATCGACGAAATCTATCAAGCTGGCGAACGCTCTAGAGGTAACCACTTCATAGCTTGCTTCATGTGCTTCGATACGAGAAGCAATCGGCTGCATATTACTCAAACCAAGTTCACTACTGATTTGCTTAATAAAACGGATTTTCTTCTGGTTACTATCAAGTGCCGTACATTGGCGCTCAGGCTGACAAATAGCAATAATCACGGCAGGCAATCCTGCACCCGTACCAATATCAAGCAATGACCCTGATGGCAAATGCGTTATAATAGCCAAACAGTCAATCACATGCTTGATTAAAGCTTCTTCAGGATCAGTAATAGCGGTCAGATTATACGCTTTATTCCATAACAAAAGCTGGTCTAAGTACAATAATAGTGTGCGCTGCTGCGTCTCACTTAAGGATAGACCGAGCTCATGAACTGCTTTCGTCAGAGTGTTGGCCAGCACTGGCAATTGTGATCCAAGCTTTACAAAGCCAGTAGGATCAATATGGATAGTACCTGTACTAGCAGATGATGACGTGATTTTATCGGAAGCTGACATACAACGAGTTATCCAGTTTTGACATGTGAACCGTCTATTTTATCATGCACTCTGTCTATTGAATAGTTGCAGATTGCGCCAATGTGAGACATCTTATACTATCTAGGCCTGTATTGAGGTGTTATTCTCCTTTGATAGCAATAAACTCACTGTTAATTTGTCTCTCATTTATTCATCATACACACTGGTATATCTCATAATGATACAAAACTGCGTTTAATGATTTAGCTAAAACGTTGCTGCACCTTGTAAAATACCTTGTAAAATTTCTTGGTTAACTATTCAACATAAAGTATATAAAGTATAAAAAGTTCAGCATGAATATGAATACCTGATAGCATAAAACCAATCACAGAAATCAACACTCCACCTTTTTAAGAAGATATCTCCTACGCCTATGACCGAACAGCCACACGCCCCTATCTCTAAAATATCAAGAGACGCTAATAAAAAAGACACCAATAATATGGCAACACCCATCGCTGAATTGACAGACACATTGACGAATGACAAAAAAATAAAAGCACCGCACCCACTCTGTATTGAGGTAAAGCAGCGCTGCCTTATTAGCGCTGAGCAATTAAAGCGTTATAGTGAGCTAAGCGAGCTGCCAACAGACACACGTACGGCACCAGATTTAGATGTTGGGTTTGGTCAGGAGCGCGCGCTCAAAGCCTTAAACACAGCTTTGGACATCAAAGCCAGTGGCTACCATGTATTTGCAGCAGGTGAAAACGGCTTAGGCAAACGTACCGTAATCAGCCGCTTGCTAACACGCATCGCAGCCGATGCACCGACGCCAGATGATTGGGTTTATGTACACAATTTCACCGATCCACGCACCCCGTTGGCATTACATCTGCCTGCAGGTCAAGCTTCACTATTGCAGCAACAAGTCAATAATTTATGGCAGCAAGCCAAAAAGCGACTGAGTCAACGCTTTCGTAGTGATCAATACCAAAGCAAAATCGAAGCCATCAAAAACGACACTCATCAAAAAGAGAGTCAGGCTTATGAAGTGCTTAACGCAGAAGGTAAACAGTACGACTTAGCGCTGACGTTCCGCTCTTTCGATAACAAAGCCATGTTTGTGCACCCAAGCAAGCTACCTACAGAAAATAGCGATGCTGATGTCAAACATGAAAATTCCTCTAACAATGATGAAGCTCATTCCACGATAGAGGACAATAGCACCGCTGATACTTCTAGTATCAATACTAGTATTGATAACAGTAACGATGACAGCACCAACGAATATGGCAACAGTGAATACGAAGCTGAGCTAAATAACTTTGTCCAAAAAAACCACATGCAAAAACGCTTAAGTCAGCTGACCATCGCCTTAGAGCAGTTAGAAGACGAAGCCAATGATACAATAGAAGCACTGCATCGAAATATTGCACGCCGTGCGCTACAACCTTTATTTACACCTGTTTATGAGCAATTTGCCAATCACCCGCTGGTTATTGACTATCTCAAAGCTATATTTGCTGACATGGTCACTCATGTAGAGCGTATCGTTAATGGCGATGATGAAGAGTTTGTGACGGCCGTTCTAACCACAACGCCAAGCCGCTATGCAGTCAATGTCATTGTTAGTCATACGCCTGACAGTGGCGCACCCGTTATCTTTGAAGACTTACCGACGCATTTAAACTTATTGGGGCATGTCGAGCAAATCACGCAACTGGGGACTGTCACCACTGACGTCAGTATGATTCGAGCGGGCGCCTTACATCGTGCCAATGGCGGCTACCTGTTATTAGAAGCCAGTCACTTACTAGAGCACCCCTACGCTTGGCAGGGTCTCAAGCGAGCATTACAGTCCCGTAAAATTAAACTCTCAAGTCTTGAGCAGATGCTCACACTCACAGGAAGCTTATCGCTAGCGCCTGCCCCCATAGATCTTGATATTAAGGTAATTTTACTTGGCGAAGCAGATTTGTATTATGAGCTGTTAGAGCTTGAGCCTGAGTTTGATGCGGTATTCAAAGTTCGTGCCGATTTTCATGATGATGTGGTTCGCACCAGTGAACACGAGCTGGCATTGGTCGCGAAAATGGCTGACATCATTGATTATGCCAACCTCTATCCGTTCGATCGTAGTGCGCAAGCCACCCTACTTGAGCATTTGAGCTTACAAGCAGAAGACCAAGATCGACTCAGCTTGCACAGTGATTTATTGATTAAGCTGTTGCATGAGTCTAATCGCCATGCACGTTTGAGCGGTAAGAACATCGTCAATGCCAATCACGTCACCCAAGCCATCGAAGATATGGATGAGCGCTCAGGGTATTTACGTGATCTGTATTGGGATGAGCTCAAAAATGGTCAGCAACTCATCCAAACACAAGGCAATGCCGTTGGACAGGTCAATGCGCTAACAGTAGTCAGCTATGCCGATAGTGAATTCGGCATGCCAGCACGTCTTACTGCGGTTATCCAGCCAAATATTGGTACTGGTGAGATTTTAGACATCGAGCGCGATGTGGACTTAGGTGGTAGCTTACACGCTAAAGGCATGCTAATTATGACCAGCTACTTGCGGGCACTATTTAGTCAACATCATGCCTTGAACTTTAGCGCGTCACTCGCTTTTGAGCAGAGCTATGCTCATATCGATGGTGATAGCGCCACCGTTAGCGAAGGTTGTGCGTTGTTATCTGCCTTAGCAAATGTACCGATTGATCAGTCCTTTGCGATTACTGGCTCTATGAACCAGTTGGGTGAAGTGCAGGCAGTAGGCGGTATCAACTCCAAAATTGCAGGGTTCTTCGATGCCTGCCGAGAGCAAGAGTTAACGGGCCAGCAAGGTGTTGTCATTCCGATGGCCAACGTCAAACAACTCATGCTACGCGACGATATTATTGCTGCCGTCAATGCGGATGAGTTTCACATCTATGGTGTCCATACCCTGAGCGAGGCATTGACACTGATGACTGGCCTACCTATCGATACCATGAACAAAAAAAGTCGCTATCGTAAAGAAACACTATTTGGAAAAGTCTTAAGCCGTTTGATGCTGTGGGATGAGAACCAAAATAGCGACGATGACATTGATGATAAAAAATCAAAAAAGAAAGACAAAAAGCAGAAAAAAGCCAAACGTCAAAAAAAAGCAGATAAGAGAAAGAAAGAAAAACGTAAAGATAATGACAGCACTATAATCATTGATAGCGAAGCAGGTACCCATAACGAACCAAGTACTCAGAATAGTGACGCTTAATGAGGTATTGACGCTATATAAGTTCAAATATAGTCGATTCAATTTAAAAGTAGTACAAGGCAACCGAGTGTAGATGTATATGTGATACTTCAAACGAGGTTAACGCTGTAATACTTTTATAGTGGAATGACTATACAGCAGAATCATTGAATAATCTCCGTTGCTAGACGCTACGGGGATTTTCTGCGATGATATAGGGTCACTGACCCACCGCTAGCATTTAAAATTGCTCTATAAAAACTGACTCGATACTTCATAAAGGCTACTTCCTAATGACTGTACATCCGACTGACGCCGATCACATTCAAACTCAGACAGACGCTAACGAGCAAACCAAAGCGCTAGCGGCTGAGAGCAGTAGTACCTCGGAAGTGAGCAACGATAATCGACATGGCGCAGCGACGACTGCTCGCCAATGGCAAGTACTGTCGCAGCTACAACGCAATCGTTGGGTAGGCACCACCCATATCTACGAGCAGCTGATGATGGCAGGTTTTGATATCAGTCTACGTACGGTACAACGTGATTTAAATGCGCTGGCAAAACGTTTCCCTATTGAAAAAAACAATGCCAATCCACAAGGCTGGCGCTGGTGCGATGACGCGCCGCTACAAAGCTTACCGCATATGAACTTATCACAAGCGGTGGCCTTTAATATGGTTGAAGCCAACCTCACCCAATTGCTACCCCCTGTTATTTTGGATGAACTTTTCCCTTGGTTTGACTTAGCACGGCGCCAACTTAAAAACAGCAAAGTCACCCATTCATGGATCGATAGAGTACGCATCGAACCTGCCACGCAGCCATTGATTGCCCCGCATATCGATTTGGATAGCAAAGACAATATTTATCACGCGCTATTTTATCAATTACAAATTAAAGCCTGTTATACGCGCAGTGATAAGTCGCAATCTAGTGAATATACCCTAAACCCTATTGCTATCATTCAACGTGGTGTGATTATTTACCTGCTGGCAACTCGTACCGATGACCCAGAAGTGGTCATCCGCACCTTTGCGCTACATCGCTTTGCCAGTGTTGAGATACTTGAAAGCGCGGCAAAAACGCCTGACAACTTTCAACTCGACACTTACCTAGATGCAGGTGGCATGGGCTTTAGTCATCCATTATTCAGTGAACTGCCTGACCATGGTAAAAATACCGCTATCGAGCTACAATTCACCACACAAGCAGGCAAAAGCCTCACTGAAAGCAAGCTCAGCGATGATCAAACCGTCACGTTAGATGACGACAGATTGACCATACAAGCAACGGTCAATCTAACCTCACAGCTGGTTTGGTGGTTGCGCGGTTTTGGCAGTGGTCTATTAGATGCAAAACCTCAGCTGCTATATCAAGCGGTATTAGGCAAGTCTTTAGATGATGAATAGCGACTGGATAGATAACGACTAATAGCTATGACGCTAAAAGCTAAATCTATTCAAACTTCTAAACTATATATACCTCTATTAAAATTTAAGAACGAATAAGGAACACTATGTCGATCACTGCCCCATCACCATTACTGTCAGACAGTTTAAGAGGACTGGGCCTAGATGCAGGAACCTTGTTTTTTTCGCTAAACTATGAATTTACTAAAATTGAACCAAAAGGGTTGTTCAAGCGCTTTAAAAAAAATCAAAGCGCGATTGATATTGATTTGGCCTGTGTGCTGTATGACAAAAACTGTACGATCAGTGACATCGTTTGGTTCAAGCAATTGCGTGACAAAGCTGAATCGGTTAAGCATCAGGGTGATAGCTTAAACGGTAAAGATCGCGGTGAACAAGCGATGTATTTGGCTCCCCTAGATCAAGAGCAAATCAGACTATACTTAGATAAGATTCCAACACATATCACCCATATTGCTATGATTGCCAACTCTTACCATGGTCATCCGTTTTCTAGAGTGAAAACAGGCGAGATTCACTTAAGTGATGATGAGGGTAACCATTGTTTTGAAGTCAATCTCAAAAAGTTACCACGTGGCTGTACAACGCTTTGGGTCGCTCATTTACGTCGAGAAGTGGATGACTGGCATCTAACATTGCAAAACTTATCGCTGCCTGCCGAAGATTTGGCCAGTGCCGCGCAAGAAGTGGCTCACGAGCTGGCACGTGCACTCCCTTTACAAGGGATATAGCATTCGTACGATACTCACCAAGTAATAGTGTATAAAAAGGGTGCGACGTTATAAAAACGCCGCACCCTTTTTTGAATGAAATTCATAGTAAAAAAAGCACTTTTCTACAATCGCTCACCACAATGTGAGCAAAAATTCTTCTGCCCTATTTCTACCTCTTTTTCACGGCGCTCAAGCTCTTGCTCACGCAGTACTTGCAATACGATATTTTGCGCCTGCTCTTTATCTAATCCTAGCTCGCGGCGAATCTTATCGATCATCATCTGATTCTGTACCAAATCAAAATCACTATCGATCAGTTGCTCTCGAAAGTGCTGCTCAAGCCCTTCACGACGCTGAGCAAGCTCATTGGCCAAACCTGTCGCGAGGATACCTGCAGGTAATGCTGCTAACCCTACACCCAATATCGTAATGACTGCACCCAATATTTTACCAGCATTGGTAATCGGCGTGACATCACCATAACCCACTGTCGTGAGTGTAACCACAGCCCACCACATCGCTTTAGGAATAGACTCAAACTCTTCTGGCTGTGCATGATTCTCAACCAAATAAATCCCACTAGAGGCCGTTACAATCATAATAATCAAGATAAAGATAACCGCTTGGAACGATCCTTTTTCTTTACTGATGACCACCAGCAGGATACGCATCGAAGCAAAATAGCGTGTAAGTTTGAGGATGCGAAATAAACGCAGGATACGTAAAAAACGTAAATCGATAGAGACAAAAAAGTTCAAGAATGCAGGAATGATAGCGATCAGGTCAATCAACGCAGATGGGCTTTTTAGCCAATTCCAACGCTGTCGCCAAGTAGTACCATTTGGTTTTACTTCAGCCACGCACCACAACCGTAGCATGTATTCGATAGAAAACACCACAATGGAAAAGTTTTCAAACCACGTAAAATAATCTTGATAAGGGTAATACCAACTATCGACTGACTCTGCAATCACGGCAGCCACATTCGTCATGATCAAAAATATTAAAAAATAGTCGATATAACGACTGAAGAGCGTGTCATGCTCATCATTTTGTAGAATATTATAAACAAAAATACGTAGGCGCCGTATAGATTGGAATAGCATACCGTCCCTATGCGGTGAAACACCGGTCTTATATTAGTAGATACTTAACAGTATAGTATTATAAGCGTGCTGCCAGTCGCGAAAATAGAAATTTATGAGAAGTCACGGTAAAGTACTATAAAAATAGTAAATATAGACTACCGTAAATAACGTAAAGATGATTACCATAATGGCAAATCGTAAAAACTGCTCATCGGCATTCAATTGCTGACTGACATCCTGCGCAGGTAGTAGAAACAAACAGCATTCAGGACAGCAAGAGTCCATCCGATTCAATATCTTTATAGAATAGGCATTGTCACAGCGCAGAGGAGAGTTACTACAGTAGCCAAGCATAATATATTACGCCTATTTTTATACCATAATCATTCATTCAAGAAATGAAACACTAAATATCTTAGAACCTTAAAGCAAATAGTCACACATGTATCTACTACATATTAGCATCACAATAGTCGGTTATTTAAAAAAAATGCCAAACATATCAACGTAAATAACTTTATATTGTAATTTATGAGATAAAAATCTTTAATATACATTTAAAACCTTACAGATAAAACGGTTTTGTACTATAATGGAGTCATAATGTTACAGTTTAATCAACAATCATAACATTGTGTATCAGTAACTAATGCTGTCCCTTATTAGAAACTGGCCCATAATCATCTATCACATTGAGGAACTAAACGATGAAACTACAATCCCTAGTTTTAGCCGCTGCTACTGCACTTACTATGACAACTGCTTTTGCAGTACCTGCTGGTACTTGGTCAGTTGCTGCCGGTGCACATTATGTTGACCCTAAGAGTGATAACGGTACGCTTAATGCAGGCGGCACAGACTACTCTGTAGATGTTGGTGGCGATGCGCGTCCAACACTTACTGGCGAATACTTCGTTGCTAATAACGTTGGTATTGAATTGCTAGCAGCGATTCCATTCAACCATGACATCACATTGACTGATGCTGCTGGTAACGAAATTAAGGGTGAAACTCAACATTTACCACCTACTTTGTCTGTCCAGTATCACTTTGATGGTTATAACATCCCTCTAAACATCAAGCCTTTCATTGGTGTTGGTGTGAACTACACAACTTTCTTTAAAGAAAAACTATACACTGGCGGTTCAGCTAACTTAGATATCGACGATAGTGTTGGCGTTGCTGGCCATGTCGGTGTTGATTTCCCATTCACTCCAACGGATGCTTTCCGTATTGATGCACGCTATATCGACATCAAATCAGACGTAAGCCTAAATGGCGATGATCTTGGTGAAGTAGATATCAGCCCTTGGGTATATGGTGTTGCTTACGTAAAAAGCTTCTAATTAGAAGTCCGTTTTACTAAGTCGTACTTATAGTAATAAAAAAGCCGGTATCTACCGGCTTTTTTGTATCTGTTGTTTAGTGACAATACAAGCAGTCATTATCCAAGTATATTATAAATGCTCCATGCATCTTAATTACGCTCAAACTTTAGCGCATAAAAAGGACCGTCCGTAGACAGTCTTTTTTCAAACCAACACTATTATGTATTTAGACTTATAGCAAAATGCGGCGTGGATCAGCCAGTAGCGTTGCAATATAACGGGTAAACACTGCGGCATCTGCCCCATTAATCACACGATGATCATAAGACAATGATAACGGTAGCATCAGGCGTGGCTCAAAGCTTTGCTTTTTAGCATCCCAACGTGGCTGCATACTTGCCTCAGACACCCCTAAGATACCGACTTGTGGCCAGTTCACCAGTGGTGTAAATGCTGTACCGCCTAAGTTACCTTGGCTTGAGATAGTGAAGCTCGCCCCTTGCAAATCTTTGGTGCTGAGCTTCTTATCACGTGCTTTAACGGCAAGCTCACCGATTTCGATAGCAATCTGCTTCAAACCTTTATCTTGCACGTTTTTGATAACTGGTACGATGAGGCCGTCATCAGTTGCCACTGCGATACCCATATTGACACTTTTACGCAAGATAACTTGAGTATTATCATCGCTTAAATGACTATTGAAGCGTGGATGCTGAGTCAATGCATAAGCAGTTGCTTTGACTACGAACGCTAAGATGGTGAAGCCAATACCTTCTGCCTTCATACCACCTTTTAGCTCACCACGTAGTTTTTCTGTCTCAGTGATATCTGATAAGTCAAACTGCGTCACTTGCGGTAGCAATGTATTGTAGTTGAGCTGTGGTATCGACACTTTCTGTAGACGGCTAAGGTCTAGTGTCGATGTTTCACCCCAAATCTCAGTATTACTCATGTCAGGTAAGCTCGGTAAGCCTGAGCTCGCCACACCGCTGCTAGCAGGTGCTACTTTTTGAGTGGTCAGACTCTCTTTCACATGCGCAAACAAGTCTTCTTTTAGAATACGATCATTCAGTGCCGAACCGCTCACTTGTGTAATATCTACACCCAATTGACGTGCAAGCTTACGTACGGCTGGACCTGCATAAACATCGACCAGCTTTTCATTTACTTGCGTTTCTGTCAACTTTTCAGCTTTCTTACTGGCGGCCACATTAGGCGTTGTAGATTTTTCTGCCTGTTTTGGCTCACCAGTTGTTTTAGCAGCAGCTTTCTCTTCTGATTTGGCTGGTGCTGACTCTTTCGACTCAGAACTATCTGATGCAGACTCACTCTCATCAGCAGCGTCTGTACCACTACTCATGATAACGATAAAGTCTTGACCATTGGCAACCATATCACCTGTCTGGACCAAGATTTTTTCAATCTTGCCAGCTTCTGGTGCTGGTACTTCGACAGATGCTTTGTCAGATTCGATCAATAAAATCGACTGATCCGCAGTCACTGTATCGCCTACACTGACCATAATTTCAGAAACTTGCGCTTCATCAACACCTAAGTCAGGTAGTGCATGAGTCGTTGACTTACTAGCATTCGCAGCTGGCTTGGCGCTAGACTCTGATGACTTTGACTCAGTCTCAGCTGGCGCGACTTCTTCTGGCTTAGCAGCAGCGGCTTCTGTATCACTCGCTTCTTGATTGTCATCAGCAGCGCTATCATCACTTTCCGCACTGTCTTCTGCACTCTCAAGCTCAATCAGCACCATGCCTTCGCTAACTTGATCACCAATAGCAATATTGATCTTGGTGACTTTACCAGCAGCAGAGCTTGGGACTTCAACTGAGGCTTTGTCAGATTCTAATAATACGATGTTGTCATCTTTTGCGATGACATCACCGATTTCTACCATAATCTCGCTGACTTCGGCGCTATCAACACCCAAATCGGGGGCTTTAATGTCCATGATTTATCTCCTAGTCTTATGGTTATTATTCTTTGACATCACCATCATTGAGTACATTAGCATCTGCTTGATCTTCAGCACGACCTTCACTACTGATTTCTTCGTCGTCTTCAGCGATAAACTCAGGGACAGGATTTGGATTTACGTTACCTGGTGCTGGTGCATCTGGAGACTGATCATAGTAAGACTGCTGTTGCCATGCAGGTGGATGATCTACATCAATGCCTAGGCTAGAAATAGCGTCTTTGACCAAACGCATCTCAACTTCACCTTCATCCGCTAAACGTTTAAGCGTTGCAACAACAATATGTGCGGCATCAACGTTAAAGAAACTGCGTAAGTTTTCACGAGTATCAGAGCGGCCATAACCATCAGTACCCAACGTGGTATAAGGACGGTTGTCTGGTAACCAAGCACGAATCTGCTCTGAGTAATTACGCATATAATCTGTCGCTGCAACTACGATACCTTCGTGCGGTGCCAACTGCTCAGTAACCCAAGGCACTTTCTCTTCATCCATTGGATGCAGACGGTTGTAATCATCACAAACCATACCATCACGAGTCAACTCATTGAAGCTGGTCACGCTCCATACGTTAGACGTAATATTGAACTCGTCTTTTAGGATCTTTGAAGCTTTTTGCACTTCACGTAAGATAACACCTGAGCCTAATAGCTGTACTTGTGCTGAGCCATTGTCCTCGAGCAAGTACATACCACGTTTGATACCTTCTTCAGCACCTTCTGGCATTTCAGGTTGCTCATAGTTCTCATTCATTAGCGTTAGGTAATAATAAACGCGCTCGCCTTCGCCATACATGCGGCGTAAACCATCATGCATAACTACTGCTAACTCATAACCAAAGCATGGATCATAGGTCACACAGTTAGGCACGACATTGAACAAGATTTGAGAATGTCCATCTTGATGCTGCAAGCCTTCGCCGTTAAGCGTTGTACGGCCAGCGGTTGCACCCAATAAGAAGCCCTGTGCTTGACAATCACCTGCCGCCCAAGCCAAATCCCCCACACGTTGGAAACCAAACATTGAGTAGTAGATATACATTGGAATCATCGGTAAAGCGTTTACAGAATAACTGGTTGCCAAAGCAATCCAAGTACTCATTGCGCCCGCTTCGTTGATACCTTCTTCTAACATATGACCATCGATAGCTTCTTTATAGCCCATCAATGCTTCACTATCTTCTGGCGTATATTTCTGACCAACAGCTGAGTAAATGCCCAGTTGACGGAACATACCTTCTAGACCGAAAGTACGCGCTTCATCAGGTACGATTGGTACGACGCGATCTTGGATGTCTTTGTTTTTTAACATCGCTGATAGTAAGCGGACGAATACCATGGTCGTCGATTGCTCTTTACCATTACTGCCTTTTAATACCCGATCGAACATCGATAATTCAGGGATATTCAGTGGAATATGACCACTGCGACGGTTTGGTAAATGACCACCCAACGCCTCACGACGGCCTTTGAGATACTTCATCTCCGCTGAACCTTCTTCAGGACGGTAGAATGGTAGGGTCTCTAGCTGCGCGTCGGTAAATGGCAAATCAAAACGATCACGGAAATACATTAAGGCTTCTTGATCAAGCTTCTTGATCTGATGCGACTTATTGACCGCTTGCGTTTGAGCAGATAAGCCATAACCTTTAACGGTTTTAACCAAAATAACCGTTGGCTGACCTTTGGTTTTCATGGCTTCACTAAATGCAGCATAAACTTTAACTGGATCATGGCCACCACGGTTTAAGCGCGAGATCTCTTCGTCAGTCAAGGCATCTGCCATTTCTTCTAACTCTGGATATTTACCGAAGAATTCTTTGCGGGTGAATTCAGGCGTGCGCGCTTCGTACAACTGATACTCGCCATCAACCACTTCTTCCATGCGCTGCTTAAGCACACCTGTATGGTCTTTACCGAGTAATGAATCCCAGTTGCCACCCCAAATCACTTTGATGACTCGCCAGCCTGCGCCGCGGAATACTGACTCTAGCTCTTGAATAATTTTACCGTTACCACGGACTGGACCATCAAGACGCTGCAAGTTACAGTTGACTACCCATATGAGGTTGTCCAGCTTCTCACGACCTGCAAGAGAAATGGCACCTAAGCTTTCTGGCTCATCCGTTTCACCATCACCTAAGAATGTCCAGATCTTACGACCTTCTTTTTCTAGTAATCCACGGTTTTCCATATAGCGATGTACGTGGGCATGATAGATAGACATGATTGGGCCAAGTCCCATCGATACCGTTGGGAACTGCCAATAATCAGGCATTAGATATGGATGCGGATAGCTTGATAGACCTTTGCCGCCTACTTCACGACGGAAATTATCGAGCTGATCTTCGGTCAAACGACCTTCTAAATAAGAACGTGCATAGATACCTGGTGCTGAGTGACCTTGATAATAAATCATGTCACCACCGAAGTGATCGCTAGCCGCGCGGAAGAAATGGTTAAAACCCGTTTCATAAAGTGTTGCACTAGAGGCGAATGTCGCTAAGTGACCACCCAAATCATCGTCGTTTTTATTGGCACGCATAACCATAGCAAGTGCGTTATAACGAATCAAAGCACGTATTTTACGCTCCATGCCTAGATCGCCTGGGTACATTGGCTCATCTTCGACAGCAATACTGTTAACGTAAGCGGTGTCTAGTCTATTGAACGGCAATCCTTCTTGGACTGCCATGTTGTACAAAGCTTTTAGCAAAAACTGAGCACGATCTTTGTCTGCATGTTTGAGTACAGACTCAAAAGCTTGCAGCCATTCCTGTGTTTCGGTGCTATCAGCATCCTTATAATAATTCATCTTTGTTGTCCTTGTTTGTCAGTCAATCCTACTCAATAGCAGGAATTTATAAAATCAAAGTATTACTTAATACTGTCTTACATACATGATGTGCTCAATGACTTCCTTGTTAATTTTGAGAAGTTACGTTTCATATTGAAGCTTGTATGACTGTACTTCACCGCTCCACAATGTCGAACCGTTCAATATAACGATTCTAAAAGCAGCAGTACTATCCATTACATACGAATGGAATAGTTAGGCAGTCAGGACAAAGTCATCACTCAACGCCTACAGCCAATTATCAAACGATAATAACTCTCTATTATAGGCGCTTATGACATAGATGTTTATAGCTGTAGAGAAATGAAGATATGACAAGTATTTTTAAAATAAATAATGATTAGTTTTTTTAAAAATGACTAATATAGTGATAGCTTAAAGTCAAGTATCTAAAAGGTAACAGGTTAATGATCAAGACGTCTTGATGTGATTGGTCATAACAAAACTACCATTCATCAACTTCCTATGATTTTTACGAAATTATTACCTAATATACGTATTATGTAACATATAGAGCGGTTTGGTAGGTAGACATTTATACCGAGTTTTCGTTTATAGGAACAGCAGCATGCAGCAAACTCAACGACTTTTAGACTCAATTAGCACATATTTATTCAGTAAATATATATGTCGAATGATGGCATTGATAGCCGCTGTTCCTATGCTTTTAGTCAGTAATTTGGCCTTTGCTGAAGCCAACCCTACATGCCCAAGCGATCATGCGATGTACTATCTGGGCTCTAAGAGCACTACTCCTGCACCCAAAGCAACGCTCAGCTGGTCAGCAGCAGGAAATGCTAGTACTACCTATAGCTTTGATAGCGGTCTTAAGTTAGTACTATCATTTTCTGATATTAACTTTGTTAGAACTGGCTATCCAGAGGTCAGCAGTTTTAGCGGTGTGACAACGAATGCTCTTAATATTCGCCATAGTAGCGAGAAAATCGACATCAATCATAGGCTGACAGCTACTATTAATAAACCAGTATCAAAATATGGATTTGTTGTTCAGGATTTAGATGCAAACCTAAGTGGAAAATATACTGAGTCAGTCTCACTTGTCACTGCTGGTGGCGCTTTTAGCAATTATACTACATCAGGCACTACAACCAACTTCACATTATCTAATTCAAGCAAAACGATTACTGCTAACCAATGGACGAACTGTAATCCCACTAGCCCATGTAACTTTAATATTGAATGGGGAGCACAGTCAGCAAACACACCGTTTGTTACCACTCATGGTAATACCTATACGGGGGCTTCTACAACCGCATCCACTGGTGACCATTTAGTGGGCTACTCAGACTTCTACTTTTGTCTTGCACCACCTAAATTGACTGTAAAAAAACAATTAGAAGGTACTCGTTTTAACGACAGCGATACTAAACGTGACCAGTTCAATATTAAAGTAGCTGGTGGAAAGTTGACTCCTGATACTCAAGGCTCTACAGCTTCTTTTACGACAACAGGGACAGGTTCAACCGTAACTAACGGAAGCACTGTTACCCCATTGGAATTAGCTCCAAGTACTATCTATACCATATCTGAAAGTATAATAAATGGTAATGCTAGTAACTACAGCACTAGCTATACTTGTACCAATGCGACAACCGGTAGCACGACTGTGATGCCTACTGGCACAGCCAGCTCATTTACGTTGTCCAATCTAAATTATGGTGATGAAATCACATGTACTATCACAAACAGCCCTAATTATGTGTTCACAGGCACTGTATTTAATGACAATGGTGGCATTACCGACGCCCAGGCTGATGCTACCAATAGCACCATCACGAGTGGCGTGTATAACAACTCTAATTATTTCAACGGCATATTGAACGCCCCTTCTGAAACAGGTATCTCTGGCAGTACAATTACATTAGTAGATAAATGTGAGAATCCAACCAAAACCTACGGCACACAAACCTTAACCTCGACAAACGTAAGCGATATTGGTACTTACCAATTTAACATCGCTAGCAGTGTCATCGGTACTCAAAGTTCTGTTTGTCTCATCGAAACTTACAGTGGTAGCGCCTACCCTGTACGCACAACGATTGATAAACGTAGCATCAGCTTAATAACCAATACCTATAGTTACTCAAATAATAATTTTGGCCGAGTGATTACCAAAAACTCAGCCATCGTACTTGAAAAAGAGCAAGCAGCAAATACGTGTACTATTACAGATCTGACCAAGGTAGCCACATATAGTAAAAACGCATTATCTAGCTCAACGAATGGTGCTGATGTGCAGCCAGGTCAATGTATTGCTTATAGAATTACAGCCACAAATCGCGCAAATATGGATATTAGCAATTTTATTATGCAAGATGTACTACAAAAAAATGACGCTAGTAATCCAGCAGACACTACAGTTACCTCTGTATTGGCAGATCCAACACGAGCCTCTGGCATTTACAGCGATGGTCTCGTTAAAGGTCAAAATGGAACTATTACTACCATAGCTACTGTGTTGACAAAAAGGAGCATTCGCAGCTTTTATTTCAACACTCAATATGGATCAACGCAGTCCAAATAATCTTTCCGTACAATCGTCTACAGCCCTTACCACCTATGAACAACAGTCGATATCATAAATTGATCGACTGTTGTTTTTTTTTACCTATTTGACGAGTCAGTTTTACCATTCAGCTGTTTTATAACTCCCTCCATCTGCTTTTTCTGAGCTTAAATAATAAACTATATATAATTACCTTAAGAATACTAAAAACGTATTTTACTTACATCAAACATACAGAAAATTCTGAAAACACGTTGGAAAAATTCACGAAATGAATTGGTTTGTTGAAGTGAAATAAATATTTTTTACTGAAAGAGAGACGAATTATGAAATTTTCTGCCATAACAACCAAATTAGTCATGACATCTATATTATGTGCCAGCTTTCTGGGTAATGCACATGCAGCAGATGCTCTAAAAATGGAACTAACAGCCAATCAAGTTACCAAAAATGCAGACGGTAAGACAGTATATTCTCCGGTACGTACCGCACCAGTAGGTACTGTCATTCAATACAAGGCAACTTACACCAATACTATTAATAAAGATATCAACGACTTGATGGTCACTCTACCTATTCCTATAAATATGACATTTACTGGTGAGGCACAACCTACAAGCGCACAAGCCAGTACTGATGGTAAGAATTATGCCGATATGCCTTTAATGAAAAAGGTAGATGGCAAGATGGTAAAAGTTCCATATTCTGAATATCGTACTCTACGCTGGAATATCAAATTATTACCGGCGAAGAAGACCGCTGTTGTTGCTATCAATACTACCGTTGACCGATAAACCTATTAACTCTTAACACCTCTAATTAAACCCCTAGGAAATTTACCGTATGAAACCTAATTCATTTAAGTACTCAGTGTTGGCTGTTGGTCTAGCCACAGCAATGAGCATCACTACTGCCAATGCTGCTACCCCGACGGGCGGTACTTCTGGTTCATTTAATGTAACGAACAAAGCAACTGCTTCTTATACGGTTGCCGGTAATACCACTTCACAGACTGCAGAGTCGAATGTAGTTACGGTGAATGTTACTGAAACTGGTTCGTTCTCTTTAATATCAACAGTAGTTGATGATGTAAAGGATGATGATTTTGGTAAAGACCGTACTATTAATGCGCAAGCGAGCTCAACAGTAGATTTCACTCATACATTGACTAACGGTGGTAACGTTAACGACACTTACAAGATCACTCTTGCTAATGTAACTGGCGATAATTTTGACTACAACCTTGGCAATAGTGTTATTAAGTATCAAAAAACCAATGCAGCTGGCACTAACATTGGTAGTGAAGTAACTATTACTAATAACGATTCAATTGCATTGGCACCAGGTGAAAAAGCGCTCATTACCGTTACTGCTCAGTCTGATACTAAGCGTGTTGCGGACGCTAACGGTATCTTGACGGTTACTGCTGAAAGTACTTACTTAAAATCGAAATCTGCAAACACAGCTCCTGCTACTTATACAGCAGTCAACACTGATAATGCTAAGACAACAACTCCAATATACAAAATCGTAAAATCAGCTCAAACCAATCTTTTAAACAAAAATTTTGATTTGAACAATGCTAATGCTTATGTTGATTACACTATAACCGTTAAAAACGAAGGCAATATTGATGGTACTGCCATTGTTATTTCTGATGACTTACCTACGGGCTTAGTTGCCATAAAGTCCACTGAGGCTAACTACACTGCACCGACCACTATATCTTCTAACGGTAGCGCAGCAGTTGCACCTGTTATATCTAGTGATGGTAAAACCATCTCAGTGACAGGTCAAAACGTTAAAGTAGGCGAAACTATTACGCTTACTTTCCGTGCTAAGAAAGCAACTAGCGCAACAACTAGTAGCTTATTTACCAACTATGCAGTTGTTAAAGATAATACTAAGAGCGATGTAAACGCTAACACCCCGGATATCATTGATAGGTCTGATGATGGTGCTACTGCAGGTGGCCTAACAGAGAGCACTTATGAAAATACAGCTACGCCTACAATAGGTAAAGATGACAATACTAATGCAACCGTGACAACGACTAATCAGACTCGTGCTATTGCTATTACTCCAGGTGTAAACAAAGAAGTGGCTTTAGTTACTCCTTCAACTAACAACGAAGTTACCAATACTTATACTTATACCATCACCAACAACGGTACTGATGTCACAGAAGCAGCAGGAACAGGCGATAATGATAGTTCTGTAAAACTGTCTATAAAGCCGACGGCTACTAGAAATAATGGCATTATCGATGATCCTAATATCAGTATCACACGTGTATACGTGGATGCTAACAACAATGGTAAATTTGACTCAGGTGAAACTGAACTCGTCGGTGTGAACGGTATTTATGAGCTGAACGCTGCTACTCCTTTCATAACAGGAAGTACTACTAATCGTAAAGGTTTAGCTCCTGGCGAAAGCGTCAAAATTGGCGTGCAAGTTGCCTCGTCAGGTGAAGGTAGCAACGATCCAAACTCTACACAAGCTAATGTAAATAACATAGGCGACTTTGAGACTTTGACAATAGCCATTCAGCCTAAAGGTCCAGTTAACGGTACTGCTGCACCTACTAGTACTGGCGATAATCCATTGTCCACAACGTCTACTACGACTATGCAAGGTGTTAATCTGACAAAATACCAAATAGTAGATAGTTGTGGTGCGAATCCTGCTGTTAGCTCTGCTGCTTGGTCAACTGGAAATGTAACAGCGACTGCTGCTCAGTGTATCTTCTATAAGTTAGAATCTAAGAACACTTTTACTGATAGCGCTAGAGTAATTAACAACCTTATCGTATCAGATACTTTAGCATCTACGCTTACTTATCAAGCTAACAGCTTTTCAGCTTCGCCGACAGCAACCGATCAATCTCTTGGTCAGGTGATAAAAGTTACGTTTGCAACTGTAGCAGCTAATACAACCGCTAACGTTGTATTTTCTGCGAAACCTTCACAGACCGGTACCAATCAATAATTAATTCAATAAATCTATGAGTAGCGAATGCTGCTTATAGAACACCCTTCTAGCTTGACCTAATCGATTTTTATTAGCCAAGCTAGAAGGCTCTTACCCTACCCCTTTATGTTTTATTGGATAAGCGACATATGACTCTATCTATCATGACACCGTCTAATCGTATCACATTGTGTACAGCGAAGATTTCTGCGCTGTCATTAGCGATGTTGCTTATGCAATCAAATATGGCGTCTGCTGCGCCTATTACTCTCGTGCAAACTATTAATAATATTGCTAACGTGGCTTATGACGTTGAGTCTATCAAACAAAACGGTATTTCAAATCAGGTACAGGCTAAAGTCTCAGACCTACCTGCATACGGTATCAGCTTAACTCAGCAGCCTCTACGCACTGTCATGCCTAATACAGAGGTAAGTTGGGTTAACGTACTGCGTAATACAAGTTATAGCGAGCAAACGGTTGAGCTAACACTTGCTATCTCGCCAACAGTTTCTAATTTAAAGGTCTATCAAGACCTTAATAACAATGGAAAAGTTGATTCAGCAGATAGACAAATCATGCTCGACAACTTGAGTGCTCAAATCAAACTTGGTCAGAGTGAAAGCATTCAGCTTATCGTACAAGCGCTATCAGATATCAATGGTGAAGATGGCGATACTGCTGATGTAAAAATTGGCGCTATCATACTAGAAGACCCATCAATAGCAGCGGTTGAAGCGATAGACAGACTTGTTATCATCGAGCCTGAGATAAAATTTACCACGCCTCAATTTGATGGAACCAAAGCCACCTCACAAATCGGCGAAAACGTTTATATTGACGCAAGCTATGCTCAGTGTAACGTGCAGACTGATAAGCCAGATCAAGTATGGATCACGGTTAAGTCTCCACTAACGGGTGACACCTACTCTCTCAAAGGCATCGAAACAGGCAATAACACCGGTAAATACCGCCTATCTGCCCCGACACAAAATAATGCCAATGCGATTGATGATAAATTTATCCAGACTTTGGTCAACGATACCTTAACGGCCAGTTTAGATACTTGTATCGACCCTTCTGTCGGTACAGGTACTGATCAGTTACCAACTGCTAGCGACTTTACTGTCCGTATCGATGATCTAAATACGCAAATCAATATCATTGATGATAATGCAAGCTTAGTCGTGACCAAAGAAAGTGACGTCAAAAGCGCTGATCTTGGAGATTATGTCAGCTATACCATCAATGTTACGAATAACGGTAATGCTACGGCTTACGATGTACAGCTAAAAGATGCCCTACCACGTGGTTTTGATTACGTTGATAACAGTGTGCGTGTCAGTCCAACGACCAATGTAGATATCAACCAAGCACAGACCACTGAGTTTAAAGCTGATAGTAAATATCAGGTGCTAAGCTTAGGTAATATGGCAACTGGCGAAAGTAAAAAGATAACTTATCGTGTGTTGATTGGTGCCTCATCATTAGGTGGTGACGGTATCAACCGCGCGACTGCGGTGGCTAGCAATGACCAAGGTCAAAGTATTTCTTCAAGAGAAGCACAATGGAAAATTGATGTAGAACGCGGCGTCATGAATACGGATGGCATTATCATTGGTAAGGTCTACCACGATATCAACCGTGACGGTATTCAACAAAAAGAAGACGGCGAGCTCGGTGTCGCAGGCGTCCGTATCTACATGGAAAACGGTAACTTTGTGGTTACTGATCCTGAAGGTAAATATAATTTCTACGGGATCAGTGCAAAGACACACGTCCTGAAAGTAGACCGCACCACCATCCCTCATGCAACCGAGATGGTCACCCAAAGTAATCGAGATGCTGGTGATGCTGGTAGCCGTTTTGTCGATTTGAAGTATGGCGAACTCCATCGTGCTGACTTTGCTATCGTTAGTGGCATGGGCGATAGCACTGAACGCTTGAATGCTGAGCTAGTCGCTCGCAGCAAATCGGTAGGTACTAAAAATGATACCCTTGAGCAAGCTATCAAAACGGAGCTGACTCTAGAGCCTGACTATAATCGTGACTACGAAGATAATGTCGATGCTAGTGGCTGTAATATCAATGGCGATTTAGATCTTGGTAATAATTGCGACTCTGCAATCGTCAATGATATGGTTGGTGAAGCAAGCAAACGCGTTGACATGGCTGTGACGACAGTAGCACCACCCGTCGAACAAGAGTTAGAGCTATACCTAAAAGAAGTCGCTAATAATGATGTTGCCTTTATCAACTTAAACGAAGGTCAACAGCTTAGTTCTTATAAGCAAATAGTACAGGTACAAGCACCGCTCGGATCAATATTCACACTATATGCCAACGGCAAAGCAGTATCAGAGCAAAAAATAGGTAAAACAGCTGAGCAAGAAAAGCAAAACGTCACTGCTTTCGATTACTACGCAGTGGACTTACAACGCGGCAAGAATACCTTGCGCGGTGTGGCTACCGATATCAATGGTAAAGTCATCTCTGAACAAACGATCAAAGTATTGACGCCAGATAGCCTTCAAGCGATTGACTATCGTACTCAAACCCAGCTAGTAGCTGCCGACGGTATCAGCGAATATCAAATCGTCATCAGCCTAAAAGATCGTGATGGTCGTCCTTACATTGCTTCAACACCGATTACTATTGACACGAACATCGGACGTATCAACCTGAAAGACGGTAGTCAAGACAAGGCCGGCACTCAAGTTATTGTATCAGGTGGCGAGCTATTGATTCCTGTGACCGCACCTAGCGCACCGGGTAAAGGCAAGCTGGTTATCGACACTGGGAGTAGTAAACAGGTTATCCCTCTACAGTTTACCGCTCAGCTGCGTCCACTGATCGCTGTGGGTATTGTAGAAGGCGCTATCTCGCTCAAAGATTTTGATGGCAGTAGTATTACAGATGCTCAAGGCGCATTTGAGCAAGAGCTAAATGAAATTTCTGGCGATGATAACTATTCAGCGACTGGTCGTGTTGCTATGTTCCTCAAGGGCAAAGTACGCGGCGACTATCTGCTCACATTAGCCTATGACAGTGATAAAAAAGGCGAACGTTTATTCCGTGATATCGATCCTGGCGAATACTATCCTGTTTATGGTGACTCATCAGCTAAAGGCTTTGATGCCCAATCTACTAGCAAGCTGTACGTACGCCTGGATAAAGGTCGCTCGTTCGCTATGTATGGCGATCTAAAGACTCAGATTGATAATGATGAAGGCATCAAGCTCGGTCAATACAATCGTACTTTGACAGGCCTAAAAGCTCAGTTTGAAGACAGTAATACTCGTGTTACCGCTTTTTTAGCAGAGACCAGTACAAGCCAGCGTGTCAATGAGACTCGTGGTCTTGGTATCTCAGGCCCTTACCCGTTGGCTGAAAACTTTGATGCCGTACTAGAAAACTCTGAAACCATCGAAATCATCACTCGTGATGCAAACAATTCTGGACTGATCGTCAGCCGTGAGACACTGACACGTTTTGCTGATTACGAAATTGACCCTATTAGCCGAAGCCTATATTTAAAGAGTCCTATTGCCAGCCAAGATATTGATGGCAACCCTGTCTATATCCGTGTCACGGTAGAAGTAGATGAAGGTGGTGAAGATTACTTGGTTGGTGGTATCGCAGCCAAGCAACAGTTAAATGAGAAAATTTCTATTGGCGGTAGTTATATCAATAGTGATGATCCACTTAACAAAGAAGAGCTTGCTAGCCTGAATAGCGTCATTAAATTCAATGACAAGCTAAAGCTAGTCGCTGAATATGCCATGAACAAAGCTGAAAATCCAAACTTCCAGCCAAGTAACCAGATCAACACCACAGAGTTGAACGACAGTAATGTCGAAGGCAACGCATTCCGTATCGAGCTTGATTTTGATAACAAGAAAAACACACGTGCCAAAGCTTATTACAACGATGCTGACGAAGGTTTTGTCACTGGTTCATCGCCACTGACTGCTGGGCGTACCGAATCCGGTGTAGAAATAACCCGTAATTTAAATAGTAAGCAAACTGCGTTAACGTTAGAAGGCATACGTACAGAAGATCATACTACTGATGCTAGCAGTGAAGGTGTACAAGCCAGTATCGAGCATCGCTTGACTGAAAACGTCGTTGGTGAAATTGGTGTGCGCTACTACAAACAAGATGCAACCGCTGCCTCACGTAACACTCAAGCTGCAACAGATGTTTTGGACATCACAAACGACACCTTGTTCAATGACGACATCATTAATCAGTCAGCGTTAAGCAGTATCAGCAGTGCGGACGAAGACATCGAAGGCACCACTGCTCGCGCCCGTATCACAGCGCATTTGCCGAAGCTAAATAACTCATTAGTATTTGCAGAATATGAGCAAGATATTGAACACAGCTCACGTAATGCAACGTCTATTGGTGGTGAAACTCCAATGGGAAGCCTAGGCCGACTATATGCCCGTCATGATTTGATCAACAGCTTATCTGGTACTTATGGCCTTGATGACACTGATGAACGTCAGCGTACGGTTTTCGGTTTTGATGCCACTTATATGAAAGATGGCAAAGTCTATAGTGAATACCGCATGAGTGATGCCATTAGTGCTCGCGAAGCTGAAGCTGCTATCGGTCTAAAAAACAAGTGGTATGTTCAAGAAGGTCTGACTTTAAATACCTTATTTGAGCGCGTTGAATCTCTTGAAGGTGAAGAAGATAACACGGCAACGGCGGCAGGTATCGGCGTTGAGTATCTTGCAAAAGAAGACTACAAAGCATCAGGACGTTTTGAGAAACGTTGGGGCGAGACGAGCGATACATTACTCGGTAGCGCAGGTATTGCGTACCGTTATACCGACGATATTACCTTACTGGCTAAAGACATTTATTCACGTATCGACTATGACGATGGTGCTCGTACGATCAACCGTTTTCAGCTAGGTGCAGCATACCGTGATTACGATAGCAACCAGCTAGACATGCTTGCAAAGTTTGAATATCGTTTAGATGACAATAATACTGGCGATGATATTTATCAGAAAGATACCATGGTGTGGTCATGGAACGGTAACTACCATCCTACGCGTGCTATGACATGGTCTGGTCGCTATGCAGGTAAATATACAGAATACAAAGCAGATAGGTTGACGAGTGATAACACTGCTCATGCCGTCTATGGTCGCGGCCTTTATGACATTAGTGAGCGCTGGGATATCGGCATGCAAGCGGGTACTTACTGGAACGAGCAAGCAAATGACTTGGCTTATATGCTTGGTGCTGAAGTAGGCTATAGCCCAATGACCAATCTTTGGTTATCCATTGGCTATAATTTCATGGGCTTTGAAGATGAAGATATAGCCTATGATGACAGTACGCAAGAAGGCGCTTACTTCAGATTGCGCTTTAAGTTTGATGAAGATTTATTCAAACGTGAAGATCCACGCAAAAACAACCGCCTAGCCAGTGACTCTACCTTATAGTTTGACAACGTTGTTCTCAGTTACTGATAACAATGTTGCACTTACTCTGTTATTTAGCATCAACCGATAGGTCATAGTTCTAGCCATAATGATGCTAAATATCAATACTTATTACCTTAATATAAGGTTTGCACCATGTTTACATCTGTAATTAAAACCATTTCTCGCAAACAGTCGATATATGCTGCACTGTCGGCAACCGTACTGCTAACAACTGTCTCACCTGTTTTGGCAGACAGTGCTATTGCACAGATCACAGATAAACATAGCACTACTGACTGTCGTAGTAATGCTCAGTATCAAGAGCCTTCTTATAGATACCAGAGTAATGAGCAACGCGTCCTGAACTGTATGGTAGATCAGCTGAAACCTTACCAACAAGCTGATAAAACTGCGCAGCAACAGTATTTTGCTTACAAGGCACAAGGATGGCTAAACTATGCTATTCATCAAGACAGTATGAATAGCAAATCATCTGCTGGTAGTATAGCGACAGAAATGGCCGAGTCGATACTGCAAGCACTAGAGACTGATACGATACAAAATATCGCAATACATCAAGACATACCTTCAAACTCTGCTCTTATGCGACCTGATTTATGGGCGACTTTAAATGCTCTTAAAGATAGTGATGGTATCACCTCAGCACCACGTGAGATAGCATTTAGCGAAGTGGCTCTCATTTGGGCAGCCACCAATCAATGTGAGCGCGGCTGGCGAGAGTCAAGTATGCATTTTCGTATGGCAGACCGCTGGCTTGAACAAGCACGCGAGGCTTATGTGAACGCGCACGACTCACAAACCAATGTAAATTTAGAACAGCTAATCGTCCGCTATTATAAGCAATATGCCCCTTTGGATACCGGTAATAATGTTTGCCAAGGGCAAGTGTTGACCCCAGTTCCATAAAGCAATCATAGCCATATTCATTGATAATGGAATTATTAAAATCTTAAACACAAAAAAGCCGACATATTATGTCGGCTTTTTCTATACATTCTTAAGGCGATTGCTCTACACTGATACTTTTTTACGTGGTAGCTTCTCTGGCAAGTAGCAACGTAAATAGGCAATAAATGCAGTGTTCGCTTCTTGGATATAGTCATCAGTGATTTTCTGATGACGGCGATAAGACAATGTAAATATAGAATTGACAATACTATAAGCAATCAACAACGTATCTTGGATATCGTGGAAACCTGGCATCTCATAGCGTTCTGATAGACGTTTGTAAACCAAATCAACAATTTGGTGATTAATGTCTTCACCAAAACTATCACCTTCAAAATCAGGCGTGTTGGTGTCATAAATGAGCTTTGCTTTCGTTTCATCATTATGAAATATCGTCACACACTGGTCAATCAGTGCGGTTAGATAGCCCTGCCATCTATCATAATTACCAACATCAACTGTCTCTACGATTTCTAATATTTCAATAGCATTCAAAAAGCGCAATGCTAAAAATATTGCTTCAATATTAGGGAAGAAATGATAAGCAGATGCTCTTGGTATACCCGCTTCTTCACAGACAGCAGCCAAGGTAATATCATTAATTGGTAGCGTTTCGCTCAACTTTTTAGCACCAGCCAACAATTTTTGACGGCGCGCGCGGCCTTGCTGACTCGTAAACTTAAACTTATTTGGTACAAGCTTTTTTGCCAGTTCCGAGTCTACCAACACATCTTCAATCTTTTCGTCTTTATTTTCGCTCATTATAAGTCTCTTAAGGTTACACCCTGTTTTATAAATACAATTTTCATTGGATAATACTTATCCGAAATGAAAAAATTACATCCTATTAGTGAGTAATATAGCGTCAATGTGAGCGCTACTACATCTAACGGAGACGCATCATAAACGCTTGTACACCATCAAGCAAGGGAGATAAATGGGTTAAAAAATAATGTATAGATCAACAATTTAATAGAGTTGACCCTTTAGTGCAATTTAATATAATAAAACTAACTATTAAGTTTTATTTTCGCTCTTATAATACCATGATCGATGACTCTATCTGCATAATCCCATTTTAAATGGTCATTAAAATAGTCCACCCGTTCAACCTGACCAAGCGAAAACTTACTGTCAGGCAAAAACTCTTCTGAAACAAATAGTTGATCAATCACTTCTGGCATTCCTTGATAGATATGGGTATATGCCACATCTTTCATCCAGCCATAACTTGATTGAATTCGAGCAGCATCAAACAATGCGATATCGCGCATGCTTTTGTCATAGTTGACTTCACCCGTTTCTGCCATTAGTTGGGTGGTGACACTACCAGTGACATCATTCATATCACCCAATAGAATCAATGGCTCATGAGTATGCTGCAAGCGCTCTATAATAGACATACGAATAGAAGCGGCTTCTGCAGCACGCATACATAAACTGCGTAGCTTGGCACGGACTCTAATATTAGGATCGTCCATATCTTCTAACAAGATGCCATTTTTATCACGTAAGAAAAAAGCACGCTTACTCTTAAGATGAGCAGTGATAATCGTTATTGGTTGACCATAGGCATTAACACGTACCACCAACGGCGGACGATTAAATCGCTGATAAAGACCTATATCAGGAACCTCAATCACCGCTTCAGGTAAAATCTCTTCTAACAAGCTGCTTTCCAGCTGTTCAAAACGGCTAATAATACCAACAGCAGGCGTGTTTTGTGCGCCTTTGCCTTGGGTATAAGGACTCGATACGTCATTACTGGCCAAAGGAACAACCACATGCTCCGCCTTAAATCCTAACGAGACTGCCAATGCTTCAAGCGCATCACTGTCCCATACTTCTTGCACAGCGATGATATCAGCATGTGCTTTTGATAATAAATCACTAATACCGTGTAATTTATGCTTATACTCATCATTATTATAAGCGGATGCGTTCTCATAATAAATACGATCTGGGTTGGCAAAGTTAAGCAAATTGGCAGTGGCGATATAAAACTGCTTTGAATTATTCTCTTTTATATTATTAGTCATGGATTACCTACTATTATTATTCTTAACATTTGTTTTTAATAGTGTTTTTTGGAAATAACATGCATATATAACAAACAATATACAGCAAAAAAGCCCCCAAAGAAATCTTTGAGAGCTTCGAAAATGCATAAATTCAAGTTATTCTGTCTGTTAATAGAGCAATATCTACAACTTTACTCAATCTGGTCATAAGAGTGCAAGCTTACACACTGTATGCTTACTTACACTTAATATGCTGTTAGTTTCACCTAGTTGATTTTAGTTCACTAATTAACATAAATAACTATATTGTTCATTATGATACACGGTTCCATGCGTCACGTGATGCTCTACGTGCATCGTTCCATTCCATACGCGACTCGCCTTTCACTTCATGCCATGAACGCTCTAACTCTGATTCATGATCTTCGAAACGAGCATCTACGGGATAGTTAGCACGATTAGCATAGCCTACTGCATAGGCGGGGTGCAAATCACGGTCGAAGTCATAGCCTTCTTTGTAATAATTCGCGTTGGCATGCTCTGCGCGCCAGTAAGCTTCTTCATGGGTAGGATCAATAGCTTCTGCTGCTGCATGTCCAGCGCCGCCGCCAACGATAGCACCAATAGCGCCACCAATTAAGGTACCCAGTGGACCTGCCATTGTACCAATAGCTGCACCTGCCGCTGCACCGCCTACACCACCAATACCTGTTCCTAGTGGATGTGAGCCTGGCTCACCAGTGATGATGTCAGCATTTAGGTCTTGCTTTGCCTCTTTTGACATATGTTTTACTTCAGTGCGATCAATACTGTCATGGTTACTCATATTATTATCCTTAATTATTTGTTATAAATTCGATTTATTAAATGCTTATTTATTAAGTTATGAATCTTAGAATTGTAATTTTACCAATTTCTGAAGAATCAGCACGTTTGCTTAATTCGACTAAAGTATAATAATTTATGGATAACAACAGATAGGCAGATTATGTAAACTGTGTCCAAGTTGCGATTGCGTTGCGTTACAGCCTGTATCTTTATAACGTTTTTGTAGAACACTCGACAACGTTAAGTAATCTTCCGTTAAATAACTATAGGGCTTTGATGATACTACTCAACCGTTTATATCGTTCTTAATGCTCGTTCAACAGCTTGTTTCCACTTATTGAGGTGTTGCTCACGAATATCGCTGGACATTGTAGGTTCAAAAATCCGCTCAACTTGCCATGATGCTCGCATCGTTGCTTCGTCATATAGTCCAGTTTTTAGACCTGCTAGTAATGCGGCGCCCTTGGCAGTAATTTCTGTGTCTCTCGGGCGTAGTACTGGCACATTTAATAAGTCAGCCTGAAACTGCATCAGCAAGTCATTGTTGGCCGCACCGCCGTCTACTCTCAGCTCAGTCAGCGGATGAGGACTGTCTTTTTGCATGGCAATGAGGACATCGTAAGTTTGATAAGCCACTGCTTCTAGAGCTGCACGCGCAATATGAGATTTAGTAGTGCCACGGCTCATGCCCGTGATACTCGCGCTGATATCAGAGCGCCAATAAGGTGCGCCCAGTCCTGTAAATGCAGGCAGCAAAACAACTTCCTCACTACTGTCTACCTGCCGTGCCAAATCTTCAACATCGCTGCTTTTTTGAATCATACCTAAATTATCGCGCAGCCACTGGACGATTGCGCCCGCCATAAAAACACTGCCCTCTAATGCATAAGTCACTTCTTTTTTGGGTGGCTGTAGCATGCGCTTGCCCGATTGCACGATTTGATCAAACGATAAATTCTCTGGACGAGTTGGCACAGGCTTTCTCTGCCACGCGATGGTCGTCAATAATTTATGCTCACTGAGTTTTGGTTTTTGGCCAATATTCATCAGCATAAAACAACCTGTGCCATAAGTGTTTTTTGCCATGCCAGCATCGAGGCAGCCTTGCCCAAAAAGCGCTGCTTGCTGATCACCCAATACAGCATGAATGGGTATCTGCTTGGCAAATAGGCCTTTTTTAGTTTTGCCAAAATCACCATCAGAGGGCAGGACTTTTGGCAATATATTCATGGGTATGGCAAACCGCGCACACAGTGCCTCTGACCATGCCAGTTTATGAATGTCATATAGTAACGTACGAGAAGCATTGGTCACATCAATGACATGCTCTCCGCCAGTCAGTTTATAGATAAGCCAACTATCTATCGTACCGACCGCGATTTCACCTCTATTAGCACGCGCGCTCAGTTCGGGATTATTTTCGAGCAACCAAGCAATTTTACTCGCGCTAAAATAAGGATCTAGACGCAAGCCTGTGATACGTTGTACTTCACTTGCCATGTCTTCATCGCTATCATTAGTCGCCCTTTCAGCAGCCAATGTTTGACAATAGCGCTCCGTACGGCGATCTTGCCAAATAATAGCAGGCGCTAAGGGCTTGCCCGTTTGCTTATCCCAAATAACGATAGACTCACGCTGATTGGTAATCGCAATACTGGCGACATCGGTAGCAAGTAGGCCTGCCCGATTGATCACATCATGTGCACAGCTAATCTGAGTCTGCCAAATTTGTTGGGCATCTTGCTCGACATATCCAGCTTTGGGTGTTTGCAGCGTTGTCGGCTGCTGTACCATTTTTATCGGACGTGCATGGTCATCGTACAATATCGCTCGACTCGATGTTGTTCCCTGATCTAAAGCCAAAATGTATCCTGCCATGTCACCCACCCACCTTCTACTGGTATTGTTTATACGATTCATTAATTGGTGCAATGATTCAATCATTCATTACGTATTACTGCTTACATTACCTAATAATGTCATTTAAAAATAATAATTATTTAATACTAATCCGCTCAAACTTAAAAATACGCCACCCATGGTATTCGCTATCACATTACTTATAAACGAATATTTTAAAACTAAACTAGCTCTCTATCATACTGCTATTGACTATACAATAGAAAACAGGAGAATATTGAGCATTGACCCGTCACCATTGTGGCACTACAGTGTACGCTTTGTTATTGATAACAAAGTTCTGGTCTCTGTAATAGGCTAGTATTTCGGCTTTTCTCCATCAGTAAATAGCTACAATGGTTCATACTTTCGCTATAGTTAAGACGTTATCTAACACCAAAAAACCTTGCACTCTAATTAATGGCTTATGTGACTTATGAAATTTGCTTTATCGACTCTATCTAATTCGGTGATGATGGTTGCGCTTATAGCTTCAGCGGCATCCAATGTCGCAAGTGCAAACGAGAGTAATACTGAGCTCCAGAATGATGTGACGCAAATTACTGATGCCGACTATCCAGGCGATATTCAAAAAACCCATGCCCAAGACAGCTCAATTACTACAAACCAAGAACTGAATAAAGCTCAGCAACCGATTGGTCTATCTACGGTTATCGACCCAATTACTCATAAAAGTATCGATGATAGTTATTCTTTAGAAGTACCCAGCTTGCTGAGCCTCGAACAAGCCCAAAATATTTTATTACAAGTATCGCCGAAAATCGCTGCCAATCAAGCAGCAATCGCCGCCAGTGATTATCAGACTGATGCGCTAAGCACCTTAGACAACCCACTGGTGTTTGCACGCGTATCAGCGACTGCTTACCACCTCGACACTGATGTTGATTTATCATCACTCAAAAGTGGTGTGGTCAACGAAATAGATAGTATTGTTCCGGCTATACCGAACTTGCCAGATTTTGATGGATTGGTTGATGAGCGTATCCCAGATTCTTACAATATAAAACGCTCGGGATCAACATCGGGTGCGGGACTTGGGGTCTTATGGCCTATCTATACCGCTGGACGCACAACTGCCTTAATAGGCGCTTCTGATGCTCGTACTCAAGAAGCCGTCGCAGACAGTTTGTTGGATAAAAATGAGCTATATAACACGTTGATTGAACGGTATTTCAAAGCGCAGTTAGCCATCATTGCAGCCTACTTACGCGAAGACGCTTATGATACTTTGCAACAAACTGACCATATGGCTCAGCGACTGTTTGAAGAAGGCTTCATCTCTCGTGTTGATCGGTTAGAAGCGCAGTCTGCACTGGCCGACGCAAAAAGCGAATCCGTCAATGCCAATAATGATGCACGTCTTGCGATGATGGCCTTGCAACGCCTATTGCGTACCGAATATCGCATCAAACCTACCACCCCACTATTTGTCTCTAGTCGTCCCTTACCAGATGTGAATTACTTTCAAGACTTAGCACTGACCAATCACCCAGGTCTACAAAAAGTAGCGGCCAAGCGTGCGCAAGCACAGCAGTTACACGCACTGTCCGATACGGGTTACAAGCCCACTGTCGTGCTGTATGGCTATAGTCAACTTGAAAAAGACCCTAGTTGGGTAGCCGGTGTTTCGGCAAGCTGGAAACTATGGGGCGGACTAGATAAAACGGCATCACTGGCATCGAGCAATGCCAAAATTCGCCAAGCAGATTTGTCTGAAATTGAAGTCAGTGACAATCTATTATTATTAGTAGAAAAAAACTGGCACGATGTCAACAATGCTCAATCACGTTATCAAGCATTACAAAGCAATGTTGATCTGGCTGCAGAAGTATTACGTTTGCGCCGATTGGGGCTACAAGAAGGCGTGAATACCCCTATCGAGGTGGTGCAGGCTCAGACACAGTCACTCAAAGCACGTACTGAACAAGCACAAGCAGCAAACAGCTACGTACAATCACTGGCGGCGCTCATGCAAAGCTGCGGCACGCCTCTCGCTTTTAATGCTTATCTGAATGCTGCCGACATTCAATTGCCGACTTTGTATAACGAATAATAATTTGATATGAGTAATTAATTAATCAGCCTATTGCGAATACCTGTCTTATGAAAGAACCAACTTCTACATCAACAAATAGCTGGCTACAGACTTTACTAGAAACCTGGCGTATCGCGAACAGCTCTAATGTTTGGGCACATTGCGCGAGCGTGGGGTTTTTTGGTTTTCTGTCCATTTTTCCAGTAATGGCGGTATTTGTACTGCTTTATGGTCTCGCATTTTCACCCGCTGAGATGCAAGAACAGATTGCGCTTTTACAGCCATTTATACCTGACACAGTATATGAAATCCTAAATTCACGTCTGAGCGACTTGGTCTCTAGCACCACGTCCACACTAACACTCAGCCTTGTTTTATCGAGCTTACTCGCTCTTTATGCTGGCTCTAAAGGTATTAAGTTTTTAATTATTCTGATCAATCTTGCCTTTCATATCACCCAAGAGCGCGGCTTTATACAAGGCACCATCAGAGCCGTTGGTTTGACCCTTGCAGCAGTAGTTGTGTTGATTATCGCGGTTTCCTCTATTGCTATCATACCTTTGGGGGCGGCCTATTTTCCTTTCCCTCAGATAGCTAAGACCATTGCGCTTTGGAGCCGATGGCCGATATTGGCAGGTATCATATTTTTAAGCTTTTTAGGCTTGTATCGCCTAGCACCAAACCGTGATGCCGTAGCGCTAAAGAAACTGGTGCCAGGAGCAGCGCTGGCAACCGTTCTTTGGATTTTATTGTCTGTCATATTTTCGATTTATGTACAGAATTTTAATAACTATAGTGCTGAGTTTGGCGCACTTTCAGCGGCTGTGGTCATTATGCTGTGGCTTTATTATTCAGCATTTATCGTGGCCTTTGGTGCGATTTTTAATTCTGAAGCCATAGAAAGTGCCAAACCTTATGCTACCCGTGTTTACTAGGCCGTGTCATCAATTAGATTCTGATTCTGAGGCTAAAAATAAGAAAAATTGTAGATAAACAAGGAAGGAATTGCCGTTAATATGAACATATTGACAAAATTTCTGACGATGTTTAGCAAAATTTAGCCATTTTAAGGCCACTAAATGTATTAATGTGCTAATTGATGACACGCCCGAATTATAAACCCTTTATTTTCAACTTTGTTGCTTTAGGAATCTCACCGTCATGACTGAATTTCCAAACGAATCAGACCACTCACAAAAATCAGCTGATTCAACCGAGCCAGTAGTCTCTCAAGATGGCCAAACTTCAGTTGATGCTGCAGAAGATATACCTGAATCTCAACAAGAGCAGACAGTGCCTCACTATAAGCGCGATGCAGCAAAAGCTGATAAATCTGCCATGATAAAAAAGGGGATTCTAGCACTATTTGTTTTGATTATATTAGGCATGGTGGCTTACGGTCTATATAAGAGTAATCAGCACAGTGAACCTGAAGTGATTACCTTACAAGGGCAGATGCAGATGCAGCAAACGTCCATCGCTGCAAAAGTACCGGGACGTATTTCTAAAATCTTGGTCACAGAGGGTGATGCTGTCACCGCTGGTCAACAGCTTATTGAAATGGACTCGCCTGAGATTAATGCCAAAATTGATCAAGCACGTGCTGGCAAGCAAATGGCACAAAGCCAGTTAGATAAAGCAGAAAATGGCGCCCGCCCACAAGAAATCGCTCAAGCAAAAGCGGCATGGCAAGCCAATAAAGCGGCATCAGACTTGGCAGAAAACACCTATCAACGTGTCAACCGTTTGTATGAAGAAGGACTAATGGCACGACAAAAACGCGATGAAGCGTACGCTCAGTATCTGGCCACCCAAGACCAAACTGAAGCAGCACGCTTGCAATACGACTTAGCGATGGAAGGCGCACGTAGTGAAGACAAATCAGCTGCTACCGCACAAGTGGCACAAGTCGATGCAAAACTCGATGAAGCACTCGTCGCAAAAGAAGAAGCGAATTTACGAAGCCCTATAGCAGGTATCGTAGATAATGTCATTGTCAATGCTGGTGAAGTCATCGGTCAAGGTGTGCCGTTGCTCACGTTGGTCGATACCAACGACCAATGGGTGGTGCTCAACGTCACTGAGACGTATTTGAATCAGTTGGCAATTGGCCAGCAGTTTACGGGGACGATTCCAGCACTATCCTCAGCGAATAAACCTTACACGAAACAGTTTACGGTTTACGCCACTTCAACGTTGTCTGACTTTGCCACTTGGCGTCCGACCAATAATGATGATGGCTTTGATGTACGTACTTTTGAGGTAAAAGCACGCCCAACGACGCCTGATACACGAATTCGCTCAGGCATGAGTGTCGTTGTGCGCATCAACCCCACTCTTACTAATAAAAGCCCAGAGTAGCCCATGCGCCTGACCAAGCTAAGTGGGGCTTTTTTACGTAGTGCTGCCTATGAGCGACGGTTTTTAGCCAAAAACCCGTGGGACTTAGCCATGGTAGTTTGGATACCATTAGCAACGGTGCTGCTGATTTGGTGGATATTTTCACAAACTCAAATTACGGATTTGCCCATTGGAGTCATCGACCGAGACAACAGCCCAGTTGCCAATACGGCTGTACGCTACTTAGAAGCCAGTCCGACGCTGATGGTAAAACAGCTTTATGCCTCAGAATCTGATGCAGAGGCCGCTATCTTGCAACGCGATATCTATGCAGTCGTCATTATTCCTGAAGACTTCTCTCGTCATATTTTATCTGGCGAGCCAGCCCCGTTGGTGTTGCAAGTAAACGCGCAGTACGGTACGCATTCAGGCATTATTCAAACCAGCGTGCAAACGGTGGCTAGCACATTGTCAGCAGGTGTCGAGATACAGCGTTTGGTCAAGCAAGGCATGGCACCATCACAAGCGGCAATTGCCTACTCGCCGATTAGCATACAGCGTATCAGCCTGTTCAATGCCGCGACCAACTATCAACAGTTTTTGGCCTCAACCGTCATACCTGCCCTGCTGCATATTTTGGCAATGGTGATTGGTGCAACGACGATAGGCCGTGAGCTACGTGATAAGAATATTGGTCACTGGTACGATGTTATTACTAGTAATGATACGAATGGCAATGCTAATTTAGCAAACATTAAAGAGAGTAAAACCATCACAGTGTCGGAAAGTCAGCATAACCATACTGATGAAAAAACAGAAGTTGCTGAGAATAAGAATAAACCTAGACAAGTGAGTATTTCAATATTATTGTTTGGATTATTGGGTAAGTATTTTTGGCCATTATTGGCTTATAGCATCTGGTCGATGTTGGCACTTTGGTTCGCTGCACCGCAAGCGTCCGTTGCTATTAGCTCAATGATTGCTACTTATATCGGTCTCTTACTATTGATGCTGCTATCGTTCTTTCTCGGTGCTATCTTAACGTTAAATTCGTTTTCATTACGCATGGGCTTGTCTTCTACTGGTTTCATCTCAGCCCCTTCTTATGCATTTGCGGGTGTGACTTTTCCGTATATCGCCATCAGTGACAATGCTCAGCATTGGTCAGATGTGCTCCCGCTTACTCATTACTTAAAATTGCATATTGCACAGTTGCAGATGCATGCGCCTGCTGCGGTGTCATTGCCGATTGTCTATGGACTTACCCTAGCCACGACGATTGCGCTGCTCCTGACCACACTATTGACCAAACGGGCGTTGGCACATCCTGAACGCTGGGGAGCTCGCTAATGTCAGTTTCACCGAAAGAGAATGCATCCACGACTGATGCAAAATCACACGCACAGACACACAAAAAGTCACAGAATTTTCTTGGTGGGTTTTTGCAAACCATAAAAGACATCTTTACGGATAAAGGCGTTCTTTTACTGTTGATGATTGCTCCTATTATTTACGGTTTCTTTTATCCTTGGCCGTACTCAACCGAAGTGATCAATCATGTGCCTGTTGGTATCATTGATTACGACAATAGCAATCTGTCACGGACTATCGTTCGTTATGCGAGCGCTAGCCCGCAGTTAGATACGGAGCGCTTTCTTAATGAGCAAGATGCGCAACAAGCCATATGGTCAGATGAAATCGCTGGATATATGGTTATCCCCAGCGGGCTTGAGCAGCAAGTCATGTCTGGCAAAAAGGCAAGCGTCAGTATATTGGGCAATGGTGGTTATTTTCTATTAAATAAAAATGTACAGACGGGATTTCTGAAAGCCGTTGGTACGGTATCAGCAGGTATCGAAGTTAAAAAAAGCGTGGCTCAAGGCATTTATCCAACGACCGCGAAGGCTAATACCCAAGCTGTACCATTGCAGATTATGCCTTTATACAACCAAACTGAAGGATATGGCGCATACGTGGTGCCAGCCGTTTCTATTCTGATTTTGCAACAAACGCTTTTAATGTCAACGACGATGTTGATCGGCACATGGTACGAGCAGCGTCGTCATAGGACCACTATCCGTGGCTGGCTGGGTCGTATTGCAGCACTTAGTATGTGCAGCTTTATCATCGGCTGCTTTTATTATGGCTGGGCATTTGAGCTGCATCACTATCCGCGCGGACAGAACATGCTCGGCAGCTTATTGTTTCTACTGTTGTTTTGTCCAACCGTGGCAACTCTCGGCTGTGTATTGGGGTTATGGTTTCGCCAACGTGAACGTGGTATGCAGATTCTTATTTTTAGCTCTCTACCGATGTTTTTTATCAGTGGCTATCCGTGGCCCGCTGACCAATTACCCGTATTTTTACAAGTCATACGCTGGTTGATACCCACGACACCTGGCGTCAACACATCGGTACAGCTTAACCAAATGGGCGCAAGTGTCCCGCAAGTCGCTATTGGGTTTTATGCACTTGCCGCTCTATGGCTATTTTACTTTATGCTGCTTATGCTTATTCGTTGGTATCACACTGATGAACAAAGTCAGACAGTCGCATAAAACATAGCTTGATTAAAAGTTCTGCATATATGCTTGGATTAATAAATAAACCACAAAAAAGCGCCTGCACTATTAATTAATAATATAGTAGCAGGCGCTTTTTTATTGATATTACTTTATTTGAATAAGCTTGTTTTAAAAGACGCGATTCAAACCGTTCAATGCCGCAACACGATAGGCTTCTGCCATCGTTGGATAGTTGAATGTCGTATTCACAAAGTACTCAAGCGTGTTATTGCTCTTACACTTCATAACTGCCTGACCGATATGAATAATCTCTGACGCATGGTTACCATAGCAATGGATGCCCAAGATTTCTAGCGTATCACGATGGAATAAAATCTTTAGAACGCCCGAGCGTTCACCGATGATTTGTGCACGTGCCAGATGTTTGAAGAATGCTTGACCCACTTCATAAGGGACTTTTTCGTCCGTCAGTTCTTGCTCAGTTTTGCCAATACAAGAGATTTCAGGAATCGTATAGATACCAGTCGGTACGCTAGATACTGGCTCAGCATCGTCATCGCCTACCATAAAGGCAGCGGCACATCGCCCTTGGTCATAGGCAGCAGATGCCAAAGAAGGCCAACCGATCACATCACCAGCGGCATAGATATTTTCGATACCAGTGCAATAAGTATCATCGACTTTTAGCTGACCACGGCTATTGGCTTTTAGACCAACAGCTTCTAGGTTTAAGCCTTCAGTATTACCCGAGCGACCATTTGACCACAGGATGGCATCAGATTTGATGCGCTTACCACTCTTTAAGTGCAAGACTACATAATCATCGTGTGTCTCAAGGTAATCAATCTCTTCATTACTACGGATTAATACACCAAACTGTCTAAAGTCATGCGCGATGGCATCACTAATTTCGCTATCCAAATAATTGAGCAGCTGATCTTGGTTATTGATTAAGTCAACTTTATAGCCGAGACCGGTAAAGATAGACGCATACTCACAACCGATCACGCCTGCACCATAAATGATGATTTTTTTGACGACATAATCCATTTGCAGGATTTTATCAGAATCAAAAACGCGTGGATGGTCAAAGTCTAAAATATCAGGACGGTAAGGACGGCTACCGACGGTGATAATGGCTTTATTGAAAGTAATGGTTTCAAAAACATTGTCATCGGTTTCAATGCGCAGCGTGTGCTCATCAACGAAACTTGCCCACCCTTGAATCACTTCAATACGGTTGCGCTCATAGAATCGTGTGTGCGTACTGACTTGACGACGTATCACTTGACGGGCTTTGGCCAGCACTTCATTGAGCGGTACTTGCTTATATTCCATCGCCTTGGTAAACATCGGATCACGGCGGAAGTTAATCAAGTTAAATACTGATTGGCGCAATGCTTTACTTGGGATGGTACCCACATGAGTAGAGTTACCGCCCACTTGGTCACGCGGATCAACAACCACGACTCTTTTGCCAGACTTAGTCAGCTTCATGGCAGCAGCTTCACCAGCAGGGCCTGCTCCTAAAATAACTGCGTCATATTCATAAGCATGATCATCGCTTTTTAGGCGGCGAGAGTCTTTGGCAAAACCAGATTTTACATCGATTCGTGTGTCATCAAGTGGATTCACAAGATCAGGGTGATATATAAAATCATCAGTGACTTGCTCGTGAGTCTGTTCAATATTTTGTTGTTTATTTTTGCCTTCAGTGTGCTCAGGATTAGGTATGTGACCATCCGCTTTATTAGATACTTCGGTATGGGTATCTTCACCGATATCATTAGTCGCGTCGCTTGGTTTTTTACTTCCCATCGTATCCTCTTTATATTTACTGGTTTATTTGATATCTAGACCGTGAGTGAGTCAATAGTTAAATGAGTCAGAGTCACATTATTGAGGGTTGCTCACCATACGTTGTGACACAATATTTTGTAATGTCCAATACCCAGTGAGACTCTGCTTTCCCTCATCGATCTGCGGGCGAGCACTGATCACATATTCAGTACCTAGCGTTGGTTGAAAATCTTCAATCCAATCGTAAGGAATCTGAAACACACTACCATCTTTGGACTTGGCCAGCAGACACTGCATCGGTAATGCAGAGGCACAGGCCACCCGATTTGGCATAATCGTTAACGTTTGTGCATCACCCAATACGATGGACGGCACATAACGTGGCTCAGGTACTGGCTCACGCGATGTCTGACAAGCCGTCAGTAATGTCGCTACGCTCAATAAGCTCGCCAATAATAAAGGGGTTTTGCTAGATTTGTAAGCTGAACTCATAATGTTCTCTATATGATAATGAGATTATATTGAACCGACTATGGTCAAATCGATTAACATTTGATTTGATTAAACGAACCCTTAACCGATACGACGTTTGAGGCCTGTCTTCTGTAAAATACGAGTCGCAATTTCTTCAACAGACATCTCAGACACATCCAAACTTGGGATACCATGAGTGATATAAATGCCTTGTATCGCACGCTGTTCTTGCTGACATTGCTGATAGCTCGAATAACGACTGCCTGCACGGCGCTCTTGGCGGATTTTTACCAAGCGATCGGTATCGATGAGCAAGCCAAACAGTTTGTCTTTATGTTCACGCAATGCTTTTGGTAATTGATTGTCGTACAAATCATCTTCAGTCAAAGGATAGTTAGCTGCTCGAATACCGAACTGTAATGCTAAGTATAAAGATGTTGGCGTTTTGCCCGAGCGAGAGACCCCAACCAAAATAATATCAGCTGCATTATAGTGACGTGTACGCGCACCATCATCATTGTCTAAGGCAAAATGAACGGCATCGATACGTTCTTTATAGGTCTCAGAATCGACATTATCGTGGGCATGACCTGAATGTCCATCTGGCTCTACACCTGTCTCTTCTGCGACACGGCCAATCAAACCCTCATACATATCCAAATTACAGCTTTGTGCTGCGTTAATTTTTTCACGAATATCAGGGTTAACAATCGTATCAAACACTAAAGGCAAAAATCCGTCTCGTTGATAAGCCATATTGATTTGCTCAACGGCATCCTCTGCACGCTCAATACTGTCCACATAAGGCAATACGCGTGTCTCAAAGGGTATCGAAGCAAACTGACTCAAGATAGCACGGCCAAGTGTCTCAGCCGTAATTGCTGTGCCATCTGAGATAAAAAATGCTGTTCTAACCGTTTGAGAGCTGTCCAAATTCAGTGCATGATGATTTTGGATAGTGGACTTGACTGGTTCAGATGGGTTGCTTGAGTACATAACGTTGACACCTCAATTAGAAACACACATGGTGATCTTTATTTGGTTTTTATTTTCAATCTACTTTAGACTCATCTAACTCTCGATATAAGCACTAAAAGTCGACACATATATAATGGCAGGCCTACATTCTTGATGCCCTACATTATACGCATAATAGCCACCTAATAGAAATCAATGTTACAGGCGCACACTTAGAAACCCACACTGCTTTTGATGTCCTAATTGATGTCCATAGGTCTGCTCACTGCACCTCATTACTTGTATCGCTTTAGTACTTTCTACTATATATAGGTATTTATTATGAGTGGCTGCTAACCCGCTTTGTCCTCACTCCCAAACCCTCTATTTATAAACCCATAAATGATTATCAAATGGCATTTATATCAGCTTTTACTTATATTTCATAAAAACTCTAAAAAGTAAAATCTGTGATACTTGCCATAAATTATGTAGCAAATGCCATAATTTGTGTGTTTTTAACAATTTTTTTGATTTAAACCCTCGAAATTCTCAAAATATAGCGGTATAATCCACCGTTATAATCTTTACTAAATAACCTTATTTTCTGGAGTTATCATGGCAGCGCAATCTACAGCACTTGTAATCAATCTTGATCAGCTAGGAAAAGACGACATTGAAATGGTCGGCGGTAAGAACGCTTCATTAGGTGAAATGATCAGCCATTTGTCTGATTTGGGTGTTAGTGTACCAGGCGGCTTTGCCACCACATCAAATGCGTTTAACCGCTTTTTGAATGAAACTGGCCTGCTTGACAAAATCAACAGCGAACTAAAGACATTAGATGTTGATGATGTAAAAAAACTTGCAGAAACTGGTAAAAAGATTCGTACTTGGATTATTGAGCAAGAACTGCCAAAAGATCTTGAGCAAGAAGTGCGTCAGTCATTTGAAGCCATGAGTGGCGGCGAAGACATCGCTGTTGCTGTACGTTCTTCTGCGACTGCCGAAGATTTGCCAGATGCTTCATTTGCTGGTCAGCAAGAGACATTCCTAAACATTCGCGGTATTGATAACGTTCTAATCGCTATTAAAGAAGTATTTGCTTCTTTATACAATGACCGTGCTATCTCTTATCGTGTACACAAAGGTTTTGAGCACGAAGGTGTTGCACTATCTGCAGCCGTACAACGTATGGTACGTTCAGAAACTGGCGCAGCCGGTGTGATGTTCACGCTAGATACCGAAAGTGGCTTTGATCAAGTGGTATTTATCACCTCAAGCTACGGCCTAGGTGAAATGGTCGTACAGGGCGCTGTAAACCCTGATGAATTCTATATCTCAAAACAATTGCTAGCCAACGGTAAACCTTCGGTTATTCGCCGTAACCTAGGTAGCAAGCATAAGAAAATGATTTATGGTGATGAAGGCAGTACTGCCAAATCAGTCAAAACTGTCGATGTTGAAAAACAAGATCGTATGCAGTTCTCATTGTCTACTGAAGAGCTAACCTCTCTTGCCAAACAAGCCGTAACGATTGAAAAGCATTACGGTCAAGCAATGGATATCGAGTGGGCAAAAGACGGTGATACTAACGAAATCTTTATCGTTCAGGCACGTCCAGAGACGGTTAAGAGCCGCCAAGACAGCAATGTCATGGAACGCTATATCATCAACACGACTGATGCAAAAATCTTATGCGAAGGCCGCTCAATCGGTCAACGTATCGGTTCAGGTAAAGTCCGTATCGTTAGCAACCTAAACGAGATGGACAAAGTACAAGAAGGTGACGTACTCGTATCAGACATGACCGATCCGGATTGGGAACCAGTCATGAAACGTGCTTCTGCCATCATCACTAACCGTGGTGGCCGTACGTGTCACGCAGCTATCATCGCGCGTGAGCTAGGTGTTCCAGCCATCGTTGGTTGTGGTAATGCGACTGAGCTATTGGTTGACGGTCAAGACGTAACTGCTTCTTGTGCTGAAGGTGATACTGGTTTCATTTATGAGAGCCAAATTGACTTTGAAGTACAGACCAACTCTGTTGAAACAATGCCAGAGCTAGCATTCAAAGTAATGATGAACGTTGGTAACCCAGATCGTGCGTTCTCATTCACGCAAATGCCAAACGAAGGTATTGGTCTTGCGCGTCTAGAGTTCATCATCAACCGTATGATTGGTGTGCATCCAAAAGCGTTGCTAAACATGAACAGCTTGCCACGTGAAATATCACAAGCTATCCAAGAGCGTATCGCTGGTTATGCCTCACCTGTTGACTTCTATGTTGATAAATTGGTCGAAGGCGTTTCAACGCTAGCCGTTGCCTTTATGGATCAGCCAGTCATCGTTCGTATGTCAGATTTTAAATCTAACGAATATGCTAACTTGCTTGGTGGTAAGCTATACGAGCCATCAGAAGAAAACCCAATGCTTGGTTTCCGCGGTGCCAGTCGTTATGTGTCTGACAACTTCCGTGACTGCTTTGAGCTTGAGTGTAAAGCACTGAAGCGCGTACGTGATGAGATGGGCTTGACCAACGTCGAGATTATGATTCCTTTCGTACGTACCGTTGGCGAAGCAGCACAAGTCATCGAGTTACTTGAGAAAAACGGTCTGAAACGTGGTGAGAACGGTCTGCGCATCATCATGATGTGTGAGCTACCGACCAACGCGCTATTGGCAGAAGAGTTCCTAGAATACTTCGATGGTTTCTCAATCGGCTCTAACGATTTGACTCAGTTGACACTTGGTCTAGATCGTGACTCAGGCATCGTCTCACATCTATTTGATGAGCGTGATCCTGCGGTTAAGAAGCTGTTGACTATGGCTATCGATGCTTGCCGTAAGCAAAACAAATATGTCGGTATCTGTGGTCAAGGCCCGTCAGATCATCCAGATCTTGCTTACTGGTTGATGGAACAAGGTATCAGCTCAGTGTCATTGAACCCTGACTCAGTATTAGATACTTGGTTATTCTTGGCTGGTGAAGAATCAAAGTAAGCCATTACGTTCATTCGTAGCGGTCATTTACACAGTCACTAAGAGTACCACCATTAGGGTCTATTTGATTTTTTCAAATAGACCCTAATATAATGTACGAAGACATGACTAACTATGCAGGCAATTATGCAGATTTTCCTTGCTCGAAATAACGTACAAGCTGGGCCATATAGTTTGGATCAGCTCAATATCATGCTAACCTCTGGTGAAGTATTGCTAGACGATTTGATATGGCATGACGGCCTAGACCAATGGCAGCGCGTCGGTAACTTAACCAATAATCAAACGGTTTATCGACCGACCAACGTTAATAGCCCTCAGGCCAATGACTCTATTATTAATAACGTTACCGTTTTTCCCGAAGATAATGTCAATGATGCACAGGACGGCAAGTCAGTATCGTTAGATAGATTATATGGCAAGCCTGAACGTCCAAAAGACACCAGTAAAGATGCAAAAGCAGACATGACAACCAATCGTCATCATACGCCGCATCACAATGTGTCATTGAATAAATCTACTAACAGTAAAGCTACCTCGAGCAAAGACAAAGTCGTTGGTAATGTTGTCCTTGCGCCTATCATGTCACGAGTCTTAGCAACGGCACTAAATGGCTTGTTATACATACTGGCTATTTTTCCGCTAGTCATGGCATTGACTAAAATGGATGTGGATTACACTAAATTCCAAAACATCCAAGATATGGACGCAGCTTATCAATACTCAATGACACTGATGGAGAGCCTTCCTAGCAGCACATTGATGATATCGCAAGTCATGGTTTTTGGCTTGTTTGCGTTACAGTTAGTATTCATCACTATGCGTGGTCAATCACTGGGCAAGCTGATTACAGGTATTCGTGTCGTGGATCAAACCACGCATCGTCTGCCTTCTTTTATCAAGCTCATCGGCATGCGTACATTGCTGCTATTTATTATCTATAATTTGCTATTCTCATTCACGAGCTTTTTAGGTTTTGTGATTATTGCCATTCACTATTACATGGCATCGAAAAGCCCTGAAAATATTGGTTGGCATGACAAACTTGCTAAAACCTTAGTCGTAAAAGCAGATAGCAGTCAGATAGTGAAAGAGCCAAAAATAAAATAGCCGTCTTGTTATTTTTGATATGTCTTATATATGATAAAAAAGCAGCGTACGATCGTTGCTTTTTTTATTGGTAAAGACATATTCACCATTTTTATATTTTATTGACAGTACCTTAGAGATTAACCTTTGTGTTAATGGCTAAGTACTGTTATAATACGGCGCTTTATAAACTAAGCTTATTCCTCATTATTTTTTATAAAATTTGATAGGATTCGGGCTTACCTTATAAATCTCCTTGCTATTAACATAGGGTTAATAGCTACTAATCCGTAAGGAGTCATAATGCGACATTACGAACTGGTGTTACTTGTACACCCAGACCAAAGCGACCAAGTGGTCGGCATGGTTGAGCGCTATATCAAGTTAGTTCAAGACAACAACGGTGTTATCCATCGTTTAGAAGATTGGGGCCGCCGTCAATTGGCATATCCAATCAACAAGATTCACAAAGCTCATTACGTTCTTTTCAACATTGAAACTGACGGTGAAACTTTAGCTGAACTTGAAGAATTATTCCGTTATAACGACGCGATCATTCGTAGTCTAGTTATGCGCCGTGACGACGCTGTCACTGAAGAGTCGCAGTTAGCCAAGAATGCCGATGAAAAACGCGCACGCAAAGCAACTACTCGTCGTCCAGACAGTCGTGAAAACGATAACGACGACAACGACAACAGTGAAGACTAATTAAAGGAGAATACTCATGGCACGTTTCTATCGCCGTCGCAAATTCTGCCGTTTCACTGCTGAAGGCATCACTCACATCGATTATAAAGATGTTGAATTGCTAAAACAGTATATCAGTGATAATGGTAAAATCGTACCAAGCCGCATTACCGGTACATCTACTAAATATCAGCGTCAACTAGCTACTGCTATCAAGCAAGCTCGTTATTTATCGCTACTTCCATACACTGATAACCATCAGGGTTAACCGTTAATTAACTAGGAATGACTCATGCAAATTATTTTGTTACAGCGTATCGTCAACCTTGGTAAACTCGGTGAAACCGTCGATGTGAAACCAGGTTACGGACGTAACTTTCTTATCCCTTTGGGTAAAGCACTACCTGCTACTAAAGCTAACATTGAAAAGTTCGAAGCACGTCGTGCTGAACTTGAAGCTGAAGAAGCGAAAGAAGTAGCTGTTGCTCAAGAACGTGCTGATGCACTAACTGACGTTAATGTCATCATGCGTGCTAAATCAGGCGACGAAGGCAAGCTATTCGGCTCTATCGGTACTCGTGATATTGCTGAAGCATTGACTAACTCAGGTCTAGAAGTAGACCGTGCTGAAATCAAGCTTCCTGAAGGCACTTTACGTCAAGTTGGCGAATATAATGTTGATATTCAGCTACATCATGACGTTACTGCTAGCATCTTAGTTACTATTCTTTCTGAAGAAGGTAACAACGATGACGAAGACGACGTTGCAGACGAAAGCGCAGACTATTCTGAAGAGTAATCTTTAGCATATCTAGTTTCAGTCTACATAAAAAACCAGTGATGTTATGTCACTGGTTTTTTTACGTCTGCACTTTACGATAGTAGCCTGATATTGATTGAAATTGAGGTTTAAACAAACAATATTCTCCTTTCAAACACCGCGATAATTGTCCTTTTATTAATGATTTCTGCAATGACATAATTCAGTAACTAGCCGTAATAAATTTCCAAAAAAACTCATACTTAACAACAAGATACCGTATATAAAGCGTCTTTATTACCGTGCAGTGAATTGCTATTATAGCCATATCTAATCTACTGGTTCCGAGTTGTAGATAATAATAAGGTACGATAATATGATAAACACTAATGACAGATTAATATGTATCAAAGGTAATGACGTGTACTCAGAAGGTGAGATATATACCGTTGGTAGAATCGTCAACGATAAGTATTTTCAACTAATGACAGGTAGTAATGACGACCATTGGTACGCAACATTAGATAACGAAGGTATCTGTGTGAGTTTCGACTCGATAGTAGCAGAAGGTAATAAAGCACGATTCGATAAAATCGCGTAAGTACCAACTAAATGCTGCTTTGAACATGCTGTGCACAACGACTGGTCATTTAAAATGGCCAGTTTTTTTTGGTTAAAATTCTATCATCACCGTTCTAGAAGCCAATAATATTCTTAAAAGCATCTTAAGATGTATTTATGGCGTCCTCGTCATAACTAGTAAATCGTAAAAACCCTATCGATAACCCCATATATTTCACGAATGTATTTCCTAGTAGCGTCTATTTACTATAAAATGTGCCCCTTTAAAATTTCGTATCGTTATTGATGCCTGTTCGCGTGAATAATTCATTAAGATATAAACCATATTGAGACAGTGATGATTGTATTTTGGCTTGTGCTGACCATTCTTTTTATTATTTTCGCTACCGCAAAATTAAAGTGGCATCCTTTTTTAGTGTTGATATTGTCAGCATTTTTGGTAGCACTATTCTACCAAGTACCACTTAATACTGTCGCTAAGACAATCTCTGATGGCTTTGGTGGTATCTTAGGTTATATCGGTCTAGTGATTGTATTCGGTACCATTATCGGCTTAATCCTTGAAAAAACTGGTGCGGCTATTGTGATGGCAGAAACCGTTATCAAAGTTTTAGGCCCACGCTTCCCTACTCTGACCATGTCTATCGTCGGTGCAGTCGTGTCAGTACCTGTATTCTGTGACTCAGGCTACATCATCTTAAACTCTTTAAAAGAGACATTGGCCGAGCGTTTAAAAGTATCTAGTGTGGCGATGAGTATTGCCTTAGCCACGGGCTTGTACGCAACGCACACCTTCGTGCCACCAACACCAGGTCCGATTGCAGCGGCAGGCAACTTAGGATTAGAGTCTAATCTAGGTTTGGTCATCATGGTCGGTGTGGTCGTGACAGCCGTTGCTGTATTGGCTGGCTGGTGGTGGTCTAACCGTTTTCTAAATGTGACGCCTGATAATATAGACGCGCTAGATGCACCAGCAGCAACGTTACCTGAAAACATGAAAACGCGTGATGACTATAGCAATATGCCGTCAGCAACGATGGCGTTTTTGCCTATTATCGTGCCTATCGTATTGATTTGCTTATCGTCTGTTGCCAACTTCCCAAGCGCACCGTTTGGTAGTGGCACGTTGACAGATATTTTGGTATTTATTGGTAATCCCCTAACGGCATTACTTATTGGTCTGTTTTTATCATTTTTACTCATCAATACCGAGCAAAAAACGCAGCAGATCAGCGACAGTATCTCTCAAGGTTTAGTCGTAGCCGCACCTATCTTATTGATTACTGGTGCTGGTGGTGCATTTGGCGCCATGCTAAAAGTGACGCCAATCGGAGACTATTTAGGTACGACATTGTCTGCGTTGGGCCTTGGTATCTTTATGCCATTCATCGTCTCTGCTGCACTAAAGACTGCGCAAGGCTCGACCACCGTAGCGCTAGTCACCACCTCTGCGATGGTTGCACCGTTATTGGATCAAATTGGTCTAGACAGTGAGCTGGGTCGCGTATTTTGTGTGATGGCAATTGGTGCAGGCGCTATGACTATCTCACATGCCAATGACAGCTTCTTTTGGATTGTCAGTCAGTTTAGCCGTATGAGTGTGTCACAAGCATACAAAGCCCATTCAATGGCGACGGGTATTCAAGGTGTGACCAGCATTGTGTTTATCTGGCTGTTAACCTTAGTATTTATTTAACAGTGTTCATTTAACGCATTAGCGAAAACACTCAAAAAGACGTTCAAAAAATACCCAGAGAGACCTTCATGAAGATTTTAATCGCCCCCGACTCGTTCAAAGAAAGCTTAGAAGCATTGGATGTTTGCCGCGCCATTCAATCTGGTTTTAGTCAGGTGTTTCCAAACGCTGACTATACGTTATTGCCGATGGCAGATGGCGGTGAAGGCACCTCTGCGGTATTGTCTTATGTATTAGGCGGACGCTGGAAAGAAGTGGTGGTACACGACCCACTCATGAGACCCATCACTGCAAAGTATTTATTATTGCCTGATGCGACAGCAGTTATCGAAATCGCCCAAGCTTGTGGGTTACATCTACTGACCGTCGCAGAGCGTAATCCTGTCATCGCTAGCAGTTACGGTGTCGGTGAGCTGATTGCCGATGCTTTAGATGAAGGCGCCGAGCGTATCATTATTGGGCTAGGTGGTAGTGCCACCAATGATGCAGGTCTTGGTATGCTAACGGCATTGGGTATGACATTTCATGATATTAATGACAGTCCATTAGCACAAGGTGGTGGTGAGCTTGTCAAGTTGCACAGACTTAATGACACAAGCTTCCATGCAAAAGTGGTAGATACCGTGTTTGAAGTGGCGTGTGATGTGACCAATCCTTTGTGTGGCCAATTAGGGGCAAGTGCGATATTTGGACCACAGAAAGGTGCCTGCCCGCAACAAGTTGACGATTTGGATAAAGCCTTAAGCCACTTTGCAGCTGTTCGCGCGAGCAGCCATCAGGACTGTCAAGAAGTCGCAGGTGCTGGAGCAGCTGGTGGTCTTGGCTATGCATTGATGAGTTTTTGTGGCGCGCAGCTAAAGTCAGGTTTTGATACGGTCGCTGAAGTGACCAAGTTATCACAGCATATTGCCGATGCAGATTTGGTTATTACTGGCGAAGGCAAGCTTGATGCACAAACAGCCATGGGTAAAGTTGCTGGCGGTATTAGCCAACTTGCCAAAGCCAGTCATACACCTGTGATTGCTATCTGTGGCAGTGTTGACGGATTAAAACCTGCTCAAACCAGTCAGTTCGATGTGGTCATGCCGAGTATCCAAAAGGTAGATACCATCGAAAACGTACTCAGTCAGGCTTATGACAATATCGAAACCACGGCTGTTAATATCGCTGCGGCTATGCACTTGGGCCTTAGTATGAGATAAATATTTTTATAATTTCAAAACAGAATAGAGCCAAGCCATTTAGTCTATTTTTTGGCTCCACTCTGTATACATATCACAATATTTCTGGACACCAGTGTCACAGATACGCTTTAACCCTGCTAGCCCGCCTTCTCTATCACCATAGACACCATCACTTAGAATATAAATTTTTGCTAATTCGTTTTGTACGTCTTGATATCCTAACTGGCTATAGCTTTCAAACCAATACGCGGCTTTGCTATAGTCTAGTTTTACATCCTCACCTTTATAATACATATAACCAAGGTTAAACTGAGCCTCTGCCATGCCCTGCTTAGCCGATTTTTCAAACCATTCAACCGCTTTGATATTATTTTTAGGAACCCCTTGCCCCTGCTGATACAGTACACCTAAATTAAATTGAGCACCAACAACTCCTTGTTCAGCAGATTTTTGATACCATTTAAACGCTGTTGTATTATTTTTAGGGACACCTTTGGCATTGGCATAAGCAATGCCCAAATTAAACTGTGCTAACTTGTTATTTTGTTCAGCTGCCTGTTGCCAATACTTAAGGGCATTAATATCATTTTGAACGACACCTTCACCTGTAGAATAAAGAGTACCAAGATTGTATTGGGCTCTGCTATAGCCTTGTTTAGCAGACTTGCTATAGTAGGCAAAGGCTTTTTCATGGTTTTGTGGTACGGCTATACCTTTATCGTACATAACACCGATATTATATTGTGCTTCAGCTAACCCTTGATTGGCAGATTTATTCAACCACTCAAAAGCCCTAATATTATCTTGCTCAACATCTAAGCCTGCTGCATACATGAGACCTAAATTATACTGGGCAATGGCATTCCCTTGCTGTGCAAGTGACTCGATAGTAGTGAAATCTCTTATCAATATTGAATCTTCTGCAATAGCAGGTATTGTGAGTCCAGCTATCATATAAATTATTATCATATTAAAGCAGATCTTTTTTAATAGCTGTATATTCATCATTAGTCCATAGATATAGAGTAAATTGAAAACATGTATAAATACTGCTTCTAACTTAGCTAAACTGTATTATAAATAGAATGTAAGGCTAATACGTATGTGTCAACTTTATAACCATTTTTGCACTTCATGAATAACGGTTTGCATTCTGTTAGGCAGTACAGACTGACTCCGTACAGCAAGGTATAAAGTTTCGCTGACAGGTACTGGTAGGTAGTGACTTTTGATAGCTTGAGGATTTGGGTATGCCGCAACTGCATGCGCTGGTAAAACGGTAAACCCAAGTCCCCTGCTCACTGGCTCCAAAATCAAGCTAATTTGGTTTGAAAATCCTTTTTTATCAAAATCATTAACGTGCTGAAACTCAGTATAATTGGCGCTTAGCAGCATATTTACATGGTGCGCACCATCCGGATGATCTATAAATCCAAGCTGAGTCAATGCTTGCCAATTTATCTCAGTAGTCGTCGCTGGGGTAATTAACATTAATGCTTCTTGAACCACTGACTTACAACTGACTGTCTCATCACCTGAGATATCCGTCATAAAACCAATATCAATCTCGTGATTTGCCAGTGCTCGTTCGATATCAGCATTGGGTGCAAAGCGATAATCAATAATCAGCTGCGGATACTGTTGCTGTAATGTCAAAAGCTTTGGATACAGCTTGAGTCCCACACTACCAGGCGACATCAATCGCACTAGCCCTTCATAAGCAGGGTCTTCCCCAATACGCTGCTCTAAGCGTGCTAAACGTTGTAAAATGTCTTCTGCTTCCTGATAGAGCTGTTGACCAGCATCAGTCAATGAGAACTGCTTACCTTGACGAATAAGCAAATCAATATCTAACTGATTCTCTAGCTTACTGATGTGTTGACTGACACCTGACTGGGTCATGTGTAAGCGCTCGGCTGTGTGCGTAAAGTGACCGACGTCAACAAGTGTACAAAAGGTGCGTAACCATGTGATATTTATCATTACAATACATACTTATCTTTATAATAAATGATAATTTTACGTAATTATCTTCTGTTTATATACTGGCTCCACGTTAAAGAAAACGCACATCAAACAGGAGCACAAGCTATGAACAACGTTTATCCAAGAAGCTTTTCGCATATCGGTCTTTCAGTCCCTGACCTAGATGCAGCCGTGAAATTCTATACTGAAGTAATGGGCTGGTATACCATCATGGAACCTACTGAGATTGTCGAAGATGACAGCCCTATTGGTGAGATGTGTACTGAAGTATTCGGCTCAGGTTGGGGCAGCTTCCGTATCGCCCACCTATCGACTGGTGATCGTATCGGTGTTGAGATTTTTGAATTCAAAAATCAAGAAGACCCTGAAAACAATTTTGAGTACTGGAAAACTGGTATCTTCCACTTCTGTGTTCAAGATCCAAATGTTGAAGAGTTGGCTGAGCGTATGGTTGCAGCAGGCGGTAAAAAACGTATGGAAAAACCACGCTACTACTACCCTGGTGAAAAGCCATATCGCATGATTTATATGGAAGACCCGTTTGGCAACATCGTTGAGATATATAGCCACAGCTACGAGCTTATCTATAGCGAAGGTGCGTACTAAATTCGCTTGAACAGACTATGGTATGTGATAGCTTAAAAAATAGCGTATTCAGGTTATGAGTACGCTATTTTTATTTATTAACGTCACGTAGTAAACGACTGTAAATAGCTGACTGCTTTATTTCCTACGGATGCTTTATTATGATATCGATGGTGAAGCCATCACAGCTCCTAAAATTATAAATGCAAGAGCTACCAATGATCTCAAAAACGGAGAACTACAATCTGGCCAGCGAGTGATAATAAAATATAAATTGGCAAATGGAAGAAACAGATACAAAAGCCCCCAGAGTATCGATTCTTGGAAGGCAATGATAATTAACTTAATGCTATAAACAAGAAGCATAATACCTGCGATTATAAGTATAATAGAACCTAAAATTTCCACGTGATTTTCCTCAAAATTTTTAATAAAAAAATAAACTACAATCTGTTTAAAAACGCTATTTATAATAGATAATATGATTGCTATCCGCTCTCTTGACATCAAGAAATATAATGTGTCTTAAGGCATTCGTATTATCTCAGAATTGTTTCTGGCGTATAGTAACAGGTAACACAAAAAATTCATAATTTTATAGAACATAAGTTTATCAAGTTTATTTGAGACTACTTCGATAGCTTATAAAAAATGCTGACAACCAATACATGAGAAGACAGAAAAAATAAAAAGGCCATGATATCGCTATCATGGCCTTTTTGATTTCTATTTAATACCGGTACTACAAGCAGTCTTTATTCAGCAGCGATAGCGATCATCTCAACCAATAGCTCAGGACGTGCCAATGCTGATTCGCCACAAGCACGTGCTGGTGGTTGAATACCTTCAAAAAATTTGTCATAGACTTCATTCATAGCAGCAAAATCTGCCATATCTTTGATCCAAACCGTTACTGATAGTAGTTTTGATTTATCACTACCCACTTCTTCTAGCAAGGTCTGGATTTTTTCTAAACAAGTTAATGTTTGTGCTTTGATATCATCTTCTGCATTACCTACCTGACCACACAAGTATACAGTCTGGTTATGGACCACAATTCTGCTCATGCGTGGCGTGCTGTGTAGCTTCTTTATCATATTATATACCTTCAATTTATTAATTTAAGTCTGTGCTAAATCTATCAAATGCACTCTTACTTCGAAAAACGCTGAGCACTAAATGGTGCAAGGTTTACTAATGATGGCTTTTCATGAATCATTTCTTCAACCAGACGCCCTGTCATAGGCCCTAATGTGAAACCCTGATGGCTATGACCAAATGCGAACCATAATTTTTCATGCTTGTCTGCAGGACCAATAACTGGCTTCATATCAGGCATACAAGGACGTGATCCTGCCCATGCTTCAGACTCTACTGCGTCTTCTAATGGTAAGATTTTGCGAGCCAGCTTTAGAACGGTTTTTAATTGACCAAAGTTCTTTGGCGCATCCATGGTGGTCATCTCAGCACCAGTCGTAATGCGGATGCCTTGCTGCATTGGGCCCATTACAAAGCCTTTGTCCATATCAAACATGCTGTGATTGATGGTATTTTTTTCTGTTACTTTGAAATGCTGATGATAACCACGCATTGGGAACAATGGCAGATTATAACCAAGTGGTCTGATCAAGTCGTTCGACCATGGACCCGCTGCAATGACCAACTTATCACTATAGTAAGTGTCATTATCAGTGATGATTTTCCAGCCTTCGCCATTTTTTACGATTTCTTTTACATCGCTCTCTTTGATCGTGCCGCCCATCTCTTGGAAATTCTTCGCATACGCTTTGACTAGCGAGCTTGGGTTCGATACTTGCCAAGAGTTTTTCCAATGAATCGCACCAACGAAACCTTCGAAATTGGCACTAGGCTCCATGGCTTTTAGTGCTTCAAGGTTTAGTACGTTATGTTCAACCCCTTGATTGCATGCATCAATGGCTGCTGCTTGCGCTTCTTTAAACGTCTCTTCAGAACGATGCAGCTGTAACCAGCCGTCACGCGTGATTAGCTCGTCAGCACCAGATGCTTCAATCATTGTTTGATGTTCGCTGGTGCAATGCTCAATCAGTGTCTGCCACTCTGATTCGATTTGCTTAACAGTCGCAGGTACAGAGTATTTCCAGTACTGTAACAGCGCTTGATGGTAACGCAAAATCGCTGGGATACGATAGCGAATATCGGTACCTTGGTTCGGTAATACTCTGATCATCTCAGTCAGTTGACGAGGAAAAGGATGGGTATGAATGGCTTCGCGCTGAATCAACCCAGCATTACCATACGAGGTCTCTGACCCTGGCAGCTTCTTGTCTAACATCAGTACTTGTGAATTGTTTTTTTGTAAATGCCACGCAACTGACGTGCCAACCATACCTGCACCGATAACGATCACTTCATAGCGCATAACCTATCCTTTTCTTAGGGTATTAATACAGAGTATCAAATATGAGGGTCTAACAGAATTAGGTGGTAATAGTAACGCATTAAGCTAAATATTAAACCCTTATCTGAAAAATATTTTTAAGCTAAACCCTTTTAGTTATGTGGTTTAAAAAAAGACATTCTTGAAAGGAATAATACTGGCTTTTGAGTAATAATTTAGTAAAAAAATTGACGAAAACAGGGTCTAATCAATTGACTTATGACCATAATAAAGGGTAATAGCGATAAATCTAACAAATATTAGATGCAATCTATCGATATAAATTTCTGTGCTATAGTTTGGTTTTTTCTTAAAGTTACTTTTAGTTGAACACAAAATAAGCGATATTAGAAAGATAAAATTAGCAGGATTTCAGTGATATTAATCGATGGTTTTTTGATGATTGGGAAAATTTAATAAATGAGTATTTACGCACAAAGACTGGCTTCTCAGATTGAATTCATCAAACAGTGTGCTTTGATGAAAAAAGCACCTACTCAAGACTTTACAAAGCACAGTGACTTCACTTGTACAGAAGAGCAAGTATTAAATCTGCCTGGTATCAGCCTAAATATCATAGATGATAGCTCTGAGGATGTTTGGTTGCGTTTAGAGCGATTGCGTGAAAATCCAGTGCCTAAACCTAGCAGCTCATTGTTAGCACATTGGTTAGTATCTCCAGTCAAACTTAGCGACCAACCGTCATTAAAAGAAAAAACATCTGTGCAACCATTCATCGATGATGGTCTAATGTTTGCAGACTCTACAGAGGTATTGACTCCGTTTGAAGTTGACAGTAATCATAAAAATGAATCGTTAGAGTTAGATGAACCATTACAGGCAGAGCTTTATTTAAAAGATTTTCCTGCACGGGACGCTGTACGAGATGAATTCAATACGTACCTCAAAGATATTTGGCAACCTTGGCAAGCAAAAGAGAAACTCATTCGCCAAAGCATTGCTCTATATTCTAGCCTATTTATGCTGAATCAACAGCTTCAGGGCAATCTCGCTGATGCACAGCTAGAGCTAGTATGGGGTGTTGGTATTGCCCTACGAAAAAGCGCTGACAATGAGCAAAATGGCAAGCAAATAAAGTATCCCTTATTGACACAATCTGTTGAAATCACCTTAGATCAGAAAACGATGGCGTTACTCATCAAGCCTACCCTATCTGCGCCTACGCTTGAAACTGAGCCTTTTTCTATAGAAGAAAATCAAGGTTTAGCCAAGTTATTAAAAAACAGCAAAGCGTTTTATGATTCAGAAGATGTGTCATTAAGTCCTTTTTTGCCAAGTAGCTATGAGCCTATCTTAAAATCAGCCGTTACTTTGCTTGACTCGTCTGGCGTTTATCAGCCAGATCATACTAATGCAGATGATCGAAAAATACCTAAAGCGCAGAACGACCTAATCGTCACTGATACTTGGGTCATTATGGCGCGCCCCAGAAGTAATAATATATTTTTGCAAGATTTGAACAATTTATCTATTCAGCTCGAAACAGCCACTGATATCGATTTGCCGAGCACTCTTAAGGCAATGCTGACAGAACCTGCTACAGAAAATAAAGACATCATATTGCCTGCTTATCGTGGTCTATCTATGGTCAGTGGCAGTGAGAGGTATACAGGCATGCCAGCCGAGCTATATTTCCCCAAAGCATTCAACGATGAACAAGTACAAATCATACAGCAGTTGGATGTTCACGATGGCGTGGTCGTTCAAGGCCCACCCGGTACAGGCAAAACCCATACTATTGCCAATGTCATTTGTCATTACTTAGCACTTGGCAAGCGGGTACTGGTCACGTCGATGAAAGACCCCGCGCTAAAGGTACTACAAGGACAACTGCCTGAATCTATTCGCCCGCTCGCCGTTAGCCTGCTGACCAGTGAAAACGAAGGCCTAAAACAGTTTGAACATACCATCAAAAAAATATCGAGCGAAGTATCTAGTATCAATCGCGAGGCCTACAAAAAAGACATCCTCGTGTTTGATAATCAAATTGATACCATCCATGCACAGTTGGCCAGCACTGACCATAAAATTACGGCTTGGGCACGGTTAAACCTTGATGATATCACTATCGATAATGAAACTATCAAGCCCATGGATGCCGCGACTGAAGTGGCTCAAAACCGGCAGCTTATCGAAAGCTTTCCCGATAAATTGGGCATAGAAGAGATATTTGAGCCTCGATTTACTCATGCTGATATCACAGCGCTAAAAGACGCAAGAGTAAACCTCGGCAATGACTTGGATTATCTTAATAAAAAGATTCCTGCTGTTGCAGACATGCCGCCTACCAACGCTATAAAGCAACTTCATAAGGATTTAAGTTACCTCAATGAGTCCCAAGCAGCTGAGCAGCAAGGAGAACTACCAAGCTTAATCAATGACAGTGCTAGCACAATAGGTATTGCTCAAGAAGTCGCTTCTCATACATCTCGTTTAACTGACCTGCTGCAAAAAATTGCAACTGCTGGGCAGCGCTGGACGACGGATATTCAACAGCATCTAGCTAATGAGACTAAGCAAGACATCATCGACCATCTCACTATACTAAACGATGAGATCAAAGCACTTTTTGATGAGAGAACTATTTATTTAACCAAACCTATTACGATGACTGATGATTTTGATAAAAATCCAGAGCTCGTTGACGCGGTGAAAAATTTATCTGAAGGCAAAAAACCATTTGGTCTCGCTGGTATTTTTGGTAAGTCTGCTGAAAAGAAAAGCCTTGAGTCTATTACGATAGTCTCATCAGCACCATCAAGTACAGAAGATTGGCAGTATATATCCAGCTTTATAACGTTTAGCAAAAAAGCTCAAGCGTTTATCCTTCGCTGGAATGCCTTATCAAATGAGCTGTCCTTACCGATATTTGAGGTATCGCCTAATAATCTGTCTGCGTTACATTCAGCCGTTCATCTATACGATGAAATCATTGCTAGTAACCACTTGCAGCACAGTATCAAGCAGGCATTAAGCATTATATTCATAGATTGGGATGTTATCTCTACAGCACCTTATGACACGGATATGTTGGCTGAGATTGAAAGTGTTCTTAAACAACATTTAAAGAGACATAATCTGGCTGAAAGTCTCACATTAAAAGAGACATTACTTAATAATCTCACTGATTGTAAAGGCGCTATTATTGAAAAAATGACGGCATTTGTCACTCAAAATATTGGTGACCCGAGTTTATCTGATGAACAATTACAAACAGACTATCAAGAGCTGTTAAATGAGCTGCAACGCGTGAATAACCTTGCAACAGACTTACAGACAGTCGCTGACATTACCCAACTCATTGAAGATAACGGTGCACCACTTTGGGCAAAAAAATTGCGTTTTGAATCTTGTCATAACTCTCAAGGCACATTGGCATCGGATAACTTGCAACCTGACGACTTACTGCCTGATAACTGGCAGCAGATTTGGCGAATTGGTAGACTGACAAGCTTTATCGACAGTATCGATGGTCGCAAGGAGTTGGTTCAACTGGCCAAAACCCGTGGCACTTTAGAAGTGAATCTGGCAAGACTCTATCAAGAAACCATCACCAAAAGAGCTTGGCTAAAGGTCGCAGAAAATGCGACACCAAACGTGAGAGCCTCTTTAGAAAAATACCGCTCTGCCATTATGCGTATCGGTAAGGGAACAGGCAAAGGCGCGCATTATTATCGCCGTGAAGCGCGAGAAGCCTCTGCGGGAGCAAGTGCTGCTATCCCATGTTGGATTATGCCGCATTATCGTATTTCTGAATCCTTGCCAGCAGAATTTGGCAGTTTTGACTTGGTTATCATTGATGAAGCCTCTCAGTCTGACTTAACTGCACTCCCAGCCATTATGAGAGCTAAGAAAGTATTAATCGTTGGTGACGATAAACAAGTGTCACCAGAAGGTGTCGGTCTTGATATCGAAAAAATTCGCAACCTAATGGCACAGTATCTGAGCAACCAAGTCCCTGTTTATCGCTCACAGATGTCACCTGATCGTTCAATCTACGATTTATTCAAAGTCGTTTTTGCAGATAGCAGTGTGATGCTAAAAGAACATTTTCGTAGTGTGGCACCTATCATTGAATTCTCAAAGCGTGAGTTTTACAATCATGAGCTGATACCTTTGCGTAAAGCCAAGTCTTCAGAGCGCTTGGACCCGCCATTGATTGATATTTATGTCACCGATGGCTATCGTCTTAAAGGCTCTGATATTAATCCTTCAGAAGTCAGATTTATTGTTGATGAAATCAAGACCCTTGTTTCTGACTCAGCTTACAAAGGTAAAACCATTGGTGTTGTCTCATTGCTAGGCAATAAGCAAGCGCATAATATTATGGAGATACTCAACAAAGAACTAGATGAAACGGTAATGACTGCTTTTGACATTGCTTGCGGTGATGCCAGAACCTTTCAAGGCAAAGAGCGCGATATCATGTTTTTGTCATTGGTAGTGGCACCCGGAGCTGCCCATGCACAAACGAGAGATACCTTCGCCCAACGGATGAATGTCGCTGCTTCAAGAGCGCGCGATAGAATGTATTTGGTGCGCAGTATTGAGTTGGATGAGCTAAGCCAAGCCGATCACTACCGATCAGAGCTTATCAAACACTTTCAAGCACCATTCATGCAAGATGAAGAAGAAGTTTCTGACTTACATGATAAATGTGAGTCTCCCTTTGAGACAGAAGTCTTCGATCTTTTGGTGGAGAGAGGCTATCGAGTGGTTCCACAGGTCAAAGCAGGTGCCTACCGAATCGATATGGTTGTCGAAGGTGAAAACGATAACAGTCTAGCCATTGAATGTGATGGCGATAGATATCATGGGCCTGACAAATGGGACAGCGATATGCAACGTCAGCGTATTTTAGAGCGTGCTGGCTGGAAATTTTGGCGCTGCTTTGCATCCACTTTTGTCACTCGTAAAAATGAAGTTATCCAAGATTTATTAGCAGAATTGGAACGTCTAGAGATTTATCCAATCACTACCGACACGGCCTATAGCAGCTCTTATGTTGAATCTAGAATCGTCACTACCGTGGATGCGGTACTGATCGATATTGAAACGGACATTGAGGCCAATATAGCTAGCGAGACGGAAACAGAGACTGACGCTTAAATATATAAGATTGAGTCAATACTAGGGAGTGTCCTCAATTCAATCGAAAGTTATCTAAATGGGTTAAAAATGGCTAAATCTTGCCAAACAGCGTCAAATAGCTGACTAATATCTTGATATTATCTGCGCTATCTTCCTTGTTAGACTACAATTTATCTCATTTTTATCACCATTTTTAAAATGAGGACACGCCCTAGTGTGGCGGTAATATACTTAAAATATCACCACCACATCGGATCATCACTGTCTTCTATAAAAGGTTTAACGGTTTTGACCGTCACTTTATCAGCAGATAGCTCCGCGATGAAGCGTGACGGCTTGTCAAAATACCCTGAATAACTGGCAAAGTAATCAGGCGCCGTTAGGTATAATCTGGTCTTGGCTCGACTACAAGCAACATAGAACAATTTACGCTCTTCCTCCAACTCCTCAAAATCATCCAAAGAGCGATGATGTGGCGTGATACCGTCGACCAATGAGTTGACAAACACCACTGGCCACTCTAGCCCTTTCGCACTGTGAATGGTCGAGATAGTGACTTTATCTTTACTTTCTTCCTCAGGTTGACTGGTCGTCGCTACCGAATCATTGGGTGGGTCAAGTGCCAAATTTTCTAAGAAGTTATCAAGGCTACTGTGTTCTGTTGCCAAGTTTTTGAGCACACGAAAGTCCTCATTGCGCTCTCGCCAATTCTCTTCAATCGTTTTTAAGACAGGAATATAGAATCCTAAAATATGCTGAATGACCGTCTCAACTGATTCAGCCTGATTTGCCTTAGTCAGCGTATGATATAAAGGCTCAAGCTGTTCGCTTTTTTTAGCAAACTTCGCTGTGAGTAGCGGCTCAAAGGAGTTGTTATCAGCATTAATCGCTTGGGTCAAACGCGTCGCGGTGACTGTCCCAACGCCTTGGAATAAGGTCAAAATTCGATGCCATGCAATCGTATCATTGGGGTTATAAAGAATTTTAATAAAGGCCAAAACGTCTTTGACATGTCGCCTTTCAACGAACTTGATACCGCCCACCACGATGAATGGAATATGACGCTCCATAAACTCTAGCTGGACATAGTTAGACTGAAACGACGTGCGGCACAGTACCGAAAAATCATTGTAATCATGATCCGACTTTAGCTCGATGATTTTATCGGAGATATATTTGGCTTCTTTTGTCTCATTGGTTAGGCGGCTAAATACTGGCTTGTGCCCACTTATCGATGCGCCAGAGTACAGTTGCTTTTGATAGCCTAGCGTTATTTGCTCAGACAAGGCATTGATATAATCCAAAATCGCGGGCGTACTACGATAGTTTTGTTCGAGCTTAATCAGCTTGGCATCAGGATAGGTCTCACCGAATAATAAAATGTTTTCATAATTGGCACCGCGAAAAGCATAAATACTTTGATTGTCATCACCGACCACCATCAGTGATACCGACTCAGGCTCACATATTAAGTCGATTAACTGCTTTTGCGGAATATTGGTGTCTTGATATTCATCAACCATGATATAGCGATATTGGTTTTGTAGCATTTGCCGAAAGGTGTCGTTGGTCTTTAAATGGCGCACGACCTGACTAATAATATCGTCAAAATCATATAAATGATTGGCACGCTTATACTCATGAAAATCGACTGCCAATTGCTCAATGATAGGAATATGCACAGCGATATCAGGATAACTGCTTTCGATTAAATCGCGGATATGAATACGTCTATTCCGAGAGCTAGAAATAATATTTTGCAATGTTTTCTTACGTGGAAAGGCCTGACTTTTGGTTTGCGCAGGATACTTTTTTTCTTTATGGATTAAGTCGATGGCATCTTCACTATCGCCTGTATCTAAAATCGTAAATCGCGGATTGATACCGAGTAGACCTGAATACTGGCGCAGCAGCATATTGCAAAACGAATGAAATGTACCACTAGTGATATCGTTGAGCCGCTTATCAGTTGGCAGTTTATCCCTAGCCAAATCCTCATCAGACAAACTATTAGTCAATAAAGTCTTTGCACGATTCTTGATTTCATTGGCGGCTTTACGCGTAAAAGTCAGTAGCAAGATGCTTTTGGGCGTGACCCCATTCTCTAACAAATAACTGGTGCGGTACGTGAGCGTTTTAGTCTTACCTGAGCCAGCTCCTGCAATCACCAATACTTTGCCTTCGATAGTTGTAGCTGCTAATAATTGGTCAGGATTTAACTCACGGGCATAGTCTACTTTTAATCCTAATTCACCACTCATCCTATGATTTAGTAGCTCAATATTGGCATCATCATTAGCATCGATTAAATTTGCCTCTAGCTTTTTAATCGCCTTTTCCAGACGTACCAGCTTGGGCTTAATTTCCATGAAATTCTGTGGATAATTATAGTGGCGCGTGTCAAAGATCGTGGTAGTCATTATAGAATTTTGCCTTTCATTTTATTTTAGCTGCCTTTATCGATACGGCGCATTTATCATTTATACCTAGGGCGTGTCGTCAATTAGCACATTAATACATTTAGCGTTCATAATGAGGACTGCTCGTAAAGTGTAGCGAGTCACAAATGCTTATCTTTTATACGCCTACAAGCCAAACTATTATTTTATAACACAGCTTACCATAATCGATAAAATGGCAAAATTGCCAGTCATGAGAAGAAGCAAAATTTCAGTATACAATACAACAACCTCACCCCTATTCAGGTAAATTTGCTACAATGTGCCCAATTTTGATTTATCATTTAAACAATCTTTATACCAACTGATTTTATTAATACATTGAGAGAATGTTATGGGTTTTAATTGCGGCATCGTCGGCCTACCAAACGTGGGTAAATCCACCTTGTTTAATGCGTTGACCAAAGCGGGTATCGCCGCTGAAAACTTTCCATTTTGTACCAAAGATCCCAACACAGGTATCGTACCAGTACCAGACCCACGCCTAAAGAAATTGGCTGATATCGTTAATCCTGAACGCGTGCTACCAACGACCATGGAGTTTGTTGATATCGCAGGTTTGGTTGCAGGCGCGTCAAAAGGCGAAGGCATGGGCAACCAGTTCCTAGCCAATATTCGTGAGACTGATGCGATTGCTCACGTCGTACGCTGTTTTGATGATGACAACGTCGTCCACGTTGATGGTCGCGTTAGCCCAATTGATGACATCGAAACTATCAATACTGAGCTCGCATTGGCAGATTTAGAGGCTGTTGAGCGCGCTATATTCAACTTGACCAAAAAGGCCAAAGGCGGTGACAAAGACGCTGGTGCTATGCTTGATATCTTCAAAAAAATTGAACCATTATTAGCAGATGGTCAGGCAGCACGCGCCGCCAATCTTGATACGGATGAGAAAAAACTCATCAGAAGCTATGGTTTAATCACGCTAAAGCCTACCATGTATATCGCTAACGTCAGTGAAGATGGTTTTGAGAACAATCCTTACCTTGATGCCGTTCGTAACTACGCCACTGGTGAAGACTCTATCGTCATCGCGCTATGCAATCAAATCGAATCTGAAATCGCTCAGCTTGATGAAGATGACAAAAAAGACTTCCTAGCTGAGATGGATATGGAAGAAGCCGGTCTTGATCAAGTAATCCGTGGTGGTTATGACTTACTTGATATGCAAACCTACTTTACCGCTGGTGTTAAAGAAGTGCGTGCTTGGACCGTCGCTATTGGCGCAACAGCTCCACAAGCTGCTGGCGTGATTCATACTGATTTTGAGCGCGGTTTCATTCGTGCCGAAGTCATTGCGTATGATGATTTCATCGAATACAACGGCGAAAAAGGCGCAGGCGCTGCTGGTAAATCGCGTTTGGAAGGCAAAACATACATCGTGCAAGATGGCGACGTGATGCATTTCCGCTTTAACGTATAACTTTAAGCGGTAGATAACATTTAAAACTAATGAGCCGATGATGGAGATTCTTCATCATCGGCTTTATTTTGTACATTAATTGTTATATTATAACATATCTTTATTTTTGCTTATTTGAGGATTTATATTATGGCGGCTTATTTCTCTTTTTCTAAACTCGCAGGTGCTGCGCTCATAGGCAGTGTGGTGACAGGTTCACTATTGGGCTGTCAACCTAGCACTGACGCTGAGGTAGTAACCGCTGTAGAGGATCACGAAGGGCACGATCATGAAGAACATGAAGGGCACGATCATGAAGAACATGAAGGGCACGATCATGAAGAACATGAAGGGCACGATCACGAAGAGCATGAAGGGCACGATCATGAAGAACATGAAGGACACGATCATGCCAGTGCAGGCACGCCATTCTCTTGTGAGCCTACTGCTACTATTGGGGTTTCTTATGGTAACGACAGTACGCCACAGACAGCAAATCTACTCATCGATGGTCTAGAGTATGACTTGACTGCTGCCTCTGATCTCAATGAAAGCACCGATAAAAAAATCTATATGAGTGATATTGGCCTAGATGATACCCATGGCATCATATGGCAAGTAAATGGTGACAAGGCAACACTACTCAATAAAACATTGGACGGCAATGTGGCTATCGAAAAGGAAGACGTCCTTTTTAACTGCCAGAAATCTTAATGTAGTTCTCTGACTATATATCTGTACCAAGGGCGCTATTTTGCTATGCTATAGGCTCCCTTGGTTTCGGATGTTTAATATGCTAAGTACACCAACCTCTTTGCCGTCTCCTACCACACAATGGTCTCATCTGCTCAACTCGCAGCGTCTTGGCGCTGCCAAAAAATTTAATGCCAATACGAGCACTCGTTCTCAGTTTCATAAAGACTATGACAGACTGGTGTTTTCGCACTCCTTTAGACAGCTCAATCAAAAAACTCAAGTCCATCCGTTGACCAATCAGCTCGGGATTCACACTCGCTTAACCCATTCGCTTGAAGTCTCGTGTATTGGACGCTCTTTAGCAATGATGGCAGCAGAAAAGCTCCATGATAAATTAGGCAATGGCCTACCAGCAGGTATCTCGCCAGCGGATGTCGGCGTCATTGTACAAGCCGCCTGCCTCGCTCATGATATTGGCAACCCGCCTTTTGGGCATGCAGGAGAATACGCCATTCGGGACTGGTTCAGGTTGCCTGAGCCGCAGAAGATTTTGCAAACCTTGAGCGCCCATGAACAGCTAGATCTACTGGCATACGAAGGTAACGCGCAAGGGTTTAGATTGCTCGTCAATAACGAGCACCATCCGGATAAAGGCGGCATGCACCTCACTTGTGCGACCTTGGGTGCGTTTATGAAATACCCTTGGTTAGCGACGCACAGCAATGATACTTCTCAAAGCACAAATTTAGGCGGCATCGCGACCAATGTGCAAAAATTTGGCTGTTTTTATAGCGAAGCAGATCAGTTAGAAGAGCTAGCAGCTTGCTTAAATCTGCCGCGCTCTGAGCAACACGATGGCTTTGCCAGACATCCACTGGCCTATCTACTAGAGGCAGCAGATGATATCTGTTACGCGCTCATAGATTTAGAAGATGGCATCAATCTAAACATGCTCACTTATCAGGAGGTCGCCACGATATTTTATGAGCTGATTGGTGAGCGCCCTGATATTATTAACTTACCAACACACATATCCGTTAGGCAGAGTCTTGCGTCATTGCGAGCACGTGCCATGATGCGTTTGGTAAACACGGTGACTGATGCCTTTGTTGCCAATAGTGATGCCCTGCTGGCCGGAAAACTCCAAGGCAGTTTATTTGACCACTGTGATATCAGTGTGCGAAGTGGCATCTTGCAGGCCAAGCAGTTGGCACGTGAGAAAATATTCAATCACCCAAGCAAAGTACGAATGGAGCTGATGGCCAATCAATGCTTGCATCGTTTATTAGATGCTTTTATGCCATTGGCTTGGACAGGATCTCAATCTGTCACTATGCAGCCACCGATGTCCTTTGAGCAGCAGCGTCTGTCAAAGTTGCTACAGCCACATCTTGACGAACATCGCCGCGTATTGTCAGACAATGTCTATCTCAATATTTTAAATATATTGGACTTTATTACTGGGATGAATGACCACGAAGCCTACCGATTGGCGCAAGAATTGCAGGGTCATTGGGGCACAATGGTTTAAAAGACCAGTGCAGGGTTAGTAAATTAATACAAGTTGCGTATTTCATTCGTATTTTTACGCTGAAATGAGTATGATAAACACCTACCGGACAATTTTGAAATATTATGAGCAGTCGCGAACAAAAGAAACTTCAAACTCGGCACGCCTTTTTTAACGCCGTGCTCGATTTATGTATGACAGGGCAATCTTTTAGCTCTATCAGCCTAAGACAAGTCACGCGTGAAGTCGGTGTGGTGCCGACCGCATTTTATCGACATTTCGATGATATGGAATCGCTCGGACGTGCGTTGGTGGTTGAAGAGTTAGGAGGCACGTTGGCCATATTAAGCGATAGCTTACAGATTGGCCGCAAGCGTAGTTTCGATCGTCAAATTGCCAAGAGCATTCAGCTGTTTTTGTATATGGTGAGCGATCAGCCTTATTACTGGCAGTTTTTGGTCAGTGAACGTTATGGCGGATCGGAGTCTGTCCGTAAAGCCATCAATGAGCTCACAAAGAAGCATGCTCAAGGCTTGGCAGATGACCTAGCACTGCAGCCCGCATTTACTCATATCAATGGCTATGACCGTCGGTTATTGGCCGAAGCTGGGGTCAATATGTTCTTTTCTTGGATTATCGACTGGTTGGAATTGACGTACACAGAAGATCATGATGATGAGATCGACTTGAACGAGATTGAAGAGAATAAACAGATGATGCTACATAACTGTACTCGTCAAGCACAGATGCTATTTTATGGTGCTTATAATTGGAAATCTACGGAAGAAACCCTATTAGAAGATTAGCGTGCTGTAGGGCTCAACATGCTTCATTAATTTTTGAAAGCTATAAAAAACTAAGAGCTGTGTGTTGTCATGATAAATATGACAACACACAGCTCTTATAACGATACTGCTTACGACATGAAAATTGCATAGACAGTATTAAGAGGCAATATTAAAAGTCAATAAACCGCTTAATAATTGGTATTGCGATGCTCTTCTGACTCAGTCTCAATCTGTTCTACCAATTCCTGCATATCTTCATCCATTACCTCATCGTCCACAGCAGGATAATGGCTAGGCAACTCTAGTATTTGCTGGACAAACGCATAACGTAAAGTATCTCGGCGACCCAAGTAACGCTGATAAAAGCTTGAGTTTAATAGCCCTGCACCACCTTGACCCATCGCCCAAATAGACGATAGATAATCTCTCGTACTCAAACTGCTGTGCTCATCTTTCAAATAAGCACTGATGATATCAATCAAACGCTTCATACGCTGACGGCGGATATCATATAGCTCACCAAATAAGCGATTTAGGCCCGTTACCGATGCGGCCAAACGCTCTTCGATTTGATTCAGTAGCATGGCTTTTTGTGGATTAAATAACTGCTGAAAAATCATCCGAGCGACACCGGCCGATGGACAATCATCGATGCGATTGATATCAAACAGATGCTCTTCGTAACGGATAATAATACGCAAATAGAGCTCATCTTTGCTGGAGAAATGCTTATATAGTGTACCTTTAGCCAAATCTAGCTGGTCTGCCAAACTGTCTAAAGTGATATCACCATCGCCCGACTCAAGTAGCAATTGCTCTGCCATTGCTAAGATATTTTCTTCTCGTACCTTGAACTGATGCTGACGACTCATAGTCTCTCCTAAAACTTGATAAGATTAAGCATACGACTGTCGTTTACGTTAACACACCAACATCAAGAGTATGGATCCATACAGAGACTGCGCGAGGACGACAAGGAATATGCTTATATTTTCTAAATAGTCATTAACAATCATATAATTACGCCTGCTTGGAGCAGGTCATTATAAGGCTACATGATAAATGACTGACTGGTCATAGCATAACCATTTTAATGGTACTGTGCCAGTAAATTTTCAAAGTTTTTTGCAGTCAATACACCAACGTCTTCGCTACTACAGCCATACATCTCTGCGATACAACTGGCCACGTAGGGTACATAGGCTGGCTCATTGGGCTTGCCACGTTTAGGCACAGGTGCTAGATAAGGGCTATCGGTTTCGATAAGCAGTCTGTCTCTAGGCATGTTTTTTGCGGCATCTTTGATTTGTTGCGCACTTTTAAAACTGACAATGCCAGAAAATGAAATATAAAACCCTAAATCGAGTGCTTTTTTTGCGGTATCCCAATCCTCAGTAAAGCAGTGAATGATGCCATGTTCTGCCCCTTCAGCTTTTAAGATATCGATTGTGTCTTCTTTGGCATCACGCATATGGATGACGAGTGGCTTTTTTAAACTTTGGCTGGCATGGATATGACGAGCAAGGCTGGCTTGTTGTTCTTTTTTATTTTCGGTTGACCAGTAATAATCTAATCCAGTCTCTCCTATCGCCCATACATGATCAGCACTAGCCGTTTCTATCAGGCGCTCGACGGTCGCTGATTGTAATATAGCCATATCTTCACAAGGATGAATACCCACACTCATACCTAGATTTAAGACGTCATCACTATAGGTGCTAACAATATTAGCTATATCATCATATTCAGCAAAATCACACATAATCGCCATCGCACGAGTGACATTGGCTTCTTTCATAGCGGCTATTGCGCCAGACAGTTGGCCATCATATTTCGTTAAATCTAAACGGTTAAGATGACAGTGGGTATCAGTAAACATAAAAATCTCGTTAATAAAAATTGGTAAATAAAAAACATTAAAGTTAAAGCTTTGAATAGATAACTGTATTTATTGCTCTAGAATAGGCTATTTTCAAGTGCTGTTTGACGGTACACTATAAAACGCTTAACCAGCAGACACTTTTATCCTTCTGACGACTTCTATTTGATTACTTGCATAAGCCCTTTATTATGACCCATAAAAAAACCATTACCCTGCCTCCTATCATCAAGACACTATTACCTAAACAGCTATACGGACAACGGTTTTTATTACAAGACAAAGGGCATCGCAATCATATCGATATCGCCGCAGATGCCCGTATTATTGGCAAGTCAGTTATTACCATTCGTCAAGGTCATGACAATCAAATTAACATCGGTGAGCATGGTAAATTTAATAAACTAAAAATAGACATCAATGGCAGTCATAATCGCATAACCATTGGAGAGAAAGTCAAATTCTCTGGGCAACTATTGATTGTCGGCAACCATTTACACATTCATATCGGCAACCATACCACGGCCATTGACTGCTATATTTTGGCACGTGACAAAAGCGTGACCATTGGTGAATCTTGCATGATATCTCGTGGTATTGAGATTCGTGCTACTGATGTCCACAAGGTTTACGATATAGACACCAATGCACGAGTAAATAACGCGCATTCTGACGTCATTTTGGGAGACCATATTTGGGTTGCTGCCAATGTGACTATTTCTAAAAACGTCTCTATTGCCAGTGGCTGTATCATTGCAGCAGGTGCTTTCGTCAATAAACCAGTCGAAACACCAAACTGCATGGTGGCCGGCACACCAGCAAAAATCATTCGTCAAAATGTACGTTGGGAGCGCTAAAAGCGGTGCATGATTTGATTCTTAATTCAGTGGTACTACTCGCATCACCTCTTCTATAGTCGTCACCCCATCACTAATACGTTTCGCACCAGACAACCTTAGTGGCTGCACACCTTCACGGTATGCTTGCTGCTTAAGTACATCTAAGCTCGAATCAGCAGCGACCAGTTTTTTTAGCTCATTTGACAACGGCATGATTTCATAGAGACCCACACGCCCTTGGTAACCTGTATGACGGCAGTGCTCACAGCCATTTGCAGTATAGATTTGTGCTGGGGCTGGCGCGCGCCAAGGCTGTACCAACTCTTGCCACTGAATCGCAATCTCACTGTCTGGCGTGACATCAACGGCTTGCTTGCAATGCGTGCATAATGTACGTAGCAGGCGCTGTGCCATCACTCCTAGTATGGTTGCCGAGGTTAAAAACGGCTGAATACCCAAATCATGCAAACGGGTAATAGAGCTGGGTGCATCATTGGTATGTAGCGTCGAAAGCACCAAATGCCCCGTTAGAGAAGCTTGCACAGCCATATTGGCTGTTTCAGCATCCCGAATCTCACCGACCATGATGATGTCTGGATCTTGACGCATCAAGGAGCGAATACCCTCCGCGAAATGCAAATCAACGCCTGAATTCACCTGCATTTGGTTGAAAGCAGGTTCAATCATCTCGATAGGATCTTCAATCGTACAAACGTTAACCTGCTCTGTGGCAAGCTGCTTGAGCGTGCTATATAACGTCGTGGTTTTACCCGATCCCGTTGGACCTGTGACCAAAATAATACCGTTGGGATGCGCCGTCAGCTCATGCCACGTCTCAAGCTGCTTGCCGGATAAGCCAAGCTGCGCAAATGAACGCACCAGCACTTCAGGGTCAAATACACGCATGACCAGTTTTTCACCAAACGCAGTAGGCATGGTAGAAAGACGCAGCTCAGTCTCTAACCCTTTTGGCGTACGGGTTTTTAGTCGACCATCTTGTGGTTTGCGCTTTTCTGCGACATTGAGTCGTCCTAAGATCTTGATTCGTGCCGTGACCGCAACGATAATTGCCAAAGGCATCTCATAAACCGTATGCAGCACGCCATCAATACGAAAACGTACCTTGCCAGTCTCGCGCCGCGGCTCAAGATGAATATCACTGGCCCGCTGCTCAAAAGCATATTGCAACAGCCAGTCAACGACTCTGACGATATGTTGATCGTTCGCATCAGGATTGGTGTTGTCACCTAACTGCAGTAACGCTTCAACATTGGTGACATCAGCTGCCGCACGCTTGTGAATACTATTTGCGCCTGCAATGGCTTGTGTGACTTGATAGAACTCTTGTCGATAACGATTGATCTGTTCAGGATTAATATAGACCGTACGATAAGTTTTAGACTTAATCAGCTTTTCAATATTTGAGTGCCAATCGGTATGAAACGGCTGATCTGTACCGATGACGACTTCATCCAGCGTGACTTCAATAGGCAAAATATGCTGTGAACGTGCATACTCGAAGGACATCAGCTGCGTCACAGCAGGGACATCAACTTTCAACGGGTCGATGCGCACGAGTGGCATACCCGCCTTGGCAGCCAGCCATTGATTCAACCACGGCAATGCTAACTTGCTCTCAGAGTCGCTATCAAGCGCATGGCCATTTGGCAAGCCAAACTCGCTGATGGTCAACAGTGGATGCTGCGTCTTATCGCGGCGGCTAGTAATCACTAAGTTATAGCCCCGTTGGTCAATCACTTTATCTGCCAATAGCTCATCTAGACACCAACGCAAATCAATCACTATTGAATATTTCTGCTCAGACATATTTTTCTTCTTTTATCGTTTTAGAATATATGGTTAAGAATGATATCAATTCATATCACCTCTACAACGGCGGTTATTTGTAGTTCATCTCCAGCTATCAACTGAAAGCTCACATCAACAGATTTATAGCGCATGGTAAACGGCATATTTATTTGAGTACGACGATACGCTGGACGAGGATCTTGCGCAATGAGTGCCTTAATAATATCGATATCAGAGGGTAATAATTGACTTTGCATCTGATGCATAAGCGTCGTAACCGTATCCTGCTCTATATTTATCGCTTTCTCATTATTAATAAGCTGTCCAGTATTAGCTAGCGCCACAAACTGCTCGTAAGCAGGCTCGGTCATCGTCACTGCTAACAGCGTAGGAGCCGTAGGTGCAAAGCCACTCTCTGCCTCTACAAGCGCATCGCTATACGCCACATACGGCTTAATATCTATAATCGGTGTGCCATCTATCATATCTGCACCGCTAATAATAAGAAATGCTCGTCCTTGTATAACCTCTACACGCTCAAGCTTGACGACAGACAACCCTAGTGCCGACGGACGATACATACTACGACTGGCAAACACACCTATTTTTTGATTGCCACCCAACCGTGGCGGTCGTACTTGCGGGCGAAAGCCAGTGGTTTTTGTAGTATCCGCATTTTTATTAGCCGAATTGTCTTTTTTTATATAGTTATGATGAAACTGCCAACTGATCCAAATATGGCTAAACGCTTCCAAGCCCACGAATGCTGCTGGCGTATCGTAAGGCGCGAGCATTTCGATAACACTGGTGAGTGCTACCAAATTTGGCTGACGTGGCGCACCAAATTTTTGTGATAATGGTGCACGGTGGTAACCCACTATGGGCGCATGATGATGGTTATCTAGCTGTGCATCGTCACCAGACATAAAAGTCTCCAAGAAATCTACTAATAACCAAAACCTGCCAATATAAACCAGTTTTATCTAGTGATACACAATTACTCACTAACGATATTCCATTTTATCATGCCACATAGTAGCGGCTAAGCGGATTTTTATTTTAAATTTTGGTATTATGAGCGAGAATTATTATTGAGAATAGATTGCATCACGATAATAGTGGCCTTTATCTCATTAATAATGATATAAAATATGCGTCGACATTTGGACACTGCCTGACCATTTAATCGTCATCATAATAAAAGTTTGATGCAGTGCTAACCCCTAATGACACATTCAATTAATACTGTTGACGCCCACAGCGACTACTTAACGAGGACTTTATGTCAAAACTTCGCACCGAAACGGTTACAGAGGTTCGTCATTGGAATGACTCTCTATTTAGTATAAAAACCACTCGCGACGACGGCCTACGTTTTCGTAATGGTGAATTTGCGATGATTGGTATCGTCGTCGATGGCAAGCCATTATTACGAGCTTACTCGATTGCTAGCCCTAATTACGAAGACCAATTAGAGTTTTTCTCTATCAAAGTACCAGATGGTCCACTGACCTCACGCCTGCAACACATCAAAGTAGGTGATGAGCTTTTAGTTAGTAAAAAACCAACTGGGACACTGGTACTAGATGATTTATTACCGGGCAAGCATTTATATATGCTATCGACAGGCACAGGACTGGCACCATTTTTGGCGTTAGCACGTGACCCTGAAGTGTACGAGCGTTTTGATAAAATCATTTTGGTACATGGCGTGCGTCATGCCAAAGATTTAGCCTATCGTGACATGTTCGAAACCGAGTTGGCCAATGATGAAATCTTTGGTGAATGGTTCCGCGAAAAATTCATTTACTATCCGACTGTGACTCGTGAAGAGTTTAGAAACCAAGGCCGTATCACTGACCTTATGAAGTCGGGTAAGTTCTTTGAAGATATTGGCTTGCCACCGATGAATAAAGAAGATGATCGTGTGATGATTTGCGGTAGCATGCCATTCAACGCAGAAGTTTCTGCTATTTTGGATGACTTTGGTCTAACCGTCTCGCCACGTATGGGTGTTCAAGCAGATTATGCGGTCGAACGTGCCTTTGTAGGATAAATAATATATAGAATATATCGGTTTTTTTGATTTAATCGCAAATTATCTAAAATAATTCTTGACGATCAAAAATAGCCTGCTATAATACGCAGCCTATACAGAGTTAACCCTGTAGCCCAATTCGATAATACCTATCTAATAGATATTATTACCTAACATGCCAGTGTGATGGAATTGGTAGACATGACGGATTCAAAATCCGTTGCCTAATAAGCGTGTCGGTTCGAGTCCGACCACTGGTACCAATATTTAGTTCTATAGCTACTTATAGAGCAGCTAAAGCCCCTGATATCAGGGGCTTTGTTGTATCTGGCGTTCCATACTGTCCTATGAATCTATCCTAATCCATGCACATTGAGTGTACTGAATTTGAAGAACCATTCTGCTCTGCTAAAACACTCATACTTTCAAAAAACTCATCGGCTTCAGCTGATAGAGTTATACCAAATGATAACCTCATGACTAACACTTGATAAGTACATATCTATTTTAAGTTTTTAAAATCACAGTCTCTCTTATTCAATTAGTGACAACTCATCACAACTCGGCTGATATCCGTTGTCACAAGATTTGCTATACCACTCTTGGGATTGAGCTTTGTCTTGCGCCACGCCTCTGCCCTCAAAGTACATCAAGCCAAGACTGTTCTGCGCTTCGGCTATTTCTTGATTTGCAGCTTTTAGATACCATTCAGCCGCTTTTGCATCATCAAGTTTAACCCCTCTACCAGTTTCGTACATATCACCAATATTGTTTTGAGCTCCCGCATATCCTTGAGCAGCAACCTTTCTTAACCATTTGAGTGTCTCTGCATAATCTTGACTCACCCCTTGGCCTTTATCGTACATTCCAGCAAGATTATACTGAGCTAGTGCAAAACCTTTATCAGCTGATTTTCGATACCATTGAACTGCTTTATCATAATCCTGAGGAATACCTTCGCCGTGCTGATAAAAAGTTCCAAGATTGAATTGAATCTCAGCATTGCCCTGATTGGCAGCTTTTTCATACCACTCAATGGCCTTGGCATCGTTTTGACGTACACCAGTGCCATTGCTATACATCTCTCCAAGTGCATATTGGGAAAATGCCCTTCCTCTATTAGCAGCGGCTTTAGTCCATTCAAATGCTTTAACATCATCTTGACTAATATCATCACCAGTACTGTACATATAGCCAAGAGTGGCTTGAGTAGTAGCGAGTCCTTTGTTCATTAAAGTATTTACAATGCCAAGATCTGCAACAGCAGGTATGGCTAAACCACTTGATAATCCTACTATCATCATTTTATGAATTAATATCTTATTAAGTTTTTGCATGATAATCATTCTTTCTCATTCAGTTTTTGATGAGCGTCACAGCTGAGCTTATAGTCGATTTAATTTAAAAGTAGTACTAGGCAACCGAGTGTAGATGTAATACTTCAAGCGAGGTTAGCGCTGTAATACTTTTATAGTGAAATGACTATATCACCATTTTTTTAAGCGTTGCTATACCACTCTATCAATTCGACCTTGTCTTTAGCGATACATCCGCGTTCCACATATAAACATTTGTTCTTTATAATACATCGTTTATCTGATTCTGTTATTGATAAATACAAAAAATAAACCACCCTAATCTTAGCGTTAAGGCCGATTAACAGGTTTAAGATGAACGCTCAACAATACTAATATTAATGCACTCTGCAATCTCACTTGTTATCCACATTACCCCCACCTGTGTCAGCTGTATCTCTTTAGGGAATGTTTGATCGCAACGATCAGAGCTTTTGTTAATCATTGAAAGTGATCCATGAAAAACTAAGCTATAGAAAATAAAATGAAAAATACTATCAAGGAGACCCATCCGCCTTTATTTAAAGCTATAACTTTTAGTAATAGATAATTGAAATGTTTAACGTAAAAATTAGCTTTAACTTGAATAAGAATATCAGTAGCATGAAATTACGACTCGATCAGGAAGATCAGTTGAAGGTATTTAATATACCTTTCTCACAACAAGGAGCAGTTAATGTTATATCCCTATCCAAATACAGAAAAAAGCCAAGTCCAATTCCGCGAAAAATATGACAACTTCATTAATGGTGAGTGGGTTGCACCCGTTGATGGTGAATACTTTGACAACACCAGTCCCATAGATGGCAAAGTCATCTGCCAAGTTGCACGCTCAAAAGAAGCTGATATCGAAAAAGCCCTAGATGCGGCTCACGCTGCCAAAGATGCGTGGGGCAAAACCAGTGTGACAGAACGCGCCAACATCCTTCTCAAAATCGCTGACAAAATGGAAGCCAATCTTGAGTCTATCGCCATTGCTGAATGTTATGAAAACGGCAAGCCTGTGCGTGAGACACTCGCAGCAGATATCCCGCTAGCCGTTGACCATTTCCGTTATTTCGCCAGTGCCATTCGTGCTCAAGAAGGCGGCATCAGCCAAATCGATGACGATACCGTTGCTTATCATTTCCATGAGCCACTGGGTGTTGTTGGTCAGATTATCCCTTGGAACTTCCCTATCCTAATGGCCGTCTGGAAGCTTGCACCTGCATTAGCCGCTGGTAACTGTGTGGTTCTTAAACCTGCTGAGCAAACCCCTGCGTCTATTCTCTATATGTTAGAGATTATCGGTGCGGCTGACTTGTTACCTAAAGGTGTATTAAACGTCGTCAATGGCTTTGGTGTTGAAGCTGGTAAGCCGTTAGCTTCTAACCCTCGTATTAATAAAGTGGCCTTTACGGGTGAGACCACGACGGGTCGCCTCATCATGCAGTATGCCAGTGAGAACATCATTCCTGTGACCTTGGAGCTGGGTGGTAAGAGTCCAAATATCTTCTTCGCTGACATTATGGATGAAGATGATGACTTCTTAGACAAGGCGGTTGAAGGTTTGGTGATGTTTGCGCTTAACCAAGGTGAAGTCTGTACCTGCCCATCGCGTGCACTGGTACATGAGAGTATCTATGATGAGTTTATCAAACGCTGTATCGCTCGTGTTGAAGCCATCAAAATGGGTAACCCATTAGATACGGAGACAATGATTGGAGCACAAGCAAGCTCAGATCAATTAGAGAAAATCCTATCTTATCTAGATATCGGTAAACAAGAAGGCGCTAAAGTACTGGTCGGTGGTGAACGAGCCACACACGATGGTGATCTTGGTGATGGTTACTACGTGCAACCAACTATCTTTGAGGGCACTAATGACATGCGTGTGTTCCAAGAGGAAATCTTTGGACCTGTACTTGCGGTAACAACTTTTAAAGATGACGAAGATGCGATGAGAATTGCCAACGATACGTTATATGGTTTAGGTGCTGGTATTTGGACGCGTAGTGTACATAAGGCGTATCGCTTCGGCCGTGGTATTCAAGCGGGCCGTGTGTGGACGAACTGCTATCACATCTATCCGTCGCATTCTGCATTCGGTGGTTATAAACAATCTGGCATCGGCCGTGAGAACCATTTGATGATGCTTGATCATTATCAGCAAACCAAAAATATGCTGGTGTCTTACGATCCTAAAAAAATGGGGTTCTTTTAAACTCATTGAAGTAAAGTTTTTAAAGGGTGGTGATTAACATATTGGTGAGTCAGGTCTGTAAATCCAAAAGCAGGCTTGACGCATTGATGTTTTATCAATTTTAAGGTTACTTTGATGAGAGCTTGCCAGTTCATTATTCATTGGCTGAGCTTTGGAGAATACCATGCCTAAAAACGCTAATGGCCAGATGAATGGCGCAGTAGGAAGCACTCAGGCTGAAAAAGACTATTTTGCTAAAAGACAACTCAAACAAGGTGCAGTCGGCTGGGTACTATTAATAGGCCTTGGTGTTGCCTATGTCATTTCTGGAGATTTTGCAGGTTGGAACTTTGGGCTTGCTCAAGGTGGTTGGGGTGGGATGTTTGTTGCCACCATTGTGGTCGCTATAATGTATCTTTGTATGTGCTTATCTATGTCAGAAATGGCGACAATGTTGCCTACTGCAGGTGGTGGTTATAGCTTTGCCCGAACTGCCTTTGGTCCTTTGGGCGGTTATTTAACGGGTACAGCCATTTTAATCGAATACGCTATTGCGCCAGCTGCTATTGCCGTATTCATTGGTGCCTACTGTGAATCTTTATTTGGTATTGGTGGATGGATGGTATATCTGGCTTGCTATATTGTCTTCATAGCCATTCATTTGAAAGGTGCTGGTGAAGCTTTAAAGATTATGTTTGGTATCACCGCTATTGCTTGTATCGCACTGGGTGTATTTATAGTAGCAATGATTCCTCATTTCGACAGTAAAAACCTTTTTGACATTGCAGTTGGCAATCAAGCAGGCGCAAGCTCATTCTTACCATACGGCTATATCGGGATTTGGGCCGCTGTGCCATACGCTATTTGGTTCTTTTTAGCGGTTGAAGGTGTGCCCTTAGCCGCTGAAGAGGCCAAAGACCCAGCTAAATCTTTACCACGTGGATTGATTGGCTCGATGTTGATACTCGCAACATTTGCCATTCTTATACTATTTTTAGGACCAGGAGCGGCTGGCGCTGATGCGTTAAAAGACTCAGGCGCACCCTTAGTAGATGCTTTAGCGTCTGTATATGGAAGCAATTCTTGGTTAGCAAGTTTTGTAAATTTTGTTGGTTTGGCTGGTTTAATTGCGAGTTTCTTCTCGATTATTTATGCCTACTCTAGACAGATATTTGCGTTGTCTCGCGCAGGATACCTACCTAAGAAACTATCATTAACAAACAATAATAAAGCCCCCTATTTAGCGCTTATTGTTCCTGGAGTTATAGGTTTCCTGTTATCACTTACCGGTGAAGGTGACTTGCTTATCCTGATGGCTGTATTTGGTGCAACTGTGTCATATGTTCTCATGATGGCATCTCATATTAAATTACGTTTATCTCGGCCTGATCTTGCTCGTCCTTATAAAACACCCGGTGGTATTTTCACTTCAGGTATCGCTTTAGGTTTGGCATTGCTTGCCGTAATAGCAGGATTGATGGTAGATCCTAAAGTATGGTTTATGGCCGCTGGTATTTATGTCGTCTTCATTCTTTATTTCGTTATATTTAGTCGGCATCATTTAGTCAGTGGTACACCTGAAGAGGAGTTCGCGCAAATAGAAGCCGCAGCGGATGAATTGAGTTAAAAGCACTAATTATAAAGTCACTGATTATGATGTTGTATAAGTTAATTAAATGCTTCTCACATGACTTTAAGTTTGAGCTAAATTGAAACTTAAGGTCATGATAATTTGAAATACATAATAAATAGTTTCGTTAGCAACTCACATATTAGAACTAATTAATATGATGATGAAATCAAGGTGGTTAACATGGCATATAAACATACCGTAGGACAGCGAAGCTACCAATTTAAAGACTTAAAAACCTTGCTAGCAAAAGCATCACCTAGACGCTCGGGTGATGAGCTAGCTGGAGTAGCAGCCAGCGATGCCACTGAGCGCGTAGCAGCACAAATGGCGTTAGCAGACTGTTTATTAACTGACTTTTTAGAAGACTTTTTAATACCCCATGAGACGGATGAAGTCACTCGTTTGATTATGGAACAGCATGATTCTCAAGCATTCTCTAAAATAGCCAGCTTTACTGTTGGAGACTTAAGAGACTGGCTGTTGGGAGAGTCAGCGACCACAGAGACCATATCCGAATTAAAATATGCCTTTACACCTGAGATGGTCGCAGCCGTCAGTAAAATAATGCGGGTACAAGATCTTATCTTGATAGCGAAAAAATGCCGCGTGGTCACTAAATTTCGTAATACCATCGGTCTAGAAGGATCTCTATCTACACGATTACAGCCCAATCATCCAACCGACGATCTATTAGGTATTTCTGCAAGCATCATTGATGGATTGATGTATGGCAATGGTGATGCGGTCATTGGGATTAACCCTGCTACCGATAATATTCAGAACCTGTCTGAACTATTGAAACTACTAGACCATGTAATCTCCGAATATCAAATCCCTACTCAATCTTGCGTTTTAACCCATATCACTTCCGCTATACAGTTAATCAATAAAAACGTACCAGTCGATTTGGTTTTCCAGTCCATCACAGGTAGTGAAAAAGCGAATACTAGCTATGGCATAAACTTAGCGATGTTAAGAGAAGGGTATGACGCTGCCACGAGTCTTAATCGTGGCACAGTAGGTCAAAACGTCATGTATTTTGAGACAGGTCAAGGTAGTGCGTTATCCAGTAATGCTAACTTTGGCGCTGATCAGCAGACGCTTGAAGCCAGAGCTTATGCTGTGGCTAGAGAGTTTAACCCTTTGTTGGTCAATACTGTGGTTGGTTTCATCGGGCCTGAGTACCTCTTCGATGGTAAACAAATCATTCGAGCAGGATTAGAAGATCATTTTTGTGGCAAACTTCTTGGCGTACCTATGGGTTGTGATATTTGCTATACCAATCACGCTGATGCAGATCAGGACGATATGGATACGTTACTGACGTTGCTTGCCAATGCTGGCATTAACTTTATTATGGGTATTCCGGGCTCAGACGATGTCATGCTCAACTATCAGACGACTTCGTTTCATGACGCTCTATACATTAGACAACTTCTTGGTCTTTCCCCTGCCCCTGAATTTGCGCTTTGGCTGAGTAATAATGACATCTATACTCAATCTGGCAATAGTATCAATTGGTCAGACAAACCGTCTGCCTTACTGTCAGGAATAATGGGTAGTAAGCTTACTTAAGCGAGAGTATAGAAAACGTCGATACACTATAAAGAGAAATGCTATGTCCATTGATTACTCACAAGATAAGACATCACTGACTGTCAAAGAGCATGTCAAATCGAATACAAACAGTGCTAGTGATTTAGTGCATTTAGACCCTTGGGAGAAGTTAAAACAATACACAGACTCTAGAATTGCTTTGGGACGTGTAGGCTGTAGTGTCCCCACTAAGCCCTTGCTCAAGTTTCAGCTTGATCACGCTGAGGCAAAAGATGCTGTATTACAGGACTTAGATGTTGATGCTTTAGTCGTGAAGCTTTCTGAGCATTGCCGCTCATCTATAGTCGAGCTAGATTTAGAACTGGTTGCAGAGAGTTCAGATCAGACAAATAATCAAGAGAATCAGGTCAGTGATAGCTTAAAAATACTGAGAGTCACGAGCCAAGCGCAAGATAAATCTGAATATCTTAAACGGCCAGATTGGGGCAGACTGCTTAGTATGGAATCCGCTAAGCAATTGGAAATATTCGGTAAGGACAAGTCCTACGATGTTGCTATCGTTATGGGCGATGGCTTATCAGCGAGAGCGATAGCCGAGAATGCTCCCAAACTTGTTGCAGAACTAATCTCCCTTTTTAATGATAAAGGTTGGACTATCGCCCCCTTAGTTATCGCTACTGGTAGCCGTGTCGCTTTAGGAGATGAGGTAGCAGAGCGTCTTCATGCCAAAATGCTGGTCATGCTGATAGGAGAGCGTCCAGGTTTGAGCTCTCCTGATAGCTTAGGTATTTACTATACTTGGGATGCTCAATCTTCGAGTCATGATGCTATGAGGAACTGCATCTCTAATGTGCGTAATGCTGGCCTGCCAACCAGAGTGGCAGCAAGTCGTCTCTTAGCATTAATGGAGAAATCTTATGAGCTCAAGCTATCTGGGGTTGAACTAAAAGATGAGCAGGAACTACCGGTATTAGATCAGGGTCAAACAGTGATTAAGCTACTATGATGGCGAAAAAGATATTATACAATTTAACCAAAAATGCGAATAACATAGTCTGATGTTACGATGGCCGGGCTGTCGTAAGCATTGAGCTATTTCATGTCAATAGAATAGTTCGCTAGGTATAGAAATGCCTGCTCGATCGCATAGACTTCAAAGGTTGTACATAGCGTTTCAAGAGCGATCATAATACGCTGAAGGATATTTAGGTGTGAGTGATACACACTAGTAGATAGAGCGATTAAAATAGTGAAAGTGTAAGACATTAAAAAAGGCGCTGCCCATTTAAGGAAGCGCCTTACCAAATACTCTTACAAAGATCAAACGGCTGAAATAGCTTCATCTTTTCGCAGAGTAAGAACCTCATAGCCATCAGACGTGACAGCAATTGTATGTTCCCACTGAGCAGATAACTTCTTATCGTTGGTAATTACCGTCCAGCCATCTTTTTTGACCTTAACTTTAGCCTTACCTTGATTAATCATGGGTTCAATGGTAAATGTCATACCTCCTTCTAGAACTAGACCTTTTCCCAAATGTCCGTAATGAAGCACTTGCGGTTCTTCATGCATTTCACGTCCAATACCATGACCACAATACTCCCGCACTACAGAGTATCCCTGTTTCTCAGCATAACTTTGAAGAGCATGACCAACATCACCTAGCGTCGCTCCAGGTTTCACTGCTCGTATTCCTTCCCACATAGCTTCATAGGTCTTATTAACCAAACGTTTTGCGAGAGGTGATACCTCACCTATCAAATACATTTTGCTAGAATCGGCAATAAAATCACCTTGCTCTAGGGTAATATCCACATTCACAATATCACCTGATTTAAGTATTTGCTGGTCTGAAGGAATACCATGGCAGACCACGTTATTCACTGAGGTATTTAATGCATACTGATAGCCATACTGGCCTTTACTAGCTGGGCGTGCGCCTAGCTGATCGACAATATAGCGTTCGGCAAGATCATTAATATCCATCGTAGAGATACCGACTGTGATTTTTTCGTCTAGATAATCAAAGACAGAGGCTAGAAGCCTTCCAGACTCGCGCATGATTTCCAATTCCGCTGCATTTTTAAGTATGACCTTATCCATCTATAAGGTTCCTTACATTAATATCAGCTTGTCTCATTTGCTCATTGATAATTTGGTTATAAGACATATTGGGATTAGATTCAGCAAGCATTCCTATCTTGATCCAATATTCAGCTTGTGCGTTGATAGAGCGCACCATGACTGAGCTTGCTTTGCGAATTTCTTCGTGCAGCTCATCACCAATTTTAACAATACCCATATAAAGCTCTTAGTATACGAAACGTATATGAATCGTATACCTATTTTTATCTAGTTGCAAGAAGTAGTAAGTTAATGCAATGGAATGGAATGGTTTTTTATTTCCTATTAGGCAATACTTTACTAGAACTAGTCATATACAGTTTCTAATCAATTAGTTGAAGCCATAAAAAAAAGCTGAATAATCAGCTCCTTTTCGACACTTTTCTTTAGCTGCGCTAACTCATAGCCATCACGCCTTGTCGTAGCCCTTACTCAACACTGGTCACGTCACGAGTCGTTGAGCCATTTCTTATATAACCTTGCTGGTTATGACTTGCATCGCTTGTCGTTAACAGATAAAGCTCTCTAGCCATATCAACATTAATCTAAGTATTTGTAAAAGAAATAAAAGAGATGCCAAAGTTCTAAAATACAAACAATTTCAAGCGAATAGTTTAGATAAAGTTAATTATCATTTTCTTAAATATTAATATATAGAGTTATTAGCTATAAACATATAATACTAATCAAACCTTTATCGTGCAATATCGTAACAACTACATTACAATGCAGTGACAAAAACGACAAACGGTATAAATTAGATGATAAACGGTATATATTTTGTAATATCTGTACTCAGGTAAGCATTTTGTATTACTTGAACCTGCGATTTACACTATTTGTCGAGATCTAGGTCAATCATCAATTTAATATTTTCTATAACTCACTGAAATATTCAAAATATTTATACTCTCTGGAGAAGTACCATGACATTTAACAAAAAACTACTTACTACTGCATTTCTCACTGTTGGTGGATTCGCTGCTATGTCTAGCGCGAATGCATCTGGCACAGAGTCATCTGATTTTACAATCACAACGACAATTGAATCTGTTTGTACGATAGACGCCTCTGGTGCCTCTATTAGTTTTACGGATATTGCTGCTGGTACCACAGGTACTGATATTTCTAATAAAAAGTCTGCTGGAGATATCTCAGTAAAATGCTCTAATGACGCGCCTTATGTCATAAATCTATCAACGACTGGTAACTCAACTAGTACTACCGGTGAAGGTCTTATGACTGGAACTTTGGGCGACACTATTGCTTATCAATTGAACTCTGATGCAGAAGGTACTACAGCTTGGGGTAATACTGGAGCTCTTGGTATTGATGCTGATGGTAACGGTATTGCTGGTTCAGGTGCAGGCGTATCTACACCTATTTTACACTCTGTATATGCAACAATAACGGGTAGCACTGACGTTAAGCAAGATACGTATGAAGATACTATTACCGCTTCTATCATTTACTAATAGTGATGCTAAGTATTTGGTTACACCACGCTGCCCGACCTGTTTTTATTTTAGCCTTGCTATTGTCATCTAGTTTGGCAGTGGCGAGTGGCCTTCAGGTCTCTCCCATCTCGTTGAGTCTACCAGCTCGCGAGAATGCGAGTGGTCTGACCCTGAGTAATTCTGGTAACAATATGGTACACGCGCAAGTACGCGTATATCAATGGTTACAGGATGAACAAGGCGATCAGCTTACTCCCTCTCGAGGACTATTAGCCAGTCCACCGATGCTTGAGCTGAAACCGGGTGAAAAACAACTCATTCGAATCATTCGTGCGAAAGCACCGCCGCAAGGTACAGATGCTGTGGAAGCCGCTTATCGTATTTTGGTCAATGAGTTACCCATCAAATCTGCCAACCCGACGACAGGCTTGCAGTTTGCACTTAGCTACTCTCTACCCGTCTTTGTACAGCCGATAGGGGTGACTAAAACCACTCCTCAGTTGCAGTGGAGTACGCTCTTGCAACCAGATGGCAAAGCGATAAAACTCCGCGTCAGCAATAGTGGTAATGGTCATGCCCAGTTGGCCGGACTGAGCTTTGTGGATACAGCCGGTAATAGCACGGTGATCAATCCAGGGCTGCTAGGTTATGTCTTACCTGATGCTACTATGAACTGGACGCTGAAAATACCGCCCTCTGTAATAACAACAGGTGGTAAATTCAAGGTTATGATGAATGGCACTCAGACGACACCAGACGTCACGATGGACACATCTATTCGCTAAAGCAGCTTTTCTACAATGCGTGGCATTACCAGCCAGTCACGCCGTAGAACTAAATGATGTTGCTATAAGCATTGACAACAGCGAACTTACCAAGCTCAACCTAGACAGCTACACCTCTGACGATAAAGATGGATTAGATCTGTATCTGGACGTCACTCTAAATGGTGCTAGTGCAGGCTTGACGCATTTCTACTACCGTGACGATCAACTCTGGGCCAGTACTGCCATCCTACAACAGCTTGGCTTTATATTACCTTCCGATACGACCGAAGCTATACTGCTAAATAGCTTACCTGATCTCAATATTGATTATGACGCTCGGCAGCAAACCGTGAGCCTTATCGCGCCTTTAAGTATGCTCAACCTAGACACCACCATCCGTAGCACGCGTACCAATAAGCGTCCGCAGCCCACGTCATCCTCTGGTATGTTGCTAAACTATAATATCTATGGCACCCAAACTCAAAACAGCGCCAAAAACCTAAGTGCTTATACCGAGCTGCGCGCGTTTAATACGCTTGGTGTACTCAGTTCCACTGCTTTGACCAACGCGAATAGTTCTACTGATAGCAATAGCAGTGATTGGGATAGTCGTAGCGTGCGTCTGGATACTAGCTGGAGTCAGTCATTTCCAGATAAGCTAATTACGGTTCGCGCAGGTGATATCCTTACGGGCGCTCTGTCATGGACACGATCCACGCGTTTGGGTGGTCTACAAATTGGCACCAATTTTGACCTCCAACCCTATAGGTCAACCACGCCTTTACCTTCATTTTTTGGTACAGCTACACTGCCCTCAGCAGTAGAGCTTTATGTCAATGGTCTTAAACAATACAGTGGCGATGTACCTGCTGGGCCATTCAAGCTTGACACAGTGCCAAGCTTCAGTGGGGCAAGCACTGCTCAGTTGGTAGTAACCGATGCGTTAGGGCAAAGTACGACACTTAATTTCTCTTTATATGATGCGCATCGCTTACTACAGCCTGGTCTCTCTGACTGGTCTATAGAGCTTGGGGCAGTACGTGAAAATTATGGTATTCATTCTTTTGATTACGGTAGCAATATTGCCGCCAGTGGGACATGGCGCTATGGGTTGAGTGACCGCTTTACCTCAGAAGCTCATGCTGAAGTCACCAAGGATCTCAGTAATGCCGGTGTTGGTGGCACGTGGCTGCTTGGTAGATCGGGTGGTATATTGTTCGCCTCACTAGCGGGTAGCGAGAGTCAAAGTCAAACTGGCATGCAATACAGTACAAACTACTCATGGAATAATAATCACTTCAATCTTGGTATCAATGCCATGGGTACTATGGGGAATTATCGTGATGTAGGCACACAATATGGCTCTGCCCCTGCTCGTCGAAGTGAGCAAATCTCAACCAGTTATAGCACGCAATCTTTGGGTCGTTTTGGGATGAGTTATAATCAGGTGGCTCAGGCCGAGCAAGAGGCCACACAATTTGCCAGCGCCTACTGGTCTAAGTCCTTTGGTCGCAGATTAAGCTTAAGCGCTAATTACAATCAAGATATTAATAACTCTGCTAATAACAACGCCTCGCTTAGTGCTTCACTGTCACTAGATCGCAATATTTCGCTGAGCAACAGTATACAACACACTGATAATAGCACTGCTTTTGCAGTGGATGTGTCGCGACCCGCTCCGAATGCAGGTGGTATCGGATGGCGGGCACAAGCGCGTCACAGTCTAGAAGGTAGTACAGAGAAAAAGAACAACACTGATGGCCTTGCCGAGCTGAATTACCTTGGGCGCTACGGTCAAGTACGAGCGGGCATCAGTAACAACGATGGTGACTACGCAAGCTATGCAAATGCTACAGGTGCCGTAGTTACGATGGGTGGTGGCTTGTTTGCTGCTCGACAGATAAATAGTGGCTTTGCCGTAGTTTCTACAAATGGTATCGCCGATATACCTGTCTCTTTACAAAACAGTCCCATCGGCACGACCAATAGTCAAGGTCTATTATTGGTAACACCACTGAATGCCTATCAAGAAAATAAGATTGGCATTGACCCTATGCAACTGTCCGCAGATCTACGTATTGACAAAGTAAACATAAATGCCACGCCGACCGAGCTTGCCGGCATTCTTGTCGATTTTGATATCACGCCGGTACGCTCAGCATCTGTCGTATTAGTAGATAACAATGACCAACCACTACCGCTTGGCAGTCAAGTGCGCCAGCTTAGCAATAAAGATGTACCAACGACGGTTGTTGGTTTTGACGGAGAGGTGTATCTCGACACACTTGATAAACATAATGTACTAGAGATAACTACCCCTTCTAATGATATCTGCACTGTTAGTTTCGATTATTCCAAGCAAGGTGATGAGATTCCTCTCATCGGGCCCTTTATCTGCCAAAAGGTACAATCATAATGAAATTACGTCAATGGCATTACGGATTATTGTTGCTGCCAATCGTGTTGTGGTTATCGATAAATAGTGCGCATGCTGATATCACTTGCACAGCAAGCATGAATACCGGTACTGTTAATATCAGTAACACTATTACTCCTTCTAACGCTAACAATGCACAAATTACTGGCACCTTAACTTATAGCTGTACCAACAATGCCTTATCGGAAAGGTATGCTTCGGTCTGCCTTGGTGTTGATGGTGGCGACTACAACAGTGCCATTCTTCACCCACGTTATATGACTGGGCCTAACGGTTCCAAACTAGCATTCACTATGACATTGCCGAACGGTGCTCTTTGGGGAAATGATAATGACTCTGTATACAAACCTAACTCCTTTCTCATCCCACCAAATACAACGGTTACTGGCCACGTAGTTATAAACGTATCATTACTACCAAATTTTGGAAATACTGTTGCCTCCCAAGGGGTTTACAGTAGTGACTTTAGTGGTAACCACACTACATTAACGTACCAATCTCACATCGACCAGACTACATCTGATTGCGAAACAAGTCCCTATGAACAACGTGATTTTCCGTTTAAAGTCCAAGCTACCGTGATTAACGAGTGTAAAATAAACACTACATCTGACATCATCCTAGGTAGTCGACCAGCAAGCGCTACCAGTTTTATTGGAAGTAACAACAGGGCTATTGACATGACTTGTACCAGTGGCGCTCTTTATAACATCGGTTTAGCACCATCGAATGGTGATGTTGTTGGTCGAGGCGTTATGATCGACACGGGTAGCAAAAACTATCAACTCCCTTATCAGCTACTCTCAAACTCGTCAGGAAGAACATGGGGCAACAACGGTAGCACTTATGCCACTTTAACCAATGGTGTCACTGGCGAGGGCAATGGCACGGCTCAATTACATACGGTATATGTTACAGTGCCGAACTCTGATGTTAAACCTGCTAGCTATTCTGATACGGTAACGGTTCATGTAAACTATTAGTGCCTTACTTTATTTATCTATTTATATTATCGTTTAGAAGGTAATTTGTATAATACAGATATCACAAAACCAGTAACTAGTGGCAGTATGAATTTGTTGCGACTAACCGCGGCTTGAATCATTTTTCATAGGATAAAACTCATTCACTATATCTTCGCTATCGATGCCAAAACATGAGTTCACATAGCCAAGCTTAGCCACTTCCTCTAGTGCGACTTGATCAAAGCCATGTTCGCTAAATCATTTATCAATAGTTCCAGCATCTTGTACTGCCTGCTTTGAGTTCACGTCACCATGCAATTTTAAACCTACAAAGTAACTCGGTGTGCGATAGCTTTACATGGTGCTTTTACCTCTGAGTGTTAGTCGCAATGGCAAGCATGACAGCTTATTGTCTGACACCGCCGCAAAGTAGCTAAACTTGTATCACCTTGCTATGCTTCTTTGAATGCTAGCCTAGCTCAGCAGATAAAAGTGGCAGTAATGGTGTCGACGTGTTTTTTGAGGCTAATGTGTTAGATACGGTACTGCATCTTGCAGATAAATATATATTAGTTACGAAGTTAGTATAAAAATAATATATTAAATGAAAGTCAGAAAAATCAATTAATTGAGTATATAAAACAGCATCCCGTTACTGATACCAATATTAAAACAAAAAAAACCTCCTTATATGGAAGTTTTTTATGCCGATAATATTTATTGCGATACTTACATCGCTGTTTCGTATTGCATGACAGCACATATCTTAATCGGTACGGCAAACCTCCATGGCATGCCAGCGCTGCAATAAAAATACCCGTCACTATATGACACAATATATGCCGTAAAATCATTACCACAATGATCCATCATGGCGCGTTCATCATTTTCATCACAAACTGCACACCATATATCCTGATCACCTCGTGCTAGCATTGCCCGTGTTAAATCACTCCCTTTTAATTCGTTGTACATCATCAGCTCCTTAGTCATTCTAAACCCTCTAAAAACAAAGTGTTCTTAAAGCATTGATTCCAATATTACCGAATCTTCTATTTTGGTATGAGCGATAAGCAACGTCTTTTTTTGAGTGAGAATTAAGATGCGCAAAGCATTGCTTATTGTTTAATAGTCGTATATTAGCGCGGATAATATATTGTAAAACACCGGAAGCAAAACTGTAACATATAAACGTAAAATTCATGACAAACGGTGAAGTTGTTACGACAAATGGTGCAACTAAACAAATAAATTTTAGATAAACTATATTTAGACTGAGTAATAGAAAACACATGTTCACTAAACAACGCTAGATAAAATTATTATTATTCTCCAACCCTATGATATATAAGATTTGTAGTAGATTATATTATCTATATGGCTCCACCACATTGCCCAACAATTTATTGTAAGGTCTTATCTTAAAACCTAGCTTTTCATCATAAATCGAAGCAGTCAAATCAGGTACAATAATGATTATGACAACCTCTATAACGCCTAATTCTCGGAAAATTATTCATATAGATATGGATGCTTTTTATGCCAGCGTGGAGCAGCGTGATTTTCCTGAGTTACGAGGCAAGCCATTGGTCGTTGGTGGCGATCCGAATGGTCGCGGTGTCGTCGCAGCAGCCAGTTATGAAGTACGCAAATTTGGTGTACGTTCTGCCATGTCTTGCTATGAGGCACGCAAACGTTGTCCAGAAGTAGTTTTTGTAAGACCACGTTTTGAAGTTTATCGAGCAGTGAGCGATGAGATTCGCCGTATTATGTACCTCTTAACCCCAAACGTTGAGCCATTATCGCTAGATGAAGCCTATCTAGATGTCACAGGACTGGAAGTACATAAGGGCTCAGCGACGTTGATGGCCAATTGGCTGAGAGCTCAAATACTAGAGCACACAGGACTGAAAGCGTCTGCCGGCGTCTCATTTAACAAAATGCTGGCCAAAATTGCTTCAGATATCAATAAACCCAATGGCATTGCGATTATCACGCCAGCAGATGCCGATGCCTTTATTAGCACCTTACCTATTGAGCGCTTTCACGGTATCGGTAAAGCAACTGCTAAACGCCTACATGCGATGGGCGTGAACGTTGGTGCCGATCTACGGCAGACGCCAGCAGCGGTATTGGTACAGGAGTTTGGCAAACGTGGCCAGTTTTATCATGACATCGCACATGGGCGTGATGAGCGCGCTGTCAAGTCTGAGCGCATGCATAAATCCATTGGCTCAGAGACTACCTTTAGAGACAATCTAACGGATAATAATGCGTTACGCATACAGATTTATGAGCAGAATGAAGATGCTTTTAATCAAATGCAGAAAAAACAACTAATTGCCTACACCATTACGCTCAAAGTTAAATATGCAGACTTTACTCAAATAACACGCTCTCACACCTTATCAACTGCTTTTGATAGTGCCAAATCTGCGCACTATTGGTTAGACAAGCTGTTTTTAGATATTCCTCGTGAGTTGCCCATTCGTTTAGTGGGTGTCACCTTCTCCTCCCTTGCACCCGCTGCACAATTACTGCCTCAGTTAAATTTGTTTGAATAACTTCATAGACGACTGGTATTAAGCAGTTTTTTTGATGATTATTATATAATAACTGATAGCAGCTACTTATATCATTGCTTAGGCTATTTTAAAGAAACTACTGTACTTGTATGTGCATGAGTCGCTATTAAACTGTCCTTTCACAATCTCATTTCTGCTACAATTACATCAAAATTTATATTCATTTAAAGACTCATTATGACCGACATACATGCTGTAGACTCTGAAACCAACGCCTTAATTGATACTAATAAAGATAACGATACCTTAGATTACTTAAGCGTTGATGATTACGATTATGAGTTGCCGGATAGCCTGATTGCACGCTATCCGTTGTCGCAACGTTCTGCCTCCAAACTACTATACTTGCCTGCCGACCAACAGAAAACCACTACTACTGTAGAAGATCGTTTATTTGCTGAGCTGCCTGACTTGTTAAGTGCTGGAGACCTCATCGTATTCAATGACACTAAAGTTATGAAAGCACGGTTATTCGGCCAAAAAGACACTGGCGGTAAACTTGAAGTGCTCATTGAGCGGTTGGTCGGTATTTCGAACTTGGATACAGCAACGCTGCATTTAGAGGACATGACTGATAAGCCAATCAATCAAGAGCATATTGCGCTTTGCCATGTAAAAGCCAGTAAAGCACTTAAACTTGGACAACGCTTGCAACTCGCCGATGGTCATATGAGTGCGACTATGATTGGTCGTCAAGACAATTTATTTATTTTGGCTTTTGATGCCCCTATCTTGCCGCACTTAGAGCTTTATGGTGAGTTGCCTATCCCGCCCTACTTTGAACGCCATGCTGACGATACAGATAATGCTCGCTATCAAACAGTCTTTCATGACCCAACCAAGCTTGCAAGCGTGGCAGCTCCTACCGCAAGCTTACATTTTGATGACTTAGTACTCAGTAAACTGAATGAAAAAGGTATTAATACCGCCTTTGTCACTTTGCATGTCGGCGCTGGTACATTTGCGCCTGTAAAAACAGACAACTTACTCAATCACACCATGCATAGTGAGTACGCACATCTACCACAACCCACCGCCGACCTAATCAATCAAACGCATGCTAATGGTAAGCAAGTTATCGCTATTGGTACGACGGTTACCCGCGTGCTCGAAACAGCGTATCAAAAAACAGCCAATGATGGACAGGCTCTGTCTAGTTGGTCAGGTGACACTGATATATTTATTTATCCAGGATTTAAGTTTGGTGTAATAGACAAACTATTAACCAACTTTCATTTACCTAAATCCACGCTATTAATGTTGGTGTCGGCATTTTCGGGTAAAGACACGATAGAGCATGCTTATCAACATGCTATTAAAGAGCAATATCGCTTCTTTAGTTATGGCGATGCAATGCTGCTTGAGAAGAGATCGACTTAAACATTACTTAAACATTTTTTGTATTGTTCACAACAGTTGTGAAATAAACTGGTAAACTAAGCGGTATTTTGTTATAACAGCAAAGATAACTTATATTCTAAAGGGCGGCACATGTCTGGTCATTTATCTCATCGTTTGACTAATATACATCGCGCGGTATCGGTGGCACTACTTTATTCTGTAGGTTATGCCGCCTTAGTGTCGAGTGCACAAGCGGCAACGATAGGAAAGACTGTCGTTACTTCTGCTCAGCATGAGCCTCTGGTAGCGAGCATTGCTGTTTCAGATATTAGAGCGTCTGATTTTTCAGCAAGCTTGGCAAACTCTACTATTTATCAACAGATGGGGTTGACCCAGACTGACTCAATGAGTGTACGCTTTCAGCCTACTTCAGCGACCAGTGGTCAGGTATTTATAACGACTTCGCAGCCAGTATCTAAGCCTTTTGCCGATGTGGTTCTGACTCTAAATGATAAAGGTCAACACAATGTTATTCCTAAGACATTGTTGATGCCGCTTAATGATAATGTGCCTGTTGAAGCAACTAAGAATACCGTTACTGGCGCAAAAAAACCCAGTTTACCAAGTGTATCCGCAAGTATTGCCGAGCCATTAACCGTCAGAAAAGGTGCGCCACCACCGTTTATATCAGCGCCTAATGTATCGACGAGCGAGTTAGTTGCCTCTAAATTGCCAGCGCCGAGCATGCAGTTACCTACCGTGGGTAATGCGGCGCAAGGCACCAATCTTGCTTATGCACCGAGTCGTTTGGATAATGGTCGCCTGAGCAATAGCATTGAGACAAATAATACCAATACTAATGACAATAAACCGAATTCAGCGAGCCGTTTAGACAATGGTCGTTTGAGTACAGATAATAATGTTACGACAATCGGCACCAATAATACCGACCTTAATGAAAATAAAAATACATCGATTACAGCGCTCACTGACAAAAAATTCGATATTTTAAATATACAAATCACCCGCCAAATACAGCCAAGTAGCAAGTCAGATAATGGCATAATGACTGCTGTGCCTATGATGCCCGCACCAAACGATAATAAAGCAAACATATCAACGCCCGATCTCGACACTAGCAATAACATCGCTACCGCTACTCCGACGAATAATATACCTGCTAACATTGTTGCACCTGCATCTCCTAACACCAATGTTGCCAACAGTGCCTCTGACAACAATACGGCAATCAGTACTGCGGCTGCCCAGTATCAGGTACAGCGCAACGATAGCTTATGGGTCATTGCTCAGCAGATAGCACAAGAAAATGATCTCGATGTGCAAACCGTGATGAAACAGATTCAATCACAAAACCCTGATGCTTTCATTAACAAAGATGCCGATCAATTAAAAGCAGATGCCAAGCTTAGCTTACCTAGCTATGACGTTGTGCCATCACAACAGAAATTAGAAGCGGCTATTAGTGCACAAAGACAATATAACCGCAGAGCAAACATACCAGTGGTAAAAAAAACAGCTAAGACACCAGCTAAAAAAACTGCTGAGAAACCTCAAGCAACGAAACAACGTAAAAAACCAATGATTACGAAGACACAAACATTACCAAAAGCACAGTTTTCTGTGCTAGCTCCTGGTCACAATGGCAGTGCAGATGGTACTCAAGCGAAATCTGCTTCGGCAACAGGTAATGGTCTTAGTACAGATGTATTGGCAACACTCAAGGCATCAAGAGAAAACGCGGCCTTACAAGCTCAGCGCTTGTCAAAAACCAGTAGTGTCCTTGATAGCTATACCAAAAAAATTCAACTACAGAACCAAAAACTGGCTGAGCTACAAGCTCGTCTCAAAAAACTACGCAATCAATAATTGCCTGACTAATCAATGCAATACGCCGTGATCATAGGCGTGGGAGTAACTATGGACAACATACTATATATCATCGCTGGATTGGTACTTATTCTACTAGTAGTTGGTTTAGTACTGCGCAAAAACAAAGCGCAAAAATCATCACCACAACCATTTGCAAAGTCGGAGCAAAACGCTGCTACGACAAAACCGGACCATGGTTCTCCTGCCCAAAGCACTAAAGCTGAAGATAAATTCAATCATATTATGATTGCGCAGCGTTTTATGGATCAACAACGCTATGACAAAGCGATTGAAACACTCAATCGTGGCCTAAGAGACCAACCAAATGATGGTGAGTTATCGCTCAAGCTGCTTAGCATATATGCGACCATCAATCAGCCAGAAAACTTCAATAAAGTTTATGATGCCATCAAAACACAAAGCGACCCAAAGAGTGTCGCTCTAGCTGACGAGTTGAAAGCTTTGTTTTCTGAAGAGCAGAATCAAGTCGCGGCAAAAGAGGCACCAGTAGAAGATAATAGCGGTTTTGAAAGCATAGATTTTGACTTACCAACTAGCCAAGTCGATAGTAATAACGGTACTCTAAGTGGTGAGCCTATCGTTAGTGCGATATCTTCAAATGATTCTCCAGAGACAACCGCTCCTGATGACAAAGTAAACGATAGCTTTGATCTTACACTGAACGATCTAGAGAGCGGTTTCAACGAACCTGCTGCAACCAATACAGCGCCTGTCGCATTAGATGTGACAGAAGATGAAAGTATCAATGTATCTACTGTTGATACTCCTACCGAAGATGACGAGCTTATTGATTTCGACTTTAGCTTTGATTCACCTGAAGAAACAAGTACGCCAACAGAGCCTTCTATAGACGCAGCTTCATCTGATCATGCTACCGAAGATATGACGCTAGACAGTGAAGATTTCGTCTTAGATTTTGATGATTTAGCGACTGATGCTGATCAAAATACTGAAGATAATATTACTGAAGAATTGATTATTGATGCGTTCGAAAGTGATGCAGCAGAAGACTTTGTATTACCTTCAGATAATATTGATACGCCAAGTAGCACAGAAACGTCGTTGGAAATCGAAGAAACTACCTTTGCAGAAAATAGTGATAACTTTGTTCTTCAAGACAGTAGTTTCGAAGAACAAAGTTTTGAGGACAGCGATTTTGAAATAGAAGATCTTGAAATAGAAGATCTTGAAATAGAAGATCTTGAAAAAATTGATGTTGAAGAGCCACTGCTCAACGATAGCAACTTACCAGAAACACTTGCTAATGGGTTTGCTGCTATACCGACTGACACGCCACTGTTCGATGACAACAGCCTAGTAAGTGATGAGTTTGCTGTAGAGCCTTTGACTGCAGCTAGCCCAGTCGATATCGAGACCGATATTGCAACTGACGAAGTGGACGAAACTCCTGAAATTGCAGAGGACTTCTCATCTCGTTTTGCAGCAGATTTTGACTTTGTAAAATCATTAGATAGCAACCAAGTGACTCTTGACTTGGCTGGCCAATATCTGCAGCTGGGTGAATACGACAGCGCCAAACGCCTGCTTAATGAAGTGATTGCCCATGGCGATAGTGAACAGCAAAGCCAAGCGCAAATACTACTTGAGCGCACTGCCTAGTAAACAACCAGTTTTCTCATCAGCAAGTATTCTACTACCATAGAATACTTGCTGATTTTTTTTGCATTTAACCTTTATACTATCTATTATTAATAGAGCTTATTGAGTACATTCTAGACATCCTTTTCTTTCATACTTAATTATTACACCAATACTATGCCATCTTCTGCTATGACAACGACCATATCAAAAACTATTCAACTGATTTATGCTGGTGGTACTTTTGGGAGCTACGGAAGACCATTAGCACCCTTAGCTGCAGATGTGTTTTTGCCAACATTACAGACACTGATGCTTAATCAGGATAGTGCAACCAAGCACCCAAATATCTCTTGGTTAGATAATGCATTGATTAAAGACAGTAGCCAACTCACCCCAAGTGACTTTGTCCATTTTTATCAGCTGTTACTGACTGCTTATGCTCAAGGTGATAGGCGATTTGTGTTAATTACTGGTACGGACACCTTGAGCTACTTAGGAGCATTTTTGGCAGAAGCCTTTGCAGGTAGCGATATTTGTGTCATCGTCACTGGCAGTATGCGTCCATTGCTAGACAGTGAAGTACTACAGTCCTACACTATCGACACTCACAGCGACGCTTGGGACAACCTCAATCATTCGTTGAAACTGGCGGCGGCAGGTGAGTCGGGTGTCAAAATCAGTTTTGGTGGTGAATCTTGGCCTGCACAAACGGTACAAAAGATTCATAGTCATGATTTGATGGCATTTACTGGGCATTCTCGAGCAGCCTATCCAGCAAATAGGTATATCAAAAATCTACCAGATACCCGCCGACAGCATTGGATTGATGACCAGAAAGCGCTACTTGCTAGTGTTCAAGCGCGTGCTGAATCCAGTCGTATTCACGCACTATATTGCTTACCCAATGATACCGACGTCATCAATACTCAGCTGCAAGCGCTCTTATCACACCCACCCTCTGGCATTATTCTATTGGGATTTGGGGCTGGCAATGTTCCTCATTCCGCAGCACTAGCAGAAACATTAGAGCTGATTCATAAAAAAGGGCACATGGTAATATGTGCTAGCCAATGCCCATTTGGCGGTGTTAGCGATAGCTACGCGGCGGGTAGCTGGCAGTATGACCATCATGTCATTGCGGGTGGACGTCTCACCATTCCAGCGATTTATGCACGATTATTATGGCTGCTATTGCGTTACGACACTCCGGCAAGACGCAAACAGCGTTGGTTGAACAATGTCAGTCAGACTGGCACCAGCATAAAAAAACGATAAACTACTCTTAATTCCCTTAACTTTATAAGTTTAAAAACCACCATGTCTGAAACTGAAATCATCGAGTCTGAACGTTCGCCAATTTATACCTTAGCGATTGCTATTGAGTTTTTGGGCACACATTATCATGGTTGGCAGCGACAACGAGAAGTGATAGGTGTACAAGAAGCACTTGAAACGGCTATTAGTACGGTTGCCAACGAATCCGTAGAAGTCATCGCAGCTGGGCGTACTGATGCAAGCGTGCATGCCAGTAATATGATTGCTCATTTTACGACTCACGCTTATCGCCCTACCCATAATTGGTTGCGCGGCGTAAACAGCTTGCTACCTGATGACATTGCTCTACGCTGGATTCAACCGATGCCTGCTGACTTCCATGCGCGCTTTGGCGCTATTGCCCGTCGTTATCGGTACATTACCCTCAACCAACCACAGCGCCCTGCGATACTCAATCACCAAGTCACACATATCTATGAGCCGCTCGACTTAGCGGCAATGCAATTAGCAGCATCTGATATCGTTGGCACTCATGATTTTAGCAGCTACCGTGCCGCAGCTTGTCAGTCCAATCAGCCGGTGCGTACCATCAGCCATGCTAGACTTTTCAAACACGGTCAGTTTATTGTGTTTGATATTCAAGCAGATGGATTCTTACATCATATGGTTCGTAACTTAATGGGTACCTTATATGCCATTGGTAGACATGAATTAGTACCAGACGATTTTATGAATATTTTGCACAAAAAAGACCGTACGATTGCACCGCCGACCGCCTCTGGTGATGGTTTATACTTCATTAATGCTTATTACCCTGAACGTTTCCAGCAGATATTACCACAGGCACCTTTGACCCCTATTTGGCTAAACCTACCTGATTAAATTGATATGAATTGGCATACATATCACTTACAGACTGTCAAGTCAAAACCCGGTTCCGTATTGCTTTAACCTGCTAACTTACGTATAATATGGGCTTATTTTTAATTGATTGATACAAATTATGGCAAAAGACGATATTATCGAATTTGAAGGCGAAGTCATTGATACCCTTCCTAATACTTTATTTAAAGTTCGTTTAGAAAACGGACATGAAATCATTGCGCACATCTCTGGTAAAATGCGTAAGCATTATATCCGTATCTTGACTGGTGATAAAGTTAAGGTCGAAATGACGCCTTATGACCTGTCTAAAGGTCGCATTACTTATCGTGGTAAGAACTAATTTTTTATTGACTAAAATGGTTATAAAAGCATTTATATAAACACAGCCAGTTGTCGAATGACACTTTTATCACTGGTATAAATGTTTGAGTGGTTTGACTGATAATAATAATGAAAATGCTAAGCTACTCATTATTTCCTATCAATATTTTAGTTATTTGAATTCCGTTTTTACCATAAAAAATACCGCTCAATATCAGCGGTATTTTTTTGTCTATTTTTTATGATTAGCTAAATTGGACAGTTGCGCCGTTTTTAATCACACCTAAAAGACTAAGTGCATCCCAGTTGGTCAGACGCACACAACCAGCTGATGCCTGACGACTGATACGAGCAGGATCTGGTGAACCATGAATCCCATAAGTTGGTTTACTCAGTCCAATCCATACCGAACCAACTGGATTGTTAGGGCCTGGCGGAATGATAGACTTACGACCGTCATTGCCTGTATAGGTATAATTAGGCTCGTGTACTTTCACCTTTACAGTATGCGTGCCTGTCGGCGATGGTGTCGCTGTACTACCCACTGTTGTTGGATAACTAGCAACTAACTTATTGTTTTCGTCATAAGCATAAAGTGTCTCAGTGTCCTTGTCAGCGACTACTCGGCTGACAGGCTTGGTGTTAGGGTTGCCAGGGTTATATACCGTAATAATTTCACCAGCAGTAAAGCTGGCCTTAGGATTAAGAGATTTTAGATATTTCTCACTAATATGAAATTTTTCTGCGAGCGCTTCAGTGAGACTTTCATAATACATTCCTTCGAGCTTAGGTTTGGCCACAGAATCAGCAGGTATACTCGTAGTTTTGACGTTTACATCTGCATCAGTTAGCTGATAACTAACTAATACAGGTTGTGTCATAAGTTTTTCGTTTTTAATCAGTGCTTGCCACGTTTCATTGTTCAACGTGTCAGTTACAGTCAGACCATTCGCATTTTGAAATGCTTGCATGGCTTTGCGGGTATTTTTTCCCCAATATCCATCGACAGGCCCCACCCCATTATGATGCCAGTTCAATAAGGCTTGCAGTTTCGTTCCTATATTACGATCTATATCAGCATCCGTAGTCCAATTGATATTGTTCACTTCTTTTGCCGTGTCTGATAGGTTTTCAGTTGTGTATTTTATGGTAGGCAATAGCTTATTTAATGATGTTGCAGCTTTACTATCCCCTGTTAATTTTTGGCTTATCCCATTCGTCACTGGACTCACCTCTGTCGGAGCTGTAGCGCTATTATCTACAATCATGCTATTAGTTCGTTCTGCTGCAATACTTTGCCCCATAAAGACGACTGTAGAGAATCCAATCATTGCTATCGCTGTGCTTAATTTTTTTAATTGATACATGTGATACTCCTAATTTTTGATAATTTTTTTGTTTTTTTTCAGTTTTTATTATGCATAAATTCTTATTTTTAGACGTTCAAACTTTTAATAGTTATAGAACTTTTTCTATTAATTCCCTTATAAAATGATAAATACATCTATCCATTTATTATTAACCAATATTGCCATATTCCTCTGTGAGCATATAACAACTTTGTGTTAATGAGCGCCTTACACGATAGTAGCTGTGTTAAAACAAGTGCTTTTTTACGACTTGGTGAACTAGTATGTTACGGCTAGTAAAACTCTCGGACAAGCACGAAAAAACCCATAATCTGCTTAGCAAATTATGGGTTTGCAACTACAAAAATTTATGAAGGTTAAAATGATACAGTCTAAGAATCAGACGAAGAAAATTTCAAGCTACATCACAAAGGTATTGATTATACTAGCTTAGCCAATACTGCTTGACCCATTTCTATACAACCTACTTGTTTGAGTCCAGCTTCACTGCTATCTAAAATATCAAGCGTACGTAGACCATCATCAAGCACATCACTGACCGCTTGCTCAATGGCTTTAGCGGCCTCTTCTTGCTTAAAGGTATAACGCAGCATCATCGCAACAGACAAAATCGTCGCCAATGGGTTTGCTTTATCTTGTCCTGCGATATCAGGTGCTGAACCATGGCACGGCTCATACATCCCTTTACCTGCCACATCTAGACTGGCTGATGGCAACATACCGATAGAGCCAGTTAGCATCGCCGCTTCGTCAGATAAGATATCACCGAACATATTGCCCGTTACCATCACGTCGAACTGCTTAGGGTCTTTGATAAGTTGCATACAAGCATTATCAGCATACATGTGCGATAACGCTACATCGCTATAGTCCGCTTGTTGCATCTGGATCATCGTCTGCTTCCACAGCTCTGTGACTTCTAATACGTTTGCTTTGTCCACTGAGCAAACTTTCGGCGCTGTACCTGCTGCTTGCGCACGTGTTTTTGCCAATTCAAAAGCCACTTTACCGATACGTTGAATCTCACTCGTACTATATACCATGGTGTTATAGCCTTGCTGCTCGCCATTCTCTAATGTGCGAATACCACGCGGCTCACCAAAATAAATACCACCTGTTAGTTCGCGAACAATAAGCAAATCTAAACCTGAGATAATTTCAGGCTTGATACTAGATGCATTAGCAAGCTGCGGATAAAGCTTTGCCACACGTAGATTAGCAAACAAACCAAGCTCACCACGGATTTTGAGCAGACCACGTTCAGGACGTTTACTACGCTCAATGCCATCCCATTTAGGGCCGCCAACAGCACCTAGCAATACAGCATCTGCAGCACGTGCACGCGCCAAAGTCTCATCAGGTAAAGGCTCGCCAGTTGCGTCAATAGCCACGCCACCAATCAATCCAGACTCAAGTGTCAAACCTAATGTAAAATTATCGTTCACAGCATTAAGCACATCAATGGCTTGAGTCATGATTTCAGGGCCAATACCATCGCCTGCTAATGTTAAAATCGTTGCCATACTGATCCTTGGGTAAGTAAGTTTTATTTATAATACTGCTATAAGCACATGATAACTTTTAAAAGATAATTACTCGTGTAATGAGCTACACGAGAAAAAGAAATTTATCCCATCTAAAGGACTACTAAATTCTGTATCAATCTGAGACTAGCACACTGGTTATTAAGCTTTTGTTTTTGATGGTGTAGGCATAGTCTTGGTGAGACGCGTTTCTACAAACTCGCCTTGATGCTCAGCACCCAGTTCTTTGCAGAAACGGCGCTGTACACTGTTTCCTTGATATAGATCGACACACAAAGGCTCTGGTGAGGCGGTGTCTAATAAACTACCTGAGTTATCACTAGATTTCTTTTGATAAGCTCGAAGCTGATAAGTATCCGCCTCGACAAAATCATGAATCATCGCAAAACGCTCAACATAGCCCAAGTTGTTTTCTGGATAAAAATTCACTTGTACTTCTCGTTTGGCTGGCTTTACCCGTGCATAGTAATTGGTTAGACCGGCGATGCCTGAAGCCGATAAAGGTACAATTTTTATCTCATTTGTATGAGCAATCGGTGTCATATCCATTTTCATGGTGACTGGCGCACGTTTATTACTATTATAACTTGTCTCACTGCCACTTGTTCCATTGTTACTCGCGGCTGTCATCGCAACGACCATCGCAGCATTAATAGGCTCATGGGTGTCAGTCCCTATCACTGGTACTTTATCTATTCGCGCAATTTCACAGTGATAAGTGCCTATACAAGCAATATTCACCTCACCAGCAACAGGTTGGATCTTGCCTGCCCACGCTGTTGCGTTTTCTGCCTCATCTATTTTCTGATAGCCATTCATGAGCTGACAGCCTGACAACCATAAGCTGGCAGCAACCATTGTACTTGTCCATAAAACATAACGTTTTTTATTCATAATGACGGCTACTATTCATAAGAGAAATAATAAAATATTTTGTAAAACCATACTTCATTTTAGCCAGTTCGCCGCCATAACTCAACGCTGCATTACGGTTGTTCAGCAGTTTTATGGGCAATAACTATCAATTGATTGTCTAGGCTCGCACTTCATTAAAGATCCAAGGCGTTTTTTGCTTCATTTGTTGCTCATACTCTTTGATAGCATCACTTTGCTGTAAAGTGAGACCAATATCATCAAGACCATTTAGCAAGCAGTGTTTACGGAAATCATCCACTTCAAAGGCGTACTCTTCACCTGTTGGCGTAATAACGACCTGACGCTCAAGATCAGCAGTCAGCTCGTAGCCTTCATTAGCAACGGTAGCTTTCATCAACGCATCAACGATATCTTCCGCCAGTACAATTGGGAGCATGCCATTTTTAAAACAGTTGTTATAAAAAATATCGGCAAAGCTTGGTGCAATAACCGTACGAAAGCCATATTCTGAAAGCGCCCACGGTGCATGCTCACGGCTAGAGCCACAGCCAAAGTTTCTGCGTGCCAGCAAGATATTAGCGCCCTGATAACGTGGCTGATTGAGAATAAAGTCTGGGTTGATAATTCGTGTGCTATTGTCCTGACCTGGATAGCCTTCGTCGAGATAGCGCCAATCATCAAATAAATTGACGCCAAACCCTGTACGTTTAATAGATTTTAAAAACTGTTTTGCGATAATTTGGTCGGTATCAACGTTTGCACGATCAAGTGGACAAACGATACCGGTTTGGGTGTTATAAGCTTGCATAAAATTCCCTATCAATGATGTTTTTATTGATGCGTATCCGTCTTAGAATGTGCGTACATCTACAAAGTGACCGGCCAATGCGGCTGCCGCTGCCATCGCAGGACTAACCAAATGCGTACGACCACCATTACCCTGACGACCCTCAAAATTACGGTTAGACGTAGAGGCGCAATGCTCTTGTGGCTCAAGCTTATCGGCGTTCATGGCTAAACACATAGAACAGCCCGGCTCACGCCATTCAAAACCAGCGTCAGTAAACAAGGTATTCAAACCTTCTGCTTCTGCTTGCAACTTCACTTGACCAGAACCAGCAACCACAATAGCTTCTTTAATATTGTTAGCCACCTTACGACCTTTGATCACCGCTGCTGCATCACGCAAATCTTCGATACGTGAGTTGGTGCATGACCCAATAAAGATACGATCTAGCTGGATATCGGTAATTTTTTGACCCGCTTCTAAACCCATATAAGTATAGGCACGTAACCAACCTTCTTCTTGCGCTTCATCCACAGCTTGGTCAGGTGTTGGTACTGACTGAGTAATATCGACGACCATTTCAGGTGACGTACCCCATGACACTTGCGGCGCTATTTGGCTACCATCAATCTCGACCACGCTGTCAAATACTGCATCATCATCTGAATACAATGTACGCCAATATTCTTCAGCTTGTTGCCATTGTGATTCCGTTGGTGCATAAGGACGACCTTTCACATAATCAATAGTGATGTCATCGACCGCAACCATACCCACGCGCGCACCCGCTTCGATGGCCATGTTACAGACGGTCATACGACCTTCCATACTCATCTCTTCAAATACTTGCCCAGCAAATTCGATCGCGTAGCCTGTGCCACCCGCTGTACCAATTTTTGCGATGATGGCCAGTACAACATCTTTCGAGGTCACGCCAGCACCTAGCTGACCAGTCACACGAATTTGCATATTTTTTGATTTTTTCTGAATCAGGCATTGAGTGGCCAATACATGTTCCACTTCAGATGTACCGATACCATGTGCCAAGCAGCCAAGCGCACCATGGGTCGCTGTATGTGAATCACCACAAACGACTGTCATGCCTGGTAATACGAGTCCTTGCTCAGGACCAACAACATGTAATATTCCTTGACGAGCATCGTTGATCGTAAATTCAGCGATATCAAACTTAGCACAGTTATCATCCAAGGTGACCACTTGCAAGCGTGATACTTTGTCTTTGATACCAGACACACCTTCTAGGCGCTCTTTAGACACTGTAGGTACGTTGTGATCGGGACTTGCGATATTGGCAGACAAACGCCATGGCGCTCGATTGGCCAATTCCAAACCTTCAAATGCTTGCGGACTTGTCACTTCATGCAGTAGATGACGATCGATATAAATGAGGCTCGAACCATCATCACGTTTAGTGACTTCGTGAGCGTTCCAAAGTTTGTCATATAACGTTTGACTGGCCATGTTGCTATCCTTTATTGGTTGCTAGCTACTTAATTACTCGATGGCTTACACCATAATAAACGAGGATTCTATTTAAAATTTATGTATAACGGCTTGCTGGTATTTTCTTATCAATGCCTATTGGCTTAAAACTGACACTTTTCAATCAATACTTTCATCAAAACAGATCTATCAGGACATCTCTACTCTATAAATACAAAATAACAATTCTCTATTTTTTTATATTTATTGCTGCGATTGAGGCTCAAAACAATTTTTATAGCGTCATTTATCAAGTTAATCTAATAAATATGTCACAATACGTCCTGATGTCTTGTGATTATAGCAGGCTAATCCTATAATAATAATTGATGATTTTTGACCAGACGCAAACTTTTATTTCTAATACATTGTGATTAGGCCAGCCAACTTTTATTTATAGCTCGATAAGTAGCTAAGGACATCCGCTTGAACACCACAAACTTAACGACTTTCGTCACTGTTATGCATACAGGCAGTATCTCAGGCGCGGCAGAAAAGCTGTTTATTACTCAGCCTGCTGTCAGTAAACGCATCAAAAATCTAGAAGATGAATTTAATATTACGTTGTTTGACACAGTAGGACGCGGGATTGTACCGACACAAGCAGCTAATGAGATGCTACCACATGCCAAACGTTGGTTAGAAGATTATGAAAATTTCAAAATCAACCTACAGCACTCTCAACATATTGTATCTGGAAAACTGGTCATCGGTACCAGTCACCACATAGGCTTGCATCATCTAGCCCCTGTGCTTAAACATTTTATTCAAGCTTATCCTGCAGTGCAATTAGAAGTGCATTTTGTCGATTCAGAAAAAGCACACAAGGCCGTGTTAGATGGTGATTTATCGTTGGCTTTCGTCACGCTGCCACCTGTTTATGATAAGCGTTTGACCTATCACACGCTATGGTCAGATCCTCTCTACTTTATGACAGGTACTCTATCGCCTTTAGCGACCAAGTCTAATGTCACTTTAGAGCAATTGGCCCGTTATCCTGCTATTTTGCCATCTGCCAATACCTTTACCAGTCAGATTACCTTAGCTGAATTCGCCAAGCATAACCTCAAACCTTATGCCACGATGAGCACTAATCCACTTGAGTCTATTCGTATGCTCGTTTCTGTTGGACTTGGTTGGTCAGTGTTGCCACAGACCATGATCAGTCAAGATTTGGAACGTATCGATATGGCTGATAACGTTGAGCTACAGCGTCATTTGGGTGTTGTAATCAATCCAAAACTAACACAATCTAGTAGTGTGACAGCATTGTTAGACTTGCTTGCTCCTATCGAATAAAAACTGCTCTCTAAAGATAAATTTCTATAGTTACAATTGGGACAATTTATTGGGGCAAAAAAGCATGCTATTCGCATTTGCGTCAGTCATACGTTATAATACACTCGGCATTGTCTACATAACAAAAACTTACCATATGAACACTGATAGTCATATATTGAAGACTTCTAGTAAGATATGATGGTTAGTAGTAGGTTTGATGGTTTTAAATGATTGGTTATACAGGCGGCTTATATTGATATATAACGAGCAAATGCGAGCAATTAAGACAGATAGAAAGAGTGTAATATTTCTATTGCTCTCAAATGACTGCTTAACTAGTATTAGCCCTAAAACAGCATCAATCATATAAAACTAACAACAGATATTAAATAAAAGCCATTATGTCCTACTTAATGGCTTTTTTTGTCTTTAGATATTGTTTTGGACATCGTCTTGTAACACTTAATATTTACAGTTAAAAATAATTACAGCCAACATGGTTGGTTAAGGATCATTTATATGAACGGAGTTTCTAGTGGCGTGCTGATATCACTCGGCGCCTATTTCTTAGTGATGATTGGGATTGGCATTTACGCTTATTTTAAGCAAGCCAATGATACTGAAGGCTATATGTTAGGGGGTCGTAACTTAGGTCCAGCAGTAACAGCACTTTCGGCAGGTGCATCAGATATGTCAGGTTGGTTATTACTTGGCCTACCTGGTTATATGTTCGCTGATGGTGTGGTTAGTATTTGGATTGCCCTTGGTTTGACATTAGGCGCATTCTTGAACTATCTCATCGTGGCACCGCGTCTTCGTGTTTATACCGAAGTAGCTGATAACGCTATTACCCTACCTGATTATTTCGCCAACCGCTTCGAAGATAAATCACATATGCTGCGGGTTATTTCAGCCGTGGTTATCATCTTGTTCTTCACTGTTTACACCGCAGCCAGCTTAGTAGGTGGTGGTAAACTATTCGAAAGCTCACTCAATCTTTCTTACAGCACAGGTCTATGGGTCACTGCAGGCGTGGTTGTCGCATACACCTTGTTTGGTGGTTTCTTAGCCGTGTCAATGACCGACTTTGTGCAAGGCGTTATCATGCTTTTTGCCATGGTTATCGTACCGGTTGTTGCTTTCACAGACTTAGGTGGTATTTCTGCCACCACAACAGCTGTTAGAAACATTGACCCTAGTTTGCTAGACATTACCAGTGGTATGACGGTTATTGGTATCGTTTCTCTGATGGCATGGAGCTTAGGCTATTTTGGTCAGCCACATATTATCGTTCGTTTTATGGCGATTCGCTCAGTGAAAGACGTTCCTACTGCGCGTAATATCGGTATGAGCTGGATGGTAGTTAGTCTTGTAGGTTCATTGATGACTGGTTTTGCTGGTCGTGCTTATGTACAAAAAACTGCGATGACACTAGACGATCCTGAAACTATCTTTTTAGTATTCACTCAGTTTTTATTCCATCCCTTAGTATCAGGTTTCTTATTAGCCGCTATTTTGGCCGCTATTATGAGTACGATTTCTTCACAGCTATTGGTGGTATCAAGCTCACTAACCAAAGATGTGTACAAATTATTCTTTGATCAAGATGCACCAGAAGCTCGCCAAGTACTGGTTGGACGTATTTCTGTAGTCGCTGTTGCTTTAGTATCAATCTTACTTGCCTCTAATCCTGAAAGCTCTGTACTAAGCCTTGTATCTAATGCATGGGCTGGATTTGGTGCAGCATTTGGACCATTGGTTATATTTAGCTTGATATGGCGTGGTATGAACCGCAACGGTGCGGTTGCTGGTATGGTCATTGGTGCTTTGACCGTCATTCTATGGATATATGGTCCATTCGAGATGAATGGTATGGCATTGAATAGCTGGTTATATGCTATCGTTCCAGGCTTTGTATTAAGTACGATTGCAATCTTTGCTGTTAGTATCATGACTGGTGGTCCAAGACCTTCAGTATCTGCTAAGTTCGAAGAGATGGAGCTGAACCTAAACAAGTAACTTTGTTTAGCACTTTTAGCTTATCGCAATAAAAAAACCTCGCCATGATTGGCGAGGTTTTTTGTTGACTACAATTAATGTAAAAGTAACTAGAACCTAAATCAACTCACTTCGAGCTTATCGCTTAGTACCTACCATATGTTGGCAATGCCAAATTACTACAACGACAGTACCAACACCTCTACTTTCTTTGTGAAAAGATATAAACAGTCGCTAATTATTCTTTCAGACTGTCATGTAAAGATTCCATCAATAGATCGCTATAGTATCCAATCGTAGCGCTATACTTCTCAGATAACCCCACATAGTATACAAGATGAAACTCTATAGCTTAACTTAAACCCTCTCTATAGCGTCAATCCACATAGCCCACAGTAATTTATCACCTGCCCTATATTTACTCATAACGGTTGCAGCAATCAGCATTTTTTCACTGAACAGCATGTCCTATTATTCGTTATCAAACTCTTTATAAGAAAGTTCACATAAAAAATGCCATAAAAAAGCGACCTTTAGATGGTCGCTTTTTTTGCTACATAACACTTATCAGTTAATACTATTTTGCTTGATAGGAAACTTTTAGACCAGCGATGAAGCCATCGTTGTCTTGGAAGTCACCAACGAGTTTATCACTAGGTAACTGTCCTTTTGCATCACCGAACCACAGATATTTACCACCAGCTGATACAGCCCAGTTCTCAGTGAAATTGTACTTAGCACCAAGACCAACACTATAGTAACCTTCAACAGGGCCTAACGACGTCGTTGGATCACCAGCGCCACTATCCCAACCAACCGTACCACTGATTGCTAGTGCTGGTGCTACACGTTTAGCTAAACCAAGCTCTACCATCCACTGATCTTCAGTATATTCAACCAAGTTTAGACCATCAGGGCCATAACTTATTTTACTAGTATCATTATAAAGTGGTGGTGTAATGACAAAATCACTCCACGGTACCCAGCGTACTTTTGCCGTCGCTAGTGTCGTAGGGTTGATACCAGTTTGAAAATCAAAGTTTACTGATTTAGGTGTAGTAATCTCATAGTTACTGGCTCTATTTGATAATGCCGTAGCCTGTTCTGCAGTTGCTCCTGCTGCTACGGCTCTGATAGCTACTAACGGGTAACTCTCAGCGATATCTACATTGTGTTCAATCTCAGAACGGTACGTCAACGCCGCTTTTAGTGCAATTTCAGGCTTACTATAGGCAATACCTGCGATGTAACCATAATCCATATCAGGATTACTGGTTGAGGTATAACCACTAGCAGGACCGTAAGCCAGTCCACGCAGTTTGGTTTCTGCTTGAATACGCTGTGCCACTGGGCCGCCATAAATTTGGAAGTTTTTATTAGCGCCAAACTTCATACCAAGAATACCGGTTAGGCTTTGGCTACGAACCTCTACATTGGTTTCTTCACCTGCGGTACTTGCTTCGGCTGTTGCGACTGCCACTGCGCCACGTAACCCATCTAATGTAGCTTGCTGTGCTTCAGGTAGCGAACCGTCAAATGGTTCAAGTGCATCGATTCCAGCCTGTGCTGCTGCTAGGCTTGGAGCGGCGCCGCCAGTAATGGAAGCGACGGAAGCATCCATATCCCCTTGCGATACAAAGTTACTTTGAGTGTATCCAGCAGCAGCACCAAAAGGCTCATCATATAAGACACCAATACTAAAAGTATCATTGATATCAGCTTTTACGCCATAGCGGAAAAAGTCATAACTTTCAGCGATATCGCCCGTTTTATCACCACGTACATAATCATTTTGAGAAGGATTAGTATTAGCACTGTCGTAACCACTCACATCAGCATCGATGTAGGTATAAACGGCTTCAGCATAGGTGCCATCTTGGAAAAAAGCGGTGACATCTTGACCTGAACGATCGAGACCAGCTGCATTGGTGACGCTGGCTATAGAAAGAGTAGCAATCGCTACTGCGAGGGTTTTTAAATGAAAGTGATTGCGCATTGTGTATCTCCAACGGTCCTTGTTGTATTACTACTTTAACAATCAATATGTAGCATTGCTGCGCTTAACATTGAGGTTATCAAAGTCGTGTCCTAAGTTGAATACTAATGCCTTTTTGACACTAAAACAACAATTAAAGTGCTTTATTTCCCTATTATGACTGGACAGTACAAATACCATATAAATATAATACTGGTATATGTTTTTAAGATATGGTTGTCATTTAAATAATATTAGAAGTGCTTATATACGGCTGCTAGATACGGAATCGGCAGCAGTTAAGCACACGAAGATAGCAATTACTTTCCTTAGAAGTATTAATGCACGCACAAAAAAACGACTCATTATGAGTCGTTTTTTTTGCTGCTAAATTATACATTCAACAATATGATGGACGTATGCCTTATAGAGCTTGGTAAGAAACTTTTACGCCAAGTACAAAACCATCATTGTCTTCAAAGTTAGCAACAGTGTTACCAGTTGGCACTTGACCATCAGCATCACCAAGCCATAAATATTTACCACCAGCTGAGATTGCCCAGTTTTCAGTGACATTATACTTAGCACCTAAACCAGCACTATAGTAGCCTTCAGTAGGCCCTAATGAGGTCACAGGGTTACCAGCACCACTATCCCAACCTACAGTACCACTTACTGCTAGAGCTGGCGCTAGGCGCTTCGCTAGACCTAGCTCGACTACCCATTGATCTTCATCATAGCTTACTAATGGTAGGCCATCTGGTTGATAGGCAGTGTTCAGCTTGCTAACGTCATTATATAATGACGGTACAATTGAAAAATCACTCCATGGCACCCAACGTACTTTTGCTGTGACTAAAGTCGTAGGATTAATACCAGTCTGAAAATCAAAGTTTACTGACTCAGGGGTAGTAATATCAATATCACCTGATCTTGGACCATATCCAGGGAAGCTTGCTACTGCAGGATAACTTTCAGCAGCATCAGCTGTATGCTCGATTTCTGAGCGATAGGTTAAAGCAGCTTTCAATGCAATTTCAGGTTTGCTGTATGCAACACCAGCAATATAGCCATATTCTTGATCTGTACTAATATGTGTCGTATAACCATTAGCAGCACTATAAGCTGTACCACGCAGCTTTACATCAGCTTGTACACGTTGAGCGACTGGGCCACCATATACTTGGAAGTTCTTGTTTTCACCAAATTTAGCACCGACAATACCTGTAATGCTTTCGGTACGTACTTCTACATTTGTACCTTCACCATTTCTAGGTGAAGCGGTATTTTGGTCGACAAAGTTGTTGTTACCGCTATAGTCAGCCGCTGCACCAAAAGGCTCGTCATATAAGATACCAACACTAAAAGTATCATTGACGTCTGCTTTTACGCCATAACGAAAGAAATCATAAGATTCTGCAATATCACCAATTTTATTACCTGAGACGTCATTGCCTGTCACATCAGCATCGATATAAGTATAGACGGCTTCAGCATAAGTGCCATCTTGTAAAAATGCGGTGATATCCTGACCTGAGCGATCAAGACCAGCAGCACTAGCAATGCTAGTAATAGAAAGTGCAGCAACAGCTACTGTAAGAGTTTTTAAATGAAAGGTGTTGCGCATTATATGTCTCCAAACGTCCGCATTGTTTTACTGCTTTACCCATTTTTGACGAGTAAGTAGTATCCGAGATGGAGAATAGTAATGATTTTCTAACATTAAAACAACTATAAGAATACATTATTTCTTCATTATGACCAGATAGTCATAATATAGTGCCTTTATATAAATACGTGAATATAATTTTATTAGCGGTTCAATATTTATATATATCAATAATGAGGTGGTCTGTCTGCCATCACATCAAATGGTGCAATGCCAGTTTCTGTATCTTGACTATCCACTTGCTTATAAAGCAGCTGCAACTGTCGTTGTAGTGTCTGAATATCTTTATCTTGCCGTGCAATCACCGCATCGAGTCTCTCTACTGTCATCTCAAGATGCGCCATGCTCATTTGCAGGTCCATAATTTGTTGCGTTTGTAATTCAGCATGCACAGTTGAGTCATCGGTTTGAGCATCCTTTCGAGCGCTGTCTTGAGTGTTAGATTGATTCATGTCTTTCTCTGAGTTATCGTAAATATAAAGCTAGTAGAATTGGTTACATAAGCAAATGAGTAACCGATATATTACCGCTATTAAAAAATAAGACTTTTAAAACAGTAGCTATAAATAGTGTGTATAAAACTATTTACACTCACTACAGTCACGTAGTGGCATGTTATACTGCTAGCAATTCTGCAACAACCCCTACCTCACTATTATATAAGCTTAAGATACTCTATGGCACTGATACATTTAAAAGATATTCACCTTGCATTTGGCGTCGCCCCTGTACTTGATGGCATTGATTTTGCTATCGAAGCAGGCGAGCGCGTCTGTCTAATTGGCCGTAATGGCGAAGGCAAATCCACTTTATTTAAATTGATTAGCGGCACATTACAACCTGATAGTGGCGAAGTCATTATCAATAGTAGCGTACGTGTTGCGATGCTAGAACAAGACGTTCCTGAAACCAGTGGACGTATTTTAGATATCGTTATGGGTGGCAGCCGCCGCACGGCCGATCTGCTTATCAACTATAACGCCCAAACTGATTTATGTGCAAATGGCGATATGGATGCCTGCGAGCGTATGGCAGATTTGCAACATGATATCGATGCGGTACATGGCTGGGATTTAGAGCGCGAAGCCACTCGCCTAATCAAAACGATGGGGCTTAACCCAGACGATGATTTGTCTTCATTATCAGGTGGCCGTAAGCGCCGTGTACTACTGGCACGCTCTTTAGTGACCAAACCTGATGTACTGCTTCTCGATGAACCAACCAACCATTTGGATGTTGATAGTATTGAATGGTTAGAGCGCTTTTTATTAGACTGGCAAGGTCTGACACTATTGTTCGTCACGCATGATAGAGCATTTGTTAATAAACTATCGACTCGCATCATTGAGCTTGATCGTGGTCAGCTGACCAGCTATGACGTCACTCAAGGCGAAGGTGGCTACGCACGCTATCAAGAGCTAAAAGAGCTACAGTTACTGGCTGAAGAAAAGAATAACGCTAACTTTGATAAAAAGCTGGCACAAGAAGAAGTTTGGATTCGCCAAGGTATCAAAGCCCGTCGTACCCGTAACGAAGGCCGTGTCCGTGAGCTAAAAGCTTTACGTGAAGAGCGTAGCGATCGTCGTGAGCAAGTTGGTAATGTAAACATTACGATGGGTCAAGGCGAGAAAAGCGGCAAGCTCGTCTGTAAAGTTAAAAACTTACATCTTGAATATGACGGTAATGTATTGGTTGAAAACTTTACGACGACCATCATGCGCGGCGATAAAATCGGTATTGTTGGGCCTAACGGTGCTGGTAAAACCACCCTTATTAAAGCCCTACTGGATATGTCTGATGACGAAGTCACAAAATCTGGTAGCGTTGAATTAGGGACCAACCTAAAAATTGCTTTCTTCGACCAGTTGCGTGATCAGTTAGACCTTGAAGCCAGTGTGGCGCAAAACGTCTCAGAAGGCTCGGATTTTGTAGAAGTGGGTGGTCGTAAGACGCACATCATGAGCTATTTGCAAGATTTCTTGTTTGCTCCAGAGCGTGCACGTACACCAGTTAAAGCATTATCAGGTGGTGAGCGTAACCGCGTCCTACTTGCCAAGCAATTATTGAAACCTGCCAACATTCTGGTACTTGATGAGCCGACCAACGATTTGGATATGGCAACCCTTGAGCTACTAGAAGAGTCAGTCGCCAGCTTTGGTGGTACGATTTTGCTCATCAGTCATGATCGTTCATTCATGGACAACGTCGTTACCTCAACATGGGTATTTGGCGAAGACGAAGATGGTAGAGGTACTGTCAGCGAGTATGTCGGTGGCTATCAAGAGTATTTGGTACAAAAAAACCGTGAAGAAGCAGCAAAGGCGGCTAGAACACCAGTAATCAATACAGCAGGTAAAGCAGCCAGTAAACCAACTGCCGCAAAGCCTAGCAAAGCTGCCAAAAAGCTTAACTTTAATGAGCAGCGCGAACTGGACAATTTGCCAAAAGAAATCGCGGCACTAGAAGCAGAACAAGCTCAACTACAAGAGAAACTGGCTGATGGCTCATGGTTCACGACTGATATCACTGCAGCCACTGCCGCGAGCGAACGTCTGCTAACGATTGAAGACGAGATGATGAGCAAGCTTGAACGCTGGAGTACGCTAGAAGGCTAAGTATTCGTTTTAGGTTTTTTGATAAGTGCCTATTTGATGGGCATTTATAGTGATAAGCAGTTAAATATTAAAAAATAATCACCACTTGATTGTACAAAGTGGTGATTATTCGTTTATAGCGACTTACAAAGCAGTTAGATAGTGAAAGTTACCTTAATTTCAAGTATCATTCGCTATTGCTAAATATCCTTATTAATTATAAGGTCATCCGCATTTATAATCCTTGCTAGAAAACAGAGTCTAGATAGTGATAAACCATCTACTTTACTTAGGTTATCGCTTTCAACCTTATAATATATCCTATTAAGGTTGCTTTATTTTTAACGCAATAATTTATTTTATCACCGAAATAGCTTAGAATAGCAACAATTAGCAAAATTAGGCATAGCCAAAGTGGCTTGATATTATATATTTTATAAGTCACAAACCCAGTGTGGGATAATCCCATTTCATTCACCTGGAGGAAGTATTAATGAGCCAAGCCGAAGGCGTTAATGTACAACGCCGTAGAGTTCTTATTGCCTCAACTGCCGCGATTGGTGCAGTTGGAGTCGCTGCTGTGGCAACACCTTTTGTCCGTTCTTGGTATCCAAGCGCTAAAGCTGAGGCTGCAGGGGCTGCAGTGACCCAAGACATTGGTTCTATCGAAGCAGGACAGATGATTGTTGTCAAATACCGTGGTAAACCTATCTATGTGGTTAAACGTACCGAAGAAATGATTGCAGGACTAGAGTCAGTCAAACCATTATTGTCTGATCCTGAGTCTGCAGCATCGTTACAGCCTGAATATTGCAAAAATCCTACTCGCTCTTTAGAACCAACTGTGTTGGTCGTCGAAGGCGTTTGTACGCATCTAGGCTGTGCACCGAACTATCGTCCTGATGTTGGTGCAGCTGATTTGGGTGGTAATGACTGGTTTGGTGGATTTTTCTGCCCGTGTCATGGGTCTAAATATGACTTAGCCGGTCGCGTCTTTAGTGGCGTTCCAGCACCGCTTAATTTACCTATTCCAGAGTACAACATGGATGGTACCATCTTGACGGTTGGGGAGGCTTAATATGAGTATGGGTAAAAAGTTAATGCATTGGGTGGACGCTCGTTTTCCAGCGACCGAAACCTATGAATACCATATGTCAAAGTACTATGCACCAAAGAACTTTAACTTTTGGTACTTCTTTGGCGTATTGTCAATGATTGTACTGGTTAACCAATTGGTGACTGGTATTTGGCTGACGATGATGTATAACCCAAGTGCCGAAGGGGCGTTTGCATCTGTTGAATACATCATGCGTGATGTAAAAGGCGGCTGGCTCATTCGTTATATGCACTCGACTGGCGCATCAGCGTTCTTCGTCGTGGTATATTTGCATATGTTCCGCGCATTACTATATGGTTCATACCAAAAACCGCGTGAGCTTATTTGGCTCATCGGTATGGGTATCTACCTAGCGCTAATGGCAGAAGGCTTCTTTGGTTATCTATTACCTTGGGGTAACATGTCATTCTGGGGTGCACAGGTTATTTTGAACCTTCCTGCTGCCCTACCTGTGATCGGCGATGGTCTTGCTGAATGGGTACGTGGTGATTATATTATCTCTGGCATTACGCTAAACCGTTTCTTTGCTCTACACGTTGTTGCTATTCCATTAGTACTGGTAGGCTTAGTATTTATGCATTTGGTGGCACTGCATCACGTGGGTTCGAACAACCCTGATGGCATTGACATTAAAAAGCTAAAAGATAAAAATGGTGTGCCATTAGACGGTATCGAATTCCATCCGTACTACACTGTGCATGACATGGTTGGTATTGTTGTGTTCTTCATCTGCTTCTTTGCAGTGGTATTCTTCTTCCCAGAAGGCGGCGGTTTCTTCCTTGAGCCACCAAACTTTGAGACAGCGAACTCACTGAAAACACCAGCACATATTGCACCAGTATGGTACTACACGCCGTTCTACGCTATTTTACGTGCAGTTCCTGATAAGCTAGGTGGTGTGGTCGCGATGGGTGCTGCAATTGCCGTACTATTCTTGATACCATGGTTGGATAGATCACCAGTACGTTCTATACGCTATAAAGGCATATTGTCTAAGATTGCTTTAACAGTATTCGCTATTAGCTTTGTCGTACTAGGCTACTTGGGTGCAACACCAACGACCCCAACAGCAACTTTAATGGCTCGTATATTTACGGTCTTGTATTTCTTATTCTTCTTATTGATGCCGTTCTACACTGCTATTGAGAAGTGTAAACAGCCACCAGAACGCGTTACCGGAGGTCACTAATGAACACGCTAATTAAATCCCTAGCTGGTCTAGGCTTGGGCGCGGCATTAACCTTGACTGCTGGTACCGCAATGGCCGAAGGTAGTGGCTGTGGTACGTTCACTAATGCCGATGGCGTTGATGAACATCTGGCTTGTAGTACAGCTCCTATTGATTTTACCAATAAGGGCTCGCTACAAAACGGTGCTAAGATTTTTATGAACTACTGTGCTGGGTGTCACTCAGCCAAGTATGTTCGTCATTCGCGCATTGCCAAAGATTTAGAGATACCGCCTGAGTTGGTTGAAAAGTATCTGATGGTCACCACCGATCAAATCGGTGACCATATCACTGCTGAGATTGATCCTGATATTCAAGCATCTTGGTTTGGTGCTGCACCTCCGGATTTGTCACTTGAGACAAGACTACGCGGCGATGATTGGGTATATACTTACCTACTGTCGTTTTATGAAGATCCAAACCGTCCTTGGGGCGCTAACAACCTAGTGCTTAAAAATGCTGCTATGCCTCACGTCTTGCACAACATGCAAGAAAAATTGAGTGCAGAAGAGTTTGAGAGCGAAGTTGGTGACTTAGTGAACTTCATGGCATGGATGGGTGAACCTGCTCGTCATGACCGTCAAGTGATTGGTTTCTTTGTGATTCTATTCTTACTAGTACTGCTCATTCCAGTTTACTTGCTGAACAAAGAATTCTGGAAAGATGTAAAGTAAGGTAGTAGTAGTAGTAGTAGTAGAAACATAAAAAACGAGCATGACATTAGGCACTACTTCGGTAGTGCCTTTTTCTATTCTGATAAACCATTAAATAGTAGAACTATCGCCAAAGAAGTAGACAAATAAAGCGCTCACAAGCAATGTTTACGTACGTTGCCTTGATAATCAGGGCAACTTTGTTTACGATGATAGTCTTTACTAATAACATTAGGCTTTCATGATTGATGCGAACGACATTCCAAGTAGTCAGCTGATTTTGTACGCTGATGACGGCTACGACAGTCATGTGGTACGCCTATTACTTGAAGAAAAAAAGCTCGCCTACTATTTATCACGTTTACATTCCGAGCGTCCTGAAGATTTGACTGAGCTGAACCCCTATCATACTTTACCTGTCCTGCAGCAGCGAGAAATTGCGCTTTATGAGATCAATGTTATCTTTGAGTATCTCGAAGAACGCTATCATACAAACAAGCTATTGCCTGATACACCGCAAGAGCGTGCACAGTTCAGACAATTAGCATGGCGTATTCAGCGTGATTGGCTCTCACTTGGTAAACGCCTACTCGTACACCCAGATAGCTTTAATAAAGCACAAGCAGCGGTTGCTAAAAAACAGCTGAGTGACTCGCTTATTACCTTATCGCCTTTGTTTGCCCATAAGCCTTATTTTATGGCAGATGAATTTGGCTGGTGTGACATACTATTAGCACCGTTATTGTGGCGACTTGAAGAGATGAATATAGAACTACCTCGCGCTATTAGTCGTCCACTATTTGATTATCAAAAGCGTGTCTTTGAACGCGATAGCTTTCAAAAAAGTGTGCGTTGATTAAACAGCTGGCTTAGAATAGAAAATTATTAGAATAGAAGTTAAATAGGGTCTGTTGAACATTCAAATGTGGTGCTGGCAGTCACCATTTTTTAGACAATATGCAGTGAAATTTTTGACGCCTAGTTATTCTAGGTTAGACAATTTCGCCATATATTGGCAAAAAAGAGTACTGCCCTGAAAGGCTGATGCTAAAATCACCTCAAACGTTGTTACAAACCTAGCTAAGGTCTCGACATTATCGTCGGCTTGCGCCTAGTTTGGTGCAATTTTAGCAATCAGCAGCTCTAATATTTGAATGTTCAACAGACCCTAATATTTATTTAGGTTTTTTCAATGAACAAGCTACTCCAAGAAGTATCTGTTCACTCTTAAAAATAATTCGTATAGGAAATCATCAAATGAGCGAAACCACCTCTATTACCCCAACACGTCCTTATATGGTGCGCGCACTGTATCAGTGGATAGAAGACAATGCACTTACCCCGTATCTAATGGTTGATGCCACTGCTGAAGAAGTACAGATTCCAAGAGAGCATGTGCAAGATGGTCGCATCGTGCTCAATATTGCGAGCCGTGCAACTGGTAATATGAGTATGGGGAACGACTATATTAACTTCAGTGCCCGCTTCGGCGGTGTATCGCAAGAAATTTGGGTGCCACTGACTGCAGTGTTAGGTATCTATGCAAAAGAGAACTCACAGGGTATGTTCTTTGATCCTAACGAATATGATAATTACGTACCTGAAGAAGATTCAGACATTACGGTTAAGACAGTCCCTACTGCTGCGCCCAAGCCAAAACGTGATAATAAAGCAGGCTTAAAAGTCTTAAAATAACTGACTCAACAGAGTGAGTAGGTCTAAAACCGTAAAAAGGCCAGTCATATTAATTATGACTGGCCTTTTTTGTGCTGCATATCGCCTAAGACATAATCTAGGTTCTTGGTAGCGTCACACCGCGCTGACCTTGGTATTTACCACCGCGATCTTTGTAACTGGTCTCACAAACGTCATCAGCATCACTTTGGAAAAATAGCATTTGTGCCACACCTTCTCCGGCATAGATACGTGCTGGTAGATTGGTAGTATTACTAAACTCTAAAGTGACGTGCCCTTCCCACTCTGGCTCAAGCGGCGTCACGTTGACGATAATACCGCAACGCGCATACGTTGATTTACCTAGGCAAATAGTCAATACATCACGTGGAATACGGAAATATTCCATGGTACGCGCCAATGCAAATGAGTTTGGCGGAATAATACACTCGTCACCAACGATATCAATAAAGCTTTTTTCATCGAAGTTTTTAGGATCTACTACGACTGAATGTACGTTGGTGAATACCTTAAACTCAGGGGCACAGCGCACGTCATAACCATAGCTTGACGTACCATAGCTCACCAAACGCTCGCCAGCATCGTTAAAGCGTACTTGACCCGCTTCAAATGGCTCAATCATGCCATGCTCTTCAGCCATTTTACGAATCCAGCGATCAGATTTGATAGACATTGTTATTCCTTAGCAAATATTTAATAGCGACGATTATACGGAATTGATGACTCAATTTATAGGGTAACGACGACTTTAAAATCCACCACACTATTAGATTGATAAATCAAATCGATGATTAGACAACTCTCAATACCCTCATTCCATATATACCAAATGTTAAGCGTTGAGATTGAGACATCTACACTGAAGAACTATCAGAAAATTCGCTTATCATCGACAGGCTTTGCGAATTTATTAATATTGGTTTCGATGTTTTTAGCAATGCTCAAATAATATGGCGCAAACTCATCATCGGCCAACACACTTGGTTCGCCTTTATCCACTTGTGCACGAATACCGCTAGCTAAAGGCAACTGCCCTAATAATGGCACATGATATTGTTCAGCGATTTTTTCACCACCACCCGTACCAAAAATAGCTTCGGTATGGTTACAGTTACTACAAGTGTGTAGCGCCATGTTCTCGACCACACCAAGCACAGGAATATGAGTTTTATTGAACATCTCGATGCCTTTTTGTGCATCCAATAAAGCAACATGCTGCGGGGTCGTCACAATCACAGCTCCGGTGACTGGAATGCGCTGTGCCAATGTCAGTTGTATATCGCCAGTACCGGGTGGCATATCGATCACCAAATAATCTAGCTGCGGCCAGTTGGTTTGATTATATAGCTGCATCAAAGCACCGGTCGCTTTAGGTCCACGCCACGCGACAGGCGTGTTGTCGCCATCGAGTAAGCTACCAATTGATAGCATTGCTATGCCATGTGCATCAACAGGTACGAATTGCTCGTTCTCTAGTTGTGGCTTCACATCGGCAACACCCAACATCGTAGGCATACTAGGACCATAAATGTCAGCATCAAGCACACCAACACGATTGCCAAGCTTTTGTAATGCCAATGCGATATTGACTGTCGTTGTCGATTTGCCGACGCCGCCCTTACCTGATGCCACCACGATAATATGGCGAATACGCGGATGTGCTGCTAACGATGCTTGTGTCGGTGCCGCTTTAGTAATCGGTGGTTCAGCATTGTTATCATTATTACTATTGTCATCAGGATTGGCTACAGGCTTGCTTTGACTATCCATAGCATTGGTCGTCTTCGGCATTTTCTTTGGTAAACTTGAACCTGAGCCTTTTTCTGGCGCTGGTAGACGTACATTCATATGAATCGTCGTAATACCATGCGGATGCAGTAATTGACCCAGTTCTTGCTGAATGGCTTCAGGCTTACTCTCTTGCGGTAGACGCAAGTCTAAAGTGAGCTGATCGCCGTCGCGATTAAGACCCGTTACCATAGTGGCAATACTGACCGTACCGACTTCATAACCAAGTAATACCTTGTCCACAGCACTATCTCGAGCCGCTCGCTGCTCTGGCGTTTCTGGTTTATTGGTGGGAGTTTTCTTCATAAAGTTAAACATAGCGACCATTACTGCCTATACAAGTGGGTTGGTATGCTAAAACAGCTCGTTCAACACCATAGTAGATATAATAAACCATATACTATATGAGCGTTTAGCCAGACCTTTTATCGTGATAGTGTAGCTGAATTACAAGCATAAAAAAACCACAACGCCAGTAGGACTGAGCTTTGCTACATATGTTCTACTGTGAGCCAAGTTTGCTGCCTGCTATTTCTTAAACTATCTCAACCATTAGTCAAAAAACAGACAGGAAAAAACAATAAAAAAGAGCCAATCTAATTGGCTCTAATGGGTATAAAACAAGATGCTGATCGGATAAGAATCTAGAAGAAAACGAGTGGCTATTCCATCGAATGGATAGTTACTGATTTCTTAGTTCATAAACCAACCATGACTGGCAACAATAGATTGTCCAGTGAATACATTGGTTGGGAACGCCGCTAAAAATAGCGCCAATTGCGCAATGTCTTCTACCGTCGTAAATTCTTTGTCTACCGTATTAACCAACATGATATCGTTAATGACCGACTCTTCACTGATACCCTTTTCAGCTGCTTGCTCTGGGATTTGTTTTTCTACCAAAGGTGTTTTAACAAAGCCTGGACAAATCACATGCGAACGTACTTTATGTGCTGCACCTTCTTTGGCCAATACACGGCACAGACCTAGTAATCCGTGCTTGGCGGTCACATAAGGGGCTTTATATAATGAGGCCTCATGCGAATGAGCAGAGCCCATATAAATGACCGTGCCGCCTTTATCGCCTTTATACATATGCTTAATCGCTGCTTTGGTGGTTAAAAATGCACCGTCCAAATGGATATTGAGCATTTTTTTCCAATCGCTGAAAGCCATTTTATCTATAGGGTCAATGATCTGAATACCAGCATTAGAGACCAAAATATCAATGCCGCCAAAGGTATCTACTAGCTGCTGTACACCTTCGTTGACTGCATCTTCTGACGTAACATCCATGGCAATCGCGAGAGCACGTCCGCCAGCCGCTTCAATAGCATCAACGGTTTTTTGCGCCGCTTCAATATTGATATCAGCAATACCAACCGCTGCCCCTGCTTTTGCATAAGTTTCAGCGATGTCACGTCCGATACCACTTGCAGAGCCAGTGACTAACGCTACTTTGCCTGTCAAATCTTGTTGTAGTTGGGTCGCCATACATATTCCTTATAATGGTCTAAAATATTGTTAGTTTTTATAAAAATAGAACTGAATGAATACGCCACTATAATTATAGTGGCGTATTTATCTGAGGGATGGAGCTCATTAATGTTAAGACAATCACATTACAGTAAAGAGCTTACTGTACAAAGTTTACTGGATAATGTTTACTGGCGTTTTTTCTTGTAACGCTTCAAAGCTCACACCCTCTGCTAACTCAACCAATTTTAACCCGCTGTCAGTCACATCTAATACGGCAAGCTCGGTGATGATACGATCAACCACGCCTTTGCCAGTCAATGGTAGCTCACAATTGGCCAGAATTTTTGGGTCGCCGTGTTTATTAACTTGTTCCATTAGGACAATCACGCGCTGCACACCTGCGACCAAATCCATCGCACCGCCCATGCCTTTGACCATCTTTTTTGGAATCATCCAGTTGGCCAAATCGCCATTTTCTGATACTTCCATCGCACCCAATATCGCCAAATTGACATGGCCACCGCGAATCATTGCAAAAGACTCTGAGCTGCTAAAATAGCTGGAGCCTGGCGCTGCTGTGACCGTTTGCTTGCCAGCATTAATCAAGTCAGCATCAACGTTATCTGCTGTTGGGAACTCGCCAATACCTAGTAAGCCGTTCTCTGATTGTAACCACACGTCCACGCCTTCAGGAATATAGTTAGCGACCAACGTTGGTAGACCAATGCCTAAATTTACGTAATAGCCGTCTTGTAGTTCCTGTGCAGCACGCTGCGCCATTTGTTCTCTTGTCCATGCCATGGTAAATTCCTTATTTCTACGATATTCTATTTTTGTTCATTTAGACTGCTAATTATTTTCAATTAAGCTTCGACCACGTTTTTATTTAAGCACCTTACACTGCTTTAATTGTCGTTTTTTCGATGCGTTTTTCAGGGCTATTGTTCAATACAATACGTTGAACGAAGATACCCGGCAGATGCACTTCATCTGGATCAAATGTACCCGTCTCTACAATCTCTTCGACTTCAACAATTGTGATTTTACCTGCCATTGCACAGTCTGGGTTGAAGTTACGAGCAGTTTTGTTAAATATTAGATTACCTGCTTTATCAGCCTTTTGCGCCTTGATTAATGCCACATCAGCACGTAATGAATGCTCCAACACATAAGTGCGACCATCAAAATCACGCGTCTCTTTACCTTCAGCGACCAGAGTACCTACGCCTGTTGCGGTATAAAACGCAGGGATACCTGCCCCGCCTGAGCGCAATTTTTCAGCCAATGTTCCTTGCGGCGTCAGCTCAACTTCTAACTCGCCAGCTAAATATTGACGCTCAAATTCTTTGTTTTCACCAACGTATGATGAAATCATTTTTTTGATTTGACGAGTTTGTAGTAATAGCCCAAGACCGAAGTCATCCACGCCCGCGTTATTACTGATACAGGTTAGACCCTTAACTTTACTATCACGCAATGCTTCGATTAACGATTCTGGAATGCCGCATAGACCAAAGCCACCAATAGCAAGCGTTTGCCCATCAGTCACGACGCCTTTTAGCGCCTCTTCAGCACTACTGTATATCTTTGATTGACTCATACTTATCTCCTATGATTATCATTTATATTTTTAATCCTTGCATAAACCAATGCTGAATTAAGTATCTCAATTATCCGTTTGATTTTCGCTTTTAATAAGACCTAACAGTGAAAACTCATCATGCTTATTTTTTTTCGCGTTATAGCCTTGTATAGTCGATTCGATTCAATTTAAAAATATTACAAGGCTGCCGCGTGTAGATGTATATCTAATACTTTTATAGTGGAATGACTATACCACTAGCCAAAACACACCCATGATAATAGCACCAGATACTGCCAGTACGATCAGGCAATAGCCCATAATGGCTCGCGCATCCAAACCTGCGATACCTAGCAATGGCAAGGCCCAAAACGGCTGAATCATGTTAGTCCACGCATCGCCCCATGCAATCGCCATCGCAGTAATTGCTGGATTCACACCCAGCTCAATGCCAGCAGGAATCATAACAGGACCCTGTACCGCAAACTGTCCACCGCCCGATGGTACAAAGACGTTGACCAGACCCGCACTCAAAAAAGCAAAGATTGGGAAACTGTCGGCGGAAGCTGAATTGACGAAAAATTCGGTCACCTGCGTACTGATAGAAATCCCATCAGCATTCGCACCAGTCATGATGCCCATGATACCGCCGTAGAACGGGAACAGTAGCACAATACCTGTGATGCCACCTATCCCTGAGTGCACGGCACGATAATAACGCTCTAACGTGCCATGCGATAGCAACCCTATAAACAAAAATAGCCCAATAACGATGTTGAGCCCGAGGTTAAAACCTTTACTACCAAACTCGCTGATATAGTACATCAGCGCCAAGGCCAATAGGATAACAGCAATAATACGGCTGTCATCTAGTTTTTGTGCCGGCGTGTCTCTCTGAGGCGCGACATACACTTCTTGTTTGATCAATTTGGGATCGATAACCGTAGGGTTTTTGGGATGCATAAAGCGATTAACGAGTGGCAAAATAATGATAAGCAAACCTACTAGCAACAAGTTATAGCCTGCAAATACCGTCTGTGACAGAGGTACTGCTTCAGTCATGGTATTGCCTGATAACGTCAGCAACGTATCACCGCCAGAGCTGAGTGTGAGCGGTATCGATCCTGAAAAACCACCATGCCAAATTACAAAACCAGAATACGCGGCCGCGACCAGCAAAGGATAATCGACATTAGCCACTTTCTTTGCCAAGGCTTTCGCAAAGATAGCCCCGATGATAAGACCAAACCCCCAGTTTATCCATGAACCGACTAGCCCAACCAAGGTCGATACGATAATAGCGGTCGTAGGAGAATGCACTCTACTGGCAAGGTTGTCTAACAAACGCTGAATGAATGGTGCGCTGGCAAATGCGTAGCCTGTCACTAGGACCAATGCCATTTGCATGGCAAAGCTATGTAATGACCATAATCCATTGCCCCAGTGCCCTGCCATAGCAATCATATCTTGGCCAGTAATAGCCAGTCCCACCGCAAACGCGATGAGGGTCAACACGATCGAAAATACGAATGGGGATGGTAGATAGCGGTTGACTAACTGCACGCTCATATTGGTGATGGCACTAAACATATTCACATTCCTTGTAAATTTAATGTTTGGTTGTAAAAATTATAGTTAGAGCTATGTTGAACGATTATCATATTTGAGAGTAATTACTGTTTACTGCACCTAATAAATGGAAAACATTGTATTTTATATTATCATCCATAACAATACATTTTATATCGCTATATCATGCGTGAAACACTTGTGCTAACTTAACATATTATTTTCGTAGCGACTAGAAAATAACAGTCAGCGCATGTGAGTCAACGCTGTGCAGTATATAGATCGGTAAGATATTAATGATGGATAGCGCATGAGTCTAGATTTATGTTTGATAAAACAGACGAAATAGACCTGTTTTGATTAATTTTATTGACCTATATGGATAAGCACGGCATACTCGCTGCCTTATTTTTTTTGCCAAGGAGGGCCATCATGTTTAGTACGCTTGCTATTGTCATTACCTTATTGTTACTCATGTTTTTTGCTTATCGCGGTTATTCTGTGCTGATCTTAGCACCGATTATGGCGACATTAGCCGTATTTCTTTCAGGTGACTTTTTAAGCAGTATTCCCGCCTATACCGATGTCTTCATGGGTGCTTTGAGTGGATTTTTACTTAAGTTCTTCCCTATTTTCTTATTGGGTGCGCTCTTTGGGCGTTTGATGGCAGACTCTGGTGCAGCGACAGCGATTGCCAATACTGTGGTCGAAAAGCTTGGTGCTAGCAAAGCCATTTTAGCCGTTATCTTAGTCTGTGCTATTTTGACCTATGGCGGTGTGTCATTATTTGTCGTGGCATTTGCTATTTATCCAATCGCCAAAGACTTGTTCAAAGCTGCCGATATTCCTAAGCGCTTGATACCAGCAGCGATTGCTTTAGGCTCATTCACCTTTACGATGACAGCATTGCCAGGTACGCCTGCCATTCAGAATGCCATTCCAATTCCTTATTACAATACCAACGTATTTGCCGCGCCTATTTTGGGTATTATCGGTGGTCTGGTTATGTTTATTGGTGGTTGGTTGTGGTTGCAGTCACGAGCCAGAAAGGCCAATGCAGCGGGTGAAGGCTATGGTCAGCATGATGAAGAAGATGTGGGTGGTATCAGTTCAACTGCAAAAGAAACTGAAGCATTAAACACGCATCACACCTCATTTACCGTTGCGATGATTCCATTAATATTGGTCATCGGTTTAAACGCTGTATTGACGTACGCTATCTTTCCATCGATGGACTTTAGCGCTCTACAGGCGCAGTTTCCTGACTTAAATATCGCAGGCTCACTCGGATTATGGTCAATTATTCTCTCATTGGTTGTGGCTTGCGTGGTGTTAATCTTGCTACGTATTGGACATTGGAACAATCTACAAAAAACCATTAACCGTGGTACTTACGACTCTATGTTGCCGATTTTTAACACGGCATCGGAAGTAGGCTATGGTGCGGTCATCGCCTCGTTGGCAGGCTTCCTTATCATTCGTGATAGCATCTTGAACCTAAGCCCTGAAAACCCACTCATCTCAGAAGCGGTCGCTATGACTACGCTGGCGGGTATTACCGGTTCATCGTCTGGTGGTTTGAGTATTGCTCTATCCACTTTGGGTGAAGACTATCTCAGAATGGCCGTCAATGCTGGTATCGATCCAGAGCTGATGCATCGAGTCGCTGTCATGGCAGCCGGTGGTTTGGATACCTTGCCACATAGTGGTGCGGTTATTACCTTACTAGCGATTTGTGGTCTGACCCACAAGCAGTCATATCTAAACGTTGCCATGGTCACAATGGCTATTCCACTGGTGGCGGTCGTCACTGTTATCACTTTAGGTACTATGTTTGGTTCGTTTTAACTTTTAATAATAAAATCTAAACAACTGTACCTAATCAAAAACCCACTTAGAGATTGCTCGGTGGGTTTTTTATGGCCAGTTGATAACTACTCAATTCGATGCAAGCCTATTGTTTATGGTTAGTAGATGCCTGACGAATGAGAAGTAATTACCAAGGAATATCACAAATTTAGCCGAATTACGGTATCATAGGCACACTTTTTAAATTTTCATTATTTTTGGAAGTTTTTAGCATTGATAACATCGCGTCCAATAGCCATAAGCTGCTTAAGACGTTTGATAACTAACCCGTTTATATAAAAATATAGGTGATGAAAGTGCGTGAGATTCTAGTAACCAGTGCGCTGCCCTACGCCAATGGCTATATCCATTTGGGGCATCTTGTAGAATATATTCAGACAGACATTTGGGTACGTGCGATGAAAGCGCAAGGCCATCAGGTCACTTATGTCTGCGCAGATGATGCACACGGTACCGCCATCATGCTGAAAGCAGAAGCCAATGGCGTTACACCAGAAGAACAGATTGCGTCAGTGAAAGCATCACATGAAGCTGATTTTTCTAAGTTTTTGATTAATTTTGATAATTATCACTCTACTCACTCAGAAGAGAATAAAGAATTTTCTGAGCTTATTTATCGTCGTCTTAGTAGCGCTGGACACATCAGCACTAAAGACGTTGAACAGTTATTCGATCCTGAAAAGCAGTTATTTTTAGCCGATCGCTTTGTCAAAGGCACCTGTCCTGAATGTGATAGCCCAGACCAATATGGTGATAACTGTGAAGTATGCGGCACCACATACAATGCCACCGAACTTAAAAATCCACAGTCTACGCTGTCTGGGTCAACACCTGTACTCAAAACCTCTAAGCATTATTTCTTTAATTTGCCAGAGTTTGAGCAATTCTTAAAAGACTGGACACGCAGTGACAACCGTTTGCAAACGTCAGTGGCCAATAAATTGCAAGAGTGGTTTGAGGCAGGCTTAGCGACTTGGGACATCTCACGCGATGCGCCTTATTTTGGCTTTCAAATTCCAGATACCCCAAGCGATGAGCCAGATAAATACTTTTATGTATGGCTAGATGCACCAGTCGGCTACATGGCAAGTTTTAAAAACCTATGCGACAAACGTGCAGGTACAGAGCAAGCGCTTGATTTTGACCGCTATTGGGCACAAGAAAACGAGCACAAAACTGAGGTTTACCACTTCATTGGTAAAGACATCGTTTACTTCCATGCGTTGTTTTGGCCGGCGATGCTAGCTGGTAGTGAGTATCGTACACCAACAGGTGTCTTTGCCCACGGCTTCTTGATGGTCAATGGCGAGAAGATGAGTAAGTCACGCGGTACCTTTATCAAGGCCGAAACTTACGCTGAGCATTTACACCCTGAGTACCTGCGCTATTACTTCGCCAGTAAACTGTCTGACAAAGTCGAAGATATCAATCTAGATTTAGAGGACTTTATGCAAAAGGTCAACTCTGACTTGGTTGGTAAAGTCGTCAATATCGCCAGTCGCAGTGCAGGATTTTTGGTGAAGAAATACGACGGCATGCTTTCAGAAGTTTGCGCAGAGCCAGAACTGTTAGAAGACATCACCAAAACGGGCGATGAGATTGCTGCTGCCTATGAAAACCGCGAATTCTCACGTGCCATGCGCTTAATCATGCAGTGTGCAGATAAAGCCAATGAGTATATTGATGAGAAAAAACCATGGTCGCTTGCTAAACAAGAAGGCACTGAACAAGAAGTTCAAGACGTCTGCTCGGTTGCGATTAATATTTTCCGTCAATTGATGGTCTACCTTGCACCTGTACTACCTGAGCTGACCAATAATGCCAGAGAATTCTTAAACATTGACAGCTTAGATTTTGCTAGCCGTAATCAGTGGTTACTTGGGCATAAAATCAACAAGTTCAAACCACTAATGCAGCGTATCGAAGAAAAAGATATTGAAGCTATGGTTGAAGACTCAAAAGCCTCTCTTGCACAAGTAGACGCTCCAGCACCAGCTGCCATCACAAACAACAAGCCAGCAGCGAAAAATGCAGCACCAGAAGCCAATGCAAACGCTGAGCAAGCTGACTATATTGGTATCGAAGACTTTGCCAAAGTTGAGATGAAAGTGGCACACGTCTTAGCCTGTAACCACGTCGAAGGCGCGGACAAGCTCTTACAGTTTACGCTAGATGTTGGCGAAGAAAAACCACGCAACGTGTTTAGCGGTATTCGTAAGTTTTATGAGCCTGAGCAATTGGTCGATAAAAAGGTCATTTGTGTGACCAATCTTGCCCCGCGTAAGATGAAATTTGGCATCTCAGAAGGTATGGTGCTATCAACTGGTGAGCCAAAGACGGGCTTGACTGTTGTTACCTTACCGGATGCTTGTGTCGTTGGTGACGTATTAGCTTAACGGTTATTTTTAGTGTTAAAAAATAAAAAAGATGCCCTAGCGGCATCTTTTTTTATGGTTGATTTATTAAATGAATAAAAACCACGCCTTACCTATTCAAAATATCAATGATCTGCAACGTATCACTAATCACCGTCACAATATTATTTTCTGGCGTACGAATACGAACGTAGCGATCGTTATAACGGTCTAAAATGACTGAACGATCATAATTCCTTCTATCAATCTTGCCGACCACTCTATAACCGTATCTATCGATATCACGCTTAAATGAGGCGTTAGGGCTAGCATTGCGATAAGCATTAATATTTGGGTGGGCTTTGCCATTATGCTTATAGTTTTTACTGATATGGGCAGAATTACCCTTTGCGTTTCCATGTCCATTACCGTGCCCGTTTCCATGACCATCTTTTGCCACAGCCGGCAAGCAAATCAAGGAGGTGGCAGTAATACCCGCGATGGTTAATAGTTTGAGATTAGCAGTGTTCATAATGTTACCTTCATAATGGTGCTTTCATAATGTTGCTTGCAGAATATTCGTTTAGACAATATCAAGTAGAGACCAGCGTGAGTTCTATATTCGCCACGTCAGCGCAATAGTAATGTGAATTTTAGACTTACTATCATTCTCGTATCAGAAAATTCTCTTATAAAAATCAGCTTACGTTAATTATGAAGGCAGTCCGTAATAGATGCGTTGCTAGCTTGTAAGCTTTTTGATGGTGACTTTACTGAATAAGATAGCCAACCTACTCCTTATTAGCACCGATGACGAACACGACTGAATTTTTTATTGCGATAACTTACATTACTGTCATAATATGAACATAATGATCGATGGAACGATTACTTTATTGTTAGCCTGCTATTTTGGCATCAACATAGCATTGACTCGGCTAACCTGCATTTTCCAATATCATGTTCAAAACCCAAGCATAACGAAGATGATTAAGGTCTCTTATAAATAGACTGAACACATCTAACGATATGTACTTGGTTTTTACGATTGATATAACCTATGAGTTAACCTAATAATGACTATTGCTTCTACCTTACGCTTAAGCCTATACGGTGCTGCTATCAGCGCCACTCTCGGACTGATCGGCTGCTCAAACGCTACAGACACTGCTGCAACTGATGACAGTGCCACTGCTGATGCTAGCAAGCCCGCCAAAACATTGGCCATTACGCAAATTGTTGAACACCCTTCGTTAGATGAGATGCGCCGCGGTATCATAGATGAGCTGGCTGACAACGGTTATGTCGAAGGCCAAAATCTAACGATTAACTTCCAGAGCGCTCAAGGAAACACAGCGACAGCGGGTCAGATTGCCAAGCAATTCGCAGGAGACAACCCAGATGCCATCGTGGCCATCTCAACGCCTTCTGCTCAATCAATCGTGGCTTCAACTAAAACCGTTCCTGTCATCTATACCGCTATCTCAGATCCTGTCGCGGCAAAGCTTATCGACGCAAACGCTGTGCCTATCCAATCTAATGTGACAGGCTTGTCTAGCGAGTTGCCTATCGAGCCGCAATTAGACAACATTCAGAAAATTGCGCCTAATGCTAAGACCATTGGTTACGTTTATAGCCCAGGTGAAGTCAACTCTGTATCGGTACTCAACCAACTGAAAAAAGCAGCGCCCGCGCGTGGCCTTAAAATATTAGAAGTCACTGCCAATCGCCCAACGGACGTTGCTATGGCAACGCGTAGCTTATCTGGTCGTGCTGATATTATTTATACTTCTTTAGACAACAATGTCGTCTCTGCCTTTGAAGCGATGGCAGGTGCTGCCAATGAGCTTGATATTCCCGTCATTGCTTCAGACGAGTTTAGTGTGAGACGCGGTGCTACTGCGGCGCTTGGTGTCAATGACTATGACTTTGGTCGTACTACAGGCAAAATGGTGTATCGAGTATTAAGTGGCGAAGCCGTCAATACGATCAAGCCCGAAGTCATGAATACGTTAACCTTATATGCCAGCCCAAAACATGCAGCTGAGCAAGGCGTGAGCTTGACCGATGAGCTGCTAAAAAATGCCATCAATGTCGACAAAGAAGCAAAGAGTGCTAAATAAGTAATCGTTACCTATCTAAGGCGTTTTATCAATATAAGAACCGCTAGCAATCATGTTTATTTATTAAATAATGTACGGACACATTATTATTTTCAGGAGTGAGACCCATGTTGTATCAAAATCGTTTTGGTCATTTCAATTTTAGTAAGGCGCTATTATTAGGCGGTGTTTGTACCGCTCTATTGACTGGTTGTAATCAGTCAGCACAAGATACTGGTAGTACTGACAGCGCCACTGGCGATGCCGCAACAGAGATGAAAAACGTCGCTATTACGGCTATTGTTGAGCATCCCGCGCTTGATGACGTACGCAAAGGTGTCATCGATGAGCTAAATGAGGCCGGCTTTAAAGACGGTGAAAACTTAACCGTTAATTTCCAAAGCGCACAGGGCAACACTGCTACTGCAGGGCAGATTGCTAAGCAATTCGTTGCAGACAACTCAGATGTTATCGTTGCCATTGGTACGCCATCAGCACAATCGGTTGCAGCTGCTACCAGCACTATTCCTTTGGTATTCTCTGCCGTGACCGACCCAGTAGAAGCCAAATTGGTATCAAAGCTTGATGGTTCTGGCACCAATGTAACTGGCGGCTCTGATGCGCTCCCTTACGAGCCACAAATTGCCTTGATGCGCCAAATTATTCCAAGCTTGAAAAATGTAGGTTATGTTTATAGCCCAGGTGAAGTGAACTCTACTATTATCCTAAAAAATCTAAAAGAAAAGCTGACACCAATGGGCATCACTGTACATGAAGCCCCTGCCCAACGCAGTACCGACATCGCGATGGCTGCACGTAGCCTCGAAGGTAAAGTTGATATGATTTACACATCAACCGATAATAACGTGGTATCTGCTTACGAGTCACTGTTCCAAGTCGCTAAAGAAAGTAAAATTCCGCTGATTGCTTCAGACACCAGTTCTGTTGCACGCGGTGCCATTGCTGCATTGGGCGTTGACTATTATGCACTTGGCCGCGAAACAGGTAAAATTGTGGTGCGTATTTTGAACGGTGAAAAGGCAGGCGATATCCCTGTTTATACGCCGCAAGCACTTGATTTGTATGTCAGTCCAAAAAATGCCACAGCTGAAGGCATCACATTGCCACAAGCAGTTATCGATAAAGCAAAAGAAGTGGTAGAATAGCGCCCTCTGAATGTAAGCATCACGTTAAACGATTATATTGATGGTTTAATCATAGATTGTTGCTTATATTTACTGCTATTATTTCAGTATAAAAATGACCCAGCTACTGGTATATGAGCTGGGTTATTTTTAATGTGATATAAGCATTAAAACCGAATTTCGAACCAAGGTATTTTATGCTCATTCCTCATAGGAAGATGTTTTGGTTTACCCTAACCGCAGATTGCTTAATCTGTTAAATTCACCGCTTAGCCGTTTGGGTTATATAGGCTTATAGGCAGCATGCTTCATACCTTTGCTGTTTTTTGCTTGTGATAATAATCGCTAAACGCTTGATGATAACCGACTAATATCTTATGTCCTTAATTGCTTTTTTTGGTGCGCTTGAAAGCGGTCTAATTTATGGCCTTGTTGCACTTGGCGTACTGATTTCATTTCGTACGCTCGACTTTCCTGACTTGACCGCTGACGGTAGCTTTCCGCTAGGTGGCGCAGTCGCTGGTATATCCATCATCGCTGGTATCAACCCATGGTTGGCCTGTGCCTTTGGTATGCTAGCAGGCTCCGTCGCTGGTATCGTTACTGCATGGTTGCATGTCAAACTTGGCATACTGCAATTACTTGCCAGTATCTTAGTCATGGTTGCCCTATATTCTATCAATTTACGTATTATGGGGGCGCCAAACTTACCACTATTGGGCGAAACCACGGTATTTAGTACCTTGGTGACCGATGGTAATGGCTATTGGATGCGCTGTTTGATTATTGGTATGGTTGTGATACTTGCCATGCTGTTTTTAAACTGGTTTTATAGTACCGAAACTGGTCTTTCGATGCGTGCGACTGGCTCGAACCTAAGAATGGCGCAGGCTCAAGGTATTAATACCTCATGGATGACCATCGTTGGTATGGCAGTGTCTAACGGTTTGATCGCTTTAGCGGGTGCTTTGTTTGTTCAGACTCAGGGCGGCGCAGATATCTCGATCGGTATCGGTACGATTGTCATTGGTCTAGCAGCGGTCATCATCGGTGAAACCATAATTCCGGCCAAGCGCATTTGGCTGATTACTTTTGCTGTGGTCGTTGGTGCTGTGCTGTACAAGCTATTTATTCAGGTCGCCCTATCGAGTGATACGCTGCGTAGTATTGGCTTTGGCCCGCAGGATTTGAACTTGATTACAGCGCTACTCGTCGTATTTGCCTTGGTATTGCCAAAAGCTAAAAATAAATTTTTAAGTCGTAAAGTTCGAGCTTAATGTCAATGTGCAACCATAAGGAAGAATTATTATGATGCAAGCTACAGATTTGCGGTTGACCTTTAATCCTGGAACGCCCATTGAAAACCCTGCACTACGCGGTATCAATTTAAACATTGCAGATGGTGAGTTTGTGACTGTCATCGGTACTAATGGTGCTGGTAAGTCGACCTTTCTAAACGCAGTCAGTGGTACCACGCGCGTCGATAGTGGCTCAATCCTGTTAAACGGTATTGATGTCACCAAAAAGACTGCGCATCAACGTGCTCATTGGGTTGCTCGTGTGTTTCAAGACCCAATGGCAGGAACTTGTGAAGCGCTCACTATCGAAGAAAATATGGCGCTTGCTTATAAGCGCGGCGGCAAGCGTGGTTTGAGCTTTGCGCTAAACCCAAATAACCGAGACTTGTTTAGAGAGAAACTCTCAGTCCTAAAGCTTGGACTAGAGAATCGACTGACTGACCGTATGGGACTGTTGTCTGGTGGTCAACGACAAGCTGTCAGTCTGCTTATGGCATCATTGCAACCGTCTAAAATTCTATTACTAGATGAGCATACAGCGGCACTTGATCCAAAGACAGCTGCTTTTGTCTTAGAGTTGACCGATAAGATTGTAACGGACAACAAGCTGACAACGATGATGGTCACGCACTCGATGCAACAAGCACTGGCGCATGGCACACGTACCGTTATGTTGCATCAAGGTCAAGTCGTACTAGATGTCGCTGGTGATGCTCGCAAAGGCATGACTGTACATGACTTGCTCAATATGTTTGAGCAAACTCGTGGCGAAAAAGTCGAAGATGACAGCTTGATTTTGAGCTAATCCGCAAAACAGCTGCATTTGAATGCTAAATAAAAAACGCCTGTTAAATGGGCGTGTTGAACATTATGAGCAAAAAAATAGCAAACGAGTAATTTTTAAGTTCTCACACAAAAAAGACGTCGTTTGCTATGCCTTTCTCAAAGAGCAATACTGGACAAGACTAAGGTCTATATTACTAGAGCTTAATATCTATAACACAGGGAATCTTAGACAAACGGTCGAAGGTGTACTGTATCGTATGCGTGTCGGCTATCCTTGGCGTGATCTACCCTCCTCATTTTTAATCATCATAGTCATTATATAAATTTTATAAAGAATGACAAACGACTTCAATCTTGTTCCCTGAAGGATCAATTAGGAAAGCGGCATAGTAACCCTCATGATACTCAGCTCGAAGTCCTGGCTGCCCAGCGTCATATCCACCATTAGCAATGCCTTGAACATGAAAGGAATCAACTCTATCTCTCTTATCGACTTGAAAACACCAATGGTTAGCATGGTTACGAGTGAAGTCTTGTGCCTCAAAGATAGTCAGATAGCTATTATGATGAGCAGCTGGCGTGTTCCGAACGCCGTATTTTAAAGCCTCGGCTGAACCCTCTACTTTCTTAGCACCTAAAATAGGCATAATAGCATCGTAAAATTTTTCAGCATTATTTAAGTTGGCAACCGATAGTGAGATATGATCAATTTGTAGCGTCATGAAAGTTCAACCTTAAAGTTATTAGAGTGTTAGGGTGTGTTATCAATTAGCACATTAATACATTATTTATCTACAATTTTTCTTATTTTAAGCCTCATAATCTAATCGATGACACACCCTAGGTGATTTAAGAATAAATAGAGACACTTCTCTACTTTGCGCAAAAGCTTTTAATACCTATCAGCCGCAATGCTTACATTAATTTCCATATCTCCGGAACTAAACCCCTTTCCATATCGATAAAGGTAACTTTATTCATATTTAATTCCTTTAGTTTAAGTTTGCAAAGAGCAAGAACACACCTAATAGACCTAATATAAAACCAATGACACGATTAATTGCGACTTGCTGCTTTAGCATTTTTTCTCTTAGCGTCCGTTGAGAGAACAATAAAGCCACCAAGGCGAACCATATGAAGTGAGCCACAGACATAAACAATCCATAACCGATTAAAATAGATTTTGGGGTACTGGCGCTAACAATCTGCGTATACGTGCTAATGACAAACAATGTAGTTTTGGGATTCAAAGCATTGGTAAAAAAACCATAGCGCAATGCTTGTCCGGAACTGATGCGCGCAGAAGCGCCGACGTCATGTACAGGCTTTTGTGTGAATGTCTTATAACCAATATAAATAAGATAAAGTGCACCAAGATATTTTATGATTGTCAAAAAATTTGGCGCAAGTTTCATTACAATCGCAACAGCTACTAACGTATAAGTCACGTGTACTAAGACACCTAGCGCTATACCAATAGACGTTAGCACACCGACTGAACGCCCGTATAGGTAGCTATTCTTAGTAACAATAGCGAAATCAGCCCCAGGACTAATCACAGCAAGAATGGTAATCATGATAACGGTAAAAAATTCTGTCATGTAATGAACTCTATAAAGAAAATACCAATATATAAAGAGTTTTATCTTTATATTAGTCTTTTCATATTATTAATTTAAGTGCATTCTCCTACATTTACAGATAAACTAAAATTGAGTTTATTACATCATCATCTATGAGATTTTGGCATGATAGAAAAAATATCGTTGAATTCATTAAGGTTCTTTTACTACGTTGCAGAGCATAATAGTGTGACGCTTGCTTCTCAGAAACTGTTTGTGACACAAAGTGCAGTAAGTAAACAGATTAAGAATTTGGAAGATGCTTTAGGTGTATCTTTGTTTAACCGAGTCAATAAGAAACTGGTGCTCACAGCCAATGGCAATCTACTTTTTTCTTGTTGCCAGCAAGTTTTTGCAAAATTAGATGACTGTCTTGTAGATCTAACGAGACAAGATCATCGAAAAAAGCAACTGGTACTCTCCTGTGAACCCACTATCTCAATGAAATGGTTGATACCGCGTTTGGCTGAATTTAATTCATTAAATTATGGGTTTGAAATTGTATTACTAACGGATGGTGGAACAGTAGACTTTCAAGGGAAATCTATTGATATTGCTTTGCGCAGAAATGATTTTGAATGGGACAAAAATATATTTCATGAGAAAATTATTGAAGAATACATAGTCGCTGTCCGCAACCCTAGAACTGAACCAACGAACACCCTATTACTGACTTCTTCTCGACCAAATTTTTGGCATCATATAAATAAATCCAAGTTAGTCAGTAGCGAGATTTTATCGTACGAGACCATGGTGTTAGAGCACTTTTACTTATGTATTGAAGGATGCTTAGCTGGTTTGGGAACCGCTATTGTTTCAATATTTATGGTGGAAAAAGAACTTTCGCATCACTTTTTAGAATTAATCCATCCTCCAATGGCAGACAGCTCGTCTTATCATTTATTGTCTTATCACCCTTTTTACGAAGATGAGAGAAAGGTGGTGTTTAAAAACTGGCTGAAAAAAGAGATGCTGAATAGCAAGATACAGTTTATGCAAACTTTGCAGTGCGTATAGAAATTATATCGTGATATTTCGACAATACTTGCATTTTGTTATAAGTAAAAATATATATTGAGTAAGATGAACAGCCCCAACTTTATCGGAGACTTAATATTCTGAGAAAATTGACTATATTAGATCCAACCCTCTTCGAAAAGCTGCTCGGTATTACGCACTTTATAGGTTTAGGCTATAGAACGCCAAGACAGATGTGGTTTGACTTTTATTGTCAGGCTATGTAACTAAAATCTCCCAAGTGAATGTCTACAGATTTGACAGCATAGGTCACTTATCAACCTTTGAGAACACTCAATCCTCTCAAAGGTTTTTTGTTATCTATAGTTACTGATTCTACAAATTTCTCGCTCATCATTATATAGTTGTCGTCTATAACAACAACTTATCCATCACCATTTATCTATGAGGTTTGTCATGCGCAAAATTCCTGTCTACTCCCACCCTGCTGCTGGTTGGCCTGCGCTGTTTTCCTCTACTCGTAAACTGATGGACTATCAAACTTTTTTGCGTGGCAGTGTCAGCGTATTCAAAAGCAACCAACCTCAAGGCGGGTTTGATTGCCCAGGTTGTGCTTGGCCTGACCACAAGTCACACAAAGCCATCGACGTCTGTGAAAATGGTATCAAGGTCATCGCTAGTGAAACCATGACCAAAAAAGCAGATGCCCAGTTCTTTGCACGACACACCGTCACTGAACTACAAGGGTGGACAGGCTATGAGCTAGAGCACAGTGGCCGCTTATCAGAGCCGCTATATTATGATGCCGCACAAGACCGCTATGTAGCGATCTCTTGGGAGATGGCTTACCAACGTATCGCTGAACAATTCAAACAGCTGAGCTCGCCAGATGAGGCGCTCTTTTACACCTCAGGCCGTGTCACCAACGAGCCAGCCTTTATGTATCAGCTGTTCGTACGCTGTTTCGGTACTAATAACCTACCTGATTGCTCAAACATGTGTCACGAGCCAACCTCGGTCATGCTAGGTAAGCAGTTAGGTATTGGTAAAGCAACGGTCAAGTTAGAAGATTTTGAGCAAGCCAAACTTATCCTGATGTTTGGACAAAATCCAGCAACCAATCATCCACGAATGCTTGAGATGCTCGCCCATGCTCACGAGCAAGGATGTCGAATTATTTCTATCAATCCCATGCGCGAACAAGGTCTGAGTAAATTTAGAAACCCACAAAAACCCACACATATGGCAGCAGGTCAAAGCAATGACATGGTCGATGAAGTGGTTCAACTTCAGATCGGTGGCGATGCGGCGTTATTGACAGGTATCGCCAAATGGCTGATTGAAAACGATAAGATCAACCACGATTTCATTACTACTCATACATCAGGTTTTGAGCCAATTAAGCAATGGCTGACAGAGCAGTCATGGGCAGATATCGAGCTCGGTTGCGGTATTCTAGAAACAGACATTATAAATCTCGCCGAGCTAGTTGCTGCTAGTCCTGCAACCATTTGCACATGGGGTATGGGCATCACTCAGCATGTGCAAGGTGATGACAATGTCGCGATGATTACCAACTTATTATTACTAATGGGCATGATTGGTATTGATGGCGCAGGCGCATCTCCTGTTCGTGGGCACTCTAACGTACAGGGTGATCGCACCATGGGTATCCATGAACGCCCTAGCAAAAGCTTGCTAGACAGTCTTGAACGCGTCTTTGAGCACCCTATGCCACAAGAGCATGGTTATGACGTTGTTACTGGTGCCAAAGCCCTTATCGCTGGTAAATTAAAAATCTTTATGGGAATGGGTGGTAATTACGCTGTGGCAGCCCCTGATACCACCGCCATTGAACAAGCTCTTACCACGACTCAGCTTAATATATTCGTAGGCACTAAGCTAAATGAAACCATGCTATATCCAGGCGCAAACAATCTAATCTTGCCGTGTTTAGGCCGTACTGAACGCATCGTGACTGCTAAAGGTGAGCAGTTTGCGACCATCGAAGATTCGATGTGTCAGGTAGTACCCACTCAAGGCACGCTCAAACCTGTCAGTGATACCTTAAAGTCTGAATCACAGATTGTGGCAGACATAGCCACTCATGTGCTTGGCCCTGACTCTACCATTCCTTGGCAAGCGATGAGCGAGGATTTTGACATCGTTCGTGACTATGTTGCTCAAGCTATCAATGGCTTTGAAGATTTTAATCATCGCATTCGCACTACTGAACGTGGCTTTCATTTGTATCATGCTGCTCGCCATCGCGTATGGAACACTGATAGTGGTAAAGCACAGTTCGAAGTACCAAAATACCCAATTACTTATGTCGCCGCACAAATGGCAGAAACTACATCAGTTCTTGAAGACAATGCGAGAAAAAATGGCAGTGATGTTGACGATCAAAACGATGGACAAAAGATTTGGCAATTGACCAGTGTTCGTAGTCATGACCAATTTAATACGATGATTTTTGGTTATAACGATCGCTATCGTCAGGCCAATCGCCGTGATGTTTTGTTTATGCATCCCGATGAAATCAGCCGCCTAGGCTGGCACGCAGGTGATAGTGTCATGGTATCTCGACAAGGCAACCCAAATGATACTAGCCAGCCGCGTACACTAGGGCCCCTGGTATTGACTGAAATGGATATTGCCTCTAATGCCGTTGCTGCCTATTACCCTGAATGTAATGACTTATTTGACTTAGACACGCATGCGCCCGATTCACACATACCAGCGTATAAATCAACGACGGTTGTCTTACAACGGGTCAATGCAAGCGTCGCTGAGTCAGTATAGTAAGTGGGAAGTAGATCGTAAAATGATGACAACTGAAACCTATATTAAAGAGAATGAGCGCACCAGTGAAAAGCATAAAAGCAATGTGTTTGAAAGCATAAATACATTGACGCCACTAGTACGTACCCATTTATCAGAAAAGCATTACTATTCATCCGTTAGCAACAATGATGACAATACTTCTCAGGTACGTATTGATCGCCAACCAGCCAGTCTCGCCGTAGAGGCTGCTGTTGCCATCATTATCAATGGTATTCACTATGCGGTACTGATGGCTAGCCCGCATCAGCTAGAATACTTAGCTGTTGGGTTTTTATTTAGCGAAGGCTTGATCCAACACAGCCATGAATTGCTTGATTGGGACGTCACTCAGCTAACCGATACCGCAAGCTACCAACCCTTTACTCAAGAATCAGCTGATCAAGGTCTGGAATCAGAAAGTGTTGAAGCAGAAAGCCTTGAGCAAACCTTACAGCAGCTACAGGACTATGATATTTATATCGTGGAACTAATCTTAAACCAACGCTGCCATCAGCGTATCCAAGCACAGAAACGTCAGCTCGCAGGGCGCACAGGTTGCGGCATGTGCGGTATCACTGGATTGGCACAAGCTCTGCCTGATTTGAGTAGTTACGCCCAAGATAATGTATCAAACGGCTCAAATAAAAAATCCGCAACGCCGAGTCTAGATTCCTTATTAGAAATGCGACAACAAGTCGATGCCACACAGCACACGCACCAACTAACAGGCGCCGTACATGCAGCGGCAACGATGCATCAGCAGCAATTATATCTATTCGAAGATGTAGGACGTCATAATGCCCTCGATAAACTGATCGGCTGGCAACTGCGTCAGAAGGTCGATGTCGACTGTGTGCTAATGACCTCACGTCTGTCAATTGAACTGGTACAAAAATCCATCCGTGGTCGCATACCTTGGCTAGTTGGCATGTCTGCGCCTACCAGTACAGCGGTACGTGTCGCTGAGCGTTATGGATTGGGATTAGCAGGGTTCTTACGTAACGATAGAGTGACCTACTACTCAGGCACTTGATCCATCATCACGTGTTCTGTAATAAAGGCTAATTCATAGAACTAATGAATAGAAATCACCTTAAATTTACTCATATTAGCTTTTCGTAACAACTCTCAATACCACCCCTTTTACTAAACCTAGACTATCTATTGATGGCTTACCTTGGGCGTTCCGACGCTCAAGTATAGGCCGTGTCTATATTTTAAAGATATTAATAAAAATTAGATAAGTTGCCATCAAACGAGAAAAACAGCGCAGATAATAACTAGATTTCTGACGTTGTTTGGCTAGATTTAGCTACTTTTAGCCCATTTAAATGGTAAGCAATTGAATTGAGAAAATGCTCTATTAATCTCGCATAACATTTGAGGTTGACGACATAATAGGTTACCCTAACCGCACGAACATGTTACATACACTTAACAGACCTGTAGTTTTATTTGTTAATACCAAGTTCACTGTGCTGATTATTCACAAAGCACTGGATTTGGTATTTAAATTACAGGTGATGCATCAATGCGATAGTTGAGTAAAAATCTCTTAACTATTGCTTATTACAGCTGATAAGGCTGTCTAAACCGAGCTCAGGTCATGCCCTCATGGCTTAGTGCTCATTCGTAATTCTGCTATAGACGCTCATCATATGAGCTTTCTTTAGCACTCAGCTACCTTTGTGTATGCCTATTAATAGCGTCATGGTTTATCCATGAACTGACGCCTATTGAGAGTAGCCCCTGTCGTTTTGATTTAACACGATGTGAGTCATAAAACAGCGGCACGACACTTAGTACTTGCTCAACACTACAGTTGGTATTTTTGCTATTTACATCAGCCACATACATCCGGTATGAGGGCTTTTTAGGCTATGTCGTATGCTCAATAGTTTGGAATAGATAATTTTAATAAACTTTATTTACTTAAAACAATTGCGAGGTATAAGTTTGAAAACTGAGTCATTGTTCCAATTTTCATCATTAACCATTATTTTATTACTACTAGCTTTTTATGGCGGTACTTACCTGCTTTCTTTGTTGATAAAAAAGGACAAAGAAACAACTTCTGGGTTTATGGTCGCAGGCCACGGTGTTGGCTTTGGTATGGGTGCGGCTAGTATGACCGCCACTTGGATTTGGGCTGCTTCATTTTATGCTGCTGCTACCTCTGGCTATAAATACGGCGTGTCAGGACCGATACATTATGGGTTTTGGGGCGCGTTGATGATTTTATTCATCTATCCTTTTGGTATGCGCTTTCGTGAGCTTGCCCCCAATGGTCATACATTAGGCGAACTCATCCATGCCCGCCATGGTTCATCAAGCCAATTAATTTTAGCAATATCCAATATTATGGGCAGCTTAATTAGCTTGATGGTCAACTTTACTGCCGCTGGAGCATTGGTGTCAGTATTGTCACCATTATCGTTCCAAACCGGTGTGATGATCGCGGGTATCGGGGTATTGAGTTATACGTTGACGTCAGGCTTCCGTGCATCTGTGTTTACCGATTTCGCCCAATTGGTCGCGTTGATGGCCATTGGTGTTGTCATTATCCCAGCGGTACTATTTGCGATGGGTGGGCCTGAAGTCATGGTTGAAGGACTATCAAATCTGACATTGGAGCAGCAAGACTTTTTCTCTTCTGAAGCCTTCTTTCAGCAAGGTGCGCCCTATTTCGTTGCGGTATTGGCCTATGCGATCGGCAACCAGACCATTACCCAACGATTATTTGCGATTGATAAAACTAAGATCAAGGCCACCTTTGTCACAGCCACCGTAGGCTACGCTGGTATCGTCATTGGCTTAGGTATGATTGGATTGATGGCTGTTACCATTGGTATCGAACCACTTGATGGCAATATGAATAACCTGATTCCACAGATGGTGAGCACTTATCTGCATCCCGTATTTATCGCCTTATTCTTTATCTTAGTGATTGGCTCATTGTCATCCACTGCTGACTCAGACTTATCAGCACTATCGACAATTATGATGGCTGATGTCTATGGTAAAAACATCGCCAAAAAAGGTCATATTAAACCAAAAACCATGATGCTTGTCGGTCGTGGCACGATGATTGTCGCGACGGCAGCTGGATTGATTTTTGCCAGCTTTAAACTAGACATTTTAGTGATGCTAGTCTTCGTTGGCGCATTATGGGGGGCGATCGTCTTTCCTGTCATTGCCAGTGTCTTCTGGAATCGCGTGACCAATACTGCTTTCACCTCAGCCGTCATCATCGGACTTCTTCTATTCTGTGTTGTACGCTTTGAATTACTACCGATTACAGGTTTCACTGCCCTATTCTTCGAGATATTGGCCAGTGTCGGTGGTGCTGTCGTGATTGGTCTGATGGTCTTTGGATTCTTAGGTCGTAAGATAGGCATGGGAGCCGCTGCTATCACGCTCGTACTGATGCTAATCTTTGCCACTGGCTTCTTACGTCAATATATGGTTCTACTGGCCTCACTGACCGCTTATGGCGCTAGTACTATCGTCTGTGTGATAGTCAGCCTGATGGGTAACGAACATTTTGATTTTGACTTAATCAAGCAGCGTGTGGGTGACTACGATAATAAGCCTGATACACCACAAATTTAAATTGTCTTAACTGAAATTATTTGATGTAAACAACGGTTGGTCAGTTTGTCATAGCGTCATCAAACTGATCATCCGATGACTATTAAAAGAGACTATAAGGAGATAGTATGGATAACGTCTTTATCTACGGCTCATATATTTTGATTTGGCCAGTGATTACGTTAGGGGTGCTGATATTAATTTGCACCGCAACTTATCGTGATATTAAAAAAGCAAAACGTGATAACAAGGATATCGTTTAGCGTCTCATCGCCATTATTTTTAGAAAACATCACTGAGCACTAGCTTGGTGATAGCATCTTAAAGCCTATTAATCGTATAAATAACTCTAAATTAGGGTTATTTATAGATAAGGTAGTAAATAACCTGTTTTTAATGAAAAAATCACTTGTAATTTATTATATTTTTGCTAATATAGGCCACCTTGATTGGCTGGATGGCAGAGTGGTCATGCAGCGGACTGCAACTCCGTTAACGCCGGTTCGATTCCGACTCCAGCCTCCAATTATTTATTAGCTTTACGTTAATTTAAGCTTGCATTATTATCATAATTGACTATAATAGCGAGCAATTATCTAGTAACTAGATGGTCTATCAGCTAGCTTACATATTAGATAAAACAAGTTTTGCCCGGGTGGTGAAATTGGTAGACACAAGGGATTTAAAATCCCTCGCTAGCAATAGCGTGCCGGTTCAAGTCCGGCTCCGGGTACCATTACATTAAAAGGCTTCCAAGCAATTGGAAGCCTTTTTCTTATGCCTTAATATTTCTTATTGAACTGAATCTCTTCTTTAAACGCCCACTTCCTATATAGCCTGATAGTAAAAATTTCATCTATATCTTTTTAGAACCACGCTTCTGTACATATCATAGGCTACTAGCAGTAGATTCTATTGTCTTGTGTTTGCATGGTAGAGTCAGTAAGTAAGCATTCATACAAATAATAGTGTATCGGTTTTAAAGTTATCAAATTATAGTTTGAGTCCATTACTTAAAATCAGTATTGATTTCATGGGTCTTCTAGACAAACTCCCTACTTATATTATTTACTCTTCAAATCAGGGACTGTAGTAGATAACTACTAGCTAAGCATTATAAGCCACTACCGCCCATACAAATAAACCAACGTTAATCGCGATCGCCACTATCCATCTGATATTCACTTGCCAGTTTTTACCTTGAAATGCCCTCTTAGCTTCTGGCGTGATGGGCTGAATGGGATACGGGTTATCTTGACCGTCCCATGTCAGTAACTTATGCACATCGGGATGTAGAATCGCTCGTTTGACGCATTGATAATGACTGCCGTGAAATAAGTTCCCTAAAGCATAAAGTGAGCCTATAGCCAGCATGGCAACAACGGTGTCTCCAGTATGTTTCGTATTTATAGAACCCTCTCTTCGATAGATAATGTCGCTACAGGCAAATAATGATTTGCTAGTATCAGTAGGATAAGCCTGACATAACTTTGAATCTATCGGTAGCGCTTCACTCGGGCTTTCCATATAGGTGCGAATAAATGCCCATTGCACTCTTGGATTGACGTTATAGTCCTCTAACTTTAGATGATGGGTGATATCGCCTGTCTCAGGATCAGCGACATAAAGATTAAGGGGTGTATACGCCCGATTGCCTTTGTCTTGATGGAGGTCTGGATGGACGTCCTTGTAGTCTACTATTTTCAGCTCATAAGGCTGTCTGATTTTCCATAGCGGACGGTAGTAGTAAGCTATTTTTTGCTGCTGCTTTAAAAAGTAGTATTGGGTGCGAAACGGTTTCTTGGTAATGAATTGATAGAGGATTAGGACTAAAGGTGTGCAAAATACTATAAACATAAAAATGCCCAGTATTATGAACGATACAGTAAAACCAGATAACACGAAATCCTTATTTAATATGAACAGGAAGATAAAAGTGACAGAAAACATAAAAGAAGAAAAATAAACCCATCCAATAGCAAAATAAAAATACCAGAAATAAGCAGGAAAAAAGGTAAGATAATCGGGATTTATATTATGGATTTCTCTATTAAGATAGTCGACATCACTTTCATTATCGTTAAGTAGCGTCTTATCTATAGGCTGACTGTATGGACGCGCCAAAGGGTTGTTAAGCTCACTAATATGGGTAGCGAAGTCATCGCGTAATTGCATTCACAGCCTTCTTATTTTTATTTAAGCAATCACACTAAATGAAACCAATACAGCAGCTTATAGGTCAACCCTGTGTCATATCCCTTAATTGCCCCTATCATGTCAATAAAAAATGCAAAAACGAATAACATGATGATACCGAATAAAATAAGCGCGAGACTAAAGACTAGCTTTTTCCAAATGGGTTGATTGGCATCTTCAATATTGCCTTCGGGCAAGTTTTTGTTTAAGTCATACGGATCGTTAGGATCTATCTGACATTCAGCTTCAATCTCAGGGCTAAACTTAGGGGTGATGCTAGTGTTGATAGATAGTAAACGTCCCAGGTAACGTAGCCATGTAGGAATTAAAATAGCTGCTGTACCGATATCTGGCTCAAAAGCTTGTTTTGAATACTCAAGATTATCATATGGATTCAATAAATCGATAAAAGTTCTCTGAAAAGATTCTAACGGATTTTCACGATTTTTGTGTACAGGATGAATATAGCGTATAGCATTTTTGACCTCTTCAATTTGCTTATCATTACCTTCCATATATCGACGAACAAACTCGAAA
>NZ_CAJGYP010000003.1:0-32320 GCF_904845995.1 Psychrobacter fjordensis
TATGCTCAATGAAACGGCTAGCAAGGCAGAAGATGGCACTGCTGATATTTCACGTGATAATGTGAATGTGGATGCTATAAGCAACCAAAAATTATCAAGTGCTATGCCCAATTTTATGAAGAGCATAGATGATAACGTTCATGAACTAACCGTACGTATTGCTCAAGACTGGCAACAATCGCGTAATCAGCGATTCTCTTTATCAAAACTAGAATCAAAACCAGAGCCAACAACAGGCGTCTGCGTCGAAGAACAGAATAGCACACAAGACAAAAAAATGGTGACCGCTCACAGCTTGCAAGTGGGCGACATCATCATGGTAGAAGCTGGATCTGAAATTATCAGTGATGGTGTTTTACTCAGTCCAACGGCAACAGTCTCGCAAAGTCTACTGACGGGTGAGGGTGACTTGATTATTAAGACCCAAGGCGACTATATCGTTGGTGGTGCGCAAAATGATAGTCAGCCGTTTGAGATGCTGGTCACCGCACTACCAGAAGACAGTCAGATAGGTTTGATAGATAGACTTATGAACCGCGCCATGAGTGAAAAGCCAAAACTGGCACAGCAAGCAGATAAGCTGGCACGTTGGTTTGTAGCACGGATTTTAGTATTGTCCGTCTTGGTGTTTATCGGTTGGTATATCGTTGATCCAAGCCAAGCTGTTTGGGCTACCGTCGCAGTATTAGTTGCAACTTGTCCTTGTGCCTTGTCTTTGGCGACACCTATTGCCCTGACGGTATCGACGAATCGGTTGGCGAGCTATGGATTTTTAACGACGCGTGGGCATACGCTGCAAACGCTCGCTGAGATTACTCATGTGGCCTTTGATAAAACAGGTACGCTGACTTATGGTAAGCCGAATTTACTCAATATCGAATTAACTGATCCTCTGAGTCAAAAAGAGACAGAAGGTTTAGTATTAGCTGACCAAAAAGATAAAGTCTTAGCCATCGCCGCTGCTCTAGAAGTGGGTAGTCGCCACCCCATTGCCCATGCATTGCTGACTGCTGCTTATCAACTGCATCTGCCAACTACGCAAGCATTACAGCATTATCCAGCGGGTGGGGTAGAAGCAATGATCAACGATGTGCTATATCGAATTGGTCATGTAGATTTTGCCTTAGACAACACCAATGATGCGAGTGCAAATAATGATATAACCATCGATTTAGTAGCGCAGCGTGCTAGCTCAGCGGTAGTTTTGTCTTGTCAAAATCACGATTCAGACGATTGGCAAGCGCTGGCGTGTTTTTACTTTAATGACAAGGTGCGTGACAGTGCTAAGTCGATGCTTGATACGCTGAAAGCGCTAGGCATTGATTCTGTAATGCTGACTGGTGATCCAAGTCCGCAAGCGTTAGTAATGGCGAAAGGTTTGGGTATGGAGTCTGCCTATAATGGTTTATCACCAACCGATAAGGTCAACCATATTCAAAAATTGCAGTCTGAAGGTGCAGTAGTGCTGATGGTTGGTGACGGTATCAATGATGCACCCGTACTGGCAGCGGCAGATGTCTCGACCTCGATTGCTGGCGCGGCAGATTTGGCGCAAGTATCGAGCGATAGTATTATCTTAAATGGTCAAATAGAAGCTATTACTGCGGCCAAACGTATCGCTGATAAAACAGAGCGTATCATCAAACAAAACTTTCACTGGGCACTGGTATATAACAGTATTGTGTTGATACCAGCAGCGTTAGGCTACGTGCCACCATGGCTCGCTGCTATTGGTATGTCGCTCAGCTCGTTGTTTGTGGTATTGAATGCTTTACGTTTGAAGCGAGCGTAGGGGTGATTCTAAGACACGAGGTAGTGTGCAGTGGCATGGGTGACTGCACGATAGACGCTATGATGACTGTTGGCTATAACAGTGGTCTAACTAATCGTTAGTTCTTCGATCATGTCATAATTACATTCGGCTATAGGGTGCCCCGTTTCTCTGGAGCCCCAAAGCTCAAAATATATGTCGTTATATGAAACATAGGTATGAAAAATTTTATCTGTAATTGATTGGTCATCATACAAGGTAATATTATTATTAACCTTATACGTATAGCTACTGTAAAGCTCATCAAATATTTCAACAGCCTTATCATGATTGTCAACTATCAAGTTAATAGTTTCAATCATTTCTAATTGGTCTTGCTCTGATAATGTATGGCCAGACTCATTTCGAATAAATGGGTCTTTAAAGCCGTATGTTATATTTGTAAGGTAGTCATCTCCTAGAATATATACATAGCCTTGGCTGTTATGGAAGGTGAAAGTGTCAGTGTAGTCTTCATTTTCTTCGAACTTGTCTTCTAGTTTCTTCCATAGGGGGGATACCCTTAATCTTTCAATAAACGCTTCTCTAGGCATAACGTCAATGGGTTGTTGTCTTTGTATGCCAGTATCAGGCGCTACGGGCTCTACCGTTTCAGATTCTTGGTCAATAGAATATTGTCCACAATCTAAGGCTTCATTATCGGTATTCAGTGTTTTATCTATAGATTCGGTCGAGTCGCAACCGAGAAATAGCATTGATAGTATTAGTATTAAGTTTTTCATGGTTTATCCGCAGTTGCAGACCTAAGTGAGTTTGTACAACTTGCTAATGATAGTGACATTGCTATAAAAATAAGTTTAATCATGTTCAATCTCTAACTGATTGATAAGCTTGTCAAAAAAGAAAAGTTGCACTCTTTAATAGGATGATTGGTTCTGTTTATGCCCCAAATCTCGAACAATAGACCGTTATAGCGAACATAGCTATGCAGCGTTTCCCCATCACTCAATACGTCATTATTCTTAACTTTAATTATATATTGTTGATAAAGCTGATCTAGTATTGCAGCAGCTTTATCGTGATCGTCAATTACTAAATTAACAGTTTCTGTCATGCCGAAATTCTCTTGCTCTAATAGCTGATGCCCATATTTCTTTCTCTTATTTACGTTTAAGGGAGAGGCTTTAAATCTTTCGATAAATAGCTCTTTTGATACGACATTAATAGGATTCTCTCTTAATACTCCAGTATCCAGTGGTATAGGTTGATTATCGTAGCCTGTCGGCTCATAGCATCTTACTGGTTTATCTGACTTTACAGGTTCATTTATCATTGCCTGTTTATCATCTTGTAGTAGTGCTGGCTCACTAGCTATGACTTTTGAAGTACTTAAGGTTGTACAACTTGCTAATGAGAGTGACATTGCTATAAAAATAAGTTTAATCATGTTCAACTTTTAACTGATTGTCAGCGTAATTAACATTTTTAGGTTACATTCTGCTATATCATATTTAGTTCTATTTGCACCCCAAAGTTCAAATAAGATGCCATCATGGCGAATATAAGTATGTAGAGTCTCATTATCACTCAACATCTCATTACTCCTAACTTTAGCCATATATTGCTGATAAAGCTGATCCAGTATTGCAGCAGCTTTATCGTGATCATCAATCACTAAATCAATAATCTCCGTCATAGCAAAATTTTCTTGATCCAATAGTCGATGTCCATATTTATTTCTTTCATCGATATCTAAGGGAAAGTAAGCAATGTTAGTTATGCTTTCTGATTTCGAAAAACTACCATCACCTTGGATTTGAAGAAAGCCATTTATCTCACTTAATAAAAAGTCGCGTTCAAAGTGATTAGAATAACTTACTTTTTCCCATAAAGGAGAGGCTTCTAATCTTTCAATAAATAGCTCTTTCGGTACGACATCAATAGGAGTCTCTCTGCGTACTCCTGTATCAAGTAGTTCAGGCTTAATGTCGTATTCTGAGGGCTCATAACATATTACTGATTTATCTGACTTTACAGGTTCATTTATTATTGCCTGTTTATCATCTTGCAGTAGTGCTGGCTCACTAACCATGACTTTTGAAGTACTCAAGCTTGTACAACTTGCTAATGACAGTGACATTGCTATAAAAATAAATTTAACCACGAAACACACCTAATTAATTGTCAAGCCTGTCAAAAGAGTTAAGTTGCACTCTTTGATAGGATGATTGGTTCTGTTCATGCCCCAAATCTCGAACAATATACCGTTATAGCGAACATAGCTATGCAGTGTTTCTCCGTCACTCAATACGTCATTATTCTTAACTTTAATTATATATTGTTGATAAAGCTGGTCCAGGATTGCATCAGCTTTCTCGTGATCATCAATCACTAAACTAATGATTTCTTTCATAGCAAACTTTTCTTGACCTAGTAGCTGATGACCGTATTTGTTTCTTTCATCAATATCTAAGGGAGAGTAAAAAACTTTAGTTATATTTTCTGATTTCGAAAAACTACCATCACCTCGAATTTGAAGAAAGCCATTAATCTCACTTAACGAAAAATCACTTTTGAAAGAGTTAACGTGGCTTACTTTACTCCACAAAGAAGAGGCTTCTAGCCTTTCAATAAATAGCTCTTTCGGTATGACATCAATAAGAGTCTCTCTTAATACTCCAGTATCCAGTGGTATAGGTTGGTTGTCATAGCCTGTCGGCTCATGACACATTACTGGTTTGTCATTATTTACAGGTTCATTTATTATTGCCTGTTCATTATCTTGCAATAGTGCTGGCTCACTAGCTATGACTTTTGAAGTACTTAAGGTTGTACAACTTGCTAAAGATAGCGACATTGCTATAAAAATAAGTTTAATCATGTTCAATTTCTAACTGACTGTCAGCGTTGTTAGCATATTGAAATTACATACTTCCAAAGGATGTGTATTTCTACTTAAACCCCACAGCTCAAACAATATACCGTTATAGCGAACATAGCTATGCAATGTTTCTCCGTCACTCAATACATCATTATTCTTAACTTTAACAAGATACTGCTGATAAAGCTGATCTAGGACTGCAGCAGCTTTCTCGTGATCATTAATCACTAAATTAATAATCTCCGTCATAGCAAACTTTTCTTGATCTAATAACTGATGTCCATATTTATTTCTTTTATTTACATCTAGAGGAATATAAGCAATTTTCTTTACATGTGTAGGACTGCTACGAACTTGAAGAAAACCGTTAAGAGCACTAAGTCTAAAACTGGATCTGTCTTCATCTTTACGTTCTGTTTGCTCCCATAAGGGAGAGGCTTTAAATCTTCCGATAAATAGATCTTTAGGTACGACATTAATAGGGGTCTCTCTGCGCACTCCTGTATCAGGTAGTTCCGGTGGATTATCATATTCGGGTGGTTCATAGCATATTACTGGTTTGTCATTATTTACAGGTTCATTTATCACTGCCTGTTCATCATCTTGCAGTAGTGCTGGCTCACTAGCCATGACTTTTGAAGTACTTAAGCTTGTACAGCTTGCTAATGACAGTGACATTGCTATAAAAATAAGTTTAACCACGAAATACACCTAATTAATTGTTAAGCCTGTTAAAAGAGTTAAGTTTATCTGTACGGATTTGAGGGCAGGGGTCAAACCTTTTATTATTCAAGCTGATATAAATAATCAGTAGTAACTGGAGTATCCAGACGTTTTCCACTCATAGTTATTAAAAAGGTTTCATCATCTTTGATAACCTGAGCTTCTCCATCTCTGAATCTATCAGCGTCATCATATATAAATGGAATAATGACTTCTCCTTTTTTATTAATAAATCCCCATTTGTTATTTAGCTTAACATTCGCTAGGCCTTCGTTAAAATCATAGCCTTCATCGTATTGACACTCAATTACTTCTACAAACTGCTCGTTGATAAAGCCGCGTTTACCGTTTCTTTGAACTGATGCGAACCCTTCATTGAACATATCTATATTGTCATACTCAAAAGGCAGGAGAACTTCACCTTTTGTATTTATTAGACCCCATTTATTATTTAATTGGACTTTAGCTAATCCGTCATGAATTTGAGAGGAGCGTTCATATAAAAAATCTATAACGACGTTTCCTTGGCGATCTATATAGCCCATTTTGCCATTTTTTTGCACTCTAGAATAACCTTCAATAAAATCTCCTGCAAATGAGTACTCAGGCGCAATGACAACTTCTTCCTTATATTTATAGCCCCATTTACCTTCAGATTCAAAGGGTCTGAAATCATAATCATCTATTATGGATGGATCCGATGGGGAGTTATATAGGTATATTGACTCATCATTTGGTTCTCCCTCAGGGCTATTTTTTTCTACACTTAAAGCCTGACTTGCATCTAATGAATCATTAATATCCAGTTTTGCATCATCCATTGCGCAACCAAAGAAAATAAGCATTGAGGCTAATAAGATCAAATTTTTCATAATAAATTATCCACAGTTACAACGTCCTTTGTTAGGTAAAAAATATAACTAATGAATTGTTAGGTTACTCAACATATCAAACCTACAGTGTTCAAGTTCATGAGTAGTATTCCGCCCCCACAGCTCAAAAAGTAAACCATCAAAGCGAACATAAGAGAAATAGATATCAGTATCTTTTAACTTAATATCATTTTTCACTTGATAAAGTAGCTGTGTTTTAGGTTTAGTTATGAATGTGATATAGGGGGTGATGTCATTGTTACTTATGTATAAGTATAAAAAGCTACCCGAAAATGGTTTGAAGTAAAAGCAGTCCAAATTAGTCTTATCTATGATCAAGCGGTCAAATGAACCATTTTAATTACTGCTTGGATAGTTTGGAATGATGGGATCTTGTTCTAAGACTTAGGATTATATAAAGATATATCAGTTCTGTCATCATCTTCGCAAAAGGTCATCTCTACCATAACGTATTTAGATTGTTTCTGCTGCACAACACATTCTGTATACTTTGTAATCTTTGGACTATCTAACAATTCTTGGAAGAACTGAGGAGGGTTATCTGCACCACTTACATCTATCATCTTATAGATAATTTTTTTCTGAAAATCACTAAAAGCTTCAGTAAATTTTTGAGGTACTGCTACGTAAAATAGTTTGCCAAAATATTGATCCTTTTCTTTCTCAAAAGAATAATGAATAAAAGTATCATCGGAATATTGAACTAAACCATAAAAGCTATTAAGGTCTTCATTTATATTTTCTCCCTCAATTTTTTCAACTTGCATATCATCATAGAATGAGGTCTTTAACTTCTCTGTATTTAATTGTGGCAAAGAAAAGCGTGTCTGGGATTGCTTTGCCGGCGTACTTGTTACTCTTGGTTCCAAATCAACTGAAAAATCATTTTCTATTTCGTCTATATCTCCATCTATTGCTGGATACTGCTGATTGGTTGATACATTATCTGTATTTGAAACAGTGTTGTTAGTGCTTTGATTTTGCTCTATGCCTTTGATGTCAGCTGATTTGTTATCACAAGCTAGTAATGAAGGACTAAATAATAAGGTAATAATAAAAAATCTTAATAATTTCATAATCTATCCTGTAAATTCTTGTATCTTTTTGCGTTTCATACCATTGATATCTAGTGAGTGACATGCGCTTTTTGCTATTTGTTCTTTTACTAATGGCTTGCCAAGTGTAGTCCATCACTTTATCACTAAAACCTTGATAAAAAGTATATTGAGCCTCAGAGTCAAATACATGGCGTAGCGTTAAACTATGACCTATTTCATGAACTAAAGTATCAAGATTCTCCCAAGCGTTTTTAAAAACGACAGCAACATTACCCGTTGCCAATTGCGTTAAACGTTCAGCCAGATGTTGACCGCCCAATGCTGTTTGGGTGAGAGTCGGGGTGTACTGTTGATAGTTGTGCTGTCCGGATTGCGCATAGGTTTGCGGCTGGGTGGAGAAGACAATAATAAAAAACCACCCGAAGGTGGCTTAAGTAAAATAATAAAAGACTAACCTTGCTCATCATCAAATTGCCAAATCACTTCACCCCAGTTGTTGTTTGGATAGTCTGGCATGAGCTGGCTTTTCTTAAGATAGGCTCAGTTATGTTTTTTGGCAGGTGTAAACCAGTAGGCTGATTTGGTTAGGCATTATTTTATAAAATAGTCTTAGGTTTGTATTCAACTTCAGACTATTGCATATACTCCCAAAAATCAGGGGTCTCATAACTTTCATCGATAGTATAGCCCTGTTCTTGCAAATCAAGCTCTTTCTTTAATCTACTAGTTAAAGACAGTTTAATCATGTCCTCATAGGCTTGTTTTAAGGCGGCTCCTTCAAGTTTAGAGCCGCCTTCTATAAGATTGACACCAGTATATCCAGCAGTGTTAAACGCAAACCTAAGCATATACTGCTCTTGCCCGATCTCGTTAACTTCTGTCTTATCGACAGTTATAATGACGATGACACCATCAAGATATAAATTATAGTACAGGCTTTGATTTGGGTCGCTGTTAAATAAATCAGACCACTCTTCATAGCTTAAAATATAACTAGGGTCCGTGACTTCATTGAATTGCTCTATAGACCTAAGATTATCTTGTTTTGAGATACGAGATGCATAGGGGGGGTAATACTGCTGCCAACCTTGTTGGTTGATTTGAGTTAATAATTCTTTATAGGCTAAGTAAGCTTCCTTTGGTTCCACAAATTCTGCTTTGTTTAAGCTAGCATTAATACTTATACCTATAATACCTTTGCTTACGTTATTGTTTTTAGAGTTTCCCAATACGGAAAATGCGTTATCCAAAGTTAAAGTATGATTCTCATGAGCAATATTTACAGATCCTAGATCAGGAGGCGTCCAATCCAAATCAAAAAAGCTCATTCCAGCAGGTTGGATGTCTACATCGCCATCAGTATAAGTATTAAAGTCTTTGACTCCTTGCTGACCAAAGTGAAGAGTGACATTTTGTGGTGTGGGCATAGATTTATTCTCTTGTTGTGTGTATTGAAATAAGATAAAAACAATCGCCACGATAACCGCTAATATAACTGCTTTAAAGGATAGTAATCGCATTATGTTTTACCTTCATTGCTATCAGGATGTATTCTAGATTCAGCTTTACTATTGCCCCAATTCGCAATGACTCTAAGCTCAGAGATTAAAAAATTTCTACCATCAGTATCAAGCATCAAGGTATGATATTTTTCTGCCACTTTATTTATCCAAACCATACGGCTGTCATAATTTTCTAGTATCGTTCCTTTTGGAGGTGTGCTCCATGGATCTTCAGGTAGGGATTTAGCGTCTCCTCCTACTAATCCTCCTCTTCCAGTTCCTCTTCTTCTTCTTCTTTTTAGTGTGCTAACATCATAATCGCTTGATAATGCTAGTGTTTGATCAATAGAAACCTTGCTCAAAAACCAACCGCGTTGATCTTTAACATTTGCTTGAAGAGACGCATCCTCCCATGCAATTTTTTGTAATATATTTCTTTGTTCTTGTACTGCCACATATAAAATATGCTTTAAAAGATCTGCTTGAGCCGCATTGAATTTAAGTTGTAAGGTGGGTTCAGATTTAAATTTAGATTCAATACTAGGTAGCAAGCCAAAAGCAGAGTTGATCTCTGATGTTACTCGTAGATAGCTGATATCTGATAAGCAAGAAGACCATGGCATATTATTTATTGATGTTAGAAGGTCTACAAAATTTTGAGTATTACGTTGTCCTTTACACTTTTTAAATGAGTCAGGAGAAGCGCTCCACAGATAATGCCACACCGATATATCCATAAAAAGCCATAAATTTCCTTTTGCAAAGGCATCTAAGGCGTCATCTGAGTTTAGCATACCGGTAAGATAAGCAATTTTACTTCTAAAAGCGCTAAAGACCATAGCTACTGTTTTAGACGCAAAAGCTCCTAGTCCCATCCAATAATAGCGCCCCAATAAAGTAGGATCACCTCCGATCTCTGTTTCTAGAAATATTTTGGCGTATACAGAAGCAATACGTCTAGCTCGAGCCTCATATCCTGGCTCTAGCTTATAATTATTAGATGACTCAATATTCGATACTCGTTTCATGGCCTCTTGCTGATATATCTGTAGAAACTGAATACAGTTACATTGAGCTGGTCTACAGCTACCCACATTAGAGTTGGTTTTACTTTTCCAGTCCAAAGAGTCTTTACCAGACATTATTTTCCCTTTTTATAAAAAATTATATTTATATTTGTACATTTTATGAGTTATTTTCTGTACTCGTAAAAGTAGACCAAACTAATTTTACTTTTAGCTCGTCCTCTTTATCCCCTGAATCTATACGCGGCGTTTTGCCATCATCATCTGATTTTGATTTAATATTGACAGTTTTACTAGTTAATCGATATTCTAGTTCAGTTAACGGCTTACCTGTAGGATCTAAAAACTGAATCTGCTCATCAAAAAACTCTTTTTCCATCAGTTTATCGAAAGGTAGACGTGATAAATAATTACCATCCATCCCGCCGCTATCACGACTATGCTTACCAGCCTTCTCCGTAAACTGCATTGCCGCAATCGTAATATCACCGCCATCTAGCGTGATACTCGCACCGCCCGCCGTCAGCGTAATCTTATTCGTTGCCACCACCTCAACCTCCTTGGTCGAGGATGACATATTCACATCTTGCTTCGCTGTCGCTTCAAACTTCCCTGTATGCGCAGACAGCATAATATTGTCCTTGCCATTGGTCATACTAAACTGACCATCAGCGACCATCGTCAAAGACTCACTACTGACCTGATGATGACCATCACCACTGCTCACCATCATATCTTGCTGAGTGGTCGTTATCATCTCACCCATAGATCGTTGAATCAGCGTATCGTCACTGACATAGCTCGTATCAGCAGCGCCATCGATCAGCGTATAGGGCGCTTGTTGATGGGTTTTGGTTTGCTGCTCCTCTGCGATAGCCTCTAACTGGGTTTTAATCGCTTTGTGGTCATTGACCTGACGTCCCAGTCCCGTTGCCAATTGCGTTAAACGTTCAGCCAGATGCTGACCACCTAACGCCGTTTGGGTAAGAGTCGGGGTGTGCTGTTGATAGTTATGCTGCTCAGATTGCGCATGGGTTTGCGGCTGGGTGGAGAAGACAATAATAAAAAACCACCCGAAGGTGGCTTAAGTAAAATAATAAAAGACTAACCTTGCTCACCATCAAATTGCCAAATCACTTCACCCCAGTTGTTGTTTGGATAGTCTGGCATGCGCTAGCTTTTCTTAAGATAGGCTCAGTTATGTTTTTTGGTAGGTGTAAACCAGTAGGCTGATTTGGCTAGGCATTATTTTATTTGGCTAGGCATTATTTTATAAAATAGTCTTAGGTTTGTATTCAACTTCAGACTATTTCATATACTCCCAAAAATCAGGACTCTCGTAATTTTCATCGATAGTATAGCCCTGTTCTTGTAAATTAAGTTCTTGCTTCGAACGATCGTTTAAAGCCAGTTTAATAGTATCTTCATAGGCTTTTTTCAATGCTGCTCCTTCGAGTTTAGATCCACCTTCTATAAGATTAACGCCAATATATCCAGCAGTATTGAAAGAATATCTGAGTAGATACTGCTCTTGTCCGAACTCGTTAGCTTTCGTCTTTTTAAGAGTAATATTCATTATAATGCCATCAAGATATAAATTGTAATCTAGCCTTTGGTCTGGGTTGCTGTTAAATAAGTCAGACCACTCTTCATAGCTCAGAATATAACTAGGATCTGTGACTTCATTGGATCGCTTTATAGACCTAAGGTTATTTTGCTTTGAAACACGAGGTGCATAGGGAGCGTAATACTGCTGCCAACCTTTTTGATTAATTTGAGTCAATAATTCTTTATAAGCTAAGTAAGCTTCTTTTGGTTCCACAAATTCTGCTTTGTTTAAGCCTGAGTCCATATCAATACCGTTGATACCACTACTTTTTTGACTGCCTAATACAGAAAACACATTATCTAATGTTAAAGTATGTTCCTCATGAGCAATATTTACTGTGCCTAGATTAGGAGGCGTCCAAAACAAATCAAAAAAGCTCATACCTGCAGGTTGGACGTCTACATTACCACCAGTATAAGTATTAAAGTCTTCGACTCCTTGCTGACCAAAGTGAAGAGTGACATTTTGTGGTGTAGATATAGGTTCATTTCCTTTTAGTATGTATTGAAATAAGATAAAAACAATCGCCACGATAACCGCTAATACGACTGCTTTGAAGGATAGTAATCGCATTATCTTTTTCCTTCATTACTACTAGGGAGTATCCAACCGGTTTCTTTACTATTGCCCCAAGTCGCAATGACTCTAAGCTCAGAGATTAAAAAATTTCTACCATCAGTATCAAGCATCAATTTATGATATTTTTTAGCTACATTATTTATCCAGACCATGCGGCTATCATAATTATACTATCTAACCATCATTCCAGTTTTATAATAAATAACAAGAGGTTCATGCAAGGTATTTTGTTGTGAATTCAACATTATTTTTGAAGTCATAAGTACTTGGACATACTCATCGTTTATAGTCATCCATTCTGTTGGTGTTGTTTTAGATGACTCAATATTATGAGTATGAAATGAGAGCTTACCCATATTTTGACCTTCAACTTGAGAAATATTGTATTTAAAAAACTGGCTATTATGTACTCCTTCAATATAGCATTCAGATTCTATATTATGATAGCAGTAGACTAGCAACTCTCTAGTAGGATGAACTAAATAAACTACTTTCCTAGGATCATCCAAACTTAAAATACTATCTATAGATTTCTGTGCACTATAGCCCTGAGCATTAGGGGGGGCTAGTATTTCAGAGTTACTGTCATTTAGATGAGTAGCTGGCAAACTATGTGATAAAACAAAAGAGTCCTCAACACTAACGTTAGTAACTACTTCATCGATTTTTTCACTATTATTTACTTCTTTATAATCAGGTTCAGTCGTACCGCAGCCAAATAGTAAAACTGATAATATTAACGGTAAGTTTTTCATAGTTTATCCGCAGTTGCACTTTTTAGTAGGAAGTAGCCAAACATCTCCAAGGTAATCTGTTGCGTAGGCATCTTGATAATTCATGGTAACTACAGTAGCGTGGCCGGTTGCAACCATTATGAATACATCATTATGCGTTAATGCTGATTTCAATTTATTAAAGTCCTCTATGTTAGTAAGTGTGAAGTCTGGCTTACCTACTATTTGCTTTAAATGTTCTTTCATCTTACGAGCAGAAATGATATATCTTTTGTTATCTAAATAGTTTCTATTTGCACCTGATGAGCTAGATTTTATTAATTTTCCAGAGTAGTTTAGACCATAGCTAACTCTTGCAGCACATGAGTTTTGAGTTCCATTAGGGCTATTAGGGCCGTACTCATCATTGATGTTACCACCAATTTTTTCCCATGCTTGCGCCCCTGTATAACTATCATAAAAGAGATAGTGTTTTTTAAACTCATCAGCATATGGTAAAGCACAATGACATTTCCTAACCCTACTAATATTTTTTTTGGTCAGTTCATGAATTTCTAATGCTTGTGAACTTGATGTTCGACCAGTCCCTCTTAATGCTTCAAAAGGATCATATTCAGGCATAGTTTATTCCTTATCTGAGTTAGTTTTTAAATGAACTTTTATATTTTGCTCTATAGATGTGTACATGAGATCTGTTAAGCCATTCTCATCAGTAGTACCTTCAAATACCTCACCTGTTATTTCAGCTTGTGCAATATAATCGGTAAAGCTATAAGGAATATCATCATCATCAGCGAATCTGAATTGAGCAGTGTGGTTGTCTAGTTTCAAATGAACCTTAATTTCATCAGGATCAGAGCTAAAGAACGTTTCAGTGTTTCCTTCAGTATCTGTAACACCCTCAAACGTCTCTTTCGTATTCTCATTGATAGCAATATACGGCGTATTGGCATAAGCAATATCATCATCGTCAGCGAATTTAAATTGTGCTTTATACATTGCGCCAGCCACTAAACTCGGCAACCCCGCCAAACCAAGCCCATCCATCCCGCCACCATCACGGCTATGCTTACCAGCTTTCTCCGTAAACTGCATCGCCGCAATCGTAATATCACCGCCATCTAGCGTGATACTTGCACCGCCAGCTGTGAGCGTAATCTTATTCGTTGCTACTATCTCAACTTCTTTAGTTGAGGATGACATATTCACATCTTGCTTCGCCGTTGCTTCAAGCTTTCCTGTATGCGCAGACAGCATAATATTGTCCTTGCCATTTGTCATACTGAACTGACCATCAGCGACCATCGTCAAAGACTCACTACTGACCTGATGATGCCCATCACCACTACTCACCATCATATCTTGCTGAGTGGTCGTTATCATCTCACCCATAGATCGTTGAATCAGCGTATCGTCACTGACATAGCTCGTATCAGCAGCGCTATCGATCAGTGTATAGGGTGCTGTTTGATGGGTTTTGGTTTGCTGTTCCTCTGCGATAGTTTCTAACTGGGTCTTAATCGCTTTGTGGTCATTGACCTGACGTCCCAGCCCCGTTGCCAATTGTGTTAAACGTTCAGCAAGATGTTGACCGCCTAACGCCGTTTGGGTGAGAGTCGGGGTGTGCTGTTGATAGTTGTGCTGATCAGATTGCGCATGGGTTTGCGGCTGTGTTGAGAATACCAATGCTTCGCCCGACTTGATATTGATTTGAGCATTGGTATTGGCATTGATGCCTTGACATTTACTACTGGCGCCATCACTTGCAGCATTGATGATACCCATCTTTAGACTAGCAGCCACTTGACCATCATCGACGTTCAGCTGTGAGTACGCTTGCTCTGTTCTATGATCGGTAATCCACTCTGATAAACCGTTACCCGTGTTGCGATAGCCGCTCTCAACGGCTTGTTCATTGTCAGTGGCAAATAGGCTAGGGCGCGTGCTGGACAATAAGCTACCAGTATTGATTAAGTGCTCACCATCACCGATAGACTGCATCAGGGTTTGGTCGTCAGTTCTATGAGTGAAGTGACTGCCATAGTTGGCCCCTGCTTGGGCTTCTAATCGATTGATAGGTTGGGCAGGACTGTCAAGCAGATAGCTTTTGGTCGGGGTCATATGATTGCGACTGTCGGTATCGCTTTGAGCGTCTGTGATACCGGTCATTGGCGGTAGCACGCGTCTGCTATATAAGCCACCCACCCACGGCGTGTCTGCGGTAATCAGACACAGCTGGGTCAAGTGAATGCCTGACTCTAGTGTTGAGGCATGACGCTCATGGTGGCGACGACTGATGGTCAGCCCTGTCACATGTGCCAGACTGTTACGTGCCAAGTGAACGATATGAGTGGCGCGATAGTGCTGATTGAGATGATTGTGATCGACCAGTATAAAGGTATCGGCAACATTCAAGTCAGTGGCATGAGCAAGTGCATGATAGACGCTATGATGGCTTTGATGGCTGTTTGCGACGACAGTCGCTTCATCGATGGTCTCGGTATCTGTCACTGGGGCAAATGCGGCAGGGGTGTCTAGTGTGAGCGTTTGGCTACCTGCTTGATTGTTTTCTTGACCATTCTCTTGATCAGTACTAGTAGTAATATCAGCAGACTGAGTAGGGTGTGAGACACTCGCACTGTTAAAGCGTTGCATCGTCACGGAGCTTGGCTGAGTGATGATTTGCTCACTCAGTGCCAATACTGGTGCATGTACGCGGTCGTGTAATACTTGCTGATAGCGTATCGCACCAATGTTTGTGCTAATGCCATCGCTATCGCTTGGAGAGGCTGTGGTGATAATGAGCTTAGGCGGGCAATGTTCATCCGTTTGCTCGTGTCGCAGATAGGCTGTCAGTCCTTGACGTGCAAGCCGCTCACAAATATGTGTCCAGTCACTGATTTGCCACTGAGTCATGCGCGCTGGTGTCCAACCAGTAGCGTCTTCACCACTGCTGCTATCATCGACGGTCTCTATCTCTAGAGTAGCAGTGCGTTCTGCCACCATTGATTGTACTGATAAGTCAGTATCTATATGACAGCGTGGATGCTGATGCAATCGATAGGTGATGGGCTGTGCGAGCAGACGATAATAACCATAGCTGCCATCATGATCCATTTGATGTACGGCCGTCAGGTATAAATGGCGGTAGTGTAGGCCGCTCGGGGTATCGAAGCTCAAGGTAAGCGGAGTGCCGATTAAGTAAGTAAGCGATGTAAATGGCGGATGGTGACGCTCATGAATATAGACATGAAGCAGGTAAGTGTCGATACCGTGCTGCTGATATTGCTCATTCCCATTGGGATTTAGCTGGGCAACGATATCATCTTCAGAAGATGCTTGAATCAGCTTATTCTGCCACGCTTTATGGTCATTGATGTCTTGACGAGCACTCGCATAGGGAGCTTGTGTACTGCCTTCACTGGCATAGAGCCTGTCAGGATGCATGGGGAGTACAGTATTGGTCAAGCGTAACATAGTTATGTCCCTATTCTTTGCGCAATGGCATCATATTTTTTGAGCGCTGGCATCAAAACATAAGTGCTTGTCTGCCATTGTCATGCATACAGCCGTGTTATTCGGCGAGGGTAAATTCGATACGGCGATTACGAGTACGCCCCTCTTCATTGTCATTACTGGCGATGGGGTCTGCGTCCCCTTTACCCGTAGTGCTGAGACGTGCTGCACTGATATTTCGACCGATGAGGTATTGCTTGACCGCTTCTGCACGCTTATTTGATAACACCAAGTTCGAACTTGGGTTGCCGACATTATCCGTATGTCCAGTGATGGTCACGGGCTTATCACCGACTCGCTGTAACACGCCTGCCATATCGTCCAAAATACCAAGCCCCATGGGGGTTAGTGTGGTGCTACCTGATTCAAACTCAACGATACGATTGCCTAATGTGTCGTCGAGGAGACGTTGTTCACCCTCTACGACGACCAGTTGATTGTCCAGTTGATAGAGGTCGGTTAGACGGGTATGAATGCGATTTTGGATCGCTTGTTTTTGTTCTACGCTGCTTACTTTGCCATGTAAGCTAATGGTCGTACCATGGATGTCGATACGACCTTGGCTAATATTAGAGATGTCGCTATCGATAATAGCAGTGGCTACCTGTTGCCAATTGGTCGGTATACTAATGTTCGAGCGCACTTCGATCTCATCTCTGACCGTTTTATTAGGATATTGTGCTTTTAGTTTTTCGAGCAATTGTTGCTTGTCTGAGCTGGTAGCGACCACACCTTTGATGACGACTGGTACGTTGCGTGATAGACCATCATCTTGTGCTGCAAAGACAACCGCACTGATAGGAAATATCATCGCGGACACTAATAACAGTTTTTTGGAGTGACCAGTGAGCTTAGATGGTAATATTTTGGAGAGGACTTTCATTGAAGTGCCTTTTAATCTTTATATTATTGAGCAGTTATTAAATACAGAGGCCTGATATACAGGGTCATCAGCTAATCATGAATCATCATTGTGCCAAAAATGTTTTTTTAAACAATTGCCTAGTATCATACAGGTAGAGACTGTCTTGTAACAAGACTTTATTGAAGCGGGTCAGCCCGATATCTTCTTCAATATATCCTTGTGTCCAGTCACTATCAGCGATGACAACCCAGCCTTCAGGGTAGCTGTCCTCACTCTCCGATATTTGACTGAGTATATGCCCGTCAGGTTTCGTAAAGCTCAGTAGCAGACGATAGCAATTAGAGGCACGGTAGAGATAGGTGTTCAAATATAGCTGATGTGGTTGATAAAACCCACTGATCAAATCATGCCAAAAAGTAGCCATATGTATCGAGGCAGCTCTATCGGAAGTGAGTGACCAACAGATGGCTTTGTTCAGACCATGAAAGCCTTTCGTGAATGTCGGTAAAAATAATAATCCAGTCGCGATAATTTGCTGTATCAATTGCGACTTATCGATGTTCATCAATATGGCGATATCGTGTAGAGTCGTGGTATTGATAAAATCGTAATAGTGCGTACTGGCATTATTGTCAATCGTGAGCTGGCTATGACCGAGATATTCCATCAAGTCAGTGCTGTCTGTCTTAGACTTGGCTACGCTTATAATTTCGTAAGTCTCATCCCAAATGCTAGCAGACTTAATGGGCAAATAATTCATCCAACTCTTGGGTTTATCGATATATAGGACACCAAAACCGATCAGCGGATAGTTTCTATCACTACTGTCATGACTGGGAATCAGGACGCCAGTGATAATTTCATTGGTTCTGGTATCCACATGACTAAAGTTTAAAAAAGCCGTTTTATTGGTCGTCGTCCTGTCTACTAATCGGTCACTGAATAGTGTTTCCGAGCTTACTAGGGCTTTACTGACCCATTCGTCAATCGCGTTGGTCTCTGAGATATGAGCACGTGCCCGCACAAAGTCTCCGCGTGCAGGCAGTTTGCCAAAATATACTAAAGGTAAAAGCTCAGGAGTCATGGGGTTTGCTCCTGAGTTTCTGCTTCGGCTGAGTCATTATCTGTAGAGGTGTTAGTCGCAACAGGGGTATCAGCTTGCGCATTGCCAGTGTCATTAGCATTAGTAGTAGGCGTCAAGTTTAAGATGTTGGATGGCGTCGTAGGAGTTGTATTATTCTGCCCACCGCTTGGCGTTGTCGTGTTGGTTGTCGAGCCATTGGTAGGCGTACTATTATTGGCAGCATTGCTATCAGCAATAGGGGCTGCTGTACGCGTGACGCCCAGAGCGATAATCTCATCGGGTAACTTCATACCATTGAATGGATTGGTCGAGCGACCCTGAGTAGCATTACTGCTATTGCCACTGATGATTCTAAAGCGTACAGAGATAGTGATGCCATCACCTGACCATGCCATCTCAAAGATATCGTCGCCAAGCTCAGTACGTTTTGCACTATTGATGAGGCGTTCTACACCGAAGCTACCAGCTTCTTCAAAGACGGTAAAGTCTCTGCCATCATAATCCTTAGCTCGAATGCTCGCACCAGGTTGGCTGCTTGGGTTCGGCCATACAAAGGTCGTCCAAGCTTGGGTACCCATGCGATAGCGTAGCTGCTGACCATCAACCACAATCGTATACTCGGTCAAGCCGCTGACGGGTAGTGGCATGATTTGGAAAGTAGTTTGATTGGTAGAGCCACCATTGCCAGCAGCACCTGTCGTTCCAGCAGTATTGCTACCCGTATAGTTAGTAAAGTAACGACCAAAATCAGCGACAAATTTTGGGTTAAGGCCTAGGCCTGCACCATTCCAAATCTTACTAGAGATTTGATCACCACGGCGAATGATAAAGGGTGACAACGTCTCGTTGACGAATTTTGCCACATAACCGTCTTCACCAAAGAACTGACCAATCTCTGCGGGTGTTGCCTCTAAATTTGCATTGGCAGTAAATGGATATTTCTTTTCTAAATTATCGAGGAAAGGCTTACGTACTTGTGCTTTCCAGACTTTATTAATCTCCGCTTTAGTGGGAGTTAATAGCATATTAAATGAGCGGGTTAGTGGCTCACTTAATAACGGTCGAACGAGTTGTTTGATTTCAGAGTTGGCTTGGCTCAGTATCTGCTCGTCCAAAATCTGTAGAGATTTGGTCAACTCTGAACCGTCAGGGCTGAGAGTCTGCGAAGCAAATAACAGAGCATCAGGACCGATATCATCACTACGAGCGATATTATTAAAGCGCGTTCTAACATTACCTAAACTCGCCAAATAGTTGTCCAATAGCGACAGGTCTTGATTGTCTTCTCTTGGTGTTACCAAGGCATGTATAGAGGAGAATTCTTGAGCAATTACCCCTGACGGTGCTTGTGTTGTAGGGGTTGCTGTGTCACTGGTGCTACCATTGTTGCCTAGCGCTGCTTCTGCCTGTCGCAGCTCCGCAGGGCTTTGACGCAGTATGGTCTGCTTGAACCAATTGACAAATGAGCGCCGAGATTGGCCACCATTGGCTGCCGCTGGATTGGCCGCTTGGTTATCCCATTGTGTCTGACGATCGACGGTTTCAAACAGTGTCTTTAATGGTGACTCTGTGGGGTTAGACAGCTGATTCAACAACACAGCATGGTCATCGAATCCTTTGCTATCACGAACATATACTTGCGATAAAAACCGTTTCCATTCGCTGATGTACTCTTGCTTGTAGCGGTTGACCAAGTATTGTCGAATCTGTTCAGGACTGCCTGTTAATGTAAGGTCATTCTGACTGCTGGTTGCTAGCACCCAGTCATCTGCTACCACTCTAGTAGTGGCGGCTTTGTCTATCTCATCACTGACGAAAGAGTCCCATGCTTGCTTGGTAAAAGTACCCGAAATCACATAGCTGCCCAGTAGTGCTTCACTGTTGGTGTCTTGCGTAATTTGGGCAACGGTAACGGATGGGAAGCGGGCAGAGGAGCGCATCTTAATTTCAGAGTAGACGCGATCACGAGCAGGTTGACCTTTGCTGACTTTCGATAGATTGGTACGTGTTTTGTCTACCAATCCCAAATCATTTTGAATGAGTGGAAAGGCAGGGTCGTCGGCATGAGACAGTGTGAAACTCAAGATACGCTCAGCTTGGCGAATCATTTTGTCACGTGGCATATCTGCACGATTGGCTTCAAGCCAGTTACGCCAAAATCGTGTCATCTGATCACTCAAGTGACTGGTCTCTAAGTTGTCATGATTGCCAAGCATGAGGTAGGCTTTGAGGGCATTATAAGCGTCTTCAACATCCGTAGGATCTGACTGAATATACGCATCATTAGTCGCGGCTTCAGCGGCATCGTCCGTGGTTGAGTCCTCTGTACGTACTTCTAGCTGGTCAGTATTGCTGTTCACTTCGGTCAAAAACTGTTCTATGTTTTGTTTGGTGGGTGCCAACACGATAATGCTGATACCGTTATAATACTCTGCTAGCAGTTTGTCTTTGAGTTTGTCACCTTGATACAGACCAAATCTTAAAGACAATGGCTTGTCTTCTTCATAACCCTCAAGTTGCTCTATTCTGCTTTGTAAGATATTAAGCGACTCAAGCTGAGACTGTAGGTCGCCATTAGCGTTCTTTTGTAGTGCTGCGACTTGTTGTAAGTCAGCCACGACGCGTTCAGTAAGCTGTTTGTTGTTGGCATAAGACCACGTCCATAGACCCACTGCTGCGCACAGTGTTACGACAGCTGCTAAGGTTGCAATCGCACGGTGACTGCGTCTATTACGGTTTTTGTGCTGCTTGACCAAATGCTTGTCTTTTAAAATAACTTTTGAAAACAGGTCTTGTAAAAAATAAGGCTTGTCTGCGGCTTCTTGCTGAGCATTGAGCTGGATAGCAGGTGGACGCAAGTCGTAATTCTGCATCATTTGCAGCGTCATTTGACTGCTAACTTGTCCCTCTTGCAATGCGCTCGTAAAGTAAAACCCGCGAAGGATAGGTTTAAACTGAAAAGGGTTGTCCTCAAACAGAGCGTGCATCAGTGTTCGTATCATTGGGCGTAATGACTGAAACTCCATAGGGAATGTCATCAAGCTAGGAGATACGGTCCGCTGATGGCGTAAAGACAGTTTCGTCGTGCTCAAATCCTTTAGACCATTTACCAATATGCCAAAATGCTCTTCGAATACATCGGTCATGTTGATGTTATCTGGATCTTCAGGGTAGGGGATGGTCGCACCCCATACTTGATTACGCTCCTCTTGCTCATAGTCATTAAAGAAGTCACGAAAGCCTGAAATTAAATCCATCTTGGTAAAGACAACGTAAACCGGCGCATAGACTTCTAACTGCTCAGTCAAATCTTGAACACGGCTGCGTAAGTTTTTGGCCAAATCCAATGCATAATTTGGATCGTTTTTGGTCAATTCAGCGATACTAACAGCGATGATAATGCCGTTAATCGGTGCTTTAGGACGGTTCTTTTTGAGTAGGCTTAAAAACGACAGCCATTCTGAGCGATCTTCTTCATAAACAGAATAGCGCCCTGCAGTATCAAGTAAGATGCCTTCAGTTGAAAAGAACCAATCACAGTTACGTGTACCGCCGACCCCTTTGACAGAGAGCTTATTGGTTTGCTCCATAAATGGGAACTTTAAGCCAGAATGCAGTACGGCTGAGCTTTTACCTGCTGCTGGATTACCAATGACCATATACCAAGGCAATTCATATAATGCTGCTTTGCCCGTTTGATCACCAATTTTTGATTTGCGGATGGTTTTGATCGCATCTTGCATTTGCTGACGTAGCGCTTGTACTTCTTGGGTGTTTTCATCTTTGGCTGTAGGAGTGCCATTTTCATTGGTATCCTCACCGCCATTATCTTCTACCAAATTTGCCAGCTCATCTGAGGCTTTTTTGCGCTTCTTCCACAGATAGTAGGCAAGCGCTCCTAACACCGTAAAGGTGATTAGGACGCCAATAATAATGAAAAAGGTTTTGATAGGGACGTAGTCGTATAGCAAGACTAAGGCGACTATGATACCCAAGGCTAATAGCACTCTTGGGTTATAGATAAGATGAAAAAACCTTGAAAACATGCGTGCTACCTAGTGTGATCTTAAGATAATAAAATGAGTATTTTCAATAATAAAGCGTCACCAAAAGCTATGATTCAGACTGCTGAGAGGCATCTGCTAACCAAAGCATGGTGCAATGCTTATGTTGGGTAATCAAAAATACGCTGTCTGACTCTTGTTGGTCATTTTCGACTAAGTCTACGAATAGCGATAAGCTAATAAATGGCTTTAACCAGTGATTCAATGGCATATAATGCCCTAAATGACGTTCGTTTACTAGAGCGCCTTGCGCTATAAATGCGTCAAGAAAATTCATGTATACCGACATGTCATAAGGTTGGTTTGATGGATTAATGTCTGATATGGCCGTAATACTGAGGTCTGATAGTGCAACATTAGTTTTGGAATCAGCATCATCTGCTTTTGTTGTCGGTTTGTTGACAGTATTTAGTGCTGCCGTATTGGTCGGTGATAGTGACAGCTTATTATCGATTAATAATTTTTGGATCGTCGTTAGATGATTAAGGTAGTGGCGGTTATTACTTAGGCGATTAGAGGTGTGACCTTCCTTATCTCTATCGTTGGCTTTTGGGGTATCTATCTCAGTTAATAGAATATGGGTACTGGTATCTATATTCAGCAAATCCTGAGCCGCTTTATTAAAAAATACCAGCAGAGCGCCAGCCTCAGTAGGAATGACATTGGCCGTTTGATTGGAATACAGTTCAGAGTCCAACCACTCTTCACTAATCTGCGAATCTGCAATGAGCATCAAGCAAATGTCAGGGGCAGCTGATTGCGACAAGGAGATGATATGTCTATTGATAAACTCGGCAGGATTGGCCGTTGTTGCCTCGCTTACTCTGTCACTTGTTGCATCGGTATCGTCAGTCGCGATATTCGTAAAAGAGAGTGCGGTTTCAGGAATACCGTAGGTCGCTAACTGTTCTGTTACTACTGAGATAAGAGATGCTGAGTCAGCGCTGGCAGGCAAGCACAAATAGATAGGCAAGTTGGACAGACGGACAGTAGGAGCGGTCGCCATTGTCTCATCGCTATTGCCTTCTTTGGCACTAACTAAGTAATGCTGCTGCCATTCGGGATGAATATGGGCAGCCGAGTTGGACTGCATATTGTCTTGCTGATGATGTTGATAAAAATGTTCACCGAGTACGGACCATATCTCATCGCTCAAAGTAAGCTGCTCATGAATCAATGAGCACAAGCGCAAAGTTGTGTCATTCAATCCGGCCATACGCTCTGATCTGGATTCGTCTTCATCGGAGGTGTCAACATCCCAGTCGGCGTCTTCCAAATCCTTAGATATATACTGATATGGTAGCGATGCTGCATCGGTAAGTCTGGTAATCGGTTTTACTAGTATCGGCAGGCCATCGAAATCTGTCAGCTCATCACTTAATAGTGTCAGGTCTTCGTCGTTGTCAATAACTTCAGACCAGCTGTCTCCTTCAGGCAGGCAAACACGGCTAAATATAAATACTTGATAAGTATCGGGCTGCTTGGCACTTTCTGTTTTATTTGATATGTCATCAAGGGAGTCTGAGTTCTTGCTGGCTTGTTTATCTAGCTTTTTTTGCCACCATAGGAGTGCCATGATAGTACCAAGTAACAGTAAAGGAATGGCAACGAACCACAGTAATAAGCCAGATGAAGTCAGCTGTCGGGCATTGTCTTTGAAGTACATCCAAACCAAAATGAGATAAATGCCTAAAAACGCTCCTAAAATAAAGCGACTGTACGACAGTATTTTTTTTGCAGCCACTTATCTAAACTCCCTATTTGTTGGGTTGTTATTATCATTGTTACTATGTAGATAAACTTGCTAGGCAGTATTTTAGGGCATTCATAGACTACTTTCTACTATATTTGATGACTTTATTTTACTTATATGTCATTTGCTTATGAAGGGAGTGCGTAATCGATGGCGGTCTACTCAAACAAAAAATATCTATAAAAATAAGGTATATAAAGGGTTGTAAGTGAGAGTTTATAAGATTATCTCAATATAAAATGACTTATAAATAAAAAAGCAAACGGAAAGATAAGAAAATTAACGTAATTAAGTCAGCTTTATTTTAAACGGTGGTCATTTGTCTATATAATACTTGCGCAATACCAATAATAAACGCCTGTTTGTTTTTGTTTTCATCGCCTTAACTGTCGTTGCTGCTTCTTTATGATTTACTGGACTGTGTCTGCATTTACTATTGTCTCTATCATCATGATTATCATGCTGTTTGATAGGCAGCTGTGCGCGCGACTGTTTAATAAAGTAGCTGTTCGTTTTCAGCGATTATTCAGATTCAAAATTAAGCGCTTAGCCGTCAAATCACAAGCAAAACCATTCCGTTCTCGTATTCGGCAGCTGAGTAGCATGGCTTCGCGTATCGATGTCTCTCGTGTCCCAGTTATATCAGCACTGTCGGTATTGATTGTCATGGCAACCGCTGGTCTTTGCTATGCGCTGATTAACAATCATTCTCTGGCGGTATACCATGCGAAAGATACCGTACCCAGCACTACCAGCACACAAATCAGCCAATTACTGATAGGAGAGCGATTGCGTCCGCCACCAACGCCACCAGAAGAGCTATTCGATGAGCTTGATGCTGAGATTGCGAGTTATCAAGCCAGCAAAGCGGATGTGGACTATTGGCCGGATGCTCAGACGGACGTGAGTCAGATAGATAGACCGCTGATGATGCCTGAGCCTGACCTGTCTAACTTAAATGCGCTAGATCATAGCACTGGCTATTCAGGTGACATGTTGGCTTCGCATTTGAGTGGAGGTCATATCAACATCAAGAATGCTGACCGTAATTGGAAAAAGATGAACTCGGAATTTGTTCAACGGCTGTTGACTGTGTATAAGGTGATGAGTGATCAATATGGTTATGACATGGTGCTTTTAGAAGGGTATCGTAGCCCTGAAAGGCAAGGCAGACTGCTCAAAAAAGGAACGCATGTGACAAAAGCAGGCTCATATAAGAGCTATCATCAGTTTGGTTTAGCAGGTGATAGTGCCTTTATTAGAAATGGCAAGATTGTCATAACTGAAAAGGATCCTTGGGCGATGCGGGGCTACAAATTATATGGTAAAGTAGCCAAGTCTGCCGGACTTGTGTGGGGTGGTGACTGGCGAATGATGGATCTTGGGCATGTTGAGCTGCGTAAAAAAGGCGTACTCGGTCGGCCAGAAATGGCAGAGATTTTGACCAGTCAATAATGATAATAATATTTCAAGGTAAATTGAAAATATGGACAGATGTATGACATTGCCGACAGCGTTAATAGCCACTGCCTGTTTGTTAAGTGGCGTGCTCACAGGATGTAGCACGGACAGATTTAGTCAATCAACTGATAAAGCCTCTGAGCTGGCTGGTGAGTCTGGTATTGGTGATAAGATAAAAGACATCATTAGCAGTGACAATGATGATTTACAGAATCTAAAAGGCCAGCTAGAGAAGCAGCAGCAACAGCTAGAGACAATGCTTGCCGAGCAGCAGGCGTTGCAGCAACAGCTAAAGCGTCAGCAGGTCACATTGACGATCAAGCCATCGGCCAATGCCAATGCGGGACGCGCAAAGCAAGGTACAGCGAGTACTGCTTATATTGCGTTTTTGGAAGAAGAAAGCGAATTCACTGACATCGAATCGCTAGCAGCGAAAGAGGTCAGTGTCGTGCCCAATCGTGAGAGTAATTTGACATTGAATATTCCACAAGATGCACGCTTTATCGCAGTAAAAGTGGGATTGAGATACACCAAAAAGCGCTCACAGTTCCTTATTCCTATTACCAGTCTCAACTTTGATACTTCACTTACTCTAAATATTGGCGCATGCGATGTGAGTATCGTAGAAGGTATCAGCCCAGATCAGGCACCCACATTTACCACCAAACTTAAATATTATCAGCAGCCGCTTGTTAGCTGTTCGTAGGAGATTGTCTTGAGTAAACACAAAGTACTATGGGGCGAGGGGCTATTCTTACGACCTCAGCATTTTCAGATTCAAGACACCTATCATGACTCGCAGCGAGCATTGAGCATGATGCTGATGCATCCCTATGCTTATGGCGTATCGGATGTGCAGATTGACAAACAGCTTTTGGAAAGCAATCTATTAAGCTTTCAGAGTATTTATGCTGTACTGCCAGATGGCACAATATATCAGGCTCCTCGTACCGATGCGTTGCCAAAAGCCATTACGCTAGATACTCAAGACAATGGCGATGAAGTTTTTGTATTCTTGAGCTTAGAGATTGTCCATAGTGGTGGTAGCAATATACAGACTGACCACAGTGACAATCCCGCTCGCTATGTCAGAGGTGCTGTTGAGGCGCAGGATTTGTACAGCCAAGCCGCCGAAGCCGTTATTGATGTCGTTAAGTTATCACCTAGCTTACAGTTAAGTCATTCTGTGCAAGCGCCTAGTCAAGACACCGTGTCTCTACTGGTTGCTAAGCTAGTGCGTACGACCCAAGGTATTTATCAAGTGGACGATGATTACATCGTGCCGAGCGTACATATTACGAGTAATGCTGCGCTTGTGAGTCAGGTCTATCGTTTGATGACTATGATTAATACCAAGTCTACTTCGCTGTACGATCATCATCGTCAGTCCAACAATGACTTACTAGAATTCCGCTCTTCAGATATTGCTTCTTTTTGGTTGTTACATACGCTGAATACGGCATATTCTCAGTTGAGTCATTTATATAACAACGCTAAATTACATCCAGAGCGCCTCTATGAAGCGCTGTTGAATGTGGCCAGTCAGTTAGCAACTTTTAGCTCATTATATAAAGTAGGCGATTTGCCTGCCTATCATCATGATAATGCTAATGAGTCATTTGTGAGTATTATTCTGATCATTCGTGAGCTGCTCAATACGGTCATTGCGAGCAACTTTATATCGATTCCATTGCGTCAGAATAAGCCGTCTTACTATACTGGTGAGCTGGGCAGTGACAAGATTACGCGTGGCTCACAGCTGTATCTGTCTATTAGCTCGTCGCTACCAATGCATGAGCTCATCGATATCGTACCGCGCCGCTTTAAGATTGCGACCCCCGATTCAGTAGAGAAACGGGTCTTGTCCGCGCTTCCAGGCTCACCTGTGTCACACGTTACTCAAGTGCCTAGTGCGATACCTGTGAGACCTGGATTCAGCTACTTCACTATTGAGCCGGTAGGTGAGCTGTATGACGAGATGCTAAAGTCTGAATCTATCTGTATTTATGTGCCGAATGGCTTTGATGACTTGAAAATTGAACTGATGGCTATCGTACAGTAGTCTCTTTAATCGCTATTGTCGTTTTCAACTTTGAGTGTAGCTTTATATAAACAGGCAAAGTGCTTCTACTTAACGACTATTAATGTATATACCAATGTATCTATTAGTCTATACATTAATAGTCGTTAAGGATTTCTATTCGTCAGTGCTTTTCGTTAGTGCTTTTAAATTAGTATTCGCAAACCAGCATTTGCAAATTAGTATTCGCAAAATAATAAGCATTAGGAACAATCATGTCAGGGAATAATTCAACGGGTTCTGCGCCTTCGCTATTAGATTCAGGTGAGGTAGCCTCAAAAGTCTCAGCAACGGGCCTTGATAAACGTATCAGCAGCCAGTCGCTGGTTGATATCATGTATGACGGCTTTTATTTGGTGTTTTTACTGCGGAATCACTATTTCAGTACAGAGCCACGCAAATTTCGTCAAAAAATATATGATTTTTTAGATAAGTTCGAGATGAATGCGCGCAAAAAAGGATTTCTGTCAGAGGATATCCATGAAGCCAAGTACGCGTATTGTGCGCTGATTGATGAAACCATCATGACATCGCAAGAGCCAGAGTTTCAAACTCTAAAAGATTCTTGGGAGCTCAATCCGTTGCAATTGGATTTGTTTGGCTCACAAGTCGCTGGTAATGAGTTCTTCGACCGTCTAGATGGGCTGCGAGAGCAGGGGGAGAAGCGTCTGCCAGCCCTAGAAGTTTACCACTACGCAATGCTGCTTGGTTTTCAAGGAAAGTATCGTTTAGAAGCCCCTGAAAAAATCCGCTATCTTATCTCACGACTGGGTGATGAGATTGAACATCTACGCGGTAACAAAAACGAGTTTTCACCATTTTGGGCGATTCCTGATCAGATCAAACATACGCTTACGAGCGAAACGCCATTATGGATTATTTTGGCGGTGATGGCGGTATTATTGACAGTGATATTTGCAACTATGTGGCAATTTACCAATAGTTTCTCTAACGAGCAGCTGTCCGCCTATGATAATGTGATTCAAGAGAACAAAGAGCAGGCTCATATTTCGATTTTCTTACCTTAATGACAGTTATGCTGTGGTAAGTATGTAGAAGCTCTGAATTGATTCTACGAGCAGACAGCAATATAAGAAGGGCATTAGTATGGTTACTATTTTATATAGCGACTATTACTAATGCCCTTTTTTGTGCGCATAGTATCTATTATTTGATCTGTATTGTCCGTCTTGCATATATAGATTAAGAAAATAACAGCCATAAAAAAACCCTCATCAAATTGATGAGGGTTTTGGCAAATGCCATAATCGAATTAATAATAATTCAAAAAATTTACTACTAAAATGTGGCTCTCCAACCTGGGCTCGAACCAGGGACACACGGATTAACAGTCCGTTGCTCTACCAACTGAGCTATTGGAGAATAGGTTGCAAGTATTAAATACGCTTACAACGAGCTTAGAAAGTCTCTAACGAGTTCTTGCTAAGTGGGGCGTATTCTAGCAAAGATAAAAAATACGTCAAGCTTTTTTTGCATAATTTTCAAAGTTTATTCTTTTAAGTAGGTAATAAGGCATTTTTCGAGGTTGTTTCCCAAAGATTAGTCATTGATAGGCGAATAAAAAAGATGCCACATACTTTCTATGTGGCATCTTCTCTAAGCGCTATTTTAATCTATCAATATATTTCTGAACTTATCGCCTTTGAAATTTATTCAGCAACGTCTAAATCTGCAACTGCTTGCTCGATACGTGACAAGGCATCTTTTAGTGTGGCTTCATCAGTGGCGTAAGAGATACGCATGTAACCGCCAAGGCCGAATGCATCACCAGGTACGACTGCCACGCCAACTTTATCTAACAACCATGCTGAGAACTCTGTGCATGATGACAGACCTGCAGCTTTGATTAGCGGTACGATATTTGGATATACATAGAATGCGCCATCAGGACGCAGGCAAGTAATACCTTTAATGGCATTTAGGCCATTCACGACCAAGTCACAGCGCTGTTCAAAGGCCGCTACCATTGGTTCTAGTACGCTTTGGTCGCCACTGATAGCCGCTTCGGCAGCAACTTGGCTGATAGAAGCTGGGCATGAGGTAGATTGTGATTGTACCTTTTTCATGGCACCGATTAATTTAGCAGAGCCGCCAGCATAACCAATACGCCAACCTGTCATGGCATACGCTTTCGAGACGCCGTTCAAGATGATGGCACGCTCTTTCAGCTCAGGTGCAGCATTCAAAATATTGTAGAACTTATCACCTGTCCAGCGGATATGCTCGTACATATCATCTGAGGCTACATAGACTTGTGGATGTTTTTTCAAGACTTCAGCAATGGCTTTTAGCTCATCTAACGTATAAATCATACCCGTTGGGTTAGATGGGCTATTCAATACCAACATTTTGGTTTTATCAGTGATGGCTGCTTCTAACTGGTCGGCAGTGATTTTGAAGTCTTGCTCAGCAGGACATTTGACAATGACGGGTACGCCTTCTGCGATGATGACCATGTCAGGATAGCTGACCCAGTAAGGCGCAGGAATGATAACTTCGTCACCTGGATTAATAAAGGCTTGGGCAAGGTTAAAGAATGATTGCTTACCACCGGCCGATACTAGTATTTCGTTTGGCTCATAGCTGATGTCGTTGTCACGCTTAAACTTTTCAATAATGGCTTTTTTCAGCTCTGGCGTGCCATCAACAGCAGTGTACTTGGTAAAGCCATTATTAATGGCGTCAATCGCTGCTTTTTTGATGTGCTCTGGTGTATCAAAGTCAGGTTCGCCAGCGCCTAAGCCGATAATATCTTTGCCCGCAGCTTTCATCTCTTTGGCTTTATTGGTAATGGCCATAGTCGGTGACGGTTTGATGTTGTTGACGCGGTTAGACAATTGTATCTCGCTCATGAGGTATCCTTTTTGTATTAGAGTAGAGTGGGTGAACAGCTGATATTGATTGTATAACGTGCTCCATGCAACCAGTACATGATATTAACCCTAGTTTATCCAGCTCAAACATTTATCTCCGTTTCTAATGAGATAAGCTTTAATTTGAAAATTATAATATTTAGCGTATAAATCCGCTGAAGTATTGAATTGATGCTGCTTATAATTTTCATATCCATGTGTAGTTCCTATTATTGGAACAATATTTTCATCGCTAACGCACCCTCGCTTTATTTCGGGAGTGTAGGGACCACCACTGTAAGTGGCATAAACGTGTAAATCACCCTTCGAAATTGCTTTCAGAGCATCAGCTGTAGGATCCGCACTGTATAGATAATCCAAACTGAATGGTTGTTCTACTTCACTGCTACAAGCCACTGCTAAGCAAAAAAATAAAAGTGGTATAAGTGATCTAAATAATTGTCTCATGATAGTATTTTGATGGACTATTGATAGTTGTAGGCGTGTCGAATATGAGGTGGTTTTTTAAGCCGTTGAGACTATAAATAATACTGAATAATAAATGTGCTTTGATTGTAATATTGTAGCATCTAGGTATTTTGCTGTCCCAAGGCGCCAAGACGTATATTCAACTTAATCAACATTCAATCGATAGTTATATACATGAGCTAACAATGACTAAATTTTGCAAAATAGCTGTTTAGCAGTTCTATGTTATTCACACTATATTGTCTGCGCTGTTTTTCTCTATTAACTAACATCTATCGAACTTTCACCAATCTTTTATAGAATAAGAGAGACGTTTTAATAATAGGAATTAATGTCATTATTCATAGCGTTATCATTGGCTAGATAAACCGAGTGTATTTGTACTTCTATGCTCATTTTAATTGCGAAGACACAACAATAAACCTGTATCGACACACTATAATTATTTAGATTTCTTAAATAAAATAGGCATTAGCTTAATGAAATGCGATTAATGTTATATAGCAGAAAACAATAACAACTGAGTATGTAACATCTGGTTAAGCATCGACTTATACATTATAAAAGAAATAATAAAGGATACTGACAATGACTAACTCTCCCAAGAAACAACATATTCTCATTACTGGCGCAACGTCAGGTATCGGCAACCAATTAGCCAAAGATTATTTGTTAGACGACCATCATGTCTATGCTGTTGGTCGTGATGATGCAGCATTGGCTGAGCTAAAATCATTGGGGGCTGAGACCATTGATTTAGACCTGATGGATCGAGAAAAAGTAATAGAAGCTTTTGATAAAATAGATGTGGTTGACTTGGCGATTTGCGGTGCTGGCATGTGTGAATATCTAGATATGCCAAACTTTGATAGTGCTTCATTTATGAAAGTGATGTCCGTCAATATGGGTACATTATCGCACGCTATTGAAGGCGTTTTACCTAAGTTAATTGCTTCAAAAGGTCGCTTGGTTGGTATTGGTTCAGCGTCCGCTTATGTGCCTTTTTCCCGTGCCGAGGCTTATGGCAGCTCAAAGGCGGCCATTCATTATTTAATGAAGACTCTACAGATTAGTCTTGCACCGCATGATGTATCGGTCAGCTTGGTAGTTCCTGGATTTGTAGAAACACCAATGACCAAACAAAATGATTTTCCGATGCCGTTTATCCAGACGCCAGAGCAGGCAAGTCAAGCCATCCGCGACGGCATAGCGAGCGGGCATGATGTGATTGAATTCCCGAAGAAGCTAACCTTGCCATTGAAGGCGTTAGGTACATTGCCAGATTTAGTGTGGCAGCAAGTCAGTGGAAAGCTTAATAAAAAATAACTGATACTAGGGCGTGTCTTCAATTCACTCTTCA
>NZ_CAJGYP010000004.1:0-32022 GCF_904845995.1 Psychrobacter fjordensis
TTTCGTGTTTTTCGATTAAAACGAATGGGAAGGTAGGTATAGCTGAATAGCTCCGTTGAGAGTAAAGCCAATAAATAAATAAAAACAACTATAAAAGCTAACGTTATGGCACTAGCCAATATCCCTAATAGAAAAGAGCCTGTTAAGAACTCGTCATACAATATGACAAAACCTAAGTAAATGACACCTGATATTAGTCCTAAAAAAAACAAACTGCCAAACGTGACATCACCTCGTATTCTATCCTGACGGCCTGTTAGCTCCATGTAAGTTGAATTAAACTGTACAACAGTGCGCTGAGGATAAAGTGGTACGTCATAATTGTGTGTTTTATCTAACCATTTAAAATCCTTAATTTCTTGAACTCGTCCGCCTAAACCCACGCCGAAATTACCACCGAATTTTTGATTGATTTCTTTATAACTAAGTTTTGTAAAGGGGTTTCTACCATTAATATCTATCATTTAATTATCCTGTAGATCGATATCGTCACCTACCACAGCACGATCAAATTGCTCTAATGTATGCTCAAGTGACCAACCAGCGCTCTTGACTCCCCAAATACCTAGATTGAGCCAATTCTCCATTCCTGACTTTTTCCAATAGCCGATGAATAGAGTGACACCAATAAAACCAATAAGTAAGACTACGCCAATACCTGTTGCTGTTGCTCCTAAACTTAATGTTAGAAGTACCGTTGAGCCGGCTCCAGTAGCTGCTGAACTATAGTAAGCCCACATCATCGTTTCGTTATCATTTTCTTCAGCATCAAGAGCTGATTTTATATCAAAGCCTGCAAATATTGCCGCACCTCCGAGACTTAGTATTCTCGCCCCTCTCGATAGCGACTTTGCCGTACTCTCAGCACTATCAATTTGCCTATTTAAGTTGGTTACTCCTGCTCCACGTTGAAGTTTCAACTCACTTATCATGAGCTGACTGGCATTACCACGAAGCTCCAAACTACCAGCTAGCAGTATCATCAATCCTGCGACTGCTTTACTGCCTTCTACCAGTCTATCTTGTTGAGTTTTTGCTTGAAAAAATGCACCTACTAAAAAGACACAAGCCACTGTTTGTAGCATAGCCCCAAAATAATGGGTTCGGACAGCTTGGTCTATTCGTCGATTGGTAATATCTTCAAAACGTTTGTAATTTTTGTAACTTTGGTCGTACAACTCAGGCGCAGTGTAGACTGATTGGCCTATAGTTTGTCTCAATGTATTTTTGTCAGGATATGCTTTATTGCTACTCTCGTAGACGTTCATTCCTGCTCTGAGTTGATTTTTATCTATATAGTAGATAAAACTTTGGCTAATAGTTTTATTGAGTCTAGCAGCCTCTCCTGAAGTTTTAAGTGCTTGATCGATACTTTCACGTATTCTAGTAGGCAGATTACCACTACCTGCGATGTGCATAACGCCATTTATTAACGCTTTTCTAGCATCAGCGTAGCTGCCTTCCCCTCTAACTACGATTAAGGCTTTTTCGTGGTGATATCCAAATAAATACTCCTTAGTAGATATCATTAGTCCAGACAAAGCCTGACCTGTACGATAGTCTTTCATAAAAGGAACTGCAAGCTGCTCTGCTAGGCTAACAGTTGCGCCTACTTGTCCGGCGACAGCATCGTACCTACCAAATATCGCAGCCGAACCAGTATATAACAACCCTGACCATGAGTTGGTCATAATCTCTGTCGTACTAAACCCTGCCGTAAGAGATGGCATTCCATCAATATAATTGACGACTTGATCTTGGTTAAAGGTCAAGGCACGTGCTAAATAATTGTCTTCGTCACTGGCTTTTTTTTCTGTTAAGTATAAATCATATAGGTTGGCTAACATCGGTATAGTAGCAGTCGAGCCTAAAAACTGCTGAACAGTAAGTGTATAATAGACACAACTTGCCTCATCATCTTTATCAAAACAGTGAGTCATCATTGTTTTTAATTCTTCGCCTTTGAATACATCTTTATAAGCAGTAGCTAACATCTCTAACAAGGTATTAAGCTCATTTTGACGCTGTTCGGACCTTGCTTCAAAATCAGACAGCCATCCGTTCATTTCACTTTCACGAATTAACTCGCTATAGCTTGACCATGCTGATTGTCGTTGCTGCTCCAAAAACCTTGAGGCACCTTCTCGTTGTCTTTGCGCTTCTGCTTGCTGCTCTGCTTCACTCGGACCATCTCCTTCCCATCTTGGTATCGGCCGTAAATAATTGTTATGCTCATTAACTTTGTCTATATGGCGTTGTGCATGAGCTTTTGCTCTTTCATCAACACTACTTTTCAAAGTGTTGATGAGAGTCGCTACTGTATGACGATAAACTTCATCTTCAGTAGGTCGAGAAGCAAGCTTTGCTTGTATCATAAATTCGTTTAAATCAACCATTTCACCAATTGGATCATTAATGATCACCATAACTGCAGGGTAATTTGAATCTGTAGTTAAAGTCTCTGTCGCTTTAATTAACGGCTCTAGATAATGCTTTTTTTCTGGATAGTACGGTTTCTCAGTTAACGGATTTAACTTTCCATAATACTCTAGAGGTAATGTCTGATTTGTAACTGCGTTAATCATACTAATATGCGTAGTATTATATTGCTTTGGCGTTATTTTAGTCATTACCTGATTGCGCACGCTTGTATCGGTAGACACTTTTTCAGCGAGTTTTTTACTAAGAACAGTGGGACTATATCCTATCCATATTTCTGCTATTTTATCAGCATCTTCTATTTGGATAACACTAGCATAACCCTGATGAGAGTTTTTTTTAAAACAAGATTTTTCCATAAAATCTTTAGGACTTTGTGCTTTTCCTGCAACCGCTTCACCCACATAACTTATGTAACCTTCATAAGACACATTATAATAATGTAGTATCTGGTTATGATTATCAAAGACATATAGATAACCTGGCTGTAAGCTACGATTGACTTTAGTGGTTACCTTATCATTATGCTTAACTAAGCGATGGCTTTTTCTCACAGGCATGATAACCAAGCCTTTAGTGAAGCAATCTTGACAAAGCCTATCTTTTGGCATAGGTACATCTACAACTACTTCTATCTCTAAAGGCTTTGTAGGTATTTCATAATCCAGTTGTAATTCTACTATTGGCTTCTTATTCGGGCTATAGTTATTTGTCATGATTCATTTCCTAGTATCTTACTTCTTAGGTAGTTGTGATAAATAACTATCTCTTCAGGTGTTTGATTATATATCGAATGATTTATCTGCCCATCTTTCTGTTTAAGTACTAATAATAAATAATGGCAGTGTAAATACATCAGATATTTTTTTTCAGTCAGATTTGGATACAAATTTCGATATTCTTTTAGGTTATAAATCCAACTCAGCAACGTTTCATAATGATTAAGTATTAGAGTACTTCCATCGATGCCTTTTTTGGAGAAAAAGCGATTAAGCATACTGATATTGTCTAGCTGGTTTTGAGTGATTGGGCAGTAGTTTGACTGATGTTGGATATAACTTTTAGAGTCAGCGATATAATGATGGATATTATCTACACTGTACCAGTCACTATCTAATGCCAACCACAGCCGCTTGGGATAGCCATAGCGATTGGCGATATAATGGTACTGTTGTAAAGGTACGAGGTGAATCAGCACTTGCGCATCTAAGTAGCGAAAATGCTTTTTTTGACTGCCTTTCTGGATGATTTGGTTCAATCCTAGTACACGAGTAATTTGCTTAGCATCTGGTTTGGAGGCTTCTATATCAGTTGTATTAACTATTGGTTGCTGCCATTCAAGATCATCTGGCAAATACTCTTTTGCACTAATTCTTGTTTTATGTACTCTTATATTAGGGGCAGTATAATCCAGTAATGTGAGTATGCCATGATGACGAGATAGCAGCTCACACTGCTGCAAATGCATCTCCAATATATTACTGATGTCTGAGCTTAGCGTGACCATGACTGGACTATCGATCATGTGGTAGCTAAGCAACTCTTGCTGTAATGAATGCATAGCGTCGGGGAAAGCAGAATTAATCTCGCCGATCAGCTCTGTCTGGCTATGATGAATAATCATGACATCAAAGGTACTGAGCACCCTAGCGTCAAGCGTTTGCGTCTGTAAGCTTACGCTCAATGGTTTTTCTGGTTGGATAGTCATTATGCTGTCATGCTTTTATATCTGTGTGTAAGATTTGAGTGAAAGTCATTTTTATTATAAGTCGGTACTAGCAGCATGATTGTCCTCAGCCTGCTCTGACAACTTTTCACAAGCTTCAAACTGCATCTGCTTCATCATTAGGTTTTTAGCATCACCACCCCCACTACCCCGATCCACCTTACTCGCTTTATAGCCTACTTGAGCAGGCGTGATAAACGTCACATTGCCACCCGATATCTCAATACCACTGCCTGCCGCTTTTAGCGTTAGCGTATCAGGCGCGATAATCTCAATACTGTCTCGGCTATGGATGCGCAGTACTTGCTCACTGTCGAGTCGCATCTCACTTTGATGCGCTTGTATCGTCACATCACCATGAGCAGCAGTATGGGTTTGGGCTTTATTACTGTAGTAATGGATATCCCCTGCCGCCAGCTGATTCATCTGTGTTTGACTATGATGATGCGTGCTATCGGTGGCGTGGCTGTGCGCGCTTTCAGTACTGGTATGTTGGCTATGCTGTCCGCTTAGCATGGCGAGATGGCGCTGAGAGTCGATCAGCAGATTGGCTTGTTGCCATTGTCCCGACTCGTTAAGCGCGCTGTCATTGGTATCTTCGCTAAATTGACCAAATGGCGTTTGTTGTTCTCCTTTGCTATTGCTTTGACTGCTGCCATCTATGCCGACAGGTTGATGGGTTTCTGCTAGGCTTTGATAGGCTATTTGATGCTGGTCAGCGGTTTGTAGTTTGCTATGACTGTCATGGCTCATGTGAGGGTTTGATGAGGGGTCTGACTGGCTGCTACTGATATGAATACCGATGCTACCTTGGATATTGGCAGCGGCCTCAGTCTCTAAGCTGATACCTTGTCCACGTGCTTGACCACGAGTATGGTCGGTATGCTGATACAGATGACCAATGGTTAGGCTGGACTGGTAGCTGCTGCTATAGACGTTGATTTGTGGACTCTCAGGATGGGCGTCAAACATGAGCTGGTTGTAGCCATTCGTGATGCTGTCTTTGGTGGCATCGCCTGTGCGACTGCTGTCGATACTTTGGGTTTTGATGCCGTCTATGGGGTAAGCATGGCTTTGGTTGATGAACCAAGCTGGACTGGTGGCATCGATGCTGCCTGAGTCACTGACGATGCTATTATGCTGAGCGTCAGAGTTGCCTTGTCCGTTATGGGTGCTACCGATGATGATGGGATGGGTTAAGTCACCACCGATGAAGTCGATGAGGACATGCTGTCCATGACGCAACGGATGGGTCTGTCCCATGTGGTCGGCGACGAGGTGACTGGCGATGGGTATCCAGTGGGCATCATCATGACTATTGTCGCTTCCATTACTGTCATCAGCTTGCCAGTGATATCTAATATGGGCACGGTGGTTACGGTCATGGGTGATGGCGCTGCTGTCTGTGTCTATGATGCTGGCACTCATGAGACCTGTGAGACTCGGGTGCGGTTGCCCAAGCTCGCTCAGTTGCTGACCAAAGGGAATATGGTGATGATGTGGAAACGGTAGGTAGCAGGCGTTGATGTGATGGACGTTGTCGTCATTATTGTCATTGTCGTCATTATTGTCATGACTGGCATGATTGGCATTTGGCTGCAAGGTAATAGGACCAAAGGCAACTGCACCCAACCAGTCTGCGGGAATATGATTGTTAATGTGCTGATGTATGGAGACGAGACTGAGTGGATCGGTCAAATAAGGGTTGCCATCGATATAGTGGGCACTTGGCAGATTCAGGTGACGGATGTTGCCGGTTAGGCTACCAAGATTGGCAAGCTGCTGTGCGTTCTGTTGGTAGCGGGTGGCAAGCGCGGTGAGTCCGTCGTCATTTAGGTGACTATGACTGTGCAAAAAGCGACTGTGACCATTGGGACTGTCCGAGTCAATAGGTTGCTCACTGGTGCTACTGCCAGTATACGTGCCAATTAAGCGGTTGTCGTAACGATATAGGTCGCTCTGCTGAGTATGTTGGGCAACTTGCGGACGTATGGCGGTGATACGGTCTTGTCTGTCAGCGAGGTTGGCTGAGTTTTGACTCAAGATGCTTTGAATGTCATTGGCATCAGGACGTAGTATTTCACCATCGTGAGGAAGTAATACTAGCGTGTGGCTGTCTGCCTCATGGCGGTAATAACCTGTCACTCCATAAAGAGTGAGATACTGCGTTAAGTAAGCCAAATCGGTTTGGTTATATTGCACGCTATGCTGAATATGATAGTTACTGTCATCACTGAGACGCTCATCAATCTCAACATCCATATTGTATGGGCTCAGAATATCAGTGATCAGCTCGCTTAGACTAAGATGATGATGGCGACGGTTGTGACTAGATAGGCGTAATTGATTCAAAGCGGGTTCGCAGATGATACGATAGGCCGCCATACCACTGTTGCTACCCAGAGCAACGACTTCGGTGATGATGCCATGACGGATTTGACTGATCAGCAGCGCATCGCCAGTATTCCAGTGAATCGTTAAACTTTGCCCTATCCAGTCTTTGGTAGCCAGTCCTGCTTGCGGATGCAGTAGCGTAATGCTGATACGGTAGCCGCAGTAGAGTGCCAGCTGGCGCTGCTGATAGGACTGCGCGCGTTGGTCGTGATGATAAGGGCTTGGGAAAGCATCGGGCGTTGGCATCAGCGCGGGCTTACTCCACACGCTATCAGGCAGTGGCAGGCCAAGCAAACCCTCAACCAAGTCCGCTTGCTGTACCAGACTAGTAGCAATATCAGGATGGGCACTACTGACTTGCAGGTGCCGCTTCGTTTGAGTCCATACCATGACAAGCCCTTCTCTATCAGTCCAAAGGTGTAAACATACATTAAAAATGGCACACAGATTGCCAGTTAAGCCGCAGCCAAATTGGCTATTTAGTTATAACTGTCTTCTTAGCTATAACTGTCATCAGATGAGTCACGTTTTGGCTGAATCCCAATCATGTCAGAGAGCATCGATAATTGGTCTTCATTTTTGATGATATGTGTGAGCCATTGATCTAGCGGCATATCAGCCCAATTAATCGCCCGACCGAGTAAAAATGTCACTGGACTGTGCGGCTCATTGGTCGCAAAGTAATCTTGGATTTGACCCAATAATTTAAGCGCTTGCCGGCGATTGCTTTGATGATCGCGGTTGTTCGGATTAAAGCTGGTTGATGCGCTTGTTTTTGCGCCAATTGCTTGTCCATCATTTAGCACTGCATTCTCAGTAGAAAAACCTTCTTCCATATCGTCAATACCTTCTTGACTATTACTGTCTACTATATCAGCTTGCTCTGGTATCAATGAGTGCAGGTGTTGCTTCAGACCAGCTAACAGCTCTGTCACTGGCGCGAAGACAGGCGCATCGATACCCATGAGATCATTAAGTTGGTCAGACAATGCTTGCCACTGCTCGGTAACGGTACTCAGAGTCGTCATCAATGCGCGTTGCCATGATTCGCTACTGCTTTTGATGGCTTGGTTATAATCACTAAGCGTCAATTGGCTGGACGATTCGCTATCAGGATTTTGCTGACGCTGCTTGTCATGGTCACGAGCGGTTAGATAATAGTTATAATTATATTTTTCTGTCTTTGTATCAGAGAGCGATAGCTGTTTTAGGTCATCAGTGAGCGCTTTTACAAACCATGATAGTAGCCCTGCCCTAATATCCATGCTGTCTTCTTCACCATCCAATGGCGGATACATGGTGAGCCAGTACTCGTCATTGAATGCTTGCAATACGCTTAGCCCATGACTAATACCTGCCAGATGATCTGTATGACTCAAGGCATCAACGTACCATAGTGCCAACTTCATATCTTTACTGGTATGACTTAGCAACTCTGCACACTGGTTTTTGACAAAATCCCAATCAGCGACTTTTAATTCAGTGACCCAGTTGCCTTGTGCCAGCAGTGGGTCGTCCTCTTGACGAGCAGCAACGATGGCATCGATACGTAAATCAAAAGTCAGGTCTTCGCCGACACCATGATGACTGCCATCAATAGGAGTGATAAGGGCATCCATATTGGTGGCTAAAGAGTTATCAATGCTCATTATAGTAATTCCTCTTTAACAGGTTTTTTGCGTGCTGTTTTTTTAACTGTTGGCTTTTTAGCAGCAGGCTTTTTGGCTGAAACTGGTTTGCTTACCGACTTTTTAACCTTATCCTCAGTCTCATCTTCACTGTATTGCGCCATTTGATTCAGTGGCACAACCGCATCGGTATCCAGACGATACGCAAAATTATCTTCATCATCGACGAATACAGTAATTTTCTTTAGCACACTCTGACTGTCATCGTGAGCCAGTAGCTGACCTGCCAGCTGCGGTAGCAAGGTATGACTGATAATGGCATCGGCATTACGTGCACCAGAGTCGACCTCATGACAACGCGATAAAATGAGCTCAATGACTTCATCGTCAATGACACAAGGCACATCATAATTGTCATGGATGCGGCCAGTGATTTTATCCAATTTCAGGCGAATGATTTCTGCGAGCGCGTCATCCGTCAATGGATAATAAGGGATGACCGTTAGACGACCCAAAAATGCAGGCTTAAATGATTTATATAAATGCGGATTAATCACCTGTTTTAGGCTATCACTGTTTGGTAAGCTAAAATCAGTGACGGTTGGATCAGTATTGATGCACGCTTGCATAATCTGCGATGAACCAACATTACTGGTCAATAAGATCAGGGTATTTTTGAAATCAATTAAACGGCCTTCGCTGTCTTCCATTACCCCTTTATCAAAGACTTGATAAAACAGATCCAATACGTCTGGATGGGCTTTTTCTACTTCATCAAGCAAGAGCACACTATAGGGACGACGGCGGATAGCCTCCGTTAACACACCACCTTCACCATAGCCAACATAACCTGGTGGCGAGCCTTTTAAGGAGGCAACGCTATGGGCTTCTTGATACTCTGATAGATTGATGGTAATAAGATTACGCTCACCACCATACAATACCTCTGATAACGCCAATGCAGTTTCTGTCTTGCCCACACCACTTGGCCCGACGAGCATGAACACCCCTTGCGGGCGATTTGGGTCGTCTAGCCTAGCTTTTGCTGTATGAATCCGCTTGACAATAGCAGCCACAGAATGGTCTTGGCCAATCACGCGCGTTTGTAAGGTGTCAGCCAAATTCAAGATATGGTCTTTCTCATTTCCCGCCATATCGTTGAGTGGAATTCCTGTCCAATCCGAGATAATCTGCTTAATAACTTGTCTGTCTAATACAGGATGAATGAGGCGATGTGTCTCTTGTACTTGTTTTAGTGACTGCTCAATGCTTTGGTATTCAGACTGTTTGTCTAAGCGCTCTGTTGCACTGAGCGTATCAGCACCATCTGCCTTACCATTCAACTGCTGATTGAGCGCATCAAGCTGATCATTAAGCTCGCGCTGTTCGTGCCAGCGACTGGTCATGTCAGCGATGCTTTGCTGATTGGTTTGACGCTGTTCATCAAGCACGGCAATTTTTTGGCTGACTTTTTCTTTTTCGTCCACACCGCCGATACGCTCAAGCTGTTGACTGAGATTATTGATATGCTGCTCTAATTGCACACCTTTGGCTTGTAATCTATCCAGCTGATTGGGCATGGCTGTCTTCGATAAGCTCACCCGTGCAGCTGCCGTATCTAATACGCTAACGGCCTTGTCAGGCAGTTGTCTATCGCTGATATAGCGTGCTGATAGTTCAACGGCTGCTTGCAGTGCATCATCATCTATCAAAATCCCAAAATGCGACTGCATCTTGGCACTCAAACCACGAATCATCGCCACTGCCGTATCGATATCAGGCTCATCAACTTTGACTACTTGGAAGCGACGTGATAATGCTGTGTCTTTTTCAAAGTATTTCTTATACTCTGACCACGTCGTCGCCGCAATGGTTCTTAGCTCACCACGAGCCAGCGCAGGTTTCAGTAAATTCGCCGCATCATTTTGACCTGCTTGCCCGCCAGCACCAATCAAGGTATGCGCTTCATCGATGAACAAGATAATCGGCTGTACCGAGGCTTGTACTTCTTCGATGACTTGCTTGAGACGGTTTTCGAACTCACCTTTGACACTCGCCCCAGCTTGTAATAGCCCCATATCGAGACTACGTATCGTCACGTCTTTGAGCTGATCAGGTACTTGACCAGCAACTATCTTTTGCGCCAAGCCCTCCACCACAGCAGTTTTACCCACACCTGCCTCACCTGTCAAAATTGGATTGTTTTGACGACGACGAATCAAAATATCAATCAGCTGATGAATTTCAAACTCACGGCCTATCACTGGATCTATTTGCTCTGCACTGGCTTTAGCAGTCAAATCATAAGTATATTTATCCAACGCAGGGGTTGGCTTAGCTTCAGTTTGCTTAGCGTCTAAAGATTCTTGATTATTAGTATCATTGTCTGCACCATCATCAGCACCCTTGTTGACGCCTTTATTATTGACGCCTTTATTACTGCTTGATCCACTACCCTCAGTACTACCAAGACATTGGCGTTCATAATCATCTTTTAGGGTAAAACGATCAATATACTGCAGCTGCTCAGGGAGGGTTTTGAGTAATGACTGATAACGCTCATACGCCAATAGCACGAGCAATATATGCCCAGATCGGATTTCTAGTGGATTGTTATTATCATCGCTTTGGCTATGTTGGCTACTGGCTAGCTCCCACGCATCTTCTAACAACGCCATCAACCCTTGACTAAACACAGGGGTCGAGCCTGTTGCCTGACTAAAATTACCGAGCAAGTCTGTGATGTCTACTAGCAATGCCTGTTGATTGATCTTATTGAATTTCAGTATTTGAGCCACGTCATTGTGCGGCGTCGCAATCAACTCATGCAATAGATGGACAGTATCGACTTCACGATGCCCATTATTGATACAAAGCCTAGCTGCCTGCTGCAAACACTGTCGGCAGCTCGGACTCAAGCGGGTAATTACAGCTTTTAACTGGCTCATAAACCTTTTCCTTTGGCATTCTGATTAGACTTAACATTATTTTTATAAAACTGACGTATAAAACTTAGCGCGACTTCTTATAATCACTAGTGAACAGACCGTTTTTAGCCCATTTACCGTTTAGGGTTCAGACTGACGACATGCCCTAGCTATTGAATAGGCAACGCATAGCGAGTGTCATCATGATGCTGGGTCGCGGGCTGCGATACCAAAAACCCGCCTTGCCCCAAGCCACCAAAACCACTTTCAGACAATGACAAAGGGGTGATGTACTGCTTGTCCAACTCGAGTTGCATTTCAACGGCAAGACAGACACCGCACCATTTACGGATAAAATCAATGATGACTTGATACATATCACCGGCTGGCAACAGTCTCAAATAACGCTTGGCATCTAACTGGTGAAATACAATTCTAATTTTGCTATCAAACTGTACGACGCGCGCACCGCAAAATGCAGATAGTCCAAGTGCGGCATGCTGCCCACCAAGCGCGGTCTGCTCACTGGCTGGTAGATCAAACCACTCTGGTACGAACTGCTCGACACTGACCGTGCTGTCCAAAAAGTGCGATAGTACATGTGATAACTGGTCGGCGGTCAGGCGTCCGGGGGCAATCATGCCAGCATAGGCAATCAAGCTGTCGATGGCGGTTAACTTCTTAGGCTGACGTGCCAGTGCCCGCAAGCTCAACAGGTAGCTGTCTTTTTTATTCTTTAACTCATACTGTAATGGCAAGTTATAAAACCAACTCGCTTCGACATACAAATCAGTTAAACGATGGTTAAATAAATCTAAAAATGCCGGTGCCGCTTTGTCTTTTGCATGATTGACTCTCGATGCTAAATGATCGGTATACATCGCGGGCAAAGCCGATAATGGGCCCGTAAGTCCGATAACTGCTGGGCAAACCTCTATCTGTCTGGCCATTAACGAACTGGCCTTTATTTGACCATCCTCTACTAAATTGTCACTGCCTTCCATATTGTCTTGGGCAATGAGCGCCATTGACTCAATTTCAGCTTGCGGATATGCCAATGACAACGAGGCACGGTAACGCACTTCGATAGGCGCATGCCCCATACTGACTTCATGCTGAACCAAGCGCAGCGCTTGCAATAGCTCATAAGATTGCGGCGCCGCCAGTAAATCCGTTAGATAAGAGGACTGAGACCGCTGCGTGGCTGACATCTGTATATCTCCTCTTTCGTAACGGCATCACTAATGGCAACCTCAACGAAGCTATTCAAGCTAGCGTGATAGCCAAAGACATGAGCCAATAAATGGGCAAACTGGCGGATACTCACTCCAGCAAAATTCTTTTGGTTAATCTGAATATCAATGACCGTACCACGCACAAACCCAGGTTGCGGTAATCGCTGAATACGCCTAGCCGCAATACTGGTTTCGACAGAGACGATGCCTTCAACCAGCAACTTATTAGATGCTGATTGGGTAATATCATAAAGCGACAGATACTCTTTCATCAGCTCCGCATCTTGGGCCGCTAGTGACAAGAAATTTAGGCTAATCAGCGATATCAATCGCCAGCGCTCTTCACCTGTGTATTCAAACCGTGCCGTTCTGGTTGGCTGCTTTAATAGTGACAAACTGCTAAATCCTGTCATACCTTCACTAAACAGATCGCCACGGCTTTGACCAAATATCACTTGAGCGGGCAAGTCTCTATTGGTACATAACAAAGAAGCACTCATGCTCACCGCACCTGACAAGTCTTCACGGTTTTTTTCTACAAACATAATCTGGTATTCAAAACCTTGCTTAAACTCAGCCATGTCTTTATCACGTTTAATATGATAATAACGGCCTTCATCTTGCTGCTCATAGTGATTGAGCGCATAAAACGGATGGTATTCACGTTGTATCAGACGATTGTCGCTTTGCTTAGACTCTATAACCTTATTGACCTCATAGATTTCATGCTGAAAAAGCGCGCGAGTATCGGGCACCAAATCATAATAGACAGAACGATGGGTCACTTGGATAGGCTTGGCAGCAGCTTTGAATAGGTTGACAACAGGCGTGCAAAACAACTTGATACTGCTAGCGCTTAGCTGCTGCAGGTTTTTTAGGCGAATGGTGTTTTTTTTATCAAACTTAAAATAACAGCGAATCTCAAAGCCATTACTATCGATTTTTAAATTTGGACAAGCACGGCCAAGATTCAGGCGTAAAAAGTTGAATTTTTCAGGGAAATAAAAATACTCTTTTAATAAAGCAGAGGCGGCATTACTCACACGGTGACTGGGGAGCACTTGCTGTTCAGGGTCAAAGCCTATAATCTCAAACGGACTACCCGTTATCTTGTTGACCTGCCTACCATGAAGGTGCGTTTGCTTGACATCACACCATAATAAATCCCAGAGACTGGTGCCCTGACTGGCATCTTCGTCTATATACAGATCTAACGAATGACTTAATAACGCCTGATAGTCAAAGCTTGGGTTCAGCGCTTTAAATTTAATACTGATACAACCATTTAGCAGACCATGCTGATTGTCATAGATTTCTTGGCGAGTCTCAAAGCTGACGCTATCTATCTCTATCGGTAACAACGTCACGTCTTGGGTTGACTGAAACTGGCAAGGCGTCCCATTTATCTTTTGGGTGGCAAATGTGCTCTGTTTCGGTGCCAAGACCGCTTCACTCATCGCATTGCCCTGCACGCCTAGATTGAACTGCGCGATAGAGACGGATGGAAAGGGTTTGAGATAATCAGGATAAACAACTTCTAATAACGATTCTGTAAAGTCAGAATACGAGTCATCTAGTTTTTTATTGATACGCGCGCTAATGAGAGAAAAAGCCTGTATCAACCGTTCAATATGTGGATCATCTACGGTATCGTGCCCCATCAACAACCGATTGGCTATTTTTGGGTACTTTTTGGCAAACTCTTTTGACTGTTTATTAAACAGGCTAAGCTCATGCTCAAAATAAGGAAGTAGACTGTCCATGATGCCTCAATACGGTTATCGCTGCCAACTCTGTCGGTTGAGCATTGATATGGGTTATTTTATTAAGTAACGTTGAGAGCTTGGCTCAAAGAACGCATCGAAGCTAACAAGCTCTTGTGCTGGATACACTTTCAGTAACGCTTCAATCGAAAAACACAGTTGATTGACATCAACCGCACCAATATCTAGCGATACGCGAACGTTTTTTAGTCGGGTGTCTTGCTGCTCAACGGTTATTGCGATTTGTCGACAGATATAATCGCAGTCAGCAGGGTTGGCACTGCTCAATCCCACAAAATCCAATATGCCAAAATTCAATATTGATGAGCGCACGTGCTGATAGTCTTGCAGCTTGCTAGACACCACGCAGCGCGTATTCAATAAAGCCTCAATATCTCGCGCGACAGAAGACTTTAATTCATCAATATTAAGGCGACGCACCACGAGCTCATGCGCCAAATGACGAGGCTGATCATCAAATAACTGTTCGAACAAATTTGGGCGAAACCCAAGTTCTTTGTTAGAGGCGTTAGTAGCGTAGTTCATCGATACGATCATTCCTATTTAGAAAAGTAAAAAAGAAAGGCCTAGATATAAACCTTTCTTTTTCGGTACGATAAGATAGATAACACCTGATACAGCCTGACTTAGGCAGTATAAGTAGCAGTGTTATTGGCTAGTGACCACTTCTTAGTCACAGCGCCTTTAGCAGTACCATCGATATCTTGCTGGGTGTAAGTCCACTCAACAGCAGCATACTTGATACCGACTTTTTCGATTGGTACGCCTTCTGAACGTACGGTTGGCTCAACACTTGCGATAAGCGCATGCTTAAGCTTAACTTCAAGATATTTAACGCGCTTGTCACCGTTGGCACGATAAAAATCAATTTGAATTTCATCGAAAGTATAACCAGCAGAACACGCTTCCCATAGCTTAGGACTCGTAGAATCCAAGTCTTTCATAAACGTCATGTCAGCATGCTCACAACGCTCAGAGGTGTGGCCACCAACGCTACTTGCTGTCGCTGATTTTGGCTGACGGATCAAATGATCCCAAGTGTTTACTTCAAGCCAACCTTTATGCTCGCTATCACGAGACTCGCCATCAATTTTATATTTACCACGGAACTGAATATAAATATCTTTCATGTCACATACCTTATTTTGAAAAATTAAATTTAACGTTAGTTTTTAATAAACGATTAGCTGTTGCTAGACTGCGGCAGTTGAGTAACCAGACGCAAAGAAACAGACAATTCGTCAAGTTGAAAGTGTGGTCTCAAAAAGACCACTGACTTGTAGACACCAGGCTTACCCGGTACTTCTACAACTTGTACAGAAGCTTCGCGCAGTGGGTACTGGGCTTTTGCTTCCTGTGAGGCTCCGTCATCTAACAAGACATAACGTGAAATCCAGTCGTTCAAAAACGTCTCAACATTACCAGGTGCTAAGAAACTACCAACCTTATCGCGCATCATCGCTTTTAGATAATGGGCAATACGTGACACAGCCATAATGTATTGAATCTGCGTCGATAGCGCAGCATTGGCATTGGCATCATCGTTTTGATAAGTTTTGGCTTTTTGTACTGATTGCGCCCCAAAAAAAGCTGCGTAATTGGTATTTTTGCAATGGACTAATGGAATGAAACCTAAATCGCTGAGCTCTTTCTCGCGGCGATCTGTAATAGATATCTCAGTTGGACACTTGAGTGCTAAATCCCCTTCATCTGTCTTAAAGGTATGGACAGGTAAACCCTCAACCAGACCACCGCCCTCAACACCGCGAATAGCAGCACACCAACGGTAATCAGAAAAGGCAGCCGTCAAGCGTGAGGCAAATGCATAAGCTGCGTTCACCCATAGATAATCACTATGATCGCTACCTGAAACGTCTTCGGTAAAGTTAAACCCTTCGACCACCGTGCCATCTTTAGGATCATAAGGCAGGCGCCCTAAGAATCTAGGCGCAGTCAGTGCGACGTAACGAGCATCCTCTGACTGTCTAAACGCGCGCCAGCGTATATATTCAGCAGTTTCAAATATCTTCGACAGATCACGAGGACGACCGATATCGGTGAACGAATCCAGACCAAACATCTCAGCAGATGCGGCTGATACGAAAGGCGCATGAGCCGCAGCAGCAACATGAGACAGTTGCTCGAGTAGGTACATGTCTGAATTTTGACGAGTAAACTCAAAATCACCAACGATGGCAGCATAAGGTTCGCCACCGAAGCTACCAAACTCTTCTTCGTAGATTTTTTTGAACAATGTGCTTTGGTCAAAATCGATTGAAGACTGAAAGTCTTTGGTTAGCTCACGCTTGGTGGTATTCATCATGCGGATTTTCAGCATGGATTCTGATGGCGTTTGACTACATAGATAGTGCAAACCACGCCAGCTAGACTCTAGCTTTTGAAACTCAGGCGCATGCATGACGGTCGTCAATTGCTTAGATATCAGCGCATCAATTTGTGCAATACGAGCATCAATCGAGGCAGCCAAGTTATCTGATAACGTCACAGTACCTTGCATGACTTCGTTGGCAAGCTCGGCGATTTGTGACTTCGCACGATTCTTTTCATCATCGGATTTGGCAACGTTACTTTTATTGACGATTTCTTCAAGCAAGTCGTAGCTTTCACTATTTACGGAATCCGTTGCTATATTCTGCTGGGCTTGGGCACTCATCGTTTAATCCTCACCGTCAATTTGGTTTTGTTCAGCCATTTTTTTGACTTGCTCAGTATTTTTGAGCACATCATCCAATAGATCTTCGAGTTTTTCGTTGGCTGATATCTTATTACGTAGGTCTGCTAAGCGATCTCGTGCTTGTACCAATTGCTTTAACGGTTCAATCTGGTCAGCGACAGCTTCAGGGCGAAAGTCATCGATACTATTGAATGCTAAGTCAACGGCAAACTCACCGCCTTTATCACTCAAGTCATTACCGACACGGAAAGTCGCACGAGGTGCTAGACCTGACATCACCTCATCAAAGGTATCCAAGTCCACTTCGACGAACTTTTTGTCTTTAAAGCGAGGTTGCTCAAGTTTAGAATCTCCTGAGAACTCTCCTAGCACACCGACCACGAAAGGAATTTCTTTCGTTTCGATCGCATCACCAACTTCGACGTCATAGGTAAGATGTACACGAGGAGCACGTACTTTTGCGAGTTTCTTTTGCACACTGTCTTGCTTTGCCATAATTAATTACCTCAGCAGTTTCTGGTTTCAACGCAATATATCAAATGGATCAGTAGATACAGGAGTATTGCTTCTAGTAGGGGTAGGCTTTTGAATAACTGGTTTAACGTAAGTTCTTTTTGGTTTCACTACTGTTTTTTTCTTAACAGGAGCAGCTGCTTTCTTTGTGCTGCTTGTTTTTTTAGGGACGCTACGTCTTACAACTTTCGGTGGTTTTGGCAAAGACTCATCGTAATTAAACCCGTAAACATCACCAGCTATCTTACTCAAGGCGTGCTGATACTCTTTTTTAAATGCCGCATCGACATTATTTAAGTAACCAGACTGCAATTGTTTTTGAGCAATGATGGCACTGCTATTCAACAAAATATTTTTGAGCTCAGCCGTGCTCTTACCTTGATCAATTGCTTCACTAGCAGCATAGACCGCATAGTCATGATAGCCATTGTTATAGTAAATCTGCGCCAAGACTTCCCATGCCAAAGAGTCATTGGGATTAACAGCCAGCCTTTGGTTTAAATTTGCAATTAATTGATGCAGCTGCGGTGATTTGGCATCTGCATTTTTAAGCGTGGCGAATTGATTGACAATACTAGAGCCTGGATCTTTTTCTTGAATCACAAGCTCACTGTGTGCAGCACTCATCGCTGAACCCATGATAAACAAACCCGCCAAGAGTGCTTTCGGTAGCTTAAAGCTGACGTTAATACTGCGTTGGATACTGGTCATCGTAAGTCGGTGCTCGTCGTTATTAGTATTAAGTGCGTAAGTACTAGATGGATACTTTTTTACTTTGAGTGTCTTTACTCTAAAGCTTTTAATCAAACCAGAGGCTTTAATTAGAAGCTCTAATTAGAGGTTTGTATCAAGGTTGTGATATTGGTTAGCTTATTTTTAACCATGGCTTTGTCACTACTATCCATTAATGAATCATTGTGATAAGCACTGATATTATTCTCTGTTAATTTGATAGATGAGAGCATGGCTATTTGACGCGCCTCAACTGCTTGCTTATCAAACTTAAGGGCTTCGTTAGCCGCTCTTAATGCCCGCGCATAATTTTTTGAGTCATAGTTGCTTTTAGCAACAGTCATCCATGCTTCAAAATCACTTGGATTGGCATCTGCTAAATACACAAGTGATGGCTGACTCAATGCCTTGACAGTGGCACTTTTTTCTTCTTTAGCAGTCGTGTTACAACCAGTTATTACCATCGAAGCGCTCAGTACTATAGATAGCAAACCCATCGTTTTTAGGTTGGTACGATAAATATGATTCATAGGTGCGGTATCATCACTTAAGTATAAAAGGAAGTATATTGACGTAAAAATCTAACTAAAGTCTATCAAGTAGAAGAATTAGGTGAGATTGATTATACATACACTTGACAATATTTCAATAAACTCTATACTTTTATTGACAAATAATTCAGCAACAATCCAATTCGGGCCATTTCCTTGGTATAAAGCCAGTAGTAACGGTACCCCTCTCATGCCTTCTAATACCAGTCGCCTACATACAATTACCGTTCATGCCGACAGCTTCACAACCAATGCTTTCTATCCTATTGCATTTTTTGGGGCTAGCGGTGTCAATAAAACCGATATCATTGACATACTAGTGTTCAGTTACGATTATTTGGACTCGGACGCTTGTTTATCGTTGGTCGGTACGCCTATCTGCTTGACCACGCTATCCTCTAATCGCACGCCTACTTGCCGTACTGGCCTCATACGAGGTATCAGTTATCAGCAGTCTGATGGTGCGATGCATTTTTATGCGTTAGAGGTCGTGAGCCCTGATTGGCAATTGACGCAGTCGATACATACTCGCAGTTTTATCAATCAATCCACCCTCGATATCCTGACCGCTATCCTCGGTGACTATGATATAAAGTGGCAAATTTCTGAGTCTCTTTTGTCATCAGACAGTTCCTACTCAGAGCGCTTATCTCTACCCTTACCTATACGCACGCAGTCGGATGTCAGTGACTATGAGTTTGTCATGGGTTTGCTCGCTGATATTGGTGTCTCTACTTTGTGGGTATCAGGGGATTCGGTAGATGATTTGGGGACGTGGTGGTTGGTCAGTGGTTTCGATGAAAATGAGCGACTGCCTCTAACCTATAGCTATGCCCAGTCCTCCGTACAGTCCGGTCAAGACAGCGTGAATGCATTACAGATGATTACTCAGCAGCTAGGTAGTCATAGTGTCATGGTACGAGCAGATGGCCTCGCCGCTGATACCATCTATGAAGGTCAAGCCGTCGATGAATCACCGCTTGCGATAGAGGATACAACCGTATTAATCGGTGCACCTTCTCGAGTGCACAGCGATGATACGGCGACTGCTATTGCTGAACAGTGGATTGAGGCCAATCGCTGTCAGCGTGAGACGTATCAAGCGACTGGCGCCATGCGTGGCCTTGGTGTCGGTAGTCCAGTGAGCATCAACAACCTACCCTCCATTGGCAGCTTATCGGCGCATTGTACCGCAGTGACATTGATCGGTATTGAACCTGACAACGATAGCGTGTCTTATCACCATCAGACCTTTATCAAACAGTGGTTACAGCAGACTGTACAGCATGTGCAATATCGCACCACAAACGCGACCCTATCATCAATGCCCGATCATGGCTTTGATATCGCCCGTGATACTGGTGTTTGGGTATCAGCTACGCTACTTGATGCCAGTATCCCCTATCGTCCTTATCCAAGCAGCTTGTCTTTTGCCAGTAGTACTTATCACGGCCTGACGCAAGCGCGTACGGGAGATACGAGTAGCTCGCCTTCTCCTAGTTATGCCTCTAGTATCACTGACGACAATCTACAACAAACCATTACCACGCCTGTCTGGTCAGGTATCAGTCCTCATGATGATGGCACGACGCCACCGCTACGCTCCTTGCAACTGTCATCAGGGGCGACACATGGCTGGCAGTTCGCTCCGCGCATCGGCCAGTCTGTACTCCTTAATCACTGGTATGGCGATATTGACAGTCCGGTGATTAGCCGTGCGCTCTTTGATGGTATCGGTATGGGTGATGTGGACGAGAAAGACATCACCACTCAGGATGCAGGTTTATCTAATCGACATAACCTCAAAGGCGGTGCTTCTCCCAGATGGCATGGCGGTGGCTTGGGTCACTCGCAAATTAGTGACGATGATACTCACAGCGGCTGGATCTCTGGTATTGCGCAATACGGACTGACGGCTGACTCTGAAGTGTCGATGAGCTTTGATGATACGCCTAACAAGGTCGGTCTACAGTGGACGGTAAATACTGGCACGCGCGCCAATGCTGAGACGCCAACCATTACTTCTAACGCCACCTTTGCTCCTGATGAGCATATCGTCGCATTGGGCACGCTACGTCATCGCTTTAGCAATCATCAATCAAATGATAGTGGTCAAGGCATCAATGTCGCCACCGATCATGGGCTACAGATCAGTGGTGATACGGGGGTTCTACTTTCTACCTTTGATATCAGACACACGCAAACCGAGCATGAGTCGGCGTGGGTCAATGATGCCGGACAGCAGCAGCTTAAGTTAGGCGCGGAGCTGAGTGAGACGTTAGCGGAGGCCAAGCACGCACATCTGCAATCGACCGAAGCACTCAGTCATGCCCGAGCGTCGATAGAAGCGTTTAAGAGTACGGCACAAATCATTGATGAGACGCTGAATACCGAAGTGCTTGGCGCGGCGGATGTATTGCTAGTAAGCAAAGACAGTATCCTCGCATCAAGCAGCAATACACTGTGGACGGCGAAAACAATCGTACGGCAATCAGGTAGTACGCAATCAGATATGATCGCAGGCAATTATGCGCTGGCAGCAAATACGATTGACTCACTCTCAGGCGTCGGTGGTCAAGCGGCTCAGTCAGGATTACATATCAGTGCCAATACCAAACCTGTGGCGATACAGGCACAGGGCGGTGAGTTGCAGCTGCACAGTCAGCAAAGTATGACAATCGGTAGTGAGTCGGGACAGGTCAACCTCTCAAGTCCTAAGCGAATTAAGCTACAAACGTCAGGCGGTGCGTCGATTACCATCGATGACAGCGGTATTAAGCTGGTGTGTCCGGGGACGGTTAAGATTAAAGCGGTGAAGAAAGAGATGGTGGCGGGGGCAAAAGCCAATTACTCGCTGCCGATGATGCCTGAGACCATTCCACTGTTTAGTAATAAACTCGATGTTTATGATTTGTTTTATCAGCACAATTTTGAAGATATCGAGTTTCAGATGCTACGACCTGATGGGCAACTGATAGAAGGTGTATTAGATGAGCATGGACGTACCGCTCCTGTAATTAGTGATAAAGAAGAAGAGGTTGAAATACTAGTGGGCTTTAAAGATACGGATTGGGGTCTTGAATTTGAACCAGACGAAGATGAAGAGACAGAGATGTCTGATGAAGATGATGGCAATGAGTTAAACGATTCTTTAGGCCAAGACTCTTATCAGGAGAGCAATGATGAGTAAAACTAAAAGTATTGTATTTCACCTCAAGTTTGTTGATCTTCTTAATAACCCTTTTCCTAATTTGTATCATGAAATTAGAGAACTGGGGCAGCTGATTAGTGCTAACACCTCCAACGCTCAAGGACTTGGCACACCGATCAGTCGACCACCTGGCACGATATTAGTCGTTCATATACGTCACCCTTTAACTAAAAAAATGATCGTAATTAAAGAATTAATCAAAGTACCAGATAAAAAAGGTACATATACAATAAAAGCGCCTTTTTATATTCAAGTAGCGAAGCTTAAAGCACTTCATCAAATCCAAAACTCTTACAAAAGAAGCACCCATAAAGTTGAGTCAAATAAAGATGAGTACGAAGTCAAGAAAGATCAAGATCTGTATACGATTGCTAAAATGTATAACACCACGTGGCAAATACTAGCACAGCTTAACAAAGCGACTATTAAAGACCCTAATAAGATAGTTCCAGGTCAAGTTATCAAAGTGCCACCCAAAGGCAGTAGCTTAACAGGTAAAACGAATGATAGACCTGACTCGTTAACCTCGCAGACTCACTATGAAGTTAAAAAAGGTGATACCTTATCTAGTATCTCACAAAGAAGCGGCGTGTCAGTAGAGCAGCTTCAACGTATGAACGGGATAACGAACCCAACAACATTGCAAGCGGACCAAACGATCAAGCTACGTAGCGATGGTTCAGCACAGACTCACATAACACCAAAACCTTCACTTACCCCCACTCCTAGACCTACACCAAAGCCTTCATCAGAACCGTCCTCTTCTGATGAGGAGGAAGGATTTTTTGATGACCTGCTTGAAAGTATAGGAGATGGTCTAGGCGCATTAGGTAATAAGGCAAAAGAAGAGCTTGAGGACTTAAATGAAGCTATGAGTGGCGGGAAGAATGATAAGCCTGCTGGAGGAGCACCTATGTCTGATAGTGATGCGAAATCTAAATCAAATACTCCCGTAAAAATTCCTGTTGAACAGGAGTACAGCTCAAAAGACGGTACACCAAAAATAGTAAGTGGTGCTGTGTGTAAAGACAATCCTGCCTGTATATTTAAAGGCAAAACCACGAATGAAGCAGAGAAAAAATTAGTCTTAGAGGTAAATATTAGACTTGCAGGCTTTGGTGGTGCTTTGCCTAGTAGTGATTTTACAGACCTTACAGAAAACTGCATCAAACAGTTTCAGCGTGATTATATGAAGGCACCTGAGACAGGTAAAATTTGCGGCTCACTCATTAAAGCTATCGATGAATTCAACTATAAATATCCAATCGGACCTTATTATGAACAAATGAAATGTCCTTGCGGTCAGTGTTCTGGTTTTGGTAATAGTAAGATGGGAGTTCCTAGTGGTAGAAATATTGCTAACGAATATCCTGGTATTCATAGAAGTACTGTATGGATGCTAAAAGCAACAATGTTTTATTTAGACTCTGTCTATCCCGAATTAAAGTTTACATTAGAATCAATAGACTCTGGTTATAGATGCATTGTTCGAAATGTGCAGAAGAATAGAACAACAGTGAACCATATGGGATTGGCATTTGATTTGCACTTCAATAAGAACGGTGTGAGAACTAAGTCCACTACCAATATGGAAAAAATTCGCGAAATTATTTTTATTCGTCACATGAATGCTACTTTAACAAGAGCAAATAACAAAATTTGGCTCGAGCCTTCCAAGTGGAATGATGGAAGTAATGCGGCTACTACTTGGGTACATTATGACGTAAGTAAATATGAAAAAGAGTATCTGAAAAATTCATTTTTTGCTAAGACTGTTTCAGGAATGATTGGGGGTGATTTAAGCAGTCATGCTAACAATAAAATGCTTGCTTGCGGTGGTGATTTCAATATAAAAACTAAAAAAGATGGGACACTAGAAGACTTGATCGTACAACTGGGAACTGTTATTTCTCATGGAGAAGGCTCCTATGAAGCGTGGAATTCAGGAGCTCCAGAAGGACATAAAGTAAAATTTGGCAGTATGAAAGGTTCGCCTGGTGAAATTACACATAAAACTATAAATCAGCTTTTACAGTTATCAAAAGATTATACGTGGAAAGATCAAAGACGTCGATTTGCAACTGGCAAATATCAAACTATACCTAACACACTCGAGGCAGGTCGAAAAGCACTAGGTCTATCTGGTAATGAACTTTACGATGCTACAATGCAAGAAAGAATTTTTAGAGAATACTTAGTTATTAAACAACCACTTTTAAAAAAATTTATTAAGAAAGGTACAGGTAGTATTGATGATGCACAACAAGGAGCAGCTCAAGAGTGGGCATCCATTGGACTCCCTAAGAACGGAACTAATATGAATGATGAAAGACCTGTCCTTATACAGAAAGGTGGCGGTATGTACACAGGTTTTTATGAATCGAGAACGAATCATGCAAATGCAGAATCTACGAAGAAAGTTAGAGAAATATTGACTAAAATTTACTACTATCACCATCCATAATAGAAGAATACTATATATGAAAATTTTTTCTTTTTTACTCATGCTCTCTACTATATCAATTATAGGATGCAATAATAGTTCATCTGAAATTTCAAAAAACAATGAATTGGTAAGTAATACAAGCATAGCTAGTCAAAGTGATATTAAAATATTAACTTGTGAGCCCGATTACCAACCTATAAATTACTGCACAAAAAAATACACTAAAACTTTAAATCAGGAAGCAAAACTTCCCGCAAATTTTGATGAAAATAAGAGAATAGTTGTTACTAAAATAAAGATGGATGAAGCTAAAATATCAAAAGGAAGCAAGTCTGATGTCATTTACAAAAACTATTTCATTGTCATAGATCTTAATAAACATACAGCTACACCGCTTACTGAAGTACTTACTAACCTTTCAAATAAAGATGGCTATTTATCAGATATCAAACCTAAAGTACTGTTTGATAAGAGTAGTAATGAGATATGCTTCACAGGTTCTTTGATTAGTTATAGAGATGCTTATGAAAATGTTGACAATGCTTGCTATACATTCGATTCAGAAAATGGATTTACTTCACCTGCTAATGCTCCTTTTGAAAAAGTTGATCTAAAATATTTAAAAATAATAAAAAATAATAACCTCTTAATTGAAAACCATCTAAAGGAATACTCTTCTACAAAATCCACAGGAACAAAAGATAAAAAATCTAGTGAAGGTTTAGAGATAATATTTTCCATGATCGACAATGAAGTTAGCTGCAAGTTACAAAATTGTATTCAAAAACTCTTTGATAAAAAATTGTATAATACATTATTTATTAATGTAGAAGATGGACCTGCAGGAGTCATGGCTGGAAGCTACTACGATATAGAAAACAGCTATGGCTTAGATATATATGCAGCTGGATATACTGAAGAAGGAGAAGTTGATTTTGATTATATAATTGTTAGCAATGGAAATAAAACAAGCTATATTGAACTACCTATGAATTCTAACTATTCTATTACTAATAATTTAGTAATTAGCGGGTACAGTAGTACAGTCTCTAATTTTAGCTATAAAATTGATGTCGAAGGAAATATTATAAACTCAACCTCCTAAAGTAAGACAGTTGTCATCACTAAAGAAAATAATTCACATAGGGACACCAGAGAGGCAATCCTACGTGGCAGTATAAGATACTAGCACAGCTTAACAAAGCGACTATTAAAGACCCTAATAAGATAGTTCTAGGTCAAGTTATCAAAGTGTCACCCAAAGGCAGTAGCTTAACGGGCAAAACGAATGATAGACCTGACTCGTTAACCTCGCAGACTCACTATGAAGTTAAAAATGATAAGTTCGGTGAAATTAAGTACAAGCAACCTAATGACTACTCAATCAATGTTACATATTATGATGAATATAGTGGAATTGATAACTGTTTTACTTCACTTGAAAAGTCAGACAGAATTAACAATTGAATTATAGAGAAAGACTATAGAGTACCTAACTTAATCATAACTTTATTGCATAGCAGTAGCATGCCTAAGCATTCTCAAAATATAGTTTTAAACTACTTACAGTGCATTGATATACTGAATCAACCAAAATTCTTACTAAATTAAAGATTTAGTCACTGCACTACAAAAGAGTTATGCCTTGAATGAATATCATAAAACAATTTAAACAAGTTATTTTCCATCCACACTTGGTGTAGAAACTTCACCTGTGCCCACCTCTTCTCGATGGAATTTAAGTCAGAACTGTAGGATGATAGCCATAGAATACGATCGCCATATCTATTCAGTAGTTTTTGAATACGCTTATTTTTATGAAAGGCAGTCACTCAAGCACAGCTTTCTTCTCGCGCTCGGGCAAAGTAATGCTTTGCTTATTCTTCGCTCATATCCATGACAATCACACATTTTCTCTTAAGCTTTGGTATCAGTGTGAGCTTGCACCAATTATAGAAAACCTCTTTATTGATGTTCGTTTTTAACTAATCAAGTGCAAACAGCATTTTGCCATATGATGCACCAATGACGTTGGTTTGATCTTTAGCTTGCCAGTTGTAACGGTCAATACAAGGAATTTACAATGAGAACCATAGCCACTCTCTTTTCCATTTTTTTATTAGCATCATGCACAAATAACTACGGTGATACTAATACCAACGATGATGCTATCAATAAAAAGGCTATTAAAAATGACAATACAGTCACAACAAATATTAAAAATAACCCTCTCTTAGAAGATAACAGCAACCCGCTTATCTTTAATAAAATAAATTCGTTAATAACCTATGATGATAGTCAGGACAAAGTTGACATTAAACATGATAATACTGCCATCTCTATTAACTTATTTGGTGATGATGAGTCTGATATAACCTTAATGATGGATGGTAGCGTTGTCAGCAAAGGGCTTGATGGGCTCTTTAATTATACGTATGAAGTAGATTTGCAAAGCGCATTAAAGCGAATTAATGTTTTCGCTAATGATGCTGATAGGCAAATTTTGATATTACCTGCGACAACAGAAGAATACCCGTCATACAACGCTATTTTGTTCGATGATAGTGGATTTTTACACACTTATGAGTTTGAAGTAGCTGAGCGGGATTGTGGGGATATTGAATCGATAACTACAAACACCAAAGGCGATTCTAACGCCATTCAAGTTACAGATAATACAGGTAAAAATTGTAGCACCCGTACTTATCTGATTGATGGGAAGTACTTAAAGGAAGAGCCTAAATCACTTTCGTTTACAGATATCGAAGCAAAGTATGATGAAAACACACATAAGATCTTCACTTTTGATGTTAATGCAGATGGCATTGACGATAAAGTTATACCCTCTATCAATGATGAGAATAATAATACATATCAAGGTGATGACTTAATCGTCTATCTGAAAAATACAGACGGGTTATATCGGCTTAGTTTAGAAACCACAAATTTTACAGATGAAGTTGGCTGGTTCTTATATGATATTTATCCTTCTGCAAATCACTCTGGATTCATATTAAAAATTATTTATTCTCCACGTGGACGCTCTAATCAGTATTTTTATTTTTCACAAAAGAATAAAGATTGGAGAATAGAAAAATATATTTCAGAGGGCACGCTTATTACAGGAGAGGATTATTACTGTATAGAAAACAACAATGTTGCCTTATCTGAATTTGAGTACGCAACATCCGCTACTTATTCTGAGAGCCAATTTCAAAGTTTGTGTCCTCCACCTCCGACCAAGTACGTTGTCAAAACAGATCAAGCAGAAATTCTTGATGAAAAATTCGAATCACGGTCGAAACCGAACTATTATATTAAAGGTGATTTGATTGAAGCTTTTGACCAAAATGAAGACTGGGTGAAAGTTGCTTATAAAAATAATACTAAATTCGGCTGGATTGACAAGCGTGATCTCAGCCCAGTAGCGGACTGATCTTTAGTGTTTTTTAGAATGTATGTCTATACTATTATCTATAAATTAAGAATGCCGTAGATTACGCTCAAGAAAGGATCAATAAATTATGAATCTTGATAAAATTTTGATCATAGTTATATCTACGTTATTCTTAACTTTAGGCTGTGAAAGCTCTGTTAATTCTGCAAATCCAGAGATAGCATCATCTTCGACTAATGTTCAAAATAAAAGGCCGTCAAACCACTCTCAAGTCTCAGATATGACTACCCAAGAGTGTGCCATGGATGGTAGTAAATCAATAAATATCTACTACCCTCAAAGCCTTAAGGAATTAAAAATAAATGGCTATAGCACTTTCAAATTGACAAGTACTAATGAGATAGAAACAAGTCAAGGTCGCCCCCATGAATTTACTCGTATATATAAAAACGATCAAGGATTCACAGCATCGCTAATGTCTCAGAACTTTATTAGACATTTAGAGTTGACAGATGCAAAAGGTCAAACCACATCATATTCATTTAATTCTAGATTAGAATGTAACACGCCGCCGAATAGTCAATATCCGACTTATATAGTTAGTGCAGATGAAGCTTTTATCTATAAACAACCTAATACTAACTCTAAGACTTCATCCTATTTCATAGCAGGTGATGAGATTGAGGTATTATCTATTAAAGATGACTGGATACAAACGTCTTATTTAAAGGGCTCAAAGAAAGGTTGGTTACGTCTTGGCGATCTTGAAGTAATGGAAGGTGTTGACTCTTCTGATAGAATGACACTCGATAGTAATAAAATTATCACTGCTAATGGCACCGAAAACTTTACTCTACACAATACTATTGAAGAAATAGAATCTAAATTAGGTATGTCTTTAAATTTAGAGCACACTATCAATGAGTGCTCTATGGATAGTAGCAACTCAGAATTTCAATTGCTGTTTTTGCGTGACACTCTAATCTCAGTTGAATTTTTCGATTCTAGCTACCAAACCAGTGAAGGCTTTAAGGTAAACGATAATATATCTAAACTCTTGAATACCCATCCAGAAGTCGAGTATCACGAATATACAAGCAATATGGGTGATGAAAGCTACTATATGACAAATAGATATTATACGACCCGACCCAATGCTCAAGGTAATACATTGACTTTTAATGTTTCAGACAGATATCCTGATACTATTACAGACACGGATCCTGATACTATTACGAGTATATCCGTATCCAATAATTTAGATGATCATAGTATTTGTAGTGTCTACTAAAGACTATGCTTAACTCACGATAAAAACATTATGAATATTAAAACATGTGATTAGAATAAATTTTGTGAAAATTTTGAAATATATCACTCATAGCAAACGAATATGGCTTATACCTACCCACACCCAACAAAAAACCCCGCATCATCACGATACGGGGTTTTCTTGTTTTGAACGTAAGACTTCTAATTTTAGAAAGAAGCCTTACAACATCAAAAACTAGGTCAACTGAGCAACGTTAATCTTATCCGCTTCTTCAGTGTACTCTGACATACGGTCGAAGTTCATGTATTGATACACTTCCTCGCCCATGCTGTCTAACGACCTATCATGACAGCAATTTACATTCAATGTTCAATGAAAAACGCGTGAAGATAACTAGAGAATAATATGTTTAAGTATAGCTTAATACTTGTAATGGCCACACTTTGCTCCTGTAGTGTAGATACAAGTGAAACAAAAACTTCAGCTCCTTTAAATGAAACATTATCTAAAGAACTTAGTTCTACAGATTTACACTCTACAGGTATAGGTATCAGACAAATTTCTGATAAAGAATTTATACCTCTACTAGAAAAGTCATGTACAGCTGAAAATCTTTCTTACCCCGAAAAATGCTTATATTACGACAAAGTTAGTAATTATAGTTTTGATAGTATACACCTTGATAGTTTCTCAGGTGCCAACAGCAAAGTCATGCTGAATACTAGACTGCTCTTGGGGTCAAAGAATGATGATGGTGATTATTCTACTAAAATACTTGAGTTAAATACAAATATTGATGGGTTAGAGGTTGATTCTATCAATATTTATGAATATGAATTTAATGAGTATTCATATAATGAACGTATTTTCTATATGAATCAGGATTTTGAACTATGGATTCTTAATTCAATCATGTTTGAAGGTGTCTTATATATCGTATCTTGGGAAAAATATAATATCGATCCCAAAACTGGAAAAATATCAATTGACTCTACAGTACATTACACTTCAATTCACGAATCGGAATCAATTTACAAAGGGTTGATAATGTAAGTGGTCAAAATAGAATATCAACGTTAAAAGTCTATTTATCATAGGATAAAGTTTCAATTGAATACAAATTTATCACCGCTACGTCTCCAACATGCTCAGTCCCCACGATGATGGTACTACCCCGCCCCTACGCGCATTACAACTATCATCAGGGGCGACGCATGGTTGACAGTTCGCTCCTCGCATCAAGCAGCGATACGCTATGGACAGCGAAAAAAATCATACGGCAATCAGATATGGTCGCAGGCAATTATACGCTGACGGCAAATACGATTGACTCACTCCCTTGCATCGGTGGTCAAGCGGGTCAGTCAGGACTACACATCAGTGCCAATACCAAACCTGTAGCGATACAGGCACAAGGTGGTGAGTTGCAATTGCATAGTCAGCAAAGTATGACAATCGGTAGCGAGTCGGGACAGGTCAATGTGTCGAGTCCGAAGCGGATTAAGCTGCAAACGTCAGCTGGAGCTTCTATTACCATCGATGACAGTGGTATTAAGCTAGTATGCCCAAAGACGGTTAAGATAAAAGCAGTGAAAAAAGAAATAGTTGCGGGTGGTAAAATTAATGTGCCTTTAGTTGCTTTACTTACTTCTGGGTTGTTTAGTAAAGCGTTTGATCTCAAGAAATTGCTACCGCAAGATTTAATAGATCAAGGTATCAGCTACAGGCTTATCAATCACACAAACGGTACGGAGATCAAAGGGAGGCTTGATGAAGACGGTCAGACATTAAGAGTGTTTAGTGAGAAGGCTGAATTGTAGATTATTGGCAACGTGAACCATAAAGGAGAGATTAAAGCTATTGAGGTATCAGATCAAACAGAGTGTGATAATCACTCTATTGAAGATTTCTTTTTAGATAGTGATAACGACGATAGCTGTGGCTGTTAAACCTCTTAATAACATTAATTTATAGGACAAGCTATGGACTTATTTAATAATAAAATATACTTTTTTTCGATATGCTTCTTTATGACACCGTTCATCAGTGTAGCTCAAACCACAAACGAAGAAGATTATCAAAGTTATATAGATAGCATACCAGTTGTTCAGCTCAAAATGATTCCTAACTCAAAAAAAGAAGAAGCAGACGAATCTTCTATACAAACGCATAAACTAGATTCAATGAGCTATACCGATAAATTAAATAAAGAATTAGCAGATAATAAGGTGCCTTTTCAGTACTTAACTTATGAGTATGGCGATGGAAAATTTACTACATATCCATTTGAGTTAGTGAATGAGAAATTACCAACCGTAGAGGGTATTAACTCTAATTACGATAGTAGATATGACAAAGCATTTCAAAAAATGATTTCTAAACTTGTTAGCCCTATCGATCTTACTAAAAAAGAAATCTATGCAATGGGAACACAACGAGAAGGAGTATACATACAAGATATAGATACTAACAAAAAGTATGTATTTAATAAAATTTGCTTTGATAGTAAATGTGCTATAGGTCAAGTGTTCTATATTTTTGATCCGCAAAACTATGAAATGACAGGGATGCTCTATGATGGTTGTTCGTTTGTTAAAGATAACATAACAGGTAAGGATCAACGCACTAGAGAGCTATTAAAAAAATATATTAATACACAAGACCCTCTAAGTTATAGCTATGCTTCTGGTGCTTGTTGACCTATGCTGTCAAATCCGTACGGTCAAATTTGGGAGATTGTAGTTACGCAGCCTGACGATAAAAACCTTGTTTTGCAATTTTGATGATATGTCAATTCATTAGTGATACCATCAAAAAAGGGCTGCCAATATGGTAGCCCTTTTTTAGTCAATGTTTAACTGGGGATAAGGTAATCAACCAAGACTCCAACGCACATAGGTGCGTATTAAAGTATCGGTCCGTCCCGAGTTAGAAAAGATAAATAAAGTGCAGAGCCACGGTTTCCGCCTGCCCCTATATTATACAGAAGATGCAGCTCATGGCAAAATAAGAGTAATAAAGGGCTGATTTAAATAAGTTATTATTCTGTGCCAATAAATAATTGGCAAAAA
>NZ_CAJGYP010000005.1:0-27292 GCF_904845995.1 Psychrobacter fjordensis
ATCCATGACAAGCGGGTACTGACCGTTACCTAGTCGTTCGTATGATCATAACTATTGAGCAAACTTAAGCCAATCTGATGGTAGGTGCTCTAAATCCTGAGGCTCATCAATATCATGTAACGGCGCTAACAATGCCAATGTCCAACCCAAATCCGCTACACGCTGCTGGGTTACAGTTGCCACGCTAGCTGTACTCCAGATAATGTCCGAAAACAGACTGCCATCCACTTGCTTAAACCCGAGTAACACATAGCCACCATCTGATGCTGGAATCATAACTGCATCATGGTCATCGAGCTGCTGTACTGCTGTCTGAATACGCTCTGCCGTCAAACTGGGACAGTCAGAGCCTATCAATACGATTCTTTGATGTTTTTTCAGCGCATCTTGACTTGCTGTGATTAAACGCGTGCCCAAGTCTCCCTCTGCTTGAGTCGACCATTGCAACGAATCAGGTAAGTTGAGGGTTTGCCAGCAAGTGTCTATCGCTGCTGGACTGACACATAACTCAACGGCAAAATTAGTAGAGACCGCTTGCTCCACACTATGCAACAACAATTGTTTTGCCATACGGGCAGCACCCTCTACGCCTAGAGCTGGCTGCAAGCGAGTTTTTGCCATATCACGCGCTGGATATTTGGCAAACAATATGACACAGGTGTCTGGGTGTTGTGCATCAGTTATCGTACGGGTTGTATGAGGACTTGAATGCTCAGTCATGCTAGGGCGCATCCTTAATCTAAAGGGGCATTAATGTTTACATATCTGATTCAGTTTAAACGAGAGTCAATACAACCCAGTGCAAATGTATAGCTTGCACTCGGCTTCCTTATATCAAAGTCATTTGAATTCAACGATAGTAGCGCTGCCTTAATACTTCAGGTGATACACCGCGCCAATAATCGAATCGTAAGTGCCACATCAAAAAAATGGTGCGCCATGTGCCATGTTGTTGCCAACGCCGCGCTGAGGTCGTCACTTTGCTATTCAGACAAACAGGCCTAGCAATACTTTTTAGACGTTTGCATAGCTCAATATCTTCCATCAATGGCTGATCAGCATAGCCATCCATTCGCTCAAACAAAGACCTCTTTATAAAAATCGCTTGATCACCCGTGGCAATACTTACTAAGCGTGAACGATTATTGATCATCATGGCGACGATTTTTAATAACGGATCGCGGCTATCTAGGCGCACATCGAAACGTCCCCAGTCATACTGGGTCATTGCCTGCTGAATGTTATCTATCGCATCCATTGGCAACAGGGTATCAGCATGTAAAAAGAGCAGCACATCTCCTGTTGCTTGCCTAGCGCCCGTATTCATTTGCCGAGCACGGCCTGCTACGGATTCAATCAACTGCCAGTCGATAGTAGGCTGTGTCACACTTGATAAATCATTTAATAAACGTCTAGCAATGCCAATCGAATCATCCGTCGATCCACCATCCACCACTATCACTTGCGACGGCGGTGGATATAGACCATTAATATGAGCAATGAGCTGCGGCATATTGTCCGCTTCATTGAGCAAAGGAATGATGATAGAGATGTTCAATAAATGCACCATTGTGATGAGTCATCATCAGTTTAGCCTGTCTTTAATAAAGACCAGCACCTGTACTGACCAAAATCTAGACTTACTTTTTATTCAAATTCCAATTGTAATCTGCATAACTGATTTTGATTTTGCCTTGCTTCAAGTCAGCGGTTTGGGATTTGCTCAATCCCAACGATGAAGAGTAACGACCTAAAAACCCTTCTAAATCTTTGGTACTACGCCAATTGGTCGCAAAGTCTTCTTTGTACCATTTGAAGATTGGCGATACACTCAGCGTATTACCCTTTAGGCGATTTCGGCTACTGTCTGCCAAAAATTTCGAGGTCGCTTGCTCTAATTGCCCGTCCAAACCTTTGCCAGTGAAAGCATCATCTTGTAATGCAGGGCAGCCAATACTGGCACAGTTAACCGCGAAGTGAATGCGCGGATCATTGTAGCGCTTAGAGCCACGGATCAAGGTGTGCTCGATCTCATCTAGTGAACGGGTCTTGCCCAGTAGTGGAATAAACTTTTGCTTCCATGGTGAACCGAATGTCCCGCCGATGTCTTTGATAGATTTGATATTAGGATATTTAGTCAATACCAAATCGACAGTACCCGCATTGTAGACATTGATTAAAAATGCCAACTGCTCGTTTTTGTTCCAACGGTTAAACTCAGACTGAGACACCTTGCTCGTGGCATCCAAATAGCTTGTGAGCTTGCTACTGTCTGCTTTCATGCCAGCATAATTGACCACCGAGGCTTTACCGCCGTTGGTCATGGTGACATGCTTGTTAAGCAAACTGTCCCAGCTTTGATGGTTAAAATCAGCATAAGCGGCAACACTGGATAATAGAATTGTTGTCGCAATCACCGGTTGTACCACTAGGTTTTTGACTGAAAAGTTAGATACTGACATAAGACTGGCTCCATTTGAATCGATGATGTTTTGCTATTTAATTTTTGTCTGCTTCAATAGTATTTACTGACAAAAAATGTTTATTTATTTTTGTTGATTTTCAACGTGTGATAATTTGAGATAAATTATTAAATAATCGTCTCTTCTGCTGGGTGTTCTATCTCCTCTTCCTCTAACGCACCACCACAGCTACTGCCCTGTCCTGCGGTGCAGCCATAACAATGATCAGCAATAGCAATGTCATCGCCAGAAGGGTTTTGGATCAATAGATCGTTTAGATGTCGACGCGATTTATTGGGTACGGGTATCTCTAACTGTTGATTAAAATCACAGTCAAATAGCTCGCCTAGCCAATTGACGCTAATGGTTGAGCGGCACATAACCCCAGCTAAATTGGCAGTGACATAGTTGTCTTTGAGCAGTGTCATATAGGGGTGAAATTGATCTTTGGCCAATAGCACTGCCCCAAAACGCTGGATCGGCATATTGGTCAGTGCAAATAATTGATTAAACTCTATATCAAAATGCTCTTTTAGCTCCCGCTTATAGTCGGCTTCAAGCTGCTGCTGATTGGGTGGCAGTGTGGCACCTTGCGGATTGAAGACCAAATTCAGTGTCAGGTTGGAGTCAGGCTTGCCATAACCCAAGCTGTTGAGCTTTTGCAATCCCAATATACTGTCGTCAAATGCACCTTTGCCACGCTGTTTATCTACATTTTCTAGTGAATAGCATGGCAATGAGGCCACCACTTCTACCTGATTGTCTGCTAAAAACTGCGCCATGTCCTCATAACCCTCTTCCATGAGAATGGTCAGATTGCAGCGATCTATTACTGTGACGCCAAGGGCGCGAGCCGCTTTTACCAAATACTTAAAGTCTTCATGCATCTCAGGCGCACCGCCCGTCAGATCAAGCGTGTCAATATTCTGCGCTTTTAGCACCTTAGGTATCAGCTCAACCAATTCTCGTGACATCATCTCAGTTCGATAAGGACTGGCGGCCACATGGCAATGCACGCACGACATATTGCACAAATACCCCATGTTGACCTGTAATACGGTTAATGTTTGGCGTTTAATAGCAGGAAAGTCCGTATGTTCAAGCAATTCGATAGTCGATTTCATAGTGGTACAAAATCCTTTTAGTTGTACAGCTAAAGAAAATAATAACGTGAACATAAAAAAGCAATGCCGATACGTAAACAATTGCTTTTATGACTACTTCATATTCATACTACCTCATTTATAAATTCCTAACTTTGTCTTTTTTCTAATGAATGGTAGCTGATTATGAATAAGCGCTCACAACTCACCATGTTGATTACATATCCATATATAGATGACATACTGTGCTTTTAAATAAACATTACATGTCTTAGGACTTTACAAATCGCCTATCAGTCTTTTGTTTGAGATACCATATTCAACATCCTTGTAGACTGACCCACCCATTATCTATCGTTTCTAAATCAGTCGATGATGTCCATACCGAACCAACCAAGTAACATCCCAAAATAGAGCTTTTGTAGTTGCTCACTAATCACATAAATGTCAGTATTTATGACCGTGTCATTCTTTGGACGTTCATCACTGAGTCGGCGTGGCATCCCAATGTGGGCATAACCTGCTCCTGCTAGTAGTAATATTTCTTCGACAGCTTCATCATAGGCTACTTCGTATCAGTCAGTGGTATAGTCAGTTCAGTACAAAAAGAACCTCCGATAATTTTTGAATAATAAGCATGGCTTAAGTTATTAGCATGGCTTTGACACTTTGTTTAAAAATAACATGGAAATGCAACGGGTTTGAGAATGGTCTGTTGTAAACGTGCGATGACAACATCAATGGCTTAAACCATGCGCATTAAACAGTGGCACTTGATCATTCAATCTCGATAATATTTATGATGTTAAAGCAGACATGTTATCTACTAGCACCTGCGTACCTTTAGCCGTCCAGTTGATTCAGTTTCAGCTTATGAGTATAAGAGAGTCAAGGCAGCCGATTGCAGATGTAACTGTGATACTTCAGGCGAGGTTAACGCTGTCGCTCTTTTATAGAGGATCGACTGTACCATTAAAAATAATCTGTCTGTGTGAGTAACTTAACCTAGCAAAAGCAGGTAAAATGTATCCGCATTCAATAAAACAAACCCTTTAAAGTCCTATAATTATTTGATTTTTTGGCATATCATTTATAGTAACTATACCTTTATAGTCGCTATTGGTATGCTTCAGATACGCTGTCTCTTTATTTATCAGATTTTATTCATCAAAATTACAAATAATGAAAACCCGTCAAGGAATACTACATGAGTACCAGTAACGACCATATTCTCTCCTCCGACAATACTCACTATTTGCACCATGAGTTTTTTGAACCCAGCAATAAAGATGTCGATATCAGTGCCACTTTATTGGTTGTGCATGGCATGGCGGAACACAGTGGCCGCTATAGCGACTTTGCACAGTTTTTGGCAGATCATGGCATCGCGGTGGCAACTTATGATCATTTGGGTCATGGAAAAACCGTAAAGACAGAGGCAGATTTGGGTTTTTTTGGAGATGAACATCCAGTGCAATCATTGTTGAAAGACGTGATAATCATGGCCGATACCCTAAAGAATCGCCATCCTGACGTGCCGCATTTTGTCTTGGGTCATTCCATGGGTTCATTCATTATCCGCAACGTCCTCAAGCATCATGCAGGTACCTTTGCTGGTGCTATTTTAATGGGCACAGCCGATGCCAACCCATTAACTAAAGTACTACTGCCCGTCAATAAAATTTTGGCGAAAGTTGCCTCAAGAAAACAAAATCCTGTGTTTGCGAAGGTGATGAATAAAGTCCTTAATAGCAAACTTGAAGATCGCATCTCTTCATCAGAATTTGCATGGTTAACTGAAGACCCTGCCGCCATCGAAATATACGAAGCAGATCCATTGACGGGCTTTGACTTTACCAATAATGGTTTTATGACGTTGTTTTCTCTAATGGAAACAGGCTTGAATAAAAACTGGGCGACAACCATCGCTAAAAACTTCCCGATGCTCTTTATCAGTGGTGAAGATGATCCCATTGGAGATATGGGTCACGGTATCCGCAAAATCGTCACTCGCTTAAATAAGAAAAATTTTAGTAACGTAGATATTCAGCTTTATCCAAATATGCGCCATGAGCCACTACACGAAAAAGATCATGAAATCGTCTATCAAGATATCTTGGAGTGGATTGAGAGTAATACGTCAGATAATTAAGCTCAATGCCGAAGTTCACAGTGAACTCGTTTGCTAAAAGTTGTTAAATTAGCGACAATACGGCAAGTAAAATCTTAGTCCGAAACTAAGCAAACATTTAACTATAAATACGATTTATTTTTTAATTACCTTTAACTAACGTTAGGATTTTTTATGTCATTACAACAAACCATCGAACAAGCCTTTGAAAACCGTAACGAATACAGCCCAAGCACTATGCCACAAGATGTACGTGATGCTGTCGAGCAAGTGCTTGAGCAACTAGATAACGGTAGCCTACGTGTTGCAGAAAAGAAAGATGGTGAATGGATCGTCAACCAATGGGCGAAAAAGGCGGTATTACTGTCTTTCCGCTTAAACGACAACTATGTTCAGGCCGCTGGTGAGCATATACAGTTTTATGACAAAGTGCCGACTAAGTTTGCTGATTGGACTGAAGCTCAGTTTAAAGAAGCTGGCGTGCGTGTGGTACCACCAGCCGTTGCTCGTAAAGGTTCGTTCATCGCAGCTGGTGCGGTATTAATGCCATCGTATGTCAATATCGGTGCTTACGTTGATCAAGGTGCCATGGTAGATACATGGGCGACCGTTGGCTCATGTGCACAAATCGGTAAAAACGTCCATCTATCAGGCGGTGTTGGCATCGGCGGTGTATTAGAGCCATTACAAGCCAACCCTACTATCATTGAAGACAACTGCTTCATCGGTGCACGCTCTGAGATCGTTGAAGGCGTGATCGTAGAAGAAGGTTCTGTCATCTCTATGGGTGTGTTCATCGGTCAATCTACCCGCATCTATGATCGCGAAACTGGCGAGATTCATCGTGGCCGTGTACCAGCAGGTTCTGTTGTCGTACCAGGCAGCTTGCCGTCAGAAGATGGTACTCACAGCTTGTATGCTGCTATCATCGTGAAAAAAGTAGATGCGCAAACTCGTGCAAAAACATCAGTCAATGAGCTATTACGCTTAGCCTAGTATTTCTAATACTTATAGTCTCGTACCCAAACAGTACGGACAGCGACAGATCATCTTTATTAAAGACGCTGAAGAAAACTTCAGCGTCTTTTTTGCAGCTTAATAGAGGGTGGTGCGTTATAATCCTTTTCTTTAGTTTGGCTTTATCCAAACGCAACATCCCCATATCAGAACCCGCCTTTTTATTACGATTGATAGATGCCTAATCGCTTTATCAATCTTTAACTGTATTTGACATATTATGAGTGAATCACTATTACGCACAGCCGCCATCCCTGTCACTGATCCTGAAGCAGGGTTACGTCTGACAGAGGTTTTTTATTCCTTGCAAGGGGAAGCCATCACCTCAGGCTTGCCAACGATATTTGTGCGCCTAACGGGCTGTCCACTGCGCTGTGTGTATTGTGATACCGAATATGCATTTACAGGCGGTGAGCGTCAGTCATTAGAAACTATCATGGAAACCATCAAAGGCTATCCATGCAAGCGCATCTGTTTGACTGGTGGAGAGCCATTAGCGCAGCCAAATGCCATCGAGCTGATGAAACGATTGCTAAGCGATGGCTATGAGATATCGCTTGAGACTGCAGGGGCACTCACGGTAGAGAATGTACCACCAGCTGTCAGCAAAGTGATGGATCTTAAAACACCAAGCTCAGGCGAAGTCGATAAAAACCTGTGGTCTAACCTCGACTATCTCACTCAGCACGACCAAATCAAGTTTGTCATCATGAATCGTACCGATTACGACTGGGCAAAAGCTATGTTGACCAAGCATAAGCTACACGAGTTAGTTGGTACGGTATGGTTCTCTCCGATGTTTAACGTTGCAGATGACATCAGTGAAGATGCTAGTAAAAACTTGCCTAGCCCTGAAGTACCGGTACTGGCGCGTGAGCTTGCAGAATGGATGTTAGCAGATGCCCTACCCGTACGCTTTCAGTTGCAACTGCACAAAATCATTTGGGCAGATGCCAAAGGCAAATAGCAATATAAAAGTCTAAATAGCTACTTTAAATAACTAGCGAAGCAAGTGTAAGGATAGAGTTATGGTCAAACTCATTTTATTGGGGTTATTATCGGGCGCATTTTTTAGCTCGACGTTTATCCTAAATGAGCTGATGAGTGCGGCTGGTGGACATTGGTTTTGGTCAGCCAGCCTTCGCTATTTATTTATGTGGTTAATTCTCACCGCCATTATCGTTATGCAACATGGCTTTGGACGTATTAGAGAGCTAGCGACTATCTTTCGCCAGCATTGGGGATTTTGGTGCATCACTGGTAGTATCGGCTTTGGTATCTTTTATACCGGCATATGCTACGCGGCCGACCATGCTGCGGGCTGGGTCGTCGCGGCAACCTTTATGTTTACCGTCGTCGCAAGTCTGCTTGTCTTGCTAGTATTTGGCCAGCGGTTTGATAAGAAATTCATCGCTTATGCACTATTGGTGTTTTTCGGTGTAGTGCTGGTTAACATTAGTGAAGGTATACACGCTGCCTCTGTATTGGGTGCTGATGCCGTCCCTATGAAAGACATGCTGCTTTACGGTGCGTTGCCTGCGTTAGTAGCAGCTTTTAGCTACCCCATTGGTAACCAGTTGGTTTGGCAGGTCTCTTATAACGCCAAACAGAAAAATACTGAATCACCTGCGCCGACGCAAGCGACCTCTCAAGCAACTGACCAGACGGCGGAAACTGAGCTGCCGCCTTTATCCGCTATTGATACTCACTATCCGGCCGACTCAATCAGTATTGCTCATACGACAGATACTGTCTTAGCCGAACCAACCCCTTCTCTACTGAAAGACTTAATTGCAAAAATTCCCGCTATCCAAACCACCTTGCTGCAAAATGCTTTTAATAAGGTATGGCTCATGACCTTGGGTACTGTGCCATTTTGGTTGGTATTGGGTCTTATTATTCATCCTGAATTGCCCGAGACGAAGCAAGTATTTAATACGCTGCTGGTTGCTTTATTGGCAGGTGTGGCAGCCACTAGTATTTTCTTATATGCCCGTGAAAAAGCAGAAACCTCAAGCGAAGTGGCTGGTGTAGATTCCACACAGGCCAGCGAGGTGATATTTGCATTGATTGGTGGTATGTTATTACTCAATAGCAGCCTGCCATCGTCGATGGGATTGATAGGTATTGGGCTGATTATAATAGGCCTTATTCTATTTGCGAAGGATGGTTAAATCACCATCTAGAACCATACTAACTATATACTCATCATTGATATAAACACCTTCAAAACCAGCCCAAGCTATCTATTTTGACGGTCACTACTTGATAATATAATTATGTCTCATAGTTTAGTTTTTCCTGATATTTTGTTGTATTTATTAGATATGGTTGGCGTGATTGCGTGCGCGATAGCAGGCACGTTGCTTGCTCAACATAAAGGCTTCGATATTTCTGGCTGTATCTTAGTGGCGATGGTCAATGCTATCGGCGGTGGTACGCTACGAGATATGGCGTTAGACCGTCATCCGCTGTTTTGGATGACTGACCTCAATTATGTGATTGTCATCACCGTGACGTCCCTCATCTTACAAATATTCTTTCATCTATATCATAAGATTGATAAGGCATTGAAGCTTTTCGATGCCATTGGGCTGGCTGCCTTTAGCGTGATTGGTTTTAAAATCGCGTTGACACAAGATATGTCGCCTATTATTGCTATTATGATGGGTGTATGGACGGCCATGATTGGCGGTATGCTCCGTGATATTATCTGTAATGAGATACCGTTGGTATTACAGCGTGAAATTTATATCACGGCTAGCATTGCAGGCTCTGTGGCTTATTTGATTTTGCAACAATTCGGCGTGTCCTCTGGTATCAATGAATTTATAATGCTGTTTATCATCTTTGCAGTACGTATGTTGGCACTCAAATTTGATTGGCACTTGCCTTCTATTCGCCTAGTTGCATAGTCGCCTAGCTGCTTAGTCGCTTGGCCACTTAAAGTAAGAATGACTGTAGATTTAGCACTCATCATATCGATTTATCATCATCAGAAACTAGTGAGACTTGATCATGTTGGCCATCTCTGTGGATCCTAAAGCACTAATCACTACGTTTGATCCACGCTCACTGATATTTGTGTTTGATATGATTGGTATCATCGCTTGTAGTGTGTCGGGCACGATACTGGCCAAGCACAAGAACTTTGATGTCTTTGGCTGCTTATTAGTATCAATCGTGACTGCCATTGGCGGCGGTACGGTCCGTGATGTGATTTTGGATCGTCATCCATTATTTTGGATGGTAGACATGAGCTACTTGACCGTTATTACGATATCGTCACTCGTGATGCAGATATTTTTTCATCCCAACTCTAGACGCGTTGATAAGTTTCTCAAACTCTCAGATACTATTGGACTGGCAGCGTTTACCTTAATCGGTATCAAGGTTGCCGATAGCATGGGCACGAATGTACCCGTGGCATTGTTACTTGGGGTTATTACTATTATAGTCGGCGGTATCATCCGCGATATGATCTGCAATGAGATTCCACTGGTATTACAGCAAGAGATTTATATTACTGCAGCCTTGACCGGCGGTATTCTTTACTTTGTACTACGCAATCTGGGCGTGACAGATTGGATTACTGATATCGCCACTATGAGTACGATTTTTACCTTACGCATGATGGCGATACGCTACGATTGGCAATTTCCGACATTGGAATGGAAGTACTGATATCCAATCAAAAAGCGACAAATGCTATAAGTGCGCTTAAACTTAAACGCACTGATATCTTATGACCTTAGCCCTGCTCTACCACAGCCAAGTCTTTAACCATCAGCTGTAGGCTTTGTTTGCCATTCCATTCGTTGATGTCTAACTGAAATAACAAATGTACTTGTTCGGCACGGTAATCCCATACATCGCTATCGAAGTTAAAGTAAATCGCTTCAATTGGATACTGTACATCGGGATAGCGCAAAGAGAGTTTAAGATGCTTATCCTTTAAAACTTTAAAACTTAGTACTTCGAATATCCCATCAAATATCGGTGGTGCAAAGCCATGACCCCAAATACTGGCATCCGCTAAGTGTTCAGCAAACCATAAGCTAAAGTCACTCGCCTGCAATGCCCCATCTGTGAATTTCTGCTCAGCGAAAACGTCATCATTCATCTCTGCCATGACTTCATCAAAAGCTGTCACAAACCCATCAAAGTTGCCACGCTTAATCGTTAAACCTGCTGCCATCGCATGACCACCAAAGTGAGTAATCAACTCAGGATAACGCTCAGCCACCTGCTCAATCGCATCACGAACATGCACGCCAGCGATAGACCGTGCGGAGCCTTTAATGGCATCGCCTTCATCTGTACGTGCTGTATCTGCTGGCGCGAAGACAATGCTGGGCAAGTAATGACTTTCTTTTAATCGTCCCGCGACGATACCGATCACACCTTGATGCCAATCGTCTTGATATAACACAATGCTTCTTTTGGCAGTATCAGGCCTAGTACTATTAGAATCAGTGCCATTAACAGCTTTCTTTTCAGGCTTACTTTGGGTAATGACATCACTGGCTTCATCCATATCGTTATCCGTCTCCACTGCTAACGCTGCCACAATGTTGTCTGCTTGCGTCCGCATCTCACCCTCTACCTGACGACGGGTACGGTTCAGCTGCTCAAGTTCTTGCGCCAACCGCTGTGCAGTGCTCCAGTCTTCCGTCAACAAGCACTCAATACCGATGCGCATATTGTCCATACGCCCAGCTGCATTGATACGTGGCCCTAAGACAAAGCCAAAGTCCTGTGCATGTAATTGTTTAGGGTCACGGCCTGCCTGCTCAAGTAACGCTAAGATACCTAGGCAACATCGTCCTTGGCGAATAGCATTCAATCCATGATGTACTAAGATACGATTGTTTTTGTCTAGTACCCCAACATCGGCAATCGTTCCAAGCGCTACCAAATCCAAATATTGACTGACTTGTACGGTAGACTTACCAGCCTCTCGGCGAAGCTTGGCCAAGCGTCCAAGCACATAGAATGCTACGCCCACCCCAACCAGTGCCTTACTGGTAAAGTCACAACCAAGCTGATTGGGATTGACCACAGCCTCGGCAGGCGGCGTCTGTTTAGTCGTCAGATGATGGTCAGTGATAATGACAATGATGCCATCGGCCTGCGCACGAGCCACACCCTCATGACTTGATATACCATTATCCACCGTCACTATCATATCGGGTCGATAAGTCTCGATACCCAACTCGACAATCTCTGGCGTCAGACCATAGCCGTATTTAAAGCGATCGGGCACTAAAAAATCAACGACTGCGCCCATCTTTGTGAGCGCGCGCATCATCAATGCGGTACTGGTTGCGCCATCACAGTCGAAGTCACCCACAATCAGGATACGTTGACCATCATCAATGGCAATATCTAACAAGCGCACTGCTTCAGTAACGCCATGTAGCATCTCTGCAGGCAGTAGACCTGCTAGTCCTGTCTCAAGCTCATCGGGCTCAGTGATACCTCGACCAGCATATAGCCGGGCAAGCGTTAATGATTGAGCAGCAAGTGGCTGCAGTGCGGTGGGCAACTCGTCGACGCGAGTGCTGGTATAACGGGGGGTTAAATTTAGCATGGGTGTATTCTACTGGCTTTAGCAAAAGGTCACAATGGTCATTTCTAGCGGGACGGTTTATCATTTTTTATGTATGACATTACTATCAATCCTATCTGAGCAGCTATATATTACAGTTCATTCTTAGACTATATTTATACTTTACAAGACAGCCAGTTTACAAAAACGGTGCATAGTGACTGTATTTTTATGCATTTTGCTACAAAGCAATGATTGTATGCCTCTTATAAATCCATAAAATAGATAGCAACTGAGATATTTGTTATTCATTAAAACTATAATTCGATATTTTAGAGTGTTTTGTTTTAATTACTTACTTCAATTATTTATAAGGAACCTTTATGAAAACCACACCAAACGCTGAAAAACTACCAAATACGATAGATCCTAGCTTAGACCTCGAACAAACAAAAAAAGAATGTCAAAAGCTGGTCAAAAAACGCGCTAAGTACTCTGCTGGTGTTGCCATCGTTCCTGTGCCTTTCTTTGATGTCGCTGTGGATGCTGGCATGCTTACCCAGCTATTGCCTGATATCAGTGAGCGCTTTGGTTTAATTGAAGATCGTCAGTCAGCTGTTGATTTAGAGTCACGAGCCGTTCATTGGGGTGCTTTAAAAGACCGTACTGTTGACTTCGCAGGTCTGATGGCGACACGTGGTATCGTGAAGAAGACAGTACAAGGTTTCGGTGGCCGTATCGCTGCCAAGCAAGTGACAAAATTTATCCCATTAGGTGGTCAAATGGTTGCAGCAACCATGGGCTATATGATTTTCAAAAAAATCGCCAATGACCATATCAATGAATGCTACAAATTAGCGAAAGAGATTCAACAAAAGCAACATGGTAAGAACGTCTAAAAATAGCTATAAAAACATAATAAAAACCAGCTTAGACTATTTGTCTACGCTGGTTTTTTTATATCAACTTAGCAGCGCATATATGCGTTTGATTTTGCTATTTAATGACAGCCTTTTTCATAATACATCTCCAACTCAGAATAATCTATATCGCTAACTATAATGATGTTATCAGCATATGGACGATACTTTCTGAGCATTATTTGTGCTGTTGGTTGCTCACCCAAGTGAATTACGCCATCTTCAAGCCGAACATAATTATCAAAACCAAATGTATCTCCCATAACTTTTGATCCAAAGCCTTTCCAATGACATTGCTGTATATGATGATCAGACATTACATATATGCTTCTTATAAAAAACAGACTGGGTATCAAAGCAATTAAGACACATAAGATAAGTAACTTACGATTCATATGAGATTTTACCTCTAGTTAAAATCTATCTAGATCAGTATTTTTACTATATTACAAGCACAAAGGAGTGAAGCCTCTACTAAGCACATAAATACTCCATGCAAATTTCATCTACTTTATCTATTCAAATCGTTAAAGTAAGATAAATTTTATGTTGGATTTATGGCATGCTGAGTTTTAGAATAAATATTTATGAGTTCATACTATTGTCAGGCTGCATCATGCTTTTCATTGCCTGTATTTCTGCAGCATTCAATAACAGTTTTGACGACTTTTCATGGAAGCACATCACCACATGGTTATTTATCGTCGGTAGTTTACTAATGATTATTGGATATATTGGTTACAAAGTCTACGCTTATTACCATCCTTATGCGTGGCTGGATTAACATAAAAAGTGGCTTGATTTTTCTTAAGTAAGCATTGATAGTGTTATTAACGTATTTTGCTGATAATATACGAGTTGCTAAAGAGAATACTAATTCTGACTAGCAACCATTAAGTCGTGTTGAACATTCGCAGATAGACACTGTCAGTGATATTGCTGAATAGTCAACACGACCTAATTCGTATCAGACATTAATCTTGAAAAATCATAAAACCTCAAAGGAAAATTCTGTGAAAAAACTTCTAGTTTCGACCGCTATGCTTGCCACTCTTGCTCTAGCTGGCTGTACATCCACAGGTACTGGCACGACTACAGGCACTAGCGCTGGCACAGCCATGACAACTGCAAGTAGTATTGGTATGAATATATTTACATCAGCCATTGATACGCAATGCCGCAGCGAAATTGAAAAACAAAATGCATGGCGCGTTGCTAGTGTTGCGATGACTGATGCGCAGCAAGAAACTGTTAAAACCAATGTCTGTGGCTGCGTCAGTGAGCAAGCACCTCAACAAGTGACCATGATTGAATTGGGTAATGCAGCAATAGACTCAAGCTATCGCACTGAGTTGGTCGCTAACGTGGTCGCTAAATCACTACAAAGCTGCTATACCAGTCTCGTTAAATAAGTCACTTATTAACGATATGTAGACGAATAAAAAAGGGCTAGGTTATCATCGATAACCTAGCCCTTTTCTTATCAATGTTATAAATCATAATAACAATTGAATGATACAAATCAGTTAAAGCCAGTACCTAATATTTATCAGCCTCTGTAATAACGGCATCACTGCCTCCTAATGCAGGCGTAAGAGGCAAGACTTTGCTGCGACGGAAATACTTAGAGTGACTGTCTATAATATCATTTACGTTACCTACCACATCGTCGATGACATCATCATAAATTCCATGATGTAGCTCAGTCGCAAAAGAAGTAAAAGGATGCTTTCGAGCTGCGGCTCTGACGTCAGTGATTCCTGCCTTAGTATAAAAAATATTGACACTACCATCGCTATTTAGCACGCAGGTCAGCTCCCCTTCCTCAACCGTCATCTCTATTAGCTCAGGCTTAAATATATAGTCATCCACATCTAGTAACTGTTTTTCTATGCCCTTTTTAAATAATGCTTTAACGTCCATTATAATTATGTCCTTTTTATTCGATATTTTTTGATCTTGATAAGTCAAAAGTAGCTATACACTGTGTTTGCTTATCCTATTAGAAGGACGGATGTTTGTTAAGGGGTAATGTGTAAAACTGCGTTTAAGGTTGGTAAAAACTAGATGCAAACTAACCGCTTAACCCAATGAAAATCACACCCAACCTTTCTCACGAAATGACTTAAGTACTTCGATGAATACTGCCATTTCATCAGGTCTGCCAAGCGTCAAACGATTGAAACCTGTAATAGGCGCAAACTCACGACCAACCGCTATACCATGCTCACGCATTCTATCGATATAGGTTTGCACATCGCCTTTTATCTCATGGAATATAAAGCTGGCCTGCGATGGTAAATAACGCAGGCCAAGCTCATCTAACGTCTGCTCGACCATTTGGCGGGACTGGTTGGCAGTACGTAAACTCAATGCTAAAAATGCTTCGTCATCTAAGGTCGCCATCGCGGCAACAGCACCTGATAGATTGGTATTATCAATTGATATAAATGCCTCTAGCTTAGCAGTCATTTGCGGGCTAGCAACTGCATAGCCGATACGCATGCCTGCGAGCGCGCACAGCTTTGAAAAAGTACGCACTACAACGATATTTTCTGAATACTCCTCTCGTATCCAGGCAACACCACTCTCAAAACTTGAATCGGTCACATACTCTGAGTATGCCTCATCTAATAAAAAATAATGATTGTCTGGTGCCACCCCTACCCATTCTTTAAGCGTATTCGTATCAGTAATCGTCGCAGTTGGATTATTAGGGTTACACAGATAAAACAAGCTAATTCCGTCAAAGTCATCAGCCACTTTTTGCATTTTTTGTAAATTAAGAGAATAGCTTTCAGGCGTTAATGGAACTTTTACCACAGGCACATTAATAGAAGTCGCATATAATTCAGCATAGGCAAACGTTGGATGCGGTACGACTATTTGAAAGTTTTTTCCTTCTCTCAAGGCTTTGTTTTTCAGCATCTGTACAACCGTACGGATGTTTTCGCTAGAGCCGCAGCCTAGAGAGATTTGGTTTTCCGTAACGCCGTTTATATCAGCAATTCGGCTGATAAGGGCAGCACGTTGTTCGTCCGGATAACGAAACCCGATGTTTAAAGAATCGATAACGGCTTGTTTGGCAGAGTTTGCCATACCTAGTGAGTTTTCGTTAGAGTTTAATTCTATTAAATTATTGGTAAGCACAATATAAATACGCCTAGTTAGTACTCATACCAAATATTGAATTCGCAGTGTCAGTATTAGGCTCGCAAAGTCTATTGGACAAAATGCTTGCGACTGAAAGTTCTTATGACTGTTAGTCACTGCTCTCATTATTTGGAATGATATGATTTATGGATGGAAAGACTCACTTGCATAAGTGCTGATATGGTAAGTGGCATCGATTATTATTACAAGGATTCTGATATCAAATAATGCATAAAAAATGAGCCACAGAATATGCGACTCATCATTTATATTATTGAGCAAAAGCCAAAACACACCTTAAATTAAATGTGCTTTTAACTCTAATACTTTGTCACGCGTTTTCGCCGCATCTTCAAATTTCAAGTCACGAGACATCTGTTTCATAAGCTTTTCAAGACGATTGATTTCTTTGGCAAGCAAATCAGGACTGCGTAAGATGCTAATATCCACATCAGGCAGATTGCTCTTGATGGGAATCACTTGATTGTCATTGGCATTCTGATCGTCACCCGTATCGATTTTATCCGTGATACTACGACGCGCACCTTTCGGCGTGATATTGTGCTCAAGGTTAAACGCCACTTGTTTTTCACGGCGACGGTCAGTCTCGTCTATCGCCTTTTGCATACTGTTTGTAATGCGGTCTGCATACAGAATGGCTTTACCATTGATATGACGCGCAGCTCGTCCAATGGTCTGAATTAGGGCACGCTCAGAACGCAAGAAACCTTCTTTATCGGCATCAAATATCGCTACCAACGATACCTCTGGCATATCTAAACCCTCACGCAAAAGGTTGATACCGACCAGTACGTCATGCACACCAGTCCGCAGCTCATGAATAATCTGCATACGCTCGACAGTATCGATATCTGAATGGAGATATGCGACTTTGACATCGTATTCTTTTAGGTAGCTGGTCAAATCTTCTGACATGCGCTTGGTCAATGTGGTAATCAATACACGCTCGTCTTTTTCGCGGCGTTTGGTAATCTCCGATAGCACATCATCGACTTGCGTCAATACGGGACGTATCTCAATCTCTGGATCAATCAAACCCGTTGGGCGCACGACTTGCTCAACGACTTGCTCACTGTGCTCTAATTCATACAAGGCTGGCGTGGCACTCACATAAATGGTTTTTGGCTTGATACGCTCCCACTCTTCAAACTTCATCGGGCGGTTGTTCATTGCGCTTGGTAGACGAAATCCGTAATTGACCAAATTTTCTTTACGTGATCTATCGCCTTTATACATCGCGCCAATCTGCGAGACGGTTACGTGTGATTCATCAAGGAACAGCAATGCATCTTCTGGAATATAATCAAACAACGTCGGCGGCGCTTCCCCTGACGGACGACCAGACAGATGCTGCGAATAGTTTTCGATGCCATTACAGTAGCCAAGCTGCTGTATCATCTCAAGATCATACTGGGTACGCTCTTTGAGACGCTGTGCTTCAATGAGCTTATTATTCTCACGGAAGTACTCAAGACGTGGCTCTAGCTCCGCACGTATAGTATGGCTAGCAGCTTCTAGCTTATTACGCGGCGTCACATAGTGCGATTTTGGATAAATGGTAATACGTGGCACGCTACGCACGGTCTTACCCGTTAATGGATCGAACCAAGTAATTTTCTCTACTTCATTATCAAATAAATGCACACGTACGGCCAACTGCTCAGACTCAGCCGGATAGATATCTAGCAGCTCACCACGCAAGCGATACGTACCACGGCCAAAATCCAATTCGTTACGCATATACTGCATTTCTACTAGGCGTTTAATCGTTGCCGTACGATCTATGTTATCGCCCACGACCACATGCAGTAGCATTTTTAGATAGCTTTCAGGATCACCCAAACCATAGATACAAGATACTGACGCCACGATAATCGCATCACGACGCTCTAGTAAAGCACGCGTGGCTGACAGACGCATCTGATCGATATGATCGTTGATGGCGCTGTCTTTTTCAATGAAAGTGTCACTCGCCGCAACATAAGCTTCAGGCTGATAGTAGTCATAATAACTGACAAAGTATTCAACCGCGTTGTTAGGGAAGAATGATTTGAACTCACCATATAGCTGAGCTGCAAGCGTTTTGTTATGCGCCATGATAATGGTTGGACGCTGCGTCTCAGAGATGACCTTCGCCATGGTATACGTCTTACCCGAACCCGTCACACCCAATAGCAACTGCTCATCCATACCCGAGTTAATACCGTTGACTAGCTTCTTGATCGCTTGTGGCTGATCGCCTGCCGGCTCAAAATCCGTGACCATCTCAAAGGCACGACTTGATATTTGCGTCCCTGACGCATTGACACCACTAATTTCAGCTTCGCCTTGGAGCTGAGTGGCCAATTGATTTAACTGACGCGATGAGCGCGGTTCAGGCATACGCATAATGGCTTTCTTCCTAATTCTTATAATGAGGTAAGGTTTATAACAATATGGGGTCTGAGTGTTCGTTTTTAAAGGACAATCATGGGCTAGATACGATGCTAATGGGTACTAGTTTTAGCTTATATATAGGTGCACAAAACCGATATTGTATACGCCTGTTTTGGCAAAAAGTCTAAGGCAGTTATAAAAAACTCACATGATTTTGGCTATATTTACAAAGCTTTTCATGGTTAACAAACTCTTTACACGACCACTCAACAAAGCCTAACGCTTGAGGGTTCCAATAGCGATTTAAACTGCTATTATTCATAACGAATCAACAAGCAATACTGATACAACATATTAAATAAAAATAAGTTAAACATTCGATTCAATAAAACAAAATAGATAACGGAGTAAGATATGAGAGAACGTTACGCAAGTGGAATATCAGACGAAACAGCCAAAAACATGGTAGAGCTGTTAAATGCAAATTTAGCTAACGTCATTGATTTAACGTTAGATGGCAAGCAGTGTCATTGGAACCTACAAGGTACTGGCTTCATCGGTGTGCATCAGTTATTAGATGACACATCAGACCGTATCCTTGAAGTATCAGATACTATTGCTGAACGTATTGTAATCTTAGGCGGTCAACCAAATGGTTTGGCCAGTCGTGTGGTAAAAGAGTCTATCCTAGACGATTACCCAACGGATATCACTGAAGTCGATCAACATGTTCGCGAGTTGACTAGCCGCTACAAGAAAGTAGCCGAAACATTGCGTAAAGCAATCGCTACTGCTGGCGATGCAGGTGACGAAGATACCGCTGATTTATTTACAGAAGCCAGTCGTATCATTGACAAAGATGCATGGTTCATCGGTGCGAATGCCCCTAGTAAGTAACCTTAATAAGTAATCCTAATAAGTGATCCTAGCAAGTAATAAGCAGATAACTTACCGAGCATTTGAAACGTAAGTTTAAAACATAAAAAGGTCGCCAAATATGGCGACCTTTTTTATGCTTATAGACTTTTATATAAACGATTTCTGGAGTGAATGAGTCTAGATTAATAAGGCTTTACATTACTCTTCAAGTTTAAGGGCTTTAATATCTGCAGCCATTCTTGGCATAATATCTTGCACCTTTTCCATAGTAGACTCCATAACAATAGGCATTACTTTTGCCATATAATCTTTCATCATATCAGGCTGTTTATCAATGATACTTTGGCCCGTTTTGCTACTATAAAATGCTATCTGTGCATCAACCTCTGTTTGGTCAAAGTGCTGTTTCGCTGTTTCCATATAAACCTTGATAACTTGTTGATTCACGCTGTCCCTGTCGCTGTTGTCTGTCATCTCTTTACTATATTTACTGACAATACCTTCTAGACGTTGGCGCTGATCTGTACTCAAATTATCAACCGGCAGCGAAGATAACATGGACTGCGTCACTTGATCTGTGATGCCGCTATCACTAGACATGTCATTCATCATCTCAACGACCTTAGTGACCTTAATAAGTTTTAATAGAGAGGCCTCCGTCGGTACTGCCGCTTGTACAGATAGCATTGGCACCGCCATCAAACTGACAGCACTAATACTCAACGAGACAGCAAATACGGTACTTTTTAGTAGAGTTCTCATATGATTATCACTTTATGGTTTGTTAGGGCGTGTTGAACTATCCGGTAAAGTCAAAACATCTGCATCTGGTACGGATAGTGTCAAGATAACTTCTTGAAACAATGCGTCTTTGCGAAATTGGTTTTCGATAGCTTCAAACTTATGAGCGATTTCTCTCTCTTTTTGATTACCGGCAATGTCTACTGCCGCTACCATAAATATTTTTTTTGGTCCTACCCACTCTAGATGTAAGTACGAGACACTGTCAATATCTGAATGTTCGAGCAATTCGCTCAATGCGTAGTTATGTATTTGCTCTGATACTTTGTAACCAACCAAAAAGTCACGGTTACGGCTAATCAAAAATATGGCTACAGCGCCCAACAATATGCCAACGATAATAGAGCCTAGTGCATCCCAAAATGGCTGTCCAGTATAAGCATGCATGCCCATCGAAGCAGCAGCAACTGCCAAGCCAATGACAGCGGCCAAGTCTTCAAAGAACACACCACGTAACGTTGGGTTAGATGTATTGATCACATAACCGATGGCACTGACATTAATTGCCTCACCATGCTTTTTGCTTTGTAAATAAGCTTGCCCTAACGAAAATCCTTCGAGCACAAACGCGACCGCTAATATAATAAAACCGATGGTGTAATTGGTCTCGCTCTCCGCCGCATTCCACTCAGTGATACCCGTATAAATGGAGACAATAGAGCCTGCCATAAATACACCAAAGGCGGCAATCATCGACCAGACATAAGATTCCTTGCCGTAGCCTAGTGGGTGACTACTATCCGCAGGTTTGACTGCCTTTTTTTCTGCGACAATGAGCAAGGTGCCGTTGCCTGCATCTGCCCAAGAATGCGCGGACTCAGCTATCATAGAAGCAGAACCTGTCATAACTGCTGCAACAGTTTTTGCAATAGCGATAACGAGGTTAGCCCCGACGGCAATCAATACCGTCGTCAATGAGCCAGAGTGTGGCTCACTTTCATCGGTGGCAACATTAGCAGCATGATTAGAGTCCACAATACCCATACCAGCACCACGTGCGATTCGTGTTGTTGGTTGAGCGATAGGAGTGTCTTGCGAATTGGTTTTTGGCGGCTTCAGATTCATAGTAGCCTCGATACAGACGGGTTAAACATAGATATTTAGATACTCAACGATATAGTAGATTTAGGATAATCATCCTACGATAATCATCCTACGATAATCAGATACATACTTAGAAACTACATACATAGGAACATAGGAACAGTAAATTAACCCCTTACCTATATTCCCATTATTTTAACGTTCATGCTCACCATCGAACTCTCCGACCATCTCTTTTAATTCACAGCTTGGACGATGCGAGCTTTGCATACGCAAATTTTTACGATCTAATGCAGCATCAGCACGGCACTGTTGCAGGTTGTTTTTAATCTCAAGTGGTGGCACTGCTGTTGGCTTACCTTTATCATCGATAGCGACCATCGTGAAGTAGCAGCTGTTGGTATGACGGACTGTACGACCGCGCACATCTTCCGCTTCAACACGAATGCCAATCTCCATCGACGTATTTCCCACATAGTTGACACTGGCAGCAAAGGTCACCAGTTCACCCACATAGATAGGCTCTCGAAACATCACTTGGTCGACAGACAGTGTCACGACATAGTTACCGCTATACCGGCTGGCACAGGCATAGGCAACCTGATCAAGCATCTTTAACAAATCACCACCGTGCACATTGCCAATGAAATTCGCCATGTCGGGCGTCATGAGTATCGACATATATAGCTCACTGTTTAAAGGAGCTTTTTGAGCAGATGTGCTAGTGTTAGATTGCGGCATGATGATCCTTATTTTTAGAAATTTTTATGTGTATATATTTGCATGCCAGTATGACAGATTTGATGACTTAATAATATTTAGCTGAGCCAATGAAAGCGATAAGCCAACCATGCAACAACAGCGCTCACTGAACCTGTCAAGATGCCACCCCAAACAAAATCTACCAACGCCGTATCTAAGGTAAAGCCTTTATACAGTGCCAAGTTAGTAAAATCATAAGTACCATATGCCATCAGCCCAATTAAACCACCGAGCAAAAATATATGACCAATTGAAGCACCTGCTTTGATTTGCGGATACAGCACCAAGATACAAAGTGCCAATATATAAAACATATAAAACACGCCCGCAGCCATCATGTTTGGCTCATCAGCCAATAGATGACCGATACGCGACTCATAAAAGGCTCCTTTCATGGTCGTCAGCCAAACAGCATCGACACCTAAAAAGATAACCACAGCGGCGAGATAAATGAAAACGTAACCCATGATATTACCTCTTATAAAATGAATAAAAACGTAGAAAATTATAATGTCGATGAGGCGTTAGCGGTGACACGATATCCTGGGTTCCTTGATAGACGCGCTACTCAAACAATATAAAATATCTCAGCAAGTAGGTCTCAAACGGTTAATGCGTTATGAGACCTTACGAGCGCTAAAACGAAACCATATCCACATCAAAACATTTACACAGTCGCGGTGTCTGCCATGTTTTCATCATTAAAGACTGTCTCATCGTTCAAAACTGTTTTATGATTTAAGACGGCAGCTGGCAAATCAGAGAAGTGCATTATATCGATGTTGTTTGGCTTCACTGCTGTCAACTGCACCACACCGATAGTCCGCTCTAAAAACCCACCTTCACAGTAGCAAAAGTAAAAGTTCCACAGTCGAATAAACGCTTCATCATAACCAAGTGCAACTATCTCTTCACGCTGCGACATAAATGCTAAGCGCCAATCTCTGAGCGTATGCGCATAATCAAAGCCGTAGTCATGAAGCTGCTTAATAACCATATCAGTCTGCTCAGTAAACTGTGTATTGAGCTCTTGGTTAGATAACAGACAGCCGCCTGGGAAAATATGCGTTTGAATAAAATCGACCGAATGGACGTAGTCTTGGTAGTTTTGATCGTTGAAAGTGATTGCCTGCAATACCATCAATCCTGTTGGCTTGAGCAAACTATTACATTTAGCAAAGAACGTCGGTAAATATTCATGACCAACGGCTTCAATCATCTCGATACTGACTAATTTATCATATTGTCCCGTAAGCTCACGATAGTCTTGCTTGAGTAGCGTAATCTTATCAGACAGCCCAGCTGCTTCGACTCGGCGCTGCGCCTCGCCATACTGCGCATCAGAGATAGTTGTCGTGGTAACTTTACAGCCATAATGTTTGGCAGCATAAATAGCAAAACCACCCCAACCAGTACCGATTTCAATCACATGGTCATCAGCAGTCAATTGTAGACGCTGACAAATGAGCGCCAGTTTATGCTGTTGGGCATCGCTAAGAGACACATCGGGCGTACGATATACCGCTGACGAGTACATCATCGTGTCATCTAAAAAACGCTGATACATGTCATTGCCCAAATCATAATGGGCTAGAATATTTGACTTGGAGCCAGACTTATCATTGCTACGCAGCTGATGCTTGGCTTTTTCAAAGGCTTTACTGACGCCTGCAAAACGATTCTCTAGTTTATTCAATACGGCCAAGTTACGAGCCGCCAACCGAATCAAACCCGTCAAATCATCCGTATCCCATTCGCCGTTGATATAGCTATCTGCTAGCGCAATAGAGCCGCCAAGTAGTAGTTGACGATAGACAGCTGGATCATGGATGGTCAAGGAGACATGTAAAGAGTGACGACCCACTGCAGAACTACTGGTTACCGTAGTAGACTCACTGCCAAAACAGCTTGTCTTAGGCGCCTCATTACCGAACGATTCAATGAGAGTAAGGCTACCAAACTGTATATGCTGCAACGCGCGAAATATCAACTTCCTTGCCATTTTATTGACCCCGCCACTGACGGGTTTTAAGACAGCGCTCTCATTGACCACTTTACTCATCTGTGCAGTTAATTTCTCTAATGTTGAAACAGGTGCTCGATCGGTCAGTCTGGCTGGCATCGTGTATTTATCCTTGTCTAAATGCTTTATTGGTTGGTCTAACATTCATGAGATTTTGGGATTATTAAGGGCTTTGAATTGCTAATGACTTTAAATAGCTAATGGCTGTCTTTTGAGATGTTTTATTTTTGCTGTTGGCTATCTGCTAGCTTTTCATCATAATTAATATAAGGGACTTTTTTGAACGCATAGAGTTTAAAAGCATGCCAGTAGATACGAGTCAAAGAAGTCAGATTCATCACTGGATTCTGTCGTAAGCTTTTGCGAATAGAGATGTCAGTCATTGGTACGCCAGACATCTTTATACCCGTCTTTAGCACTTCACCACGCTCATCACTGATATTGATCGCTATACGAACTTGCAAACAGTTATCTGGCTGTTTTTTTACCTTAACCTGCCAGCGATAGAGCTGATCGATGGGATTAAAAGGTGAGACATGAAAATCTTTATCATGACAAAACTCCGTGTCTTCACCGTCGAGTAAAAACCCATAACAATGACGCTTATCCCATGGTGTATTGGTTACTTCAGCCAATAAATGAGTTGGTGTCTGCTGCTCATCGAAACCTAAATAAAAATTGACTGGGCTGAAGTACAAGCCTGCATTACGACAGACTAGCAAACCAATCATATCGCCGGTCGGTGAGCTACCTGAATACTCAACGAAAGCATCACGCAGACGATGATTGAGTGCTTGAGTAGGATTTAAAGCAACATTGCCATTGGTACCGTCGTTGTTGTCGTTATCTTCATTGCCGCTTAAACCCTCTAATTTCTGCAAATAATCATCTGGGCAAAACTGCTGCAAGGCTTTTTTATTTGCTGAAAATAATGGCAATCCTTTTGCTAAAAGTCGTTTGAATGGTGATTTCTTTATTAGACTATTTTTGGCAAAAATATTTTTGCTTACTTCAGGAAGTGCCTGCCCTGCAGCTAGTGCGCTGATATTGACGCCCCAATAGCGATACGGGTAGACAAATTTATTTACACTTGGCAGTAATCGGCTGTGCCATGTTGTCCCATGGAACAACTGATGTGGTAAGGCATTATTAGACGAGTAGTCTTCGTTAGACATAGCACTCTCTTTAGTGGTGTTTTTTATTTTAATTCTAAAATTACTTCGAGTTACGATAGCCAAATAAGCCACGTTTTTTCTTCTGACCACCATCTATGACGGTAGACTGTAAACGCTCAGCATACTCAACCAGCTCCTGATTGGTGGTCGCTGTGATAACTTCACGCTTATTAAGTTTACGTAACTTGGTATCTGCCTTTACTGGCATGTCTTTATAACGGAATGGCGTATGAGCACTATCAGCATCAGGCAAGTGAGTCGGATCAACGTCGTCTTTTATCTCAATATCATGGCCCAATGCCTGACAGACACGTAGACCACTGCGCACACCATCTTCATGAAAACCATTGAACCAATAGGCACCGCAAAAATGTGTATGCAAGCCGTTACCAGAGATACTTGACCATTTGGTTTGAGCATCAATCATCGCAAGGTCAAAAACTGGATGGCTATAATCGATGCTTTTGATGACTTGCTTGTCATCTATATTTTTATCAATAGTTCCTGGATTAAGCGTCACTAGATAATTATGCTGTTTGGTGAGTCGCTGCAGGATATTCATATGATAGGTCAGTACGGGCTTAGCAGGGCTTTGTACGCTTTCAGCAGCTTGCTCAATCTCCGTCGTGCTGCCCGATGCTGTTTCATCAATGAGGTAGTTCCAACTTGCCCATGCCAACGGTTTTTTAGGTAGAACGCTGATATCGGTATGAAGTACGGCGGTATTTTTAGTAAAGCGGAAATGCCCTAGCACTTCAGACTCTTCTGTACTGGCATCTTTTAAAATCTTTAGCGTGGTATCTGCATGACAAGCAAAGACAACTTCGTCAAATACAAGATTTTCGATCTTGTTATCAGTGTTACCTTTGTCCTGAACCGTCAATAATACTTGCTCACCATCGCGAACTACCGACTGTACTGGGCTGTTTACTCGTACCTCGCCACCCGCTTTGATAAAGCGTGGCACTAACTTATTAACGTACTGTTTTGAGCCGCCTTTAATCGTGAACCACTGCGGACGATTGACCACATCGAGCAAGCCGTGGTTATCAAAGAACTGTGCAAAAAACACCAATGGGAAATCTTGTACCTCATCCAGACTGGTCGACCAAATCGCAGAGACCATTGGCAGCAGATAGTTGTCTGTGAATAGATTGTCATAGTTTTTCTGTGTGAGGTAATTACCAAGTGTTTGCTCAGTGAAGGCGCTGACATCTTGCCCTTGAGCACGTGCCATTTCGTAATCTTGGCGTAGCTGCTTGATGTGCTTGTTGAACTGTAAGATATCCTTGATAAATCGCCAAAATTTTGGATTGAGCACGTTTTTACGCTGTGACAATAAAGTGTTGAGCGTATGACCGTTGTATTCAAAATGACGTGCGGTATTTTTTACCGAGAAGCTCATGTCTGTCGATTGGAATGGTATTTTTAAGTCGTATAACAACCGAAAGAAGTTAGGATAGGTACGCTCGTTAAAAACAATGAATCCCGTGTCTATCGCACTGGTTTCCACATTGCCTGTTTTTGCTTTTTTGCCATCTTGGAGTGCCACATCAATCGTATTCACATGCCCGCCGATATAATCATTGGCTTCGAACACTGTCACGTCATGTTGTGCCACGAGGTAATGAGCACAAGTCAATCCTGACACACCCGAGCCAATAATAGCGATACGCTTTTTGACTTGGGCGGTAGACGTATTTTTCAAAACGTTGCTGGCTTCGTTAGAGACTATTTCTGTGTTCTTACGTTTACGGCGGATAAACGACATACATGCGTTCCTTTCTAAGTTTTTACGATCTATTTTTAACAATCTGTTTTAAAGACTTGTTTTTAGCGATTTATTTTGAACGATTCTTTAGGGCGTGTCTTCA
>NZ_CAJGYP010000006.1:0-12357 GCF_904845995.1 Psychrobacter fjordensis
ATCCATGATGAAGTACTGAGTCGTTATTATGGTTGCGGGCTGGTATGTCCAGCGCTGCTTGAGGGTTGCCGAATTTTGGACTTAGGCAGTGGTTCAGGCCGTGATGTCTATGCATTGGCGCAATTGGTGGGTGAGAGCGGGCATGTGGTCGGTGTCGATATGACCGATGAGCAGCTAGCCGTTGCCAAAGAGCATCAGCAATATCACATCGATAAGTTTGGTTATGACAATGTGACTTTTTTGCATGGCTATATCGAAAAGCTAGATGAGCTTAATCTCGCAGATGGCAGCTTCGATATTATTGTCTCAAACTGCGTGATTAATCTTTCACCAGACAAAACAGCAGTCATGGCCAGTGTGCAGCGTTTGCTTAAGCCTGGCGGCGAGTTTTATTTTTCTGATGTATATGCTGATCGCCGTATTCCACAACATTTAGTCGATGATCCGGTCCTGTATGGCGAGTGTTTGAGTGGCGCATTGTACTGGAAAGATTTTACCCGTTTGTCACGAGAAGCAGGATTTTTAGACGTACGTTTGGTTGAGGATCGTCCGCTTGAGATTACTGATCCTGCCTTGGCGGCAAAAATTGGCGATATCCAGTTTTTCTCTGCCACTTATCGTTTGTTTAAGATTGCAGCGCTCGAAGATGCTTGCGAAGATCATGGTCAAGCGGTTATATACAAAGGAACTATCGAGCAGTCACCGCATCGTTTTGATCTTGATAAACATCATGCTATCGAAGCGGGTCGGGTATTCCCAGTGTGTGGCAATACGTTTAGAATGCTAAAAGAGTCTCGCTTTGCGCCGCATTTTGAGTTTATCGGTGATGACAGTCGTCACTATGGTATTTTTGCCGGCTGCGGTGAGCTGATGCCATTTAACCAGTCTGTGATGCCAACCTCTGGATTAGGCGGTTGTTGTTAAAACTAAGAGATTGACATTAGCAAAGGCCATTAATTCACTTAATGGCCTTTTTTATGAGTCATTCGTTGTCGATGTTTATATATTGGCAGACGCTATAGAAATAGCCTTTTACTGTTTGAACGATTGATTTTCGGTTAAATACTCATTTATTGACATGTCTATTAATGTTTAGGAAGTAATGCCGCCAATCGAGTTTTGGTTGCATCATCCATCATATCTACTGACGTCACCAGTGCTTGAGCAAGCGCATTATGTGCAATTGAGTCAGGCGATTCAGCGGCAATTAAAGCAACCGCTTCCTTAATCACTTTTTGAGCATTATCTGCATTTTTCATGAGATTTTTTATCGCATAGTCTGCACTGACGGCTTCTTCAGTCGGATGCCAACAATCAAAATCTGTCACCAGTGCCAAGGTCGCATAAGCAATACTGGCTTCACGTGCCAATTTGGCTTCTGGCATATTGGTCATACCAATGATATCCGCCTGCATTTGACGATACCACTGAGACTCTGCACGAGTAGAGAACTGTGGCCCTTCAATACAGACATAGGTCGCTTTTGAGTGACTGGTGCCTTCTACAATATCTGCATTGTCATAGGCACGAGTCAAGAGTTCTGCTAGGGCAGGGCAAAGTGGATCGGCCATCGATACATGAGCGACTGCGCCCGCGCCAAAAAATGTACTCACTCGCTGCTTGGTCATATCAATCATTTGATCTGGAATGACCATATCTAGTGGCTTAAGCGACTCTCGTAGAGAACCTACTGCTGACACGGATACGATGTAGCGCACCCCAAGCGTTTTTAACGCATAAATATTGGCACGATAAGGCACTTCAGATGGCGTCAGTCTATGACCTTGACCATGCCTCGTCAAAAAAGCGACCGTCACTCCTTCTAGCTCGCCCAAGACAATATCATCAGAGGGGCTGCCAAAGGGCGTGTCAATAGTGATATGACGCTTGTTGATGAGGGCATCCATTTGATACAACCCACTGCCTCCAATGATAGCGATATCCGCAGATAGTGGTGCTTGTTCTATAGAGGTTGTCATAAGTATTATCCAATTTTAGTTGCCAAAGACAACCTTGCTAATATAGAAGAACTTTCTTGTTATTGGCGCTTATTAATATTCAAAGAAAATATAGCAGAAACTGAGTGGTAATAGAAAGCAATCGAAAATAAGTACTGGGTCAGATTTTATGTGTTACCTATAACGAGATATTGTCACAATTAAAGTAGATGCTGCCTCAAATAGGCAGTATGTGCCATCTATAGCTGGTTTTGATAAAGGTTTGTAATACCTTCAAACCTTGCTTAGATAGTTGATGATAGGAACTCAGTTCTATATAGAGGAACTATGTGTATATTCAGATTTGATGATAAAACGCTAGCATGCCTTCAAACAGCTTCAAATATAAGGTATTGAAAGCAAAAGAGAAAACAGTCTGTGGTTTATTTATTGTAAAAATTGCTATATTATTACAAGTCTGTAATGCATTAATAAGCATAAGTTAATGCGACTCTATGTATTAAATTGATTATTTCAAGGATGAATTCCATGCTCAACTCTTTCAAGTCTCCATTATTATTATCAGCGATGCTAAGCGCTACGTTAGGCCTAGCAGCATGTTCAGAAAGTAGTGATACTACAGCCACCGATAGTACCGCAACAGATGGCGCTGCGACTGACACTGCTGATAATAAGCTAGATACCAAGTTCCTTACCATCGCTACTGGCGGTGCGTCAGGCCCTTACAACATCATTGGTACGTCATTATCTGAAGTTTATGTCAAAACCTTCGGTGTAAACTCAAAGACACAAACCACGGGCGCTTCAGTTGAGAACGTCAATCTATTGACCCAAGGTAAAGTCGACATGGTATTGGCACTCAGTGACGTGGTCACCGATGCAATCGAAGGTAAAAACAACTTTGAGAAGCCAATTACTAACATTCAACAGATCGCTGTCTTATACCCTAACGTGGTGCAAATCGTCACGTCAAAAAAATCTGGCATCAAAACTATTGAAGATTTAAGAGGCAAGCGTATCGCTGTTGGCGATCAAGGCTCTGGCACAGAGGTCAATGCTCGCACGTTATTGGAAGGGTTTGGTATCACGTATGACGATGTCACCGTTGATTATCTAGGCTTTGCAGAAGCCGCTGATGGTATGAAAGCAGGTAAAATTGAAGCAGCATTCTTCAGTAGTGGTCTTCCAAACTCATCTCTGATGGAGTTAGAGCAGGGTTTAGACTTACAGATTGTCAGTATCGACCAAGACAAGCTAAAAGAAATCATCGCGAGCAAGCCTTATTTCAAAACGTTTGAGATTCCTGCTGGCACGTACGGTAACGAAGCCGCTATCCCAACGGCAGCAATTATGAATGCGCTATTGGTTAGTTCTGATCTATCTGAAGCTGATGGTTATAAGTTAACCAAAACGTTATTTGATAATTTAGAGGGTCTAAAAACCGCTCACCAAGCAGCCAACGACATCAGCCTAGCAACTGCTCGTGAAGGTATGGTCGCTCCAATCCATCCTGGTGCTAAAAAATACTATGACGAACAAGCAGCCAAGTAATCCATTAGGGCTAACAGCTGGCGCAGCATTTATTGCCGCGCTGGTTTTTTTTACGTTATGGATGGGGGTTATTCTCCAGCCTGTCGTTGAAGTGCGCGTCGCAGGGGTAGAGGGCGCTGATGATACGGTTTGTTATTTCGTTGAGCCTGACTTTCAACTGCGATGGATACATTCTGTAGAAAAACAATGGTGGGAGGAGCAGTACCAACGCATAGACGGCAGCAGTACAGAAGCTGCTGAGCTGCTACTGACCACAACCTATTTTGAAGCTTTCGGTGCAGGTACTCCTTCCACCGAAATGCTTGCTCCTGTACAAAAACCTGGCTATCTGGGTTACCAAATCAATGAGAAGTTACCTAACCTCAATTGGGTGGTATCCAGACTGACCAAAGGTGAGATTGATTATGGCGACCATCGTGTTTTAATTCACCAGTTGGTGCCAGATTATTCTGAAGTAACGATCATGCCGAAAATGTATGGTTTCATTGATAGATTTAACAAGGACCTTTGTCATGACATCCCAAGTGACGGATCACGGTAGCGTAACTACCAAGCCAGACGCTCATGTTGATACCGACGCTGAAGCTGCGGCAATCAACAAAGCAGTATTGGAAAAATATGACCGAGAGTCAATCACGCGTCATATTACCCAAGGACCAGTGAAATATTTGATCGCTGGTATTTGTATACTCTATTCGCTATTTCACCTTTATATCACCTTTAATCCAATGCCAGCATTGCTACAACGCTCTGTGCATGTAGGTGTTGGTTTTGCATTAATATTCTTGATTTTCCCTGCTAGCAAAAAAAGCAGCCGAAAAAGTGTGGCATGGTATGACTGGATTTGGTTTGCGCTGTCGTTATCTGGCATGGGCTATTTGATTTATGAATATCAAGATATTGTGACCTCGCGTGGCGGCATGGCAAATCAGGTCGATGTGATATTTTCTCTGATTACCGTGGTCTGCGTGCTAGAAGGCAGTCGCCGTATCACTGGTTGGATTTTACCGATTTTAGCAGGGATATTTTTGGCGTATCCGTTTGTCAGTCATTTGGACTTTATGCCTGATAGATTATTGACCCGCCCTTATGACATGGGTGATATATTTGGTCAATTATTTTTAAAAACCGAAGGCTTATACTCTGTTGCGATTGGCGCATCGGTAACGTTCATTTTCCTATTCATTCTCTTTGGCGCGTTCTTAGCACGTTCAGGAATGGGGCAGCTGTTCAATGATTTGGCACTAGCCATCGCGGGTCACAAAAAAGGCGGGCCTGCAAAAGTAGCGGTCATCTCTAGTGGCTTTATGGGTAGTATCAATGGCTCTGCGTTATCAAACGTGGTAAGTACCGGTGCCTTCACCATTCCGTTGATGAAAAAGGTCGGCTATCATAAAGATTTTGCCGGTGCAGTTGAGGCAAGTGCCTCAGTTGGCGGGCAGATATTACCGCCAATTATGGGTGCGAGTGCATTCATTATGGCGGAGACAACAGGCTTACCTTATAGCACGATTGCGTTGGCCGCATTATTGCCCGCGATTTTGTACTATCTTGGTGTGATTGCACAGGTGCATTTCCGTGCTGGACGCCGTGATCTAAAAGGCATCGCTAAAGAAAACTTGCCAGCGGTAAAAGAAGTATTAAAAGCCCGTGGTCATATGCTACTACCGATTGTGTTTTTGGTTTTCCTATTAATCAAAAATGTCCCTGTCGGCTATGCCGCGGCTTATACCATTGGGTTCACCGTCGTGATCAGTATGCTACGTGCTGAGACTCGCATGGGGTTGTCTGATATCTTAGGCGCACTAGAAGATGGTGCGCGCCAGTCACTAGCGGTAATGGCTGCTTGTGCGGTCGTTGGTATTATCATTGGGGTGGTTAGTTTGACCAGCTTTGGTACGGTGATGACATCATCTATCGTCACATTAGGCGCAGGGTCATTATTCTTTACGCTCATTTTAACCATGCTAGCATCGATGGTTTTAGGCATGGGACTACCATCTATTCCTGCCTATATCATTACAGCAACGATGGCGGCTCCAGCACTAGCTGGCTTTGATATTCCAATTTTATCAGCGCATATGTTTGTATTCTACTTTGGTATCTTTGCCAATATTACTCCACCTGTATGTCTCGCAGCCTTTGCGGGTGCAGGTATTTCGGGCGGTGATCCAATGAAGACAGGGTTCTTGTCATTGAAACTTGCCCTTGCTGGATTTATCGTGCCGTTTATGTTTATCTACAACCCAACGATGCTAATGATCGATCCAACAGGTTTGGCAGTCACGGCGAAAGATTTCCCACTGCCTCCTATTGTGGATATCATCACCGTGGTAGTAACGTCAATCACTGGTGTGATCGCCTTAAGCGCTGCGCTCGAAGGATATTTCAGAGGCGGAATGAATACACTCACCCGTGTCATTTTGGTTGTTGGTGCATTGTTGTTGATTTACCCTGAGATCATCACTGGTGTTGCAGGCGCTGTTATTGTCCTTGGTATTGCTGTGTTTAATATTAAGACGAGTGAAGCACCGACGCCGACTGTTAGTGTATAGCTGTGAATATCTAGTACCAACCACAAATTATATGAGTAACTTTGTCGAACAAGTTTAGTCTACATAAGTAATACTGCTACTTGTTTTCATAGCTACTCAAATTTTTGTGGATGATATGAATGTCTAAGTTTTAGGCATTCATATCTATTACATCGATATCTTAAATCAGTCATAAAAAAGGGTGAATAACAAATTTGTTATTCACCCTTTTTCTGTGCTCATCTACGCTTAGTAGCTTTTCTTAGCGAATGATTTTACATTCGCTCTCTTGTCAGATTAGCAGCCTAATTTGCCTTCTGCTGCCAATGCCTTTTTGCTACGGATTGGTGCAGGGCAGTCTTCGCCGTAGTACTGACGATCTGCAAAGTAGCTTGAGCGTACCATTGGGCCTGCCCAGATATTAAAGAAGCCGATTTTCTTGCCATAGTCCATATAACGCTGGAACTCATCTGGATGGACATAACGATCAACAGGCGCATGGTTTTTACTAGGTTGTAGATACTGACCAACCGTAATCATATCCACATTATGTGCTTTTAGATCATCAAGTAGCGCATAAATCTCTTCTTCAGTCTCACCAAGGCCGACCATAAAGCCGCATTTGGTCGCGATATCAGGACGACGCTCTTTATATAGCTTGAGCAAGTCGAGTGAATGCTGATAATCAGAACCCGGACGGAATGCTTTGTATAAACGCGGTACCGTTTCGATGTTATGGTTAAAGACATCTGGCGGCGTTTCCGTTAGCAAATCCAACGCAATATCCATACGACCACGGAAATCAGGTACCAATATCTCAATTAAGCAGTTCGGGCTAAGCGCACGTGATTCGTTGAGTACTTCAACGAAATGCATGGCACCACCATCTTTCAAATCATCACGGTCAACTGAGGTAATGACTGCATACTTGAGTTTAAGACCTTCAATCGTCTCAGCAGTATGGCGTGGTTCATCAGCATCTAGCTTATTTGGACGACCATGGCCGACATCACAGAACGGGCAGCGACGCGTACAGATATCACCCATGATCATAAAGGTCGCCGTACCGTCAGCGAAGCACTGTGGCAGGTTAGGGCAGGCCGCTTCTTCACAGACGGTATAAAGCTTTTGCTCACGCAACGTGGCTTTGATACGGGCTACTTCAGCAGGCGATGACATCTTGACCCGAATCCAATCTGGCTTTTTCTTTGCCTCGACGGTCGGGATTACTTTAATTGGGATACGGGCAACTTTATCGTAGCCACGCAGCTTTTCGCCTTGAATGGCTTTTTTGGGTTTGGCCTTAGCAGCAGGTACATAGGTTTGTACGGCAGTTGTCATAATAAAATTATCTCTTAACCCTTTATCTTATAAGGGTTTATGGAATTATTAGAATGTGTTGTGAGTGAGGACATTATAACAGAAATTCAAGGGGTAGCTTTTAATCAATCTTGTTAAGATTACTACGACTTGTCTCTTTACCATAGTTTTAAATATCTATGTCAATATCCAACTCATTCAGGATTTCTATGGCAGCACGAAACGCTTCTTGAGTGGCGGGTGCGCCGCAGTAGGGTAAGCTGTGCATGAGAACTTCTCGAATCTCAGCGACACTAGCACCATTATTGATAGCGCCTCGAATATGTCCTTTTAGCTCATTTGGGCTTTTTTGGGCAATCAAAAAAGCGATAGTGATTAATGAGCGATATTTGCGTGGTAATACGGAGTCATCTTGCCACGTGCTACCCCACGCATGCTCAATGATCCAATCCTGTAATGGCTGAGTGAACCCAGTCGCGCTATCCAGTGAACGTTTGACATGTTGCTCACCCATTACCTCGGTGCGAACTTTTAGACCGCTGTCATAATTGGCATTGTTTTCTTTATCATTCATTTTATTATCCTCACTGGCGGTTTATATGTGCTAGCTATGTGTGCTAATGATATATGTATGCTAATGATATGTGCTACCTTATTAAGCTGCTGTGCTAGAGTGCATTAAATGACTAAAGCGCATTTGAAAAAAGGCATGTTTGAAAAATAATATCTTACAAAAGAGTATAGCAGTCACACAGTGTCTATTTAACCGAAAATAATAAAGCAGTCAATGAGCGTAGCAAGCGGCGTATAAGATATAAAAGACCGTTCAAGCGTATTGTTGACGGTACTATTTTTATAATAAATGTCCAATATGGCCTTATTCTAAGCCTTTTCCAAGCTGAGCCATTAACATTTAGAGCGTTTTGAGCTATGATTGCACAGATAATTATTCCATCTAGTACATGGACGCAGGCTGTCATACTGACTACCCAACGTAATGTGCTAAACACCAACTGACGAGGACGACTATTGTGTTAGAAGCTTATCGTAAACATGTCGAAGAACGTGCTGAGCTAGGAACGGTTCCGCTACCACTGAATGAAAAACAAGTAGCAGAGTTGGTTGAGCTATTAAAAACGCCACCTGCAGGCGAAGATGCATTCTTGATGAACTTGCTAGAAAATCGTATTCCTGCTGGTGTTGACCAAGCTGCTTACGTTAAAGCGGCATTTTTAGCTGCGATCCTTAAGGGTGAAACATCATCACCACTTATCAGCAAGCAAAAAGCAGTTGAAATCTTAGGCACTATGCAAGGTGGCTACAACGTTCAGCCATTGGTTGCTGCACTAGATGACAGCGATGTTGCACAAGATGCAGCTGAAGCACTGAAAAAGACGTTGCTAGTATTTGACGCGTTCAATGACGTGACTGAAAAAGCAGAAGCGGGCAACACTATTGCAAAGGAAGTCGTTCAATCTTGGGCAGATGCTGAGTGGTTCTTGAACCGCGCTGCAGTACCAGAAAAAACAACTTATACAACGTTTAAAGTAACTGGCGAAACCAACACAGATGACTTGTCACCTGCGCAAGATGCATGGAGCCGTCCAGATATCCCATTGCATTCATTAGCCATGCACAAAAACTCTCGTGACGGCATCAATGCTGATGACGAAGGCGTTGTTGGCCCGATGAAGCAAATCGAAGAGCTGAAAAAAATAGGCCATCAATTGGCTTATGTTGGTGATGTCGTTGGTACTGGTTCTAGCCGTAAGTCTGCGACCAACTCAGTACTTTGGTTGATGGGTGATGATATCCCTAACGTGCCAAACAAACGTGGCGGCGGTTTAGTACTTGGTAACAACATCGCGCCTATCTTCTTCAACACGATGGAAGATTCTGGTGCATTGCCAATTGAGAAAGTGAATGTTGATAACCTAAATATGGGTGATGTATTTGACATCTATCCGTACGAAGGCAAAATCACTAAGCATGACTCTGACGAAGTATTGTCAACGTTTGCGCTAAACTCTCCAACTTTGCTTGACGAAGTTCGTGCTGGTGGCCGTATTCCATTGATCGTTGGTCGTGGCTTAACTAACCGTGCTCGTGAATACATGGGTCTTGGTCATTCAGACATCTTTGCAAAACCAGAAGAGCCAGTAGACACTGGTAAAGGCTTTACGCTAGCGCAAAAAATGGTTGGTAAAGCTTGTGGTCTAGAAGGCGTACGTCCTGGTATGTACTGTGAGCCTAAAATGACGACAGTCGGCTCTCAGGATACGACTGGTCCGATGACTCGTGATGAGCTAAAAGATTTGGCTTGCCTAGGTTTCCAAGCAGATTTAGTGATGCAGTCATTCTGCCACACTGCGGCTTATCCAAAGCCAGTTGACGTTGAAACTCAGCACACACTACCTGACTTTATCATGAACCGTGGCGGCGTAAGCTTACGTCCAGGTGATGGTATCATCCATAGCTGGTTGAACCGTATGCTACTTCCAGATACTGTTGGTACTGGTGGTGACTCGCATACTCGTTTCCCAATGGGTATTTCGTTCCCAGCGGGTTCTGGTCTAGTGGCATTTGCCGCAGCGACCGGTGTTATGCCACTTGATATGCCTGAGTCTGTCCGTGTACGCTTCGTTGGCGAACGTCAGCCTGGTATCACACTACGTGACCTAGTACATGCCATTCCTTATCAAGCAATTAAAGAAGGTCTATTGACTGTCGATAAGAAAGGTAAAATCAACGAATTCAACGGCCGTATTCTTGAAATCGAAGGTCTAGAAGACTTGACTGCTGAGCAAGCATTTGAGCTATCTGATGCCTCAGCTGAGCGTAGCGCTGCTGGTTGTACTATTACTCTATCTGAAGCGTCAGTGACTGAGTACTTAAACTCAAATATCACTCTACTTAAGTGGATGATCTCAGAAGGCTATGGCGATGCACGTACCATCAGTCGTCGTATCGAGCAGATGCAAGACTGGCTCGCGAACCCAAGCCTATTGCGTGCTGATGAAGATGCTGAGTACACGATCGATATGACTATCGATATGTCTGACATCAAAGAGCCTATCCTATGCTGCCCGAACGATCCAGATGATGCTAAAACACTAGCTGACGTCGCTGGTGATACTATTGATGAAGTATTCATTGGTTCATGTATGACCAACATCGGTCATTTCCGTGCCGCTGGTAAACTGCTAAAAGATGTACCAGCAGGAAGCCTCAAGACTCGTCTATGGATTGCGCCACCTACTAAGATGGATGCGCGTCAATTGATGGAAGAGGGTTACTACAATATCTACGCTCAAGCCGGTGCTCGTACTGAGATGCCAGGTTGTTCGCTATGTATGGGTAACCAAGCACGTATCGCTCCGAAGTCTACCGCCGTATCTACCTCTACGCGTAACTTCCCGAACCGTCTAGGTCAGGGTGCTAACGTATACCTTGCTTCTGCAGAGCTTGCAGCAGTAGCAGCGGTACTTGGTAAATTGCCAACCAACGACGAATATCAGCAGTATGCTGGTATGCTAGACAGCATGGGCGAGGAAGTGTATCAATACATGAACTTCGACCGTATGTCAGAATACACTGAAGAAGCGGATAAAATTAATGTCGCTCAGTTGACCTAGTCTTGGTTGAAATTTAAGCTAAACGTTTTTAAATAAAGAAAACCCCGTATCTTATGATGCGGGTTTTTTTTTGCAGTTGTAAATTATAGTTAGTTTTTAGGCTCTAAATAATGTTGCTTTATAAATTTCTACTCATGTTATGCTTGCTTCCTTACAAGCACGTGTCAGCCCGATATAAAATATTAGCTTATTCTTTATCTGTGGAAATCCCGATGTTATTTGATAAATATATCTTAGAGGTCAAGAACATATTTGAAAGTTATTTTGAATATGTTCTTGAAATGCAAGAAAATGGACACTTAGAGTCAAACGATGGCAGTGTCCTATATCCCAACATTTTACTAGTCACCAATTGTTCTGGATTCTATGTAGCAGAACTTGTGGGGGCGGTTAAAAAGTACAGTGGTCTGATAGTTAAAATACATAAAGAGAAATCGATTTATCGTTACTTAAGTCAGTTTGATGATTCTGAGCCAGATTCTTGTGTACACCTTGATGGTAAAGAGAATGGTTTTAAATTTTTGTGTTTGGCACAAGAGGCTGATTTTAAAGCTGTAGAAGAGAGATTTCCTTCTATAGAGCTATATGGTTCGAAATTGAGCAGGACAGGAGGAAAAGGAAGTGTTATTTCTTTTGGCTCTAACTTCGAGTCTTGTTTAATTGAGAACTGTATTCTTGTAAATAGGTCAGATAACTTATATCGCTGCAAAAGCATATTGGCAGCATATATTTTCAAAAGCTCTATAATGAAATCGAAATTAATCGATTTTTTTGATAAAAATTTAAGTGAAAAAGAAGTTAAAGGTATTCATACCGTTAAAGGAAAAAGCGAAGAGCAACTTATTGTTGCAGGTCAATTGCAAAGTATGTATTTGCTTCCCGGAATACATGAAACTACAATTGGAGAGTTCTTAAAATTACACCCTGAAATAATAAAAAAAGCATTTAAAACAGAACACTTTGAATATGAGCCTTATTTAAAGTGGCTTGAACATGATGGGACATGTGATGATACTGCAATAAATCCTGACTTGCTGATTAAACGCTCTGATGGATATTATGATATATATGATTTGAAAACTGCAGCGTTAGCAAAGAAAAATATTACTAAAGGTGGAAGAAAAAGACGTAGGTTTATTGATTATGTTGAGGAAGGTGTTGCACAACTTGCTAATTATGAAGAGTATTTTACATATCAAAAAAATTCAGATTTTGCAAAAAAAAAGTATGGGATTGAAGTTAAAAACCCTAAATTAGTACTAGTCGTTGGAAGTTGGGAAAACTCATCACCTGAGGAAGTTGTTCAAGCAAGAAGAAGATATGCGGGAATTGAAATAATAGATTATGATACTTTTTGCC
>NZ_CAJGYP010000007.1:0-2023 GCF_904845995.1 Psychrobacter fjordensis
GATTGATTTAAATATTTATATTAGCAAATAAAAAAGCGCCTCTATCAAATAGGGGCGCTTTTTTATTTAAAACTTATATCGCTAGATAAAAATCATACTTTTCCGGAGTAGATTATTACATGCCTGGTTGTGGACGTTCGCCACGTGGCTCACGATCACCTTTTTTATCATTTTTTCTTTCTTCTTTCATTTGTACAAGTTCGGCACGTTGCTCAGCAGTCAATACTTGAGCAATTGCATGCTGGGTTTGTATACGTTCAATAAAGCGTTGCTTCTCTTTTGCTGCTTGTTGATCAGCCAGACGGCTTACTGCGGTGTTATTCAATGTGCGGGCATTGGTCAATGCTTGAATCTGCTGATGCATTTGAGCGCGTTCTGCTTTGTTTTCTGTACGATCCGCTTTATTATCGCCATGCTGTTTTTGCATGATGGCTTTAATTTGTGTTTGTTGTGCTTCGGTCAGATCCAGTTGTGACAATGGGCCTCTCATACCACCTTTTTTCATGTCGCCCTTTTTCATACCGGCTTTATGCTGTTTTTGCATTTTGGTGGCCGATGGTGTGGTATCCGTGTTTGCATTGACGCTGCTACAGGCGGTGACAGTAAATACGCTAGACAATGCTAATACTGAGCCCAATAGTAATTTTTTCATAACAATACCTTTTATTTGATTGATTTGGTTAAGCAAATATTAAACGGTCATCTAGCAAATATTACTTTTAAGTGCTGTAGATAAACACAATACCTGCTGTTGATAGGTGCTATCTTACGACAGTTGAAGGTTACGAACATTTATGAAGTATTAAGAAAAGTAACGTTTATAGCGAATCGCTAAGCTCTTGCCTGATAATATAGATAACAAAGCGATTCAAAGCTAAAGGAGAAAAATATGCCAAATATATTATTAGGCGACGATGACGAAGAGTTGACTCAATTATTACAAGAGTACTTACACAATCACGGCATCCAATGTGACTGCGTTCATGATGGTGAAGCTGTTATAAAAAAACTGAAAATGGCGAGTACTCAGGCGCCTATTTATGATTTGCTAGTGCTTGATATTATGATGCCAAAAATGGATGGGCTCAGCGTACTGCGCCAATTACCGAATATTATTGATATCCCTGTCATTATGCTGACGGCAAAAGGCGAGGAGATTGATCGTATTATCGGTCTGGAGCTTGGCGCTGATGATTATATTACCAAACCCTGTAATCCTCGAGAGCTGCTGGCACGTATCAATGCAGTGATTAAACGTACCAATGCGGCGGTGTCAGATCACACACCATTACCAGAAGGTCGCTTGCATCTCGATCAAAATCAGCGAAGTTGTCAAATAGATGGTATTGAGCTGCAAGTGACGGGTACAGAGTTTGATCTATTGGTGGCGCTCCTCAAACAAAAAGGCGAGGTAGTCAGTAAAGAATGGCTATCAGAGCATGTATTGCAACGTGAACTTCAACCTTTTGACCGTAGCTTAGATGTGCATGTGTCACGCCTGCGTAAAAAACTTCAACCTTTTCATGACGAGCCAATAAAAGCGGTTCGTGGTAAAGGTTATCAGCTAGTACTTTAATAATGGAATCATCGATGAATACTCCTAAATTTAAGGTGCGAATCACCCTGTTTTGGCGGCTGTTTTTAAGCCTATTAGTCACCATTCTGGTCACTTCTATCTTATCGGTAATGGTAGAGCGTTGGTTGAGTGAAAAAGCGCTCACCGCTCTTATGGATGTGCAGGTCGATACGTTATTGACTAAGCGTCAAGAGATGGTTACGGCACTAGAAGCTGGCGACTTGACAGCCGTCAAGCAGATGTACCATCAAGACCGATGGCTGATGAATCAAATTAGAGTCTATGATGAGCAAGGTGCCATTATATTTCCGCGTTATCGCGATAGGGATGAGCTGAGGCCGGAACTTAGGCCATATGGTCAGCAGGCGATAGAGCCAGACTATTATCGTGATGGAGAGGAGCCAAGACCAAAAAGTAGACCAGAGGGTCAGCAGGCAACAGAGCCAC
>NZ_CAJGYP010000008.1:0-787 GCF_904845995.1 Psychrobacter fjordensis
GAGCCTTTCCTAAAAACTGTGTAACTGCTTATAATCCATTAACCGGAGAATAAGCAATGACTACTCAATCTGACCTTAAAAAACTGGCCGAGCAAATGGCTGGTAGCATGAACAGCTTTGATGACATTAAAGACTTCCAAAAGCAGCTCATGCAATCCTTTATCGATACTGCCTTAGAGGCTGAGATGGAAGACCATCTCGGCTATCCCAAGCATGAAAAGGCGGATAAACCTAATAAGCGTAACGGGCACACTAAAAAGACCGTCCGCAGTGACACAGGCGATCTTGAGATCTCCACCCCAAGAGACCGCGGTGGCAGCTTTGAGCCTGTACTCGTTAGTAAGCATCAAACCCGTATCTCAGGTCTCGATGACAAGATCATATTCCTTTACGCCAAGGGTCAAACCACCACCGAGATTGTCGAAACCATCAAAGAGCTCTATGACGTCGACATCTCAAGCAGCTTAGTTTCAAGAGTCACTGACAACATCTTAGAGGACATCACCGCTTGGCAGAACCGGCCGCTGAGCAGTGTTTATCCTATCGTCTATTTGGACTGCATTGTCGTTAAAGTACGTCAAGACAAGCAGATCATCAACAAGGCTATCTATCTGGCGCTAGGCGTGGGGCTTGATGGTAAAAAAGAGCTGCTTGGTATGTGGTTATCAGAAAATGAGGGCGCCAAGTTCTGGCTAGGCGTTCTCACTGAACTACAAAACCGCGGGGTACAAGATATCCTCATTGCCTGTGTCGACGGCTTAAAGGGCTTCCCCGATGCCATCAACAC